>JAUYQZ010000047.1 GCA_030695415.1 Hylemonella sp.
AGCCGCGAAGCCTGCCCCGATCAAGGCCGAAGCCGCGAAGCCTGCCCCGATCAAGGCCGAAGCCGCGAAGCCTGCCCCGGCCAAGGCCGAAGCCGCGAAGCCTGCCCCGATCAAGGCCGAAGCCGCGCCGGTGCACGCGAAGGCGGCCCCCAAGGCCGTGGGGGCGAAGAGCGAGGGGAAGGCCCCCGAGAAGGCCCGCAACCAGGCGGCGGACACGGGCTCGACGGACATCGGCGCGTACATTGCGCGCGCCAAGGCCAACGGTCGCGACCCCGCCCTCATCAAGGGCACCGAGGGCATCAACGTCGCGGATGACGGCGTGCGCTACTCCGGGCCGCTGGACAACGAGTCGTCCCGCGAAAAAGCAGCCGAGAAGCTCCTCGTCATCGACCAGTTCGAGTGCATCTCGTGTGGTACCTGCGTGGAGCAGACCGAGAAGGTCTTCTACCTGCCGATCGACGCGAAAGCGACGCCCATCGCCCAGGATGGACCGATGGACCTGATCCAGGACGCCATCGAGGCCTGCCCCGTCACGTGCATCCACTGGGTCACGCCGGATGAAGCCGTAGAGCGCAACCTGACGTCTGGCGTCGAGAGCTGAGAGCCGGGCGCACCGAACGACACGCGCCGGCCGACGCACTCGCCCCACCGTGTTCGGGTTGCCACCTTGGCCAACAGGACTTAGCCAACCTGCATGAGCTCGTCCAAACCGATTCCTGTGCACGCCGCCAAGACCCAGCTCTCCAAATTGATCGAGCGTGCGCTAGCCGGCGAGGACGTGGTGATCTGCCGAGGTTCAACACCAGTAGTTCGGCTGGTTCCGGTGGGCGGGGTGCCCGCTCGGACGCCAGGCGCCTGGTTGGGCCGGGCCGCGCTGGACGCGGCGTTCTTTGAGCCCTTGCCGACGGCCGAGCTTGGCGCGTGGGAAGGCGAGTGAGGCTGCTGCTTGACACCCACGCGCTCATCTGGTGGATGACGAACGACTCGCAGCTTGGCCCGGCGGCGCGCCGGGCGATCTCGGACCCGGCGACCCAGGTGTTCGTCAGCGCTGCGAGCGCCTGGGAGATCGCGACGAAGTACCGGATCGGGAAGCTGCCATCCATGGCGAGCGTCGTGCACACCCTGGAGGTGGACGTTGCGAAACAGGGGTTCGACACCCTGCCGATCGCGTTCAGCCACGCCCAGCGCGCCGGGCTTCTGGCGGGGGAGCACCGCGATCCGTTCGACCGGATGTTGATCGCGCAGGCATTGACCGAGGGGATGCCGTTGGCCACGAACGAGACGCTGTTCGAACAGTTCGGGGTGGCCCGGATCTGGTAGGCGAATCCGCGACGGGCATGCCGCAGCGCGAGCCGGGGCTCCGATGGGGAGTGCCACAACCCATCCAGGTGTTAGCACCGCGCCGTCGGCGTTCGTCGACGCGACCATTCGCCCCATGTGGGCAAGGACAGTTCATTGGAATTCAAAGACTTCAACCTCGATCCGCTTCTTCTCAAGGGCGTTTCCGACCTCGGCTTCACCAAGCCCACTCCCATCCAGGAGCAGTCGATCCCCGCCGGCATGGCCGGTCGTGACCTGCTCGCCGCCGCGATGACCGGCAGCGGCAAGACCGCCGCCTTCCTGCTGCCCGTGCTGCACACCTTGCTCCAGCAGCAGGCCCAGGCCGCTGACGACGAGCGCACCGCTTACGAGCGTGCCGCCGCCGAGGCCGCCGCCAAGGGCGAGCCGGCGCCCAAGCGCCCCAAGCGCCAGGACCCGACCAACCCGCGCCATTTCAAGGCCGCCGCACCCGGCGCCCTGATTTTGTGCCCGACGCGCGAACTCGCCCAGCAGGTGGCGCATGACGCCATCGAACTGGTCAAGCATTGCCGTGGCCTGCGTATCGCCAACGTGGTGGGCGGCATGCCTTACCAGCTCCAGATCGCCAAGCTGCAGAACGCCAACCTCGTGGTGGCCACCCCCGGCCGCCTGCTGGATCTGCAGCGCTCCATGCAGATCAAGCTCGACCAGGTTCAGTTCCTGGTGGTGGACGAGGCCGACCGCATGCTCGACCTCGGCTTCTCCGACGACCTGGCCGAAGTCAACCAGCTGACCGCCCAGCGCCGCCAGACCATGATGTTCAGCGCCACCTTTGCGCCGCGCATCCAGCAGCTCGCCATGCGCGTGATGCACGACAACGGCTCCAGCGTGAAGAAGGTGCAGGTCGACTCGCCGCAGGAAAAGCACGTCAACATCAAGCAGTCGCTGTTCTGGGCCGACAACGCCCAGCACAAGCGCCAGCTGCTCGACCACTGGCTGCGTGACGCCTCCATCGACCAGGCCATCGTGTTCGCCAGCACCCAGGTGGAGTGCGACGGCCTGGCCAACGACCTGCAGCAAGACGGCTTCTCTGCCGTCGCGCTGCACGGCGCCCTGAGCCAGGGCCTGCGCAACCGCCGCCTGATGGCGCTGCGCCAGGGCCAGGTGCAGATCCTGGTGGCTACCGACGTGGCCGCGCGCGGCATCGACGTGCCCACCATCACCCACGTCTTCAACTTCGGCCTGCCGATGAAGGCCGAGGACTACACGCACCGCATCGGCCGCACCGGCCGCGCGGGTCGCGATGGCCTGGCCATCACCTTTGCCGAGTTCCGCGACCGTCGCAAGATCTTCGACATCGAGGCCTACAGCAAGCAGCCCATCAAGGCCGAAGTCATTCCCGGCATGGAACCCAAGCAGCGCATGCCCGAATCGCGCCCCGGCTCCAACTTCGGTGGCCGCAACAGCCGAGGTGGCAATGACAACTTCTCGCGCGACCGCAAGTTCGGTGGCGGCGGTGGTGCCCCCCGTGGTGGTTTCGGTGGCGGCAACAGCCGTGGTGGTGACTTCGGCGGCGCCCCCCGCGGTGGCGACTTCGCTGCGCCGCGTGGTGATTTCGGCGCCCCCCGTGCCGGCTTCGGTGACCGCGATGCCCGCGGCCCTTACCAGGCCCGTGACGGCGGCTATCAGAACCGTGGCAACGAGGGCGCGCCCGAAGGCCGCAGCTACGAGCGCAAAGGCGGCTTCAACGACCGCTTCGCCGGCGACGCCCACCGCGAAGGTGCTGCACCGCGCGGTGATTTCGCAGCGCGCAAGCCCGCTTTCGGCAAGCCCTCGTTCGCCAAGCCCGGCGCAGGGACCGGCAAGGTCTTCGTGCCGCGTGACGCCGCCAAGCGTTCCCCGCGCCCGGCCCGCTGATCAGCCAGCGACCTGATTCAAACCCGCCCGCAGCGATGCCGGCGGGTTTTTTCATGTGCACAGTGCTGAGGTCGTGCGCAGCGTTTCCCCGCTGACGATCGCGAGTCGGAGCGGGGGCGGACAAGCGTTGGCATGACCGTTTCACGATAAAGCGGGCACTGTTCAGTGGGCGCGCTAGACTTGGCGCAAGAAACATCTTGTTACGGGGGCGGTTCCCACATGGATCTGGCGACAAAGGGTGCGGTGTACGGCGGGCTGCTCATGGAAAGCGGCCTGGGCGCGCTGCGCGAAACGACCGCCAGACCTTCGCTCAAGAGCCTAGGCCGCTGCGGCCCGTCCCCCGGCGTCGTGCCATGACGCCGCAGCAGCGCAGGTGCAGGCAGAGTTGGGTCGCCCTGTGCGGCGGCCTGGCGCTGCTCGCCGGCTTGGCGACTCCCAACCTGGATCGGCTGCAGCAGCTCGCACTGAGCCGCCACGGCAACGAGGTGGCGCGGCAGGTGGGAGAGTGGAGAACCATGCTGCACGCCCAGCAGGGAACGGGCGAACTGGAGAAGCTTGAAAGCGTCAACCGATACCTCAATCGCCGCATCCGGTGGGTGGAGGATCAGGTGTTGTGGCAGCAGGATGACTACTGGGCGACCTTGCTCGAAACCTTCGCCAAGGGGGCAGGCGATTGCGAAGACTTTGCCATTGCCAAATACGTCAGCCTGCTGCTGGCCGGCGTGCAGGAGCAGAAGCTTCGTCTCACCTATGTGCGCATGCAGCGAAGCCCCCACGCCGAACCCGAGGCGCACATGATTCTGGCCTACTACGCGACTCCGACCGGCGAGCCGCTGATTCTGGACAACCTCGATACCGAGATCAAGCCCGCCTCGCGCCGGGCGGATCTCACACCCGTCTACGCCTTCAATGCCAGCCAGCTCTGGTTTCGTGGGCCCAGCCCATCCAGTTCGGATCCGACGGCGCGCATCTCGCGCTGGCGCGACGTGCTGGCGCGCCTGCAGGCGGAGCACACCTTGTAGGAAAACCTTTCAGGGGAAAGCACCATGTCACTTGTCAAACGTTTGTGGATCGTCGTCGGCCTCATCATCGTGGCCACTGTGCTGACGGCGGCCATCATCAACATTCACTCGGCGCAGCGCTACCTGGAGAACGAGCTCAAGGTCAAGAACCTCGATACCGCGACCGCCTTGGCCCTGACCGTCTCGCAAAGCGCCACCGATGCGGTCATGGTCGAGTTGTTGCTGAGCTCCCAGTTCGACCTTGGACACTACCAGCGCATCGACTACCTGGCGCCTGACGGAAGCCTGCGCGCGCATCGCGAGCGCGTCACCCATCCGCCATCGGTGCCAGCCTGGTTCATTCGGATGTTTCCGATCAAGGCCGAACCCGGCGTCGCCATGCTCCAGAGCGGCTGGAGTCAGCTGGGTAGCATCCGCCTGTACAGCGACCCATCGTTTGCCTATGACTCGCTTTGGAAATCGACCATGGCGCTGGCCCAGATCTTCTCGCTCGCAGGCGTGCTGGCCGGCCTGTTGGGCATGGTCTACATCCGACGGGTGTTGAAGCCGCTTGAGGGCGTGGTGGCGCAGGCCGAGGCCCTCGCTGACCGGCGCTACCTGGAAGTCAGGGCGCCGCGCACGCTGGAGTTCCGCCTCATCATCGAGGCCATGAACCGGCTGACCCAAAGGACGAAGTCCGTGCTGGATGGCGAGGCAGCCCGCCTGAGCAAGCTGAAAACCGAGCACGAGGTCGATCCCATGACCGGTTTCATGGTCCGAGAGGTCTTTCGAAGGAACGCCGCCGCCGAGATCGAGCGTGAAGACACGCATCCCCAGGGCCTGCTGCTGCTGGTGCACATCGCCAATCTGGACGAGCTCAATCGCGAGATCGGTCGCCATCAGACCGACCGTCTGATTGGCACGCTGGCGCAGCAGATGCGTCAGGCGCTGCAGTCCCCTGCTGGCACACGCTATGGCCGACTCGGCGCTTCCGACTTTGCCATCCTGCTGCCGGGCCAGAGCGAGATTGCGCCCCTGCAGCAGCTGCATGCAAGCATCCTGCAGGCCGAGCACGGCCGTCTGCTGCAGCTCAGTTATGGTGCGGCGCGTTACGGGCCGCACAGCGGCATGTCCGAGCTGCTTGCAAGCTGCGACCAGAGCCTCACGCCGGCCAGCGCCAGCGGGCCGGTGGTGCCGATGGCCGAGGGCGCGGTTCTTCTGCGCCCGGCGCGCGAATGGGTGGAGATCCTGCAGGTCGCGCTGCGTCAGCACGAATTCGAGCTGGCTCTTTACCCGGTGCGCGGCCGCGACCGCAGCTACCTGAATACCGAAGCGCCGGCACGCATCCGCTCCAGCGTATGTGGCGAGACGCTGGTGGCCGGCGCCTTCCTGCCCTGGGCGCGACGCGAGGGCCTGGTCGGACAGGTGGACCTGGAGATCCTGGCCCAGACGCTTGCTGCGGTCGAGCGCCATGGCCATGCCATCTGCATCAACCTCGGCTACGAATCCGTGTGCGATGACGTGCAGTTGCAGCGCCTCATCGACCGGCTCGATCAGCACAGGGCCCTGGCTCCCCGGCTTTGTCTCGACGTGGCCGAAGACATCGCCTTTGAGCACCCGCAGGCCTTTGCCCGTTTCTGTGAGCGCATTCTGCCGCTGGGTTGTCAGGTGGGCGTCGAGCACCTCGATCATCACGTCGGTCACCTGGCGCGCCTGCACGGACTGGGTCTGCACTACGTCAAGCTCAGCCGGGCCCTGGTGCAGGACGTGCAGCAGGAAGTGGCGATACAGACGCTGCTGCGCGGTCTGTGTACGGTAGCGCACACCATGGGCCTGCAGGTCATCGCCGAAGGTGTAGCACGCGCTGACGACGTGCCGCTGCTGTTCGAACTGGGATTCGATGGCGTGACCGGCAGCGCAGTTGCCTAATACCCAATGCTGTGTAACACTCAGTTACATGAGAAAAGGGGGTATGTAAAAACATGACGGTGCCTTTAGCTGCCATCCGCGTCCTATTGGTTGACGAGCAGCCCATCGTGCTCTGGGCGCTGGAAAGGCTCATCGACGCCGAGCAGCCACGCATGCAGGTGGTCGGCAAGGCCGACAACAGCAGCGATGCGCGCCGCCTGGCGCGCGAGCTTCAGCCAGACATCCTGTTGCTGGATCTCAGCCTGGGCGGAGGCAAGGGCGCCGAACTGGTACCCGTCGTTGTCAAGGATGGCCGTACCCGCGTGGTGATCTACACCAGCCAGCGTGACCTGGGAACCATCGATCGCGCGGTGTTCAATGGCGCGCGGGGTCTGGTGCACAAGGAGGCGGCTCCTCAGATCCTGCTGAATGCGATTTACAAGGTGCACGAGGGGGAACTGTGGCTGGACCGTCGCACCACCAGCCGCATATTCTATGAGTTCGCGCGCGCCGGTGGCAGGGCACCGGTCGACCTGGCCTTGCAGAAGATTGAGAGCCTGACGAGAAAAGAGCATCGCATCGTCGCCGTCTTCGCCACCATGCCGGGCGCGCCGAACAAGCATATCGCCGAGGTGCTCTGCATGAGCGAGCACACCTTGCGCAACCACCTCACTTCCATTTTCGGCAAGCTGCAGATCAAGAACCGCTTCGATCTCTTCACCTTTGCCAACTCCCATCGCGGCCGCCTCAACGTGAGCAGCGTCCTGCCCGAATCCAGCATTCTGGGATAGCCCGCACGGGCTGGTTCGACCGGGCCTCAACCGGTCTTTGTCCTGATTTCTTAGACCCATAAGTGGGTCATATGTCCTGTTTTTTACTTCATAAACCAGGACATCAGGACTATCAAGAAGAGGCGCTTCCTACCGTGTGCACGGCAGGGTTGCTACATACAGTTACATCCGTAAGCAAGAACGTAGGGATGGCGCAGAAACCCCATGGGGTAAGCCGGAAATTCAGCACTCGACACACCAGAACGCCAAGGTGAACGGGTGAAGGACTGGCGCGCGCAGCGTTGACACGAACTGACATCGAGGCAGAGCGAAATGCATAAGGACAATTCACCTCGGGGGAGGAAAGCGACGGTCTTGAGCCGGTACCGGACGGTGCTCGGCCTTGACCGCGCACCCAGCGGCCTGGGTCTGCTCTTTCTCCTGTCCATGGTGCATGAGTTGGCACGCGCCGATAGCACCGAACTGACGGCGCCACAACTGGCAGAACTCTCCGGTCGCCTGGCTGTTCAGCGGGATGAGTTGTTGGCCATGGTGGATGTCATCCGCAGCAGCTATCCGGAAATCTCAGACCAGTTGTACGGCGAGCAGGCTTCCGAAGTGACGGGGGGCCGCGGCGACGAGGTCGACCTGCTTGCCCTGGCCGAGGAAATCACTGCGCTCGAAGAGTCCGGCTATCTGGACCATGAAGAAATCCTGCGCCTGCGCAATGCACTCAAGGCGCTGCAGGAGGAAGCCTGGCAGGGTGACGATGTCATCGTCGCCCAGGCCGGGTCATCCGAAACCCCGGCTGGCGAGAGCAGGGCAGGAGCGGGTGAGGGCAGTGCCGCAGGTGCCGAGGAGGGCGCGGTCGACATCGAGGCCCTGCCGGCCACGGGGGCCGGCCCGCTGGCTATTGTTCCTGCCTTGGTGGCCGGCGGTGCCGCCGTGGCGGTGGCCGCTGCGAGCACGACCACCGGTGTCGGAGGTGGAACCACCCCCGACACCACACCGCCGGCAGCGCCAACCTTCGCCCTGACCGTCGACACCGGTGCCAGCACGACGGACGGCATCACCAGTGACGGCCGTGTCACCGTCTCGGGCCTGGAGTCCGGTGCCACTTGGCAGTACAGCACCAACAGCGGCACCAGCTGGACCACCGGCAGCGGCAACAGCTTCACGCTGGCGACCAACTCCACCTTTGCGATCGGCGCGGTGCAGGTGCGCCAGACCGACGCCGCCCGCAACACCAGCACGGCCACCAGCAACGGCACGGCCATCACGGTCGACAGCTCGGCGCCGGTGGCCAACAGCCTGACGCAAAACGGCGCCACCCAGCTGGTGATCAACTACGACAGCACGCTGGACGCATCCAACCCGCCGCCGGCCTCCGCCTTCGCCGTCACGGCCAACGGCGGGTCGGTGACGGTGAGCACCGTGTCCGTTTCCGGCAGCACGGTCACGTTGAACCTGGGTTCTTCGCTAACCACCGGGCAGACCATCTCGGTCACCTACACCGACCCGACGACCGGCAACGACGCCGGCGCTACGCAGGACGTGGCCGGCAACGATGCGGTCACCGTGACCACCGGCAAGGTGGCCGACGGTTATGTGCGCGACGCGCAGATCTACATCGACGCCAACGGCAACGGACAGGCCGAAGACAGCGAAATGCTCAATGGCGTCAAGACTGACGCCAATGGCAATTTCTTCCTGCCCGATGCCGCGCCCTCGGGCGCCATCCTGGCGGTGGGCGGCGTCAACATCGACACCGGTGTGCCCAATACCGGCATCCTGAAGGCGCCCGCCGGCTCGACGATGATCTCGCCGCTGACGACGCTGATGCAGGCCTATATCGAGGCCAACCCGTCCGCCAGTGCCGATTCGGCCAACACGGCGGTGCTGTCGGCCCTGAACCTGCCCACCGGCAGCGGCATCGACCTCACCACCTACGACCCGCTGGCCATCCTGTCGGCCGACGGCAGCAGCGCTGTGGCGCTGCAGATCCAGCAGGCGGCGGCCAAGGTGGCCACGCTGGTCGAGTTGGCTGCCAACTCCTCTTCGGCCACCGGCAGTGCCGAAGTGGTGGGCAGCACGGTCATCAACAACCTGGTCAGCCAGATCACGACCGCCGCCAACAACGGCACCACCATCAGCCTGACGGACGCCACCGTTCTGAGCAATGCGCTCAACGGCGCGGTCAGCAATGTGAGCGCGGTTCAGAGCGCGGCGACCACTGCCAATACCAACATTGCTAATGCCACCAGCATCAGCGGGGTGTCGAGCGCCCAGGCCGTAGCGCTGGACACCACCCCGCCCGCCAAACCGACCGTCAGTCTCGACCCCGATTTCGACAGCGGCAGCTTCTCCACCGACGGCATCACCAAGAACAGCACGGTTGATGTCCGGGTGAGCTTCAACACTACCGCCACCGATGGCACGGCCGCCGTCGCGGGCAACAAGGTGACCCTGCTAATTGAAGGCGTGCAGCAAAGTCAGGTCACTCTGACGGCAACCCACATCAGCCAGGGATACGTCGATATCTCGGTTTCGGGTTTGACCGGCACGAAGGCGTTCACATCCCAGATCGCCGACCTGGCTGACAACGAATCGACGCTTTCATCGGGCTTCAACGTCACCGTCGATCAGAGCGCGCCTTCGGCGCCCACCCTCGCGCTGGCGGCTGACACCGGTGTCGGCGGCAACAACACCGATCTGATCACCAGCAACGGCACCGTCAACGTCAGTGGCCTGGAAAGCGGCGCCAGCTGGCAGTACAGCACCGACAGCGGCCATAACTGGAGCACCGGCAGCGGTAGCAGCTTCATGCTCACGGGTGATGGCAGCAAGAGCGTGCTGGTGCGCCAGACCGATGTGGCCGGCAATACCTCTGTCAACTCCAGCGCCCTGAGCTTCACGCTCGATGCCACCGCCCCCGGCGCACCGGTGATCGGCGATGTGGCTGGCAACAACAACGTCGATGTCGCCGAGTCGCTGGCGGACATCACCATCAGCGGCACGGCCCAGGCCAATGCCGCGCTGACGGTGATCTGGGGCAACGTGCGCCTGACCACCACGGCCGACGGGACCGGCGCCTGGAGCCTCATCGTGCCGCAGGCACAGATTCCCGCCGACGGCGACACCACCGTGGTGGCATTGACGCAGGACGCAGCCGGCAACCTGAGTGCGGCCGGAACGCGCGCCGTCAGCATCACCTCGGGCCGTCAGGACACCACGGCCCCCGATGCGCCAGTGATCAACACCGTGGCCGGCAACAACGTTGTCAACGCGGCGGAGAGGGATGCTGGTGTGACGCTCAGCGGCACGGCCGAGTCGGGTTCTGTCGTGCGCGTCACTTGGGGCGGCACGACCAAAACCACCACCGCGGGGGTCGACGGTTCCTGGAGCAGCGCCTTTGCCAGCGCTGAGATCCCGGGCGCCGGCAACATCAGCGTCACCGCCACCGACACCTCGGCCAACGCCAATGTCAGCGCGGCCGCCACGCGTACCGTCACCATCGACACCGCCGCACCGGCGGCGCCGGTCATCAGCGTGGTGGCGAGCAACAACATGGTCAACGCCAGCGAGAAGAGCGCCGGCGTGGCCGTTGCCGGCACCGCCGAGGCCAATGCGACGGTGGCCGTCACCTGGGGCAGCACCGGGCAGACGGTCACGGCCGACGGCAGCGGCAACTGGACCACCACCTTCGCCAGCAGCGCCATTCCGGCCAGCGGCAACATCACGGCGGTTGCCACGGATGCGGCGGGCAATACCAGCAGCGCGGCCACACGCACGGTCACCATCGACACCAGTGCCCCGACAGCGCCGACCATCGCCACCGTCTCTGGCGACAACCGCGTCAGCAGCAGCGAGAAAACGGCCGGCGTGACGGTGACTGGTACCGCCGAGGCCGGCGCCACGGTGTCCGTGGTCTGGGCCGGGGGAGCGACCAAGGAGGTTACCGCCAACGCCAGTGGCGCCTGGAGCGCCACCTTTGCCAGCACGGACATCTCGGGTGACGGCAGCCGTGTCATCACCGCCACCGCCACCGATGCGGCCGGCAATGCCAGTGCCGCGGCCACGCGCACGGTCACCGTGGACACCACGGCACCGACGTTGCTTACGATCAACGATGTCACGGGCAGTGACAACCGGGTCAGCGTGGCCGAGGGCAGCGCAGGGGTCACGGTCACCGGCACAGCCGAGCTGGGCTCCTCCGTTACGCTGACCTGGGGCAGCGTTACCAAGACCATCACCGTGGGCGCCGCGGGCAACTGGAGCAGCACCTTTGCCAGCAGCGAGTTGCCGCCCGCCAACGGCAGCAACACGACCCTGAGCGCCACCGTGCGTGATCTGGCCGGCAACGTCTCGGCCACGGCCACCACCAAAACGGTGTACATGGAGACGCTGGGCAACAACGTCAGCGGCGTGCTGGCGGACAACCTGGTGACGGCCGCTGACGGCCGCGACTCGGTCACGCTGGCCGCCGACCAGACCTTCAACCTCACCCAGACCGAGTACCTGGGCACTGCCTTCCAGGCCGCTTTAGCCAAAGTCACCAACGCGGTGAGCGCGTACGTGATCAACGTCCGCGAGGTGACGTCCGTCGAGGTGCTGAACATCGGCGCCAAAGCCGATGTGGATAGCATCAGCCTGGCGGCCGGCCAGACGATCAACCTCACGGCCACGCAGTACAACAGCAACACCACGGCGCTGGGCAAGATCCAGAACGTCGAGACTGGTTATACGCTCGCCGTCACCGGGGTTTCGGCGACCAATGTCCTGAGCATCGGGGGTGATGCCAAGGTGGACACCGTCACCCTGGCCGACAACCAGACCCTGAGCCTGACGTACACGCAGTACAACAGCAACGCCGCGGCGCTGGGCAAGATCCAGAACGTCGAGACTGGTTATACGCTCAACGTCACCGGCGTCGCTGCCGCCAACTTTCTTACCGTCGCGGGCGACGGTCGCATAGACGGCATCGCGCTCACCAGTGGCGCAACGCTGAATCTGACCGCTGCCCAGTACACCGCCCATGAGGCGAAGATCGGCAATGCCGCCAGCGACTTCACACTCAATGTTTCCGGCGTCGCGGCGGCCGATTTCCTCACCGTGGCTGGCAACGCCAAAGTCGACGGTATCACCCTGGCCAGCGGCGAATCGCTCACGCTGACGTATGCGCAGTACACTGTCCATGCGGCCAAGATCGGCAACGCGGCCGGCGACTACACGCTCACCGTGCAACTCGCCAGCGCCAGCGAGGCGGATGACATTGCCGCCCTGGTCAGCCAGGGCAACCCGGGCGGGCGTATTGACGTGCTGGGCGTGGTGGACGGTGCCATCACCCTGACCGATGTGCAGGCCGAGGCGCTGGCCAATGCCGGTTTCCGCTTCGACAGTGCAGACAGCGTCACCGCCACTGCCAGCGGCGCGCGGTTGCAGACCAGCCTGAGCAATCTGCAGAAGCTCGGGGTCGATACGCTGCTGATCAGCGGCAGCGCGGCCGGCTTTGCCATTCCGGCCGGCGCGGATACGGTCAACTTTGCGGCGCTGCCCACGGTCACGGCGCCGGACGCCATGCGCGTGGGCCTGGAAGTGCCCGACGGCTACTTCGGCACGCTCACGGCGCCGCAGCCCATCAACGCAAGCGAACTCAAGGCGGCCGGCTTCGACGCCATCTTTGCGGCCGACGGCAGCCTGACGCTGGATGCCACACAGACTGGAGAAATCCGCGACGCTGACCTGGGCTACCGCCTGAGCGACGACATCACGATGTCGATCCGTCCGGCCGCTGAGGTCGCCGCCATCGAGAGCATCGTGGGCCGCATCGATGCCGGCCAGTTCACCAACGGGGCGATCGACTTCCTCGATGTCTTTGACAACGGCATCAGCATCACTGCGGCGCAGGCCACCTCGCTGGTGGATGCCGGCATCGAGTTTGCGGCCAACGACACGATCACGGTCAATGCCGAAGGCACACCGCTGCAGAGCAGCCTGAGCAATCTGCAAAAGCTGGGTGTGGACATCGTCAATGTCGGAGCCGGTTTGGTTGGCGGCGTCGGCTACGGCATTGCCGGCGGTGAGGGGCTGGACTACGGCGCCTTGCCGACCATCAACGCCGATGCCGGCGTGCGCGTGGGCCTGGAAGTGCCCGATGGTTATTTCGGCACACCCACGGCACCGCAGCCCATCAACGCAAGCGAACTCAAGGCGGCCGGCTTCGACGCCATCTTTGCGGCCGACGGCAGCCTGACGCTGGATGCCACGCAGACTGGAGAAATCCGCGACGCTGACCTGGGCTACCGCTTGAGCGACGACATCACGATGTCGATCCGTCCGGCCGGTGAAGCCAGCGCCATCGCGAGCATCGTGGGCCGCATCGATGCCGGCCAGTTCACCAACGGGGCGATCGACTTCCTCGATGTCTTTGACAACGGCATCAGCATCACGGCGGCGCAGGCCACCTCGCTGGTGGATGCCGGCATCGAGTTTGCGGCCAACGACACGGTCACAGTCAATGCCGAAGGCACACAGCTGCAGACCAGCCTGAGCAACCTGCAGAAGCTGGGTGTGGACATCGTCAATGTCGGAGCCGGTTTGGTTGGCGGCGTCGGCTACGGCATTGCCGGCGGTGAGGGGCTGGACTACGGTGCCTTGCCGACCATCAACGCCAATGAGGGCGTGCGCGTGGGCTTGTTGGTAGCCGATGGCACGCTAGGCGGCCTCACAGACCCGGAAATTGCCCAGTTTGGTGCCAACGCCGATGCGTTGGCGGCGGCCGGCTTCGTCGCCCTGGTCGCCGCCGACGGCAGCCTGACCATCGACGCCGCCCAGGCCCGCGAAGTGCGCGAGGCCGGCTTGGGCTACCGCCTGAGCGACGAGGTCACGATGTCGATCCGTTCGGGCGGTGAGACGACCGTCATCGAGACGCTGACGACACAAATCAACAACAACCAGTTCACCACCGGAGCGATCGACATCCTCGACGTGCTGGACAACGGCATCAGCATCAGCGATGACCAGGCCAGCGCGCTGGTCGGTGCCGGCCTGCAGTTTGCCGCCGGCGATACGGGCGTAGCGATCCAGGCCACCGGCACGCAACTGAGCACCAGCCTGACCGACCTGCAGCGCCTGGGCGTGGACTTTGTCCACACCGGCAGCGGCGCCCACACGGTGGTGCTCGACTGGGGTACCACCGGCGGCGTGAGCAACACCCTGCCGGTGTTCGACAGCGTAGATCAGGTGAAGGTGTCGGTGCGTGACAGCGACCTGGACGACGTGGTCAGTTTCCTGAACGCCGTTGGCCACAACACGCCGAACATCGACGTGTTGTCCGTGGCGCTGCGCGACGCCTTTGGTGCCGAGCTCGCGGGTGCGGGGGTCGGCGACCCGCTGTTCCAGATCAACAACATGGGCATCGAGCTCAACGCGTCCGTCGACCAGATGGTCACGCTGGGCATGATTCTCGAAGCCGCCGACGGCTCCAACGATTCCCTGGCCGCCCTGTACGGGTTGTCGGGCCAAACCCTGGCAACAGGGCTTACTGCGGCGGGTATCAGCAACATCCATGTTGATGCCATGACGCATTTCGAAGTGACCGATGGCGATCTCAACGCACTGTTGAACGCCGGTCTCGTCTCCGCCAATGCAGCGGCAGATGTCACTGTTACCAACACAGACGGCACCCTCGATGTCACGCTGGCCCAGCTGGCCAACATCGGTGCCGATCTGGTGCAGACTTCCGGCGCAACACTCCAGGTGCATGCCGGTGTCAGCTTCTCGAACGGGGCCGAACTCACGTTGGCCCTCAACGAGCTGGTTGTAGCGTTCGAAGCCCAGGGTGGCGGAACGGTGCAGCAGCTGTTCGAGGCAGCCGACACGGTCGACCTGCGTGTGGCCGGCTCGCTGCCCAGCTTCGAGCTGGGTGCCGAGCTGACGACGAAGCTGCAGCTGTTGGGTATCGATGACATCAAGGACGCTAATGGCCACTCGATCAAGCCCATCATCCCTTGACACCACACTGAGAGTATCCGTACACACCGGCTGCCACGGTCAGGCCGGCGCCGTGGGGGAGGGTGCGCGTGTTTGATAAGGCCCTGGGACTGCTCTCGCCCAGCGCGCCGGGCCGCAGCAATCCGCTTCGCGAGGTGCTGGGCCAGTGCCGCCAGGCCATCTGGCTCACGGCGGTGCTGACCTTCGTGATCGAGCTGCTGTCGATCAGCCCCATCCTGTACATGATGAACATGTTCGACCGGGTGATGAGCAGCCGCAGCCATGTCACGCTGGTCTCGCTCACCGTGCTCATCCTCGGCGTGTACGTGTTCTGGTCGGCACTGGAGTGGCTGCGCGCCCGGCTGATGGTGCGCATCTCCATGCGGGTGGACTGGGACCTGGCCGCCGCCACCTTCGACGCCGCCTTCCGCCGCTATGTCGGCCGTAAGAAGGTGGACGTGCACCAGGTGCTCGGCGACCTGCTGCAGGTGCGGCAGTTCCTCACCGGCCAGTCCATCCTGGCGCTCATGAGCGCGCCCTTTGCCGTGCTCTTCATCATCGTCGGTGCCTTCTTCCACCCCTATCTGGCGGTGTTCATCCTGGTGGCCTCGGCCATTCTGCTGGTGGTGAGCTACCTGACGCAGCGCGTCACCAGCCCGGTGCTGCGCGAGGCCAACGAGGTCAAGGCCGAGTCCAACCGTATTGCGGCGCAAAGCCTGCAGCATGCCGAAACTGCGTTGGCGCTGGGCATGCAGGCACCCATCCGGCGGCGCTGGTACCAGCGCCACCAGGGCTACCTCGGCATGCAGGCCCACGCCAGCGAGGCGGCGGGCGTGATGGGCGGCGCCAGCGGCTTCCTGCAGCACGCCTTTCCCTCGCTGCAGATGGCGCTGGCGGTCTACCTGGCCATCGAGGGGCACATCACCGGCGGCATGGTGATCGCGGCCACCTTCCTCATTGCCAAGGCGGTCGCGCCGATCCAGAAGCTGCTGGGCAGCTGGAGCGAGATCGTGGCGGCGCGCCAGTCCTTCGAGCGGCTGGAGCAGATGCTGCTGGAAGACGACATACACCAGGACCGCCTTTCCCTGCCGCCGCCCAAGGGCCGGCTGCTGGTGGAGCACGTGGTGGCGCTGCCGGCCGGAGCGAAGAAGCCGGTGATCGACGGCATCAGCTTCACCATGATGCCGGGCGAGGTGACCGCCATCGTGGGGCCCAGCGCTGCCGGCAAGTCATCTCTGGTGCGGCTGCTGGTGGGCATCTGGCGCCCGCTGGCGGGCTCGGTTCGGCTCGACGGCGTCAACGTGGCCGATTGGGTGCGCGACGACCTGGGCCCGCATATCGGTTACGTGCCACAGGACATCGGCTTCTTCGACGGGACGGTGGCCGAGAACATTGCCCGCCTGGGTGCGGTGGACGACGAGAAGGTCGTCATGGCGGCCAAGCTGGCCGGCATGCACGAGACCATTCTGTCCTTCCCCAACGGCTACGAAACGCAGCTGGGCGAAACCGGCCATGTGCTCACCGGCGGCCAGCGCCAGCGCCTGGCCATTGCGCGTGCGCTCTACGGCACGCCGCGCTACATCGTGATGGACGAACCCAATGCCGCGCTGGACGACGCGAGCGAACGCAGCCTGATCGTGCTGATCCGCGCGCTCAAGAACGAGGGCTGCACCGTGCTCTTCACCACCCACCGACCGGGCCTGATTGCCGCAGCCGACAAGCTGCTGGTGCTCTCCCACGGGCGCCAGGTCGGCTTCGGCCCGGCGGCTGAACTGCTGGCCGCCGCCCGGCAGGTCGCCACACCGGCCGAGGACGGCAAGGCCGAAGCACCCGCTGGTGTGCCCGCCCCCGTTGCCGCCGTCGCCCCCGTCGCTGACGGCCCGGCCGCGACCACAACGCCCGTGGTGCCATCAGCGCCCGTCGCGGCCGGCTAGCGGCCCGGCATCCAGGACAAGACGCCAACATGAGCAGCACTCCGAGCATCGCCAAAGGCCGGTTCACCGCCTGGCTGGACCAGCTCAACCCCTACGACCCTGACAAGCTGGAGCGCGACGGCGTCAAGCCCATCCGGGTGGAAGAGGCGCAGAGCAAGCGCACCCTGACGCGCATTGTGGTGGTCAGCTTCGTGCTCTTCATGGGCTGGGCGCTGTTTGCGCCGCTCGATGCTGGCGTCTCCGTCAGCGGCACCGTCGTCGTGCAGGGCAACCGCAAGGCCGTGCAGCACCCGGCCGGTGGTGTCGTCACCGAGCTGCTCGTGCGCGAGGGCGATGTCGTGCAACAGGGTGATGTGCTGCTCAAGATCAACCCGCTCACCACCGAGGCCAACCTCTCCGGCGCCGAGCTCGACTACATCAATGCCCTGGCCACCGAATCGCGCCTGCAGGCCGAGCGCGAAGGCTCACCGGCCATCACCTGGCTGGCCGATCTGCAGGCCTACGGCGGCACCGAGCCGCGTGTGAGCGAAGCCAAGGCCCTGCAGGTCAAGCTCTTCCAGTCGCGCCGCAGCGAGTACGGCGACCAGCAGCGCATCTACCAGGAACAGCTCGTGGGCCTGCAGGCCCAGTTGCGCGAGCTGCAAAGCGTGCTGGCCCTGCGCAAGGAACAGCTCGGCGTCATCAGCGAAGAAGCCACCAGCAACCGCGAACTGGCCACCCAGGGTTTCATCCCGCGCAGCAAGGCCAACGAAGTCGAGCGCACCCGCTCGGAGATGCTCTCCAGCCTGTCCAACGTCACGGCCGAGATTGCGAAGATCCAGTCCGGCATTGCCGCCACCCGCCTGCAGCTCACCCAGCACCAGTCCACCTTCCGCAAGGAGGTCGACGCCCAGCTCGCCGACGTGCAGAAGAACCGCAAGGCCGGACGGGGCAAGGTGGAGGCCCTGCAGTTCGACCTCAGCCTGGCTGAGATCAAGGCCCCCGTCTCGGGGACCGTGGTGGCGCTGAAGGCCAACACCGTGGGTGGCGTCATCCAGAGCGGGCAGTTGCTGATGGAGATCGTGCCGCGGGACGGCCGCCTGATCGTGGAGGCGCAGGTGCCGCCCCAGTCCATCGACAAGGTGCACGAAGGCCTGCCGGCCGACATGCGTTTCTCGGCCTTCAACCTCAACACCACGCCGGTGATCCCGGGCAAGGTCATCCTGGTGGGGGCCGACAAGATCCCCGGCACCAGTCCGCAGCAGGGCGACTACTACCTGGCCCAGGTGGAGACCACCGCCGAGGGCGTGAAGCTGCTGGGCGACAAGGTGGTGCAGCCCGGCATGCCGGTGGAAGTGATCGTCAAGACCGGCGAACGGAGCTTCTTCAGCTATCTGATCAAGCCCTTGACCGACCGTTTTGCCCGCTCTTTCAAGGACTGAGACCCATGTACAAACGCATGTCGCGCACCTTTATAGCTATAGGTTTGATAGCAATTGGCGCCGCCGCCCATGCCGCCGGCGCCTTGAGCGACGCCTTCGACCAGGCCCGCAAGTACGACCCGCTGTTCCAGGCCGCCCGTTCCGAGCGCGACGCCAACCTGGTGGCCTCGCAGGTGGCCGGCTCGGCCTACTATCCGCAGCTCCAGGGCAGCTACACCCAGCTGGAGACCGAGGCCAACACCCGCCAGACCTACACCCTGACCCAGCCCATCATCAGCGCCGAGCGCTATGCGACGCTGCAGGAGCGCGAGCCGCGCGAGCAACTGGCGAGCGCCACCTTCCAGCTGCGCGAGCAGGACTTGAGCCAGCGCCTGGTCAAGGCCGTGGCCGAACTGCTGCGCGTCAATGAAGGTCTTCGCCTGAACAAGGCCAAGATCGACGCGCTGGAGAAGCAGTCCCAGTCGTCCCAGCGGGCCTTCGAGCTGGGGCAGGGCACGGTGACCGACGTGCGCGACGCCCGGGTGCGGCTCGACCAGGCGCGTGCGGATACGCTGACGCTGGAGGCGCAGACCGGTGCCGCGCAGCGGCAACTGACGGCCATCACCGGTGCGCCAGTGTCTTCGCTCCCGCTCAGCGTGCCGCGCCTGGAGCGCGCCGTGGCGCTGCAATCTGTCGACGAGTACATCGCCGGCGGCGCTCGGGCCAACCCGCAACTGGTGGTGGCGCAGCAGAACCAGCGCATCGGCGAGTTGGCGGTGACCCGCGCCGACAGCGCCTGGCTGCCCACGCTATCGGCGGTGTGGATGAACACCACCTCCAGCAACGTCACGACCAACTACTCGGGCATTTCGGTCAGCCTGCCGCTGCAGGCCGGCAGCTTCTACCAGATGAAGGGGGCTGCCGCCAATGCGCTCAAGACGCAGGAGCAGACGCGCGATGCCGAGCTGCGCACGCGGCTGGAAGTGCAGCGCCTGTGGTCGCTGGTCAACGCCGGGCGCAGTGAGGTGGCCATCCGGCTGGAGGCGATCCAATCGGCCGAGCTGAGCGTGGAAGCCAATGAGAAAAGTTTTCGCGGAGGCGTGCGCTCACAGATCGACGTGCTCAACAGCATCCAGATCCTGTATCAGGTGCAGCAGGATTACGTGAACGCCGTGCTCACGCTGGCCGAGAACTACCTCAACCTGCTGCTGCAGTCGGCCATCCCGGCCGGCCAGGCGATCGCCAGTACGCAGGCCATCCTTTTTCCTACCCGGTGAGCTTATGGATGTGATCGACCTGCAGGCCACCCTCCGCCTTGCCGACCAGAAGCGCCAGGGCCAGCAATGGCGCGAGGCGATTGCGCTCTATCGCCAGTTGCAGGAACAGCTGGCGGGCCATGCCGCCTTGCATCACAACCTGGCGCTGTGCCTGCTCGGGGCGGGTGAGCTGATCGAGGCGCTGGCCCAGGCCGATCTGGCGCTGGCGCAACAGCCCGGCCTGTGGCAGGCCGCGGTGGTGAAGGCGCGGGCGCTGACCGCGCTGGGGCAGGCCGTCGAGGCAGCCGGCCTGCTGGAGGAACTGCAGCCGACCCACCCCGAGCGCGGCGAGTTGGCGCTGGAACTCGCCACGATCGCCTTGCATGAGGAATGCAACGCCCGCCGTGCACGCGAGCTGGTGCAGCCCTGGCTGGCCAGTCCGGCGCACGCGGTGGACGCGCAGCTGACCGACCTGATGGCCAGCCTGTACGACCGGGATGAAGCGATTGAGAGCGCGCAGACGGTGAATGACCAGGCCATTGCCTTTGCGCGTGCCCACCTGGAGCGTGGTGTGGCCCCCAAGCTCTTCGGCACCACGCCGCCAGCTGCGCGCGCGAACCGCGTGCGCAAGCGCGTGGGCCTGCTCTCGCCCCTGTTCAGTTGCTCGCCGGTCTATTTCTTCTGCAGCGGCGCCTTCAGCCTGCTGGCGGCAGACTTCGACTTCTACTTCTTCAATCGCGGGCGCCGCAGCGACTGGGCCACGCAGGAGTTGCGCGGACTGGCTGCGAAGTGGTTTGACGTGCCCGACCTGACGGCGGAGGCCCTGGACGATTTCGTACGCCAGCACGCGCTGGACGTGCTGCTGGACCTGGGTGGTTGGATGGATCCGATCGGCCTGAAGGCCATCTCCACCAAGCCCGCCAAGCGCATGTACAAATGGGTGGGCGGGCAATCCATCACCACCGGGCTGCGCGCCTTCGACGGCTTCATCACCGACGCCGAGCAGACCCCGGCTGGCTATGAACGCTGGTTCACCGAGCCCCTGCTGCGCCTGCCGCAGGGCTACATCTCCTACACGCCGCCGCCCTACCTACCGGCGCCCCAGCCGGCCCCGGAGCACGCCCATGTGCTGGGCATCATCGCCAACCCGGTCAAGGTGTCGCAGCCCTTCCTGGACGGCCTGCAGAACACCCTGCGCGAGCGCGCCCAGAACGGCCTGCCGCTGGAGCTGCATTTCATCGACAAGCGCTACCACCACCCGCAATTGCTGGAGCGCATACGAGTTGCCCTGCAGCCGGCGCTGGCGACGCTGGGTGACCGGGTCCAGCTGAAATTCATCGTGCCGGACAGCCACCAGGCCTACCTGGCGGCGGTGGCGGGCCTGAGCGAGATGATCGATACCCATCCCTATACCGGTGGCCTCACCACGATGGAGGCGCTGAGCCTGGGCTTGCGCTGCAGCAGCGCAGCGGGCACGCTGTTCTGCGAACGCCACACCCATGCGCATGTGAACTTCCTGCGCTCGCCAGGCGATCGCCGCAAGCGGGCGCGACCTATCAAACCCGGTGCGGCTCGCCGGTCGCTCGTGCCTGTCGATTGCCCGCGCGCCAACCACGCTGCGCTGGCCCAGGCGCTGTCCCAGCTGTTCCGGTACGGCTCCCTGAAAGGGCTCGCAGCATGATGAGCCTCCAGCTGGTGAGCACGCAGGATCTGGACGTCTGCCGCGACCTGCAGGCCGAAGCTCTGCTGGTCATGCCCTGCACCGACGTCCCCATGGCGCTTCGCGCTGCCACCCTCATGGCGCAGCGCGCCGGTGCGCCGGGCCATGTGTTGCTGGTGGAAGACCACGACGGCTGGGGTTTCATTCGCATCGTCAACCTTGTGTTCCGGCGCACGCACGGCCGCTACTTCGGCTACGTGGCGCAAGACGCCTTCGCTGGCCGGCTGTGGCTGACGCTGGCGCTCGATGCACTCCAACGCCCCGGCAAGCATCTCTTTGCCTTCAACGACGGCAAATGGCACGGCGCCTTTGCAGGCTTCGGCTTGGCCGAACGCGACTGGGCCAGCCACAACTACACCGACGGCAATTTCTTCCACCCCGGGTACCAGCGCCATTACGCAGACGTTGAACTGTCGCTGCTGGCCATCAGCCAGGGGGCGTATATCCACGATCCGCGCAGCCTGCTGGTGGAGGTGGACTGGGCCAAGGACAAGGCGCACGTGGACGCGCAGGACCGTGCGCTCTACCAGGCGCGGGTGGCAACGGGGTTTGAGGGGCGGGTGATGTCGCCCGAGTTGCTTCAGATGGTGGCGTGATGAAAACCAATATCCAGCAAGGGAAGAACAAGGCGCCTATGAGTACCAGCACTGCAAAGGCCACGCCAGTCAAAGCGCCGGCGAAGAAGGCCGCCAAGGTGGGCGCCAAGGCCGTAGTGGCCAAAGCCAAGACACTGCCCAAGATCAGCGTCAAGGCCGCGCCGCTTGCCAGAAAGGCAAAGACTGTTGCGCCCCTCGTGAAGAAAACCGGGGAGACAGCGGCCAGGAAGTCAACACCCACAGCGAGAAAGCGGTCCCCGGCGGCACAGCCCGGGCTCAAGCTGGTGGCTGCAGCGCCCGCCACCAAGACGTCGATCAAAGCCTCGCCCAAGCTTGCCGCGCCGAAGCCGGTGCAAGACAAGCTGCGCCTCTTCCAGATCTACTACCGGCCGGAACAACGCCAGCTCCTGGACCCTGCCTTCGAGCCCTACAACAACGAGGGCGACAACAGCCCGTTGCTGGAGTTCAACGTCTTTCGCAAGCTCATGAATTCGGAGCTGGTGCAGGGGGCGGAACTGTGGGGTGCGCTGTCGTGGAAGTTCAAGGAGAAGACGGGGCTGAGCGGCACGCAACTGCGCGGGGTGATTGAAAAGAACCCCGGCCACGACGTCTATTACTGCAACCCCTTCCCCGAGCTGGAGGGCCTGTACCACAACCTGTGGCTGCAGGGGGAGACTTCCCACCCCAATTTCCTCATCCTCTGCCGTGATTTCTTCAAGGCCGCGGGGCTGGACGTGAATGCGCTGGAAGAGCTGCAGCCCAGCAGCCACTTTGCCGCATCCAATTACTTCGTGGCCACGCCGGCTTTCTGGCAGCGCTACTTGGCCTTCATCGACAGCACGGTGGCCACGGCTGAAAAGAACATGTCGGACACCGCCAAGGCCATGGTCTATTCAAGCGCCGCAGACAAACGGGGTTTGCACGCCGGGGCTAGTTACCTGCCCTTTATCGTGGAACGGCTATTTGGCTACTTTTTGGCGCGGCATACGCACGGACTCAAAGTGTACAAATATTCGCTTTTGTCGAACCAGCCTACCGAGAACGTGCACTTGAAGCTACTTGGACAGATGAAAGATGCAGCTGTGAAAAGTAAGTCGCTTTGGTTGGCTACATGCTGGATCAACTATCGAAACCTGTATTTTTCACAAGTTTTTGGAGCAGATTGGTGCAAAAGATACTTGGCCAAAATTTCCCCCCTTGTCGTCAATTTCAAGTAATTAGCCATGAAAACGATATCAATTATTGACTTGACAGAGTCGCTGCATTTTAAAGAGATTGTTGACGGATTCATTTCATTTCAGGGGGATCGTTATAAATTTATAGACTACAAAACCAATAGAAATCATAAAAGAGACTATTGTCTAGTTCTCGGCGCACATACAAAGCCAGAGCTTTTGTCAAAGCTTGAAGTGGAGAGAGGCAAGCTAATAATCTATAACCTTGAACAGTTTGCTGATGGATATGGGTGGCTGAGTGGCGGGTATAAATCCATACTAAAAAATAATCTTGTTCTCGATTATTCGTTGGCTAATGAGGCTCTATACCGTGAAATCGGTTCTGATTTCACTCATTTACCCGTGCCAATTTTCGATTCATTTGTAGATCCTCACTTGTCAGAAAATACGATGACATTTGGAGAGCCAATATACGATTTAATCATCTTCGGCATGGAGTGTCCTCGACGTCGTGAAATTGCGCTTGAGCTAACACGGGCGGGGTTCAATGTTGCCTATGGTACAAATATTTGGGGTGGAGCAAGATTCAATGCGCTCAAGAACTCCTCGGCCGTTCTTAATCTGCATGTACATGAGGGCGGGTTTCTTGAAACAACACGCTTAAACTATTGTATTGTTAATGGATTCCCTGTAATCAGTGAGTCGTCGCCTGGTGATCCATTGATGGAAATATATTCAAAATATGTTCGTTTTATTCACCCGAGAGATATTTCTGCACAAATAGCTGAGCATCTAAAGGGGATTAGAACAGGAAGGCTAAAAGGACTTGATGTTCGGGAAAAACTTCGATCAGAATTGTCCCCGGCGTTAATTGAAACAGCCTTAGATCAATTAATCGAAAGAGCATCTTTGGAAAGAGATAGAGAGAGTTGTTATGTTAATGAAGATCAAAAAGTAAAGTTTTCAATGATTGAGGCTGCTGATCCGGAATCGGGATTGGCTTTCGATGATGTGGTCGAAGCTGCAGCAGGGCTGGACTACTCATCATTAGTTCAAGACGTCCTTGAAAACACGCAAATAATTTTAAATAAGTATCCGTACTTCGCAGCCGAAAATGAGCATAGTTTCTGGCAAGAAATTTTAGGCAAAGGGAGGCGCGCGAAGCATGGCGATGTTCGTGATTTGGTAAAGATTTACTCTGGATTGGTTGATTTAAAAGCTCCGTTATTGCTCGGAGATCTTCTGAAAAACTCAAGAACCATTGCAGCATCTTTCAAGAATATTCTCGTGGAAAGAATTTCTACAGCTGAAGATTCACTAATTGAAACGTATGCAATCGAGCTTGCATCAATGGAACTAGATTGCGTTTCCGATTGGGCGTGGGACGTTGTTGATGCTCTGATTGATCAACTAATAAAACGCGGCTATGAAGAGGCTGGATATCGGATATGTATCGCCTTTCGAAACCAGCAGAAAAAGCTAGATGCGAAACTGCACGCAAAGTACGCTGCTTTCTTGTATGAGCGAGGCGATCTGACGGCTGCGGTTAAGTCAGCACGAGTTGCTGTGTCCCAAGGGTTCGCTAGCCCAGGTTTGGTGAATTTGGCAAAAGCGCCAATTAGCCGTTATCCAGAAGAGTATAAGCGGGCACGCGAAGTGTTTGCAGACGTTGTTAAGGAAATTGTCCCTGTTTCAAAGGTTCTGGCGGCCTTGTCAGTCTATAAAGATCCGGCTGAATTTGTTCAGAGCCATAGTTCCATAAACTATGGTGGTCTTATTTCTGATTCGTATGACGTGAAGCGATCAAGCCAGACCTATGAAGGTATTGTGTATGGAGCTGACAAACTGATTAAGTTTGATAAGAGTAATCTGGGGCTTAAAAAGTGTAAATTTCTCGCGATTGTTGGTCACTACAACGAGTCAGATATCTTATTTTGGACTGTTGATTCGCTGAAGCGACAAGGCGCTGAGGTTATTGTTGTTGATAACTGGTCCGATGACAACGAGTTCGAAAGAGTAAAGTCAATCGCAGCGAATTTTGATTGTGTTGTGCATAGATATCCAGAGCAGCCTACTGGCAGTTATGACTGGAAAAAGATTCTTGACTTTAAGTCGGAGTTGGCGAGAGCTTACAACGGATATTGGGTCGCGCACCAAGATGCTGACGAGATTAGACTAAGCTCTCTTTTGGGTTTTGAGTTCAATGAGATGCTCTCATACGCTGACTATCTAGGTTTTAATGCGATAGATCATCTGGTCCTGAACGTTAGACCCACGAACGACACATTTGTCGCGTCGAGAAATCCGTTCATGGTTTACTCGTACTTCGATTTCGGCGGAAGCGATCTCTCTAAGCAGATAAAGACCTGGAAGCAGGGTGGGCGGAAAGTCGATTTGTCTGGAACGGGTGGCCACTCCGTTTCATTCTTACATAGAAAAGTATTTCCTCTTCGCCAGTTTCTATTCCATTTTCCAATCCGCAATACCGAGCAGGGCGCTAGAAAAATATATAGAGAAAGGTTGCCTAGATTCCTTAAGGAAGAAAGGTCAAAAGGATGGCACGTGCATTACGATGAATTTTTGAAGTCGTCATCAGAGAAGGTTGATCTGTTTGACCAAACACGGCTGTTGCCAATGTTTGATTTCCGGGCAATGTCGGCTGGCCGATTGTTTTGTGGTGGCAAATGAGCGGGATGATTTAGCATGCAAAGGGTTCTCTTATTTTGGGGTCATTCCCTTTTTTGGCCAGATCCTAATGGTCCGTGGCAGTCATCTATTCAAGCAGGAACGGCGGAAGGGCTAGCGTTGGCTAGTCCTTTATGGGATTATTTGTCACGTAGCTACGAGTTGGTCCTCGTCGCGGCAAACGGGCGGGTCTTCGACAGGCAGCTGCCGCCATCTATCGATGTGGTTTACTTTGACACCGCAGGTGAACTTTATAGGTACGTTGAACATACTCCTCCAGTGGCAGCGATACTTTGGAATGGGACTGATCTTGCAAGCACCATATTTGTAAATTGGATAAAAGCGTTGGCGGGAAAAGTGCTGACGCTTGAGTATGGTTTATTTCCTCAGGGTGAATTCATAAAGATTGAAGCAGGTGGGGTGTTGGCTGCTGCTGACGCTCCACCGCAACAGCTCCTTGAATCTATCCAGAGTCCTGCCGTCGATGAGTATTTGACGAGCCTTCGTTTGCCTTACGATATGGCTCCAGTATCGTTTCCGAATAGTATCAATTCTCAGAATGCGTTGCTTGTTCTGCAAACAGATTATGACTCCAGTATTGCGCTTGGCTCACCATTTCCGGAGTTAAAGGTCTTTATTAACTACCTTGTTTCATCAGGCTTTGATTTTTCAAAGGTATCTGTTCGTAAGCATCCAAAAATGCCTTCTGAAGATTTTGTCTCTGCATTTAATGACATTAGTCAGGTCTGCATAGATGATTCTCCAACGCCAATTCACGCGCTAACAAAGTATTCAATATTTTTCGGCTTGAACTCTACCTTAATGTATGAGGCAGTTTTGCTGGGAAAGCCAGTGGTTAATTTTGGAACAATGTACGGAATGAATGGATTTACGCTTTCTGGTTATGAGTATCTAAGATCTGGTTTAGATTCCAAGCATTGGGAGTCGACCAGGCGCTCACGTGAGCTCATTGTTTATTTCATGCATCGATTCCGGCAGTTTTCTGTAACTGGCCCACTGTCTGAAACTTTCGTCAGATATCTGAAAACATTACTGCCTACTTGATTTTTGGCAAGATGGGCAATCGCTGATTGGCTGCAGTGAACGCGGCTAAGGCGGATTTGCTGTTCATGCATTCCTAGTAGGGGATCCGTGTTCTGGGGCCGGCCGATTACCTGTGTGCCAAGCAATAGCTGGCGGACTTCGATTGTTTCCGTTGCCACTCCGACCTCCATAAATAAGGGAGCTAGCAATGAAGATCGCCGTGGTCGGCACGGGCCATGTGGGGCTCTCTTTGACGGTGATGCTCGCTCGCGAGTATGGGGTGGTTGCGCTGGACATTGCGCCGTCCCGGGTGCAGATGCTGAACCGCCGCGTATCGCCACTCCAGGACCGTGAGCTGGCACGTTACTTGGCCCAAGAGCCGCTCAATCTGCGCGGCACGCTGGACCCGCAGGACGCCTACGCCGGGGCAGACTACGTCATCGTCGCCACGCCCACCGATTACGACCCCGAGACGAATTGCTTCAACACCCAGTCGGTGGAGTCTGTGATCGCCGAGGTGATGCGACTGAACCCAGCCGCGGTGATCGTGGTCAAGTCCACGGTGCCGGTGGGTTTCACGCAGCGTATTCGCCGCGAGCTGGGCTGTGCCCAGCTGATGTTTTCGCCTGAGTTCCTGCGTGAGGGCAAGGCCCTGCACGACAACCTCTACCCCAGCCGCATCGTGGTGGGGGAGCGCTCGGCGCGGGGCCAGGCGTTTGCCGATCTGTTGCGCGCAGCCTCGCTCACGCCGGATGTGCCGGTGCTGCTGACCGGTAGCTCCGAGGCCGAGGCCATCAAGCTCTTTGCCAACACCTACCTGGCCATGCGGGTGGCTTTCTTCAACGAACTGGACAGCTACGCGGCCACGCAGGGGCTGGACACGCGCCAGATCATCGAGGGCGTGGGGCTGGACCCGCGCATTGGCAATCATTACAACAACCCGTCTTTCGGCTACGGCGGCTACTGCCTGCCCAAGGACACCAAGCAGCTGCTGGCCAATTACGAGGCGGTGCCGCAGAACCTGATGCGCGCCATCGTGGAGGCCAACAGCACGCGCAAGGATTTCGTGGCCTCCGATATCCTCAAGCGCCAACCGCGGACGGTGGGCATCTACCGCTTGGTGATGAAAGCGGGGAGTGACAACTTTCGCACCAGCAGCGTGCAGGGCATCATGAAGCGCCTGAAGGCCAAGGGGGTGGAGGTGATCGTCTACGAGCCGGTGCTGGCCGAGGCGGAGTTTTTTCACTCGCCGGTGCTGACGGACCTGGCCGAGTTCAAGCGGCGCGCCGACCTGATCGTGGCCAACCGCCGCACGCCGGAGCTGGACGACGTGGCCGGCAAGGTCTACACGCGGGATCTGTTCGGGTCGGGTTAGGGCCTACTCGATGCGCAGGCTGTCGCCGCTGACCACCAGCCGTTTGCCCGGCGGCGGCGTGAGCCAGGCGCGGGCTGGCTCGGGCTCCAGACCATAGGTGAAGCTGATGGGGCCGACCGGCGTGCTGCCGTAGCCGCTGGTTTCACCCAGCGCGGTGAAGCGCAACTGGGCCTGCGTGCCATCGCTGCAGCTCAGGGTGACGGTGCCGCTGGCCGTAGCGGTGTAACGCAGTGCGCCCATGCAGCTGAGCGCGGGTTCGCCCTCGCTGCGCAGCTGCAGCTTGCCGCTGCGGTCGGTGTAGATGAGCATCTCGCCGCTCAGCACACGCTCGCCGATCACGGCCAGCGCGGGCGCGGACGAGGCCTGCGCGCGCATGGTCAGGTCGTTTACCGCGGCGCAGCCGCCCAGCAGCAAGGCGCCGGCCAGCAACAGGACGTAACGGGTCGGTGAGGAATTGGGTTTCA
The DNA here is from genome assembly GCA_030695415.1 of Hylemonella sp. Classification (GTDB taxonomy): domain Bacteria; phylum Pseudomonadota; class Gammaproteobacteria; order Burkholderiales; family Burkholderiaceae_C; genus Hylemonella. The sequence continues at coordinate 28,537 of JAUYQZ010000047.1, forward strand.
TGGTTTGGTCATCATAGAATACCGGCCATCGGGCGCAAGACCCGGCTGCTTTCCTCAAATCATAGACGTCGTATGTACAACGAAACCACCATGCCCGCGCTGCTGACCATGCCGGGCACCCTGCAAGAGGATGCGCGGCGCAACGCCGCCCGCTTCCTGATCTACAAGCTGATTTTCGCTGCGGCCGTGCTGGCCCTGGGGCTGGGCCTCTGGCTCTTTTGAGCGGCGGGCCCCGAGGGGCCTTGGAGGGGAAGGATGCGACGGACGCTCAGTGCGCGTCTGCTGCCTTGGCCGCTTCCACGGCCTCACGCGAGTCGCCACTGGCTCCGTTGAAGAACAGGTTCAGCAGCACGGCGCTGAGGGAAGCCAGCAGGATGCCCGACTCGATCAGGGGATGGATGTCATGGGGCATCCACTGCAGGTAGCGTGGTGCGATCAGCGGGATCATGCCGATGCCGATGGACACGGCGACGATGAAGAGGTTGTTGCGGTTGCCCTTGTAGTCCACCGACCCCAGGATCCGGATGCCCGTGGCGGCGACCATGCCGAACATGACCAGGCCGGCACCGCCCAGCACGAAGGTGGGCAGCGACTCCACGAGGGCCGCCATCTTTGGCAGCATGCCAAGCAGCACCAGGATGACGCCGGCTGCCACGCAAACGTAGCGGCTCTTGACACCCGTGACGCCCACCAGACCGACATTCTGCGAGAAGCTGGTGTACGGGAAGGTGTTGAAGATGCCACCGATCAGGGTGCCGAGGCCATCGACCCGCAGACCGGCGGACAGCTGCTTCTGGTCGATCTTCTTGCCCGTGATGTCCGACAGGGCCAGGAACATGCCGGTGGACTCGATCATGACGACGATCATGACCAGGGTCATCGTCACGATCAGGATCGGGTCGAACACCGGCGTTGCGATCTCGAACGGCAACACAAAATCGACCCAGTGGGCCTTGGCCACCTTGTCGAAGTTCATCAAACCCATGACCGTTGCGATGACGGCGGCGATGACGATGCCCAGCAGCACGGAGATGTTGGCAATGAAGCCGCGGGCAAACCTGGCGATCACAAGGATCGAGACCAGCGACACGGCGGCGATGGCGATGTGGGGCAGTTGCGCGTACTTCGGGTTCGCAACGGTGCCGACCAGCGCCAGGCCCTGCGGAACCGCCGGCACCGTTGCCGGTGCGCTGGCAGCAGCGCCGGGCGCAACCGCTGCGCCGGCCATGCTCTGCACCGTGGCCAGCCACTGGGCATGCTCGGGGTTGACGATCTGCGGCGCCGTCGGGCCGGCCGGGACGCCGAAAATCCAGTTGATGCCCACGCGCATCAGGCTGATGCCGATCACCGCGATGATCGTGCCGGTCACCACGGGCGGGAAGAAACGCAGCATGCGGCTGACCACGGGTGCCAGCAGGATGGATATCACCCCTGCGCCGATGATGGCCCCGAAGATGAGGCCCGCCCCTTCGACCCCGGGCTTGGCGTTGGCCATCGCCACCATGGGCGCCACGGCGGCGAAGGTCACGCCCATCATGACGGGCAGGCGAATGCCGAACCACTGGGTCGCGCCAAACGCCTGAACCAGCGTCACCAGGCCACAGCAGAACAGGTCCGCCTGGATCAGCATGGTCACCTGCTCGGGGCTGAGCTTGAGCGCGCGGCCGACGATCAGCGGCACGGCCACGGCGCCGGCGTACATCACCAGCACATGTTGAAGGCCCAGTGCAGTGAGCCTGCCGGTGGGCAGGACCTCGTCGACGGGATGAACAGCAGTGGTCATGGCAGTCTCCTTGGGGGTGTTTCGGTCATGGATCGTATGCAGAACGGTATACACATTATGTGTACACGAAGGCCCACGATGCATGGGGTTTACCCGTGGCAGGGTCTGCCGGGGACGCGGGGGGACCGGCTCTCCTGCCGGGCGCAGGCGTCAGTTTTCAGGCCGGACCGAGCAGATCCAGCAGCGTGCGGGCGACCACCTTGGTGGCGCGGCGCAGGTCGTCGAGCACCAGATGCTCGTCGGCGCGCTTGGCATTGGATTCACGCACGGTGCGCGGGCCGGCGCCGTAGATGACGCCGGGAATGCCGCGCTCGACATACAGGCGCACATCGGTGTACAGCGGCGTGCCCAGGGCCGGGATGGCCTGGCCGAACACTTCCTGGCCGTGCTTCTGGATTGCCTGCACCAGCGGGGCATTGCTGGCCAGCGGCTTCATGGCGCGGCACAGCAGCATGCGCTTGACCTCGACGCGGATCACCTTGCCGCCACGCGGCGGATTGAAGCTGGCCGCGGCCTGTTCGATGGTGCGGCGCAGGCTGGCCTCGACCTCGGCCGGATCTTCCTCCGGGATCATGCGGCGGTCGAGCTTGAGGATGACTTTGCCGGGAATCACGTTGGTGTTGGTGCCACCCTGGATCAGGCCTACGTTGAGGTAGGGGTGGGTGATGCCCTCGACGTTCGAGCGGACCTTGAGGTAGTCGGCGTTGAGCCGGTAGAGGGCGTTGAGGATGTGCGTGGCGCCCTGCAGCGCGTCGGTGCCGCTGTCGGGAATGGCCGCATGCGCCATGTCGCCGTGCACCGTCACCTCGAGTTGCAGGCAGCCGTTGTGCGCGACCACCACCTGGTAGCTGAAGCCGGCGGCGATCATCAGGTCCGGCTTGGTCAGGCCCTTGTCCAGCAACCAGGCGGGGCCAACCTCGCCACCGAATTCCTCGTCGTAGGTCACGTGCAGTTCCACGCCACCCTTGAGCGGCGCGCCCAGTGATTCGAGGGCCCGGATGGCGTAGGTGAAGCTGGCGATGTCGCACTTGCTCACCGCGGAGGCGCGGCCGTAGATCTTGCCGCCTTCGATCTCGCCGCCATAGGGGTCGTGCGTCCAGCCTTCGCCGGGCGGCACCACGTCGCCGTGGGCGTTGAGCGCGATGGTCTTGCCGCCGTCGCTGTAGCGTCGGCGCACGATCAGGTTGGTGACGGATTCCAGCCCGGCCGCTTTCACCTCGGCCTCGGGCACGGCGTGTCGCTCGGCCGTCAGGCCCATGCCGGCCAGCAGATCGGCCGTGCGCTCGGCATGCGGCGCGTTGTTGCCCGGCGGGGTGTCGGTGGGTACGCGGATGAGTTCCTGCAGGAACTTCACTTCTTCGTCGAAGTGGGCGTCGATCCAGGCGTCGAGTTGCTGTTGCGGTGTGGTCATGGCGGACTTCAGTGGGATTCGGATGTAAGTTGTTGCAGTACGTGATCGAAGGCCTTGACGGCCAGGTCCATGTCGTCGGCGGTGCTGGACTCGAGTGGGTTGTGGCTGATGCCGCTGTTCTCGCCACGCACGAACAACATGGCCTGCGGCAGGATTTCGTGCAGCTTCATCGCGTCATGGCCTGCACCACTGGGCATGCGATGCAGCGGAGCGCCCAGGGCCGTGCAGGCACGCTCCCAACGCGCCTGCCATGCCGGGGCGCTGGGCGCGGCGGCGGCACGCATGGTTTGCTCCTGCGTATGGCGCAGGCCCCGGCGTTCGCAGATCTCATGGAGACTGGCCAGCACGTCCCGGGCCATCGCGTCGCGCTGTTCGTTGGTGGGTGCGCGCAGGTCCAGGCTGAACCGGCACGCGCCGGGGACGACGTTGATGGAGCCGTTGGGCACCTGCAGCATGCCCACGGTGGCGACCGAGTCGCCGTCCTGTGCCGCGCGCTGCTCGGCATACAAAATGAGCTCGGCCACCGCGGCGGCGGCGTCGCGCCGGCGGTTCATGGGCGTGGTGCCCGCGTGGCTGGCCATGCCGATGACCTCGCCCACATAGCGCACGCTGCCGTTGATGCTGGTGACGATGCCCAGCGGCAGGTTCAGTTCGTTGAGCACCGGGCCCTGCTCGATGTGCACCTCGATGAAGCCCAGGTAGCGTGCGGGGTCGCGCTGCAGTTTCGGGATGTCGGCGATGGACAGGCCGGCGTGCCCCATGGCCTCGCGCATGGTGATGCCGTCGGCGTCCTTCTGGTCCAGCCAGGTGGGGTCGAAGTGGCCGGTGAGCGCGCCCGAGCCGAGGAAGGTGGCCTTGTAGCGCTGGCCTTCCTCTTCGGCAAAGCCCACGACCTCGATGCCGAAGGGCAGGCGCTGGCCGGCGGCGTGCAGCTTGCGCACGCAGGCCATGGGCACGAAGATGCCCAGCCGGCCGTCGTACTTGCCACCGTTGCGCACGGTGTCGTAGTGCGAGCCCGTCATCAGGTAGCGGGCGCCTGCGACGGCCGGGTGATAGCGCCCGACCACGTTGCCCACCGCGTCGACCTCGATCTCGTCGAAACCGCAGTCCTTCATCCAGTGGCTGATGCGCTGCGCGCAGGCGCGGTGTGCGTCGGTGAGATAAGTCACCGTGAGCTGCCCCTTCTCGGCGTAGCCCGGGTCGCTGTGCTGGGCCAGGTCTTCCTGCCAGTCCCAGACGCGCTGGCCGTCCACCGGCTCGAAACCGAACTTGTCGTTCAGCCGGATCTCGGCGATGCGGTGGATGTTGCGCAGGCATTCCTGCAATTCGAAGTCCGGATGGCCGTGCAGGCGGCGCTCGAAGGACTCCATGATCTGTGCCTTGTTCAGGCCCGTTCCACGCGGGCCGCGCACGGCGAGGATGAAGGGCCAGCCGAATTTCGCGTTGTAGGCGGTATTGAGCTGCTGGATCCGGGCGAACTCTTCGGGCGTGCAGTGGGTCAGCCCGGCCTTGGTTTGTTCGTTCGTTGATTCGGCCGTGAGGGTCTTGCTCACCATGGCCTTGCCAGCCAGTTCCGGGTGGGCGCGGATCAGGCCGATCTGCGCGTCGCGACCGGCCTCATCCAGCACGCGTGTCATGGCGTGCTTGAGTTGCGCCAGCGACGCGAAGGGCCGCTGGCCGAGCGCGCGCTCGGCGATCCAGGGCGAATGTTCGTAGAGGCCGTCGAGCATCTGCAGCGCCTCGGGTAGGGGCGCGGCGTTGAGCTGGTCCAGGGTGAAGGGCATGGCAATGCTCGCAGATGGCTTCAGGCGGGGACGGGGTGTGTGGCTTTCCAGTGCCGCGCGATATCAAGCCGGCGCGCGACCCAGACCTTGTCGTGCGACTGGATATGGTCGAGGAATCGCTGCAACGCCGCGATGCGGCCCGGGCGCCCGAGCAGGCGACAGTGCATCCCGATGCTCATCATCTTGGGCCGGTCCAGGCCTTGCGGATCACCTTCGGCATACAGCGCGTCGAAGCTGTCTTTCAGGTAAGCGAAAAACGGGTCGGCGTGGGAGAAGCCCTGCGGCAGCGAGAAGCGCATGTCGTTGCAGTCAAGCGTGTAGGGCACGATGAGCTGGTGCGCGTCGCTCCCGTCGCTCTTGCGCACCTTCATCCAGAAGGGCAGGTCGTCGCCGTAGTAGTCGCTGTCGTATTCGAAGCCACCATGGTCGGCGACCAGGCGGCGCGTGTTGGGGCTGTCACGGCCGGTGTACCAGCCCAGGGGGCGTTCGCCCGTCAGTTTTCGGATGATCTCCATGGCCTCGGCCATGTGGGCGCGCTCGATCGACTCGTCAAGATTCTGGTAGTGGATCCACTTGAGCCCGTGGCAGGCGATCTCGTGGCCCAGTTCCTGGAAGGCGGCGCAGACTTCCGGGCTGCGCTGCAGCGCAGTGGCCACGCCGAAGACGGTCAGCGGCAGGCCGCGCTGCTCGAATTCGCGCAGGATGCGCCAGACACCCTGGCGCGCGCCGTACTCGTAGATGCCCTCCATGGTGATGTGTCGCGCCGGGAAAGCCGCCGGGTTGAACATCTCGGAGAGAAAGGTCTCGGACGCGGCGTCGCCGTGCAGCACGCAGTTCTCGCCGCCTTCCTCGTAGTTCAGCACGAACTGCACCGCGATGCGTGCGCCGCCGGGCCAGCGGGCATGCGGGGGCGTGCGGCCGTAGCCGGTGAGGTCGCGCGGGTAGGGGGCCGTGCTGTCGTAGATCATGTTGGGTCGGCGCCGGGTCGCGCTCAGGCCAGGGCCTGAGCAATGTCGCTGGTGGGGGGCTTGCGGTCGAAGGTGAGGTTGGCCATGACGTTGCTGAGGTGTTCATCCATCAGCCGCACGGCCAGGTCTTCGTCCTTGGCGGCCACGGCCTTGACGATTTCGACGTGTTCGTCGTTGGAGTGCTCGGCCGCACTCTTGGACTGGTAGACCAGGGTGATCAGCGCGCAGCGCGAGGTCAGTTCCTCCAGCAGCTCGGCCAGGACCTGGTTGCCCGTGAGTTCGGCCATGCGCACGTGGAAGTCGCCGAGCAGTTCGTTGCGGCCCGGCACATCGTTGTTGGCCACGGCCTTCTTCTCCTCGGCCACATGCGCGCGCAGGGCCTTGATCTTGGTCGGCGTGGCCTGGCGCACGAAGGTGCGCACCATCTCCAGTTCCAGCATGCGGCGGACTTCGAAAACCTGGCGGGCCTCGTCGACCGAGGGCGTGGCCACGAAGGCGCCGCGCGCGGGTTCAAGGCGGATGAGGCGGTTCCTGGCGAGCTGGAACAGGGCCTGGCGCACCAGGGTGCGCGAGACGCCAAAGTGGTCGGCCAGCTTCTGCTCGGCCAGCTTGGTGCCGGGATGGAGCCGGTGTTCGACGATGGCGCGCGTGAGCGATTCGACGATCTGACGGGTGCTGGACGATTCCATGCAATAAATGATAGCCGGATTTTCAAAAACTGTATACACTTTTGGTGGACCGTGACGGTTGCCGTCATGGATCGACGTTGCAAATCCCGCGTGCAGGCAGCCAGCGTGCGCATGACTTTGGAGAAGGCAGACCATGGGACTCAGCACCCACGTACTCGACACCATGCATGGCTGCCCCGCCGCCGGCATGCAGGTGGCGCTTTACACCACGCAGGACGGGCGCGCCGAGCTGGTGCGGCGTTTTACGCTTGACGCGAATGGCCGCAACCCCGACGGCCAGCTCTACGACAGTGCCAGCCTCAGGGCCGGCAGCTACCGCTTGAGCTTCGATGTGAAGGGCTACTTCCGCTCGCGCGGTGTGGCCTTGCCCGAGCCGGCCTTCCTGGACCAGGTGTCCATCGATTTTGGTGTGGCCGATGCGACGCAGCATTACCACGTGCCGCTGCTGGTCAGCCCCTGGAGTTACTCCACCTACCGCGGCAGCTGATCCATGGAAACCTATCTGCTTGACTGGGCCAACCTCCTGCTGCGTTGGCTGCACGTGATCGTGGCCATCGCCTGGATCGGCTCCTCCTTCTATTTTGTCTTTCTCGACAGCAGCCTCACGCCCCCCGAGGACGAGAAGCTGCGCAAGGAAGGCGCCACCGGTGAGCTGTGGGCCGTGCACGGCGGCGGCTTCTACCACCCGGTCAAGTACGCGCTGGCGCCGCCCGTCTTGCCGCCGCACCTGCACTGGTTCTACTGGGAGAGCTACGCCACCTGGCTCAGCGGCTTCGCGCTGTTCCTCATCTCCTACCTCTGGAGCCCCAGCGTCTACCTGATCGACCCGCGGGTCATGGACTGGGCGCCGTGGGCGGCGGTGAGCACGGCGCTGGCCTTTCTGGTGGTGTTCTGGGTGTTGTACGACCTGGCCTGCCGTTTCCTGGGACAGGGCGAGCGGGGAGACACCAAGGTTGGCGTGGCCGTGGCCCTGCTGGTGGCACTGGCCGCCTGGCTGGCCTGCCATCTTTTTGCCGGCCGCGCGGCCTTCCTGCTGGTGGGCGCCATGCTGGCCACCACCATGAGCGCCAATGTGGCGATGTGCATCATCCCGGGCCAGCGCAAGGTGGTGGCTGCCATCAAGGCCGGCCGGCCGGTGGACCCCATCCACGGCCAGCGCGGCAAGCAGCGCAGCGTGCACAACACCTATTTCACGCTGCCCGTGCTGTTTGCCATGCTGAGCAACCACTACAGCTTCACCTATTCGTCGGCGTACAACTGGGTCTTCCTTATCCTCATCATGGCCGCGGGCGCGGCCATCCGCCAGTTCTTCGTGCTGCGCCACGGCCACAAGCTGGGGCGCAACGCGCACCCCTGGCCTTATGCCGCCGTGGGTGTCGTCGTATTGCTCGGGCTCATCGTCTGGTTGCGGCCGGCCCCGCCCGTGGCCACGGCCGCGCCCCAAGCCGTGAACCTGGCGCAGGTGCAGGCCATCATGGCGGAGCGCTGTGTCATGTGCCACGGACCGGCCCTGCAGTCCAAGGGGGTGCGACTGGATACGCCGGAGGACTTGCAGAAGCATGCGCTGCAGATCTACCAGCAGGTGGTGGTCAGTCGCTTGATGCCCATGAACAATGCGACGGGCTTCACGGAAGCTGAGCGATTGGTATTTGCGCAGTGGTTTCAGCCTGGCGGCAGGAAGAACTGATTTTTCTGTGTTCTGCTACGTTGGCAACGCGTGGCTTGCCGGGTCTCGCCCCGGCGGGCGAGTCACCTTTCTTTGCTTCGCCAAAGAAAGGTAACCGAAAGAAAGGCGAGCCGAAGTCAGGGCCGCTACGCGGTTCCTTGCGCTGCTCGCATCGGGCGGGGTCGGGCTGAACTCGCTGCGCTCAGACAACGCCCGCCCTGATCCGCCCGCTGCTGCGCTGCTCAGCCCTGCCACACGGCATAGGGAACCGAACTCAACAAGGACGCGCCATGGCGCGTCCTTGTTGTTTTGAGTTTTGGTTTGGGTATCCGTCTTCCGCCGTCATGAGGAGGCGAGTAGCGCAGGGCCAGACGGATCAGGGCTGGCGTTGTCTGAGCGCAGCGAGTTTAGCCAGACCCCGGCTGGACCGAGCAACGCAGCGTGCCCGCAGCGCAGCGAAGGGACGACGAATCCGGCTCGCCTTCTTTTGCTTACTTTTCTTGGCGAAGCAAGAAAAGTGAGTGCGCAGTCGGGCGCATCACCCGACACCAAACCCTAAACCGGAGCGAATACCTCTCAGAAGAGAGGCGAGGGTCAGCCCTTCCAGAAATCCCGATGCAAAGCCGCGATTTCATCTTCCACCGCGCCCACCGGGCCGATGACTTCGATGGCCTTCTGGCCTGCGGCAAAGACCGTGCGGCAAGGCAGGTCCATGCTGGGGTTCTCTTCATGGTTGCCCGTGAGTTCCAGCAAGCGGCTCTCGCTCAGGCCAAAGATCAGCCGCCCGATGTTCGCCCAGTACTGCGTCCCCGCACACATGGCGCAAGGCTCCACTGTGGTGACCAGGGTGCAGCGCCACAGGTAATCGGGTGCGTAGTTCTGTGCCGCCGTGCGCGCCAGCACCGCCTCCGCGTGATTGACCGTATCGACATTGCCCTGTTCGGCCAGCACGGTCTCGCCGTCGGGTGCGACCAGGATGGCGCCGAAGGGGTGGCGCCCCAGTTCATCGCGCGCACGGCGCGCCACGGCGTTGGCGCGCTGCAGGTGGCGCAGGGTCTGCTCGGGCGTCATGCGGACCGGCGTCCGGCGTTCAAGCGTTCTGCGAGCCGCGGTGGGCCCAGGCCGTGGTGTGCTTCTCGATGAAGCTGAACAGCTCGTACATGGCCATGGCCATCACGCCCACCACCAGCAGGCCGCTGAAGGCCAGGCCCATCTGCATGGCCGAGCCGGCCGAGATCAGCAGGTAGCCGATGCCCTCGTTGGCCGCCGTCATCTCGGACACCGTGGTGCCCACGAAGGCCAGGGTGATGGCCACCTTGAGCGAGCCGAAGAAGTAGGGCATCGAGCGCGGCAGGCCCACCTTGATGAGGACGTCCCAGCGCTTGGCCCCCAGCACCCGCAGCACGTCCTCCAGCTCGGGCTCCAGCGTGGCCAGGCCGGTGGCGATGTTGACGGTGATGGGGAAGAAGCTGATCAGGAAGGCCGTGAGGATGGCCGGCCCGATGCCGATGCCGAACCAGACCACCAGGATGGGCACGAAGGCTGCCTTGGGCAGGGCGTTGAAGGCGGTCATCAGCGGGTAGACCGCGGCGTAGGCCAGGCGCGAGCTGCCAATCAGGAAGCCCAGCAGCACGCCGATCACGATGGCGATGCCGAAGCCGACCATGGTGACCCAGTAGGTGCGCCAGGCATGGCCGGCGATCACGGACTTGTACTCCAGCGTCTGTTCCCAGATGCGCAAGGGGCTGGGGAAGATGAACTCCGAGACGTTGAAGATCGAGGTGATGAGCTGCCAGAGGATGATGATGAGCACCAGCAGCAGCAGGGGCGACCAGCGTTCGAGGTGTTTACGGTTTTTCATGGCGTGCCCTTACTGGTTGATCGTGGCGCCGGGCTTGCGCATGGCGCCGATGTGCCCTCGCAACTCGTGCACGATGCTGGTGAATTCAGGGGTGTAGGTGATCTCCAGGTCACGCGGACGCGGCAGGTCGATCTCGCGCTGCACCACGAACCGTCCGGGGCTCTTGCTCATCACGTACACCGTGTCGGCCAGGAAGACCGATTCGCGCAGGTCGTGCGTGACGAGGATGACGTTGAACTTCTGCGCCTGCCACAGGTCGCGCAAAGTGCACCAGAGCTCTTCGCGGGTGAAGGCGTCGAGCGCGCCAAAGGGCTCGTCGAGCAGCAGCATCTTGGGTTCGTGGATCAGCGCGCGGCAGATGCTGGCGCGCTGCTGCATGCCGCCCGAGAGTTCCCAGGGGAACTTCTTGGCGTAGCCGCCCAGGCCCACGGTTTCGAGCAGCTTGAGCGCGCGCTCCTCGAACTCCTTGCGGCGCTCCTTGAACTGCGAGCGGTAGGGCTCGACGATCTCCAGCGGCAGCAGCACGTTGTCCAGCGTGGTGCGCCAGGGCAGCAGGGACGGCGCCTGGAAGGCCATGCCCGAGACCTTGAGCGGGCCGGTCACGGGCTGGCCGTCGACGCGGATGCGTCCCATGCTGGGCATCTTCAGGCCGGTGGTCAGCTTCATGAAGGTGGACTTGCCGCAGCCCGAGGGTCCGACGATGGCGATGAACTCGCCCTGGCGCACGTTCAGGTTGATGGCCTCGACCGCAAACACGTTCTGGGCCAGCAACTCGTCGTTGTAGGCCAGCCAGACGTCATCGAACTGGACGAAGGGGGTAGGTGTGGATTCAGTAGCCATGATCTGCACAAAAAAATGGCCAGACGAAGCTGGCCATGGTTTTCATATCGGAGTGGGTCGTGGAACTTGCGAAGAAATCGTAGCGAGCAGCCCGAGCGCAAGGCGGACGGAGCGCAGCCACCGGAACGTACTACCTGTACGTGAGGATGGAGAGCACCGCCCAACGCGGCGATCGGGTTGCGCAGTAGATTTATTCACGAGTTCTCACTTTTTGGCCGGCGGCAGGATGTTGAGCTCGGCCGCGGTGGGCAGCATCGAGCCGTTCCAGATCGCGCCGGGATCGACGCGGGTCTTGGTGCCGAAGGCGTCGGACACCTGCGAGGCCATCAGCGCCATGCGCCCGGGCACGATCTGGCCGAAGCCTTCCTTGCGGGCGTCGGGGCTGGCCACCACCGCGTCGATGGCCATCTGCAGGCGACGGGTTTCCATGGGCACGTTGATGATGCCGTCGCGCGCCTTGACGGTGTCGATGGCGGCGGCCGGGTTGGCCATGGTGTCCTTGGCGCCCTTGGCGAAGGCCTTGAGGAAGGCCTTGATGAGTTCCGGGTTCTCCTTGATGAGCTTGGGGCTGGCGATGATGGCGTTGCCGTAGAGCTTCACGCCGTGATCGGCATAGGGCATGACGACCACGTCCTCGACCTTGACGCCGCGCGCTTCCAGGTTGAGCAGCGAGGTGAAGGAAAAGCCGGTGATCGCGTCGACATCGCCACGCACCAGCATGGTCTCGCGCAGCGGCGGGTCCATGGCGGTCCAGGCCACGCCGCTCACGCCGTTGGCCTTCTCGAAGATGGGGAAGGCCTTGCGCCCGGCGTCGAAGACCGGTGCGCCCAGCTTCTTGCCGCTGAGGTCGGCCGGGGTCTTGATGCCTGACTTCTTGAGCGCCAGCACGGCCGCCGGGGTGTTGTTGTAGACCATCATCACGGCCACGGGCTTGTTGGGCGCGTCCGGGTTGTTGGCGTGGAATTCCATCAGCGCGGCCATGTCGGCGAAGCCCATGTCATAGGTGCCCGAGGCCACACGGGTGACCGTGCCGCCCGAGCCGTTGCCGCTGTCGATGGTCACGTCCAGGCCGGCGTCCTTGAAGTAACCCTTGGCGGCCGGTACCAGGAAGAGGGCCGCCGGGCCTTCGAAACGCCAGTCCAGCTGGAACTTGATGGACTTGGTCTGGGCCTGGGCCGACGCAAAGCTGGCCGTCAGGGCCAGAGCGACAAAGGTTTTAAGGAGGTGGCGCTTGGACATGGGGATCTCCTGGGGTAGGCCTGCCTGCAGGCACGGGATGAAAGCGATGACAGGCACCGCGGTACTGATGAACTGAGCAAAAAGGGTGCCAGTGCGGGTTCTGGGCGTTTTGCGATTGAAAACACAGCTGTATACAGATTGTCCGATCGTTTCGAGTCCCAGATATTCAGATAAACCCTAAAAGGTGCGCACCGGGGCGGTGCGACGCACGCCGTTTGTGCGCTTTGCGGCGGCGAGCCTTTCAGCCCGGGGGCGACGGGGTGTCGCTCGCACAGCGCAGGCCGATGTAGACCGCGTAGAAACCGGCGGGTTTCCAGGCCTCGACCCCGGCGCGCATCTGCTCGGCACCGTACCACCAGGAGCCGCCCATGGTGCGGCGCTCCTCGCCCTGTGCGTCGGCCACCCACTCCCAGACGTTGGCGCCCATGTCGTACAGGCCATTGACGCCGGTGCGCGTCTGGCCGGCCGGTGCGGCGCGCGGCCAGGGATCGGGGCCACTGGTGTTGGCCCCGGCGGGGCTGTCCCCGGTGGGCCAGGCATAGGTGCGGCCATGGACCCAGGGCGCCGGCGCGGGCCGCCGTTGCTCGGTGTAGGCAGCGCGGAGCCACTCCGCGGCCGTGGGCAGGCGGCCACCGGCCCAGCGGCAATAGGCGGCGGCCTCGGCGTGCGTCAGATGCACGGCCGGCAGCTGATCAGTGCTGGGCGGCACCCCCTCAGGGCGGCGCCAGTTCCAGCCGGCGCGGCGTTGCCAGCCGGCCGCGTATTCGAAGCCACCGCCTTCGCGTTCGGCCTGGGTCACCACGCCAGTGGCGGCCACGTAGCGTGCGAACTGCGCAATCGTGACCTCGGTGCGGTCGAGTGCCCACGTGCCGAAACTCACGCGCTCCTGGGCCGACGCGGCGGCGCTCCAGAGGCACAGCCAGAGCAGCCAGCCGGGCCTCATGAGGCGCGGGCGCGCCGGGCCAGCCAGCGCTGCAGGGCGCCTTGCAGATGCGGACGCAGGGGCAGGAACAGGCGGTAGGCCGCTTCGGCCAGCCAGGACAGCGGCGGCACGGCGCACAGACGGCCCAGCCAGCGCCAGCCCGGCAGTTCGCGCCAGAGCCGCGCGAAGCCCGCTGCGCCGTGGTGCAACTGACCTTGTGCATCGCGGACATGGAAGCGCCGCATGGCGGCCTGGCAATCCAGGCCAGGGCCGAGCTCGGCCGCCCTGCTCACGTCGACCCAGTCCAGCCGGTCCGCAGCGGGTGAGCGCCGGTAGAACGCGATCTCGCGGGTGCACAGCGGACAGCTGCCGTCGTAGTAGACCGTCAGGCTGGTGGTGTGGGCAGGAGGGGAGGCGTGCATGTCACCATCATGCCGCGCCTTCGCCGCAAGGGTGCGGGTGGCCCCGATGCCCCCTGCTGCCACAGGTCTGTTGCGCTGCCGACCGTCTCAGGGGCGTGCAGATGAGCGCGCCCATGCGCGGACCAGCGTTCGCCATTTTTCGCAGGCGGACACCCAGGGAGGGGTGACTCAAGACCATTCCATCAGCTCCCAGCGGTGGTTCTCTTCCTGGCCCCGGAAGCCGCCATTCCTGCCCGTGATGAGGTATTCGCCAGAGACCTCACGTGCTGCCCAGCGGCCGATCTCCGGGACGTGCCAGAGGGTGTCGCGGCGCACGGTCTCCAGCCGCCGGAAGTCGCGGTGCTCCATCCGGATGAAGTGCTCGATGCGCAGTGCCAGCAGCTCGCCCGCAGGCAACGTGATGCGCTCCCAGCCGGACACCGTGGTGTGTTGCGTGATCCAGTAACGATAGGAGAAGCCCTCGATGCGGTAGCGGGTGCGATGCACGCTGCGCGCACCCGGCGTGAGCTCCGAGGGCCACAGGGGCACGGCCTGCTCGTAGTTCTGCACGTAGTCCCAGCTGAGGTCGCGCAGCACCTGCCCCCAGGGCTGCTGGTGCTCCTCCAGCGTCGCGGCTTCCGCGTCGCTGCGGCGGCGTATGACGATGTGCGGTGCCAGGGCGGTGATCTCGTCGGTCTCGGTGGCCAGCAGGGCGCTGTTGAAGCCGTTGTACTTGCGGTAGGTCCAGCGCTGGCCCGTGGCCGGTGGCCGCAGCGCAGCGGGCATGGCCGGCGCCGGAGCCGCAGCAGTGCGCAAAGGCGCGAGCGGCTGGAAGGCGCAGCCAGCGGGCAGGGCGGCCAGGCCCAGGGCGAACTGTCGTCGGGTCAGCTTCATGGAGCGGCTCCTGGGGGTGCGCCGGGGAACGCTATCATTCTGTCAGCCTCTCTCAACCGTCCTCTCCCCAGAACAGGAAAGACCATGAACCACACTGTGCCCTTTGCCTTGATGCGCCGCGCCTTCTCTGCGGCTGCCATTTCTGCCGTGCTGACGGTGCCGGCGTTTGCCGCAGACAACGTCAAGATCGGCCTGCTGTCCACGCTGTCCGGGCCGGGCGCAGGCTTGGGGATCGATATCCGTGACGGCTTCCAGCTGGCGGTGAAGCTGAATGGCGGCAAGCTCGGTGGCTTGCCGGCCGAGGTGATCGTCGCCGACGACCAGGCCAGCCCCGACGTGGGCCGCCAGACGGCCGACCGCCTGGTCAAGCGCGACAAGGTCGACTTCATGACCGGCATCGTGTTCTCCAACGTCATGCTGGCCGCCGGCGCGCCGACCTTTGCCGCCAAGACCTTCTACATCAGCGCCAATGCCGGCCCCTCGCAGTACGCGGGTGAGCAGTGCAATCCCTATTTCTTCGCGGCGTCCTGGCAGAACGACAACCAGCACGAGGCCGTAGGCAAGACCGTGGCCGACAAGGGCTTCAAGCGCGTGGCGCTGATCGCCCCCAACTACCCCGCGGGCAAGGACGCGCTGGCCGGCTTCAAGCGTTTCTACACCGGTGGCGAGATCGTCTCCGAGAGCTACACCCCGCTGAACCTGCTGGACTACGGCGCCGAGCTGTCCAAGCTGCGCGCGGCCAAGCCGGACGCCGTCTACATCTTCCTGCCGGGCGGCCTGGGCATCAACTTCATCAAGCAGTTCGTCGGTGCCGGCCTGTCCAAGGACATGACGCTGTTCGGCCCCGGCTTCTCGGCGGACGAGGACGTGATCCGCGCGGTGGGCAACCCCATGCTGGGTATGTTCAACGCCTCGCAGTGGGCGCATGACCTGGATAACGCGGCCAACAAGAAGTTTGTCGCCGCCTTCGAGAAGGAATACGGCCGCCTGCCCACGATCTATGCCTCGCAGGGGTATGACGCCGCGCAGCTGGTGGCCGCCGCCGTGCGCGACACGAAGGGCAAGCTCGATGACAAGGCCGCCGTGCACAAGGCGCTGAAGGCCGCGAAATTCGATTCGGTGCGCGGCAGCTTCAAGTTCAACAGCAACCAGTTCCCGATCCAGGACTACTACCTGCGCGTCATCACCCAGGACAGCAAGGGCCGCGTAACCAACCGCACCATCGGTACCGTGTTCAAGAACCACGCCGACGCCTACGCCGCCCAGTGCAAGATGCCGGCGCTGTGATCCGGCTCGCGCGCGCTTCCTGCCGATGACCGGCATCCTCATCCTGGAGCAGGCCTTGAACGGCCTGCAGTTCGGGCTCATGCTCTTTTTGCTGGCGGCGGGCCTGACGCTGGTCTTCGGCATCATGGACATGATCAACCTGGCGCACGGCTCGCTCTACATGGTGGGCGCCTACCTGGTGGCTGCGGCCACCACGGCCAGCGGCTCCTTCTGGGTCGGCCTGGCGGCCGGCATCGCCGGCGCGGCTGTCTTCGGCGTGCTGCTGGAGCTCACGGTGCTGCGCCGCCTCTACACCCGCGACCACCTCTCGCAGGTGCTGGGCACCTTCGCCATCCTGCTCATGTGCAACGAGGCGGTGCGTTTCATCTGGGGCTCGCAGCCGGTGCTGCTGAGCCCGCCGGACTCCCTCTCCGGCCCGGTGGAGCTGCTCAGCGGTTTCTACTACCCGGCCTACCGCCTGCTCATCATCGGCGTCGGCCTGTTGGTGGCGCTGGGCCTGTGGCTGCTCATCACGCGCACACGCATCGGCATGCAGCTGCGTGCCGGTGCCTCCAACCGCGAGATGGCCCTGGCCATGGGCGTGCCGGTGCGCGCGCTGTTCACTGCGCTCTTTGGACTGGGCGCCGCCCTGTGCGCGGTGGCCGGCGGCATGCTGGGCCCGCTGCTGGCCGTGCAGGTGGGCATGGGCGAGAGCATCCTGATCCTCGCCTTCGTGGTCATCGTCATCGGCGGCATCGGTTCGGTGCGCGGCGCGTTCCTTGGCGCGCTGCTGGTCGGGGTGGTGGACACGGCGGGGCGTACGCTGATTCCGCTGTTCTTCAGTGCCGTGCTCGGGCCCGCCGCAGCCGACAACGCCGGCCCTGCCGTGGCCTCCATCCTGATCTACGTCTTGATGGCCGCCGTGCTCTTCTTCAAGCCTCGCGGCCTGTTCCCTGCCCATGGCTGAAAGCGACCCGAATCAGTCCGTTCGCGTTGAGCCCTTCGACTCGGCTCAGGACAGGCCTGTCGAAACGCAGCGTCAACCGGGACTTCGACAAGCTCAGTCGGAACGGGGTTTGCCTGTCTCGCGCAGCCTGCTCGACCACGCACCTGGCTGGCGCTGGGCCTTGCCGCTTTTCCTGCTGCTGCTGGCCCTGCCGCTGATCACCCCGCTGATCGGTGGCGACTTCTACCTCGGCCTGGCCGCGCGCATCCTGATCTTTGCGCTGGCCGCCACCAGCCTCAACCTCATCCTGGGCTTCGGGGGCATGGTCAGCTTCGGTCACGCGGCCTTCGTCGGCGTGGGGGCCTACACGGCCGGCATCCTGCTGCAAGCCGGGGTGCATTCGGTCTGGCTGATCTGGCCGGCCGCCATGGCGGTGGCCGCACTGTTTGCGCTGGTGATCGGTGCCATCAGCCTGCGCACGCGCGGCGTCTACTTCATCATGATCACGCTGGCCTTCGCCCAGATGCTCTATTACCTGGCGGTTTCGGCCAAGGCCTATGGCGGTGACGACGGCCTCTCGCTGGCCGCGCGCGGCACCCTGGGCGCCGGGCTGGAGCTGGCCAACGAACGCATCTTCTACTGGACCACGCTGGCCTGGCTCGCCCTGGCCCTGCTTTTCGTCTGGCGCCTGCTCAACGCGCGCTTCGGCCATGCCCTGCAGGCCATGCGCGAAAACGAGCAGCGCATGGAAGCGGTGGGCTTTGCCGTCTACGGGCACAGGCTCATGGCTTTCGTCATCGCTGGCGCGCTGGCGGGCCTGGCCGGTGCGCTGCTGGCCAGCCTGGGCGGCTTTGTCAGCCCGTCCACGATGCAGTGGAGCCAGTCCGGCCTGCTGATGGTCATGGTCATCCTGGGCGGCGTGGGCCACTTGTGGGGCGGGGTGATCGGCGCTGTGGTCTTCCTGCTGCTGGAAGAAGTGCTGAGCCACTACACCATCTACTGGCAGTTCTTCCTTGGCGCCATTCTGCTGGCGGTGGTGCTGGGCGCACCCAATGGCTTGATGAGCCTGTTCCGGCGCAAGGGGCGGGTATGAGCGCGCTGCTGGAAGTCAAGGGTCTGGTGAAACGCTACGGGGGCCTGGTCGCCACCGACCATCTCGACCTCAGCGTGCGCGCCGGCGAGATCCACGCCCTGATCGGCCCCAATGGCGCGGGCAAGACCAGCGTGTTCAACACGATCTCGGGTTTCTATCCCCCGTCGTCCGGCAGCATCCTGCTGGAGGGCAAGGACATCACGCACACACCGGTGCACGCGCGCGCCGGCATGGGCATGGCGCGCACTTTCCAGAACGTGGCGCTGTTTCGCGGCCTGTCGGTGCTGGAGAACATCAAGCTGGGCGGCCATCACCTCATGAAATCGGGCGTGCTCGCCTGCATGGGGTTTCTGCCGTCCGCGGGCAAGGAAGAGTTCGCGCTGCGCAGCGAGGTGGAACGGCGGGTCATCGATTTCCTGGAACTGGACAACGTGCGGCACAAGAGCGTCGAGGCGCTGTCCTATGGCCTGCAAAAGCGCGTGGAGCTGGCGCGGGCGCTGGCCATGCGGCCCAAGGTGCTGCTGCTGGACGAGCCGGTGGCCGGCATGAACCGCGAAGAAACCGAGGACATGGCCCGTTTCATCCTGGACGTGCAGGAAGAGTGGGGCGCCACCATCATCCTGGTGGAGCACGACATGGGCATGGTGATGGACATTTCCAACCATGTGGTGGTGCTCAATTTTGGCGAGGTGATCGCCAGCGGCACGCCGGCGCATGTGATGAAGCACCCTGAGGTGATCCGTGCGTACTTGGGCGACGAGGTGGCCAGCGCATGACCGATCTCTACATCCTCACCGAGTTCTCCCTGCTGGGCCTGTTGTCCAGCGCGGTGACGGCGCTGATCGCGATCAGCTTCGTGCTGGTGTTCAAGGGCACGCGGGTGGTCAACTTTGCGGTGGGCGAAGTGATGATGCTGGGCGCCTATCTGTACTACACGGGCGCCGTCATGCTCAAGCTGCCGCCGGTGGTGGCGCTGGTGTTCGCGCTGGTGGGGATCGCGGTGGCCTGCGCGCTGCTGGAGCGCCTGATCCTGCGGCCGCTGTCGGGCCAGCCGACCATTGCCATCCTGATGGCCACCATCGGCATCGCCAGTTTCGTGCACGGCGGCGTCGAGATCGCCTGGGGCCAGGACCCGCTGGAGACGCCTGCCCTCTTGCCACGGATGCCGCTGAACCTGGGCGAGGTGATGATCCCGGGCGCGGCCATCGGCAACTTCCTGGTGTCGGCTGTGCTGATCGCGGTGCTGCTGGCGTTCTTTCGCTACTCGCGCATCGGCATTGCGCTGCGCGCCACGGCCAGCGATCCGGTGACTGCGGCCACGCTGGGCATCGATGTGCGTGCCTCGCAGCGGCTGACCTGGATCTTGTCGGGCTCGATCGGCACGGTGGCTGGTGTGCTGATCGTCAGTTCGGGCGGCCTTTCGCCGGCGCTCGCATCAACGGCGCTGAGCGTGTTCGCCGTGATCATTCTGGGCGGGCTGGACAGCATCGCCGGCGCCATCCTGGCCAGCCTGGTCATCGGCTGGGTCGAGAGCATCACGGTCGGTTATGTCGGCGGCAAGGTGCGCGACGTGCTGCCCTACCTGGTGGTGCTGGCCATTCTGGTCGTGCGGCCCTATGGGCTGTATGGCTCGCGCGACATCGAGAGGCTGTAGAGATGCGTATCGGTGTCTTTTTCGAAAACTACCGCCGCGAGGAGCAGCTGTGGGACTCGCCCGCAGCGCGCGGCTGGATGGCGGCCTGCGTGTTGGCCGTGTTGCTGCTGCCTTTCTACGGCACCGACTATGTGGTGGCGATGGCCTGCATCGTGGGCATCCACCTGGTGGCGACGCTGGGCTTGAACATCACGACCGGCAGCGCAGGGCTGATCTCGCTGGGCCATGCCGCCTTTGTCGGTGTGGGTTGTTATGCGGTGTCCTGGTTCTCACGCTGGGGCGTCCCGTTTTACATCGCCCTGCCGATGGCCGGCGCGGTGGCCGCGCTGATCGGGGTGGTGGTGGGCTTGCCCAGCCTGCGGGTCAAGGGCATGTACTTTGCCATTGCCACGCTGGCCGCGCATTTCGTGCTGGGGTTCCTGTTTCGCGAGTGGACGCCGGTGACGGGTGGGCCGCGCGGTGTGACCATCCCGGCGGCGTCGCTGTTCGGTTTTGAGCTGAGCGGCGACCGGCGCATGTTCTACCCGATCTTTATCTGCGTGTTCCTGCTGGGCCTGGCTGCGGCCAACCTGGGGCGCAGCTATGTGGGCCGCGCCTTTGTCGCGGTGCGCGACAGGGACATCTCCGCCGAAATCCTGGGTGTGAACCTGCTGCGCACCAAGGTGCTGGCATTCACGATCGGCGCGTTCTATGCGGGTGTGGCGGGCGGCCTGCTGGGCTATTTTTATGGCGCCATCACCTCCGAGTACTTCACGTTCAGCCTGTCCGTCTTCTATGTGGCGGCCATCATCGTGGGCGGCCTGGGCCGGGTGCTGGGCAGCGTCCTGGGCGCCATCTTCATGACCTTTGTGCCGGAGGCGTTGCGCCTTTTGGCCAGTGCCACTTCGCAGTGGCTGCCCAACTTCACGCACCAGTTGCTGCCCATGGGCCAGGTGGTGTTTGGCGTGCTGATCGTCGTGTTCCTGATTTTCGAACCGCACGGCCTGGCACAGGTCTGGGCCCGCACGCGGCGCACTTTCCATCTCTGGCCCTTCAAGACCTGATCCCCGTCGTTCTCTCACCCTCACCAACCTCCAGGAGACAAACCATGGTCCAACGCAGAAATATCCTCAAGACCATCGGCGCCGCCGCCGCTGTCGGCGTGGGCGCATGGCGCCCCGCGTTCGCGCAGGCCAAGGCCGATATCGTGATCGGCGCGGCGCACCCGATGACCGGCTTTATGTCGTTTGCCGGCGTGGCCAGCAACAACGCCATGGGCGACTACATCAACTGGCGCAACCAGAACGGCGGCATTCTCGGCCACAAGATCCGATACGTGGCCGAGGACAGCGCGTACAAGGTGGACCAGGGCGTGGCCGTGGTCAAGAAGATGATCGCGTCGGACAAGCCGTCTTTCATCTTCCTGGACGGCACGCCCCTGTCCAAGGCCGTGGCGCGCGACGTGCTGGCCACGGGAAGCATCATGACCGGCGGCTTTTCGGCGTCGGAGGCGCTGCTGGACCAGAAGGCCTATCCGCATCACTTTTTGTCGGGTCCCACCTTCGGCACCACGCATGAAATTTTGATGGAGTACATCGGCCGCGTGTCCAAGGCCGGCGGCAACGCGCCCAAGATCGCACTGGTCCACAGCGACCAGGAGTTCGGCAATGAGGCCATCCCCGCGTCCAAGGCACGCGCCGCCAAGCTGGGCCTGCCCATCGTGCAGGAGATCGTGACCAAGCCCACAGGCGTGGACGTCACTTCCGAAGTAGCCAAGCTGCGCCGCTCGCGACCGGACATCGTCATCTTCCAGGGTTACATCATGAACCCGGTGCCCGAGTTCGTGAAACAGATGCGCGAGGGCGGCCTCAATGCCCAGGTAATGTCCACCACCTACGGGCTGGACCGCATCATGTATGACGCGCTGGCCCGCTCCGGCGAGCGCCTGACCGGCGTCATGCCCTATCGCTATGGCTATGACACAGAGTCAAAGATGATGACCACCATGCGCGAATATGTCGCCAAGGTGCGGCCGCAGCAGGACTCGATCTCGGTGTTCTACATCCACTCCTGGCTGACCGGCATGATCTTCTGCGAGGTGGCCGAGCGCTGCATCAAGGCCAACAAGAAGCTCACCATGCCCAACATGAAGGCCGCGCTCGAATCCATGAAGGAATGGGACACCGGCGGCCTGACCGGCCTGCTGGCGGACCTGAGCACGCACCAGATCAAGTCGGGCCGCGTCTACAGCTACGACCCGGGCACCAAACGCATGGAGCCGGCCAGCGGATGGATCAGGGTCTGAGTTCAACTCCGGGCCGCGAGCAGGCGGCGCTGTCGATCGAGAACCTCGAGGTCATCTACAACCACAGCATCCAGGCGCTGCGGGGTTTGTCGATCGAGGTGCCGGCCGGCGGCATCGTCGCGCTGCTGGGCTCTAACGGGGCCGGCAAGACGACGACGCTCAAGGCCGCCTCCGGCATCCTGCCCATGGAAAACGGCAGGGTTGCCTCGGGGCGCATGCTGTTCTTTGGGAAGGACATCTCGCATGAGGCGCCGCACCGGCTGGCGCGCACCGGCCTGGCGCATGTGCGCGAGGGCCGGCATGTGTTCGAGGACCTGACGGTCGAGGAAAACCTCAAGGCCGCGGGCGCCGCACTGGCAGGGCGTGAGGGCGCGCCGCTGGACCTTGATTTTGCGTACAACTATTTCCCTCGCCTGGCCGAGCGGCGCACGCAGCTGGCCGGCTATCTGTCGGGCGGCGAGCAGCAGATGCTGGCGATCGGCCGCGCGCTGGTGGGCCGGCCGCGCCTGATGCTGCTGGACGAGCCGTCCCTGGGCCTGGCGCCGCTGGTGGTGGCGGACATCTTCGGCATCATCACGCGCATCAACCGGGAGCAGGGCGTGGCCATGCTGCTGGTCGAGCAGAACGCGCGCCTGGCCCTGCAGGTGGCAGGGCACGGGTACATCATGGAAAACGGCCGCATCGTCATCAGCGGCGCCAGCACGGTGCTGGCGCAGGACGCGGACGTGCAGCGGTTCTACCTGGGCAACGCCGAGGGCAGCGACCAGCGCGCCAGCTTTCGGGACGTCAAGCATTACAAGCGCCGCAAGCGCTGGCTGTCATGAGCAATTCACTGGACGACGTGCGCGACCTGACCTTGCCGCAGCGCCTGTTCTATTGGGCCGGCAAGCGTGGCAGTGAGGTCGCGCTGCGGCAAAAGGACATGGGCATCTGGGAGCCCATCACCTGGGCCGGCTATGCGGATGCCTGCGCCGATTTCGGCATGGGCCTGGTCAAGCTGGGCCTGCGTCCGGGTGAACATGTGGCGGTGCTCAGTGAGAACCGCAAGGAATGGGTCTACACGCAGCTGGGTGTGGGCCTGGTCAAGGCCATCCCGGCCGGCGTCTATCCCACATCGCCGGCGCACGAGGTCGAGTACCTGCTGGGCCTGTGCCGCGCGCCCTTCATCGTGTGCGAAGACCAGGAGCAGCTGGACAAGGTGCTGGAGGTGCGGGGCAAGCTGCCTGACCTGCGCCATATCGTCGTCATCGACCCCACGGGCCTGCGCCACTACGACCGCACTGGCATCGTCGATTTTGCGCAGGTGCTGGAGATGGGGCGGCAGGCGCAGGTGGAACAGCCGGGCGCGGTGGCCGGCTATCTGGCGGCGCAGGACCTGGACGACATTGGCCTGATCGTGTTCACGTCCGGTTCGACCGGGCGTCCCAAGGCGGCCATGCTCAGCTGGCGCGGCCTGTGCCGCGCGGGCGAGGGCCTCAACACGGTGCTGCTGGCGCGGCCGCAGGACAAGCTGGTGTCCTATCTGCCGCTGTGCCACATGGCCGAGCAGATGTTTGCCGTGCAGGTGCCGCTGACCGCGGGCGCGGTGGTCAATTTCGCGGAGAGCCTGCGCACCGTGCAGGAGGATTTGCGCGAGATCGGGCCCGAGATATTTTTGGCCGTGCCGCGGATCTGGGAGAAGTTTCACTCCGCCATCCAGATCAAGATCCGCGAATCGGGCGGGCTGCGCCTGTGGCTGTACAACACGGCCACCAGGCAGCTGGCCGGTTTTGCGCACCTGCCGCGGCGCGAATGGAGCATGGGCCAGGCGCTGGTCTGGCGCTTTTGGTACCTGGTCATCCTGCGCGCTCTGCTCAATTTTGTGGGCCTGCGCAAATGCCGGATCGCGGTGTCGGGCAGCGCGCCCATCTCGCCGGACATCCTGAAATTCTTCAAGACACTGGGCCTGTCGATCCGGGAGGCCTATGGATTGACCGAGGCGTCTGGCGCCAGCAGCCTGCAGCCCGATGACGGCTCACCCCTGGGGACTGTGGGCGCGCCGTTTCCGGGCATCGAGATCCAGCTGGCCGAGGATGGCGAGATCCTGCTGCGCGGCGATGTGGTGTTTCGCGGCTATTACGGCGCGCAGGCGGCAACCGCGCAGGCCATCGACCGGCAGGGCTGGCTGCACACGGGGGACATCGGCCGCTGGGAGCAGGGTCCGCGCGGCGACGAGCTGCGCATCATCGACCGCAAGAAAGACATCATGATCACCGCCGGCGGCAAGAACATCACGCCCAGCGAGCTGGAAAACGCGATGCGTGTGTCGCCGTACATCAAGGAAGCCATCGTCATCGCGGACCGCCGGCGATTTGTGTCGGCGCTGATCCAGATCGACCTGGAGGGGGTGGGCAAGTGGGCGGAGGAATCGGGCATTGCGTACACCAATTTCCGCAGCCTGACCGAACTGCCGCAGGTGCTGGCCCTGATCCGCGCCGAAGTGGACGCCATGAACGCGAAGATGCCGCAGGTGCAGCATGTGCGCAAGTTCCACCTGCTGTCAAAAGAACTGGATCATGACGACGGTGAGGTCACCGCCACCATGAAGGTCAAACGCTCGAGCATCGAGCAGAAATATGGGGATGTGATCGAGGCGATGTATGCGGGGGGCAGGGAAGGTTAGCGGCCGGGACCGCTGCCCGCCACTACCGGAACGTCACCGATTCCAGCCCGGCGTCCACCGCCAGGGCCACACCCGTCACCAGCCGCCCTTCGTCACTGGCCAGGTAGAGCGCGGCATTGGCAATGTCCAGCGCTTCACCCATCTCGCGCAGCGCTGTCGAGCCGACCTCCAGCGCCACCTGTTCGTCGAAGCTGCGTCCTGCGCTTTGCGCGCGGGCCTGGATAACGCCGTCCAGCCGCGGGCCGCGCGTGAGTCCCGGGAGGATGGCGTTGACGCGGACCTTGAACTCGCCCATCTCCAGGGCCAGGCTTTTGGCCAGCCCGATGAGAGCCCATTTCGTCGATGCATAGGGTGTGCGGAATGGGATGCCCATGCGCCCGGCGATCGATGAAAGGATGATGAGCGAGCCACCTTGCGCCTTGAGCAAGGGGGCGCCGGCGCGGGCACACAGGAATGAGCCACGCACGTTGCACGCCTGGACTGCTTCCCATTGGTCGAGTGTGATCGCTTCGATGGGCCCGGTCGGCCCGGCGATGCCGGCGTTGCAGACCAGGCAATCCAGCCCGCCCAAGCGCGCACGCACCACCTCCATCATTTGCGCCACTTCGGACTCGCTGGACACGTCGGTGCGGATGCACAGCCACTCCGGCTGGCTCTCCTTGGCCGCGCGCAGCGCTTCCGGGTCGACGTCGCAGATGGCGACGAGGGCGCCTTCTTCGGCCATCCGCTGCGCAATGGCGCGGCCGATGCCGCTGGCGGCCCCGGTAACCAGTACACGCTTGCCTTTCATGCGTCCAACAGGGCTCATTTTTGTCTCCTTGGGGTAACTACCGAATTGGCAATAGGTAAACGTGATTGTAGTATTTGGCCCATGACTTGCAACAGGCATCCCGCCCCATGACATCGTCCGCCCGGATCGCGCCGCTGGCGCACGACGCAGTGCAACTCGACGATCCCGAGCTGCGCGATCTCGTGGCCTTTGTCGGCTATCGGCCTAACGCGCTGTTGACGATGGCCAAGCTCCCGAACCTGTTGCAGGGGGTGCTGGGCCTGGTGCAGGCCACGCTGCGGCAGGAGGGAGAACTCTCTGTGGCCGCGCGCTTTCTCATCGCCTGTGAAGCCAGCCGCTCAGGCGGCTGCTACTACAGCACGGTCCACGCCGTACACGCTGCCCATCACGCCGGTGTGCCGTGGGCCAAGCTGGCGGCGCTGCCGCACTACGCCACAGCCGACCAGTTCGACGACGCGGAGCGGGCGGCACTCGCCATCGCTTCGGCTGCTGGCCGTGTGCCGACGGTTTCGCCTGCAGCGGAGTTTGAGCGCGCCCGGCAATGGTTTTCCGAGCGCCAGATCCTGGAGATCGTGGCGGCGGCCTCGGTGTTCGGCTGGTTCAACCGGTGGAACGGCCTGATGGGTTCCGAGCTGGAGGCGATCCCCGCCGAGGCGCTCGCTCACGTGCCCTGGCTGGCATCGCTCGATGCGCAGGGCTCAAGCTCACCCGGAGGCCAGGCATGACAGGCCGCGCACCTCCTCGCACGGCAGACGCCGCGGACATCTCCGAAGCGCTCCACCACGCCGCGCAACGCACGATCGAGCTGGTCTACTTTGCACACGTCGACCAGGCGGACTGGGCCGATCACGTACTGGCCAAGCACGACATCGGCCGTCCGCACCACCGCGTCATGTACTTCGCCAACAAGTTCCCGGGCATCAGCGTGCGCGAGCTGATGGCCGTCCTGCGGATCACCAACCAGGCCCTGGCCCGGACCACGACACAGCTGGTGTCCCTGGGTTTTCTGGAGCAGCGCTATGGCGAGAGCGACAGGCGAGTGCGGCAGCACTTTCTCTCCCGCAAAGGGGAGGCACTGCTGTCCAAACTCACGCGCCACCAGGTGGAGCAGGTCGCCAAGTCAATGGCCTCCATGCGCCACAGCGAGATCGACGGCCTGTGGTTCGGGCTGGAGGCCATCATCCGGCCCGCCGACAGGCGGTGGCTGTTGCCGCGGCCGGACGACATGCCACGCGCGAATGAATTGAACGATGAGTCGGCAGGCGGCGTCACCCGTGGTGATGCTGCCGGCCCGGCGGAAAGTGGTAGCGGTCGCCCGGACCGCATTTTCGAGCCGGCCAACCAGAAGGCAGGCACAAAGAGGAGACAGAAGTGATAAGCAGATATTGCAAAAAGTGGAATGGAATCCTGGCCGCATGTTCGGCCGCGGCGGTGCTGTTTGCCGCCGCGCCGGCCACGGCGGCCACCTACACGCTCAAGGGCGCGACAGGCACCAACGACACCACCGCCCTCGGCAAGGTGGGCCAGTACTTCAAGGAAATCGTCGAGCAAAAGTCCAAGGGCGAAGTCGAGGTGCGCTGGTTCGGCAACGGCCAGCTCGGTGGAGAGGCCGCGCTGCTCAACCAGCTCAACGACGGCGTCCTGCAGTTTGCGACCCTGAGCACGGCGGTGTCGAGTTCACTTAATCCCAAGCTCGACGTCCTGTACCTGCCGTACTTCATGCCGGACCCCTGGGTGACGTTCGAGAAGAAGTTTGCTTCCAGTGCGGCGTCCAAAGAGCTGCTGGGCGCACTGTCCAAGCGGGGCATAGAGGGCCAGGCCTTCATCCCCTACGGTGTGGACGCCCTGGCCTACAAGGGAACGCCGGTGCGCACCCCGGAGGAAGCCAAGGGCAAGAAGCTGCGCTCGGCCGAAAGCGTGAACATCCGCACGACGCTGGAGAGCATGGGCTTTAACGCGGTGCCGCTGCCCTGGACGGAGGCCTACCAGAGCATCCAGACCAAGGTGGTCGATGGCCTGAGCACGCCGCCCATGCTGGTCAAGCAGGCGCGCTTCCACGAGGTGATCGACAACCTGACCATCTCGGGCCACCTCTTCGGTGTGCACGTGTTCTGGCTGCGCGAGGATGCAATCGCCAAGATGCCCGAACCCCTGAAGGCGATCGTCCGCTCGGCGGCGAAAGAGGCCAGCGAGCGTGCGGCCAAGGAGCTGAACGCGATGGAGGCAACCATCATCACCGAGCTGGAGAAGGGCGGCATCAAGGTCTGGCGCCTGACCGACGCGCAACGCACGCGCTTCGTCCAGGCCACAGTGCCTGTCATTCGCAACTTCGAGCAGCGGGTCGAGAAAACCTCCGGTGACGGCAAGGCGTTCATGCGCCGCATGTACGACGCCACCGGCCAGAACTATGACAAGGTGGTCGGACAGTGAGTGAACCCAGAGCGGACCGTTCACCGGTCCGCTCGTCGGAGCGTGCCATGAAGAATGTGATTGCCCGGCTCGAGCAGGTCGAACGGGGCCTGTTGGCCACCTTGATCGCATCGAGCATCCTGATGTCGGTGGTCGGCGTCTTCTACCGGTATGTGCTCGGGCAGTCGCTCTCTTACGTCGAAGAGGTGGCCGGCCTGATCATGGCGGCCGTGATCGTGCTCGGCTCCAGCCTGGCGGTCACCACCAAGGAGCACATCCGGGTCGAACTCCTGAAGCAGGTTTTCCCCGGCCTGGCCCGGTGGCTCAATGCACTGGCCTGGTTCACCGTGCTGGTGGTGTCGGCGGCCATGGCCTGGCTGACCTGGCTGTTCGTGTCCAAGCTGATCAACAACGGCCAGATCGCGTCTTCGGTCGAATGGCTCAAGATCGGCTGGCCCTTGCTGATCGTCCCCGTGGGCTATGCGGTCTGTTGCGTCAAGGCCGCCTGGATCCTGTTCGAGGAAGTCTC
Source organism: Hylemonella sp. (assembly GCA_030695415.1). Classification (GTDB taxonomy): domain Bacteria; phylum Pseudomonadota; class Gammaproteobacteria; order Burkholderiales; family Burkholderiaceae_C; genus Hylemonella. The sequence goes on from JAUYQZ010000047.1 coordinate 56,628, forward strand.
GGGCCGCGCGACGCCGCCCGTGACAGAACTCGACGAGCTGAAGTCCGGGCCAGACGCGATGGCGGCGCGATGACCGCCACCGCCATCTTCTCGCTGCTGGCGGCGAGCATCTTCCTGTCGATGCCGATCGCTTTCGGCCTCCTGGCCCTGACGATCGGCATGTACCTGGTGGCAGGCGACGTGCCCCTGGTCATCGTGGCCCAGAACATGTACTTCAACCTCAAGAGCTACGCGTACTCTTCGGTGCTCTATTTCGTCTTCGCCGGGTATGTCATGTGCCGGGGCGAACTCTCCAGGCGGCTGCTCAACGTGGCGGACGCCTTTTTCGGCTGGCTGCCGGGCGGCTTTGCGATCAGCGGTGTGGTGGCCTGTGCGATGTTCGGTTCCATCACCGGCTCGGACCTGGCGACACTGGCGGCCATGGGCGGCATCATCGTGCCGGCCCTGGTGCAGCGTGGCTGGACCAAGGAATTTGCGGTTGGCCTGGCCGGCTCCAGCGCACTGCTGGGGATGATCATTCCGCCCAGCATCCCGGTCATCATCTACGCGCTGTTCGTCAACGTGTCGGTGGGCGGCCTGTTTTTGTCCGGCGTCCTGCCCGGCCTGCTGATCGTCCTGTTCTTTTCCATCTACATCGGCTTCAAGGCCCGCAGCGTCCCGGGCGCCGGCGGCAAGCGGCCCAGCGGTCGCGCCATGCTGGTCTCGCTGCGCGAAGGTGCGTGGGCCCTGGGCTTGCCGGCCTTGATCTTCGGGGGCATCTACTCCGGCGTGTTCACGGTGACCGAGGCCGCGGCGGTGGCCGCGCTCTACGCGGTGTTTGTTGAAATGCTCATCTACCGCGACCTGAAGATGAACGAGCTTCCCGGCCTGTTCACCAAGTCCGCCATCGTCACAGCCACGCTGCTGCTGCTGGTCGGCGCTGCTTCGGTGCTGGCCGGCTACCTGACGATGGAGCAGATCCCGCAGGCGGTCGCCAA
>JAUYQZ010000014.1 GCA_030695415.1 Hylemonella sp.
CTGCCGACGGCGAGGGCCCAGCCCGTACTCGCAAATGGTGGGAGCGCCTGATCCATCGTCACTCCGCCGCGATCGCATGGCCGGCGAAATTCGCGCGGCGGCTGCGGTAGGAGGAGATGCGCTCCTCGATCTCGTGGCGGAAATGCCGGATCAGCCCCTGCACCGGCCAGGCGGCGGCGTCGCCGAGGGCGCAGATGGTGTGACCCTCGATCTGGGTCGAGACCTCCAGCAGCAGGTCGATTTCGGACGGGTCGGCCTCGCCGATCGCCATCCGCTCCAGCACGCGCCACATCCAGCCCGTGCCCTCGCGGCACGGCGTGCACTGGCCGCAGCTCTCATGCTTGTAGAAATAGCTGATGCGGGCGATGGCGCGGACCAGGTCGGTCGACTGGTCCATGACGATCACCGCCGCCGTGCCGAGGCCCGACTTCATGTCGCGCAAGGAATCGAAATCCATCAGCGCGACTTCCGACATCTCGCGCGTGATCAGCGGCACGGACGAGCCGCCGGGGATGATGGCCTACAGATTGTCCCCGCCGCCGCGCACGCCACCGCAATGGTCTTCCAGCAGCTGGCGCAGCGGGATCGACATCGCCTCTTCGACATTGCACGGCCGGTTCACATGGCCGCTGATCGACATGATCTTGGTGCCGGTGTTGTTCGGCCGGCCGAAGCCCGCGAACCACTCGGCCCCGCGGCGCAGGATGGTCCCCACAACCGCGATCGACTCGACGTTGTTCACCGTGGTCGGGCAGCCGTACAGGCCGGCCCCGGCGGGGAACGGCGGCTTCAGCCGCGGCTGGCCCTTCTTGCCCTCCAGGCTCTCCAGCAGGGCGGTTTCCTCGCCGCAGATGTAGGCCCCCGCGCCGTGGTGGATATAGACGTCGAAATCCCAGCCATGGACGTTGTTCTTGCCGATCAGCCTGGCCTCATAGGCCTGCTTGACCGCCGCCTCCATGCGCTCGCGTTCCAGCACATATTCGCCGCGCAGATAGATGTAACAGGCATGCGCCTGCATCGCGAAGCTGGCGATCAGGCAGCCTTCGATCAGCAGCTGCGGATCGTGGCGCATGATCTCCCGGTCCTTGCAGGTCCCCGGTTCGGATTCGTCGGCGTTGACGACCAGATAATGCGGCCGGTCCTTCACCTCTTTCGGCATGAAGGACCATTTCAGCCCCGTGCCGAAGCCCGCGCCGCCGCGTCCGCGCAGGCCCGAGTTCTTGACGTTGGCGATGATCCAGTCGCGCCCGAGGTCGAGCATATCCTTGGTCGCGTTCCACGCGCCGCGCGTCTTCGCCCCCTCCAGCGTCCAGTCATGGAAGCCGTAGAGGTTGGTGAAGATGCGGTCCTTGTCTTCGAGGATGCCGACCATGGTCAGTTCAGATCTCCACGCCGGTCTTCAACCTGGCTGAGTTTGTTGCGGCCCCACACGATCAGGCCGACGCCCCACAGGGCGACGAAACCGCCCGCGGCGGCGGCGATCTCCAGACCCGGCCCGAACAGGCCCATCAGGAAGGCGGTCGCCAGACCGATGCCCAGCACGAGGTCGGCGATCCCCGCCCAGACGAGGAAGCGCAGGGTCTCGGGCGTCAGCTTCTTCGCCATCACCCTTCCTCCCGCATGCGCTGGCGGTGATAGCGGGTGCGCAGGAAGATTGCGGTCAGCATAAGGGCCCAGCCGAGGGCCAGGCCGGCGTAACCGGCCCACTGCACCGCCGGACCGGCGGCCCCGGCAGAACCGGCGGCCCAGACGGCGATGGCCCCGGCCACCACGAGGACGAAGCCCGCCAGCCGCTGGTTGCGTCCGACCGAGCGCAGTTCGGCTCGGTACGCCGCGATCTTCGCATCATCTGTCAGATCGGGCCGGGTCATGCCGTCACCGGTTCGCTGTTGGGCAGTGTCTTGATCTTCTTCGCCGCCGAGCCGTCATAGAGTTTGGGATCGGTCAGGGTCAGGGCCCCGCCTTCCGGCTCGGAACTGGTGCGGCCCACGCGGCTGCCCGGCTTCGGCTTCTTGCCCGCCGCGAAGTCGTCGATGATCTGGGCCATGCTGTCGGCGGTCAGATCTTCGAAATAATAGTCGTTGATCTGGGCCATCGGCGCATTGGCGCAGGCGCCCAGGCATTCGACTTCCTGCCAGGTGAAGCGGCCGTCGGCGCTCAGCGTGTCCTTGGGCCCGATCTTCTTCTTGCAGACCTCCATCAGCTCGCCGGCGCCGCGCAACGCACACGGCGTCGTGCCGCAGACCTGGATCAGCGCCGCCGTGCCGACCGGGGTCAGCATGAACATGGTGTAGAAGGTCGCGACCTCCAGCACCCGGATATAGGGCATGCCCAACAGGTCGGCGATGGCGCGCAGACCCGGCTCGGGGCACCAGCCCTCCTGCTTCTGCACCAGCCACAGGATCGGGATCACCGCCGACTGGCCGCGGTCGGCCGGATATTTGGCGATCCACCAGTCGCATTTGGCCTTCGTCGCCTTCGAGAAGGCGAACGAGGCCGGCTGTTCCTTGGCGAGACGACGAACGCTCATCCTGTCCAAAACTCCGTCATCCTCGGGCTTGTCCCGAGGACCCATTGTCCCGCCGCACGGACGGATGAAAGCCGCGCGTCGAAGTCATGGACACGCGTTGAAATCTTGTGGTGGTCGCCGCCATGGGTCCTCGGGACAAGCCCGAGGATGACGGGGTTGGCTTGGGCTGAGCTCATCGCGCCCGCCCCATCCAGCGGCCCATGCGCTCACTCCAGACGGCGCGCCCGGCGTCTCGCAGATCACGCGTCAGCCACGCCATCGGCGGCAGGAAACGCACGGCCATCTGGCCCGCGAAGATCGCGCCGCTCATCCAGACGATCGAGCGCAGATTGGCTTCCCAGAAGCCCCGGCCCTCTTCCAGATAGCCGAGCCGGTAAGCGCCGCGCACAAACGTCACCCCGACCAGAGCCGGCGCCGCAACGACGGCGCTGGCCAGGGCGAATTTCAGCCCGCCCATAATGGCGCGGCGTTTCGGCGAGAACGTCGTCTGCAATACGATGGCGAACGTCAGCAGGCCGGCGAAGGCGATGGCCTGCATCTGGGTGAAGATCGGATCGACGGCGAAGGCGCTCATTGGGCCGGCTCCGGCGGAACTGGCGCCGTCTGGAACGGCAGATAGTCCGCGCGGGTGATCAGGCAATTCTGCACGCGATAGATAACCACGCCGCGCGCGGACCCTCGCGCGCTCGAGATCGCCTCGTCATCGACGACATATTCGCCGGAGACGATGCGGGTCTCGATGACCACCTGTGCCGGTCCCCTCGCCGCGAAGGCCTGGGCATAGCGCGCCTGAATGGCCTCGCGGCCGCTGAACGTCACGACGCCCGGATGGTCCGTCATCACCGCATCGGCGGCATAGTGGGACGCGAACGCTTCCGCGTCGCGCACGCGCCATGCGGCGAGCTGCTGGTCGATGACGGCGGCGGGATCGCAGTCGAACATCACCGGTCGACTTCCCCGAACACGATGTCGAGCGACCCGAGGATGGCGCTCACGTCGGCCAGCATGTGGCCGCGGTTCATCCAGTCCATGGCTTGCAGCGAGCGGAAGCCCGGGGCCGAGATCTTGACCCGGTACGGCTTGTTGGTGCCGTCCGAGACCAGATAGATGCCGAACTCGCCCTTGGGGGCCTCGACCGAGGCATAGACCTCGCCCTCGGGCGTGCGGAAGCCCTCGGTGTAGAGTTTGAAGTGGTGGATCAGGGCTTCCATCGACCGCTTCATCTCACCGCGCCGCGGCGGGACGATCTTGTTGTCCTCGACCATCACCGGCTCGCCGGGGCAGTTGCGCAGTTTGTGGATGCACTGCTCCATGATCCGCACCGACTGCTTCATCTCCTCGATGCGGCAGAGATAGCGGTCCCAGCAGTCGCCGTTCTTGCCGACGGGAATGTCGAACTCCAGATCGGCGTAGCATTCGTAAGGCTGCGACTTGCGCAGGTCCCAGGCGATGTCCGAGCCGCGCAGCATCACCCCGGTGAAGCCCCAGTCCAGCGCCTGCTGTTTGGACACCACGCCGATATCGACGTTGCGCTGTTTGAAGATGCGGTTCTCGGTAACCAGCGACTCGATGTCTTTCAGCGCCGCCGGGAATTCCGCGCACCAGCGGCCGATGTCGTCGACCAGCTCATTGGGCAGGTCCTGGTGGACGCCGCCGGGCCGGAAATAGTTGGCGTGCAGACGGGCGCCCGAAGCGCGCTCGTAGAACACCATCAGCTTCTCGCGTTCCTCGAAGCCCCACAGCGGCGGCGTCAGGGCGCCGACGTCCATGGCCTGGGTGGTCACGTTCAGCAGGTGCGAGAGGATGCGGCCGATCTCGGAATACAGCACCCGGATCAACTGGGCCCGGTACGGAATGTCGACGCCCAACAGCTTCTCGATGGCCAGGCAGAAGGCGTGCTCCTGGTTCATCGGCGCGACATAGTCGAGGCGGTCCAGATAGGGCACGTTCTGCAGATAGGTGCGGGCCTCCATCAGCTTTTCGGTGCCGCGGTGCAGCAGGCCGATGTGCGGATCGACGCGCGTCACCAGCTCGCCGTCCAGCTCCAGCACCAGGCGCAGCACCCCGTGCGCGGCCGGATGCTGCGGGCCGAAATTGATCGTGAACTTCCGGTCGTCCAGCGCGCGGGCGTGGTCGGTCAGGCCGTCATCGAAGATGTCGGTGGCGCCGATCGGCGTCGTCGGGGCGTGGCCGTCAGCCATCAATGGAATCCTCGTCGTGCGAGCGCGCCTTGCGGGTCAGCGCCACCAGCCAGCCGAGGGCCAGCGTCAGCACACCCATGCCCGAGACCGCAGCTGTCGAAATCTCCCAGTTGCCGGTCAGCACCGCCAGCGCCAGCGGCGTCGACAGCAGAACCGCCGAAGCGCCCAGCAGCGCGCTCTGCAGCTCGCCGGCCGACAGGCGACGGATGCCCGCCCCGACCGCCAGCGCCACTACGGCGACCATGATGGCCACGCCCAGACTCTGCAGCTGGGCGGAATCGACCTCCGGCGCCCGGGTGAACCAGCCGGTCAGCCGCGCCCCGAGCGTGAACAGGAAGGCCGTCGAAAAGGTCACCAGGAAGAAGGAAGAGGCCGAACGGATGGCCGCGCGATTCATGGTCATGGATCATCCCGCCTTCTCGTCGCCGGGCAGGATCGTCGCCGGATATTCGGCGCCTTCCCAGGGCGACAGGAAATCAAAGTTCCGAAACTCTTGGGTCAGTTTGACGGGTTCGTACACAACCCGCTTCTGCTCCTCGTCGTAACGCACTTCGACATACCCGGTCATCGGGAAGTCCTTGCGGAGCGGATGCCCCTGGAAGCCATAGTCGGTCAGCAGCCGGCGCAGGTCGGGGTGACCCGAGAACAGCATGCCGTACATGTCAAACGCCTCGCGCTCGAACCAGTCGGCGCAGGGATAGACGCCCACCGCGCTGGGCACGGGCTGGACCTCGTCGGTGGTCAGCTTGACCCGCACCCGCGCGTTCCGGGTCATCGACAGCAGGTGATAGACCACCTCGAACCGCTCCTCGCGATCCGGGAAGTCGACGCCGCAGATGTCCAGCAGCTGCTGGAAGCCGAACCGGTCCTTCAGCGCCGTCAGCACCTCGAGGATACTGTCCCGATCGGTGATCAGCGTCAGCTCGCCGAACGCCACCTGGGCCTCGACGCCCAGCGCCCCGACCATTTCCGCGCCCAGAGGCGTCAGGGCGGTCTCCATCTCTGTGATGCGGGCGAGCGCGGTCATCGGTCGATCGTCCCGGTGCGGCGGATCTTCTTCTGCAGTTGCAGCAGCCCGTACAGCAGCGCCTCCGCCGTCGGCGGGCAGCCGGGCACATAGACGTCCACCGGCACGACCCGGTCGCAGCCCCGGACCACACTATAACTATAGTGGTAATACCCGCCCCCGTTGGCGCAGCTGCCCATCGACAGCACATAGCGCGGGTCCGGCATCTGGTCGTAGACCTTGCGCAGGGCCGGAGCCATCTTGTTGGTCAGGGTGCCGGCCACGATCATCAGGTCCGACTGGCGCGGGCTGGCGCGCGGGGCCATGCCGAACCGCTCCATGTCGAAGCGCGGCATGGAGGCCTGCATCATCTCGACGGCACAGCAGGCCAGTCCAAACGTCATCCACATCAGCGAGCCCGTCCGGGCCCAGTTGATGACGTCGTCCAGCGAGGTGGTGATGAAGCCGCGCTCGCCCAGTTCGGCGTTGACCGCTTCAAAGAACTTGTCGTGGATGGCCGGGTCATAGCCCTCGACCGACGAACGGGCGCCGGTGTTGAACATGGTCGTGCTCATCGGCCCGGCCAGACGCGAGGACGCCGGCCCCACGGGCGAAGCGCCCTGGTTGCCGACCCCGATCAGCGGGACGGTGTTGGTCGTCACTCCCATTCGAGCGCGCCCTTCTTCCATTCGTAGATGAAGCCGACAGTCAGCACGCCGAGGAAGACCATCATCGACCAGAAGGCGAACACCATGCCCGAGCGCGACAGGTCGAACATCGACACCGCCCAGGGGAACAGGAAGGCCACCTCGAGGTCAAAGATGATGAATAGGATCGAGACCAGATAGAAGCGCACGTCGAACTTCATCCGCGCGTCGTCGAAGGCGTTGAAGCCGCACTCATAGGCCGACAGCTTCTCGGAGTCGGGGTTCTTGGGGGCCAGCACCCAGGCCGCCAGCATGAAACCGAGGCCGAGCGCCGCCGCGATCCCGAGAAAGATCACGATCGGCAGATATTCGAGCAGGAATGCGTTCATCCGGAGGGACCTCGTCCGCCTTCGAAGGGAGGGGCGGATTCGGCGCTTTCTAGCCTTGGAACCGCGTCCGTTCAAACCCAAGTGACGAAAGGTTTTTCTTGCGAGCCGTTCGCAGCTTAACCAGCCTTCCGACGCGGGTCTGCACAGGCCTCCGGCGCGGCCGAAAAACTGTCGCGGGCCGTCGCTTCGTCGCTTGACAGTGCGACGCCCCCCCGCCTAAACGACGCCCCTCGCCGCGGAGCACTGCTTCGCGTCGGGAATACGCGGGTGTAGCTCAGTTGGTTAGAGTGCCGGCCTGTCACGCCGGAGGTCGCGGGTTCGAGTCCCGTCACTCGCGCCATTCCCTTTGATATCGAAATCAGGGAATGGCGCGGCCCCGCCGGCGTGAACCGGTTTCCCCGTCAGCGCAGCGTCAGCACCGCATCCTCGGCCGCCAGCGCCTGTTCGCGCCCCTCCGGACCCGCCGTGATCTGCACGAAGGTGAAGCCGCGCGCCGTCAGTTCGTCCAGCAGCCCCGGCAGGGCCTGGATCATCTGCGGGCGGGTCTCGTGCAGGATCAGCACCCCGCCGCGATTGCTCTCCATGGCGTTCAGCGTGATCCGGGTGATCGACTCGGCGGAATAGCCGCGCCAGTCGTCGGTGCCGGCCTCGGCCGAGACGACGATGATCCCGCGCTGGTTCAGCCAGTCGGCCAGATACGGCCCCTCCCCCAGGCCCGGAAAGCGGAACATCGGCTCGATCCGGGCGCGCTCCTCGGGCGGGGCCTCGGCCAGGGCGGCCTCGAGGGCGGCGTAGCTCTTGCGCACCTCGCTGACCTGGGCCTCGCGGGCCCAGTAGCGGAGGTAGGTCGGGTGCGACCAGCTGTGGCTGGCGACGTTGTGGCCCCGGCGGACGACCTCGCGCACCTGTTCGGGGTGCGCCCGCACATATTGCCCGACGAAGAAGAAGGTCGCCTTGATCCCGCGCGCGTCGAGGATGTCGAGCACCCGCGTATTGTACTGCGGGCTGGGTCCGTCATCGAAGGTCAGGGCGATGGCCTTGGGCGGCAGGGGCGTCCGGACGTGCTGGATCGCGCCATAGCGCCCCGGCGGCTGGGCCAGGATCGCCTGACCTGCCTGCATGGCCACGACGGGTATATAGGGAACCTCGCTGCCCTCGGCGGGCGCGCGCGGCAGCCAGACGGCGAAGGCGGCCGTGAGGGCGATCAGAAACAGACGCACTTGCCCTCCCCCGAGGCTTCCATCCGCACGCTAGTGCTCCGCCGCCCAGCAGCGAGCGCGCGCAACTGGCAGGGGAGATTGGAGGCTACGGGTTGCGACCCGCGACCAGGATATTCTGGACCCGGCGGCCCATCGGATCGCGCGACTGCCAAGTCTCCCCAACCTCGGCCTCGACCATGTCGGTGCAGAAGCGCGGAATCAACATAAACGGCCGCATATTGGTCAGGCAGACCCGTTCGCCGGTGACCGACCAACGCGCCGCCAGCCGCCGTCCATCGGAGAACTGGGCCGCATAGGTGCCGTCCGGATTGAACCAGTGCTTGACCCAGCCGCCATCGGGGTAGCGCGAGACCACCGTGTTTCCGAATACGGAGTTCATTTCGGCCCGACCCGGGCCCGCAGCCAGACACGCGACAGCCAGTGTCGCGACGGCAAGCGTTCGCAGCATATTAAGCCCTCAACTCAACCCTTCCCGGCGCGGACTATTAACAATCGTTTAGGGAATGCCAAGTCCCGACACGCGTCACACGAATAGTTGACTCTGGCGTGGGGGCTTCTATATGCGGCGCACGTTCGGGACAGGACTGGCGAATTCGCGCCGCCCGCTCGCCCAGAGACAGGGCGGTTCCGCGACATCGCACGACGGCCCGATGCGCGGGGCGTCCCTTACCAGTCCCAAGGACCCATGACCGAATTCTCAATGCTGGGCCTCTCGCCCACGACCCTCAAGGCCGTCGCCGACACCGGCTACACCACCGCCACTCCGATTCAGGCCTCGGCGATCCCGGTCGCCCTCGCCGGCCGCGACGTTCTCGGCATCGCCCAGACCGGCACCGGCAAGACCGCCGCCTTCACCCTGCCGATGATCGACCGGCTGAGCTCGGGCCGGGCCAAGGCCCGGATGCCCCGCGCCCTGGTCCTGGCCCCGACCCGCGAACTGGCCGACCAGGTCGCCTCGTCGTTCGAGAAATACGCCAAGGGCACCAAGCTGAGCTGGGCCCTGCTGATCGGCGGCGTCTCCATGGGCGACCAGGTCACCCTGTTGAACAAGGGCGTCGACGTCCTGATCGCCACGCCGGGCCGCCTGCTGGACCTGTTCGAACGCGGCAAGGTCATGCTGAACGGCGTCGAGATCATGGTCGTCGACGAAGCCGACCGCATGCTGGACATGGGCTTCATCCATGACGTCAAGAAGGTGCTGGCCCTGGTGCCCAAGGACAAGCAGAGCCTGCTGTTCTCCGCCACCTTCAGCGACGAAATCCGTGATCTGGCCAACGGCCTGCTGAAGAACCCGCAGAGCGTGCAGGTCACGCCGCGCAACACCACCGTGCAACGCATCACCCAGCTCATCCACCCGGTGGGCCGCGGCAAGAAGAAGGCGCTGCTGGCGCACATCATCAAGGAACACGACTGGAGCCAGGTGCTCGTTTTCGTGCGCACCAAGTTCGGCGCCAACAATGTGGCCGAATACCTGGAGAAGAACGGCATCACCGCCATGGCACTGCACGGCAACAAGAGCCAGGGTGCCCGCACCCAGGCGCTGGCCGGCTTCAAGAGCGGCGACGTCCGCGCCCTGGTGGCCACCGACATCGCCGCGCGCGGTATCGACATCGACGAGTTGCCGCACGTGGTGAACTACGAGATCCCCAACGTCAGCGAAGACTATGTGCACCGCATCGGCCGCACCGGCCGCGCCGGCTCGGATGGCGCTGCCATCAACCTAGTGTGCCTGGACGAGGAAGGCTTCATGGCCGATATCGAGCGCTTCACCAAGCAGAAGATCGAGGTGAAGGTGGTCGAGGGCTTTGCGCCCGAGCCGGGTGAACGCGCCGAGCCCATCGCCATGGGCCGCCAGACCATCTGGGGCGGCGCCGGCAAGCCGCCGAGCCGAGAAGTCATGGCCGCAGCGGGCAAGGCGGCACGCACAGAAATGCTGCAACGCGTACGTGACAACAAGGCCGGCCAGGGCGACCGCGGCCGCAGCGGCCAGGCGCAAGGCCAGGGCCAACGCAGTGGCGGCGGACAAAGCCCCTCACGTGGCGGTGGCGGCGGTGGTCAGGCGCGCCCCCAGGGCCAGCGGGCCCAGGGCCCGGGCCAAGGCGGCGGCCAGGGCCGCAACAACGAACAACGCCGCAGCGGTAACGCTGGTGGTAACGCAGGCGCCCGCGCCGGCGAGCCGCGCCAGCCTGATCCGCTGCGCACCGGCACCGACGCCTTGAGCGAACGCGGTCGCAACAACCGTGGTCGCGGCCGTCCCGGCGGCGGTGGTGGTCAGGGCCGCAACGCCGACACCGGCAAGAGCGGCGGCGGCGGTGGCGTCGATCCGCTGCGTACCAACTACGGCCGCATCAGCCACTGAACGCGGCGCGACCCGGTAAAAGCGACGGCCCTGCGGGGCCGTTGCTTTTTCGTGCCGGCCCGTGGTGCGGCTAGCATAGAAGGATGAACACCGACCCCTCTGCCATCCGCTACGGCCTGAACGGCCGCGTCTGCATCGTCACCGGCGGCGCCCAGGGCATAGGGAAAGCCTGCGCGCGTCGTTTCGCGCGCGAGGGCGCCCCTGTGGTCATCGCCGACATCGCCGATGCCCGCGGCCAGGCCCTGGCCAAGGAGCTCGGTGCGCTTTACGTCCACTGCGACGTCGGCGACAAGGGCCAGGTCGATGCCCTGGTGGCGCGCTGCCTGGCCGCGCACGGGCGTATCGACGTGCTGGTCAATAACGCCGGCATCTTCAAGGCGGCGGATTTCCTGGACGTGAGCGAGGCCGACTTCGATGCCGTGCTGCGCATCAACCTCAAGGGCGCCTTCCTCATGGGCCAGGCCGTTGCTCGTGTCATGGCCCAGGCCGGGCGCGGCGCCATCGTCAACATGAGTTCGGTCAACGGTGTGCTGGCCATCCCGACCATCGCCAGCTACAACGTCAGCAAGGGCGGCATCAACCAGCTCACGCGGGCGATGGCGCTGGCGCTGGCCGACCGCGGCATCCGCGTCAATGCCGTGGCGCCGGGCACCATCGCCACCGAACTGGCGGCGCAGGCCGTGCTGACGAGCGAAGAAGCCAAAACCCGCATCCTTGGCCGCACGCCCATGAAACGCCTGGGTGAACCTGAGGAGATCGCCGAGGCCGTGGCCTGGCTGTCCAGCGACGCGGCCAGCTACATCACAGGCGAGATCGTCACGGTCGATGGCGGGCGCATGGCGCTGAACTACACGGTATCGGTGTAAGGCCTGCGCGGCGCTCAGCCGCGCACGAACAGCGTCACCAGCGGATCCGCGCCCACTTGCCGGCTCCAGTGGCCGTGCACAGCCGGGTCAAAGGTGGCACCCTCGGGCAGCAGATCGGCCGAGTAGAAATGCTGGCCGGGACCGAAGACGCGTGACACCCCGCCCTGCAGGCCGATCTCCATCTGGCCCTGCAGGATGAAGCACCACTGCGGCGCCCCGGTACAGTGAAAGCTGCTGCGAAAGCCGACGGGGCTGTGGCGCAGCTGATACCCGCCCGAGGCGAACACCTCGGACAGCATGGACTGCGGCGTGCCCTGCGCCAGCGGCACGGCCTCCTCGCGGAAGCGGGCGCGGCCGTCCGTGTCGGTGTACAGGATGACTTGGGTGAAATGCGGCATGGGAAAGATTCCGTACGAGTTGGATACGCCCATTATTTCCCAGTGGCAAGGCGCAAGCGGTATGCTCGTGACCGTTCTCAACTTTTCGGCAACCGACACCATGAGATTCCTGCACACCATGCTGCGCGTGGGCGACATGCAACGCTCCATCGACTTCTACACCCGTGTCATGGGCATGCAACTGCTGCGCACCACCGACCGGCCGGACCAGAAGTACTCGCTGGCCTTCGTGGGCTACGCCAGCAATCCCGAGCAGGCCGAACTGGAACTCACCTACAACTACGGCGTCGCCACGTACGAGATGGGTGGCGCCTACGGCCACGTCGCGCTGGGCGTGGCCGACATCTACGCCACCTGCGAGCAGATCCGTGCGAACGTCGGACAATTCGGTGGCAGCATTTCGCGCGAGCCCGGCCCCGTCAAGGGCGGCAACACGCTGATCGCCTTCATCACCGACCCCGACGGCTACAAGATCGAACTGATCCAGCGCGACGCCTGAGGTGCGCGGCGCACCGCCCTGCCGTTGTCCCGCAAGAGCGTTCCGAGGCCATTGCGCCGCTGCGAAACGATGCCGGCCCGATCGGGCAGCCACCTAAGGAACAAGGTTTGAGCTCCAACCGCGAACTTCGTCTGGCCCTGTCGCTGATCATCACAGCGCTGGGGTATTGGGCATTGGCGCGTCTCGCCCGTGACTACTTCGCGCCCGACGCCGTGGTGAGTGTGTTCTGGCCCGCCGCCGGCTGGGCCCTGGCCCGTGTCGTCCTGCACGGGCGCGCCCACGCGTGGGCGGCCGCAGCCGGCGGCGCGCTGGCTTCGGCGGCCGTGGGCGACCCGCTCCCCTACTGGCTGATCGCCACCGCCGCCGCCGCCGCCGCCGCGCTGCTCGGCCAAGCCTGGCTGGCGCGCGCCCCGCGCTTCAACCCCGACTTCCCGGGCCTGCCGGACTTCCTGCGCCTGCTGATGCGCGGCGCCCTGGGCGCCGGCCTGACGAGCGCGCTGGTGGGCACCAGCGGCCTGGCCGCCCTGGGCATGCTGACCGGCGACGCCTTGCCGCCCGCTCTGTTGTACTGGCTGGGTGGCGACCTGCTGGGGATCATGATCGCCACGCCGCTGGTGCTGGCCTGGTCCCTGGCCTCACCACGCAGCCTGCACCGGCCCCGTGCGATCGAAGCCGCCCTGTGCCTGGGCCTGGTGCTACTGCTGGGCCAGATGATCTTCCTGGGCTGGCTGCCCGAACTGGCGCCGACAATGCAACGCAAGGGCTACTGGCTGCTGCCGCTGCTGCTCTGGGCGGCTTTGCGCCTGGGGCCACGCGGCGTGTCGACGCTGCTGGCCCTCGTGGCCGTGCAGGTCATGCTCGGGATCCAGGCCAACGTCGGCTTCTTTGCGGGCGGGGCGCTGACCGAGCGCCTGCTCGACGGCTGGCTCTTCCTGATGGTCTCCACGCTGATCGGCATGACCCTGGCCACCTACATCGGCCAGCGCATGCGCGCAGAGGAACAGCTGCGCATCGCCGGCATTGCCTTCGAATGCCAGGAGGGCATCATCGTCGTCGACGCCAACCTGCGCATCCTGCGCACCAACCGCAGCTTCAGCCGGATCATGGGTTATGCGGCGGACGAGGTGCTGGGCCGGACGACCAGCTTCATGCGCTCGGACCGGCATCCGCCCGCGTTCTATGAAAACGCCTGGCGCACCGTGCGGGAGCAGGGCAGCTGGAGCGACGAGGTCTGGCACCGGCGCAAGAGCGGCGAGGTCTTTCCGCAATGGCTGACCGCCACCGCCGTCAAGGATCAGGATGGCGTCATGACCCATTTCGTCGTCACGCATACCGACCTGACCGAACTGAAGCAGAAGGAGGCCGCGCAGCAAGCCCGGCAGATCGCCCAGCGCGATGCGCTGATCCGCGAGGTCCACCACCGCATCAAGAACAGCCTGCAAGGCATCACGGGCGTGTTGCGCCATTTTGCGCGAACCTATCCGCAAACCGAAAGCGTGATGTCGCACGCCATCAGCCTCGTCAAGAGCATCTCCGTGCTCCATGGACTGCAGGGTCGTGCCGGCAGCGACGTCTCGGAGGCGGTGCGGCTGGAGGATCTGCTCCAGTCGATTGGCGACGACATCCGCTCCGTCTGGAAGACGCCGGTGACTGTGGATTTGTCCGCGCTGGATGTCAGCGCCAAGGTCGCCCCCAACGAGACCGTACCCATTGCCATGATCGTGAGCGAACTGCTGGTCAACGCCATCAAGCACGGCGGAAACGCCAGCGGTCATGTCGGCGTGAGCATGGAATATGCCGAGCCCCAAAACGTCATCCGCATCACCATGAGTAATGAGGGCACCCTGGCGGCTTCGAGCGGCGCGGCTGATGGCAACTCGGGCGGGCTGATGCTGATCGACTCGATGATGCCTCGCTCTGGTGCCACCTTGTCCATCCAGCAACTGGGCAACCATGTCATCACCTGCCTGGAACTGGCCCCACCCGTCATCTCCATCGAACCAAGGACCATCCATGTCAACCCATGAAGTTAGCCGGAGTCCCCGCCTGATGCTGGTCGACGATGACCGCCTCGTGCTGGCCACGCTGTCAGCGGGCCTGCGCGATGCCGGCTACCGCGTCATAACCGCCGAGTCAGCAGAGGAGGCACAGGACCTGCTGACCGGAAGCGAGCGGCCCGAGTTGTGCATCCTCGACATTCGCATGGGCGGCATGGATGGCCTGAGCCTGGCCAGGCGGCTGCGGGAACTTGATCACATTCCGTTCATCATGTTCAGCGCCTTCAGCGAACCTGCCATGGTGGAAGAGGCCAATCGCACGGGTGCCCTGGCTTATCTGGTCAAGCCACTCGATTTGCCCCAACTGCTGCCCGCCGTGGCCGCGGCGCTGTCGCGAGCCAATGAACTGCAGGAGTTGCGCGCTACCCGCGAACAGTTGCAGGCCGCTCTGGATATGGACCGTGCCATCAGCGTGGCCATCGGGCTGGTCATGGCCCGGGATCACGTCGGGCGGCGCGAAGCTTTCGAGCGTCTGCGCAATCTGGCCCGCAGCCAGCGGCGCAAGCTGGTGGAACTGTGCCAGGAACTGGTCGATCAGGCGGAAAAAGTACGCACTTCCTGATGCTTTCGTACCCGCGGACAGATGCCCCGGCAGTAAGGGTTGCGTATTCCCGATTCCATTGATATAAAATTACACGACGGTTGGAGCCATGCGCTCTGACCAGCTCATGAGGCCTTGAACCTGCCTCGTTCGTCCTGTGGTACGCCACAGATTCGCAACGAAGCCCCGACACACGGGGAATGCAGGTAGCCGCCAAGCGGCATGGAGGTCTCCCATGAGAACCAATCTTCCGGTCACCCAGCAGGAGTACGAGTTTCCCGACGGTGAAACCCTGCTTTCGGCCACCGATCCATCCAGCCACATCCTGTACGCCAACGCGGCGTTCGTACGCGCCAGCGGCTACAGCGCCGACGAACTTGCGGGGCAACCGCACAACGTCGTTCGCCATCCCGACATGCCGGTTGAAGCCTTCGCCGACATGTGGAAGACGCTCAAGGAAGGCCGATCCTGGACGGCGCTGGTCAAGAACCGTCGCAAGGACGGCGACCACTACTGGGTGCGCGCCAATGCAGCACCGATGCGCCGCAATGGCGAACTCGTGGGCTACCTCTCTGTACGCACCAAGCCGGAATGCGAGGAGGTGCAGGCCGCCGAAGCGCTCTACCAGCGCTTCCGCGACGGCCGCGCCACGGGCCTGGCCTTTCGCAGCGGCCTCATTGTGCGCACCGGTCTGCTGGGCTGGATGAGCGCCCTGAAAGTGCTGCCGACAGCCTGGCGGGTCCGGCTGCCCATGCTGGCGCTGGCCGCGGTGCTGGGCACCACGCTGGTGGCCGTCGGCCTGCAGGGGACGGCACTGGCCCTGGCCGTCAGCGTAATGGGGATGAGCCTGCTGCTGGCCAACGGGTTCATCGAATCGCAGATCACCTCCCCGCTGGCCAGGATCCTGGGTGTGGCCCAGCAGGTCGCCAGCGGCGACCCGAGCGGCCATATGCGCCTGGATCGTTGCGATGACATCGGGCTGATCGCGCGCGCCATCAACCAGTCGGCCCTGAACCTGAATTCGCTGATGCTGGATGTGCAGGAGCAGGCCACCAGCGTGCACTCGGCCAGCCAGGAAATGACCGCGGCCAATGCCGACCTGTCCAGTCGCACCGAGAAGACCGCCTCCAGCCTGCAGGAGACGGCAGCGGCCATGGAGCACCAGACCGCCACCGTGCTCAAGAACTGCGAAACGGCCGCCGAAGTCAGCCAGTTGGTCACCCTCGCCAGCATGATTGCCGGCAAGGGCGGCCAGGCCATGCACAAGGTCACGGCCACCATGGAAGAGATCCTGGCGTCGAGCCGGCGCGTGTCGGACATCGTCGGCGTGATCGACAGTATTGCGTTCCAGACCAACATCCTCGCCCTCAACGCGGCCGTGGAAGCCGCGCGCGCGGGCGAGCAGGGACGCGGCTTCGCCGTCGTGGCCGAGGAAGTGCGCAACCTGGCACATCGCTCGGCCCAGGCTGCCAAGGAAATCAAGGGACTGATCGCCGAATCGGCGCAAACCGTGGACATCGGCTCGAAGCTCGTCAAGGATGCCGGCGCGACCATGGCCCAGGCGGTCGAGCAGGTCGAGAAGGTGAACACCCTGATCTTCGAGATCACCCAGGCCTCCCGGGACCAGGCCGAGGGACTGTCGCAAGTCAACCGCGCCGTGGCCCAGCTCGACACGATGACCCAGCAAAACGCGGCCATGGTGGAGCAAAGCAGCGCCGCCGCCGTCGCCATGCACGAACAGTCTCGCCGGCTCATCGCCGCCGTCGCGGTCTTCAGTGAAGCGCAGGCCTTGCCGGCCGTCCACGCCAGCCAGCGTCGGCCAGCCGCCAACAGTGACTTCCGCGCACCCATCGAGGCGCGGCCTGTTCGACCGGTCCAGGCGCGCAGAACCCCGGGCGCACGACTGACGACTCAAACCGTCTGAGGGGTTTCGCATGGCCAAGACCGCGGATCAACGCCTCAGGGAAGCAGAGCTGCTGCGGCTGCTCCAGTCGCTGGAAGAGACCCGAGACCTTCTCCTGAATGTCGCACTCGAGCTGGAGGATCTGCATTTTGATCAGGTGGCCCAATGCCAGGTGAGCCCGCCGATCGAACTGAAACAGTTGCTTGAAAACATGACACGTCGTAGAGGCGCCCCCTGAAGTTTCCATTTCCATCGACCACGGCGTCGTCCCCCGCCCATCAGGTGGTGCTGGGCGGGCTGGCCGTGCTTGGCTTGTCCGCCCCCCTGCTGCTTTGGATCGCCGCGCCGGCGTCACTGCTCACTCTGGCCGGCAGCACCCTGCAATCGCTCTATCTGATAACCGCCGTGACCGGTATCGTGCTGGACATCCTGGTATTCGTCACGGCCTACAGCGCCATGCTCTCCCGGCGCAAGGGCGCCGTCGTCTGGCTGGGAGTAAGTTATCTGGGCGTAGGCCTGCTCGACACGCTTCACCTGGTGCGTCTGGTGGCATCGTCGCCTGCACTGTCGGCCGACAACGCCCCCGATGCCCTGCTGTACTGGCTGGCCGCGCGCCTTCTGGCCGCCCTGGCCCTGCTGGTCTACGCAACACTGCCGGTGGTGCCAGACGTATCGCGGCTGCGCAAGCGGCTGGCCATCGCGATCATGGCAGCGGTCGTCACGACCGTGGCCGTCCTGGGCTCGGGAAAGATGCCCCTGATCCTCGAGCAATGCCACACCACGCCTTTCATGACCACCCTGGCTGCGGCTGCGCTCGGACTGCAGCTGCTGACCCTGCTGACGCTGAGGCTGCGGCGCGAGGATCTGGCGGGCGAGTGCCAGCTGGCTTTGGCCACTTCGGCCGCGCTGGGTTTCGCCTCCCTGCTGTTTTTCGTGGCGCAGGGCCGCAGTGCAACGGCCGGCGAGCTCCTCCTCAGTCACGGCTACGCCGTGGCCGCCACCCTGTTTCTGCTGCACGTCACCCACAACGAAGCGCTCGCCCGCCCGCTGCAGCTGCTGGAGCGCCAGCGTCAGCGTGAGCAGGTGACACTCAACGCGGCCCCGGATGCAATACTGTGGATTGACACGCAGGGCGGCATTCTCTCGGCCAATCCGGGCACGGAGCGCCTCACGGGATATGCGCCAGCCGAACTGGTGGGGCAGAACGTTTCGATCTTCTTGCCCGAACCCATGCGGGAACGCCATGCCGGATCGATCCGCCAGTTCTTTACACAACCTCACTCGCGTCCCATGGGCTCCATGGACCTGAAACTGATGCGCCGCGATGGCAGCTTCCTGCCCGTGGACATTGCACTCGGACACCATATCGACGATGGCGAACCCCATGTCATTGCCTACGTCCGCGACCTCACGGATCGCAAGAAGCTGGAGGATACGCTGCGCCACCAGGCCACGCACGATGAGCTCACCGGACTTCCCAACCGCTGGCTATTTCGCCTGCAACTCGACCAGGCCATCGCCCGTGCCACACGCCGCCAGGAGCGCCTGGCCGTGGTGCTGCTGGATCTTGACCACTTCAAGAACATCAATGACAGCTTCGGCCATGCCGCTGGCGACGCCCTCCTGGTGCAGGTAAGTCAGCGCATACGCGGCTGCCTGCGACATAACGACACCCTCGCCCGGCTGGGCGGAGACGAGTTCGCCATCCTGCTCACGGACCTGACCTCACGCGAGGATGCAGTGTTTGTTGCCAACAAGCTGTTGGCCAGCCTCCAGGGTGTCTTTGACCTGCAGGAACGCAGCGTCTACTCCAGCGGCAGCATGGGGCTGGCGTTCTATGCCGACGATGCCCAGGACTGCGAAACACTGCTGCGTTACGCCGATCTGGCCATGTACCGGGCCAAGCAGTTCGGAAGGGGCCGCTACGCGTGTTACGCACAGGACATGGACTTGCGCCTGCAGGAGGACATGCTGGTGCATGCACGCCTGAAGGAAGCGCTGCGTACCCATGCGCTTCAACTGCACTATCAGCCGATCGTGTGCGTGGCCGATGGCCAGATGGTCGGGGCAGAGGCCCTGCTGCGCTGGCAAGACCCGGAATTGGGACATGTTTCTCCGGCTCGCTTCATCCCGGTGGCCGAAGCCAATGGCCTGATCCACCCCTTGTCCGACTGGGTGCTGGAACAGGCCTGCCTGCAGATCGTCCAGTGGTGTCGCAACGGCACGCCCTTGCGAGTAGCGGTCAACTTCTCGGCCCCGCAATTCCGGCAGCCTGATCTGGCGGACCGCGTCAGGGCCACGCTGGAGAAAACCGGTGCCCAGGCCTCCTTGCTCGAGATCGAAATCACCGAGTCCGTTGCCATGGAACAACCCGAGCTGGCGGCCCAGCAGATCCGGGCGCTGGTGGCGCTGGGGTGCCGTGTGGCCATGGACGACTTTGGCACAGGCTATTCGTCCCTCGCCCACCTTAAAAGCCTGCCGGTGAGCAAGCTCAAGATCGACAAGCAGTTTCTCGATGGCCTGCCGCACGACAGCAACGACGCCACACTCACCAAGGCCATCATTGGCTTGGCACAGAGCCTGGGCATGACACTGGTGGCCGAGGGGGTGGAGACGGATGCGCAACTGGCCTTTTTACGTCAGCACGGTTGCGAGGACTACCAGGGCTGGCTATTTTCCAAGGCCATGGATGCACAGGCCATGAGCGCCTTGCTCGCGAAGAGGGCAGCCAGCCCGCTCCTGCCTGTGGACGGGTGAGCCTGCAGCCACTGCCTGGAGCGGCGAGAACAGGGACGCCACTGGCCGCAGCCCTCCAGTCCCTGGGTGCCCGATGCGCATCCCCAGACACGACTGGTCATGCCGCGCGCCGGAAAATACCCATGTAGTTGACGAGCCGATCCTCGTGGTCACGCACTGCAGTGATGGCCACACGAACAGGGATCACGCGTCCATCCCTGTGCCGATCGTGCAAAGTCCCTTCCCAGTAGCCGCTCTGGTTCAAGCCGTCCCACATGTCTCGATACACGCTGGGATCTGTATCGCCGGACGCCATCATGCGGGGATTGCAGCCCAGCACATCGTCGCGGACATAGCCCGTCAAGTGGGTATAAGCATCGTTGACTGCCACGATCCGTCGGTCGGCGTCGGTGAGCATGATGGCATCCGAACTGCTTTCAAAGACCCGGGCGAGCAAGTTCAGCTCACGCTGGATTTTCTTGCGCGCCAGCAGTTCCTGCCGCAGCAGCAGCGTCTGTTTCTCAAAGTCCTCTGAGCGCCTTCGCTCCATCGCCAGCAGGCTGACCAAGTGGTCGCGGGGGCCATTGATCGCCACGATAAGCTTGGACAGCTCGTCGCCCGCCTCAGGCTCCTTACGGTCCAGGAACAGCATGGGCTTGTCCTTTTCAGACATCTCGGAACTGGCATAGTCAACGATCCGATCCAGATGCCGGCCGATCAGGCGATAGAACAAGACAAAGATGAATGCCCCGACCAGGAACGTCTTCAGAGTGTTGGCGGCGAGACGGAAGAGCAGATGGGAGAGAACGCGGTCGACCGCACCCTGGTAAGAAGCCGCAACTACCAGTTCCCCGAGATCCTGCATCACTCCCCGATGCAGACGACGCAGGTCAAACGTGCGAGTCACGCCCGCACCATCGAGCACTTCGCCGCGCCGCATCAGGATCACGGCGCCCACGCGAATTTCGGCCAGAACAAAATCAGGCAACCGCACGATGCCCTGCAACTGCGTATCCAGCCGCTCCCGGTCCATGACCCAGAGGTTCTCGACGAGGCTCTCCACGTAGGAGAGTTCGATCTGACGCATCTGGGCATCGATCGACGTCACGTCCTCGCGATACTCCAGCGTCAGCTCGACCACTGTCACCACGATCGCGAGTGCTGAGCTGAAGAGAATGATGAATGCTGCAAACCTCAGCGCCAGACGACGCGAGTGGAAATCGCGAAACACGGAAATCATTTCAGTTCATCCGCGTTCCCAGCGTCGCGCTGTAAATGCGTTGATAGGTTCCGTCCTGCTTCAGTCGTCGCAGCGCCTCGGCCAGACGGGGGGCCAGAGCCGCGTGCTTCCTGTGCACGTAGATGTACAGCTTGCTTCTCAACAGGGGAGGCTCCATGGTCTGAACAATCAGCCCCTTCTCCCGCGCCTTGATCAGGCCATGCAAGCGCTCATAAAGAACCACATCTGTACGCCCCATCTCCAGCAATGTGAACAGTTGATCGACGTTGCTTGCCAGAGCGAGTTCCTTGACCCCGGAAACGTTGGCCTCGAAAGCCTTCCAGCCGATGATGTAGCTTACGGCATAGGGCGAGAGCGACTCCCAGTTGGCCGTCGGAAACCGATGCCGGATGGAGAAAGCCACGAAGTCGAAGGTCACCAACTCTTCGGGCACTCGCACCAGGTTCGGGTACTGTTTTTCCAATCCTGCAACACGGGCACCCATTCCGTCCTCGATGCCAGCATCAGCATTGGCCAACTGCCTCTCGAAAGCGCCCTGATACACGAAGACCTCTGCGTCAATACCGGCCTCACGGAACACCAGCGGCATCAGCAGGTCGGTGAACCCGCTTTTTTCCTGGGTGGTGTAGGGTGGTTGCAGCGTGAAGCTGAAAACCAGTTTCACGGCGGCTTCCGCAGGAGACACGATGCTGAAAAGCGCAAGCAGCAAAACGATCCGTAGAGAAGAAAAGCGTCCCCTGAGAAGACAGATGCCCGACATATTCATCGTGAACTCACTTCGAGAGCTGCCTCAGCGTTCTGTCGAAAATCCGCTGATAGCTTCCATTTCTCTTCAGCTCGATCAGCGCCTGTGCCACCTTGGGAACCAGGGCCGCATGCTTCTTGTGCAGGTAGATATACATCTCTGTTCGCAACAGGGGCGGCTCCATCACGCGGGCCTTGATGCCCATGCTGCGAGCTTGCGTCAACCCCTGCCAGCGCTCGTACAGGGCCACGTCCGCGCGGCCATTCTCCAGCAGCAGGAAGAGCTGCTCTGCGTCCCGCACCAGCGTCATCTCCCCTACCTTGGGTACATGCCTCTCGAACACCTTCCAGCCGATGATGTAGGCGACGGAATAGGGTTTGAGCGCACTCCAGTCGTGCGTGGCGAACTGGTGCTGGGTGGAGAGCGCCACGAAATCGTTGACTACGATGGGCTCGGGGACCCGGATCAGGTTGGGATACTGCTGTTCCAGACCGGCGATACGCATAGCCAGGCCATCGTCGACCCCTTCGTTGGCATTGAGCATGCCTCGCTCGGTCGCGGTGGGGTAGACCATGAGCTCGGCGTCCTCACCGAACTGGCGAAAGATCGCCGGCAGCATCTGATCCAGGAAGCCCTGGCGGTCAGGCGTCGTGTAGGGCGTCAACACCCCGGAAGACAGCACCAGCTTGTCGCGCGCGCAGGCCAGCATCGGCGTGCCGGCAACCAAGGCCAACAGCAGCATCTGGCTGGCCGCGCGTCTCCATTCATGCAAACTGTTCTGCATCCGCTTGTTTTGGTTGTGATAATTTCTCTGCTGCATTTGCCCGAAACCCGGTACAGGCCTTGGACCATCATCAGACCAGGACAATGTGATGAAAGCCGGAACTCCGCTGCAGTGCGCAGGTTCGTCAAACCCCGAAAGTTTAGTCCGTTTCATCTGCCATGAATACTTCATCCAGGCTGACCGCACCCATCCTGCGTGACCCGGCACCCATGCTGGAACGCACACTGGCCGAATGGGGCGGACGCGGGGATCTCTGGGTCTTCGGCTACGCCTCCCTGATCTGGCGACCCGATTTCGAGGTGGCCGAGCGGCGCTCGGCCCGTGTGCAGGGCTGGCACCGGGCCCTGAAGATGTGGAGCCGCATCAACCGTGGCAGCCCGGAAGTGCCCGGGCTGGTCTTTGGCCTGCTCTCGGGCGGCAGCTGTCGCGGGGTGGTGCTGCGGGTCAAGCAGCGCAAGGCGGGGGCTGTGCTGGCCCAGTTGTGGGAGCGCGAGATGCCCACCGGCGTCTACGACCCGCGCTGGCTGCGCTGCGAAACACCGCAAGGCCCCGTACCGGCCCTGGCATTCACTCTGTCGCGCCACAGCCCCAACTTCACGGGCCAACTCAGCGCGGCACAGTACCGCCATATCTTTGCCCACGCGCAGGGCCGCTATGGCAGCACGCACGACTACGCGCACCAGACCTATGCCAGCCTGAAGACCCACGGGATCCACGACCGGGCGCTGGAACAGTTGCTGGCGCACAGCCCGGGGCTGCAGCAGGGCTGAAGCGACCCGGTCGAGAGACTCTGCTGCCAACAGGGTCGCAGGTCCCGAGCGCCGCCACTTGCTGGTGCCGGGTCTAGAGTGTGTCTGCCTGTTCAACCAACGAAACGGAGACACCCATGATGCGCACCCTTTCAACCCTGACCCTCGCAAGCACGCTGGCACTGGCCGGCTGCAGTACGCTGTCTGGCGGCCCTTCGGCCAGCGCCCAGCTCCAGCCTACCCGCGGCAACACCACCAGCGGCGAGGCGCGCTTTGTGCAGCGGGGCGACAAGGTCATGGTCAGCGGCGAGGTGCGTGGGCTCAAGCCCGGCGCCGAGCACGGTTTTCATGTGCACGACAAGGGCGATTGCTCCAGTGGTGACGGCATGAGCACCGGCGGGCACTTCAATCCCGGGAGCAGGAAGCATGGCGCCCATGGCGGTGGTGAACACCACGCCGGCGACCTGCCCAGCCTGAAGGCCGACGCCAACGGCGTGGCGCGCTTCAGCTTCGAGTCCCGCACGATTGCCGTGGGCAGCGGCAGCAACGACATCGTGGGCCGCGGCCTGATCGTGCACCGCGACCCTGACGACTACACCACCCAACCCACCGGCAATGCCGGTCCCCGCCTGGCCTGTGCCGTGATCGCGCGTCAGTGATTGCGGCCTATTGAGCTGCACGTGAGCGCAGGATTTGCAGCGCCTGCTGCAGGTCCTGCACCGTGTCGATATCGGTGACGCAGCCGGCATCGTCCACCTGGAGTTCGGTGACGCCGAATTGACGCACCACCGGCGCCGCCCCTGTCTCACCAGTCAGCGCCAGCAGCGCGGCAGCACAGGCGCGCGCGAAGCGCACAGGATGACCGTGCCGGCCCTGGTAGACGGGTCGCACCAAGGCCTGTTCGGCGGGAGCCGTCGCCACCCGGCGCAAGGTCTCGGGCAGGACCAGGGGCAAGTCGGCCGGCAGGATGAGCCAGCCGTCGGCATCGGCGGTGGCGCGCACGGCGGCGGCAATCGAGTCGCCCATGCCGGGGTGGCCGGCGTGTTCCAGGTGATACGGCAGGCCGCTGGCGCGCACGGCGTCCAGCGTGTGCTGCAACACAGTCTTATTGCCCAGCAGGGCCTGCAATTTGTGCGTGCTGCCGCCGGAGGCGAGGAAACGCTCACCGCGCCCCGAGGCGAGCACGAGCACCACCGGGTTCATCAGGACCACGCCCTCTCAGGCTGTGATGCAGCCCGGCGCGTTGAGCACGCGCCGGCTGGCCGCATTCTTGACCTGGACGATCTCGGCCAGGACGGAAACGGCAATCTCGGCCGGGGTGCGCGCGCCGATGTCCAGGCCCACCGGGCCATGCAGGCGGGCCAGCTCTTCGGCGCTGAGATCGAAGTGTTCGGCCAGGCGCTGCTTGCGCACCTCCTGGTTGCGGCGCGAGCCGAGTGCGCCGACATAAAACGCGGCGGACTTCAGGGCTTCCAGCAAGGCCATGTCGTCGAGCTTGGGGTCGTGCGTGAGCGCGACGATGGCGGTATGTGCATCAGGCAGCATCTCGCGCACCACGTCGTCGGGCATGCCCGGCACGCGCTGCACGCCCTCCAGGCCCAGTGTGGCGGCATATTCTTCGCGCGGATCGCAGACCAGTACCTCGAAATCCAGCAGGCCGGCCATCTGCGCCACGGCCTGCGAGAGCTGGCCGGCACCGATGAGCAGCAGGCGCCACTTGGGGCCGAAGACCGTGGTCAGATGCTGGTCATCGAAGCTCATGGACTGGCCACGCACCGTATCGGCCAACGTCACCTGGCCCGTGGCCAGGTCCAGGGTGCGCGCTACCAGGCGGTGTTCGGCCGTGCGCGCCAGCAGCTGCTCGATCCAGTTCGCGTCCGTCAGCGGTTCCTGCACCAGGCGCAGCGTGCCGCCGCAAGGCAGGCCAAAACGCGCCGCCTCGTCCTTGTTGACGCCGTAGACGATGAGCTCGGGCTTGGCGGCCGCCGGGTCCTGCCGGCCCGTCGCCAGGGCCGCCTTGGCGCGTACGATCAGGTCATCCTCGATGCAGCCGCCCGAGACCGAGCCGCTGACCACGCCATCCTCGCGCACAGCCAGCAGCGCCCCGGGCGGGCGCGGCGCGCTGCCCCAGGTCTGCACCACGGTGACCAGCGAGACGGCACGGCCGGCACGCTTCCAGGCCAGCGCGTCGGCCAGCACACGCAGATCCAGACTTTCCATGAGGCAGTCTCCTTCGCAATCTGTTTTTTCTATACTGCAAGTATGACCAAAATCGCCGACCTCCGCAAAAGCTACGAACGCGCCGAACTCAGCGAGGCTGCCTCGCACGCCGACCCGCTGCAGCAGTTCGACCAGTGGCTGCACGAAGCGATCCAGACCGAAGTCCCCGAGCCCAACGCCATGACCGTGGCCACGGTGGCCAGCGACCTGCGGCCATCGACCCGGGTGGTGCTGATCAAGGGGTATGACGCCCGCGGCATCGTCTGGTACAGCAACTACGACAGCCGCAAGGGCCGCGAGCTGGCCGGCAACCCCTTTGCCGCACTGCAGTTCCACTGGGTGGAGCTGGAGCGCGTGGTGCGCATCGAAGGCCGGGTGGAACGGGTCAGTGCCGAGGAAAGCGACGAATACTTCCACAGCCGCCCGCTCGATTCACGCATCGGCGCCTGGGCCAGCCCGCAAAGCCAGGTCATCAGCAGCCGCGGCGTGCTGGTGGCCAATGCCGCGAAGTACGCCGCGCAGTTCCTGCTGCAGCCGCCGCGCCCCCCGCACTGGGGCGGCTACCGCCTGCTGCCCGAGCGCTGGGAGTTCTGGCAGGGCCGGCCCAGCCGCCTGCACGACCGGCTGCGTTACGCGCCTGACAGTCGCGGCGGGTGGACGCGCGAACGGCTCGCGCCCTGATCGCTCACAACAGGCCCGCGAGCCACATCACCAGCGGCAGCGTCAGCAGAGCCGCCGCATTGGAGACGATGACACTCGCCGTCACCAGGTCCTCGGCCACCGCATAGCGCTGCGAGAACAGGAACACGTTGGCGCCGATGGGCAGCGCGGCGGTCACCACCATCACCAGCAGCGGCAGGCCCGACAGGCCCAGCAGCAGGCCCAGCCCGGCGACGAGCGCCGGCATCAGCAGGTTCTTGGCCAGCATCACGCCCAGCGCGCCGCGCAGCTGCGGGCCCACGCCCGAGCCGGCCAGCGTGACGCCCACCAGCAGCAGCGCCAGCGGGCCGAAGGCGTTGCCCAGCCACTGCAGCGGCCGGTCCACCACCTCGGGCAGCACCCAGCCGGTCTGGGCGAACAGCAGGCCCGCAAGGATGGGCAGCGGCACCGGGTGGACGACGGCGTTGCGCACCGCGCCCAGCACAGTGCGCCAGATGGCGCGAGGCTGCGCCTGCGCAGCCTCGCGGGCCACCGCGAGCTCCAGGATCACCGTGCCGGCCGTCAGCAGCACCAGCGCATGCAGCGAGACCAGCGTGAGCAGGATCACCAGCCCGGCCTGTCCGTAGGCCAGACCGATGAGTGCGATGCCGATCATCACCGTGTTGCTGAAGCTCGCGGCCAGCGCCAGCACCGCGGCGCGCCGGTTGAAGCCCTGCAGCGCCAGCGTGGCGGCGAAGAGGATCAGCACGGCCACGAAATAGGCCGCCAGCGGCCGGAAATCGAGCTGCTCGACGTGCACCGTGCTCATGGTGCGAAACATCAGCGCCGGAGTCAGCACGACGAAGACGAGGTTGGAGAGATCCTTGCTGGACTCGGCGCGGATCCAGCGCAGTCGCCCGGCCAGGTAGCCCAGCGCCACCAGCAGCACGACGGGGATCAGGGCCGAGAAAACGGGATGGTTCACCCACCGATCGTAAGGGCAAAGCCCAGGGCGAGGTCAGTTCAAGCGGGCCTGCAATTCCAGCGCGATCGGACAGGCGCGGTCACCGTCCTCCACCGGCCCTTCGACAAATCCGAGGTGGCGTGCTAGTTCACGCATGCGTGCGTTCTCAAGCATGACGTCGCCGGTGATACGCTGCGTGCCGCGCGCGCGCTGGTAGCGGATCAGCTTGTCCATCAGCAGCGCGCCCAGGCCCCGACCCTTGAGGTCGGAACGCACGATGACGCCGAACTCGGCCGCCACGTTGTCGGGGTCGGTCACGGCCCGCACCACGCCCAGCGTCTCCTCGCGGCCACCAGCGCCGGACGCCACGGCAATGAAGGCCATCTCGCGCTCGTAGTCGATCTGCATCAGGCGAGCCAGCTCACTGTGCTCGATGCTGCGCCGGCTGTAGAACACGCGCATGCGGACGTCCTCGGACTCCAGGCTTTCCAGGAAGGCGCGGTGCTGTGCCTCGTCCTCGGGGCGGATCGGGCGCAGCGTCAGCGTGCGCTCACCCCAGCGCACGGTCTCGACCAGTTCGCTCGGATAGGGCCGGATGGCAAAGTTGCCCGAACCCGCCGGCGCGGCGGGACTCAGGCGGATGCGCGCATCGAGCGCGATGACGCCCTCGAAGTTGACGATCAGCGGGTTGATGTCGAGCTCGGCCAGTTCGGGTATGTCGGCCAGCAGCTGCGACACCGCCAGCAGCACGGCGTGCAGGGCGGCTTCGTCCACTGCGGGCGTGTCACGCCAGCCGCCCAGCAGACGGGACACGCGCGTGCGCGCCACCAGCGCGCGGGCCAGCGGCACGTTCAGCGGCGGCAGCGCCACGGCGCGGTCGGCCAGCACCTCGACCGCCGTGCCACCCTGGCCGAACAGCACGACCGGACCGAAGACGCGATCGATGCTGGCGCCGACGATCAGTTCCTGCGCATGGGGACGACGCACCATGGCCTGCACGCTGAAACCCTGCAGCCGCGCCTCAGGCCGGGCCTGGCGCACCCGCGCCAGCATGGTCTGCGCGGCGGCCTGGACTTCCGTCCCGCTGCCCAGGTTGAGCACCACGCCGCCGACATCGGACTTGTGCGA
The DNA here is from genome assembly GCA_030695415.1 of Hylemonella sp. Lineage (GTDB taxonomy): Bacteria > Pseudomonadota > Gammaproteobacteria > Burkholderiales > Burkholderiaceae_C > Hylemonella. Next base: position 27,822 of record JAUYQZ010000014.1, read on the forward strand.
GATGTCGTCCGACACGATCTTCAGTACCACCGGAAAGCCAATCGCCTCGGCCGCCGCCTGCGCCGCCGCGGGCTCGGCTGCGACGCGGCGTGTCGCCACCACCGGGATGCCGTAGGCCGCCAGCACGGTCTTGGCCTCGGGCTCGCTCAACATCTCGCGACCGCTGGCCAGCACCTGCTGCACCAGGGCCTGCACCGCCGCGGTATCGGCCGGTACCCCGGCCACAGCCGCCGGCGGGGCCTCGAGCAGTTGCGTCTGGTTGCGCCGGTAGGTCACGCCCATGGCAAAGGCACGCACCGCCTGCTCGGGCGTCTCGAAGCCGGCAATGCCGGCCTGGCGGAAGATCTGCCGCGCCTCGTCGACCGCGCCGTCCCCAAGCCAGCAGCCCAGCAGGCGTGGGACATCGCCGCCCGCCAGCGGCACCAGCGCGCGCGCGATGTCGGCACTGGGCACGATGGCCGTGGGCGCATGGATGAACAGCACGGCGCCGGCCGCCGGATCCGTGGCCAGCGCCTGCAGCGCCTGGACGTAGCGCGTCACCGGCGCATCGCCGATGATGTCCACCGGGTTGCCGTGTGACCAGTTGGCCGGCAGCACCGCGTCGAGCCGCGTCAGCGTGGCCGGCGCCAGCTCGGCCAGCGCCATGCCCATGTGGGCCGCCGCATCGGCGGCCATGACACCGGCGCCACCGCCATTGGTCAGGATGGTGAGTGCATCCGCGCTGTTGCTGCGGAAGTGCGTCAGCGTCTCGGCCGCCAGGAAGAGCTGCTGCAGCGTATCCACGCGCAACATGCCGGCGCGCGCGATGGCGGCGTCGTAGACCAGGTCGGAGCCGGCCAGCGCCCCGGTATGGGAGGCCGCGGCGCGCTGGCCCTGCTGCGAACGTCCGGCCTTGACCACGATGACCGGCTTGTTGCGCGCCGCCGCCCGCGCGGCCGACATGAACTTGCGCGGCGACTCGATCGACTCGATGTAGAGCAGGATGGCGCGCGTGCGCCCATCGCTGGCCAGATAGTCGAGCAGATCGCCGAAGTCGACGTCGGCATGCTCGCCCAGCGAGACGAAATGCGAAAAACCGATGCTGCGCGATTGCGCCCAGTCCAGCATGGCCGTCATCAGCGCGCCCGACTGGGTGACGAAGGCCAGCTCGCCCGGCGCCGCGTCGACATGGGCAAAGCTGGCATTCAGGCCCAGGTGCGGCGCCAGCAGGCCGATGCAGTTGGGGCCGAGGATGCGCAGCAGGCTGGGCCGCGCCGCATCGAGCATGGCCTGCTTCTGCGCCGCGTCGAGCCCGGCTGTGAGCACCACGGCCGCGCGCGTGCCGTGCCGGGCCAATTCGGCAACCAGTCCCGGCACGGTGGCCGGCGGCGTGCAGATCAGGGCCAGGTCGGGCACCGCCGGCAGATCCTGCACCCGGGCGTACACGGGCTGGCCATCGAGTTCGCGATGCTTGGGGTTGACGGCGTACACCGGCCCGGCAAAGCGGCCTTGGCGCAGGTTGCGCCAGACCGTGCCGCCGACGCTGGCCGGGCGCGCCGACGCACCGAAGACCGCGACCGAAGCCGGCGTCAGGAGGGGATCAAGGTTACGGATGCTCATGCAGGGCACCGACCGCAGGCGGCCGTCAGGAAGTTGCACCTGACACTGTAGCCCGCAACGATGTCCCCCGTTTGACACATGTCATCGATCCGGTGAGCCCGCGCATGCCCGAGCCGTCCAAGGTGCACCATGCATGCCGCTCCGGCATGGAAACCCGATCTCCCGGATCGCGCTGGCGCCCGGCCTGCCACGCCGGGAGCCCCTGCCGGATGAACACCAGGACATCAGAAAGCCAGCTGCAGGCCCACCTTGAGGCTGCGCCCCGGCAAGGGCGCCTTGCCCGGTACCGTCTGCGTCAGGATGGACGTGGATGAATAGGCCAGGGTGTCACCGATGTTGTCCACGCGTGCGTACCAGAGCGCGGGAAGGCCACCGACCTTGTCGCGGAAGTTCAGCGCGGCATTCCAGAGCGTGTAGCCCGCGGTGGCCCGCTGCCCCTCGGGCACGCGGTTCTGGGCCTCGTAGCGGTCCAGGCCAAGGCGAGCACCCCAGGCGGCGCGGCTCCATTGCAGCGCGGCGCCCAGACGCAGCGGGGTGATGCGCGGCAGGGGCTGGCCGGTGCTGGTGTTCTCGGCTTCGACGCGGTCGGCACGCAGGCCCAGGTCCAGCTTGTGCAGTTCGTCGATCAGGCGCACATTCCCGCTGACTTCCAGACCGATAAAACGCGCCTGCACCTGGGTGTAGGTGTATTCGGGCCGGGGGGTGGCGGCCAGGTCCGTGCCTTCGAGCGAGATGTAGTTGCTGAAGTCGTGGCGGAACAGCTGCACACGCGCACGGTGGGCGCCACGCTTCCAGGCGGCCCCGACGTCCACATTGGTCGAACGTTCCTTGTCGAGCTTGGCGTTACCAATCTCCTTGGAATTGGTGGCGACGTGGTCGCCGTTGGCGTACAGCTCGTAGTGTCTGGGCGCACGCTCGTTCCACGAGAGGTTGGAAGTCAGCTGCCACTCGGGCGCCACGTTCCATAGTGCGCCCAAGGCATGGCTGCTGGGATTGAAGCTGCGCGCGCCGGGCACGAAGGCCGCGTTGCCATCGATGCCGAAGGACTCGACCCGGACCGACTCCAGGCGGGCACCGGCGCTGAGCTTGCCCCAGCCCATGGCGAGCTCCTCGTGAACAAAGGCGGCGTTCTGCAGCGTGCGACTGCTCGGCGCATAGGCCTCGTCGCCATTGGCGGAGAAGTCGGTGTCGTCGAACTGCAGGCCGATCACGCCATCGAGGCGGCCAACGCGGGCATGGCGGGCCTGCAGGCGCAGGTCCTGTCCGCGGGTCTTGAACACGGTACCGACTGCGGCGCCCTCAAACTCGGTGTGCCTGTAATCCGTCTGGCTGTACTGGGCCTTGAGGCTTTGCAGCCAGGGACCGAGTTCGCGCACCTCGCCCTCCAGCGCCAGCGTGTTGGACCGCATGCGGATCGTGACCTCGTCTTCTGCCACGGCTCCGTAGTTCTTGTCATAGGTGGAAAGTGAGGCGCCCATGTAGCCGCGGTCGAAGAACATCGAGCCGCCCACGGCCCCGCCCCAGGTTTCGCTGGCCGAATTGCAGATACGGCGGGCCGTGGTGGTCACGCCGCCCTGGGTGCACTCCCGATCCGCCGGCACCGACACGTCCCCGGTCTTGCGCGACATCGCATCCACGTGCAGGCTGTAGCGGTTGGTACCCCCGTCGAGCACCACCGCCCCGCCCTGTTCCCTGTTGCCGGTGGCATAGCCGGCGTCCAGTTTGCCCGCCACGCCACCCTCTTCACCGAACAAGGGCTGGCGATGGATACGGCCGTCGATCACGTTGACCACTCCGCCCACGGCGCTGCCGCCGTACTGCAACACACCGGGTCCGCGCAGCACCTCGACGCGTTCGATCAGCAGCGGGTCGAGCGCTAGGGCATGGTCATAGCTGAGGGCGGAAAGATCCAGGCTGGCGCTGCCATTGTTCAGGATGCTGATGCGGTCGCCGTCCATGCCGCGAATCACGGGCCGGCTGGAATTGGGACCGAAATAGGTGCTGCTCACACCGGGCAGGCCCTGCAGGGTCTCGCCCAGGGACGGCTGGCTGCGCAAGAGCAGCTCGGTGCCCGAGAGTTGTTCGGTCGGCACGATCAGCTCGGTGGCGCCCAGCGGGTTGCCGGTCACCACCACGGGCTCCAGGGTGGCTGTTTCGTGGGCCCAGCCGCTGCAGGCCAGCAAGGTGAGGCTGGCGATGGCGCTGAGACGGAAGAGCGAGGAAGGGGTCGAGGTTTTTTTCATGGCGATCTCGTTGAATCAATAAGTCGGCACACCGCGGCGCACGAGCGTCGCGGTGCAACATCACACAGTGGATTCAGCGAGAGGCCGGTGGAGCGCGCGCAGCAAAGGCCACGCAGGGGGATGGCTGCAGGGCCTGCAGCACGACCCAGGCGGGCAGCAGCGGCAGTGCCAAGGAGAGGGCGATGTGTTGTGGCGACACCGGGCCGTCCAGGCCGAGCTGGTCGTAGAGACGGCATTCGCCGGTCTCATCGGCTGGCGCCAGCAGGTGGGCCAGCAGACCGTGCTCTGCATGCGCGTGCGCGGCATGTGCGGTGACGGCAGAAACAGGCGCCTGCCTGCCCTGCGCGTGCATCACGCCGTGCGCCAGCCCCAGCAGCTGCGCCCAGAGCAGGGCCAGCACGAGCACCACCGCACCGGGCAACTGCCGGTACCGGGTGGGGGTCGGGGACTGGGGATGGACCATGGTCGAAGCGCGAGCGAGGAGAGCGATTATTTCACGGGCACGGCATCGGTGATGCGGTAGTACAGGCCGTACTGGTCGTCATGCAGGACGGCCAGACGGCCCTGCACCACCAGAGGCTCCAGGCCGTACTTGATGGGCGTCCTGGTTTTCACCTCGATCATGCTCTCGGGCCCGCCGGGCAGGCAGAAGCCGCAGGACAAGGGCACCGAGCTGAGCAGGAAATGGGTCTGCTTCTCGCCCGGCTCCAGCGGCATCATGAAGCCCTGCACACGCTGGGTCTTGCCGTCCAGCGCCAGGATCGCCGGCGGGAAGACCGGCAGCACACGGTTCTTCTCGATCTTGGTCTTGACGTTGGTCAGGAAGGACCAGGGCAGCACGTCCGGGCGCTCCTTCAGGGGTGCAATGGGGCTGTCGGGGCTGTGCACGCCGGCACCGCTGCCGCTGGGGATGCCACCGGCGATGGGTGGGTCGAGCTGGGCCTGGGCCAGCGTCGTGACGAACAGGGTCAAGGCCAACAGCAGATTGCGCATGATTTATCTCGAATTCAGAAGTTGAGCCGCATCCACGCGGTAGGCACCCAGCGCGGGCAGCAAGGCCGCCAGCACGGCCACAGTCAGAGCCAGGGCCGGTACCCAGAGTTCCTCCACCAGCCAGAGCCAGCCCGTCATGGGCAGGGATTGTTCGGCGGCCAGGAGATAGCCTAGCAGGCCCGCCAGGAGGTGGCCGCCCAGCAGGCCCAGCGCGGTGGCCAGGCCAGCCAGCCAGAGTGCCTCGCCCAGCAGCAAGGCGGCCAGGCGCCGCGGCGGCGCGCCCAGCATGCGCAGCAAGGCCAGGTCTTCGCGGCGTTCGCGTACGGCACTCCACAGCGCAATGAACACACTCAGGCCGGCGGTCAGAAGGAGCACGGCGGCGAAGCCGCGCAGCACGTCGGCCCCCACACCCACCATGCGCAGCAGCCGCGAGATTTCCAGGGCCGGCGCGGCCGCCTGCATCCTGGTGGTGGTGTTGACATGGCGCGGGAAGGTGGCTGCCGCCAGCGGGCTGCGGTAACGCACCAGGGCCAGGGTGATCTCGCGCGGATCCGCTTCGGGCGCGGCGCGCGCCGCGGTCTTGGGGCCGTGCGCGTGATGCTCGTGCGCATGGGGCTCCGCTTGCGGGTGGTGCACCTCATGCACTTCCCAGACTGATTCGGTCGCCGTCAGCAGCAGGCGATCCAGCACACAGCCACAAGGCGCCAGCACGCCCACCACCTCATAGGGATGGGCCGCATGCCCGGGTGCATCGCCGCTGTCGCCCAGGCCGTGCGCGCCGGCAAAGCTTTGCCCCGCCTGCAGCCCGGTGGCCGCAGCGGCCTGATGGCCCAGCACGACCTCCATGGACGCTTGCCAGAGCCGGCCCTGCGCGACTTGCGCGCCGTAATGCTTCGCATAGGCGTGCGTGGTGCCGACGATGCGAAAGCCGCGGTAGCTGTCGCCCAGGCTCAGGGGGATCAGCTCGGCCACGCGCGCGTCCTTGGCCAGGGCCTGTGCGTCGCGCAGCAGGATGTTGCCCGGCGGCACGTCCAGATGGAAGACACCGGCCAGGATGAGCTGCAGCGGACTGCCCTTGGCGCCGACCACGGCATCGATGCCGGCCAGGTCACGCTCGAAGGCGCGGTCCAGCTGCGCGCGCGTGAGCAGCACCAGGGTGATGGCGGCCAGGCCCAGGGTGAGCAACAGCAGATTGAGCGCGGTGGCCAGCGGCCGCGCCCACAGGTAGCGCCAGGCCAGCGCAAGGGTTTTCATACGGGTACCTCGGCGCGGACGTCAAGGTTCAGCTGCTGCGCTTGTGGCAGGGCCTGCACCACCCGTGCGTCATGCGTGGCGACCACCAGCGTGGCGCCGCAGCGTTGCGCCGTGGCCTGCAGCAGGGCCAGGGCTTCGCCGGCAGCCACGTCGTCCAGGCTGGCCGTGGGTTCGTCGGCCAGGATCACCCGGGGTTGCAGCAGCACGGCACGCGCCAGCGCCACGCGCTGCGCCTGCCCGCCGGAGAGCTGCGGCGGCCGCCGCGTGGCGAGGTCGGCCACGCCCAGCGCCTGCAAGGCGGCCGCGATGGCGGCTGCATCCGATGGCAGGCCGGCGGCGAAATACACCAGCTCCAGGTTGCCGGCGACCGTGAGTGCCGCACTGAGATGCAGTCTTTGCGGCAGAAAGCCGACGTGCCGCGCGCGCCAGGCATCACGCTGCACCGGCGTCAGCGCGCCCAGGGGCTGTGCCGCCACCTCGATCGCGCCGGCGCTCGGCGCCATCAGGCCGGCAGCCAGCGCCAGCCAGCTGGACTTGCCGCTGCCCGAGCGCCCGCGCAGCAGCAGCACGCCGCCCTGGGGCACTTCCATATCGGGAAAGCGCAGGGCCGCGCCACCGGTGTACTGGCAGGCCAGGCCCTGCGTGAGGATCATGCGCCGGCTCCCGGCTTGAGCAGGTCGATGAACTGCTGGCGCAATTTGGCGACCTTCGGGCCGACCACGTGGGCGCAGTAGCCCTGGTGGGGGTGCTGCTCGTAATAGTCCTGATGGTAGGCCTCGGCCGGCCAGTAATGGGCCAGGGGCAGCACCTCGGTCACGATGGGCGCGTTGAAGACCGCCCCCTGTTCCAGCTCGGCGATCAGCAGGCGGGCTTCCTCCCCCTGCCCGGGTGTCGTGAAATAGACCGCGCTGCGGTACTGTGTACCCACATCGTTGCCCTGGCGGTTGAGCGTGGTCGGGTCGTGGGTGGCGAAAAAGATGCCCAGAAGCTGGCGCACGCTCACCTGGGCGGGGTCGTAGACCAGACGCACCACCTCGTTACAGCCGGTCCGTCCGCCGCAGACCTGCTCGTAACTGGGTGGCTCCGCCTGACCGTTGCTGTAGCCGCTCTCGACATCGAGAACACCGCGCACCCGCACGAACACCGCTTCGGTGCACCAGAAGCAGCCGCCGCCGAGGACAAGGATGGAAGGATCGTTGGACATGGAGCCCTTGTTTGCAAATAGGAGCCTGCATCTTAATCAGGCGATCCCATCCCGATCTTTACTGCGGCTTTACCCCAGGCTCGCCTGTTTCCGACACGAGCCACGCACCATGGTGGCTTGACGGGTGCTGGCGAGCCGATTACATTAATAACCCGTCAGTCATTAAGATCTGCTCAAGCCCCAGGCCCTCATCATGATCAGCAGACTCCTTACCGAAACCTGTGCCAAGGTACAGGCCAAGCGCGAGCGGCGCAAGGACGCCCGCCCGGGCGAATTGCTGGCCGCCGCCCTGGAGCTCTTCGTCGAGAAGGGTTATGCGGCGACGCGTTCCGAGGAAGTGGCGCGGCGCGCCGGTGTCTCCAAGGGCACGCTGTTTCTCTACTTCGCCAGCAAGGAGGAGCTTTTCAAGGCCGTGGTGCGCGAAAACATTGCGGGGCGTTTCGCCGAATGGAATGCCGAGTTCGAGACCTATCCCGGCAGCACCCCCGAAATGCTGCGCTACGCCATGATGAGCTGGTGGGAGCGTGTGGGCAACACCCCGGCCGCGGGCATCACCAAGCTGATGATGAGCGAGGCCAGCAACTTCCCCGAACTCGCCGCGTTCTACCAGCAGGAAGTGATTGAGCCCGGCCACGAGTTGATCCGGCGCATCCTGCAGCGTGGCGTGGACCGTGGCGAGTTCCGCCCGATGGATATGGCGCCAGCCATCTACGTGGTGCTCGCGCCGATGATCTTTCTGATGTCCTGGAAGCACTCCTTCGGCGCCTGCGAAAGCCCCGCGACGATTCTGGAGCCCGAGAAGTACCTCGAACTGCAGGTGCAGACCCTGCTGTACGGCCTGTGTGCGCCGACGGGCAGTGGCACCCCCTCCAACAAGGAAAGTAGACAGAAATGAAACGCTGGATCAAATGGGGCGTGGCGGGTCTGGTGGTGGTCCTGCTCGCCGTGGGTGTGCTGCGCGCCCTGGGTGCCCGCAAGGCACAACAGGCCGCGCTGACCGAGCAGACCGCACGCGGTACGCAAGCTGTGATCGAACTAGCCGCAGGCGACCTGCTGCCGCTGCAGATGCACGAGCTGCTGCGCGGTCTGCCGGTCTCCGGCACGCTCAAGGCGGCCAACACGGCCTTTGTCAAGGCACGCGTGGCGGGGGAACTGCAGGGACTGAGCGTGCGCGAGGGCGATGCGGTGACAGCCGGCCAGGTCATCGCACGCATCGACCCGGTCGAGTACCAGGCCCGACTGCGCCAGGCCGAACTGCAGGCCGATGCCGCCAGGGCGCAGATCGACATCGCGCAGCGCCAGTACGACAATAACAAGGCCCTGGTTGACCAGGGCTTCATCTCCAAGACCGCGCTGGACACCTCCCTGGCCAACCTCAGCGGCGCGCGCGCCAGCCACGCGGCGGCCCTGGCTGCAGCCGACGTGGCACGCAAGAGCATGGCCGACACCCTGCTCAAGGCGCCGATGGCCGGCTTTATCTCGCAGCGTCTGGCGCAGCCCGGCGAGCGCGTGGCGCTGGACACGCGCATCGTGGAAATCGTCAATCTCTCGCGCATGGAAGTGGAGGCTGCGCTGAGCGCCGCCGATTCGGTGGGCGTGCGGGTGGGCCAGCCGGCCCTGCTGCAGGTCGAAGGCTATGCGCAGCCGGTGCCGGCGCGGGTGGCGCGTATCAACCCCAGCACCCAGGCCGGCAGCCGCAGCGTGCTGGTGTACCTGCAGCTCAAGCCCGTTCCCGGCCTGCGCCAGGGCCTGTTTGTGCAGGGTTCGCTGGGCACCGAGACACTCAAGACCCTGGCCGTGCCGCTGCAGGCCGTGCGCAGCGACAAACCCCTGCCCTACGTGCAGGTGGTCGAGAACCAGCAGGTACGCCACGTCAGCGTCACCCTGGGCGCGCGGGGCCAGGCCAAGGGTCTGGACATGGTCGCCATCAGCGGTCTGCCCGAGGGCAGCGCGGTGCTGGCCGGCGCGGTCGGCCCCTTGCGCGAAGGCACGGCAGTGCGCACCACTGCACCCGCTCAAACCGGCAAAGGTGGTTAGGGCATGTGGTTCACCCGCGTCAGTCTCCAGAACCCGGTTTTCGCCACCATGGTCATGCTGGCCTTCGTGGTGCTGGGCCTGTTTTCCTACCAGCGCCTGCAGGTCGACCAGTTCCCCAATGTCGACTTCCCGGTGGTGGTGATCAGCACCGAATACCCGGGTGCGGCACCCGAGATCGTGGAGAGCGAAGTCACCAAGAAGGTCGAGGAAGGCGTCAACTCCATCGCCGGCATCAATGCCCTGACCTCGCGCAGCTATGAGAACCAGTCACTGGTGATCATCGAGTTTCAGCTCCACATCGATGGCCGCAAGGCCGCCGAGGACGTGCGCGAGAAAGTGGCAGCCATCCGCCCCAGCCTGCGCACCGAGGTCAAGGAGCCGCGCGTGCTGCGCTTCGACCCCGCCAGCCGCGCCATCTGGTCGCTGGCCGTCTTACCCGACCCGACCGCGGGCAAGGAGCCGGGCAGCGCAGCGGGAAGCGGGGCGGCTCCATCCGCCGTCGAGCTGACCAGCTGGGCCGACCAGGTACTCAAGAAACGGCTGGAAAACGTGCGCGGCGTCGGCGCCGTGACGCTGGTGGGCGCGACCAAACGCGAGATCAACATCTACCTGCGCCCCGAAGCGCTGGAAGCCTACGGCATCACGCCCGAGCAGGTGGTCGCCGCCGTCCGGAGCGAAAACCAGGAGCTGCCGGTGGGCGCGGTGCGCTCCAGCGCGCAGGAACTGGTGGTGCAGATCGACGCACGCATGCAACGCCCCGAGGACTTCGGTCGCATCATCGTGGCGCGCAAGGGCGGCTCCCCGATCCGTCTGGCCCAGCTGGCCACGGTGCAGGACGGCCCGCAGGAGGTCGAGACCCTGGCCCTGCATAACGGCCAGCGCACGCTGCTGATGTCGGTGCAGAAGGCGCAGGACGAGAACACCATCGCCGTCATCGACGGTCTGACGCGCGCCGTGGCCGACTTGAAGAACCAGCTGCCGCCAGGCGTGCGGCTGGAGCCCATCTTCGACGGCTCGCGCCCGATCCGCGTGGCCGTGGACAACGTGCGCCGCACCCTGATCGAAGGCGCCCTGCTGACGGTGCTGATCGTCTTCCTCTTCCTGAACTCCTGGCGCTCGACCGTCATCACGGGCCTGACGCTGCCGATCTCGCTGATCGGTACCTTTCTCTTCATGTACTGGTTCGGCTTCACCATCAACATGATCACGCTGATGGCCCTCTCGCTGTGCGTGGGCCTGCTGATCGACGATGCCATCGTGGTGCGCGAGAACATCGTGCGCCACGTCCAGATGGGCAAGAAGCCCTACGAGGCCTCGCTGGAGGGCACCCAGGAGATCGGCCTGGCCGTGCTGGCCACCACCCTCTCCATCGTGGCGGTGTTCCTGCCCATCGGCTTCATGGGCGGCATCATCGGCAAGTTCTTCCACGAGTTCGGCATCACCATCGTGGCGGCGGTGCTGATCTCGATGTTCGTGAGCTTCACGCTGGACCCCATGCTGTCGTCGCTGTGGCATGACCCCAGCATCCACGCCGACGGCCAGAAGACCGAGCCCCGCAACCTCTACGACAAGACCATCGGCCGCGTGACCGGCTGGTTCGACCGCGGCACGGATCGCCTGGCCGAGAGCTACCAGAACATCCTGCGCTGGTCGCTGGTGCACAAGCTGGCCACGCTGGCCATCGCCATCGCCATCTTCGTGCTCAGCATCGTGATGGTGCCGCTGCTGGGCACCGAGTTCGTGCCCAAGGCCGACTTCTCGGAAACCACGGTCAGCTTCTACACCCCGGTGGGCTCCTCCATCGAGGCCACCGAGACCAAGGCGCGCCAGGTGCAGGACATCCTGCGCTCGTTCCCCGAAGTGCGCTACTCGCTGGCCACGCTCAATACCGGCAATGCGCTGGGCAAGAACTACGCCAGCGTCTACGTCCGTCTGGTGGACCGCAAGGACCGGCAACGCAACGTGGACCAGATGTCGGCAGCGCTGCGCGAGCGACTGCGTCAGGTGCCGGGCATGACCGTTACGCACGTGGGCCTGCTCGACCCGGTGGGCGGGCAGAAGCAGATCGAGTTCTCGCTGCAGGGCAACGACCTGCAGGAACTGGAGCGTCTCAGCCTGCTGGTCATGGAGAAGGTGCGCGACGTTCCCGGCCTGGTCGACCTGGACTCCAGCGTCAAGCCGGGCAAGCCGACCATCGCCGTGCAGGTCAGGCGGGACGCTGCCGCCGACCTGGGCCTCAACGTGAACCAGATCGCCACCTCGCTGCGCACCCTGGTGGCCGGGCAGACCGTGGGCAACTGGCGCGCCAGCGACGACCAGACCTACGACGTCAACGTGCGCCTGGCGCCCGAAGCCCGCAACAGCATGGGCGACCTGGAGCGCCTGCCCTTTGCGATGGGCAGCAATGCCGATGGCAGCTCGCGTGTGGTGCGCCTGAACCAGGTGGCCACGCTGGCCGAGGACACCGGCTCCAACCAGATCAACCGGCGCGACCTGATGCGCGAGGTGGCCATCAATGCCAACGTCTACAACCGCTCGGCCGGGGAGATCTCGGCCGACATCCGCAAGGCGCTGGACAGCGTCGCCTTCCCGCCGGGCTACCGTTACCAGTTCGGCGGCTCGACCAAGAACATGCAGGAATCCTTCGGCTACGCGATCTCCGCCCTGGTCATGGCTGTCATCTTCATCTACATGATCCTGGCCAGCCAGTTCAAGAGCTTCTTCCAGCCCCTGGCCTTGATGACCTCGCTGCCGCTCACGCTGATCGGCGTGGTGCTGGCCCTGCTGATGTTCCGCTCCACCCTCTCGATGTTCTCCATCATCGGGGTGGTCATGCTCATGGGTCTGGTGACCAAGAACGCCATCCTGCTGGTGGACTTCGCGATCCGCGCCAGGGAGGAAGGCATGGAGCGCGCCGAGGCCCTGCTGATGGCCGCCAAGGTGCGGCTGCGCCCCATTCTCATGACCACCCTGGCCATGATCTTCGGCATGGTGCCGCTGGCCTTCGCCCTGACCGAGGGCTCCGAACAGCGCGCCCCCATGGGCCAGGCCGTGATCGGCGGCGTCATCACCTCCTCCCTGCTGACGCTGGTGGTGGTGCCTGTGGTCTACTGCTATATGGACGACTTCAGCCAGTGGCTGGGCCGGCGCTGGCGCGGCGAAAAGTGAGCGCCAAGTAAAATTCCCCAGGATCCCCTACAATACCCCGTGGAGTATAAGAAATGAACGTCGAACAAGCCCGCTTCAACATGATCGAGCAGCAGATCCGACCCTGGAACGTGCTCGATGCCGGGGTGCTGGACCTGCTCGCACAGGTGCGCCGCGAGGACTTCGTGCCCGCTGCCCACAAGGCCCTGGCATTCGCCGACATGGAGTTGCCCCTGCGCGCTGGCGGCGAGAGCGGTCAGTGCATGCTGGCGCCCAAGGTCGAGGCCCGCATGCTGCAGGACCTGGCCATTCAAAAGCACGAGCGGGTGCTGGAGATCGGCACCGGATCCGGTTACATGGCGGCCCTGCTGGCGCGGCGCGCCCAGCGCGTGATCTCGCTGGACATCGAACCCGAGCTCGTGAAGCTGGCGCGCGCCAACCTGCAGCAGGCCGGCATCTCCAACGTGGACGTGCGCGAAGCCGATGGCGCCAAGGGCGTGCCGGTGGAGGGGCCCTTCGATGCCATCGTGCTCAGCGGCTCCGTCGCTGAAGTGCCGCACAAGCTGCTGGAGCAGCTCAAGACCGGTGGGCGCCTGATGACCATCGTGGGCGACGCACCCGTCATGCGCGCCACCCTGATCACCCGCACCAGCGCCGTCGAGTACCTGACCAGCCAGGGCTGGGACACGCTGGCGCCGCGCCTGCTGAACTTCCCTGAGCATTCCCGCTTCAACTTCTGAGGCCCCCGCTGGTAGAGAGCACCATGATCGAACACATCCACCCCGGAGATCTCAAGGACTGGATCGCCAAGGCCCAGGCCCATGGCCGCCCGCTCGTGCTGGACGTGCGCGAGCCGTCCGAGTTGCAGCAGGCCCGCATCAAGCCGGAAGCGGACTATGACCTGGTCGCCATCCCCATGGGGGTGATTCCGCCGCGGCTCAATGAACTCGACCCCACGCGCCCGGTCGCCTGCCTGTGTCACCACGGCGGGCGCAGCATGCGCGTGGCCCAGTTCCTTGAATACCAGGGTTTCCAGCACGTGGCCAACATCAGCGGCGGCATCAATGCATGGTCCATGCAGCTCGACCCGACCGTGCCGCGCTACTGATTTTCAGTCTACCCCCCGGAGTACCCGTCACCATGAAAACCTACCGTCTGCTCCCCCTGACCCTGGCCATCGGCGCGGCCCTGGCCCTGCCGGTGCGCGCCCAGAGCCTGCTGGAACTCTACGATGCGGCACGCGGGCATGATGCGGCCTACCAAGCCGCCAAGTCGCAGTACGAAGCCAACCGCTACAAGGCCGACCAGGCCAAGGCCGCCCTGCTGCCCACGGTGAACTTCACCGCTGGCGCCTCCAGCACACAGCTGCGCACCGAAGCCAGCGGCGGCACGAGCGACCGAAGCTTCGACAACCAGAACGTCGGCGTCAATGCCACCCAGCCGCTGTACCGTGCCGCCAACTTCGCCAGCTACCAGCAGGGCACGCGCCAGGCCGATCTGGCCGAAGCCCAGTTGCTCACGGCCGAACAGGACCTGATCGTGCGCGTCAGCCAGGCCTACTTCGACGTGCTGGCCTCGCAGGACAGCCTGGCCTTTGTGCAGGCCCAGAAGACCGCCGTGGCCGAGCAGCTGGCCTCGGCCCGCCGCAACTTCGAGGTCGGCACCGCGACCATCACCGACACGCGCGAGGCGCAGGCGCGCTTCGACCTGGTCACGGCCCAGGAAATCGCCGCTGACAACGACCTGCGGGTCAAGAAGCTGGCCCTGAACCAGCTGGTCGGCAAGGCCGACACTGCACCGCACCCGCTCGCCCCGGCCACGGCCCTGCCTGCGCTGCTGCCCGATGACCTGAACATCTGGGTACAGCAAAGCCAGGACCAGCACCCCGCCATCCGCCAGGCGCGCCTCGCGGTGGAAGTGGCCACGCTGGAGAGCGAAAAGGCCATGGCCGGCCACAAGCCCACGCTGGACCTGACAGCCAGCCATAACGTGAACCGCAACGTCGGCGGCACGGCCTTCTCGGCCACCGACACACGCACGCACAACACGACCGTGGGTGTGCAATTCGTCCTGCCGCTCTTCGCCGGTTTCGCCACGCAGAACCGCCTGCGCGAAACCCTGGCCCTGGAAGACAAGGCCCGTGCCGACCTGGATGCCGCCCAGCGCAATGTGGCCCAAGCCACCCGCGCCTCCTACTTTGGCGTGGTCTCGGGCCTGGGCCAGGTCAAGGCGCTGGAAGCGGCCGAGACCTCCAGCCAGAGCGCGCTGGACGCCAACAAGCTGGGCTACCAGGTCGGCGTGCGCATCAACATCGATGTGCTGAATTCGCAAAGCCAGCTCTTCGACACCAAGGCCAAGCTGGCCAAGGCCCGCTACGACATGCTGTTGGGTGGGCTCAAGCTGCGCCAGGCCAGTGGCACGCTCAAGAGCGAGGATCTGCAGAGCGTGAATGCCCTGCTGGCACCCGCCCCCGCGGTGCCGGTCAGCCCCGCTCCGGCCACTCAGCCCAAATAAGCTGCCAGAGCGTCCCGAGTGCGCAGCGCGGCGCCTCGGTGCGCCTTGGCGAAGCGGCCCGCCTCGCGCGCCATGGCCTGCTGCCGGCCAGGCACCCGCACCAGACGCTGGGCCGCGATGACGGCGGACGACAGGTCAGGGCATCGCTGCGCAGCGCCGGCCTCCTGCGCCAGAGTGGCCGCTTCGTCGAAATTGAAGGTGTGCGGCCCCATGAAGACCGGGCAGCCACAAGCGGCGGCTTCGATCAGGTTCTGCCCACCCAGGGGCGCAAAGCTGCCCCCCAGCAGGGCCGCATCACTCAAACCGTAATAGAGCGCCATCTCCCCCAGCGTATCGCCCAGCCAGACATCGGCTGACATCTCGACCAGGGTGGGGGCGCTGTCCCACTGGCTGCGACGCGCCAGGCTGAATCCGTGACGCGTGATCAGTTCGGCCACCTCATCGAAACGCTGCGGATGCCGCGGCACGATCAGCCACTGGACATCACGCACGGCGTCTGGGGCCTGACGCAGGCAGTCCAGCAACTCGGCCTCCTCGCCTTCGCGCGAACTGGCAAACATGATGACCGGCCGGCCCAGCGCCAGGCGCCAGGCCTGGCCGCGTGTCATCTGCGCTGCATCGGGCGTGGCATCGAACTTCAGGTTACCAAAGACCCCCTGCACCGGCGCGCCAATGGCCGCCAGGCGCGTGGCGTCATCCTGCGTCTGGGCCCACACGGCAGCCAGACTGCGGTAGGCCGGCAGGGAAAGCCAGGCCAGCCTTCTCGCCTGGCGCAGCGACTTTTCGCTCAAACGCGCATTGGCCAGCACCAGCGGCACGCCGGCGCGCGCGCAGCCCGCGGCCAGATTGGGCCAGACCTCGGTCTCCAGCAGGATGCCCAGGCGCGGATGGAAGTGATCAAGAAAACGTTGCACGGCCTCGGGCGTATCCCAGGGCTGCCACACCTGCACATCCCCATCGCGCAGCAGGCCGGCACCTTCCGCCCGGCCCGTGGCCGTGCCGTGCGTGAGCAAGAGGCGATAGGCTGGCCACTGTTCGCGCAGCGTGGCCAGCAACACGGCCGCCGCCCGCGTCTCGCCCAGCGACACGGCATGCACCCAGAGCGTACGCCCGTCGTCCGGCAGGGCCGGCAGGGCGTACTGCCCAAAGCGCTCCTCCACCGCCACCAGATAGCCCGGCTCCTGACGGCCGCGGCGCATCAGCTTGCGCCGGACCAGGGGTTGCACCAGCCACGTCAGAAACGCATAGAGCAAGCGCACCATCAGTCGGGCCCAAGAGACGGCTGGACCTGGGTCCAGGCCTGCCATACGGCTTCCACCGTCGGTTCGGCTTGCGCATAGACGCTGCGCTGGCGCGTGCGGCCGATGGGGCCGGTACGCCAGGCGGTGTCGAAGTTGTAGATCTGCACATGCGGCAAATCGAGCGCCACGGCGATATGGCTCAGCCCGCTGTCGACGCCGATCACGCCGGCACAGCCGGCCAGGGCGTCGGTCAGGGCATCCAGAGCCAGACGCGGCCAGACCACAGCATGGGACATCTCGCGCGCCAGGGCCTCGCTGCGTCGCTGCTCGTCGTCGGTGCCGTGCAGCAGGGCCACGGAAAACCCGGCGGCATCGAGCCGGTGCGCCAGCGCCCGCCAGCTCGCCAGCGGCCACTGTTTGTCCGCGCGGGAACTGCCATGCACGAAAGCCACGCAGGGGCGCATGGGTGGGATACCAGGTGCTATATTTTCAGGAGCAACCACGACCGGCGCCGGATAGGACAGGAGTCCGTAAATCTCTTGCGCAGGCAGGGCATAGCCCAAAGCGCGTGCACAGAGTTCGCGCGAACGCTGCACCGCATGGACATGCGGCTCGATGCGCAGGGCCTGATGCGCCACCCAGCGCGTGGGCGCCTCGTAGCCCGAACCCTCCGTGCGGTTGGCCAGGGCATAGCGCCGGCCAACTGGTGCCAGACGCGCCAGCCAGGCGACCAGGGCCGACTTGGTCAGGCCCTGCAAATCGATGACCGCGTCGTAGGCCTCGCGCTGCAGTTCGACCTTGAAGGCACGCCACGCGGCGCGGGTGCTCGCCGCGAAAGGCGCCTTGCGCCAGCGGCGCAGCTCGCAGGGAATGACGCGGCGCACGCCGGCACAACGCTGCACCAGCGGCGCAAAGCTTTTCTCGACCACCCAGTCGATCTGCGCCTGCGGCAATGCGCGCCGGATGTCCTGCACGGCTGGCATGGTGTGCACCACGTCACCCAGTGAAGACAGCTTGACGATCAGGATCTTCAAGAAGGAGGTCCTGCCCGGTTCAATGCGCAGCGTTGGCAAAAGACGCATCGGGCTTGACGCTACGCAGCAGGCTGAGCATCTCGCCTTCAATCCGCTGCAGCGCCTCGGGCGTGTGCCCCTCGAAGCGCAGCACCAGCACGGGCGTGGTGTTGGAAGCGCGGATCAGGCCGAAGCCGTCCGGCCAGTCCACGCGCACACCGTCGATGGTGTTGACCGTGGCCGGCGCCTTGAATGAGGCCTTGGCCACCAGTTGAGCCACCAGCTGGTGGGGCTCGCCCTCGGCGCATGTCACATTGAGCTCGGGGGTGGAGTGGCTGGTCGGCAAGGCGTTGAGCACGGCACTGGCATCGGCGGAGCGGCTCAGGATCTCCAGCAGGCGGCAGGCCGCATAGGTGCCGTCGTCGAAGCCAAACCAGCGCTCCTTGAAGAAGATGTGGCCGCTCATCTCGCCGCCCAGCGGCGAATCGATTTCCTTCATCTTCGCCTTGATCAGCGAGTGGCCGGTCTTGAACATCAGGGGCTGGCCGCCTGCGGCTTCGATCGCGGGCGCCAGCCGCTGCGAGCACTTGACGTCATAGACGATGGTGCCGCCGGGCACGCGCGAAAGCACGTCCCGGGCGAACAGCATCATCTGCCGATCGGGGTAGATGTTGATGCCGTCCTTGGTCACGATGCCCAGGCGGTCGCCGTCGCCGTCGAAGGCCAGACCCAGTTCGGCGTCGCCGCTCTGGAGCGCGGCGATCAGGTCGCGCAGGTTCTCGGGCTTGCTGGGGTCCGGATGGTGGTTGGGAAAGGTGCCGTCCACTTCACTGTGCAGCTCGGTCACCTCGCAGCCGATGGCACGCAGGATGGCCGGTGCGGAGGCGCCCGCCACGCCGTTGCCGGAGTCCACCACGATCTTCATGGGGCGCGCCAGCTTGATGTCGCCCACAATCCGGTCGCGGTAAGGCGCGTAGACATTGAGATTGCGCACCGATCCACCCAGCTGCAGCTGCCAGGATTCAGCCTCCATGGTCCGGCGCAGGGCCTGGATCTCCTCGCCGTAGATGGCGCGCCCGGCCAGCACCATCTTGAAGCCGTTGTAGTCGGCCGGGTTGTGGCTGCCCGTGACCTGGATGCCGCTGCTGCACACGGTACTGGCGGCGAAATAGAGCATGGGCGTGGTGACCATGCCCACATCGATGACCTCGATGCCCGCCTCCATCAGGCCGCGGATCAGCGCGGCACTCAGGGCCGGACCGCTGAGTCGGCCGTCGCGCCCCACGGCCACGCGCGTTTCGCCGGCCTGGCGCGCAGCACTGCCGAAGGCACGTCCCAGCGCCAGGGCCAGGTTTTCATCGAGGGTAGACGGCACGATGCCGCGGATGTCATAGGCCTTGAAGATCGAGGCGGAAACTTGCATGGTCACTCAAGAGGTACAGGTCGGGCGTCCCCTCGAAAAGGGGGCGGGCGCAGGTGGGCCATTGTAGGCGCCCAGGGGGGAGCGGACGCGATAATGGCGGCTGCCTGTCTCCCGGCGCCAGCCCATGAATTCAGCCCGCAAGACCAAGTTCAAAGTCAAACAGCACAAGCCGCGCAACCCCCTGGTGGCGCCGGCTTTGCAGCGCAAGGCGGGCTCGCACCGCAAGTCGCACAAGAGCGAGCGCCAGGCTCAGCAACGGGGGCTGAAGCGCGAACTGACCGCCTGAGAGCGCCCTCACAGCATGGGCGGCTGTTGCCACCACCAGGCCAGCCAACCCAGGGCGGCAAAAAAGACGAGCAGCTGGCCTGCTGCCATCCAGAGAAAACGCCGGGCCAGCTTGTCGGGTTCGTGGTTGCTGATGAGGTAGAGACTGGAAGGCGCCCCCTCGACCAGATGCAGCTCGGGCTGGCGCCGCAGTTCGCGATGTCTCATCTCCACCTCGCCGCGCGCCAGGCGACGGGCCAGCTCCCACTCGCGTTCATCCACCTCACCGTCGTGGTTGAGGTCAAAGCGTTTGAGCAGGCCGGGCCGGTCCTGCTTCCATCCGGCCAGCAGCTCGCGCACATCGCCCCCGGCATCCAGACCCTGATGCGGATGGCGGGTCAGAAAATTGCCAAGCACGTAAATGGAGTCCTGCTGCCGCAAGGTCCATTCCACGTAACGGTAGTCGCCACTGCTCCAGCGCTTGGCGTGCCGTGTCACGATCTCGGCTCCGTCCGGATCGACCAGGCACTGGCCACTGCCATCATCAAGAACAAAACTCGCCTGGCTCTGCGCCTGCTCGACCAGTTCCCACTTGTCGTCGCTGGTCTTGTGCTCGACCTGGTAGCGGTACCAGAGGCAGGCCGCGCCGCTCAGCGGTGAGTGCAGGGGGTTCACATCCAGGGGCCGGCCAATACCTTGCAGCTCCACATAACCCTGGGCCGCACTGGCGATGCGCGAGGTCGGCATACCTGTGATCGCACGGCGTCGGCGCAGCGCCACCACCCAGCCCAGCAGGGCCAGCAGCACCATGCCGGCCAGTGCGCCCAGCCAGACCTCGCGCCGTGAGGTCTTGAAGCCCACGACCAGCAATATGAATTGCACAAAGGCGATGCCGGCGTGCAGCGAACCCAGCCCGCGACGGAAGGAAAGATGCCAGGTCATGGCGACCCGCCGCGTTCAGCTGTTGAAGAGCTGGCGCACGTCCACGTCGGCTTTCTCGTGGTCGGCGAATTCGAGCAAGGGGTGGTGCTGGAAACGGAAGAGTCGCGCGACCAACGCGTCGGGGAAGGAGTCGACCCGCACGTTGTTGATGTTCACCGACGCGTTGTAGAGCTCGCGACGGTCGGAGATCAGATTCTCCAGCGAGCTGATGCGCTGCTGCAACTGCATGAAGTGCTCGTTCGCCTTGAGTTCGGGATAGGCCTCGGCCACGGCGAAGATCTGCCCCAGGCCCATGCGCAGCGCGCCTTCGGCGCGGCTGAGCGCAGGCACGTCGTGGGCCTCGCGCGCGCCCTGCACGCGGCTGCGCGCCTCGATCACCGCCTGCAGCGTGGCCTGCTCGAACTGCTTGTACTGCTTGCAGACCTCGACCAGCTTGGGCAATTCGTCATGGCGCTGCTTGAGCGACACGTCGATATTGGCCCAGGCCTGGGCCACGTTGTGCTTGAGTTGCACCAGGCCGTTGTAGAGCATGATGATGTAGACGCCGACGATGACGACCACACCCCAGAAGATCGCGGAACCGATGGACATGCAAGCCCTCCTTATTTGCCGAGGGCCATCATACGAGCGGCTGCGGCCCTTCGGACCGGGCACCCGTGAAAAAAGGGACAGGCCTCACGGCACTGTCCCTTTTTGGCGACGCGCTTGCGCTCAAGCAGCCACGGCTTCCGCCACCGGCGTGCGGATCAGGTGGTCGAAGGCGCTCAGGGCCGCCTTGGCACCGTCCCCCGCGGCGATCACGATCTGCTTGTAGGGCACGGTGGTGCAGTCACCGGCAGCGAACACGCCCGCCACATTGGTGTGACCCTTGGCATCGACCACGATCTCGCCGTAGCGGCTGAGCTCCAGCGTTCCCTTGAGCCATTCGGTGTTGGGTACCAGGCCGATCTGCACGAACACGCCTTCGAGTTCCACGTGTTTCACTTCGCCGCTGACACGGTCCTTGTAGCCCAGGCCATTGACGCGTGCTCCGTCACCCGTGATCTCGGTGGTCTGCGCGCTGAGGTGGATGCTCACGTTCGGCAGGCTCTTGAGCTTGCTCACCAGCACGGCATCGGCCTTGAGCGCGTCGGCAAACTCGATCAGCGTGACGTGCTGGACCACACCCGCCAGGTCAATCGCCGCTTCCACGCCCGAGTTGCCGCCGCCGATCACCGCCACACGCTTGCCCTTGAAGAGCGGGCCATCACAATGCGGGCAGTAGGCCACGCCGCGGTTCTTGTACTCCTGCTCGCCGGGCACGTTGACATTGCGCCAGCGCGCGCCGGTGGAGAGGATGACGCTGCGCGCCTTGAGGCTGCCGCCATTGGCCATCTGCAGCTCGACCAGTCCGCCGGGCTCTTCTGCAGGGATCAGCTTGTCGGCACGCTGCAGATTCATGATGTCCACCTCGTAGTGGCGCACCTGGACTTCCAGCGCCGCAGCGAACTTCGGCCCGTCGGTCTCCAGCACCGAGATGTAATTCTCGATGGCCATGGTGTCGTTGACCTGGCCGCCGAAACGCTCGGCCGCCACACCCACGCGGATCCCTTTGCGCGCCGCGTAAACGGCTGCTGCGGCACCGGCCGGGCCGCCACCGACGATCAGCACGTCATACGGGTCCTTGGCAGACAGCTTGGCCGCTTCGCGCTCTTCGGACTTCACGTCGAGCTTGGCGACAATCTCCTCCAGCGTCATGCGGCCCGAGGCAAACATCTGGCCGTTGCGGAAGGTCATGGGCACCGCCATGACCTGGCGCGCGTCGACCTCGGCCTGGTAGAGGCCGCCGTCGATGACGGTGGTCTTGATGCGCGGGTTCAGGATGGCCATCAGGCTGGCGGCCTGCACCACGTCCGGGCAGTTGTGGCAGCTCAGGGACATGTAGACCTCGAAGCTGTGTTCACCATCCAGGGCCTTGATCTGCTCGATCACGTCGGCCTCGACCTTCGGGGGATGGCCGCCGGTCCAAAGCAGGGCCAGCACCAGGGAGGTGAATTCGTGGCCCAGGGGGATGGCGGCAAAACGCACCCCGGTGGTCTCACCCTCGCGGGCGATCACGAAGGAGGGCTTACGCGCGTCGCTCCCGCTGTCGTCGAAAGTGACGTGATCGGACAGGCCGGCGATCTGTTGCAGCAGATCGCGCATCTCGGCCGATTTCTCGCTGGCGTCTAGCGAGGCGATGAGGCGGATCGGTCGCTGCAGCTTGGTCAGATAGGCCTGCAGCTGGGATTTCAGGGTGTCGTCGAGCATGGGGTTCTCCGTGAGGCGTTGAGCGTGAGGTGTTCGGGGTTCAGCGTCGCAGGCTGAGCGTTGAGGGAGGGGCGCTCGGCGAGTGCACGCCGAACGCCCAACGCTAAACGCTCTACCGTTTAGATCTTGCCAACCAGGTCCAGGGACGGGGTCAGGGTCTTGGCGCCTTCGTTCCACTTGGCCGGGCAGACCTGGCCGGGGTGGGCGGCGGTGTACTGGGCAGCCTTGAGCTTGCGCAGGGTCTCCTTGACGTCACGGGCGATTTCGTTGGAATGGATCTCGGCAGTCTTGATCATGCCGTCGGGATTGATCACGAAGGTGCCGCGCAGGGCCAGGCCTTCTTCCGGGATGTGCACGCCGAAAGCGTTGGTCAGGGCATGGGTCGGGTCACCCACCAGCGGGAACTTGGCCTTGCCCACGGCGGGGGAGGTCTCGTGCCACACCTTGTGCGAGAAGTGGGTGTCGGTCGTGACGATGTAGACCTCGGTACCGGTCTTCTGGAACTCGGGGTAGTTGTCAGCCGCGTCTTCGATCTCGGTCGGGCAGTTGAAGGTGAAAGCCGCCGGCATGAAAATCAGCACGGACCACTTGCCCTTCAGGGACTGCTCAGTCACTTCAATGAACTTGCCGTTGTGGAAAGCCTGGGTCTTGAAGGGCTGGACTTGGGTGTTGATCAGGGACATGAATTAACTCCTATTGGTTAGTAAGCAGAATTTATGGAAACAACCGGTTGGTTTTGAACCGATGGCGAGATTGTAGTCTTTATCTATCGAAATTTATTATTGATTTAACAATACTAACGATAGGAAAACTTTATTGCGCCGCACCAAAAGGCACGGTCCGGGTGGGGGCCGGGGGTGCCGGGGACCGGAAAGCTCAGGGCCCGCTCAGAGGCCGGCGGCCTTGAGCGCCAGGCCCAGCAAGGCGCACACGCCGATGACGTGCATGACGTTGCGCTGGTAGCGCAGCAGGGCGATGGCGGCCGCCAGGGCGATCGCCGCCGAGGCTAGGTCGAAACGGCCGGCCAGGCCCTGCGGCCAGAGCACGTGGTAAGCGAAGAAGAGCGCCAGGTTCAGCACCACGCCCACGACGGCCGCGGTGATGGCGGTCAGGGGTGCCGTGAACTTCAGGTCTTCGTGGGTGGACTCCACCAGGGGCCCGCCGGCCAGGATGAAGAGGAAGGACGGCAGAAAGGTGAACCAGGTCACCAGCACGGCCGCCAATGCGCCGGCAAGGAACAGGGCCTCGGGCCCGAGCAGGGCCTGGCCGTAGCCGCCGACGAAGCCGACGAAAGCCACCACCATGATCAGCGGTCCGGGGGTGGTCTCGCCCAGGGCCAGGCCGTCGATCATCTGCGCGGGCGTGAGCCAGCCGTAGTGGCCCACGGCCCCCTGGTAGACATAGGGCAGTACGGCGTAAGCACCGCCGAAAGTCAGCAGGGCGGCCTTGGTGAAGAACCAGGCCATCTGGGTGTAAGCGTGGCCCCAGCCCCAGACCGCCATCAGCAAGGCCATCGGCCCGGCCCACAAGAGGCCGGCGACCAGGCACACCCGCAGCAGCTGCGCCCAGCGAAAGCGCGCGTGCTCCGGTGTGGGGGTGCTGTCGTCGATCAGGGCCGGCCCGTAGGACGTCTGCCGGCCGCCATGACCGCCGCCGGTGCGAAAGCGCTGCGGTGCGATGCGTCCACCGGCATAGCCGATCAGGGCGGCCGCCGCCACGATGGCCGGGAAGGGCACGTCCAGCGCGAAGATCGCCACAAAGGCGGCCGCGGCGATGGCCCACAGCGCACTGTTCTTCAGCGCACGCGAGCCGATGCGCCAGGCCGCCTGCAGGACGATGGCCGTCACCGCAGGCTTGATGCCGTAGAACAGGCCGGCCACCAGCGGTGTTTCGCCCCAGGCAATATAGACCCACGAGAGCGCGATCAGGATGAAGAGCGAGGGCAGCACGAACAGCACGCCGGCCACGATGCCACCCCAGGTCCGGTGCATCAGCCACCCCAGATAGGTCGCCAACTGCTGCGCTTCCGGGCCGGGCAGCAGCATGCAGTAGTTCAGCGCGTGCAGGAAGCGTCGCTCGGAAATCCAGCGACGCCGCTCCACCAGCTCCTCGTGCATCAGGGCAATCTGCCCCGCGGGCCCGCCAAAGCTGATGAAACCCAGCTTGAACCAGAAACGAAAGGCCTGCCAGAAACTGACGGATTCGGGTGCGGCTGGAGGGTGTGCGTCGCGCATGGGTCCGATGATAGCCACGACGCACAATAGCCACCATGTTCGTCCTTGCCAAACTGTTCGCCTTCCTCACCCAGCCCCTGGCCTGGGTCGCTGTCCTGCTTGCGCTGGGTCTGCTGCTGCAACGCTGGCGCCGTGCGAGCACCGCCCTGCTCTGGAGCGCCCTGGTCCTCCTGCTGCTGCAGGGCTGGGAGCCGCTGCCCGATGCGCTGCTGCGCCGTCTTGAGGCCCAGCACCCGGCACCGGTCAAGCTCGATTTGCAGCGCTATGCCGGCGTCATCGTGCTGGGCGGTGCGCTGGAGTCCTCCTACGTCTGGCAGGGCCACACGCAGCCCGCGCTCAACGGCGCGGCCGAACGCCTGACGGCCGCGCCGCCGCTGCTGCAAGGCGCACCACAGCTCAAGCTGCTGTTCACCGGCGGAGAGGGTGAACTGATCTTCAAGGGACTGACCGAGGCCGAACGCGCCCGCCGCTTCTACGCCAGCCTGGGCGTGGACGCGCAGCGGCTGATCCTGGAGTCGGCCTCGCGCACCACCTATGAGAACGCCGTGCTCAGCGCCGCGCTGCCCGGCGTGGACAAGACTCGCCCCTGGCTGCTGCTGACCTCGGCCTGGCACATGCCGCGCTCCATGGCCACCTTCGAAAAAGCTGGCTGGAACGTCACGCCCTGGCCGGCCGACTATCGCGCCGGACTGGAAACCCCCTGGACGCAGTACTCGCTGGCCGAGGGCGCCGCCAAATGGAAGACCGCCCTGCACGAGGTCATCGGCCTGTGGGTCTACCGCCTGAGCGGCAGGGCCTAGGGATGCCTGTGCATATACTTTGGCCCATGTCACGGTCCCCCATAACCATCGCAGGTCCACGTCGCGCGACGATGCTGACCTTACCGTCACACCCTTTGCTCTGACACCCCCTCATCATGACGTGCTCGGCAGAGGAATTGCAGAAACGCAGTGACGGACTGGCGGCCAGTTGGCAGGCCTGCCTGGCTGCACCAGGCACCGACCTGCTGCTTGAATTTGCAGTGTCCCTCTCCAGCTTCACGGAGTTCCTGCATGGCAAAGGACTGTCGGGACTGAACCAGGTCTCGCGCAGCCTGGAACAGCAGACGCTGGCGCTGCTCGACAGTGGCACCGAAACTCCCCTGCCTGCGGGCACGCTGACTGAACTCAACCTGCGCGTCGAGGAGCTCGGAACACGTGTGAGCGACTTCATCGACGGCCAGCGACGCCCGGTCATGGAACGCCGCGCCCGCAGTGTCGACCCGTCCGTGCTGGACGTCGCCCCGCGCCATAGCGTCTGGCTGGTCGGCAGCAGCGGCGCGACCTGGCAGGAGCTGGCGCTGCAACTGGGCTACTTCCAGATCGACGCCGAGTTCCACCAGATCCGCAACCTGCCTGGCCAGGGTGACGAGCCGGCCATCGTCCTGCTCAACGCGGGCAGCCTGAGCAGCCGGCAAACCGTCGAGCAGGTCCAGTTGCTACGGGGACGCTTTGCCGCCAGTACCCTGCTGGTGCACGAACTCGCGGGCGACTTCGACAGCCTGCGCGCGGCGCTGTCGGCCGGCAGTGACTTCTGCTTCCCGGCGGGAACCGCCCAGCCGCTGATCCTGGCCAAGCTCATCGAGCTGTGCAGCGGCACCCAGGAGGCGCCTTATCGGGCGCTGGTGGTGGAGGACTCCATCACGGCCAGCAAATCCATCCAGCGCACCCTGGCGATCTGCGACATCGAGACCCTTGCCATCAGCAAGCCTCACGAGGTGCTGGACTGCCTGGCCCAGTTCCAGCCCGACCTCATCCTGATGGACATGTTCATGCCGGGCTGCACCGGCGTCGAGGCAGCGCGGGTCATCCGCCAGCACCCGGAGTTCCTCTCCATTCCCATCGTCTACCTGTCGGGCGATACGAATGTGCCGCTGCAGGTCGAGGCACTTAGGCTCGGGGGCGACCACTTCCTCACCAAGCCCTACAACCCGGTGGTGCTCAACGCCATCGTGCAGAGCAAGATTGAGCGCTACCGCGCCCTGCGCCGTGCCATGGAGCGCGACAGCCTCACCGGTCTGTACAACCACCGAACGTCCAAGGACAAGCTGGCCGCGGCCATCCAGCAGGCGCGCAGCGTGCAACAAGCCCTGGCGGTGGCGATGATCGACATCGACCACTTCAAGAAGATCAACGACAGCTACGGCCACCCCATGGGCGACCAGGTGATCCGCAGCCTCGCCTGGTTCCTCAGCCAGCGCCTGCGCAAGACCGACGTCATCGGCCGCTACGGCGGCGAGGAATTCCTGGTCGTGCTGCCTGCGGCAGACGCGCCGCGGGCCGTGGAAGTGCTGGACCGCATCCGCCATGACTTCGGCCAGATCAAGCACCCCTTCAATGAAACCTGGTGCACGGCCGCGCTCTCGATCGGCGTGACGCAGCTGAACGAGGGCGACAGCGAGCAAACGCTGATCAAACAGGCCGACGAAGCCCTCTATTCCGCCAAGCGCTCGGGGCGCAACCGCGTCGTCAGCTGGCAGTGAGCGGGACCCTCTGCATAACTCCCGCCATGCGCGTTCGCGTCCAAAACGGGATGATTTGACCGCCAACACCACGCAGCGTGTGCTGTAGCACACGCAAGGGGTTTGGTGGGCAAAGGGCCCGTTTTGGTTCGAACCCGAAGGGGCGTGATTTTGCGGGCGATCCGCCGCGTTGCAAAACCAGGCAAGCCGTCCAGGCTTGCCTTGGGTTTTGCGCCTTGCGGCTCATCCCGCAAAAAGCCACGCCGCGCGCGGCGCGAGTTATGCAGAGGGTCCCACCGGGCGGGCCAGCACCTTGTCGATGCGGCGGCCGTCCAGGTCCACCACCTCGAACTCCCAACCGGCGCAGACAATGCGCTCGCCCGTGTGCGGCAGATGGCCGCTGACGGACAGCAGCAGACCGGCCACGGTGTTGTAGCGTCCGCGCTCTTCATCGGGCAGGTCACGGATCTCCAGCCGGCTCTTGAGTTCGTCCACCGGGATCATGCCGTCGAGCAGCCAGCTGCCGTCGTCGCGCTCGGTGGCCCAGGCATCGACCTGCGCCACCGGCTGCAATTCACCCGTGATGGCCTCCAGCAGGTCGCCCGGCGTCAGCAGGCCCTGCACCACACCGTACTCGTCGACCACGAAGACCATGCGCCCCGAGCGCTCGCGGAACTGCTCCAGCAACTCCATGCCAGAGAGCGTCTCGGGCACGAAGACCGCGGACATCGCGTGCGCCTCGACTGTGCCTTCATGCGCCACCCCCAGCGCCAGCAGCTTGCCCACGCTGATCACGCCCACCACATCCTCCAGCGAGCCGCGGCACACCGGGTACCAGGAATGCGCACCCGTCTGCCCGGCCTGGCCCACGTGCTGCAGACTTTGCGCCACGTTCAGCGAGGCATCCAGCCAGTCGATATCGGCCCGCGGCACCATCAGGGACGTCAGGGAGCGGTCGTCCAGCCGAAACACATTGCGCACCATCTGGTGCTCCTGCTGCTCGATCACGCCAGCGTCCACACCCTCCTCCAGGCTGTGGCGGATTTCCTCTTCCGTCATGCTGCGCGACACGTTGGTCGGGATGCGCAGCAACTTGAGCACGCCCTGGGTCGTGGCCGACAGCAGCTTGACGAAGGGCTTGGCGGCGATCGCCAGCCAGTGCATGGGACGCGACATCCAGCGCGCCACGGTCTCGGGGTAGAGCTGGCCAATGCGCTTGGGCACCAGTTCACCAAAGATGATGGTCAGGAAAGTGATGATGGCCACCACCAGGGCCGTGGCCGTGATCTCGGCCGCACGCTCCGTCGCCCCCAGCTCCTCCAGCCAGACGGCCAGGTCAAGGCTGAAGGCGGCTTCGCCGACGATGCCGTTGAGCACGCCGATGGACGTGATGCCCACCTGCACGGTGGAGAGGAACTGATTGGGGTTGTCCAGCAACTCCAGGGCCTTCTGCGCGCCACCGTCACCGGACTCGGCCATGGCCAGCAGGCGGGCCTTGCGACTGGCGGCCAGCGCCAGCTCCGACATGGCGAACAGTCCGTTGAGGACGATCAGCAGGGCGATCAGCAGGAATTCCATGAATCTCAAGCGAGAATGAACACCATGGCACTTTACTTGATCGGCGATGTGCAAGGCTGCGACAAGGCGCTGCAAGGCCTGCTCGAAAAAATCTCCTTTTCCCCAAGTCGCGACACGCTCTACCTGCTGGGCGATCTGGTCAACCGCGGGGCGGATTCAGCCGGTGTGCTGCGCCGCCTCATGGGCTATGGCCAGGCGGCGCGCTGCCTGCTGGGCAACCACGACCTGCACCTGCTGGCCATTGCCCACGGCGTGCGGCCGCCGCACCGCAGCGACACCATCGCCGACGTGCTGCAGGCCCCCGACCGCCCCGCCCTGCTGGACTGGCTGCGCCACCAGCCCCTGGCACTGCGGGAGACCCTTGAGGGCGAGGAGATCCTGATGGTGCACGCCGGCGTGCTGCCCTCCTGGACTGCTACTAAAACAATAGCGCTTGCGAGTGAGCTGGAAGCCGTGCTGCGCGGCCCCGACCTGCCGGATTTCCTGCGTCGCATGTACGGCAACGAGCCGGCGCGCTGGGACGACAGCCTGCAGGGCGACGCACGCCTGCGCGTGATCGTCAATGCGCTCACAAGGCTGCGCTTCTGCAGCGCTGCGGGGGACATGGAGTTCGCCAGCAAGGAGGGCGCACAGGGTGCCCCGGCCGGCTACCTGCCCTGGTTCGAGGTGCCGGGGCGGCGTACGGCGGATATCACCGTGGCCTTCGGTCACTGGTCCACGCTGGGCTGGCTGGACCGGCCCGATGTGCTGGCGCTGGACACGGGCTGCGTCTGGGGCGGTTGCCTCAGTGCGCTGCGCCTGGGACGGGCCCGCGCGCATGAACTGATCCAGGTGAAATGCGAAGCCGCGCAAACGCCCGCAGGCCGCGGCAACTGAGCCCGATCAGCTCGACGTTTCTTCGTTCTTGTTGAACAGCGCCGCCACCTTGCGCTTGGGCCGGATATTGGCCGACACCACACGGCCGGCCGGCTTGGCCACCGCTTCCCAGGGGGCCGGTTCGGCCGCAGCCTCCGTGCTTTCGTAGGGCTGGTTGAAGAAGGGGTCCTGCGGCGGTGCCGACGGGCGACGGCTCTCGCGCGGAGCGGTGCGCCGCTCACCGCGCGGCTCGATGCGCTCTTCGGTCTGCTCGTAGAGACGCCGGCCTTCATTGAAGCGGCCCTGGCGACGGATATCGGGTTTGTCCTCGTCGTACTCGACGGGCTCCAGCTCGATCTTGGTCTTGATCAGCTTCTCGATGTCGGCCACCAGGCGAGCATCCTTGGGCGAGACGAAACTCACCGCGAGGCCCGAGGCGCCGGCGCGGCCGGTGCGGCCGATGCGGTGCACGTAGTCTTCGGCGTTGAAGGGGACGTCGAAGTTGAACACCGCCGGCACGTCCTTGATGTCCAGGCCGCGCGCGGCCACATCGGTGCACACCAGCAGGTCGACTTCGCCCTTCTTGAAGGACTCCAGCGCCTTCAGGCGTTCGTCCTGGCTCTTGTCACCGTGCAGCGCCGTGGTCTTGAGGCCCTCGCGCTCCAGCGAACGGGCCAGGCGGGCGCAGCCCAGCTTGCTGTTCACGAAGACAAATGCCTGCTTCATGCCGCGCTGGCGCAGGATCTGGTGCAGGGCGTGGCGCTTGTCGTCGTCACCCACGCTGTAGAAATGCTGCTCCACCGTGGAGGCCGTGGCGTTGGAGCGTGCGACCTCGATGGTCACCGGATCCTGCAGGTAGCTGTTGGCCAGGCGCTTGATCTCGGGCGAGAAAGTGGCCGAAAACAGCAGCGTGGTGCGCTGCTTGGGCAGGTAGGACAGGATGCGCTGCAGGTCCGGCAGGAAACCGATGTCCAGCATGCGGTCGGCCTCGTCCAGCACCACGTACTCGACCTGGTTGAGCACGGCGTTCTTGGCTTCGATGTGGTCCAGCAGGCGGCCGGGCGTGGCCACCAGCACTTCCACGCCTTTTTTCAGCTCCAGGGTCTGGGGCTTCATGTCCATGCCGCCGAACACCACCGCGCTGCGCATATTGGTGTACTTGGCATAGAGCTTGACCTGCTGCGCCACCTGGTCGGCCAGTTCGCGCGTGGGCAGCAGCACCAGGGCGCGCACGGGGTGGCGCGCCGGGGAGGTGGAGCTGTTTTCGTGTTTGAGCAGGCGCTGCAGCAGGGGCAGGGAGAAGGCGGCTGTCTTGCCGGTGCCGGTCTGGGCGGCGCCCATGACGTCGCGGCCCTGCAGCACCACGGGGATGGCCTGGGCCTGGATCGGGGTCATGGACTCGTAACCCATCTCGGCGACCGCGCGGGCCAGCGGAGCGGCCAGCTGCAGCTGGGCAAAGGCCATGATGGGGGTGTCTGCGGTGAGTTCGTTCGAAGTCACGGGGGCGAGGGGGAGTTCAGTGTTCAAATCGGTCTGGCATAGCCAAATAATGCTATCTAACCGATAGCGGGCCACCCCTGCAGCCAAGGGCAAACCCGGATTATCCCCGATATCCCGTTTCCGGGCCATCTGCCCCGGCTACAGTGCCTCTCTATGCCCGAGACCCTGCTCAGCCCGGCCCAGACCGCCGAACGCCTGCCCTACCCGGCCCTGGCGGCCGAAATCGCAGCTTTGCTGGAAGATCCGGCCGTCCAGGTCCCCGCGCGCCTGGTCCAGCCCCTGCCCGGGGGCGGCAGCCTGTTCGTGATGCCAGCGTTGGACGGCCGTCTGGCCATCACCAAACTCATCACCTTCACCCCCGCCAATGCCGGCACCGGCCGCCCCGCCATCCAGGGCGACGTGGTGGTGTTCGACATCACCACCGGCGAACGCCGCCTGGTGCTGGACGGCCCCACGGTCACGGCCCGGCGCACCGCCGCGGTGTCCCTGCTGGCAGCCCAGACCCTGGCGCCCAATCCGGACGGCCCCCTGCTCATCGTTGGGGCCGGCGTGCAAGGCAAAGCCCATCTGGAAGCCTTTGCGGCCGGCCTGGGTGTGAAGGAGGTGCGCATCGCCTCACGCAGCACGGCCAGCGCCGAAGCCCTGGCCGCCCATGCCCGCGCCTTGGGCCTGCGCGCCGAAGTGGTCACCAACCCCAACGCCGCCCTGGCTGACTGCCCGCTGGTCGTCACCTGTACCCCGGCCAGCGGGGTGGTCCTGCGGGCCGAGCCGCGGCCCGATGCCTTCGTCGCGGCAGTCGGCGCCTTCACGCCGCGCATGGTGGAACTGGCGCCGGAACTGTGCCGCCACCTGGCAGAGCTTGGAACAGTGGTGGTGGACACCCGCGACGCCAACCACGAGGCCGGTGACCTGCTGCAGGCCCGGCTGAATGTCACGCAGTTCGCCACGCTGACGGAGGTGGTGCGACAAAAGAAAAACCGGCCGCCAGGGCCGGTTCTGTTCAAGAGCTGCGGCTGGGCCGGCTGGGATCTGGCGGCCGCGCGGCTGGCGCTGCCCGCATAGAAGCGCTTACGTCTTCGGCAGCGTCACACCGCGCTGCCCCTGGTACTTGCCGCCGCGGTCCTTGTAGCTGGTCTCGCAGACATCGTCCTTGTCGCTCTCGAAGAACAGCACCTGGGCGCAGCCCTCGCCAGCGTAGATCTTGGCCGGAAGGGGCGTGGTGTTGGAGAACTCCAGCGTCACGTAACCTTCCCACTCGGGCTCGAAAGGCGTGACATTGACGATGATGCCGCAGCGCGCGTAGGTGCTCTTGCCCAGGCAGATGGTCAGCACATTGCGCGGAATGCGGAAGTACTCCATGGTGCGTGCCAGCGCGAAGCTGTTGGGCGGAATGACGCAGACGTCGCTCTCGATGTCCACGAAGCTCTTCTCGTCGAAATTCTTCGGGTCCACCACCGTGCTGTAGATATTGGTGAAGACCTTGAACTCGGGCGCGCAGCGGATGTCGTAGCCATAGCTGCTGGTGCCGTAGCTCACGATCTTGTTGCCGGCGGCGTCCTGCCGGATCTGGCCCGGCTCGAAGGGCTCGATCATGCCGTGCTGCTCGGCCATGCGGCGGATCCATTTGTCGCTCTTGATGCTCATGGTGGTGTTTTCCTGGGAATCGGGAGATTGTAGATATTGGTTTCAAGGCGCCGAAAACAGCTCGACCAGGGCCTCGCGCAGCCAGCGGTTGGCCGGGTCGGTCTCGAAACGGCGGCTCCAGTGCAGCGAGACCGTGAAGTCCCTCAGCGGGAAAGGCGGCTCGATCAGGGTGTAGCCGCCGCCAGCTGCAAAGGCCTGGGCGATGTTGCGCGGCATCACTACCGCCAGATCGGTGGCACCCACGATGGCCGGCAGCACCATGAAGTGCTCGGCCGTCAGGCGGATGCGGTCTTCCAGCTTAAGCCCTTGCAGGATGCGCAGCGTGTCCGAGTGCGTGCGCCCGGCCACGAACTCCAGCTCCTGCAGGGAGTCCAGCAGCGCTTGGCCCTTGCGCCGGCGTGCGACGGCCGCAAAGGGATGGCCGGCGCGCAGCATGACGATGTAGCGGTCCTTGAGCAACTGCACCCGCTGGGTGTCCTTGACGGTGGGCAGGAAGCCGAAGGCAAAGTCCACCTGCCCGCTGTCCAGCGCATCGGCCACGCTGGCCGCCGGCAGGGGCAGGGTCTCGATGCGCACGCCGGGCGCACGCTCACGCAACGCCACCATGAGTTCGGGCAGGAAACGGCCCTCGCCGATGTCGCTCATGTGGATGCGAAAGGTCTTGTTCGATTGCAGCGGGTCGAACTGCGCCGCCTCGCCCAGGGCCTGCTCTAGCGTGGCCAGCGCGCTGCGCACGGCCGGCGCCAGGCGCTCGGCGCGCGGCGTGGGCTGCACACCGCCCGCTGCACGCATGAAGAGTGGATCGTTCAGCAGCAGGCGAAGGCGGGTCAGGCCCTGGCTTACCGCGGGCTGGGTCAGTTCCAGCATCTCTGCTGCCCGGCCGACCTTGCGCGCGCGGTAAACCGCGTCGAACACGCGCAGCAGGTTCAGGTCCAGATCCTTGATATGCATATTTCTAATAAACGATAGTCGCGTTATTTTATTGATTAATGAAGGCCGGGAACAGACACTAGCTGGCTGCCGCAAAACAAAGAGGACGACACGTGGAAGTTTCATTCAGCCAGGAAATCAAGTCGTTGGCGCTGGGCCAGGGCCAGACCTTTCATGGAGAGGGCATCCTGGCCATCACCAAGGGCCTGCTGCAATCCGGCGTGGCCTATGTGGGCGGTTACCAGGGGGCACCGGTCTCGCACCTGCTGGACGTCATGGTGCAGGCCAAGCCCTATATGGACCAGCTCGGCGTGCACGTCGAGGCCTGCTCCAACGAGGCCTCGGCGGCCGCCATGCTGGGCGCCTCCATCCACTACCCGCTGCGCGGCGCGGTAACCTGGAAGTCCATCGTCGGCACCAACGTCGCAGCCGACGCGCTGTCCAATCTCTCCTCGCCCGGCGTCACGGGCGGTGTGCTCATCGTCGTGGGCGAGGACTACGGCGAGGGCGCCAGCGTGATTCAGGAGCGCACCCACGCCTACGCACTCAAGTCCGGCATGGTATTGCTCGACCCGCGGCCCGAGCTGGGCCGCATGGTCGACATGGTGGAGCATGGCTTTGCCCTGTCCGAGGCCTCCAATATGCCCGCCATCCTGGAGCTGCGCATCCGCGCCTGCCACGTGCGCGGCAGCTTCCAGGCCAAGGACAACCGCATCTCCAAGGTGTCCACGCGCGACCTGATGGACGAACCCGCCGCCTTCAACTACGAGCGTCTGGCCCACCCGCCCGTGACCTTCCGCCACGAGAAGCTCAAGAGCGAACAACGCGTGCCGGCGGCGCGCCAGTACATCCGCGAACACCAGCTCAACGAACTGTTCGCCGGCAAGCACAGCGACCTGGGCATCGTGGTGCAGGGCGGCCTGTACAACACCCTGATCCGCACCCTGCAGCAGTTCGGCCTGGCCGATGCCTTTGGCCAGACCGACGTCCCCCTGCTGGTGCTCAACGTGACCTACCCGCTGGTGCCCGAGGAGCTCAGCGAGTTCTGCATCGGCAAGCGCGCCGTGCTCATGGTGGAAGAGGGCCAGCCCGAGTACATCGAGCAGGAACTCGCCACCATGCTGCGCCGCGCCAACATCCCCACGCCCCTGCACGGCAAGGACATGCTGGCCCTGGCCGGCGAATACTCGGCCGAGGTCATGGCCGGTGGCCTGGAGAAATTCCTGCGTCGCTACCGCTCCGAACTGCTGCCCGCCACCGTGCCCGCTTGGCTGCAGGGCAACCGCGACCGCCGCGCGGCCATCGCCACCGAGATCACGAAACACAGCGGCCAGCCCCTGCCAGCCCGCCCGCCCGGCATGTGCATCGGCTGCCCGGAGCGCCCGGTGTTCTCGGCGCTCAAGCTGGCACAGGAGCAGGTCGGCCAGGTGCACATCGCGGGTGACATCGGCTGCCACGCCCTGGCCACCTTCGAGCCCTTCTCCTTCGGCCATTCCATCCTGGGTTACGGCATGTCCCTGGCCAGCCGCGCCGGCGTCTCGCCCATGATGAACCGGCGTGTGCTCTCGGTCATGGGCGACGGCGGCTTCTGGCACAACGGCCTGCTAACGGGTGTGCAGAGCGCGCTCTTCAACGGCGACGACGCCGTGCTGCTGATCTTCAAGAACGGCTACACCTCGGCCACCGGCACGCAGGACATCATCTCCACGCCGGGCGACGAGGCCAAGAACGACGCCAGCGACAAACGCGCCAGCGTGGTCCACACCAACCAGACCATCGAGACCACCCTCAAGGGCCTGGGCGTGCAGTGGCTGCGCACCGTCACCACCTACGAAGTCGAGCACGTGCGCCGCACGCTGATCGACGCGTTCACCTCGGACTTCAACGGCCTCAAGGTCATCATCGCCGAGGGAGAATGCCAGTTGGAGCGCCAGCGGCGCATCAAGCCCTGGCTGGCCAGTCTGCTGAAGAAAGGCAAGCGGGTGGAGCGGGTGAAGTACGGGGTGGACGAGGACGTCTGCAACGGTGACCACGCCTGCATCCGGCTTTCGGGCTGCCCGACCTTGACGTTGAAGGACAACCCGGACCCTTTGAAGGTCGATCCTGTGGCTACGGTCATTGATGGGTGTGTGGGGTGTGGGCTGTGTGGGGCGAATGCGCATGCGGCGACTTTGTGTCCGTCGTTCTACCGGGCGGAGGTGGTGCAGAACCCTTCCTGGCATGAGCGCTTGCTGGCTTCGGTTCGGCGGTCGGTTGTTCGGGCTTTGCAGCCGGCTTGAGATTGGCGAAACCTGTGTTTTGTCACTTTTGTAGCCCCCCTCTCACCCCCCCGCCCCTCTCTACCCCCGCCGGGGTAGAGAGGGGGGCCTTGATTTGGTTTCGTCGCGCCGGCTACGCTTCTATGGCCCGGGGCGTCGACATTGCTGCTTCTCGCGCCGACTGGCTCGCCAACGGTCGTAGAGAACTCCACGCACTCTGCACGCCACGGCTGGCGGCTGCGCCGGCCAGTGGCGAGACCAACAGCCCCTGTCTCGTGCACAGCCGGTCGCGCAGCGACCGCTGTCGTTGGCACGCACAGATCCAACCATTTACCACGACCGCAGGCCAACAATCTCGGCCCGCCATCTATGGCGGAGACGCCTCGCTCCATAGAAGCCTGTCCAGAAACCAGAACCCAAATCCAGGCTCCCCTCTCTACCCCGGCGGGGGTAGAGAGGGGCGGGGGGGAGTGTGGGGGGTTACAAAAGCGTCGCAGACAAACAAAGCCAAGCTCCGCCAAGACCAGAAACAAAAGACATGAACCAACAACCCATTTCCCTCCTCCTCTGCGCCCTGGGCGGCGAAGGCGGCGGCGTCCTGACCGAATGGCTGGTCGAGACCGCCCGCCATGCCGGCTACCCCGTACAAGCCACCTCCATCCCCGGCGTGGCGCAGCGCACCGGCGCCACCACCTACTACCTCGAAGTCTTCCCCGTGCCGGTGGCAGAACTCGGCGGCAAACGCCCGGTGCTGGGCCTCTACCCCATGCCGGGGCGGCTCGATGCCCTGGTCTCCAGCGAGCTGCTGGAGACCGTGCGCCAGATCAGCCTGGGCCACGCCAGCAGCGACCGCACCCTGGTGCTGAGCTCCACGGCGCGGGCGCTGACCACGATGGAAAAGATGCAGATGGGCGACGGCCGGCGCGATGCGCAGGGGCTGCTGAACCTCATCACCGCGCACAGCCGCGCCCACCACGTTCTGGACATGGCCGAACTCACGCGCCAGGCCGGCACCATCGTCAGCGCCGTGATGCTGGGCTGCATCGCCGCCAGCGGCCTGCTGCCCATGGGCCGCGCCGAGTACGAAGCCATCCTGAAAGACAGCGGCGGCAGCGCCCAGGCTAGCCTGCGTGGTTTTTCCCTGGGCTTTGACGCCGTGCACGCGCAGCGCACCCAGGCGCAGTTCATCGAGCAGGTGCTCGCCCCCCATGCTGCGGAACCGGTGGCGCCTGCGGCCGAAGTGCCCGCCCTGCCCGCCGCCGTGGCCGCGCTGTTCCCGGCCGTGCTGCACGAGATCATCACCCTGGGCCATGCGCGCCTGGTCGAGTACCAGAACGCGGCCTATGCCCAGCGCTACATCGAACGCCTGCAGCAGGTGCTGGCCGCAGAGCGCAACAGCGACCCGCAGGGCACGCGCGGCTGGGCCGTCACGCGCGAGATGGCGCGCTGGCTCGCGCTGTGGATGGCGTTTGACGACATCATCCGCGTGGCCGATCTCAAGAGCCGCGCCAGCCGCTGGTCACGCGTGCAAGGCGAGGTCAAGGCCGGCGAGGCCGACCTGCTCAAGCTCTACGACCACTTCAAGCCCGGCGCGCCCGAGTTCGCGGCCCTGCTGACCACGGGCCTGGCGCAGCGGGTGCTGGCCTGGGATCGCCGCCGCGTGCTGGCCGGCAAGAACCCCTGGGCCCTGCCGCTGAAGATCGGCACCCATTCGGTTTTCGGCATGCTGGCCCTACGCGGCCTGGCCATGCTGCGCGCCCTGCGCCCGCTGGGCAGCCGTTTTGCGGCCGAGCAGGCGCTGATCGATCAATGGCTGGCGGCCGTGGTGAGCAGCACGCAGACCCACTGGTCCAGCGGCCATGAAATCGCCTTGTGCGGCCGCCTGATCAAGGGTTACGGCAGCACCAACGAGCGCGGCAAGGACAACCTGCTGCACGTGGTGCAGCACCTGGCCGTCAGCGGCCATTTTGAGAACCATGAGGCGCGCGTCGCAGCGATCGTCGCGGCTCGCCAGGCGGCACTGGCCGACGATGCCGGCAAGGCGCTGGACCACGCCCTGCTGCAGCACGGCGCACCCGCGCGGCCGGTCAAGGAACAGCCGATCCGCTGGATGCGCCGGCGCCCCGGAGGCGCCTGAGGGCCGCCACAGGCAGTAATTACGCGGATATACAAGGGGCCGCACGGGCTGTACATTGGCCTTGTCAGGATGATTGAAACCACCACAAAGAGGAGACCCTGCATATGCGACAAACCTTCAAAGCACTCACCCGCCTGGCGTCGGCCTGCACCGTCAGCCTGATTTGTGCAGTGGCTCCGAGCCAGGCCCAGGACAAGCCGGTCATGTTCCGTTTCTCCAGCTGGGTGCCGGCCCAGCACCCTCTGAACCCCTCGCTGGTTGCCTGGGGCGAAAGCCTGAAGGCGGCCTCGGGCGGCACGCTGACGGCCACCATGTTTCCGGCGCAGCAGCTGGGCAAGGCCTTCGACCACTACGACATGGCGCGTGACGGCATCGCCGACTTCGCCTACGTGAATCCGGGCTACCAGCCGGGCCGCTTCCCGGTCTTTGCCGCCTCGTCGCTGCCCTTCCTCATCGCCAACGGCAAGGGCGGCTCGGCCGCCGTCGATGCCTGGTACCGCAACTACGCGGCCAGGGAGATGAAGGACGTGAAGTTCTGCTTCGCCTTCGTGCACGACCCCGGCACCTTCCACTCGCGCAAGAAGATCGTTCTGCCCACCGACATCAAGGGCATGAAGATCCGCCCCGCGCACGAAGGCGTCGGCCGCATGGTGACCCTGCTGGGCGGCACCAACGTCCAGTCCTCGGCCCCCGAAGTGCGCGAGATCATCGAACGTGGCGTGGCCGACGCCGTGACCTTCCCCTGGGGCTCGATCCCGCTGTTCGGCATCGAAAAGGTCACCAAGTACCACATGGACGTGCCGCTGTACGTCACCCCCTTCGTCTGGGTCATGAACCAGGGCAAGTACAACGCGCTGTCCACCGCGCAGAAAAAGGTCGTCGATGACCACTGCACAACCGAGTGGGCTGAAAAGGTGGCCAGCCAGTGGGCCGACTTCGAGTTCGGCGGTCACGCCAAGCTTGCCGCCATGCCCGACCATGAGGTCTACAAGCTCACCCCGGACCAGCTCGACGCCTGGCGCAAGGCCGTGGCGCCGGTGGAAACCGAATGGGGCAAGGACCTGAAGGACAAGACCGGCCAGGACCCCAAGGCCGTGCTGGATGGCCTCAGGCAGCAACTCGTCAAGTACAAGGCCGCGATGTAAACAGCCTGGACACGGGCGACGCCATTGACGTC
Source organism: Hylemonella sp. (assembly GCA_030695415.1). GTDB lineage: Bacteria > Pseudomonadota > Gammaproteobacteria > Burkholderiales > Burkholderiaceae_C > Hylemonella. The sequence goes on from JAUYQZ010000014.1 coordinate 66,798, forward strand.
GCCCGAGCCCCTGACTTTTCCTGTCTGGAGTCTTGCTTGAAGCGCAATTCAATGGATCGTGTGATCGGCACGATCGAGTGGACCGCCGCGATCTTTGTCGGCATCGTCGCCCTCAACATCTTCGTCGCGGTCATCCTGCGCAAGTTCTTCGATACGTCCATCCCCGACGCCTACGACTTCGGCTCCCTGCTGCTGGGCATCCTGATCTTCTGGGGCATCGCCGCCACCAGCTACCGCGGCACCCACATCACGGTCGACCTGGTGTGGTCCGCCGTAAGCCAACGCACGAAACGCTGGATCGACATCTTCGCGACCCTGGTGCTGCTCTTCGTGGTCATCGTGCAGACCTACACCCTGTTCGACAAGGTGCTGGTCACCTACCGGGACAACGTGCTCACCTACGACCTGCACCTGCCGACCTGGCCCTTCTTTGCCGTGGCCTGGCTGGGCGATGTCGCCGCCGTTTTCCTGATCGCCATCCGCACCTGGCGCCTGGTGTTCCAGCCCGAGCTGATCCAAGACCACCCCGAACAACACACCAGCGAATGAGGCTCCCGATTTGAACACCGATCTCGTGGCCGGCCTCGGCTTTGTCGCCCTTTTCGCCCTCATGCTGCTGCGCGTTCCCGTGGGCATGGCCATGGGCCTGGTGGGTGTCACGGGTTATGGCTACATCGTGGGCATGGACCCCGCGCTGAAGATGGTGGGCCAGACCACCATGCGCACGGTGACCGATCAGAATTTCGCGGTCATCCCCATGTTCATGCTCATGGGCGCCTTCGTCTCCGTCTCCGGCGTGAGTCGCGAACTGTTCCGCGCCGCCAATGCCTTCATGGGCCACCTGCGTGGTGGCCTGGGTGCGGCCACGGTGCTGGCCTGCGGCGGCTTTGCCGCGATCTGCGGCTCCTCGGTCGCCACGGCGGCCACCTTCTCCAAGGTGGCCTACCCCGAGATGCGGCGCTACAACTACCCCAAGTCCTTCGCCACCGGCGTGATCGCCGCCGGCGGCACGCTGGGCATCATGATCCCGCCCTCCACCGTGCTGGCGGTCTACGCCATCCTCACGCAGCAGGACATCGGCAAGCTCTTCATGGCCGGCGTGCTGCCCGGTCTGCTGGCCATCGCCCTGTACATCCTGACCATCTCGCTGATCGTCATGGCCAAGCCCGACTTCCTGCCGGGCGGCGAGCGCAAGTCGTGGAAAGAGCGCCTGACCAGCCTGAAGGACGTGTGGGCGCCGCTGGCCCTGTTCGTCTTCGTGATCGGCGGCCTCTACGGCGGCCTGTTCACGCCCTCGGAAGCCGGTGGCATGGGCGCGGCGGGCGCCTTCATCCTGGGGGTGCTGCGCCGCCGCCTGAACCTGGCGCAGATCCGCGAAGCCCTGCTGGAGGCCACGCGCACCTCGGCGGCCGTGTTCACCGTGCTGATCGGCGCGCTGCTGTTCGGCTACTTCCTGACCATCACACAGACGCCGCAGAAGGTCACCGAGTTCCTCACCGACCTGGGCCTGAGCCGCTACGCCCTGCTGGCCATCATCATGGGCATGTACCTGGTGCTGGGCTGCCTGATGGACGCCATGGCCATGATCATCCTGACCGTTCCCATCATCTACCCGCTCATCGTCCAGCTCGGCTTTGACCCGATCTGGTTCGGCGTCATCATCGTCATGGTGGTGGAACTGGGCCTGATCCATCCGCCGGTGGGCATGAACGTCTTCGTGATCAAGAGTGTGGTGCAGGATGTGACTTTCACGCAGATCTTCCGCGGCGTGCTGCCCTTCATCGGCATTGACCTCGTCCGCCTCCTGCTTCTGATCGCCTTCCCGGCCATCGCCTTGTGGCTGCCCGGCCGCATGGGCTGACCAGGCCCGCCTGCTTTCCAAGTTTTGACGTCCCTCTGAAACCCCAAGGAGAACTGCCCCATGCATCACATCCCCTCAATCTTCAGCCTGAGCCGACGCACCCTGCTGGCAGCGCTGCTGGTCACCGCTGGCGCCCTGCCAATCGCCCAGGCGCAAAACTGGCCGGCCAAGCCGATCAAGGTCATCGTGAACTTCCCCCCGGGCGGCGCGGCCGACGTGTTGGCCCGCCTGGTGGCCGCACCGCTGCAGGATGCGCTGGGCCAGCCGGTGGTCATCGAGAACCGCGGCGGCGCGGGCGGCAACATCGGCGCCGATGCGGTGGCCAAGGCCCCGGCCGACGGCTACACCCTGCTCATGAGTTCGGGCGGCACGCTGTCCATCAATCCGCACCTGTACGCCCGCATGCCCTTCGATGCAAGCAAGGATCTGGTGCCGGTGGCCGCCGTGGCTCGGGTGGCGGTCTATCTGGTCAGCCGCCCTGAACTGCCGGCGAAAAATGTCACTGAGTTCGTCGCCCACCTCAAGGCCAATCCCGGCCGGCTGACCTTCGGCTCCCCGGGCACCGGCAGCTCCCCCCACCTCGCGGGCGAGATGCTCAAGTCCATGACCGGCACCTTTGCCGTGCACGTGCCTTACCGTGGCGGCGGCCCGGCCCTGCAGGACCTGCTGGGTGGCCAGTTCGATTTCTGGTTCGACCCCGGCGTCGGCCTGCAGCACGTGCGCAGCGGTCGCCTGAAGCTGCTGGGCGTGGGTAGCACCAAGCGCTCGCCCCTGTTCCCGGACGTCCCCACGCTGAACGAGGCCGGACTCAAGGGTTTTGACGCCGACTCCTATTTCGGCCTCTACGCCCCCGCCGGCACCCCGGCCGAGGTGATCGCCCGCGTCAACGCCGAAGTCAACAAGATCCTGGCAAGCAGCTCGGTGCGCGATCGCATCGTTGGCATCGGCGGCGAAGCCGCTCCGATGGCACCGGCCGCCTTCGGCAGCGTCGTCGCGGCCGACAGCAAGCGTTACGGCGAGCTGATCAAGGCCCGCAACATCAAGCCCGACTGAACCGGAGCGTTGCCGATGATTGCCGAGATCGTCACCTTCAACAATCCGCCGGGCGCCACGCGCGAGCAGCTCGTCGAAGGCGCGCTGCACACCGTGGCGCGCTGGCAGGCCAATCCGCAGCTGCAACGCAAGCATTACCTCAGCAGCCTGGACCGCCGCCAGGGCATGGGCTTCTACATCTGGCCCTCCATCGAGGCGGCCCGGGCCGGCCACGACGCCGAGTGGATCGCCCAGGCGGAGGCGCGCACCGGAGGCAAGGTGCACATTGCATACTATGACCTGTTGATGCTGCTGGACAATGCAGCCGGCACCCTCATCCAGCCTCCTCCTTCCACCGATTGAACAGACCGGGCCCGGCCCGGCTCCACAACGACTCAAGCATGAACACCAGCCCAGGGCGCTCAGTGATTTACACCGTGCGCGTCGAATTCGGCGACTGCGACCCCGCCCGCATCGTCTGGTTTCCCAATTTCTTCCGGTGGATTGACGCCGCCTCTCGCCATTTCTTCATGCAGTGCGGCGTGCCGCCCTGGCACGAGACCGAGCGGGCCACCGGCCTGATCGGCACGCCCCTGGTGGACACGCACGCGCGCTTCGTCAAGACCGCCAGCTACGGCGACACCCTGCAGATCCACGTGCACGTGGCCGAGTGGCGCGACAAGAGCTTCGTGCAACGTCACCAGATCAAGCGCGAGAACGCCGATGGGTCGATCGACCTGATCATGGAATGCGACGAAGTGCGCATCTTTGCCACACAGCGTGAGGACGGCAAGGGCATCCGCGCCATCCCCATCCCCGCGGATATCAAGGCCCTGTGCAGCTGAATGCAAAAGCCGCCTGGTCAGGCGGCTTCTTTCTGATCAGACCCCGGCCAGCACCCGCAGCCCCCCCGGGTCCAGCAGATTGAGCACGCGGCCGGTGCCGCTGATCAGGCTGCGCTCGCGCAGGTGGCGCAGCACGCGCGACAGCGTCTCCGGAGCAATGCCCAGCTGCGCGGCGATCAGACGCTTGCGCTGCTCCAGCGGCACGGCCAGCTCCCCCTTCTCACCGGTCTGGGCATGGCGCAGCAGCCACTCGGCACAACGTGCCTCGGCATCCTTGGCCAGGCGGCTCACGGCCAGTTCGGTCTGACGGCGGTGTGCCGTGGCCACGTCCTGCAAGACGGTGCGCGCCGCCACCGGCATGGCCGCCAGCGACTGGCGAAAACGCGCCAGCGGAATGCGCCGCAACACCACATCCGTCTCGGCCACGGCATCGACCACGCTGGGCAAGCCCAGCACAGCGGCGGTGGCTTCCAGCCAGAAAGGGCCCTGGATCTCGCCGAGCTGATGCGACAGGAGCTCGCCTTCCAGCAGGCCCAGTGCCACGCGACCGGACTCCACGTACATCACCGCGGTGGACGTGCTGCCCCGCTTGAGCAGCACGGCACCCGCGGCCGCCTTGCGGCGTTCGGCATTGGAGTCCAGGAATTCGGGCAGCAACATGGGAGCCACTGTGCCGCCCCGCCGCCATGCCGGCCTTGAGCCAAATCAAAGACCGAGCACGAAACACGGCCGGCAAGACCTACAAAACCAGCAGGGCCCGGAAATCGTTCACGTTGGTATGGGTCGGCCCGGTCACCACCAGGTCCCCCAGGGGCTGGAAGTAGCCGTAAGCGTCGTTGCGGTCCAGGTAGCGCTCGACCTTCATGCCCTGCGCCTGGGCCCGTGCCAGCGTGCCGGGTTCGACCCAGGCGCCGGCGTTCTCTTCCATGCCGTCGATGCCGTCGGTATCGGCCGCCAGGGCCCAGACACCGGCCTGGCCCTGCAGCGCCAGGGCCAGGCCCAGGCAGAACTCGCCGGCGCGGCCGCCCTTGCCCCGCTGCTCGCCAGCGGGCACCGGGCGCACCGTCACCGTGGTCTCGCCGCCGCTGAGGATGACGCAGGGTTTGGCAAAAGGCTGGCCATGCTGCGCCACCGCGCGCGCCAGGGCCGCATGCACCTTGCCCACCTCACGCGACTCGCCCTCCATCTCGTCGCTCAGGACATAGGCCTGCAGGCCGGCGGCACGCGCTGCGGCTGCCGCCGCCGCCAGCGACTGCTGCGGCGTGGCGATCATGTTGACCTGGTGCCCCAGGAAGATGGAGCTGCCCGGCTTGGGGGTCTCGAGTTCGCCCTGTTCGAGCGCCGCCAGCACCGGGGCCGGCACCTCAATGCGGTAACGCTTCAGGATGGACAAGGCATCGGCACAGGTGGTGACGTCGGGCACCGTGGGGCCGCTGGCGATCACCGAGGGGTCGTCGCCCGGTACATCGCTGATGGTCAGCGTCACCACCTGGGCCGGGGCGCAGGCCGCGGCCAGGCGCCCGCCCTTGATCCTCGACAGGTGCTTGCGCACGCAGTTCATCTCGCCGATGTTGGCGCCACTGGCCAGCAGCGCCTTGTTGATGCGCTGCTTGTCCTCCAGCGTCAGCCCCTTGGCCGGCAGCGTGAGCAGGGCCGAACCGCCGCCCGAGATCAGGCAGAGCACCAGGTCATCCTTGGTCAGGCCTTGCACCAGCTGCAGGATGCGCTGCGAGGCGGCCAGTCCGGCGGCATCGGGCACCGGGTGCGAAGCCTCGATCACTTCGATGCGCTGCGGCAGGCCGGCCGGGCGCGGCGGCGTGTGGTGATAACGCGTGACGACCAGGCCCGACAGCGGCGCCTCGGCCGGCCACAAGGCCTCGACCGCCTGCGCCATGGCACCACCCGCCTTGCCGGCGCCGATCACCACGGTGCGCCCCTTCGGCGGCTTGGGCAGATGGGCGGCGGTGGTGTGCAGGGGCAGGGCGCGCCGCACGGCGGCCTGGTAAAGATGCGTGAGGAACTCGCGCGGCTGGGTGCGGGGATCGGGGTGGCTCATTCAATGGGTCTCCAGCCGCCATTGTGACGCCGTAACCCGGCGGTAACCCGCCCGGGCCGCCCCAACCCGCCAGCAGGACCTGGGCGTGCGGACTAAACTGGGCAGCGCGATAAACACCATCCCCTAAGCAGGAGCGACCCATCCATGACCACTCGCCGCAAGACTCTCCGTTCTCTGGCAGCCCTCACGACCGCCCTGCTGGGGGGTCTGGCTGCCGCCCAGGGCTTCCCGTCCAAACCGGTCACCCTCGTGGTGCCCAACCCGCCCGGGGGCTTTGTGGACACCTCGGCGCGCCTGCTCAGCGAGCCGCTGGCGCGTGTGCTGGGCCAGTCGGTCGTGGTGGACAACAAGGGTGGTGGCAGCGGCAATGTGGCCTATGGCCTGGTGGCGCGCGCCAACCCCGACGGCTACACGCTGCTGACCTCCTACTCGGCCTACCACGTGGGCAACCCGGCGCTCAGCCCCAAGCTGCCCTGGGCCCAGAAGGACCTGAGCCCGGTGGCGCTGATCACGGTGGCCACCAACGTGATCGCCGTGCATCCGTCGGTGCCGGCCAGCACGCTGCCCGAGTTCATAGCCTACCTCAAGGCGAACCCGGGCAAGCTCAGTTATGCCTCCCAGGGCAACGGATCCCTCTCCCACATCGGCACCGAGATGTTCAAGGGCCAGACCCGCACCAGCATGGTCCATATCCCCTACCGCGGCTCCGGCCCGGCCGTGCAGGACGTGCTCGCCGGCCAGGTGCAGGTCTTCATCACCACGCCGCCTTCGGTCATGGGCCATATCCAGGCCGGCAAGCTCAAGGGGCTGGCCGTGGCGGGCAAGACGCGCCACCCCGGCATTCCCAACGTGCCCACGGCCGACGAGGCCGGCCTCAAGGGCTTCGAACTGGAGGCATGGGTCGGCATCTTCGCGCCGGCCGGCACGCCGCCGGACGTGCTCGCCAAGCTGAGCAGCAGCATCAAACAGGCCATGGAGCAGCCCGAAACGAAAACCCGCGCCAACGCCGCCGGCATCGAGATCCGCTACCTGCCGCCCGAAGCGCTCGACGCCCTGGTCAAGCGCGAAACCACGTTCTGGGCCAAGACCATCCGCGAAGCCGGCATCACGGCGGACTGAGATGGGGCGCGGCCCTGTTGCACGAGGTGCACACATCGTCATGCCGGGGCCCCGAAACAGGCGTCCGCAGCACAGTCACCCGTAACAAGTGCTCACATTTGTGGCAAAGTAGCTGCATCGACTTTGCAGGCTGGGTCCCGTCGGGATGATGGGGCCGGCCCGATCCACACCCATGACACAGAATCGTCGTTCCCGCCCTTTCCTGTCCATCGCCCTGGCTCTGCTGCTCACGGCCCTGGTCGTTGGCTGCGCCACCGCACCGGCCCCCGTTGCCAGCGTTGCGCCACCGGCCCCGGTGATTGCGCAACCCCAGCAGCAACCGCAGCCGCCGCTGCCCCCCATGGGCCCGGTATCCAGCGCCGACAGCGTGATCGACTATCGCCTGGACGCGGCCTACCACCTCTACGGCAAGAACAACACCCGTATCTTCAAGGGCGTGATGCCGCACTTCCTGTACGCCATCGGCGTGCTGGAACTGCAGGTCGACAGCCGCGGCAATCTGCTGGCGCTGACCTGGATGCGCGCGCCCGAGCACGCGCCGGAGGTGATCGCCGAGATTGAGCGCACGGTGCGCCAGGCCGCCCCCTTCCCGGCGCCGGTGCGCCTGGGGCAAGCCAGCTACATCGAGACCTGGCTGTGGGATGCCAGCGGCAACTTCCAGCTGCACACCCTGAGCGAAGGCCAGGGTGCCAAGGGCTCGGTGCGCCGCCCCATACCGCCGAACCCGCAGAACGTGCGGCTGGTCTCCGGCCCTGCTCCCTCAGCCAACCAGTAATTCACAAACTTGCGGCGACATCGAAACGCTCGGGTCGCGTCGTCGCTGGGTCCGCAGGTTTCAGGCCTTGGGCAGGTTGTCCCACCACCGCTCACCCAGCCGCGACTGCATGAAGGCAATGAATGCCAGCACCTTGCCTGGCACCAGCTTGGGCGAGGGAAAGACGGCATGGATCTCCTGCTCGGGCAGCACATGGCCCTTGAGCACCTCCACCACATGACCTGACTTCAGCGAGTCGCTGGCCACGTAATGCGGCATGGCCGCAATGCCGAAGCCGTTGCGCACGGCTGCCAGCACGGCCGACAGGTTGTTGGAGCGCAGACGGCCGGCCACCGGAATGGTCAGGGCGTCACCTTTGGGGGTGGACATGCGCCAGACGTCGTCGCCCAGCACACTGCTGTAGATCAGGGCCGGGTGCCGGCTCAGGTCGAGCGCCTGCTTCGGGCTGCCGTGCTTGCGCAGGTATTTGGGCGAGGCGACCATCAGCCAGGGGTTCATGCCCAGGAAGCGCGCGCCCAGGGTGGAGTCGGCCAACTTGCCCATGCGGATGGCGACGTCGATGCCGTTGGCCACCAGATCGGAGTAGCGGTCCTCGAAGCTCAGGTCGATCTGCACCTGCGGGTGCTTGGCCATGAACTCCAGCACCAGTGGAGTGACCACGCGCCGCCCGAAAGCCACCGAGGTTCCCACGCGCAGGAGGCCTTGCGCCTGGGTCTGGCGCAGCCGCACGATGTTGTCGGCCTCGTCCGACTCACGCACGATGATCTTGCACTTCTCGTAGTACAGCGCCCCCGATTCGGTGACGCTGACGCCGCGCGTGTTGCGATTGAGCAGGCGCACCTTGAGGCGCTCCTCGATCGCCGCGACCAGCTTGGTCACGGTGGGTTGGGTGATGGAAAACTCCCGGGCCGCCTTCGAAAAGCTGCCCGTCTCCACCACCCGAACGTAAACCTCCATCCCATGCAATCGATCCATCGCGCCACCTTGTTTATTCCGATATGGAATAGATGTTATGGACTCCAGCCGTCTTCCGCAAGTGCCCGGGTTTTTTTACAGTCCGGCATCGCTTTTGATCACTAAGGAGAACTTGCCATGGCCAAAATGAAAGCAATCGAAGCCGCCGTCTGGGTGATGGAAAAAGAGGGCGTCACGCAAGCCTTCGGCGTCCCTGGCGCCGCCATCAACCCGCTGTACGCTGCACTGCGCCAGCACGGCCAGATCAGCCACGTGCTGGCACGCCACGTGGAAGGCGCCTCGCACATGGCCGAGGGCTACACCCGCGCCCGGGCCGGCAACATCGGCGTGTGCATTGGCACCTCCGGCCCCGCCGGCACCGACATGATCACCGGCCTGTACTCGGCCCAGGCTGACTCCATCCCGATCCTGTGCATCACCGGCCAGGCGCCGCGCGCCCGCCTGTACAAGGAAGACTTCCAGGCGGTGGACATCGAGAGCATCGCCAAGCCGGTCACCAAGTGGGCCGTCACGGTGCGCGAGCCGGGGCTGGTGCCGCGTGCGTTCCAGCAGGCTTTCCACCTGATGCGCTCGGGTCGCCCGGGCCCGGTGCTGATCGACCTGCCCTTCGACGTGCAGATGGCCGAGATCGAGTTCGACATTGAGACCTATGAGCCGCTGCCGGTCTACAAGCCGGCGGCTTCGCGCAAGCAGATCGAGAAGGCGCTGGACATGCTGCAGGCCGCCGACAAGCCGCTGATCGTGGCCGGTGGCGGCATCATCAACGCCGACGCGTCCGAGCTGCTGGTCGAGTTTGCCGAGCTGACCGGCGTGCCCGTGATCCCGACCCTGATGGGCTGGGGCACCATCCCTGACGACCACCCCCTGATGGCCGGCATGTGCGGCCTGCAGACCAGCCACCGCTACGGCAACGCCACGATGCTGGCCAGCGACTTCGTGCTGGGCATCGGCAACCGCTGGGCCAATCGTCACACCGGCAGCACCGAGGTCTATTGCAAGGGCCGCAAGTTCGTGCACGTGGACATCGAGCCCACCCAGATCGGCCGCGTGTTCATGCCCGACTTCGGTATCGTTTCCGATGCCAAGGCTGCGCTGCAGCTGTTCGTCGAAGTGGCGCGCGAGCGCAAGGCCGCGGCCAAGCTGAAGGACCGCACCGACTGGGCCTTCCGCTGCGCCGAGCGCAAGCGCCTGATGCACCGCAAGAGCCATTACACCGAGATGCCGATCAAGCCCATGCGCGTGTACGAGGAGATGAACAAGGTCTTCCCGCGCGACACCATCTACGTCACGACCATCGGCCTGAGCCAGATTGCCGGCGCCCAGTTCCTCAACGTCTATGGCCCGCGCCAGTGGATCAATTGCGGCCAGGCCGGCCCCCTGGGCTGGACGATTCCCGCCGCGCTGGGCGTGGTGGCCGCCGACCCGACCCGCACCGTGGTCGGCCTGTCCGGTGACTACGACTTCCAGTTCCTGATGGAAGAGTTGGCGGTGGGCGCGCAGTTCCGCCTGCCCTATGTGCAGGTGCTGGTGAACAACAGCTACCTGGGCCTGATCCGCCAGGCGCAGCGCAATTTCGACATGGACTACTGCGTGCAGCTGGCCTTCGACAACCAGAACGTCGAAGATCCGTCGCTCAAGGGCTACGGCGTGGACCACCAGGCGGTGGTGCAGGGCCTGGGCTGCAAGAGCCTGCGCGTGACCGACCCCGAGAAGATCGAGGCCGCAATGAAGGAAGCGCAGGCCATGGCACAGAAGTACCGCGTGCCGGTGGTGGTGGAAGTGATCCTGGAGAAGGTGACCAACATCGCCATGGGTGTCGAGATCGACAAGATCAACGAGTTCGAGGAAATCGACTGCCGCCATCCGGAAGGCCGTCAGGGTCTGGAAATGGCGGGTCTGCTGGAGTAATCCGCGACAATGGGAGCCCCCTGCAAGCCGAGGGGCTCCCCCAGACAGATCAATGGAGACCGACAAGATGCCCAAATTCGCTGCCAACCTGACCATGCTGTTCAACGAAGTGCCCTTCCTGGAGCGCTTCGCGGCAGCCAAGTCGGCCGGCTTCGAGGCGGTGGAATACCTCTTCCCCTACCCTTACGACAAGACCGAACTGGCCGGCCTGCTCAAGACCCATGGTCTGAAGCAGGTCCTGCACAACTTGCCGGCTGGCAACTGGGACGGCGGCGAGCGCGGCATCGCCTGCCATCCGGACCGGGTGGAAGAGTTTCGCGCCGGTGTGGACCAGGCGATCGCGTACGCGCAGGCCCTGGGCTGCCCGCAGGTCAACTGCCTGGCCGGCAAGCTGCCCGCCGGCGTGAGCCGCGAGCAGGCGCAGGCCACCTTCGTGGCCAACCTCAAGTTCGCCGCCGACAAGCTCAAGGCCGCCGGCCTGCGCCTGCTGATCGAGCCGATCAACAGCTATGACATTCCCGGCTTCTTCCTGAACACCACGGCCCAGGCCGCGGCGGTGCTGGACGCTGTGGGCAGCGACAACCTGTACATCCAGTACGACATCTACCATGCCCAGCGCATGGAAGGCGAACTGGCGGCCACGGCCCAGGCCTACCTGCCGCGCATCGGCCACATCCAGCTGGCCGACAACCCCGGGCGCAACGAGCCGGGCACCGGCGAGATCAACTACCCTTTCCTGTTCCGCCATCTCGACGCCATCGGCTACACCGGCTGGATCGGCTGCGAGTACAAGCCCCGCACCAAGACGGTCGAGGGCCTGGGCTGGATCAAGACGCTGGCTTAAAAAACTTCCGTTCAGGCTGAGCCTGTCGAAGCCCTTCGACAGGCTCAGGGCGAACGGATCACAAGGAAACTGAACATGACCAAATCCGGACTGAAATTGGGCTTTGTGGGCCTGGGCATCATGGGCACGCCCATGGTGATGAACCTCATCAAGGGCGGCCACGTGCTGTTCGTCAACACCCGCAGCAAGGTGCCGCAGGAGCTGGTGGACGCCGGCGCCACCGTGTGCACCTCGCCCGCCGGCGTGGCCGAGCGCGCCGACATCATCTTCACCATGGTGCCCGACACCCCCGATGTGGAGAAGGTGCTGTTCAGCGATAACGGCATTGCCCAGGGCCTGAAGGGTTCCAAAGGCAAGGTCGTGGTGGACATGAGCTCCATCGACCCGATCGCCACCAAGGAATACGCCAAGAAGATCAATGCCCTGGGCTGCGACTACGTGGACGCGCCGGTCTCCGGCGGTGAAGTCGGCGCCAAGGCCGCCTCGCTGACCATCATGGTCGGTGCCGACGAAGCCGTGTTCGAGCGCGTCAAGCCCCTGTTCGAACTGATGGGCAAGAACATCACGCTGATCGGCGGCAACGGTGCCGGCCAGACCTGCAAGGTGGCCAACCAGATCATCGTGGCCCTGAACATTGCGGCCGTCAGCGAAGCGCTGGTGTTCGCCTCCAAGGCCGGTGCCGACCCCGCCAAGGTGCGCCAGGCCCTGATGGGCGGCTTCGCGGCCTCGCGCATTCTCGAAGTGCACGGCGAGCGCATGGTCAAGCGCACCTTCAACCCGGGCTTCCGCATCGCGCTGCACCAGAAGGACCTGAACCTGGCCCTGCAAGGCGCCAAGTCGCTGAAGATGGCCCTGCCGCAAACCGCCAACGCCGCGCAACTCATGCAGGCCTGCGCCGCCCTGGGCCACGACCAGGCTGACCACTCGGCCCTGGTGAAAGCCATTGAGGCTCTGGCCAACCACAAGGTCGCGCCCGACGCCTGAGTTGTGGCAGGGCAAAGACTCTGCACAGTCACAGGAACAACAGCCCCGGCACACGCAAGTGTGCCGGGGCTGTTTGCTTGGGGAGCGACGGGGCTATCATGACCGCATCCCCCACCGAGGACCAGCCTGCTCATGGCGCTGTACGACGACGATCTTTCCAACACCCGGGCGCTGGTCGTCGACGGGAACCCGACATCGCGCGCCATCCTGGTCAACCAGTTGCGCGAGTTCGGCGTCAGCGCGGTGGAACAGGCCACCCGCTCCGGCGATGCGCGCAAGGTGCTGGAGCTCAAGCGCTTCGACATCGTGCTGTGCGAGCAGTACTTCCAGCCTGGCACCCCCACCGGCCAGGACCTGCTGGACGATCTGCGGCGCAACCAGCTGCTGCCCTTTGCCACGGTCTTCATCATGGTCACCGGCGAGGCCACCTATGCCAAGGTGGCCGAGGCCGCCGAATCGGCGCTGGACGGCTACCTGATCAAGCCACACACTGCCACGCGCCTGGCCGAGCGCCTGTACCAGGCACGCCAGCGCAAGAGTGCGCTGGCCGAGATCTTTGCCGCCATCGAGGCCGACGACTTCGAAAAGGGCGCGCGACTGTGCCTGCAGAGCTTCGAAGCCCGTGGACCCTACTGGCTCTATGCCGCACGCATCGGCGCCGAATTGCTGATGCGCATCGAGAACTATGCCCAGGCCCAGAAGCTGTACGAAGCGGTGATTGCCGCCAAGACCATGCCCTGGGCCAAGCTGGGTGTGGCACGCGCGCTGCTGGACAACGGCGAGCCCACCCGCGCCGTCAGCACGCTGGAGAACCTGATCAGCGAAGACCCGCGCTACGCGGACGCCTATGACGTGCTGGGCCGCGCCCAGTTCGAGCTGGGCAACCACGAACAGACCCTGGCCGCCTACCGCATGGCCTGTGCGGTCACGCCCTTCTCCATCTCGAGACTGCAGAACCTGGGCCTGATGATGTACTACAGCGGCGACCGCGTGGAGGCCGAGAAGATCCTGGGCCAGTGCGCGCGCCTGGGCCTGGACTCCAAGATGTTCGACTGCCAGACCCTGGTGCTGCTGGCCTTTGCGCGGCTGGAGTGCGGCGACCGCAAGGGCCTGCAACACTGCCGCGACGACTTCGTCAAGCTCATCGATCGCGACGAGAAGAACCTGCGCCTGCAGCGCCAGGCGGCCATCGTCGATGCGCTCATCCTCATCATGGACCGTCAGTTCGCGCGCGCCGTCGATGCCGTGCGCGAACTGGCTGCCAAGGTCAAGGACCCGGCCTTCGATTTCGAATCCGCCACCAACCTGCTGACCCTGATGGCCCAGCTGGCCAACAAGGCCATCCAGCTCGATGATGTGGAGCCCGCGGTCGATGCCCTGGGCCTGCGCTTCTCCACCGGCCGCTCCATGAGCGAGCTGCTGGCCGGCGCTGCGGGCGTTCACCCGGCCTATGCCGAGCGTCTGCGCACGGCCAGCGCGCACGCGCTCAAGCTGGCCGAGGCCGCCATGGCCCTGAGCCTGGGCGGCGACCCGGCCGGCGCCGTGCGCAACCTGCTGGTCCACGGCAACACGACGCTCAACGCCAAGCTGATCGAAACCGCCCACCTGGTGCTGAAGAGGTACGCGGACAAGATACCCGAAGCCGTGGAGTTCGAGACGGCGGTGGCGGCGTGGCGCAGCCGCTATGGCAGCCCCAGCCTGCGCGCGGCGCTGAGCGAACAGGCCCGCCCGGCCGGGGCCTTGAGCCTGCGCACCGGGCTCAAGGCCGATGGTTCGCCAGCCGCCCTGTTTGCCGCCGCGGCAAGCGGCCCCCAGGAGGACACCCCGGGCTGACCACCCACCCAGACGCTAGAATCCCTGCATCGGAAGCGTGGCAGAGTGGTCGATTGCACCGGTCTTGAAAACCGGCAACGGGCAACCGTTCGTGAGTTCGAATCTCACCGCTTCCGCCAGACCCTTTTCAACTCCACAAATCCAGCGGCGGATCGTGCACCACGGCGCGCAAAATGTCGCTGCGTGAGATGAAGCCAATGACCTGCCCCTGCTCGGCGACCACCGGCAGGCCCGGCAAGTGGGTGTCGAGCAGCACACGGGCCACGCGCCGCAGGTCGATGTCCTCGGAGACCGCGGGCACCGGGCTGAGCATGACCGCCGAGACCGGCTGCATCAGCAGGGCACGCCAGACCAGGCTGGGCGCATCGGGCTGGGGCAATCGCTCCAGGTTCAGCAGTTCGGCGCGGGTCAGCAGACCAACCAGCTCGCCCTGCGTATTGATGACAGGCGCCTGGCCCAAGCCAGCCGTGCCCAGCGCCTGCCAGGCCTGCAGCACGGTGAGGTCCTGCGTCACCGTGGTGGCGCCGCGGCTCATGACATCGGCCACCCGGGTCAGCGGGTGTCTTGTCGGCGGGCCGCCACTGGCCTGCGCATAGGCTGTCAGGGCCGCTCCCGCCAGCGTGCGGGGCGGCGCTGCATCGCGGGACGCCACGGGACTGACCGAATCGGTCTGATGCTGGGCTTCCAGGCGGCGCGTGCGCGTGATCGCGCGCAGGGCTTCGATACGCCACAGGTCTTCCATGGCGCCCTTGAAGATGCGCCCGCTTTCGCCGTAGATCGAGAACATGCCGGTCCTCCTGTACTTGCCTGCACGGACTATAGCCGGCGTCAGGCGGGCTCGGGCAGGAACAGGGCCTGCAGATCGCTCAGGAAATCGAAGCCGCGTGCCGTGGGCATGACGCGCTGCAGGTCGCGCGTGATCCAGCCCTTGCGCTCGGCCTCTTCCAGCGCGGGGGCGATGGCGGTGATGGCCAGCCCGGTGCGCTCGCTGAATTCGCCCAGCCGAAAACCCTGGCGCAGGCGCAGCGCGTTGAGCATGAACTCAAAGGGCAGGTCGTTGCGCTTGACCTCTTCCTCCTGCGCAACGGCATTACCCGCCAGCGCGCGCTCCATGTACAGGCGCGGTTCGCGCGTGCGCACCTGGCGCACGATGCGGTGCGCGAAACTGAGCTTGCCGTGCGCGCCGGCGCCGATGCCCAGGTAGTCGCCGTACTGCCAGTAGTTGAGGTTGTGCCGGCAGTGGTGACCGGCACGCGCATAGGCCGAGACCTCGTAGCGCTGCAGTCCCGCCAGGCCAGTCCGCTCGGTGATCAGGTCCAGCATCGCGTAGGCGGTGTCGTCCTCGGGGATCTGAGGCGGGTGCTTGGCGAAGTAGGTATTGGGCTCGATGGTCAGGTGGTAGATCGAGAGGTGGGGCGGCGCAAAGGCCAGCGCCTGGTCGACCTCCTGGCGCAGACCCTCCAGGGTCTGGCCAGGCAGCGCGTACATCAGGTCCAGGTTCCAGGTGTCAAAGCTGCGCGCGGCCTCTTCCAGCGCGGCGATGGCCTGGGCGCTGTCATGCACGCGACCGATGCGCTGCAGATGCTCGTCCTTGAAGCTCTGTACACCCACCGACAGGCGCGTCACACCCGCATCGCGGAAGGCGCGAAAGCGCTCCTTCTCGAAGGTGCCTGGGTTGGCCTCCAGGGTGATCTCGCAGTCGGCTGAGAGCTTGAGCCGCGCTCGGATGTCGGACAGCAGGCGGGCGATGGACTCGGGTGCGAACAGGCTGGGCGTACCGCCGCCAAGGAAGACGCTGTGTACGCTGCGGCCCCAGATCAGCGGCAGCGCGCTATCGAGATCGGCCACCAAGGCGTCGAGGTAGCGCTGCTCGGGCATCTCCCCCGCCCTCATCTCGTGCGAGTTGAAATCGCAGTAGGGGCACTTCTTCAGACACCAGGGCAGGTGCACATAGAGCGACAGCGGCGGCAGGCTGGCCAATTGCAGCGTGCCGGGGCGCAGGTAGTGCTGGATGTCGCGCATCAGGGCAGGCTCAAAGCCATCTTTCCCGGATCAACTCGACCATGGCCTTGGCGGCCCGGCCGCGGTGGCTGTGGGCATTCTTCACCTCGATCGGCAACTGCGCGAAGGTTTGCCCGAATTCGGGGATGAACATGACCGGGTCAAAACCGAAACCGTTCGTACCCAGGCGCTCACGGGCGACCTCGCCGCTCACACGACCCACCGCCACCAGGGGCTCGGGGTCGTCGGCCGAACGCAGGGCCACCAGGGTGCTGACCATGGCCGCGCGCCGGTTCTCCACACCCTTCATCTGCTCCAGCAGGGCCGTGACGTTGTTGTCGTCACCCTTGGCATAGCCAAACTGCGTGGCGTAAAAAGCTGTGTCCACTCCGGGCAGGCCGCCAAAGGCGTCCACGCACAGGCCGGCATCATCGGCCAATGCGGGCAGGCCGCTGAGTTTCGCGGCGTGACGCGCCTTGGCCAGTGCGTTTTCCAGGAAGGTGCGGAACGGCTCCTCGGCCTCGGGGATGCTCAGCTCGCCCTGGCGCACCAGTTCCAGTCCCAGGGGCGCCAGCATCTCCTGCAGCTCGCGCAGCTTGCCGGCGTTGTTGGAGGCGAGGACGATTTTTTTCATCGGGACTTCAGCGCCTCGTCCTGCAGACGGACCAGCTCCTTGACGCCCTTCTCGGCCAGCGTCAGCAGGCGGTCCATCTCCTGCCGGCTGAAGGCGGCGCCCTCGGCGGTGCCCTGCACCTCGATGTAATGGCCGGCCCCTGTCATCACCACGTTCATGTCGGTGTCGCAGGCCGCGTCTTCGGTGTACTCCAGGTCCAGCAGCGGCGTGCCCTGCACGATGCCGACCGAGATGGCGGCCACGTGGCCGCTGATGGGCGAGGCAGCGAGCTTGCCGGCGGCCAGCAGGGTGTTGACGGCGTCCTGGGCAGCGACAAAGGCGCCGGTGATGGCGGCGGTGCGCGTGCCGCCGTCGGCCTGCAGCACGTCGCAGTCCAGGGTGATGGTGCGCTCGCCGAGCGCCTTCAGATCGAAGACGGCGCGCAGCGAGCGGCCGATCAGGCGCTGGATCTCCTGCGTGCGCCCGGTCTGCTTGCCGCGCGCGGCCTCGCGGTCGCTGCGGGTGTGGGTGGCGCGCGGCAGCATGCCGTATTCAGCTGTGACCCAGCCCTCGCCGCTGCCTTTCTTGTGCGGCGGCACGCGCTCTTCCACCGAGGCGGTGCACAACACGCGCGTGTTGCCGAACTCGATCAGCACCGAGCCTTCGGCGTGGATGGTGTAGCTGCGCGTGATGCGAACCGGGCGCAACTGATCGGCAGCGCGGCCACCATGGCGGGAATAAGCACTCATGTCTGGGATCCGGAAGAAAGGATGAGCAGCCGCCGGCACAGGGCCGCTCAGCTGTTGCGTCGGGCAGCCGTGCGGCGGATGGCTTCGTTGATTTCGGCGATCGAGCGTTCGATCGCCTCGTCGTCCAGATCCTCGACCAGGCCCTCCACGCCGCCGGCCTGCACCGTGGACGCAAAGACGCCGTCGTTGATGCTGTCGGTCGACACGCTGCCACGGGTCTCCTCGAAGCCATCGGGGGTTTCCCACTCCATGGCGATGACGGTCACGTTGTCACTGGTACTCCCGGCCTTCTCCAAGGCCTTGTCGACCAGATCGGGCACGGCACGCGCCACGGGCTTGAGACCGAGGTCATAGGTGATCTCGATGTCCGACATCGCGCTCCACAAACCGTCGGAGCACAGCAGGATGCGGTCACCCTGCTGCAGGTTGATCGGCCCCATGACGTCGAAAACCGGGTTGGCCGGTGAGCCCAGGCAGGTGAAGAGCACGTTGCGGTTGGTCTTGTCGCCCGTCTTGGCACCGGGCGGAACTTCGTCCTGACGCTGCTCCATATAGGAATGGTCGCGCGTGCGCGCCAGCAGCTCACCATCGCGCACCATGTAAAGGCGCGAGTCTCCACAATGCACCCAGCTCACGCAGTCGCCCTGGATCAGGGCAGCGACAAAGGTGGTGCGCGGCGTGTCCAGCATGTTCTTGCCGGCTGCATAGGTCAGGATCTGGCGATGCGCCAGCAGGATCGAGGACGCCAGAAAGGCCCGCGGATCCTTGATGCCCGTCTTGGCTTCCTGCTGGAAAGCGGCCGCCACCACCTGCAGTGCCAATTGGGCCGCCACTTCGCCTTCCGGGTGCCCCCCCATGCCGTCGGTCAACAGGAACAGCGCGGCATCGCGTGTGTAGCAGTAGCCCATGCGGTCCTCGTTGGTGCCGCGCCCGCCCTTGCGACTGACCTGAAAAACGGAGAACTTCATTTCGGTTTGACGGGCACGCCACCCGCCACGCTTTTCTTGGTATCCGACACCATGGTGTCGAACTGCATGCGTACCTTCTCGGTCATGCTGAGCTTGGTGTAACGGCGCTCACCTTCGCGGCTGAGCTCCTTCTGCAGCGCAAACACCGACTGCGGGCGCGACAGGGGGTCCAGCGCCATGGTCCATTCCACGACCTCAATCAGATTGTCGGAATACACGCCGCGCAAGCGCGACAGCGCGGTGGACATGCGGTCCTTCTCCAGGCGTTGCGGCGCCTCGTTGGGCGGATAGCCCTGCATGCAGGCGTAGATGCAGGCGCCAATGGCGTAAATGTCAGTCCACGGGCCCATGGCGGCGTCACGCCGGTACATCTCGGGCGCGGCAAAGCCGGGCGTGTACATGGGGCGGATGAAATTGCCCTCTTTGCTCAGCACCTCGCGTGCGGCGCCGAAGTCGATCAGCACCGAGCGGTTGTCATCAGTGATGAAGATGTTGGCCGGCTTGATGTCCAGATGCAGCATCTTGTGCTGGTGCACGATGCGCAAGCCGCGGAGGATCTCGTCGAACAGCGAGCGGATGGTGGACTCGCGGAACACCTTCTGCTGCTTCTGGTCACGCGCCGTGATGATGAAGTCCTGCAGGGAAGCCCCCTCCAGGTAGTTCATCACCATGTAGACGGTCTCGTTCTCGCGGAAGAAGTTCAGCACGCTGACCACCGAGGGATGCGAGATCTGCGCCAGCGAACGGCCTTCTTCAAAAAAGCTCTTGAGGCCGAGACGGTAGAGGGACAGTTTTTCGGTCGTGACCTGGGGCAGCAGTTCACCGGGCGCGCGGGCCACGAGGGAGGCGGGCAGGTACTCCTTGATGGCGACCTGCTGGCCTTCCGGGTCGATGGCCTGGTACACGACGCCAAAGCCCCCGGCCGCCACCTTGCGGACGACACGGTAACCGCCGATCTGGGTCTCCGGGGACAGGGGAGCTGGTTTGACCTTGGACATCATTCTGGTGGGGCTGACCCGGTGACCGAGCCCAATCCGGTTATTCTCGGGGTCGTTATACAGATCAAGAAATTGCCATGCCAGTTTACAGCATGACCGGCTACGCCAGCGCCCAGCAGGGCGCAGGGACCGGCACCGACAGCCCCGCCACCCCCGCACGCCTCGGCCTGGAAATCCGCTCCGTCAACGGCCGCTTCCTGGACTTCAGCCTGCGCCTGTCCGAGGAGCTGCGCACGCATGAGCCCGCCCTGCGCGAACTGGTCCAGGGCCGTCTCAAGCGTGGCAAGGTCGAACTGCGCGCTTTCGTCGAATCCACTGTGGCCGGCCACGTGGCCGAGCCCAGCCCGCGCCTGCTGCAGCGCCTCAACACGCTGCAAGACAGCGTGAAGTCCTGGTTGCCCGAAGCCCGGGGCCTGAGCGTGGCCGACATCCTCAAGCTCGCCACCGGCGAACAAGGCGCCGGCCAGGACTGGGGCCCGGCCCTGCAGGCCCTGGCGACCGAAGCGCTGGACGCCCTGGTGCAAGCCCGTGCGCGCGAAGGTGCGCGCCTGGCCACGATGCTGCTGGGTCACATCGCCCAGCTGCGCCAACTGGCCACCCAGGCCGGCCCCATGCTGCCCCTGCTGGTTGAACAGCAGCGGCAACGCTTCCTGGAGCGCTGGCAGGAGGCCATGGCCCTGACTGACGGCGCCACGCCGCCGCAGGCTGCCCAGGAACGGGCACTCACCGAAGCCACCGCCTACGCCATCCGCATCGACGTGGCTGAGGAGTTGACCCGCCTGGCCTCGCACCTGGACGAGATCGAGCGCCTGATCAAGAAAGGCGGCGAAGTCGGCAAACGCCTGGACTTTCTCATTCAGGAATTGCACCGCGAGGCCAACACCCTGGGCTCCAAGTCGGCCGCGCTGGACCTCACCCGCATTTCGGTGGACATGAAAGTGCTGATCGAGCAGATGCGCGAGCAGGTCCAGAATCTAGAATAGGGCCTTCCCGGCCACGCGCTGCCAACATGCAACACCCCGGCAATCTCTACGTCATCGCCGCCCCCAGCGGGGCTGGCAAGTCCACCTTGGTCAAGGCCCTGCTGGCGCAGGATCCCCGCCTGCAACTCTCGGTCTCGCACACCACACGCTCGCCGCGCGGGCAGGAGCAGAACGGGCGCGAGTACTACTTCGTCTCGCCCGCCGCCTTCGACGCCATGGTCCAGGCCGACGCCTTCGTCGAATGGGCCCATGTGCACAGCCACCGCTACGGAACCTCGCGCCAGGCCATCGAGGACCAGATCCGGGCCGGTGCCGACATCGTGCTGGAAATCGACTACCAGGGCGCCATGCAGATCAAGAAGCTGTTCCCGGACGCCGTTACCATCTTCATCCTGCCGCCGAGTTGGGAGGAGCTGCGCGCCCGTCTGGTCAAGCGCGGCGAGGACGCGGCCGAGGTGATCGCCCTGCGGCTGGAAAATGCCGCCACCGAGATGGCCCAGGCCCCGAAATTCGATTTCGTTATAATCAACGACTTGTTCGAGCGCGCGCTGGCCGACCTTCAAATGGTCGTGACCGCCCAGCGGCTCCGGTATCCGGCCCAGCGCCGGGCCCGGCCCGACACCTTCCAGGCGCTACGCCTGCCCTGATGCCGGATTCTCCCGGTCCACTGGAGTAAACACATGGCCCGTATCACCGTCGAAGATTGCCTTCAGCACATCCCCAACCGCTTCCAGCTCGTGCTGGCCGCCACCTATCGCGCACGCATGCTCAGCCAGGGTCACGCGCCGAAGATCGAAAGCAAGAACAAGCCGGGCGTGACCGCCCTGCGCGAGATTGCCGAAGGCAAGATCGGCCTGGAAATGCTCAAGAAGGTTCCGGTCTGACGGGTTCTCCCCGCTCAGAAGAAAGCACCGTTCGCGGTGCTTTTTTATTGCCTGCGACAGAAGTGATCGCAGGCTTTATATTCAGGGGGTGAGTACCGTTCTCCCTGCACCCTCTGCCGCGCCCCTCGCCCCCGGACTGCCTGAACTGGCTGGCCCGGCGGCAGCCAATGCCGCCGCAGCCAGTTTTGCCGGCCTCACAGCGCGCCTGGACTACCTCTCGCCCTCGGACCTGGAGCAGGTGCGCCAGGCCTACCGCTTTGCTGACGAGGCCCACCTGGGCCAGTTGCGCAACAGCGGCGAGCCCTATATCACCCACCCGATCGCCGTGGCCGCCCAGTGCGCGGAGTGGAAGCTCGACGCCCAGGCCCTGATGGCCGCGCTGCTGCACGATGCGCTGGAAGACTGCGGCGTCAGCAAGGCCGAACTGATCGAACGCTTCGGCTCGCCGGTGGCCGAGCTGGTGGACGGCCTGACCAAGCTGGACAAGCTGCAGTTCAACACGCGCGAGGAAAGCCAGGCCGAGTCGTTTCGCAAGATGCTGCTGGCCATGGCACGCGACGTGCGTGTCATCCTCATCAAGCTGGCCGACCGCAGCCACAACATGCGCACCCTGGCCGACGTGCCGCGCGCCAAATGGGCGCGCATCGCCTCGGAAACGCAGGAGATCTACGCCCCCATTGCCTACCGTCTGGGCCTGAACCAGACCTATCGCGAACTGCAGGACTTGTCTTTCCGCCACTTGCATCCCTGGCGGCATGCCGTCCTAGAGAAAGCGCTGGAGCGCGCCCGTGGCCGCCGCCGCGACCTGATCCAGAAGGTGCGCAAGGAAGTTGAAGCCGCCTTTGAAAGCGCTGGCATGCCCGTTCGCATCGGTGGTCGGGAGAAGACGCTTTACTCCATCTACCGCAAGATGGACGAGAAGCACCTGAGTTTCGCGCAGATCACCGACATGTACGGCTTCCGCATTCTTGTGCCCAGCCAGGCCGATTGCTACACGGCCTTGGGCACCCTGCACCAGCTCTACAAGCCGGTACCCGGCAAGTTCAAGGACCTCATCGCCATTCCCAAGCTCAACGGCTACCAGTCGCTGCACACCACACTGGTCGGCCCCTCAGGCGTGAACATCGAGCTGCAGATCCGCACGGAGGCCATGCACGTGGTGGCTGAGTCGGGCGTGGCGGCACACTGGCTTTACAAGGCCAATGAGCCCGAGAGCCAGACCACCGCACGCCTGGGCGCCCAGTGGCTGCAGTCCCTGCTGGATATCCAGAACGAGACGCGCGACGCCGCCGAATTCTGGGACCACGTCAAGGTGGACCTGTTCCCCGACGCGGTCTACATCTTCACGCCCAAAAGCAGGATCATGGCGCTGCCACGCGGGGCGACCGTGGTCGACTTCGCCTACGCGATTCACAGCGACATCGGTGACCGCACGATGGCCGCACGCATCAATGGCCAGCAGGTGCCGCTGCGAACAGAACTCAAGAGCGGCGATGTGGTCGAGGTGGTCACCGCGCCCGTCTCGGCGCCCAACCCGGCCTGGCTCAGCTTCGTGCGCACCGGGCGGGCGCGCTCCAAGATCCGTCATCACCTCAAGACCCTGGCGCAGGCCGAGTCCGAGGGCCTGGGCGAGAAACTGCTCCTGCAAGCCCTGCGCGCCGAAGGCATCGAACGTTTCCCGACCGACGACGACGTCGTGCGCGCCGGCATCTGGGACAAGCTGCTGCGTTTCACCGGTAACCGCAGCCGCTCCGAACTGCTGGTCGACGTCGGCCTGGGCAAGCGCATCGCCAGCATCGTGGCCAAACGCATGGCCACCCTGTTGGCCGAGAGTGGTGAAAAGCCGAACGCCGTGCTGATGACCCGTGAGCGCTTCAACGCCGAGTCGTCTGGCCACAGCACCGTTGTCGTGGACGGCAGCGAGAACGCCTCGGTCCAGTACGCCAGTTGTTGCCGCCCCATCCCGGGCGACACCATCGTCGGTTACCTCGGCCGCGGCGAAGGCCTGGTGGTGCACACGGAGGGCTGCTCCGTGGCGCGCCGGCAGCGCAACAAGGACAGCGAACGCTTCATTGGCGTGGAGTGGTCGGACGAGCCGGCGCGCGCTTTCGAAACCGGCATCGTGGTCACCGTCAACAACGGCAAAGGCGTGCTGGCCCGCGTCGCGTCGGCCCTGGCCGCCTCCGAAGCCGACATCATCCATATCGACATGGGCCAGGAAGCGGCCCAGGAAACCACCGACCTGCGCTTTGTCATCGCCGTGCGCGACCGCCAGCACCTGGCCACCGCCTTGCGCAACCTGCAACGCATCCCTTCGGTGGTCCAGGCACGGCGCAGCACCGACTAGGCGCCGGCCGCAGGGTCAGGCGCCGGGTACTGCACCGCCAGCACCTCGATCTCCTCCACACCGACTGGCGTCACCAGCTTGAGGACGTCACCCACGCGGGACTTGAGCAAGGTGCGCGCCACCGGCGCCACCCAACTGACCTGGCCCTGCAGGCTGTCGGCCTCGTCAATACCCAGGATGGTGATGGTGCGCTCCAGACCGGCTTCGTCGGCATATGTGACGGTGGCGCCGAAGAAGACCTGATCGCTGCCGTGGTGCACACTGGGGTCGGTGATCTCGGCAATTTCCAGGCGCTTGGTCAGGAAGCGGATGCGACGGTCGATTTCGCGCAATCGCTTCTTGCCGTAGAGATAGTCGCCGTTCTCCGAACGGTCGCCGTTGCTGGCCGCCCAATGGACGATCTCCACCACCTTGGGCCGTTCACTATCGATCAGCTCCACCCATTCGGCGCGCAGCCGGGCGTAGCCGGCAGGCGTGATGTAGTTCTTGCCGCCGGCCGGCAAGGCGGGCAATTGCGCCTCGTCGTCGTCATCGCTCTCGGTTTCGCGGGTAAAGGCTTTGCTCATGGGGGATATCCAGGGGACCGGGCATTGTCCGACACAAGCGGCTCTTCGCACCCTTTCCAGGGACAACAAAATCTTATACCTTCGATAAGAAAACAGTACTACTTGCGAAAAACGATCGCTCCTAGACTACGCAGCATAGCAAGCGGCGGCCGTCTCAGTGCCCTGGTTGCTGGACAGGATCACTCACATAAGGAGACCACATGACAAATCCCTGCAAGATCATCGCAGCAACGTTGCTGCCTCTGGCCTTACTTCTGCTGACCGCAGGCACGGCCTGGTCGCAGTCTGCCCCGTCCAGGTGGACACAAGGCGCGCCCATTCCCCAAGGCGCTGAAGAGGTCTACGGCGTCGCCGCCGGGGGCAAGATGTATGTGTTCGGTGGCCTGGCCCCGGGCTGGAAATCCATCGGCATGGTCATGGAATATGACCCGGCCAGCAATGCGTGGACCCGCAAGAAGGACATGCCGGCCTACCAGCACCACGTGGCGGTCACCGAGCACAACGGGAAAATCTACACCTTCGGCGGCTACAAGCTGCCTGATTCCGGACCCGCCACGTGGATTCCTCTGAACACCGCCTGGGAATATGACCCGAAGAATGACAGCTGGCGCGCCTTGGCGCCCGTGCCCCAGGCCCGGGGTTCCGCGAATGCCGTGGCGATGAACGGGAAAATCCACCTGATCGGTGGCGCCACGCTGCCCTTCGAGATGAAGGACACCAAGTTCCATCCCAACCGCAATGTTTCCGTCGGCACGCATGAGGTGTACGACATCGCAAGCAACAGCTGGTCCACGCGCTCTGCCTTGCCCACCCCAAGAAACCATGCTGCTGCCGGCCTCGCCAATGGCAAGATCTACATCGTGGGCGGCCGGGCCGGCTCCGTCTTCATTCCGAACGCACTGAACGTCGATATCGTCGAGGAATACGATCCGGCCACCGACCAGTGGCAGCTGAAAGCGCCCATGCCCACACCCCGCAGTGCCGCCGCATGGGGCGTGCACAACGGCAAGATCGTGGTGGCCGGCGGAGAAATCAGGCACCGCGATTTCTGGGGCACGTACACGACGGTGGAGTCGTATGACCCCGCCACCGACAGCTGGAGCCGCCTGGCACCCATGCCACTGCCACGCCATGGCCTGGCCGGTGGCGTGATCGGAGATCGCCTGCACCTGATCAGCGGCTCGGTGCAGTCCGGCACCAACGTCCCGGGCCTGGCCACCAATTCCGACCGCCACGACATCCTCAACCTTCAGTAATCTTCCATGATGGACGAACGACGAGGCTTCCCGGCGAGGCGGCTCCCTCTGCTGTGGACCGGGGCACTGATGCTGGGGAGTCAGCTTTTTTTCAACGGGGCGGCCGCCGGCACCCCCTCCTGTGCGGCGGTGCCGGCGGGCTACACCACGCTGCAACACAAGGACTACACGCTGCACTTTCGGCCGACGCCGGCCCCCATCACGGTCGGGACGCCGTTCGCGCTCGAGGTGCTGGCCTGCCCGAAAGACGCGTCCCGGCCCGTTCTGGACGTTGCTGTGGACGCCACCATGCCCGCGCACGGACATGGGATGCTGTACAGGGCTTCCGTGTCCAAGCTCAGCACCCATGCGTGGTCTGCCAAGGGGCTGCTGTTCCACATGCACGGCAGCTGGCGCTTCAGCTTCGTGGTCAGAACCCCGTCGGGTGTAGACACCCTGGTTCATGACGCGAACGTTCGATAAGCGACCATGCCCGGAACCCGCATCGCAGGACTCGCTGCGATCTGCCTCGCGGGCATGATCGCGGGCTTCCCGCCCGCCAGAGCCGCCGCTGCACTCGTCAACGATCGCGAACTGGACGCCTCCAGCCTGTCCATGCTGGCTTCATTCGGTCCGTGGCCGCCGAAGATCGAGCGCGATACATCCAACCCTTACTCTGGCAACGCCCGGGCGATCCGCCTGGGGCAGCGCCTGTTCGCCGATCCGGGCCTCTCGGGTTCTGCCCGGATCAGTTGTGCCAGTTGCCACCAGCCAGGTCGCCACTTCACGGACGGTTCGCCTTTGAGTCTGGCGGGCCGGGAGCCGCGCCGCCACACGCCCTCGCTCATGGACGCGCGCTTCCAGCGCTGGTTCGGCTGGGCCGGATCGAACGACAGCCTGTGGGCTGCCAGCCTGCAGCCTTTCCTGGATGCCAACGAGATGGGGCCGGAGCGCATGGCCCCCCGCTACCTCAAGGCCTCCCCAGGCCTCTGGGCCGACTACCTGCGCGTTGTGGGTGCACGCCAAGCCGCCCGGGATGAGACCGGGCTGCTTGTCGATATGGCGAAGATACTGGCGGCCTTCCAGGAAACCCTGGTCAGCCCCCGGACACCCTTCGACGCCTACCGGGACGCCGTCCTGGCCGGTGATGGCCAGGCCGCCGCCCCTTATCCCCTGCAGGCCGTGCGCGGCTACAAGCTCTTCGTGGGCAAGGCCAGGTGCGTCATCTGCCACAGCGGACCGACCTTCTCCCACCAGGAGTTCGACAAAGTGGGCATCCCGGTTCGCACCGGCACCGGTCTGATGGATGGTGGGCGATACGACGGTGCCAAATCGCTGCTGGCCAGTCGCTTCAATGCGCTGCGGGAGCATGCCGCGGGAGTCCGACGTGAGCGGGTCGAACTGACGCGCCACGCCAGCACAGGCGTGGACATGCTGGGGCTGTTTCGCGTGCCTGGCCTTCGGGGCCTCAGCAAAACCGCCCCCTACATGCACAACGGCAGCCTGTCGTCGCTGCCCGAGGTCGTGCAACACTATTCGACGCTGGACGAGGTCCGCATCGCCATGGCCTCGCCCCACGCGCACAATGACCTGGACATCACGGCCAGGCCCCCTGCATCGACTTTCTTCTCGGAGCCCCTGCATCTGACACCGCAGGAGATCCAGGACCTCGTCTCTTTCCTGGAAACCTTGTCCCCGCCTTAGGACCGGTGCTCAGAACCCGCTCCACGAGGTCACGACACAGACCTGGCAGCCCCCCAAAAATTGCCAGGACAAAGAAAAACGCCCTAGAGGCGTTAACCTCTAAGGCGTTTTCTAGAACCGAGATTCTGGTGCGGCTGGCAGGAATTGAACCCACGACCCCTTGGTTCGTAGCCAAGTACTCTATCCAACTGAGCTACAGCCGCTAAGAAAGCGATGATAGCATGACTTTCTGATATCGTCCCGCCATCCGGAACCGGGCCCGCGGGGCGAAGGGCAAACCGTCGCGATGACCGGACAGGGCTGTCT
This sequence comes from Hylemonella sp., assembly GCA_030695415.1. Classification (GTDB taxonomy): domain Bacteria; phylum Pseudomonadota; class Gammaproteobacteria; order Burkholderiales; family Burkholderiaceae_C; genus Hylemonella. The sequence goes on from JAUYQZ010000014.1 coordinate 94,384, forward strand.
GTATCAGGCAACCCTTGCACTTTGCCGCTTCAAGATAGATTATCCTACCGCCAAAGCAATCACGGAGACAAGACAATGCATGCAACCCGTCTGGCAGGCCTTCTCGCTTTCATCGGTCTGAGCCTGGGTAGCGCCCCGCTGCAGGCTCAGACTGCAGCGGCCCAGCCCATCCGCCTCGGCATCATCTTTCCTCTCACCGGCGGTTCTGCCGACATGGGCAACAGCGCCCTGATCGGCGCACAGGTGGCTGTCAGCGAAATCAACCAGGTCGGGGGCTATCTCGGCCGGCCGCTTGAACTGGTGGTGCGCGACGACGAAGCCAACAACGACATCGGGCTCAAGCACGCCCAGGACCTGGTACTCAAGGAAAAGGTGGTGGCCACCATCGGCTTTTGCAACAGTGGCGTGGCCATGAGGGCGCTGGACGTCTTCCAGAACAACCAGCATCCCCTGATCGTGCCCTGTGCCACGGGCACGGCCATCACCGCCAAATACCCCGCCGCCCAGAGCTTCATCTTCCGCACCGCGGCCCCGGACCAATACCAGACCCAGTTCCTGGTGGACGAAGTCGTCAAGCGCGGCCTGACCAAGGTGGCCCTGCTGGTGGACACATCCGGCTATGGCGATGCGGGCCTGAAGGACCTGGAAGCCGCACTGGGCCGTGCGGGCCTCAAACCCCAGGCCGTGGTGCGTTTCAAGGTGGGCGTGAAGTCGCTGGAAGAGGAGATGAAGGAGCTGCGTAACTCGGGCGCCGACTCCTTGATCGGCTGGACGGTCGGCCCTGAACAGGGCGTGCTCTCTGCCGCCCGCGTTGCAGCAGGCTGGAAGGTGCCGCAGTTCGGCCCCTGGGGCCTGTCGCATGCCTCCGCCTTCAACAGCTCGGGGGGCAAGGTAGAGGGCGCGATGATGGTGCAAACCGTATTGCCTAACATCTTCCTGGAACGCAACAGCACTTTCCTGCGTAACTACAGCAAGGTCAAGAAAGAGCAACCGATCGGCTCCATGATGTCAGCCGCGCAGACCTACGACGCCGTCAACCTGCTGGTGCGCGCCATGTTCGACTCGCGCGGCGACTTCTCCGGTCCGGCCATGAAGAAAGCGCTGGAGAACCCGAGTGGCATCTACCGCGGCGTGGTGACCACCTACGACCGCCCCTTCTCGGACAAGGATCACGACGCCATCTCGCTGAACATGCTGTGGCTGGGCACCTGGCGCAACCAGGAGCGCGGCTATTACTACAAGGAAGACGAGAAGCGCGCCACGGTGATCCGTCGCAAGCAGTGAAGGCCGCCAGGCCAGATGAAATGGTAGGGCGTGCTGGGCTCGAACCAGCGACCAAGGGATTATGAGTCCCCTGCTCTAACCAACTGAGCTAACGCCCCAACCGAAGGCGTGATTGTAAGAGCCAGAGGCCCGCCCACGCTCCCCATCGGTACGCACAGCCTCCGCGGGACTACTTTTGGTGGCTCAGGGCGTTGCCCAGCAGCTTGGACGTGATGTCCACGATTTGGATCATGCGCTCATACGGCATGCGCGTGGGGCCGATCACGCCCAGTGTGCCCACCACCTGGCCATCCACCTCGTAGGGGGCGCTGACCACGGAGAGCTCTTCGAAGGGCACCACCTGGCTTTCGCCGCCAATGAAGATGCGCACGCCCTCAGCCTGGCCGGCGAAGTCCAGCAGGCGCATGAGCTGCGCCTTCTGCTCGAACAGGTCGAACGCCCGGCGCAGGTGACTCATGTCGCTGGAGAAATCGGAGACAGCCAGCAGGTTACGCTCGCCGGAGATCACCACCTCGTCCTGCGGCTGCGTCATGGCTTCGGTGCCCACGGTCACCGCGGTCTGCATCAGCTTGGCTATCTCGCCGCGCAGCATGTCGACCTCGCCCTGCAGGCGCTCGCGCACCTGCTCCAGCGTCAGGCCCATGTAGTGGGCATTGAGGTAGTTGGACGCTTCCACCAGCTGCGAGAGCGAATAGTCGGTCTCGGTGAAGATGACGCGGTTCTGCACATCGCCTTCGGGCGAGACCAGGATGACCAGGATGCGCCGCTCCCCCAGACGCAGGAATTCGATGTGGCGAAACACCGAAGATCGGCGCGGCGACATGACCACGCCGACGAACTGCGACAACGAGGACAGCAGATTGGCAGCGCTGGAGATGACCTTCTGCGGCTCGTCGGGCGTCAGACTGGGCGCGGTGATCTGCCCGCGCTGGGCGGTGAGCATGGTGTCGACGAAGAGACGATAACCACGCGCGGTGGGTACGCGCCCGGCCGAGGTGTGGGGGCTGGCAATCAGGCCCAGTTCCTCCAGGTCGGACATCACATTGCGGATGGTCGCCGGGGACAGCTCCAGACCTGAAGCACGCGAGAGCGTACGCGAGCCAACGGGTTGCCCTTCGGCAATGTAGCGTTCCACCAGCGTTTTGAGCAACAACTTCGCGCGGTCATCGAGCATGGGATCATTTTAATGATGTAATTTGAGAATGAACTCCAGATTCCGCCAGGTGGCCCTGATCGGCAAATACCAGACTGTCGCGGGCGGCAGCTCGGGCAGCCGCGCGCACCCGGCGCTGTCCGACATCGCTGCCTTCCTGCAGTCGCAGGGTTGCGCCGTGGTGGTGGAGGAGCAGACTGCCACCAATACTGGTCTGGACGGCTACCCGGTGCGGGACCTGACCGCCATCGGCCAGCAGTGTGACCTGGGCCTGGTGGTGGGCGGCGACGGCACCATGCTGGGCATCGGCCGCAAGCTGGCCAGCTCCGGCGTGCCGCTGATCGGCATCAACCACGGTCGCCTGGGTTTCATGACCGACATCCCCTTCGGCAGCTTCGAGACCGTGTTGCCGCCCATGCTGCAAGGCGAATACGAAGAGGAAAAGCGCCAGCTCATGCACGCCCGCGTGCTGCGCCAGGGCAACTGCGTATTCGATACCCTGGCCATGAACGATGTGGTGGTGCACCGCGGCAACTCCGCAGGCATGGTGGAACTGCGCGTCGAGGTGGACGGGCACTTCGTGGCCAACCAGCGCGCCGACGGCCTGATCATCGCCAGCCCGACCGGCTCCACGGCGTACTCGCTGTCGGCGGGCGGCCCCATCCTGCACCCGGCGATCGCCGGCTGGGTGCTGGCGCCGATCGCGCCGCACACCCTCTCCAACCGCCCCATCGTGCTGTCCAGCCAGTCCGAGGTGGCCATCGAGATCGCCTCGGACCGCGAAGCCATTGCCAACTTCGACATGCAGTCCCTGTCCGCACTGCACCACGGCGACCGCATCATCGTGCGCCGCTCGGAACACAGCGTGCGTTTCCTGCACCCGCGCGGCTGGAGCTATTTCGACACCCTGCGGCAGAAGCTGCACTGGAACGAAGGGATCACGAGTTCATGAGCCTCAAGCGCATCGTCCTGCGGGATTTCGTCATCATCAGCGAGCTTGAGCTCGAACTCGAGAGCGGCTTCAGCGTGCTGACCGGCGAAACCGGTGCCGGCAAGTCCATCCTGATCGACGCCCTGCAGCTCGTCACAGGCGCCCGTTCCGACACCGGACTGATCCGCGAAGGAGCCGGCCGCACCGATGTGAGCGCCGAGTTCGGCGAATGCACGGCCCTGCTCGGCTGGCTGCAGGAAGCCGGCTTCGACCCGGGGTTCGACCCCGGCTTCACCTTGCTGCTGCGGCGCACCGTGGACACGCAAGGCAAAAGCCGCGCCTGGATCAACGGCAGCCCGGCCACCGCGACCCAGCTGCGTGAGTTGGGCGAGCGTCTTTTCGACATCCACGGCCAGCATGCCTGGCAGAGCCTGACGCGAGCCGAGGCCGTGCGCGGCCTCCTCGACGCCTATGCCCAGCTCGACACCAGCGCCCTCACCCAGAGCTGGTTGCAATGGCGTGAGACCCAGACCACACTGGAGGAAGCCCGCAAGGCCCAGGACACCTTGCAGCGCGAGCGCGAACGCCTGGGCTGGCAGATCGGCGAACTTGAAAAGCTCGCGCCTCTGGCCGGCGAATGGGAAACCCTCAACACCGACCACAGTCGCCTGGCCCATGCCCAGGCCCTGCTGGATGCTGCCCAGGGCGCGCTCGACGCGCTCGAAGGCGAGGACGGGGGCGCCTCGCACGCGCTGGGCGGCGCACGCCAGATGCTACAGAATCAGGAGCATCTTGAGCCTGAATTCAGATCGCTGGTGGAGGTCTTGAACTCCAGCCTGGCGCAGGTGGAAGACAGCGTGCACAGCCTGCGCACCTACTTGCGCCGCACCGACCTGGACCCGGAACGCCTGGCCGAGCTGGACACGCGGATGACCTCCTGGATGTCGCTGGCGCGCCGTTACAAGCGCCCCCCAGAGGAATTGGCTGGCACGCTGGCCAGCTGGCGCGAAGAGCTGACCAGGCTCGATGCCGCGGCCGACCTGGCCAGCCTGGAGGCAGCCGAGCAGCAAGCTTCCGCTGCCTACATGAAGGTGGCCCAGGTGGTGTCCAAGGCCCGCGCCAAGGCGGCGCCCCAACTCGCCCAGGCCATCACCCTGTCCATGCAGGGCCTGGGCATGCAGGGTGGCCGTTTTGAGGTGGCGCTGCACAAGGCAGAACACCCCCTGCAAAGCGGCCTGGAAGAGGTGGGCTTCCTGGTCGCCGGGCATGCCGGCAGCACGCCGCGCCCGGTGGGCAAGGTGGCTTCGGGGGGCGAGCTCTCGCGCATCGCTCTGGCCATTGCCGTCACCACCAGCCAGTTGGGCACGGCCCAGACCCTGATCTTCGACGAGGTGGATGCCGGCGTCGGCGGCGCCGTGGCCGAGACTGTGGGACGCCTCATGAAACAGCTGGGCCGCGACCGCCAGGTCATGGCCGTGACGCACCTGCCGCAGGTCGCGGCCTGCGCCGACCACCACCTGGTGGTAGCCAAGCAGCGCCAGGGCGCAGTGACGCTGAGCACGGTGACACCGGTGCAGGGCGAGGCCCGCGTCGCCGAGATCGCACGCATGCTGGGAGGCGAACGCCTGTCCAGTACCACGATGGCCCACGCCAAGGAAATGCTGCAGTCCGGCAGCTGAACGGGACGGACGCAAGGCCATGGCCATGGAAATCGTCCTCATCACCGGCATGTCCGGCTCCGGCAAGTCGGTGGCGCTCAACGCGCTGGAAGACGCCGGTTATTACTGCGTGGACAACCTGCCGCCCGAGCTGCTGCTGCCTTTCGTGACGCTGGAGCAGCAGCACCAGGCAAGCCGCGTCGCCATTGCCATGGATGTGCGCAGCGCCAGCTCCCTGCCCCAGGTGCCGGCCCTGCTGGCCACATTGCGACAGCAGGGCATCACGATCCGGCCCTTGTTCCTTGACGCTGCCACCGACACCCTGGTGCGGCGTTACTCCGAGACCCGACGCAAACACCCGCTGTCGCAGGCCATGCACGAAGGTGCCGATCTCAACCGCGTGCTGGTGGAGGCCATCGAACTCGAACGTGAGCTGCTGGGGGCCCTGCGCGAACAGGCCCACGTGATCGACACCAGCCTGATCCGCCCTTCGCAGCTGCAGGGTTACATCAAGGAAGTGATCCAGCTGCCCGGCAGCCAACTCACCCTGGTCTTCGAGTCCTTCGCGTACAAGCGGGGCATCCCGGTCGACGCGGATTACGTGTTCGACGTGCGCATGCTGCCCAACCCGCATTACGAACCCGAGTTGCGCCCGCTGACCGGCCGCGACGAGCCGGTGGCGTCCTTCCTGCGCGCGCAGCCCGAGGCCGGTCTGATGCTGCAACACATTGAGGCTTTTCTGACGCACTGGCTCGACGCCATGTCGCAGAACCACCGCAGTTACGTGACGGTGGCCATCGGCTGCACCGGCGGCCAGCACCGCTCGGTCTATCTGGTGGAGGAGCTGGCGCGGCGTTTTGCCACGCGCTGGGCCACACTGCGCCGCCACCGCGAGATCGGCGGCTGATCCAGCCGGGGTCAGCCCTGATGCAAGAGCTTGCGCACCGGCGCGGGCAGACCCAGAGCCGGCCAGGCATCTGCCGCCTGCCAGCCCCCGTTTGTCGAAAGCCTCGTGCGCGCCGGCAATTGCACCCTGACCGGATGCAGATGCAGATCCTTGTGCGTCAGCACATGGGTGAAGGGCGGCAGCTCCTGAAGACGATCCCGGCAGGGCTCTGGAACGGCCAGCCTCAAGGCTTCGTAACAGTCGAACAGTTCCAGGCAGTACAGGCCAGCCCAGACCCCTGGCGTGGGCCGCCGCCGCATCCAGACGGCACCGTCACGGGTCTGCCCCCACAAAAGCCAGAGCGACTGCGCGCTGCGCTTGAGCTTGCGCGTCTTGACTGGATAGCGTTCCGGCTGGCCCTCACGTCGCGCCGCGCAGATGTCCTTCACTGGGCAGGCCTCACACAGGGGCTTGCGCGCAAGACACACCGTGGCACCCAGATCCATCACGGCCTGCGTGTAGCGCGGCATGGCGCGCGCCAGGTCGCGCTGCGGCAACAGTTCGGTCGCCCGAGCCCAGAGGGCGCGCTCGTTGGCACTTACCGCCAGATCGGCAGCGAAGCCCAGGGCGCGCGTGAGCACGCGCTTGACGTTGCCATCCAGGATGGCCACCCGCTCGCCGTAGCAGATCGACGCGATGGCGGCGGCCGTGGACGGGCCGATGCCCGGCAGCGTCTGCAGCTGCGCTGACGTGCGGGGAAACTCGCCACCATGCGCCTGCATCACCTGAACGGCACAGGCATGCAGGTTGCGCGCGCGGCTGTAGTAACCCAGGCCGCTCCACAAGGCCAGCACGTCGTCGAGGGTCGCGCTCGCCAGGGCCCGCACATCGGGGCAACGCTGCAGGAAACGTGCGTAATAGTCGCGCACCGTGACCACCTGGGTCTGCTGCAGCATGATCTCGGAAAGCCAGACGCGGTAGGGATCCTGCGTACCCTGCCACGGAAGGCCTTTGCGGCCATGCCGGGCCTGCCAACGCAGCACCCGCGCGTCCCAATCGGCCGGCACGACCAGCGTCGGGCTGGAGGTCGGGCGCAATGGCCGGCTCACGAAACCAGCAGTTCGGCGGCGACCGTATCCCTGGGCTTGGTGACGTCCTGCGCGCGGATCAGGTAGGCGGTAAGTTCCAGCAGCTTGGCATCGAGCTGGGCCAAGGCACGGAACTGTTCATTGATTTCCGCGATGCGCTCGTCCAGACCACCCGCTGCCTGCTGGATGCGGTCGATCGCCTCGATCCGGCGGCTGAAGTTGCGGCGCCGCTCGCGCAACTGGGCATCGAGTTGGGCCGCGGCGGACTTGCTCCACAACTCCACATCACCCAGGGCCGACTGGTAGACACCGCGCAAACGCGTGGCCAGGGCACGCACCAGCCGGTCCGCGAACTCGGGCTGGGCCAGACGGAAGGCATTGCCCAGGCCCAGATACTGCAGGTGACCCCGCTCGACCTGGTCCAGGTTATCGATGTAGGCCTGCAGCGACGGCACGGCGGGCGGCTGGAGCGAGAAGCCCTGCTCGGCATTGAGCTGCTTGAAGGAGGTGGCCAGCATGATCTGGATCTCACCCATGAGCGACTGCACACGACGCAGATTTTCGCGCAGGCGATCAAAGGTGTCGCCGTAGGATTTCTTGACGCCGAGCTTGAGACCGGTCTGCAGCAGCGACTGCATGAGCTGGTTCATCTCGGCGCGCAGGCTCTTGGTGCTCAGCAGTGCAAACACATCACGCAGCAGCTTGAGATGCACCGAGCGCACGGCATGGATCTTGGCGCCGGCGCGGTCGAATTCGGACTGCTCCTGCGAAATGCGCAGCCGCATGTGCTTGATCACTGCCGCATTCTTGCCCTGCAGTCCCTTGAGTTCGAGCATCTGCTCGTCGAGGTCGCGGCGGCGGATGTTGAGCACCCGGCCCACTTCGATCTGCAGGTCGGAGATGCCACCCGCCACAGCCGCGCCGAGAATGCGCTGGCGCTGGCCCATGATGCGCTGGGCCAGCGCCTCTTCCACGGAAGGCAGGCAACTGGCCTGCAGGAGCTTGGCGTCGTCGGTGACCTTGGCAACCAGGCCCTTCTGGGCCGAGACCGGCAGGACCTGCTCGCGGGAAATGCCCAGGATTTCAGCGGTGGTGGCACGCTGCCGATCGATCTGCATCTGGATCTGGGCCGGCGAGCTCAGCGCGTCCCACAGCGAGTCGATCTTGTTGAGGACCACCAGACGCGTATCGGTGCCAGCGGAAGACTCGGTGATCAGGTGTTCGCGCCAGATCTCGAGATCGGACTTGGTCACCCCGGTGTCAGCCCCCAGGATGAAGACCACGGCATGCGCCTGAGGCACCAGACTGACCGTCAGCTCGGGTTCGGCGCCAATGGCATTGAGGCCCGGGGTGTCCAGGATGACCAGACCCTGCTTGAGCAGGGGGTGGGCGATGTTGATGAGGGCATGGCGCCACTTGGGCACCTCGACCTTGCCCTGCGCGTCCATGAGCGGGCTGTCATTCGGGGACTGGCTGCTCCAGAAACCCAGGGCGCGTGCTTCTTCCAGAGTCACGCGGCGGGTTTCGGAGACTTTTTCCAGTGCCAAGGCCAGCTGTTGGGGGTCGTTGACGTCAAGATCGACGCGGGTCCACTTCTCGGGGACCATGCGCCACTCCATCAGAGCCTGCGGCTGCAGGCGGGTCTCGATGGGCAGCAGACGCAAGCAGGGAGGCACCTCGGCGTCGTAGCCCATCTCGGTCGGGCACATGGTGGTGCGCCCGGCACTCGCCGGCATGATGCGTCGGCCATAGCCGGCGAAGAAGATGGCGTTGATCAGTTCGGACTTGCCGCGCGAGAACTCGGCGACGAAGGCCACCATGACCTTGTCCGCACGGACCTGAATTTCCAGACGGTGCAGGCGCTCCTCGACCGCTGCGTCAAGCAGGTCATGGTCTTTCATCCATTCGCCCAGCAGCTTCAGGCGCAGGGCGAACTCACGTCGCCACGTGCCATGCTGATCGAATTGTTCGTTGAAAGACGTCGCCAAGGTATCCCCCTCGCCTGATGAATGTTCAGGTCGGATTTTCCAATATAACACCGACTTATCGGCGATTTTTCATGTTTTCTGGCAGCTGGGACAGAAAAATGTCGCACGTTGTCCCTGCCGTATGGCCTTGACCGGCGTGCCACAGAGCCGGCAGGGCAAATCCTGGCGGCCATAGACCATGGCCTCGAACTGGAAGTTGCCGCGCTCGCCCACGGCATTGGAGTAGTTCCGCAGGGTGGTCCCGCCCGCAGCCAGTGCCCGTCCCAGGACCTGGCGGATGGCCGCGTGCAGCTTTTGCGCCCTCGGCCGGCTCAGGCGGGTGGCGCTCAATGTGGGTCGGATGCCGGCCAGGAACAAGGCCTCGGATGCATAGATATTGCCGACGCCCACCACCACGTCGCCAGCCAGCAGCACCTGCTTGATCGCGGCCTTGCGCGACTTGAGGGCGGCGTGGAAGCGCGCTGCATCGAAATCGTCGGACAGCGGCTCCACGCCCAGCCCGCCCAGCAGCTTGCGCGCCAACGGCGCGTCCTCGTCCGGCACCCAGACCACGGCGCCGAAGCGGCGCGGGTCGTTCAAGCGCAAGGTGCCTCGACTGGTGGCGAGTTCAAAGTGATCGTGCACGCCGCGCGGCGGCAGGCCGGCGCCAAAGCTCAGGCTCCCGGACATGCCCAGGTGCAAGAGCAGCAAGCCCTGGTCCAGATCGAGCAACAGGTATTTGCCGCGCCGGCGCACCCCCTGCACGGTGCGCCCTGCCAGCCGGCTCACCGGCAAACCCAGCGGCCAACGCAGGGGCTTGCCGCACCAGGCCGACGCGATACCGGCACCGGCGATGCGATCGGCAAAACTCAGGCGCGTGGCTTCGACTTCGGGCAATTCGGGCATGGCAGTAGGCGGGCAGGGGAATAGCTGGCTTGGATTATTATGGTTCGATGTTCCCACGCCTACGTCTGCTTCCCCTGCTGTTGACGGCCGCCCTGTCGGTCCATGCGCAACAGCCGGGCTCGGCCCCCGTCACCCCGCCCGCCAGTTCGGTACTCGATGGTGAGCTCTTCTACCAGTTGCTGGTGGGTGAATTCAGCACGCAACGCGGCGAAGCCGGCGTGGGTTATTCCCTGATCCTAGATGCGGCGCGCAAAACCAACGATGCGCGGTTGTACCAGCGCTCCATCGACATTGCCCTACAGTCGCGTGCCGGCGATTCGGCACTTCAGGCGGCACAAGCCTGGAAGCAGGCTCAACCCGGTTCGCGCGATGCCAACCGCTACGTGTTGCAGATCCTGATCGGCCTGAACCGTCTGACCGAAACGGTGGAGCCGCTCAGGCGCGAAGTCGCCTTCGCCGAGGCCAAAGATCGCGCGCTCACCATCATCACCTTGCCACGTTACTTCGCGCGAAGCAGCGACAAGAAGCTCGCCGCCGAGATGCTGGAGCAGGCTCTGGCCGAGCATTTGAAAAACGGCATGGGCGCAGCCGCCTGGAGCGCCATCGGCCGCATGCGCCTGGAAAGCGGCAACGAGGCCGGTGCGCTGGAAGCCGCACGGCGCGGTCAGGTTCAGGATCCGCGCGCCGAGGGGCCGGTGCTGCTCGCCCTGGCGCTGATGTCTCCCCAGCAAGCCGGGGCAGAGGCCATCGTCCGCAAATACATGGAAGGTCGGCCTTTGGTGGAAGTGCGCCTGGCTTATGGCCGCGCACTGCTCGATGCCCAGCGTTACGCCGAAGCCGGCAGCCAGGTCCAGATCGTTACCACCGAGAAGCCCGATTACGCCGAAGCCTGGCTGATCCGCGGCACCCTGGAGCTGCAGGACAACCGGCTCGACCTGGCCGAGCGCTCCCTCAACCAGTTTCTGGACCTGATGCAGTCGCGCCGTGGCGCAAGCGGGGTGGAGGAACCCAGCCGAGCACTGGCCCAGGCCTACCTGTCCCTGGCCCATATTGCTGAACAGCGCAAGGACTACAAACTGGCAGAGAGCTGGCTGGGCAAGATCAGCAGTCCGGAAGACATGGTGCGCACGCAGAGCCGCCGAGCCGGCATTCTGGCGCGTCAGGGCCGGATTGACGAGGCACGCGAACTGATTCGCAACTTGCCCGAAAGAACGCCTGCCGACGCGCGCGTAAAACTTTCCAGCGAGATCCAGTTGCTGCGCGACAACAAGCTGTATTCGCAGGCCTACGAGTTGCTGGCCCAGGCCACCCAGCGCGACCCCAAGGACTACGACCTGCTGTACGACCAGGCCACGCTGGCCGAGAAGCTGGGCCGACCCGAGGAGATGGAGCGCCTGCTGCGCCGGATCATTGCCGAAAAGCCCGAATACCACCACGCCTACAACGCGCTGGGCTACTCTTTCGCCGATCGCAATGTGCGCCTGGTAGAAGCGCGCCAGCTCATCCTCAAGGCGCTCGAGTTCGCCCCTGACGATCCCTTCATCAGCGACAGCCTGGGCTGGGTCGAGTTTCGCGAAGGCAACAAGGCCGAAGCCCTGCGCGTGCTGCAGAAGGCCTATCGCGCCCGCCCCGACGCCGAGATCGCCGCCCACCTGGGCGAAGTGCTCTGGAGCATGGGCCAGCGCGAGCAGGCCTTGAGTGTCTGGCGTGAAGGCCTGCAACTCAACGCCGCCAACGAGACCCTGGTCGAAACGCTCAAACGCCTGCGCGTCAAGCCGTGAAACCCACTCGGCGCATGCTCGCGGGCGGCCTGCTCTGCACGGCAGCGGCCCTGCTGACCGGCTGCGCCCAGCCGATCGTCAGGATGCCCGGTGCCGACGGTCAGGCTGAGGCCTACTGGCGCGGCCGACTGGCGCTCAGGGTGGACAACAGCCCGGAGCCGACGTCTTTCTTTGCCAGCTTCGAGCTCAGCGGTCAGCCACGCGCCGGTGAATTGATGCTGTCCACCCCCCTGGGCACCACACTGGCACGGCTGCGCTGGAGCCCCCAACTGGCGCTGCTGAGCAGCAACGGCCAGACCCGCGCCTTCGACAGTCTGGACGACCTGGCCACCGAAGCCACTGGCACGGCCCTCCCCATCGCGGCGCTCTTCGAGTGGCTGCAGGGCCGCCCGGCCACCGCCGAGGGCTGGCAGGCCGACCTGACGCAACTGGACGCCGGCCGCGTGGTCGCCCGCCGAAGCCAGCCCGCCCCGGCTGCCGAACTGCGACTCATCATCGAGCCCTAGGTGTGCAAAACACCGCCGTGGCCCGCCCGCGATAATCCAGGGCATGCAGTCGCTCCACGACATCCCGGCCCCGGCCAAGCTCAACCTCTTTCTGCACATCACGGGCCGGCGCGCTGACGGCTACCACCTGCTGCAGTCCGTCTTCATGCTGATCGACTGGGCCGACACGCTGCATTTCGAACGACGCGGCCAGAGCCAGCTCAGCCGCGAAGATCTGCTGACGGCGCTGCCGGCCGATGACTTGATCCTGCGGGCCGCGCGGGCCCTGCAGGCCGCCACGGGCACGACCCACGGCGCTCACATCGCCGTCGAAAAACGCCTGCCCGCCCAGGCCGGCATGGGTGGCGGCTCGTCGGACGCCGCATCAACCCTGCTCGCGCTCAACCGCCTGTGGCAGCTCGGACTCAGCCTGGAGCAGCTGTGCACCATAGGCCTGAAACTGGGCGCCGACCTGCCTTTCTTCCTGCGCGGCCACAACGCCTGGGTCGAGGGCGTCGGCGAGTCCATCACGCCGGTCGAGCTGCCGCGCCGCCAGGTGCTTGTGGTCAAGCCGCAGGCCGGGCTGGAAACCCATTCGATTTTTTCAGACCCGGCATTGAAGCGCGACAGTATTCCTGCTACAATTTCAGGCTTTGCTGCAGACCCCCAGGCTTTTCTGAAAGAGGCCCGCAACGACCTGCAGCCTGTCGCCCAGCGGCTCTGCCCGGGTGTCACGCAAGCTCTGGATTGGCTCGCCAGCCTGGGACTTGCAGGACGAATGACAGGCTCTGGAAGTGCCGTTTTTGCGTGGGCACCGCCCGACATGCGTGTTCCGCAGGCGCCGGACATGATGGAGGTCAGTTTGTGCAGCAGCCTGGAAATTCACCCGCTTAGCGGGTGGGCCACCAGCGATAGCAGTTAGTCGGTCGAAAGCTGCTCGCAGCTTTCGACCTGTGTAGGGGAGTCGCCAAGTTGGTAAAGGCACTGGATTTTGATTCCAGCATGCGAGGGTTCGAGTCCTTCCTCCCCTGCCAAATTTTTCTGGGTCACTAGTCACTCATCGCTGGATCGTTCATGCAGGTCGCTCCACCCCCCGATTTCATGCTCTTCACTGGCAATGCCAATCCGGCATTGGCCGCGGACATCGCCAAGCACCTCGGCATCTCGCTGGGCTCCGCCACGGTGGGCCGCTTCTCCGACGGCGAGGTGACGGTCGAGATCAACCAAAACGTGCGCGCCCGCGACGTCTTCGTTGTGCAGTCCACCTGTGCGCCGACCAATGACTCGCTGATGGAACTGCTCATCATGGTCGACGCGCTCAAACGCGCTTCGGCCGAGCGCATCAGTGCCGTCATCCCTTACTTCGGCTACGCACGCCAGGACCGCCGCCCCCGCTCCACCCGCGTGCCCATCACGGCCAAGGTGGTCGCCAATATGCTGCAGACCGTGGGCGTGGCCCGCGTGCTGACCATGGACCTGCACGCCGACCAGATCCAGGGCTTCTTCGACATCCCCGTGGACAACATCTACGCCTCGCCGGTGCTGCTGGGCGATCTTCGCCTGAAGAAGTACGAGGACCTGATCGTGGTCTCGCCCGATGTCGGTGGTGTGGTGCGCGCCCGCGCGCTGGCCAAGCAGCTGGGCTGCGATCTGGCCATCATCGACAAACGCCGCCCGCGCGCCAATGTGAGTGAAGTGATGCACGTGATCGGCGAGATCGAAGGCCGCAACTGCGTGATCATGGATGACATGATCGACACCGCCGGCACGCTGGTGAAGGCCGCCGAGGTTCTGAAGGAGCGCGGCGCCAAGAAGGTGTACGCCTACTGCACGCACGCGATCTTCTCGGGTCCGGCCATCGAACGCCTGTCCAAGGGCACGGCCCTGGACGAGGTGGTGGTGACCAACACCATCCCGCTGAGCCCCGCCGCCACCGGCTGCCCCAAGATCCGTCAGGTGAACGTGGCGCCGCTGATTGCAGAAACGATCCACCGCATCGCCAAGGGCGAGTCGGTCATGAGTTTGTTCTCGGACCAGGACGATCTGTTCTGATTCCCGGGCAAAAAGGTGGTCTGCGTGCAAATCCGCCGCGGACCTTTGTTGAAACGGAGTCTCACTGGTCGCGGTGGACTCTTTATGGAGTGAACTATGAAATTCGTCGCTTTTGAGCGCGCCAAGCAGGGCACGGGTGCGAGCCGCCGTCTCCGCAACACGGGCCGCACGCCCGGTATCGTCTACGGTGGCACGGTGGAGCCGCAGCTGGTCGAACTCGACCACAACGCGCTGTGGCACGCCCTGAAGAAGGAAGCCTTCCACTCGTCCATCCTGGACATGGAAGTGGACGGCAAGAGCAACAAGGTGCTGCTGCGCGACGTGCAGATGCACCCCTTCAAGCCCCTGGTGCTGCACATCGACTTCCAGCGCGTGGATGCCAATACCAAGCTGCACATGAAGGTGCCCTTCCACTTCAGCGGTGACGAGAATTCGCCTGCGGTGAAGACCGACGGCTGCATCGCCAACCATGTGCTGACCGAAATCGAAGTGCTGTGCCTCCCGGCCGATCTGCCCGAGTTCATCGCCGTGGACCTGAGCGGTCTGAAGAAGGGCGCGTCCCTGCACCTGTCCGACATCAAACTGCCCAAGGGTGTGACCGCCGTGACCCACGGCAAGGCCAACCCGGTGGTGGTGTCGGTGGTGATGGTGGCTGGCGCTGACGCTGCCGAAGCCGCCCCCGCTGCCGAAGCCGCTGCTGCCCCGGCCGCTGCAGGCAAGGCTGCGCCGGCTGCCAAGACGCCTGCTGCCAAAGCACCTGCCGCCAAGAAATAAGCCTTCTGGCCCAGCGTCAACGGCCCACTTCGGTGGGCCGTTTTTTTTGGTGCCCCGACCGCGCGGGCTACCTCGTTGCGAAGCACTGATAATCCGCGAATGATCAAACTGTTTGTCGGTCTGGGTAACCCGGGCCCCGAATACGAGGCCACCCGGCACAACGCCGGCTTCTGGTGGATTGACGCAGTCGCGCGCGAGCTCAAGCTCGGCCTGACCATGGACAAGGGTTATCACGGCCTGATGGCACGCACCACCGTCAAAGGCCAGACCGTCTGGCTGCTGGAGCCGCAGACCTGGATGAACGAGTCGGGCAAGTCGGTGGCAGCACTGGCGCGATTCTTCAAGATCCAGCCCGATGAAATTCTGGTGGCGCACGACGAGCTGGACATCGTGCCGGGCCAGGTCAAGCTCAAGTTCGGGGGCAGCCACGCCGGCCACAATGGTCTGCGCGATATTCATGCAAAGCTCGGCACCGACGACTACTGGCGCCTGCGCATCGGCGTCGGCCACCCGGGCGCGAAGTCAGAAGTCATCAACTGGGTATTGAAAAAGCCCTCGCCAGAGCACCGAACGGCCATCGAGGACTGCATCGCCCGCTCGGTCACGGCGCTGCCCGATCTGCTGGCTGGCGAGATGGACAAAGCCACCATGCTGATCCACACCAGCAAACCGCCCCGGCCCAAGCCGCCCCGGCCGGCCACCCTGCCCCCCCAAGGAGACCCCGCATGAAGCTGCTGCCAAACCTCGTCGCCGTCACGCTCCTCGCCCTGTCCCTCCCAGCCCCGGCACAGAAGGTCTACCGATGCGGAAACAGCTACAGCCAGGTCCCCTGCCCCGACGGTCAGGCCATCGACGCCGCCGACAGCCGAACGCCCGAACAGCGCAAGGCCCACGACGCCAGCGTCAGGCATGAAAAACGCAATGCCGATACGCTGGAAAAGACCCGATTGAAGGACGAGGCGGCTGCCGTCCGTGCGGCCGAGCACGCCGACAAGGCCGAACGGGCTGCGGAAAAAGAAAAACAGAAGTCCG
Source organism: Hylemonella sp. (assembly GCA_030695415.1). Taxonomy (GTDB): domain Bacteria; phylum Pseudomonadota; class Gammaproteobacteria; order Burkholderiales; family Burkholderiaceae_C; genus Hylemonella. The sequence continues at coordinate 110,381 of JAUYQZ010000014.1, forward strand.
CTGCCAACAAGAACCCGGCGGCATCTGGCAAGGACAAGCTGCCCGCCTATCGCGCACCGGTCACAAGCAAGTAAGCCAGCCGCTCAGGCTGAAGGAGGCTTGGTGGCAAGCCCTGCGGTCTGCGCTTCGGCCTGCAGGCGCCGGTATTTCTGCCACAGGGTCTCGTGGTCTTCCACACGGTCTGGATCGACCGGAATGCAGGCCACCGGGCAGACCTGCACACACTGGGGCTGGTCGAAGTGGCCCACGCACTCGGTACAGCGCGCCGGGTCGATCTCATAGATCTCGGCCCCGAGATAGATCGCCTGATTGGGACACTCGGGCTCGCAGACGTCACAGTTGATGCATTCGTCGGTGATCTTCAGGGCCATGGTCGCCCGATTATCCCCGCCGTCCCATAACCCTACGGGCGATGGTCACAACTCAGGCAGGATCCGCTTCGGAATTCGCTGCCAGCGCTGCCGCGCGTTCACGCACCAGGCGCTGTTGGTCATAGACGGGCTGCGGTGGCAGGTCAGTCAGGTGGCGCGTATCTGCCCAGTCAAGGATCTCGATGGCGTCACCGAGCAAACGCAGCCGGTTGATGCCGGCGTTCGGAATCTCGCTGACTCGCGGACCGGACAGCGGCAGGCCCAGCGCACTGCGGTAGAGCATGTCCAGCACGCCGCCGTGCGTGACCACTGTCAGGGTCTGGTCCGGGTGGCGCCTCGCCAGAGCACGCACGGCGGCCAGCACGCGGGCATGAAACGCTCGCGTACTCTCGCCACCTTCGAAAGCGAAGTCGGCTTCGAAACGCACCCACTGCTCCCAGGCCTGCGGATACTGCTGCTGGATGTCGGGCACGCGCAGACCCTCGACCACACCGAAGTGCTGCTCTCGCAAAGCGGCGTCGAGTACCGGATCCAGGCGCTGATCGGAACGCCCGGCCACAGCCTGGGCGGTCTGCAAGGCACGCTGCAGGTCGCTGCTGAGCAGCTGGTCCATGGACTCCTGAGCCAGCCGGCCGGCCACACGATGCGCCTGCTCCAGACCGGCAGCATTGAGCGGCACATCCAACTGCCCCTGGAAGCGCAACTCGCGGTTCCAGTCGGTCTCGCCGTGGCGGATCAGGATCAGTTCGGTCATGCGTCCATTATGCGGCGCAGGTGTTTCCGGATTGTTTCAGAACCCGCCCGGCCCGCCGCGGAATGCCGAACGGCCGGATCCAGCGGATATGCGGCGCTCAGTCTGCGGCTGCCGACTTGACGATCATGACCGCCACCCCGGCAGCGTGCAGCATCTCGTGCGATACCGACCCCAGCAGGGCACTGCGCATGCTGCCCAGGCCGCGTGCGCCCATGACCACCAGGTCGCAGCCATGGCGCTCGAGAATATCGACCAAGGTATGCGCCGGATCACCCCGGTCCACCTCGCTCTCGAAGCTGACCCCCGCCTCCCGCAGCAGCGCCTCGGCCGGCGCCAGTGCGTGGGCCCCGGCCTCGGCGCTCACCCGTTCAATCACACCAATATCATGCGCCACCACCATCTCGTAGAGGGAGGCAGGCTCCTGCACATTGGCGAGCACCACACTGGCACGCAGTCCCTCGCGCTGCAGCCGCACGGCATAACGCACCGCATCCAGGGAAATTTCAGAGCCGTCCACCGGCACAAGGATCTTCATGGGGCACCCCTTTCAAGTACGGCCTTCAGGAATCTCATCCGCCATCGGGGCAGACTCCCCGGATGGCGGAAAACTAGTCACGTCCCAGGCTGCGCACCTTCTCGGCCAGCCGTTGCGCAACCACGGGATCGACGAACTTGTCCACCTCGCCGCCCAGTGTGGCAATTTCGCGCACAAAAGTACTGGAGATGAACTGGTAGTTGACGCTGGGGGTCATGAACACGGTTTCGACGTCCGGCATCAGGCTGCGGTTCATGCCGGCGAGCTGAAACTCGTAATCGAAATCAGTCACTGCGCGCAAGCCACGGATCATGACATTGGCGCCGCGCGCCACGACGAAGTCGCGCATCAAGCCATCGAAACTCTCGACCGACACCCCGGCATAGGGCCGGACCACCTCGCGCACCATGTCCATGCGCTCCTGCAGGGTGAAAAGCGTCTTCTTGTGGTGACCGACCGCCACCGCGATGATGATGCGGTCGAACAGCCGGGTCGCGCGGCGGATCACATCGGAATGCCCCAGGGTCATGGGGTCAAAGGTGCCGGGATAAACGGCGAGCACGTTACGGGACATGGCGGGCGACTCCTTCGGGCGATTATGCCTAGGGACGCGACTCAGGCCGCGCCGATGTTGGGCACCAGGCCGGCCATCGGCTGGCCCGCTTTGAGAGCCGCCGTGAAAGCCAGCATGCGGTCGATGGGTACGCGGGCGCGCGGGATCAGTACCGGGTCCACGTGGATCTCGTTGGTGCCGCTCTCCAGCACACGGGCCACGCCAGCCAGGCTGTTCATGGCCATCCAGGGGCAGTGCGCGCAACTCTTGCAGGTGGCGCTGGCCCCAGCGGTGGGCGCCTCGATAAAGGTCTTGCCCGGGTTGAGCGTGCGCAGTTTGTGCATCATGCCCTTGTCGGTGGCCACGATGAACTCGGGCGCATCCAGCTCCCGCGCCGCCTTGAGGATGCCCGAGGTCGAGCCCACGGCATCGGCCAGCGCAATCACGGCGGCAGGCGATTCGGGATGCACCAGCACCTTGGCCTTCGGATGTTCCTTCTTGAGCTCTTCGAGCTCGAAGCTCTTGAACTCGTCGTGCACGATGCACGAGCCGTTCCACATCAGCATGTCGGCACCGGTCTCGCGCTGGATATAGCCGCCCAGGTGCCGGTCCGGCGCCCACAGGATCTTGTGGCCCTGGTCCTTGAGCGCACGGACGATGTCCAGCGCACAACTGGAAGTCACCAGCCAGTCGGCGCGCGCCTTGACCGCGGCGCTGGTGTTGGCGTAGACCACCACGGTGCGGTCGGGATGCGCATCACAGAAAGCGCTGAACTCGTCGATCGGGCAACCCAGATCCAGCGAACAGGTGGCATCCAGGTCCGGCATGAGGACACGCTTGTGCGGCGAGAGAATCTTCGACGTCTCCCCCATGAAGCGCACGCCCGAGACCACCAGGGTCTGTGCCGCGTGGTCGCGTCCGAAGCGCGCCATCTCCAGCGAGTCGCTGACGATGCCGCCGGTTTCTTCGGCCAGGTCCTGCAGATCCGGATGCACGTAATAGTGCGAGACCATGACCGCATTCTTCTCTTCAAGCAGCCGGCGGATCCTGTCCTTGAGCGCAGCGCGTTCGGTCGGCGAGGGCTCCAACGGCACACGTGCCCAAGCATGATGGGTGGAGCACGCTGCGCCATCCCCCAGCGCCGCCTCGGGCTGCTCGTATTCGACGTCGATGACCTTGCTGGTCGTATTCATCGCCACTCCGTAAAACGTTGTTTCATTGGAGACTTGCTTGTACGCAAGTCAGTTGGAGGCAAAGCGCATGGAGAAGTCGATCGCCTTGACATCCTTGGTCAGGGCCCCGATCGAGATGCGGTCCACCCCCGTGGCGGCGATGTCACACACCGTACCCAGGTTCACGCCCCCCGAAACCTCCAGGATGGCACGCCCGGCATTCAGACGCACAGCCTCACGCATCATGTCCAGGCTCATATTGTCGAGCAACACCATGCGGGTGCCCGCCCGGAGGGCTTCTTCGAGCTGGGCCAGGGTCTCGACCTCGATCTCGACAAACTTGGCCGTGGGCGCCACGACCGCAGCACGCTGCAGCACGGCGGTGACGCCGCCGGCAGCGGCGATGTGGTTTTCCTTGATCAGCACCGCGTCGTACAGACCGATGCGGTGATTGAAACCGCCGCCACAATGCACCGCGTACTTCTGCGCCAGACGCAGGCCGGGCAAGGTCTTGCGCGTGTCGACGATCTGCGCCCGGTTGCCCGGTACGCCCTGCACCAGCTGCACGTAGCCGGCCGTTTGGGTGGCGACGGCGCTCAGGAGCTGCAGAAAGTTCAGCATCGTTCTTTCGGCCGTCAGCAAGCCGCGCGCCGGTCCCGTGATCTCCAGCACCACCTGCTCGGCCATGCAGCGCTGGCCGTCGCGTACATGCCAGCTGATCTTTGCCTGCGGCGCCGCTTGCTGTAGCGTGGCCTCCACCCAGTGCGCGCCGCAGATCACGGCCGGCTCACGCGCCAGGATGCGCGCATGGGCCTGACGCGACGGTTCGATCAGGCCAGCGGTCAGATCGCCGCTGCCCACGTCTTCCTGGAGCGCGCGGGCCACATCGGACTGCGCCAGCTGACGCAAAGCAGCGTCGGAGTAATCAAAAACGGGTTTCATCGTCAACGTGGCCTCATGAGCCGGCTCACTTGAATCGGTCAAGCAGGCGACGGCTTTCGCGATCAAGCGCCGCCGTGTCGCGGATCAGGAACTGGATGCCATGTGAGTCGGTCACCAGCAGGGTGTTGCCGGCCAGGCGCCGGATGTCCTCATCGCCCTTGAGTACGAAGGAGGCATCGCCCCGATCGGTGCGAACCTGCCAGGTGCTGGGTGTGGAAAAGCTGCTGACATCCAGGATGGCACGAATCTCGGGCATGAACTCGCGCTCGGCCAAGGCGGCACGGATCAGGCCCTGGGCCGGCTCGGGAACGCGCGCCAGCTCAGGGATCCAGGCCACTTCGTGGCCGTCGGTGTCGAGCAGGGAGATGTCGTGCTCGGGCGCCTGGATGGGAAAGGCGCGCGCCGGCACCACGCCCTCATGGACCTGTCCATCGGCCCCGGTCAGCGCCAGCTTGCCGTAGGCATTGCGTGTCAGGACCACGGCGGCCTGCGTCAGGTTCAAAGTGGGGCGCACATTCATTTCGCGTCGTCCTTGCGTTCCGGGCTGACATCGCTCTCGGCATCGTCCATATCGGTATCGACGTTGCGCGCCTGAGCCTGGTAGAGGTTGTAGTAGGCCCCCTGGCGTGCCATCAACTCGTCGTGCGTGCCCTCTTCCACCACCTGGCCCCGGTCCAGCACCACCAGGCGGTCGGCCCGCTGCAGCGTGGACAGGCGGTGCGCAATGGCGATGGTGGTACGGCCCTGCACCAGGTTGTCCAGCGCTTTCTGAATCTCCTTCTCGGTCTCGGAGTCCACCGAGGCTGTCGCCTCGTCCAGGATCAGGATGCGCGGATCGATGAGAAGTGCCCGCGCAATCGAGATGCGCTGGCGCTCGCCGCCCGACAGACCCTGGCCGCGCTCACCCACGATGGAGTCGTAGCCCTGCGGCAGGCGAAGAATGAATTCATGCGCGTGGGCAGCGCGCGCAGCGGCGATGATCTGCTCGCGCTTGGCGTCCGGCTGGCCGTAGGCGATGTTCTCGGCAATGGTGCCAAAGAAAAGGAAGGGCTCCTGCAGGACCAGACCGATGTTACGGCGGTACTCTGCCACCGGCAGGGATCGGATGTCGACGCCGTCGATACGGATCGAGCCTTCGGTCACGTCATAAAAGCGGCAGATCAGGTTGACGAGAGTGCTCTTGCCCGAACCGCTATGGCCCACCAGGCCCACCATCTGGCCAGGCTCGATGGTGATGTTGATGCCGCGGTTGACCTCGCGGTTACCGTAGCGAAAGCCCACGTCGCGCACCTCGATGCGGCCCTGCACATGGCTCAGGTGTACCGGCTGTGCCGGCTCGGGCACGCTGGAGACGTGGTCCAGGATGTCGAAGATGCGCTTGGTCGCCGAGGCCGAGCTTTCGGTCCAGGAGACGATGCGGCTCATGGAATCGAGGCGGCCGTAGAAGCGGCTGATGTAGGCAATGAAGGCCGTCAGAACGCCTACCGTAGTCTGCTCGTGCGCCACCAGCCAGACGCCGACACCCCAGACCACCAGCAGTCCGATCTCGGTCAGAAAGGAGATGCTGGGCGCGAAGAGTGCCCAGATCCTGTTGATGCGGTCGTTGACCAGCAGGTTCTGTCGGTTGGCTTCATGAAAGCGTGCGGATTCACGCTTTTCCTGGGCAAAGGCCTTGACCACGCGAATCCCGGGGATGGTGTCAGCCAGCACGCTGGTGACCTCGGACCAGACGCGGTCGATCTTCTCGAAGCCGGTTTTCAGGCGATGCCGCACCGCGTGGATCATCCACATGATGACAGGCAGTGGAATCAGGGTGGCCAGCGCCAGCCAGGGGTTGATGGAGAAGAGGATGACCGCCGTCATCACCAGCATGATGAGGTCCGTGAAGAAGTCCAGCAGGTGCAGCGAGAGAAAGACGCAGATCCGGTCGGTCTCGCTGCCAATGCGCGCCATCAGGTCACCGGTGCGCTTGCCGCCGAAGTACTGCAGCGAGAGGCGCAGCAGGTGATCGTAGGTGGTGGTACGCAGGTCGGCCCCGATGCGCTCGGACACCAGCGCCAGGATGTAGGTCTTGGCCCAGGTCAGACCCCAGGCCACGAAGGCCGACAGGAACAGGCCGCCGAGGTACCACCCCACCAGCATCGGATCGATCTGCTGCCCGTTCTGGAAAGGGATCAGCACCTCATCCATCAAGGGCATGGTGAGGTAGGGCGGCACCAGGCTGGCCGCCGTGCCCAGCAAAGTGAGCACGAAACCCAGCAGCAGCTGGCCTTTGTAAGGCCGGGCGAAGCGCCACAGGCGCAGCAGGGTCCGGGTTGAGGGCGGGGTGTGGACAACCTTGGCGCAGATCGGACATTCGTCCTGCCCAGGGTCCAGCGGCGCCTTGCAGGTCGGGCATTCGTGGTCCGGCGGCGTCGGCACGGGTCGGCCCGTGCTCAGACTGCTCAACTGGCGGCCCACCTGCTCGACCAGGCGCACGGCCGGCAGATTCTGGCCCAGGGTGTAACACCAGTGCGCCAGCCGGCCCTGGCCATCCAGCAACTCAAGGTGCCCGACGCCGGCGTGGTCATGTTGCTGGAGCTGAAATCCGGGTTGGTACGTCCAACTCTGCCAACGGGTCTGCCCCGCCTCACGGGCCAGCAGGCGCCGCTCGGTCGCCACCAGCAGACCGCGACCGAACTGCAAGCGGGCATCGAGGTCAACCTCCAGCACCGCCTGAACGTTCTCATCAGGGTGAAGTTGCAGGCGTATTTCAGCCAGCCATTCCGCCGGAACGTCGCTGAAAGATAATAGGGCTGCTGACGGGGTCACACGAGTCATGGCGTCCAGAACCTGATTAGGGATTTGCTGATGTCGATTGTCCCCGTTTTATAAAGAGCTTCTTGGAGACAACCGCAGCCTCAGCACGATCTGGCCATGCCAGGGAATAAGACCACCGCAGGGACCGATCATTCACCCTGCCTAGCTTCATGACTCAAAAAAACCTTCAAATTCTGCGGGTCAGCCATCTGCGCGGCCCGAACATCTGGACTTATCGCCCGGTCATCGAAGTGTGGCTGGACTTGGGGGAGCTGGAGGAGCGCCCCTCCAACCTCATCCCCGGATTTTACGAGCGTTTGATCGGCCTGCTGCCCGGTCTGGTGGAGCACCGCTGCGGCGTGGGTGAACCCGGCGGCTTCCTGGAACGCCTGCGCGAAGGCACCTGGGCGGGCCACATCCTGGAACATGTCGTACTCGAATTGCAGACCCAGGCCGGCATGCAGACCGGCTTTGGCAAGACGCGCATGACCTCGGTGCGCGGCATTTACAAGATGGCCTTTCGCACCCGCCAGGAAGAGGTGGGGCGCGCCGCGCTCAATGCCGGGCATGAATTACTGCTCGCGGCCATCGAGAACAGGCCCTATGACGTTCACGCCACCGTCGCCCGCCTGCGCGAATTGTGCGACCGCCTTTGCCTGGGCCCGAGCACCGCTCACATCGTCGAGGCCGCCACCGACCGCCGCATCCCGCACATCCGCCTGAACGACGGCAACCTGGTGCAACTGGGTTACGGCGCCCGCCAGCACCGTATCTGGACGGCCGAAACCGACCAGACCAGCGCCATTGCCGAGAGCATCGCCAGCGACAAACAGTTGACCAAGGAGCTGTTGCAGTCCTGCGGTGTACCGGTGCCGGCCGGCGAGGAGGTAGGGAGCCCGGAGCAGGCCTGGGATGTGGCACAGGACATAGGCGTGCCCGTGACCGTCAAGCCCACCGACGCCAACCATGGGCGCGGCGTATTCACCGATCTGCACACACGCGAGGATGTCGAAAGAGCCTGGCACGCGGCCGACGCCGAGGGCAGCGGTGTGCTGGTGGAGAAGTTTATCGAGGGCGAAGCCCATCGTCTGCTGGTGGTGGGCAAGCAGGTCGTGGCCGCCACCCGTGGCAAGAAGCAGACCGTCACCGGCGACGGCCAGGCCACCGTCCTGCAGCTGATCGAACGCCAGATCAACAGCGACCCGCGCTGTGGCGAGGCCGAGGAATTTCCGCTGGAGCCGCTGATCCTGGACAAGGAGCCGATCGCCCAGCTCGAACTGGCACGCCAAGGCTACACCGGCAGCTCCGTACCAGCGACCGGCCAGGTGGTGCTGATCCGGCGCCATGGCGACCTGGCCTACGACGTGACCGACCAGGTGCACCCCAAGGTGGCGGCCGCTGCCGCCCTGGCTGCACGCGTGGTCGGACTGGACATCGCCGGCATCGATCTGGTCACGCCCGATATCGCCAGGCCGCTGGCCGAGCAGGGCGGCGCCATCATCGAGGTCAATGCCGGCCCCGGCCTGCTGATGCACCTGAAACCCGCTGAAGGCCAGCCGCGCAACGTCGGCCAGGCCATCGTGGCCCACCTGTTCCCCGGCGATGACCAGGGTCGCATTCCACTCGTCGGCATCACTGGTACGCGCAACACCACCCGCATCGCCCGCCTGGTGAACTGGCTGCTGCACATCAACGGCGCCCAGGTCGGCCTGGCATGCCGCGACGGCTTCTTTCTCGGCCCCCGCCGGGTCGAGACCCGCGATGGCTCGGGCTGGGAGACGGGCCAGCGCCTGCTGATCAACCGCTCGCTGGACGCCGCCGTGTTCGAGCACACCCACCGCGCCATCCTTTCCGAAGGGCTGGCCTACGACCGCTGCACCGTGGGCGTGGTGACCGACCTGGACGGCCTGGAAGACCTGGCCGATTTCTATATCGACGACGCTGACAAGCTCTTCAACGTGGTGCGCACCCAGGTCGATGTGATCCTGCCCACCGGTACGGCGGTGCTCAACGCGGCCGATCCGCGTGTGGTGGAGATGGCGGCGCTGTGCGACGGCAAGGTCATCTTCTATGGCTCCGACGCCCAGTTGCCGGCCATCGCACAGCACCGCCAGCAGGGTGAACGCACCGTGTTCCTGCGCGATCGCCATATCGTGCTGGCACTGGGCATGGACGAGGTCGGCGAAGTACCGCTGGATTCGCTCAACCCGGCCAAGGCCGCCAGACCCGACATGGTGATGGCTGCCGTGGCCGCCGCCTGGGCGCTGGACGTCAAGCCCGAACTGATCGGCGCCGGCCTGCGCACCTTCAAGGCCAACCTCACCAACGAGCACTGACATGGAAGTCAAACGTATTCGCGCCCTGCGTGGTCCCAATCTGTGGAGCCACCACACCGCCATCGAGGCCGTCGTCCACTGCACGCCGGCCGAGTGCGAACTCAGCGCGCGCCAGAACTTCGGCTTGAGGCTGCGCGCGCGCTTTCCGCAGATCCTGCCGCTGAACCCGACGGGCCACGACGACACCGTTCCCTTGGCCCACGTGCTGGAACTGGCCGCGCTCGGGCTGCAAGCCCAGGCCGGCTGCCCGGTCACTTTCAGTCGGACCACCCACACGTTGGAACCCGGCGTGTACCAGGTGGTGGTCGAGTATTCCGAGGAGGCAGTCGGCCGCATGGCGATGGAAATGGCCCAGGACCTGTGCCGCGCAGCCCTGGAGGACACGCCGTTTGATCCGGTCTCCGCTTTGAGCAAGCTGCGCGAACTCGACGAGGATGTGCGCCTGGGTCCGAGCACCGGCTCCATCGCCGACGCGGCGTCGGCTCGCGGCATCCCCTATCGCCGCATGACCTCGGGCAGCATGATCCAGTTCGGCTGGGGCAGCAAGCAGCGCCGCATCCAGGCCGCCGAGATGGACGCGACCAGCGCGATCTCCGAGTCGATCGCGCAGGACAAGGAGCTGACCAAGAAGCTGTTGGCCAGCGCCGGTGTTCCCGTTCCACTGGGGCGCGAGATCACGTCGGCCGAGGCCGCCTGGGCCGCTGCCGGCGAAATCGGCCTGCCCGTCGTGATCAAACCCAAGAGCGGCAACCAGGGCAAGGGCGTGACCGTCAACATCACGACGCACGAACAGTTGCTCAAGGCCTACGCCGCCGCCTCCGAGTTCGATGACGAGATCCTGGTCGAACGTTTCCTGCCCGGCAACGATTTCCGGCTGCTCGTGGTGGGCAACAAGCTGGTGGCCGCCGCCCGCCGCGACCCGCCCACGGTGGTGGGTGACGGTGAGCACACGGTGCGCCAGCTGGTCGAGCAGGTCAACCAGGATCCGCGCCGTGGCAGCGGCCATTCGACCTCGCTGACCAAGATCCGCTTCGACGATATCGCCCTGGCCTGCCTGGCCGGCCAGGGGCTGAACGCCGACTCCGTGCCGGCCCTTGGCCGGCGCGTCGCGCTGCGCCATAACGCCAACCTCTCGACCGGCGGCACCGCCACCGACGTCACCGACGATGTGCACCCCGAGGTGGCGCACCGCGCCATCATCGCCGCCAAGATGGTCGGCCTGGACATCTGCGGCGTGGACATGGTCTGCGACAGCATCCTGCAGCCTTTGGAGGAAACCGGCGGCGGTGTGGTCGAGGTCAATGCCGCACCGGGCCTGCGCATGCATCTTTCGCCCTCCTACGGCAAAGGCCGGCCCGTCGGCGAAGCCATCATCTCCACCATGTTCGGCGATGACGACAACGGTCGCATCCCGCTGGTGGCTGTCACTGGCACGAATGGCAAGACCACCACCGTGCGCCTCATCGCGCATCTACTGACGCAGAACAGGCTGCGCGTGGGAATGACCAGCACGGATGGCGTCTACATCGATGGCGAGCGTATCGACACCGGCGACTGCAGCGGCCCAAAGAGCGCGCGCAATGTGCTTCAACACCCCGATGTTGACGCCGCCGTCCTGGAGACCGCGCGCGGAGGGATGCTGCGCGAGGGCCTGGCTTTCGATCGTTGCGACGTCGCCGTGGTCACCAACGTGGGCAACGGCGACCACCTCGGCCTGAACTTCATCACCACGGTGGAAGACCTGGCCGTGCTCAAGCGCGTGATCGTGCAGAACATCTCCGACCAGGGTACGGCCGTGCTCAACGCAGCCGACCCCATCGTGGCGGCCATGGCGAGCCACTGCCGCAGCGGCCGGGTCACCTACTTCGCCACCGACCGGCACAACCCCGTCATGGCCACGCATCTGGCCCAGGGCAAGCGGGCCGTCTACGTCGAGGACGGCCAGCTGGTGGCCGCCGAAGGCAAGGTCCGACACCGTTTGTCGCTGGCCGCCGTACCGCTCACCCTGGGCGGCGCCATCGGCTTCCAGGTTGAGAACGTCATGGCCTCCGTCGGCGCCGCCTGGGCCCTGGGTCTGGACTGGGAGCTCATCCGCCATGGCCTGTCCACCTTCGATAACGACAACAACAACGCCCAGGGCCGCTTCAACCTGTTCCGTTACCGCGGCGCCACGGTGATTGCCGACTACGGCCACAACCCTGACGCCATGCTGGCGCTGGTGCATGCCGTGGAGGCCATGCCGGCCCAGCGCCGCTCAGTGGTCATCAGCGGCGCCGGGGACCGGCGCGACGAAGACATCCGCGAGCAGACCCGCATCCTGGGTGACGCTTTCGACCAGATCGTGCTGTTCGAGGACGCTTGTCAGCGCGGCCGCGCTGACGGCGAAGTGCTGGCCCTGTTGCGCTCCGGCCTGTCCGAGGCCAAACGCACGCGCGATGTGCACGAGATCCGCGGTGAGTTCCTGGCCATCGACACAGCCATGGACCGCTTGAGCAAGGGTGACCTGTGCCTGATCCTGGTGGACCAGGTTGAAGAAGCGATCGCCCACATCAGCGCCCGCGTTGCGCGCGAGGCCGCCTGAAACCGCGGTCTGAGGCCGCGGCAGCGACGGCTTATTTCGCTTCGGAGCCGGGCGTGCGGCCCATCAGGGTCGCCACGGCCTGGGCCGGTTGCATCTGGCCATCGAGCAGGGCCACCACCCCCTGGGCGATGGGCATGTCCACCCCCAGGCTCTGGGCGCGCTGCACCACGGTGCGAGCGCAGTAGACGCCCTCGGCCACATGGCCCAGCGATGCCACCGCCTGCGCCAGCGTCTGCCCTTGCGCCAACAGCAGGCCCACCTTGCGGTTGCGGCTGAGGTCACCGGTGGCGGTCAGGACCAGATCACCCAGGCCCGACAGTCCCATGAAAGTCTCGGCGCGCGCCCCCAGCGCCGTACCCAGGCGGGTCATCTCGGCCAGCCCGCGCGTGATCAGCGCAGCACGGGCGTTCAGGCCCAGGCTCAGGCCGTCACACAGACCAGTGGCAATGGCCAGCACGTTCTTGACGGCCCCGCCCACCTCGACACCCACGATGTCCTCGTTGTCATAGACGCGCAGGGCCGGGCTATGAAAGGCGGCGACCAAACGCTCCCTCACCGCCGCGTGAGGGCTGGCGGCCACCAGCGCAGTAGGCTGACCACGTGCCACCTCCAGCGCAAAACTGGGGCCGCTGAGCACGCCCGCCTGCAGCCCGGGAGCCACCTGGGCCTGGATTTCGTGCGCCAGCAGACCATGCGCGCCCTGATCAGCCGGCTCAAAGCCCTTGCATAGCCAGGCCACGGGCTGATCGCAGGCCCGGATCTGCTGCAACACACCACGCAGGCCCGCCATGGGTGTGCCGATCACCACCAGATCCTGCCCCTGCACCAGGTCAAGCAGCCCGCTGCTGGGGCCGTCGACCACCCGCAAGGATGCAGGCAGGGGCAAATCCGGCAGGTAGCGTGCATTGACCCGCGCCGTCTGCATGGCAGCCGCCTGCACCGCGTCACGCGCCCAGAGCGTGACGTCGTTGCGTGCCTGCGGATTCTGGCTGGCGCTCATGGCCAGGGCCGTCCCCCAGGCACCGGCACCGAGCACGAGGATTTTCATGGTCTGGAAGGGCGGCAGTGACGAGGAACGAGTCTGGCCTTACTGGATCTTGAGCTCGGTGCCCTGCTGCTGTTGCTGCTGCTCATAGGTCGACTGGAAGTTGATCTCTGCCAGGTGCACGGGCGGAAAGCCGGCGCGCTGGATGATATCGGCCACATTGCCGCGCAGGTAGGGGAAGACGATCTGCGGGCACACCACGCCGACGATGGGACCCATCTGGTCTTCGGACAGGTTGCGGATCTCGAAGATGCCGGCCTGCTTGGCCTCAACCAGGAACACGGTCTTGTCGCCGATCTGGGTATGCACGGTGGCCATCACCGACACCTCGTAGACGCCTTCGGCCACGGGCTGGGCCTCGACGCCGATCTGGATGTCCACCGAGGGCTGCTCGCCCTGCAGCAGGATGGCCGGCGAATTGGGCTGCTCCAGCGAGGCCTCCTTGAGATAGACGCGCTGGATCTGGAAAACGGGTTCTTGCTGGTCGGCCATGGCTTGCTTTCTGGTCAAAAGGAAAAGCCCGCCCGGAAAACACCGAGCGGGCTCACGTTCGGATGGGCCCGATTATCTCAGGCCGCGAAACATGATCTGCGGCCGCTCAGGCGGCGTTGAGCAGCGGGGCCAGCCCGCCCTGGGCGTCCAGCGCCATCAGGTCGTCACAGCCCCCCACGTGGGTGCTGCCGATGAAGATCTGCGGCACGGTACGCCGGCCGGTGATGCTCATCATGTGCTCCCTCGCCTGGGGATCGGCATCGATGCGGACTTCCTCGATCTGCTCCACGCCCCTGGACTTGAGAAGCTGTTTGGCGCGCACGCAATAGGGGCAGACCGCCGTGGTGTACATCTTCACTGCTTGCATGATTCAACCCTTCTCGACGGGCAGGCTGGCAGCGCGCCAGCTGGACAGGCCACCGCCCAGCGACAGCGGCTGGGTGTACCCCAGACCCTTGGCAATGCGGGTCGCACTGCCGGAACGCATGCCGCTCTGGCAGACGAAGATGACGGGCACGTCCTTGTTCTTTACCACGGCCGGCAGATGGTTGGCCAGCTGGGACAGCGGGATATGCTTGGCACCACTGACGTGACCGGCGGCATATTCGCTGGCTTCGCAAACGTCGATCACCACGGCTTTTTCACGGTTGATCAGCTGAACGGCGGCGCCCGGGGTCAGGGACCCGCCCGCGGCACCCCGGATGGCCGGCCAGGCCAGCAAGAGGCCAGAAGTCAGGCAAACCAGGATCAGCGACCAGTTGTCGAGGATGAATTTCACAATATTCCTTGTTGGAGTCAGTAAGTGCAAAAGGCTGATTTTAAAATGACGGATTGATTACTGCAGGATCTGGGCCGTTTGCCCCTGCCCTGCCCCCGTAACCGTCCCGTAACCGTCCACCACAATGTACAAACTCGTGCTTATCCGCCACGGCGAATCGACCTGGAACCTGGAAAACCGCTTCACCGGCTGGGCTGACGTGGATCTCACCCCCACCGGTGTCTCCCAGGCCATGTCGGCCGGCAAGCTGCTCAAGGCCGAGGGCTACGACTTCGATGTAGCCTACACCAGCGTGCTCAAGCGCGCCATCCACACCCTCTGGTACTGCCTGGACGAGATGGACCGCAGCTGGCTGCCGGTGGTCAAGGACTGGCGCCTGAACGAGCGTCACTATGGTGCCCTGCAAGGTCTGAACAAGGCCGACATGGCCAGACAATACGGCGAACAACAGGTGCTGGCCTGGCGTCGCAGCTACGACACCCCGCCGCCGGCCCTGAAGCCGACCGACCCTCGCAGCGAGCGGGGGGACCGCCGTTATGCGGCCCTGTCCCCCAGTCAGGTGCCGCTGACCGAGTGCCTGAAAGACACCGTGGCACGCGTGCTGCCCTTCTGGAACGAATCCCTGGCCCCGGCCATCCGTTCCGGCCAGCGCGTGGTGGTGTCCGCTCATGGCAACTCGATGCGTGCCCTGGTCAAGTACCTGGACGGCATCTCCGACCAGGACATCGTGGGCCTGAACATCCCCAACGGCATTCCGCTGGTCTACGAACTGGACGCCGACCTGCAGCCCATCCGCCATTACTACCTGGGCGACGCCGAGGCCGCAGCGCGTGCAGCAGCTGCCATCGCCAGGCAGGGCACGGTCTGAAACCGGGCCTTGCGCCAGCCGGCTTCATCCCCACTTGAGTCAGGCCGGTCATGCCCGGCGAACAATTTGTCACTGCCCGCCGGAACCCCGGCGGCGTTTTCGCTTCCAAGCGTGTATATTGAAGCGACGAGGGTCTATTCATGGGTCAGAAACTGAAAATCGCCGGCTGGGTTTCGTTGGGCGTGCTCGCCGGCGCGCTCACCACCGTTTCGCTACAAACCGTAGCGCGCAATGCCGTGGCCCCGCTGCCGCTGGAAGAATTGCAGCAACTCGCCGCGGTCTTCGGCATGATCAAGACCGACTATGTCGAGCCGGTGGACGAGAAAAAGCTCATCACCGATGCCATCTCAGGCATGGTCTCCAGCCTGGACCCGCACTCCCAGTACTTCGACAAGAAGTCCTACAAGGAATTCCGCGAAGGCACGGCCGGGCGCTTTGTCGGCGTGGGCATCGAGATCACGCAGGAGGACGGTCTGGTCAAGATCGTCTCGCCCATTGAGGGCTCGCCGGCCTACCGCGCCGGCCTCAAGACCAACGACCTGATCACCCGCATCGACGACACCGCCGTCAAGGGCCTGACGCTCAACGAAGCCGTCAAGCGCATGCGTGGCGAGCCCAACACCAAGGTCGTCCTGACCATATTCCGCAAGGATGAGAACCGTTCCTTCCCGGTCACCATCACCCGCGAAGAGATCAAGACCCAGTCGGTCAAGGCCAAGGTCATCGAGCCCGGCTACGCCTGGATCCGCCTGAGCCAGTTCCAGGAACGCACGGTCGAGGACTTCGTCCGCAAGATCGACGAGATCTACAAACAGGAGCCCACGCTCAAGGGGCTGGTGCTGGACCTGCGCAACGACCCCGGTGGCCTGCTCGATGCCGCCGTGGCGGTCTCGGCCGCCTTCCTGCCCGAGAACGTGACCGTGGTGTCCACCAATGGCCAGTTGGCCGAGAGCAAGTACACCTTCAAGGCCGCACCCGAGTTCTACCAGCGCCGTGGCAACAGCGACCCGCTCAAGCGCCTTCCAGCATCCCTCAAGAAGGTGCCCCTGGTGGTCCTGGTCAACGAGGGCTCGGCTTCGGCCAGTGAAATCGTGGCTGGCGCCCTGCAGGACCACAAGCGTGCCACCATCATGGGCAGCCAGACCTTCGGCAAGGGCTCGGTGCAGACGGTGCGTCCGCTCGGCCCCGACACCGGCCTGAAGATCACCACCGCGCGCTACTACACACCCGCCGGCCGCTCCATCCAGGCCAAGGGCATCCTGCCCGACGTCATGGTGGATGAAACCGCCGAAGGCAATGTCTTCTCTGTGCTGCGCACTCGCGAAGCCGATCTCGACAAGCACCTGAGCAATGGCCAGGGGGCCGAGAAGAAGGACGAGGCGCGCGAGAAGGCGCGTGATGCAGCCATCAAGAAACTGGAAGACGAAGCCAAGAAGCCGGCTGCGGAACGCAGGCTGCCTGAGTTCGGCACCGACAAGGATTTCCAGCTGGTCCAGGCCATCAACCAGCTCAAGGGCTTGCCCGTCCTGGTCAGCAAGACCCAGACCGAGCGCAAGGAAGAACCGAAAGAAAACTAAGCAGGCGCTGAGCAACCCGGCGCGGGCTCCCGTGGAACCGGCTTGGCCGGGCCTCCGGGAGCGTCCCCTTGAGGGGAAGGCGCACAGCGCCTCAGGGGTGTATCCATGAACGACGATCAGCTGCTGCGTTATTCGCGCCACATCCTGCTCGAAGAGATCGGCATCGAGGGCCAGCAGCGCATCCTCGACAGCCACGCCCTGATCATCGGCGCCGGTGGTCTGGGCTCCCCGGTTGCGCTCTACCTCGGCTCCGCCGGTGTCGGCCAGCTCACGGTGGTTGACCACGACACGGTCGACGTCACCAACCTGCAGCGTCAGATCGCCCACACCATGGAGCGCGTGGGCAGCCCCAAAGTCAACTCCATCCGCCAGGCCGTGGGCTCCCTGAACCCCGAAGTGCAAGTCCACGCCCTGGCACAACGTGCCGATGCCGCCCTGCTCAACGAGCTGGTGGCCCGCGCCGACGTCGTGCTGGACTGCAGTGACAACTTCAGTACCCGCCAGGCCGTCAATGCCGCGTGCGTCCGACTGCAAAAGCCCCTGGTCTCGGGAGCGGCCATACGCTTTGACGGCCAACTGGCCGTTTACGACCCGCGTCTCGCCGGCTCGCCCTGCTACGCCTGCGTCTTTCCGCCGCAGGAGGATTTCGAGGAAACGCGCTGTGCCACTCTGGGCGTGTTCGCGCCGCTGGTGGGCATCATCGGCAGCCTGCAGGCGGCCGAGGCGCTCAAGCTGCTCAGCGGCGCCGGTACGCCTCTGGCCGGCCGTCTGCTCATGCTGGACGGCCGGCACATGGCTTTCAACGAAATTCAGATACCGCGCAACCCGGCTTGTCCGGTCTGTGGCCACGCAGCCCACTGAGAGTCCGCGCCAGCCTCAATGGCAGGGGCCATGCCGGCGCCGGAACTCGCGCGGTACCTCGGCACGCCCCGGGAGAAAGAGGCCGAGACGTCGAGCCCGTGCCTGGCCTTCCTGCTGTGCATAGGGCCCGCTTTGCCCGCGGTAGCGGTAGGACCAGGCATGCCCCTGGCTGACCAGCCAGGCCCCGATGTCCTGTCCGCGCAGATTGACCCGCGCCAGGGCCCGACCATAGTCGTCATGGCGGCGCACGCGAACCTGCACCACCTGCCCCAGTACCCGCCCCACCAGCGCAGCCCGTGCCGTCTCGCCATGCGACTGGCACAGTTCGGGCGCATCGATGCCGTCGATGCGCACCGGACGCGGTGCACCGCCGCGCTGTGGTCGCACCCACAGCGTGTCACCATCGCTGACATGGGTCACGGTCCCGGACCAGGGCGACTTCGGGCCTTGCGCAGCCACCGGAGCCGCCAGACTCGCCACCAGGCAAGCTGCCAGAAGCCCCATGCGGAGCGCCGCCTTGCAGCCGCGCGTCATATCCTTCGCCTTGTCACTGTCGGTCCCTGTACCCATCACATCGAAGCCCCGATCTAAAGGTCGAAGTCCGTCAAATTTGGCCTCTTGCGCCGCGAGGCTCCTGTTAGACTTTGATGGTAAATGATCGAGACCCCTTGTGAGCTCCGCTCCCACTCCCCTGCTTGACGTGAATGCGCTGCGTCTGGACGATGCCCGCGCGCTGCTCGGACACGACGGCACCGAGCTGCCCGTCCCTGGCGACGGTCCGACCGCCTACCTGCAGCGCATCATTGATGGCCTGTGTGAACTCTCCCTGCGCGACCCACTCACGGGCCTGGCCAATCGGCGCCATTTCCGCGCCGTGCTCTCCCGCGAGATCGAGATCGTGGCGCGCTCCGGCAATTCGGCCCTGCTGCTGATGCTGGACATCGACCACTTCAAGAAGGTCAACGACACCCACGGCCACCTGGCCGGCGACAAGGTCTTGCAGGCCGTGGCGCGCTGCGTTGCCGGCTGCGTGCGCCCGCAGGACACCGTGGCCCGTTACGGTGGCGAGGAATTCGCGATCGTCATGCCCGACTGCCAGGCTGCCTATGGCGAGACTGTGGCCGAACGTGTGCGCCAGTCGATCGCCGCTCTGTCCATCCCGGTGAGCCCGCTGCTCAACCTGCAGATCACCACCAGCGTGGGCGGCGCCTTCGCACCCGTCTGGGTGCGCTCCACTTCCGATCTGTGGATCGAACGCGCCGACACGCAGCTTTACGTGGCCAAGGCCCAGGGCCGTAACCGGGTGTGCATCGACCACCAACAAGTCATTTCCGTCAGTCCGGAAGAGAAAAGCCTGCTGTTCGGCAATCTGGCCCTGGCCGATTCCGCCTGGGGTGACCCGACCGACAGCAGCACGCAGAGGTTCAGCTGATGAGTGATGAACTGAATACCGATAAAGACAAGCCGGCGTCGCCCGTGCCTCTCAAACCCCTGGGCAAGGTGCTGGCCATCACCAGCGGCAAGGGCGGTGTGGGCAAGACCTTCGTCTCGGCCAACCTCGCCGCCGCGCTGGCGCGTCGTGGGCTGCGCGTGCTGGTGCTGGACGCCGACCTCGGTCTGGCCAACCTGGACGTGGTGCTCAACCTCTATCCCAAGACCACCTTGCACGATGTCTTCACCGGCAAAGCCAAGCTCGACGAAGCCATCATCAAGGCGCCGGGAGGCTTCTCGGTGCTGCTGGCAGGCTCCGGCATGGTGGAATACTCTCGCCTGACGCCTGAAGTGCGGGACGAATTCCTGCGCGTGATGGAAAGCCTGGTCCCTCGTTTTGATGTGGTGCTGCTCGACACCGGCGCCGGTATTTCCGACGTGGTGCTCTTTGCCGTTTCGCTGGCGTCCGAGGTGCTGTTGGTGGTCACGCCCGAACCGACCTCGCTGACCGATGCCTACGCCACCATCAAGGTGCTGGTCGGCCAGCAGAAACGCCAGAACATCCGCATGATCGTCAACCAGACCTCCCGCCCCGGGGACGGTCGTGCCATCACGGTGCAGTTGCAGCAGGTGGTGGACCGCTTCGTGCCCGGCGAGCCGGGCAAACCCGTCAAACTGGTGCACCTGGGCGACATCCCGGTCGACCCTTCCGTGCGCCAGGCCATCATGCGTCGCCAGTTGCTGATGCAGGTCACCCCGGGCTGCCCTGCCGGGCTGGCCTTGGTTCAACTGGCGGGGAAGATCGAGGAAACGGTCATTCCGAAGACCAGCTGAGGCGGCTCAGGCTTATCGAGACTCGCCGAGAAATCGCAGCGAGTGGCTCGAGCGCAAGTCTGACGGAGCGCAGGAGCCGGAACGTACTTCAGGTCCCTGCAGATTCTGGGCACCGCCCAACGCGGCGATCGGGTTGCGCAGCAGACTTAGCCGCCAGTTTTCAACTGCGACCGATGATGGAGGCCGTGGCCATGAGCTCTTCCAGCAGGGCCATCGAGACACAGCCCGATACCGCGTAGGGGTCGAGTTCCGGCCTTTCGGAATACTTCAGCAGAACCGAGGTGTTGATGCGCGAGAGGTTGACCTGCCCCATGGTCCAACCCCCAAAGCGCCGCTCGGTAATCTCTTCGTAATGCAGCAGCACCACGTCTTTGTGGCGCGCATCACGCTGGATGTGGCCATACAGCTCACTGACGGCATTACGCCCTCCCTCGATGGCCTGCAGGAAGATCCCGCCGCCGTAACACAGGATGCCAGTGATGCCACAGCTTGGGTTGTGCTGGCGCGACTGCCCAAGGATCTTCTCGATGGCCTCGGGGCCAGTGTCAACGGCACGGCTGGCGTAAAGCAGGCGGACTAGCATCTTCAGGACCTTTGCGGAATCAACGACAGGAATTCTCGGCGCAGATTCGGGTCCTTCAGGAACACGCCGCGCATCACCGAGTTGATCATCTTGCTGTCCATGTCCTTGACCCCGCGCCAGGCCATGCAGTAATGGCTGGCCTCCATGACGATGGCCAGGCCATCCGGTTGGGTCTTCAGCTGGATCAGGTCGGCCAGCTGCACGACAGCTTCTTCCTGGATCTGCGGGCGGCCCATGATCCATTCGGCCAGTCGCGCATACTTGGACAGGCCGATCACATTGGTGTGCTCATTGGGCAGGACGCCGATCCAGATCTTGCCGATCACCGGGCAGAAGTGGTGCGAGCAGGCGCTACGCACCGTGATCGGTCCGACGATCATCAGCTCGTTGAGGTGCTCGGCATTCGGGAACTCGGTGATGGTGGGCGCATGCACATAACGCCCCCGAAACACCTCGTTCACGTACATCTTGGCCACGCGTCGGGCCGTATTGTCGGTGTTGTGGTCGTTGTCGGTATCGATGACCAGGCTGTCGAGCACGTGCTGCATCTTGAGCTCGACTTCGTCCAGCAACTGCTCCAACTCACCCGGCTCGATGTAGTCGGCGATGTTGTCGTTCGCGAAGAAGCGCTTGCGCGCCGCGAGCAGCCGCTCTCGAATTCTCACGGACACCGGGGAGCCCTCGTCGGCAGCGTCTGTCGGATTCATGGGACTCTGACTTTTCTTCAACATGGTCTTATGGTAACAGCGATTCGTCTTCAGGGTTATCGCCTTGAAACCCATGAGGGGCAACAAATAAAGCTATCAAATCAATAGCGATTGCCCGTCAGAAACACGCCTGCGCGCATCAGACCAAAGGCCGCCCGGTCCAGCAGGCGCTGATGCCAGGGCCGGCTGGCGTAGCGGGCAGGGTCCACCCGGCGGCCTTCATGCTCAATGGCATGAAGCAGGCGGGCTCGCAGGTCCTGGGCAAACCGGCCCTCTTCGACCACCACATTGGCCTCGCGGGCCAACAGCAGGCTCAGGGGATCCAGATTGGAGGAGCCAACTGTGGCCCAATGGCCATCGATCACCGCCACCTTGGCATGCAGAAAACTGGGGGAATACTCGTGAATTTCCATACCGGCACCCAACAGCACGCCGTACACCATGCGCACCGCATGGAACTGCATGAAATACTCATAACGCCCCTGGAGCAGAAGACGGACCCGAACGCCGCGCTGGGTCGCATGGATCAAGGCCAGCCTGAGCTTGCGACCGGGAACGAAGTAGGCATTCGCGATGATGATCTCCTCGCGCGCCTCGGCGATCGCCTTGCGGTAAGCCCGCTCGATGCGACTGCGATGCAGCAGATTGTCCCGTAGCAGCAGGGCGGCACGTGTGCCACTCCCGCGCGCTTCGGGCCTGTCTGCGGCCGCCACGTCTGCGGCCTGCACGGCCAGCTTGACGGCTTCTTCCAGATGGTGCCAGGTAGCCGGCAAATCGATCTCCCGCGCCTTGTTGCCGGCCTGCAGGCGCCACCAGAACTGCACCGTCACCTCATGCACGGCACGCACCAGAGGGCCCGTCACACGCACCGCAAAATCAAGGCGCGGCGCAGACAAGGGGCCGTGATTGGGGTCATGCCAGTCATCCAGCACATTGATACCGCCACAAAAGGCCACGTGACCGTCCACCACGCATAACTTTCGATGCAGACGCCGCCACCGGCTGGGTATCAGCAGGCCGAGCCGACCCAGGGGCAGAAAGATCCGCCATTGGACGCCAGCTGCGTCGAAGCGACTGCGCCACTCGGCCGGCAGCTCGGGCGTGCCCACACCATCCATCACCAGGTAGACCGCCACCCCACGTTGCGCGGCCCGCACCAGTGCAGCGGACACCAGCTCACCCGTCGGGTCCGGATAGAAGATATAGGTTTCCATGCGGACTTCACGTACGCTGCGGTCGATCGCCTGCACCAGCGCAGGAAACAGTTCCTGCCCGCCCTGCAGCAATTGCACGCGATGCCCGCTGCGCAAAGACGGCGGGGAACGGTCGTTCATGCCGGCAACTCGAACTCGGCGATCAGCGGCAGATGGTCGGACATGCGCCACCAGACCCGCCCGCGTGGCACTTCCACGCTCAGGGGTCGCAGGCCGCGCACGTAGACATAGTCCAGCTGGACCAGCGGCAGGCGCGCCGGGAAGGTAGGGTTCGTGGAGGGCTTGAAGGTCTGCAGCCCCATCGCGGCGAAGTGGCGGTGGACCCGCTCACCCCAGTCATTGAAGTCACCCGCCACGATCAGCGTTGCATCCGCTGGAATCTCGCGTGCGATATAGCTGTCCAGCTGGGCGGCCTGGCGCATGCGGCTGGCGCGGATCAGGCCCAGATGCACCACCACCACATGCAAGGCCATGCCGTTGACCACCACCTCGCTGTGCAAGAGACCGCGCTGCTCAAACCGGTGATCGGACATGTCCTCGTGCTGATGCGCCAGCACCGGCCAGCGCGACAGCATGGCGTTGCCGTGCTCGCCGTGGCGCGTGTAGGCGTTGGTACGGTAGACCGCCTCATAGCCTTCGGGCGCCAGGAAGTCGGCTTGCGGCATCTCGGGCCAGCGGCTGAAGTAAAGCTCCTCGCGCCGGTGCACCTTGCGCACCTCCTGCAGGCAGACGATGTCAGCGTCGAGTTGCTCGACGGCCAGGCCCAGGTTGTGGATCTCCAGGCGTCGGCGTGGCCCCAGGCCCTGCACGCCTTTATGGATGTTGTAGGTCGCCACGCGCAAGGTCTTCATGGTCTTCATTCTGGCAGGGTGGACGAGATCCGGGCAAAACGCGGGAGCATCAGGCAGGCCTCGGCATTGCTGGGCGAGGCACAGGCCTCGGCAGCCTCGCGCCAGGGCAGCCACTGGTAGTCGGTGTGCTCGCGCGGGCTCAGCGTCACAGCCGTGCCGGCGGGCACCCGCAGGCCGAACAGATGCTCGGTGTTGCGGACCACCCCCGGCGCGTAGCGGTGACGCCAGCGCGGATAGATCTCGTAGGTGTTTTCCAGCCCCCAGTCCAGCAGCGCATGGCCACGGGCGCGGGCATCGACGCCGGTCTCCTCGGCCACCTCGCGAACGGCCGTGGACTCGAAGGATTCGTCGAGGTGGTCCTTGGCGCCGGTGACCGACTGCCAGAAGTCCTCCGTGTCGGCGCGCTTGATGAGCAGCACCTTGAGGTCCGGCGTATGGATCACCACCAGAACAGATTGGGGGATTTTGTAGATCGGGTCCATCAATGAAAAAGGGCGCTACCAGAGCGCCCTTTGATTCTGCACCAAGGTCCGGGATCAGGCCGCCTTGGCGGCATCCGGGTTGCGCAGGCGGATATGCAGCTCGCGCAGCTGCTTCTCGTCCACCGGGCTCGGGGCCTGGGTCAGCAGGCACTGGGCGCGCTGGGTCTTGGGGAAGGCGATCACGTCGCGGATCGATTCGGCGCCGGTCATCAGCGTCACGATGCGGTCTAGGCCAAAGGCCAGGCCGCCGTGGGGCGGCGCGCCATACTGAAGCGCGTCCAGCAGGAAACCGAACTTCATTTGTGCCTCTTCCGGAGTGATCTTGAGGGCGTCGAACACCTTCTGCTGCACGTCAGCGCGGTGGATACGGACCGAGCCCCCGCCCATCTCCCAGCCATTGAGCACCATGTCGTAGCCTTGGGAGATGCACTTCTCCGGCGCGGTCACCATCCAGTCTTCATGGCCCTCCTTGGGCGCAGTGAAGGGGTGGTGCACGGCGGTGTAACGCTGGTTCTCCTCGTCGAACTCGAACATGGGGAAATCCACCACCCACATCGGCGCCCAGCGGGCTTCGAACAGACCGTTCTTCTTGCCGAACTCGCTGTGGCCGATCTTGATGCGCAGCGCGCCGATCGCGTCGTTGACGATCTTGGCCTTGTCGGCACCGAAGAAAATCAGGTCGCCGTCTTGCGCACCGGAGCGCTTGAGCACTTCATTCAAGGCCGCGTCATGGATATTCTTGACGATAGGACTTTGCAGGCCATCGCGGCCCTTGGCCAGCTCATTGACCCGGATATAGGCCAGTCCCTTGGCGCCGTAGATCTTGACGAACTCGGTGTACGCATCGATCTCGCCGCGGCTGATGCCGCCGTTTTCCCTGGAACCTCCCGGCACGCGCAGCGCCACGACGCGGCCGCCTTCCATGTTGGCGGCGCCCGAGAAGACCTTGAAATCCACATCCCGCATGAGCTCGGTCACTTCGGTGAACTGCAGCTTGACGCGCAAGTCGGGCTTGTCCGAGCCGTACTGGTACATGGCGTCCTGGTAGGTCATGACCGGGAACTCGCCCAGATCCACACCGATGGTGTTCTTGAACACCGTGGTGATCATGCCCTGGAACATGTCACGGATGTCCTGCTCGCTCAGGAAGGAGGTCTCGATATCGATCTGGGTGAACTCGGGCTGGCGGTCGGCGCGCAGGTCTTCGTCACGGAAGCACTTGGTGATCTGGTAGTAGCGGTCAAAGCCGGCCACCATCAGCAGCTGCTTGAACAGCTGGGGCGACTGCGGCAGCGCGAAGAACTGGCCATCGTGCACGCGGCTGGGCACCAGATAGTCGCGCGCGCCTTCGGGGGTGCTCTTGGTGAGCATGGGCGTCTCGATGTCCACGAAGCCGTTGGCGTCGAGGAACTTGCGCACTTCCATGGCCACCTTGTAACGCAGCATCAGGTTGTTCTGCATGTAGGGGCGGCGCAGGTCCAGCACGCGGTGCGTCAGGCGCGTGGTCTCGGACAGGTTGTCGTCGTCGATCTGGAAGGGCGGCGTGACGGAGGGGTTGAGCACGTTCAACTCATGGCACAGCACTTCAATCTTGCCGCTCTTGAGGCTGTCGTTGGTGGTGCCATCGGGGCGCGCGCGCACCAGGCCCTTGACCTGGATGCAGAACTCGTTGCGCAGGCCTTCGGCCGTCTTGAACATCTCCGCACGGTCCGGGTCGCAGACCACCTGAACATAACCTTCGCGGTCACGCAGGTCGACGAAGATCACGCCACCGTGGTCGCGCCGGCGGTTGACCCAACCGCACAGGGTGACGGTTTGACCCAGCAGGGCCTCGGTCACGAGACCGCAATAGTGGGAACGCATGGCCATTTGGCTTACTCTTTCAGGATTTCAGGAACGGGGTTGGTCGGCTTCGACCGTCTTGAGTTGCGGGTTCTTGGGACCACCGGGGACGATCACGCCCATGGAGATCACATAGGTCAGTGCCTCGTCGACGCTCATGGCCAGCACGATGCAATCGCTCTTCCTGACCATCACGAAATAACCGCCGGTGGGGTTGGGCGTGGTCGGCACGAAGACGCTCAGGCACTCGCCCGGCAGGTGCTTGACCAGGTCGCCGCCGGGCGTGCCGGTGACAAAGGCGATGGTCCACATGCCTTCGCGCGGCCACTGCACCAGCACGGCTTGGCGAAAGGCATTGCCCTTTTCGGAAAACAGCGTGTCCGACACCTGCTTGACGCCGGAATAGATCGAGCGCACCACCGGGATGCGATGCAGCAGCGCGTGCCACCATCCCACCAGTTGGTTGCCGATGAAATTGGAGGCCAGGGCGCCGATGGCCAGCACCACGACCAGGGCAAAGATCACGCCCAGACCGGGGATGTGCAAGCCCAGCAGGCGGTCGGGGTGCCAGTCCACGGGCAGGATGCGCAGGGTCTGGTCCAGCGTGCTGACCACCCAGTCCAGCACCCAGAGCGTGATGATGAGCGGCACCAGGACCAGCAGGCCCGCAAACAGCCACTTGCGGATTTTGGCCATGGGGTTCATGCGCAACCGCAGCCCGTGCCACAGCTGTGGCTGGCCGGCGCAGCGGCAGCCGGCGCCTCGCTGGTCGCGGCCGGAGCGGCCGTGGAGGTGGCAGCGGCAGCAGGAGCGGCCCCCCCGCGGAAATCGGTGGCATACCAGCCGCTGCCCTTGAGCTGAAAGCCGGCCGCCGTCACCTGCTTGCGGAAGGTCGGCTGGCCGCAGGCCGGGCAGTCGCTCAGGGCCGGGTCGGAGATTTTCTGCAGCACATCCTTGGCGGCACCGCAGGATTCACATTTGTAGGCGTAAATAGGCATGGCTCTGGGGAGGTGAAGGATGCAAAGCCTTTAATTATAGGCGGGGGCCTGTTTTCCAAGCCGCCCGACCACCCCCGCCCTCCCCCCCGACCCGTCAGGGTTTGAGCGGATGGCCCTTGCGAGCGATCACCTGCGGCGCCAGCGAAGCCATCACCATCAGGATGAGCGCGGCGGCCAGTCCGATGAGCTGGGGCGGAATCATCGCATCGGCGGCGAGGTTTTCCGCAGCCAGCCAGACCAGCAGACCGCCACTGGACGAGGCCAGGGCACCCTGGGTCGTCGCCTGCTTCCAGTAGACCCCGGCCACCAGCGGCACAAAGGCGCAGACCAGGGTGACCTTGTAGGCGTTTTGCACCATCTCGTACATGGTGCTGCGCGAATTGAGGGCAAACAGCAGTGCGGCCAGGGTAAAGGTCACCAGCGTGAGGCGCAACAACATCAGGAAGGCCTTGTCACCGAGATGCGGCAAGAAGGGTCGCAAGACGTTTTCGGTAATCGTGGCGGTAGGCGCCAGCAAGGCTCCGCTGGCAGTCGAAAGAATCGCCGAGAGCAGGGCCCCGAAGAACAGCACCTGGGCCCATATCGGCATCCTGCCAAGCACCATGTCCGGCAGGATGCGCTGGATCTCGCGCCCATCCTCCGAATCAAACAGCTGCAGCATCTCGGGATGGCTCACGATGGCGGCATAAGCGATGAACATGGGCACGAAGGCAAACACGAAATAGATCGAAGCACCGATCAGGGTGCCGCGCACCGCGGTCTTCTCGTCCTTGGCGCTGGTCATGCGCTGGAACACGTCTTGCTGGGGGACCGAGCCGAAGGCAAAGGTGAAGAAAGCCCCGGCCATCGCCCACCAGGCCTTGGCGTCGTCGGAAGCCGGGAAGAAATTGAGCTTGCCGTCTTCTGCCGCCTTCACGATCACCTTCTCCATCCCGCCCGCCTGGCCTCCGATCAGAAAGGCCACCAGCGTCAGGCCCATCAGGATCACCACCGTCTGGAACAGATCGGTGAAGGCCACCGACCACATGCCGCCAAAGATGGTGTAAACAAGCACGACCGCTGCGCCAATGACAATCGACGTACTGAGATCGAGCGCGCCACCCGACAGGACGTGGATGACCAGACCGAGGGCCGTCATCTGCGCCGAGGTCCAGCCCAGATATGACGCCGCGATGGCCATCGAAGTCAGCACTTCCACTCCTTTTCCATAGCGCTTCTTGTAGAAGTCCCCGATGGTCAGAAGGTCCATGCGATAGAACACGCGGGCGAAGAAGATGGCGGCGATGACCAGGCACGCCGAGGCCCCGAAGGGGTCCCCGGCAATGCCGCCCAGTCCGTCCTTGGCAAACGTCGCGGATACCGAAAGCACCGTCTCGGCACCGAACCAGGTGGCGAACACGGTGGCCGTGTTCATGTACAGCGGCAAGCTGCGGCCGGCGACCAGGTAGTCTTTGGCGTTGTGCACCCGGCGTGCGGCCATCAGGCCGATGGCAATCGTGACGGCCAGATAGGCCACGACAAAGACCAGCAAAGTATTCATCCCTCAACTCCTGTACCGGGCATCCATGAGTCAGCAACAAAAGGCCGCATTCTAGTGCCACTCCCGGCTGCGGACCTACCAGGGTGCAACGCGCAGCCAGACCTGGACCACCACCAGTCCAAAAGCAAATCCGATGCCTGCATAGACCAACCCTTGAAGCAGGCGATTGGTTCGACGCTGCTCGGCCAGGAGTTCTTCCAGTTCACGTTTGCCTCCGGCGGCGTTGTGCTTCAGGTAGTCGTGCAACAGGCGGGGAAGATCGGGCAGCATTTTGGCGTAACGCGGGGCCTGGTTCTTCAACTCCTCCAGCAGCCTGCGCGGGCCGATCTGGTCGGCCATCCACTTCTCCAGGAAAGGTTTGGCCGTGCTCCAGAGGTCCAGCTCCGGGTCGAGCTCGCGGCCCAGGCCCTCGATATTGAGCAAGGTCTTCTGCAGCAGCACCAACTGCGGCTGGATTTCCACCTGGAAGCGGCGCGAGGTCTGGAACAGGCGCATCAGCACCATGCCCAGCGAAATTTCCTTGAGCGGGCGATCGAAGTAGGGCTCGCAGACCGCGCGGATCGCGGACTCCAGTTCATCCACCCGCGTACGCGCGGGCACCCAGCCGGACTCGATGTGAAGTTCAGCGACACGTTTGTAGTCGCGCCGGAAAAAGGCCGTGAAATTCTGCGCCAGGTATTCCTTGTCGTACTCGGTCAGCGTGCCCACGATGCCGAAGTCCAGCGAGATGTAGCGCCCGAAGGTGGCCGGATCGATGCTGACGAGAATGTTGCCCGGGTGCATGTCAGCATGGAAGAAGCCGTCACGAAACACCTGGGTGAAAAAGATGGTGACGCCGTCACGCGCCAGCTTCTTCATGTCGACGCCGGCTTCGCGCAGGCGCGCGGTCTGGCTGATCGGCAGGCCCTTCATGCGCTCCATCACGATCACCTCGCTCTGGCAGTAGTCCCAGAACATCTCGGGGATCAGGACCAGGTCCAGCCCGGCCATGTTGCGGCGCAATTGGGCCGCGCTGGCGGCCTCGCGCACCAGGTCCAGCTCATCGTGCAGGTACTTGTCGAACTCGGCCACCACCTCGCGCGGCTTCAGGCGCTTGCCATCGGACGACAGGCCCTCCACCCAACCGGCCATCAGGCGCATCAGGCTCAGGTCCTTCTCGATGGCGGGCAGCATGCCCGGGCGCAAGACCTTGACGGCCACCTCCCGCTCCCGACCGTCCCGGTCGATCAGCTTGGCAAAATGAACCTGCGCGATCGACGCGCTGGCCACCGGCTGGCGCTCGAACTCGCTGAAGATCTGGTCCACCGGCTTGCGAAAGGCACGCTCGATGGTGGCCACGGCCACGTCGGACGGGAAAGGCGGCACGCGGTCCTGCAGCCTGGCCAGCTCGTCAGCGATGTCGGCAGGCAACAGGTCGCGCCGGGTCGAGAGCACCTGGCCGAATTTGACGAAGATCGGGCCGAGGCGCTCCAGTGCCTCGCGCAGGCGCTGCCCGCGCGGCGCATTGAGATTGCGGCCGATCGAGACGATGCGTGCGATCACCCGCAACCAGGGTCTCTGGAAACTGGTGAGAACCAGCCCGTCCAGACCGTAACGCAGCACGATCCAGACAATGTAGGCACCGCGCAGCAGGCGGGTCATTCCCTGGCTCCACGCGAGGGCGTGAGCCAGCCGCGCAGGCTGTCCAGGGCGCGGCGCGCGGCCTGCGCCAGGCCATGGGCCGGCGCGTCGCCGATGATGCGCGCCAGGTCTTCCTCGATGTCCCAGCGCACGTGGTCGACCAGCCAGTTGATCTCGGCCGCCAGCTGCACATCACCCTGGATGCGCACCGCCGGCTTGTCCCCTGCCAGCGCCGCCTGGACCAGCGCCACGGGGGAAGCCTCGGTGACGGAGAGCGTCAGGTCGGCCGGGGCATCGAAGGCGGCCAGGTCCAGCAGACCGGCGGGCGTGAGCTGCAGCTTGAACGCGAACTCGCGCCAGTGGAACAGCACCACCCGCCCCTTTTGCCGCGCCAGCCGGCTCATGGCCTCGGGCTCCTGCATCAGCACATGGTTGAGCAGCAGCACGATGCGTCGCTGCACTTCCTGCACGGCCCACGCGGGTGGCTGCAGGGTCGTGCCGAGCTGCTGGAAAACGTCTTCCAGCAATGAAAAAGGGGACTGTGTTGCCATAGTCCCCGATTATCAATTGAAACGAAGTGCGGATTTACTGCAGTGCCTGCACCCCGGCGACCATCCAGCCGCGGCTCCCATCCCTGGGTTTGCTCATGTTCCAGACTTCCCGGAAAGGGCTCGGACCGGCGTTCAGGTCCTCGCGGACCATGCCCGAAAACTCGACGCTGGCCAGGTAGCCGTCGCCGAGCTCCTCGATACCCAGCAACTGGGCCTGCAACATTTGGACCTCGGTGAGGTTGAGGGCGCCGCCTGTGTGCTGCTCGCGCTCAGCCAGCTGGGCGCTGATTTCGCTCAGCATGTCGTCGGTCATCATGGCCCGCAGGGTGGCCATGTCGGCCTGATCCCAGGCGGCCTGCAGCAGGATGAAGTTGCTCTTGGCAGCCTTGAGGAAGCCTTCGGCGTCGAAACCGGCAGGAACACTCCAGTTGCTGGCCAGGCCGGAGCCGATCACGATGCCGGAGGAACCACCCTGTGTACCGGCGTTGTCGAACGCCGTGTGGCTGCGCTCCCAGGGGCGGGCCGACGCGTCGTTGCCCACGTTTTCCGGGCGATAGGCAGGCTGGGCGGTGGCCACGTTACCGGCACCGCCGGCGCCCTGGAAGGCGTAGGGGCTGCGATCCGTGGCCACCGACTGACGGCGACGCATGAACCAGCCGAAGGCCACCATGGCCAGCAACACCGCCAGAGCGATCAGGATGAACTGGCCAAAGGCTTCGCCCAGACCCAGGGAACTGGCCAGCCAGGCGAGGCCCAGACCGGCGGCCAAGCCACCCAGCATGGCGCCCCAAGGCTTTTTCGGTGCGGCGGCAGCCGCGGCGGCCGGGGTCGCCGGCTTGGCCGGCGTCGCAGCATTCTGTGCCGGGGCTGCAGGAGCGGCAGGCGCGGCCTCGCGCTGCGTCACATTGCTCGACTGCTTGCCGACCGTCTTGCCGCCACCGAGCCGCTTGGCTTCGACGTTCACGGCACCGAGGGCAAGGACCAGGGACAGGGCCAGAGACCAGAGTTTCATGCTTGCTCCAAAAATTCTGTAAGACCAACGCTTCCCGAACTTAACGCAAATCCGGGATGTCAGCACTTGATTCCAACATGAAGTGCCACCACCCCGCCATTCATGTTGTGAAAATCCACATGACCGAATCCGGCTTTCTTCATCAGGGTCTTGAGTTCCTCCTGGCCCGGGTGCATACGGATGGACTCGGCCAGGTAGCGGTAACTGTCGGCGTCGCCAGCCACCAGCTTGCCCAAACGGGGCAGGATCTTGAAGGAATACCAGTCGTAAGCCTTGGCCAGGGGGGGCGCCACTTTCGAGAATTCCAGCACCAGCAACTTACCGCCAGGCTTGAGGACGCGACACATCTCGGCCAGGGCCACGTCCTTGTGGGTCATGTTGCGCAGGCCGAAGGCCACGCTGACCAGGTCGAAATGGCGGTCCGGGAAAGGCAGCTTTTCGGCGTCGCACACCACGGTGGGCAGGACCACGCCCGCATCCAGCAGCCGGTCGCGGCCCACACGCAGCATGGCCTCGTTGATGTCGGTGTGCACGACCTGGCCGGTCTTGCCGACCTTCTTGGCGAAGGCCAGGGCGAGATCGCCGGTGCCGCCCGCGATGTCCAGGGCGCGGTCGCCCTCCTTCAGGTTCGCGACCGTGACGGCGTAGGCCTTCCAGACCCGGTGCAGCCCTGCGGACATGAGATCGTTCATGACGTCGTATTTCGACGCCACCGAATCGAACACGCCGCGCACGCGGCGGGCCTTCTCGGCCTCGTCGACCGTCTCGAATCCGAAGTGCGTACTGCTCATGGTCAGTGGCTGCTGCAGCCGTGGCCGGCTTTTTCGGGCATGGGCGCGTCGCGGCCCACGCCGGCCGCTTTCAGGCGGGCCTCGTAGTCGGCCCAGAGTTGATCCTGCTGCGAGCCGAGGAAATACAGGTAATCCCAGGAAAAGATGCCGCTGTCGTGGCCGTCCGAGAAGCTTGGTTGCACGGCGTAGTTGCCCACGGGCTCCAGGGCCGCCAGCGTCACCTCGCGCTTGCCGGTCTGCAGCACTTCCTGGCCCGGGCCATGGCCCTGCACCTCGGCCGAGGGCGAGTACACGCGCATCAGCTCGAAGGGGATGCGAAAGGTCTGGCCGTCAGAAAAGGCAATTTCCAGCACACGCGACGTGCTATGCACCGTCAGATCCTGCGGCGTCGGGGCGCCGGATTGCAAACCTGCCATGGGAGTCACCTCGTTGATTGAAACCTGATTATCCCCAGACCGCCGACACCGCCACCAGCAGGGTCATACCAGCACACGCTCGATGCCCCCGGCGTTGGCCGCGGCCACGTACTGGGGCATCCACTGCTCGCCCAGGATCTGACGCGCCATCTCGACCACGATGTAATCTGCCTCCAGCAGGCCGTTCTGCAGGTCGTTGCCGTAGCGGTTCAGACCCTGCAGGCAACTGGGGCAGCTGGTCAGGACCTTGACGTTGTCCTTCGCCCCCACCAGGCCAGCCTCGCGCAGCTCGGTTTCACCCTTGCGGATTTCCTCTTCCTTGCGAAAACGCACCTGGGTCGACACATCGGGCCGGGTCACGCCCAGGGTGCCGGACTCGCCGCAGCAGCGCTCGCTCTTGAGCACGTTGTCCTTCGAGTCGCCGGCCAGCAAGGTGCGCACCGTTTTCATCGAATCGCCCAGCTTCATCGGGTTGTGGCAGGGCTCGTGGTAGAGGTAACCGCCCTGGGCGCCACTGAGCTTGATGCCCTTTTCCAGCAGGAACTCGTGAATGTCGATGATGCGGCAGCCCGGGAAGATCTCCTCGAACTTGTAACCCTGCAGCTGGTCGTAGCAGGTTCCGCAGCTCACCACCACCGTCTTGATGTCCAGATAGTTCAGGGTGTTGGCCACGCGGTGGAAGAGCACCCGGTTGTCGGTGATCATCTTCTCCGCCTTGTCGAACTGCCCACTGCCGCGCTGCGGGTAGCCACAGCACAGGTAACCCGGGGGCAGCACGGTCTGTACGCCTGCATGCCAGAGCATGGCCTGGGTGGCCAAGCCCACCTGGCTGAACAGGCGCTCAGAGCCGCAGCCGGGGAAGTAGAACACCGCCTCGGTCTCGGCAGTGGTCGCCTGCGGGTCGCGGATGATCGGAACGTAGTCGGCGTCCTCGATGTCCAGCAAGGCACGCGCCGTCTTCTTGGGCAGGCCGCCAGGCATCTTCTTGTTGATGAAATGGATGATCTGCTCTTTGATCGGCGCGGTACCCACCGTGGCGGGCGGCCGGGCAGTCTGCCTCTTCGCCACCACACGCAAGAGCTGGTTGGCCAGGCGCTGGGCCTTGAAGCCTACGTCCACCATGGCCGAGCGCATGAACTTGATGGTCTCGGGGTTGGTGGCATTGAGGAAGAACATGGCCGCTGCATTGCCGGGGCGGAAAGACTTCTGCCCCATCTTGCGCAGCAGGTTGCGCATGTTCATGGTCACATCGCCGAAGTCGATCTTCACCGGGCAGGGCGAGAGGCATTTGTGGCAGACCGTGCAGTGGTCGGCCACGTCCTCGAACTCCTGCCAGTGGCGGATCGAGATGCCGCGACGGGTCTGCTCTTCGTACAGGAAGGCCTCGACCAGCAGCGAGGTCGCCAGGATCTTGTCGCGCGGGCTGTAGAGCAGGTTGGCGCGCGGCACGTGGGTGGAGCACACCGGTTTGCACTTGCCACAGCGCAGGCAGTCCTTGACACTGTCGGCAATCGCCCCGATGTCGCTCTGCTGCATGATCAGCGACTCGTGACCCATGAGGCCGAAGCTCGGTGTGTAGGCCTGGCTCAGATCCGCCGGCAGCGCCACATCGCGCAGCAGCTTGCCGCGGTTGAAGTGGCCTTCGGGGTCGATGCGGCGCTTGTAATCGGCGAAGGGCGCCAGCTCGGCATCGCTCAGGAATTCCAGCTTGGTGATGCCGATGCCGTGCTCGCCCGAGATCACTCCGTCCAGCGAACGCGCCAGCGCCATGATGCGCTTGACCGCCCCATGCGCCGCCTGAAGCATCTCGTAGTCGTCGCTGTTGACCGGAATATTGGTGTGCACATTGCCATCGCCGGCATGCATGTGCAGCGCCACCCAGACCCGGCCCTTGAGCACGCGTTGCTGGATCGCGGTGCACTCGGCCAGCATGGGCTCGAAGGCGCGGCCGGTGAAGATGTCCTGCAGCGGCGCGCGGATCTGGGTCTTCCAGCTCGCGCGCAAGGAATGGTCCTGCAGTTGCGGGAACAGCGCATCCACCCGGTCCAGCCAATCCTGCCACTGGGTGCGCACCTCGTGCACCAGGGCCCGGGCCTGGGCCACGCGCTCCTCCATCAGTTCTGCGGAAGGCGCCTCGTTGGCATCATCGGGCTTGCCGATTGTCAGCAGGTGCGTGAGGCTGCCCTCGCCAAAGAAGATCTCCAGCTCGTCGCAGAGCTTGAGCTTGTTGCGCAGCGACAGCTCGATGTTGATGCGCTCGATGCCGTCGGTGTACTCGGCCATGCGCGGCAGCGGAATCACCACGTCCTCGTTGATCTTGAAGGCGTTGGTGTGCTTGCTGATGGCGGCCGTGCGCTTGCGGTCCAGCCAGAATTTCTTGCGCGCCTCGGAGCTGATGGCGATGAAACCCTCGCCGCTGCGCGAATTCGCGATGCGCACCACCTCGCTGGTGGCGCGCGCCACGGCGTCGGTGTCGTCGCCCACGATATCGCCGACCAGCACCATCTTGGGCAGGCCGCCGCGTTTGCTCTTGGTCGCGTAGCCCACGGCCTTCAGATAGCGGTCATCCAGATGCTCCAGGCCGGCGAGCAGCACGCCTGTTCGCTTCTGCTCCGCGAACATGAAGTCCTTGATCTCCACGATGCTGGGCACCGCGTCTCGCGCGTGGCCAAAAAACTCGAGGCAGACCGTTCGCGTGTGCGCCGGCATGCGGTGCAGGATCCAGCGTGCGCTGGTAATCAGACCGTCACAGCCCTCCTTCTGCACGCCGGGCAGGCCGGAGAGGAACTTGTCCGTCACGTCCTTGCCCAGGCCTTCCTTGCGGAAACTCGGGCCCGGGATATCCAGGCGCTCGGCGCGCACCAGCTTCTTGCCATCGGCCTCGAAGTACCTGAGCTCGAAGCTGGCGACGTCGGCGTCGTGGATCTTGCCCAGGTTGTGATTGACGCGGGTGACTTCCAGCCAGCCCGCGTCGGGCGTAACCATGCGCCAACTGGCCAGGTTGTCCAGCGCCGTGCCCCAGAGCACGGCCTTCTTGCCGCCCGCGTTCATCGCGATATTGCCGCCTATGCAGGAGGCTTCGGCCGAGGTCGGGTCCACCGCGAAGACAAACCCCGCGCGCTCGGCCGCATCAGCCACACGCTGCGTGACCACACCAGCCTCGGTCCAGAGGGTGGGCACGGGCTTGTCGAGGCCGGGGAGCTGCAGCATCTCCACCTCGGTCATGGCCTCGAGCTTCTCGGTGTTGATGACCGCACTCTTCCAGCTCAGCGGAATGGCGCCGCCCGTGTAGCCCGTGCCACCGCCGCGCGGGATGATGGTCAGGCCCAGTTCGATGCAGCCCTTGACCAGGCGCGCCATCTCGGCCTCGCTGTCGGGGGTGAGAACGACGAAGGGGTATTCGACACGCCAGTCGGTCGCATCCGTCACATGCGACACCCGCGACAGACCATCGAATTTGACGTTGTCCTTGGCGGTCAGACGGCTCAGCGTGCGCTGGGCCTTGCGGCGCAGGGCGGCGATCTCCTGGAAGGAAGCGTCGAACGACGCCACCGCGCGGCTGGCGGCCTCCAGCAACTCGACCACCAGCGCGTCGCGCTGCGGATCGGCCTGGGGCGTACGGCGCTTTTGCACCTCGCCCAGGCGGTGGTGCAGGGCTTCGACCAGCAATTGGCGGCGCTTCGGCGTATCCAGCAGGTCGTCCTGCAGATAAGGGTTGCGCTGCACCACCCAGATATCGCCCAGCACCTCGTACAGCATCCGGGCCGAGCGGCCGGTTCGGCGCTCCTCGCGCAACTCGTTCAGCACGTCCCACGCACGGGGGCCGAGCAGCCGGATGACGATCTCGCGGTCGGAAAAGGAGGTGTAGTTGTAGGGGATTTCGCGGATGCGCTCGTGCGGCACGTGGCCGGCCGTGTCCACGAAATGAGCTAGCGGAGTCGGTGCGTTCATGGCAGTCTGGAATAGCAGCCAGAACGGTTCACCGGCTGAGGCGAGATGTTACCGCAGTGCAGCAAAGCGTCTCGGACCGGCGCACCGGACCCCTATCCGCATCATGGAAACCCCGAATCCGTCGATGACCGTAACCGGGGCTTAATCTGTTTGTCACATTGCCCCCCTAGTCTGGCAAGCTTGTCCATAAGGAGCCCCGCATGAAACTTTCCATGAAACTGAGCGTCGCCGCCCTGTCGGCCCTGCTGCTCGCCCCCGCCCAGGCCCAGACCGAGATCCAGTGGTGGCATTCGATGACGGGTGGCCTGAACGACTGGGTCATCGACCTGGCCAACGGCTTCAATACCAGCCAGAAGGAATTCAAGGTCGTCCCCACCTACAAGGGGACTTATGACGAATCGATGACCGCGTCCATCGCCGCCTTCCGCGCCGGCAATGCCCCGCACATCCTGCAGGTGTTCGAGGTGGGCACCGCCACCATGATGGCGGCCAAGGGCGCCATCGTGCCCGTCGGCAAGGTGCTGAGCGACGCCGGCTACAAATTCGACCCCAAGGCCTACATCCCCGCCGTGGTGGGCTTTTACACGGCCCCCAGCGGACAGATGCTGAGCTTCCCGCTCAACAGCTCGACCACCGTGCTGAACTACAACAAGGACATGTTCCGCAAAGCCGGCCTGGACCCCAACAAGCCGCCGCAGACCTGGCCGGAGCTGGTGCTCGCTGCGGCCAAGCTCAAGGCATCGGGCGTGAGCTGCCCCTTCACCACGAGCTGGCAGACCTGGACGCAGCTGGAGAGTTTCTCCACCTGGCACAACACCCTGTTTGCGACCCAGAACAATGGTTTCGGCGGCACCTCGGCCCGCCTGGCCTTCAACAGCCCGCTGCATGTGCGCCACATCGAGAACCTGGCCAATATGTCCAAGCAGGGCCTGTTCCACTACCGCGGCCGCGGCAACAAGGGCGATGCGCCTTTCTATTCGGGTGAATGCGCCATGGCCACGGCCAGCTCGTCCACCTACGCCAGCATCAAGAAGAACGCCAAGTTCGATTTCGGCATCGCGCCCCTGCCCTACTACCCGGATGTGGCAGGCACCCCGCAGAACACCGTGATTGGTGGCGCGTCGCTGTGGGTGATGTCGGGCAAGAAAGCCGCCGAATACAAGGGCGTGGCCAATTTCTTCAACTACCTGACCAGCGTGGAAATCCAGGCCAAGAGCCACCAGAACACCGGCTACCTGCCAATCACGCTGGCATCCTTCGAACTCACCGAAAAGTCCGGTTTCTACAAACAGAATCCGGGCACGGACACCGCCGTCAACCAGATGATCCGCAAGACCACCGACAAATCGCGCGGCATCCGCCTGGGCAACTTCGTGCAGATCCGCGCCATCATGGAAGAGGAACTCGAGCAGGTCTGGGCTGGCAAGAAATCCGCCCAGGAAGCACTCGACACCGCCGTCAAACGCGGCAACGAACAGCTGGAGCGCTTCGAAAAGGCTAACAAGGGTTGAACCCTTGCTAGCCTTGCAACCGCACTGACGGCACCCTTCCCCAACCCTCCCCGCCAAGCGGGGAGGGCCTCAAAACAACAAGCCATAGCGGGTCACTTTGGAAAAACGGGTCAGGTTCAAGAGCTGGTGGCTGCCCTGGGTGCTGCTGGCGCCCCAGGTGCTGGTCATTGCCGTGTTCTTTTTCTGGCCGGCGGGCCAGGCGCTGGTGCAATCCCTGCAGCAGCAGGATGCGTTTGGCACCTCGGTCGAATGGGTCGGGCTGGAGAACTTCCAGCGCTTGTGGAACGACGAAAGCTACCTGGCCTCCTTCAAGACCACGGCGGTCTTCTCGCTGCTGGTCGCCGTGCTGGGCCTGACGGTATCGCTGGCGCTGGCCGTGTTTGCCGATCGCGTGCTGCGTGCCGCATCCTTCTACAAGACCCTGCTGATCTGGCCCTATGCGGTCGCGCCGGCCGTGGCCGGCGTGCTCTGGCTCTTCATGTTCGCGCCCTCCATCGGCGTGGTGAGCTACGCGCTGCGCAGCGTCGGTTTCGAGTGGAACCACCTGCTCAACAGCAACCAGGCCATGACGCTGATCGTCCTGGCCGCGGTCTGGAAGCAGATCTCCTACAACTTTCTGTTCTTCCTGGCCGGCCTGCAGTCCATCCCGAAGAGCCTGATCGAGGCCGCCGCCATCGACGGCGCCGGCCCCTGGCGGCGCTTCTGGTCCATCATCTTCCCCCTGCTCTCGCCCACCACCTTCTTCCTGCTGGTCATCAACGTCGTCTACGCCTTCTTCGACACCTTCGCCATCATCGACGCGGCCACCGAAGGCGGCCCGGGCAAGGACACCGCCATCCTGGTCTACAAGGTGTACTACGACGGCTTCAAGGCGCTGGACCTGGGCGGCTCCGCCGCGCAGTCGGTGGTGCTGATGGTCATCGTCATCGCCCTGACGGTGGTGCAGTTCCGCTTCGTGGAAAAGAAAGTCAACTACTGATGCCGCGCCATGGTTGAACGCCGCCCGCTGGCCACCGCCATCTCCCATCTGGTGCTGATCCTGGGGGTGCTCATCGTCGCCTTCCCGCTCTACATCACCTTCGTCGCCTCCACCCACACGGCGCAGGACATCGTGCAGGTGCCCATGCCCATGCTGCCGGGCCCGCATCTGGTGGAGAACTACAAGGCTGCCATCTTCGGTACCAGCGGCAGCGCGGCCTCCACCGCGCCCGTGGGCCGCATGATGACGGTCAGCCTGGTGATGGCGCTGATCATCGCGCTGGGCAAGATCGCGATCTCGCTGCTCTCGGCCTTTGCCATCGTCTACTTCCGCTTCCCCGGCCGGCAGTTCTTCTTCTGGGCCATCTTCGTCACGCTGATGCTGCCGGTGGAGGTGCGCATCGGCCCCACCTACCAGGTCGTCAGCGACCTGGGCATGCTCAACAGCTACGCCGGCCTGACCGTGCCGCTGATCGCCTCGGCCACGGCCACCTTCCTGTTCCGCCAGTTCTTCCTGACGGTCCCGGACGAGCTGGTGGAAGCGGCCCGGGTGGACGGCGCCGGGCCGCTGCGTTTCTTCAAGGACGTGCTGCTGCCCCTGTCGACCACCAGCATTGCCGCGCTCTTCGTCATCCAGTTCATCTACGGCTGGAACCAGTACCTCTGGCCCCTGCTGGTGACCAGCAGCGAGGACATGTACCCGGTGGTGATGGGCATCAAACGCATGATCTCGGGCGGCGACGCCGCCAACGACTGGAACATCGTCATGGCCACGGCCATCCTGGCCATGCTGCCGCCGGCGCTGGTGGTCATGCTCATGCAGAAGTGGTTCGTCAAGGGCCTGGTGGACACGGAAAAGTAAGAAACCGATTTATGGCATCCCTGACCCTCTCCAACGTCGTCAAGCGCTATGGCCACGGCCCCAAGGCCAACCAAGTCATCCATGGCGTGAGCGCCGAAATCGCCGATGGCGAGTTCATCGTCATCGTCGGTCCCTCGGGCTGCGGCAAGTCCACGCTGCTGAAGATACTCGCCGGCCTGCATGGCCACGACGGCGGCACCCTGCAGATAGGCGGCCCCGGCGGCGCGGCCTTCAACCCGGGGCGCGACGTGGGCATGGTGTTCCAGCAGCCGCTGCTGCTGAAGTGGCGCAACATCCTGGACAACGTGTTGCTGCCCGCCGACATCCTCGGGCTGCCGCGCAAGGCGGCAGTGGAACGCGCGCACGGGCTGCTCGAGATGGTGGGCCTGACCGGTTTTGCCGACAAGCACCCGTACGAGCTGTCGGGTGGCATGCAGCAGCGCGCCTCCATCGCCAGGGCCTTGATTCACGACCCCAAGCTGGTGCTGATGGACGAGCCCTTCGGCGCCCTGGATGCGCTGACCCGCGAAAAAATGAATCTGGAGATGCTGCGCATCTGGGAGCAAAGCCGCAAGACCTTTGTGGTGGTGACCCACAGCATCCAGGAGGCGGTGTTTCTCGGTTCGCACTGCGCGGTGTTGACCGCTGGACCGGCGCGCATGGCCGACTTTTTTGCCATCGACCTGCCCGAGCCGCGCAAGCTGCACCTCAAGACGACGCCCGCCTTTGGCGCCTACGTGACGCGGATTTACGACCTGCTGGGTGTGGAATAAAACGGCACCGCGGCCGCCTGGCCGCCGCCCCGGGCGCCGATTGCTACAAAATCAGTAGCATGCTGCGCAATTCGTGTAAGGGTTACAGCCATTTTGTATGAAATTCGGGCCTCAGCCCTGCTGCACGGGCCGGTCCATCATGCCGGCGTCGTGGGCCTTGCTTTCGCCTCTGTCACCGCAGACAGAAAATCCTCCAGCACCGCCGCATCGTCAATCGTGTCCGAACCCGGCTGGTGAAACTCGGGGTGCCACTGCAGCGCCGCGATGTAGCTTTTCGACGGGTCCTTGCGGCGTATGGCTTCCACCATGCCGTCAGGCACGCTGAAGGCCTCGGCCTCGAACTCGGGCGCCAGGTCCTTGATGCCCTGATGGTGAATGCTGTTGACGCGGGCGCGTTCCACGCCCGGGTAAAGGCGGGACAGCTGCGTGCCCTGCACGATCTCCACGCTGTGAAAGTTCTGGTCGTAGACCACCGCGTCGCGATGCAGGAAGGACTCGGGCAGCTGGGTGGCGATGTCCTGGTACAGCGTGCCGCCGAAGGCCACGTTGAGCAATTGCAGGCCGCGGCAGATGCCGAACACCGGCTTGCCGGCTTTTTCGAAAGAGGCGACCATGGCCTTGTCGTAGTCATCGCGCACGCGGTCGCCGGACCAGCGTTCTTCGAGCGGCTCTTCGCCGTAGCTGCCGGGCCAGACATCGGCGCCGCCGTGCAGCACCAGGCCGTCGAGCCACTGGGCGTAGTCGTCAAAACCCGCATCGCCGCGCTGTGTGGCGCCGGTCGGGCAGGGCACCATGACCACCATCGCACCCGAGGACATGATCCAGTGGGCGACCGACTGCTCGACGT
>JAUYQZ010000023.1 GCA_030695415.1 Hylemonella sp.
ACTTTCTTTTGGCGAGACAAAAGAAAGTGACTAGCTGCCGGGCTACCCCCGGCCAACGGTCAATCGCCCATTACCAGAGCTGCTACCGTCGACAACGAAACCCTTCTCAACCACGCTAAAATGCGCCTTTCCCGAAAAGCCGTTTATTCCCCGTGAAACCCACCTTTCAGGACATCATCCTCACCCTGCAGCGCTACTGGGCCGAGCGCGGCTGTGCACTATTGCAGCCCTACGACATGGAAGTCGGCGCCGGCACTTCGCACACCGCGACCTTCCTACGCGCGCTCGGGCCCGAGCCGTGGAAGGCCGCCTACGTGCAGCCGAGCCGCCGCCCGAAAGACGGCCGCTATGGCGACAACCCTAACCGGTTGCAGCATTACTACCAGTTCCAGGTGGTGCTCAAACCCGCGCCGGCGGAAATTCTGGAGTTGTATCTCGGCTCGCTCGAAGCGCTGGGCTTCGATCTGAAGAAGAACGACGTGCGCTTCGTCGAGGACGACTGGGAGAATCCCACGCTGGGTGCCTGGGGCCTGGGCTGGGAGGTCTGGCTCAACGGCATGGAGGTGACGCAGTTCACCTACTTCCAGCAGGTCGGTGGCATCGACTGCAAGCCCATCACGGGCGAGATCACCTACGGCCTGGAGCGCCTGGCCATGTACCTGCAGGGCGTGGACAACGTCTACAACCTGAAGTGGACCGAAGGCCTGAGCTACGGAGATGTCTACAAGCAGAACGAGGTGGAGCAGTCCACCTACAACTTCGAACACAGCGACGCCGACTTTCTCTTCACCGCCTTCACGGCGCATGAGAAACAGGCCAAGCACCTGATGGAGCAGCAGCTCGCCTTGCCCGCCTACGAGCAGGTGCTCAAGTGTGCGCACAGCTTCAACTTGCTGGACGCGCGCGGCGCCATTTCCGTGACGGAGCGCGCCGGCTACATCGGCCGCATTCGTAACCTGGCACGGGCCGTGGCCCAGAGCTACTACGAGAGCCGCGAACGCCTCGGCTTCCCCATGGCGCCGCGCGCCTGGGTCGAGCAGATGACGAAGAAGGCAGCTTGACACCATGACGACCCAAAACCTTCTTGTGGAACTGTTTGTCGAAGAGCTGCCGCCCAAGGCGCTCAAGAAGCTCGGTGACTCATTTGCGACCCAACTGGCGGAGCAGCTGCGCGCCATGGGCCTGGCGACCAGCGAATCAACGGTGACGGCCTACGCCTCGCCACGCCGCCTGGCCGCGCACATCAGCCATATCTACCTCAAGGCCGCCGACAAGGCCGTACAGCAAAAGCTCATGCCCTTGGCCGTGGGGCTGGACGCTGCCGGCCAGGCCACGCCGGCCCTGCTGAAGAAGCTCTCCGCACTTGGCGCGGACGTGTCGGACCCGGCCAAGGCGGTGGCGGCGCTCAAGCGCGCGCCCGACGGCAAGGCCGAGGCGCTGTTCTATGACAGTCTGCTTACCGGCGCCACGCTGGACAGTGGCCTGCAAAAAGCGCTGGACGAGGCGCTGGCGAAGCTGCCGATCCCGAAGGTCATGAGCTACCAGCTCGAGACCGACTGCGAACTGCCGGGCTGGAGCAGCGTGCACTTCGTGCGTCCCGCGCACGGCCTGGTAGCCCTGCATGGCAGCACCGTGGTGCCCGTCAAGGCGCTGGGCCTGAAGGCCGGCAACAGTACGCGCGGCCACCGCTTCGAGGCCAAGTCGGAGATCGTGGTGCTGAAGGATGCCGACAGCTATGCCAGTGCCATGCTGAACGAGGGCGCGGTCATCGCCTCGTTTGACGAACGCAAGGCAGAGATCGTGCGCCAGCTGACGGCAGCCGCAGCGAAAGTCGGCGGCGGTGTGCGCCCGATCGAGGACGATGCCCTGCTCGATGAGGTGACCGCCCTGGTCGAGCGCCCCAATGTGCTGGTCTGCCAGTTCGAGCAGGAGTTCCTCGGCGTGCCGCAAGAGTGCCTGATCCTCACGATGAAGGCCAACCAGAAATACTTCCCGCTGCTGGATGCCGCAGGCAAGCTGACCAACAAGTTCCTCGTGGTCAGCAACATCAGCCCGGCCGATGCCAGTGCCGTCGTCGGCGGCAACGAGCGGGTGGTCCGTCCACGCCTGGCCGACGCCAAGTTCTTCTACGACCAGGACCGCAAGAAGACGCTGGCCTCGCGCGTCGGGGGCCTGGACAAGGTGGTCTATCACAACAAGCTCGGCACCCAGGGTGAACGCGTGGAGCGCGTGCGTGTGATTGCCAAGGCGATTGCGCAGCAGCTGGGCGACGCCAAACTCGTCGCCACTGCCGATACAGCCGCGCGTCTGGCCAAGACGGACTTGCTGACCGACATGGTGGGTGAGTTTCCCGAGCTGCAAGGCATCATGGGCGGCTACTACGCACGCCACGATGGACTGGGCGATGACGTGGCCGATGCCATCGAAGACCACTACAAGCCCCGCTTCGCCGGGGATGATCTGCCGCGCAACACCACGGCCCTCGTGGTGGCGCTGGCCGACAAGCTGGAAACGCTGGTCGGCATGTTCGGCATCGGCAACCTGCCCACCGGCGACAAGGACCCCTTTGCCTTGCGCCGTCACGCGCTGGGCGTGATCCGTATGCTGGGGGAAAAGAACCTCGCGCTTGATCTTTCAAAGCTGCTGTCTGCCGCTTTGCCGGCCTTCGGCGACAAGGTCACGGACG
Organism: Hylemonella sp.; assembly: GCA_030695415.1. Lineage (GTDB taxonomy): Bacteria > Pseudomonadota > Gammaproteobacteria > Burkholderiales > Burkholderiaceae_C > Hylemonella. The sequence goes on from JAUYQZ010000023.1 coordinate 2,687, forward strand.
CCACGCCGGCTTTGGCCGACTTCATCTATGACCGCCTTGCCGGCAACCTGCGCGAGCAGGCCTACAGCCCGCAGGAAGTGGACGCTGTGCTGGCGCTGCGGCCGCAGCGCCTGGGTGAAGTGGCGCAGCGCCTGGCTGCCGTGCGCGCCTTCGCCGCCCTGCCCGAAGCCGCCGCCTTGGCCGCGGCCAACAAGCGCATCAGCAACATCCTGAAGAAAGCGCAGGAAGTTGATGCGCACGTCAGTGAGTTGTTGCTCAAGGAACCCGCCGAGAAGCATCTCTATGCATCGCTGAAGGATGTGGTGCCCCGGGCGAACGCGCAGTTCGAATCCGGCGACTACACCGCCTCGCTCAAGACCCTGGCCGCCCTGCGTGCGCCGGTGGATGCTTTCTTCGACGATGTGATGGTGAATGCCGAAGAAATGGACCTGCGCCTGAACCGCCAGGGCCTGCTCAAGAGCCTGCACGATGCCATGAACCGCGTGGCCGACCTGTCCCGATTGGCCAGCTGAGACATGCATGCGATGAAGCTGGTCATCCTGGACCGTGACGGCACCATCAACGAAGACAGCTCGGAGTTCATCAAGTCCGAAGCCGAATGGCGACCGCTGCCCGGTGCCCTGGAGGCGATTGCCAAGCTCAACCACGCCGGCTGGCACGTGGTGGTGGCCAGCAACCAGTCGGGGCTGGGTCGTGGCTTGTTCGACGTGGCAACGCTCAACGCCATGCACACCAAGATGCACAAGCTGCTCGCCACGGCCGGTGGCCGTGTCGAAGCTGTTTTCTATTGCCCCCATGCCCCGGATCAGACCTGCCGCTGCCGCAAGCCGCTGCCCGGCCTGTTCGAGCAGATCGGTGAACGTTACGGCGTCTCGCTCAAGGGCGTGCCCACGGTGGGCGATTCAGCGCGCGACCTTGTCGCCGGTGCGGCTGCGGGCTGCGAGCCGCACCTGGTGCTGACCGGCAAGGGCGAGGCCTTGCGCGGCAAGCCCCTGCCCGACAATTTCCCGGCCGGAACGCAGGTGCACGAAAGCCTGCTGGCTTTCGCCGACTATCTGGCGGCACGCGACGCCGCCTGAGGAAACACACCATGGCGCTGCTGCGTTCCGTTCTTCACGCCTTGTGGATGCTGGTCACGGTCATCCCCTGGGGGATCATCATGGTGGTGGCCTCGATCCGCGTGCGCGGCAACCCGCTGTACTGGATGGCGGCGCGCTGGCTGCGTTGGGCCATGGCCGGTGCGCGCGTGCTGCTGGGCATCCGGGTTCGCGTCAGCGGCATGGAGAACCTGCCGGTGGGCGAGACCAGCCCGGCCATCCTGCTCGTCAAGCACCAGTCCACGCTGGAAACCTTTCTCATGCCCACGCTGATGCCGCACCCGCTGGCCTACGTGTTCAAAAAAGAGCTGCTGTACGTCCCCTTCTTCGGCTGGGCCATGGGCCGTCTGGACATGATCCACATCGACCGTTCGCGGGGCTCGCTGGCTTTTTCCAAAGTGGTGGCGCAGGGCCAGGCGTTGTTGGCCCGCGGTGTCTGGATCATCATGTTCCCTGAGGGCACGCGCATTGCGCGCGGTCAGCAGGGCAGCTACAAGACCGGCGGCACGCGGCTGGCGGTCGCCACAGGTGCGCCCGTGATTCCGGTGGCCGTGAGCTCGGCCAAGTGCTGGCCGCGTAAGGCCTTCATCAAGCGTCCTGGCCTGGTGGACGTGTCCATCGGCAAGCCCATCCCCAGCGTGGGCCGCGACCCGGCCGAGCTGATGCGCGAGGTCGAGACCTGGATCGAGGCCGAGATGCGCCGGCTCGACCCGGAGGCTTACCGTTGAGATCCCACTAAGATCAGGGCATGCGCAGCTTCCTCCAGCTCGCCCTCGACCTCTTCGATGCAGCGCCCATGCAGGCGCCGGTGTGCAAGCCGCTGCCTGCGCCCCCAAGTGCTCCCGAAGTGCATGGCCCTTTCCAGCCCGCCCAGACCCTGAGCAGCGCGATGGCCCCGGCGCAGTTCAGCCACCCGCGCGCCAACCGCCAGACCCGGCTGTGCGACGCGCACGTGGCCTACGAATTCAAGCGTGGCAAGCGCCGTACCATCGGCATGCAGGTGGGGCCCGATGGCTTGGTGGTCAGCGCGCCACGCTGGGTGCCGCTTTACGAGGTCGAGGCTGCCTTGCAGGAAAAAGCGGGCTGGATCGTGCGCAAGCTCGACGAGATGCGTGAGCGCAAGCTTCGATTGGACGCCACGCATATCGAGTGGCGCGACGGCAGCAGCTTTCCCTTTCTGGGCGAGACGGTCATCGTCGTGCTCGATCCGACCCAGGCCTACCGCTCGGTGGGTGGCAGCCTCAAGGCCGATGACGTGGAGGTGGTGCTCCACACCGACGCCCAGGCGCCCAACCTCACGCTGGAAGGCGTGCCGCGCCTGACCCTGCACATCGGCCTGCCGCAACACGCCAGCACCCAGCAGATCCGGGATGCCGTGCAGGCCTGGCTGATGCGCCAGGCGCATCGCGTCTTCACCGAACGCCTGCAGCACTACGCGCCACAGCTGGGCGTGCAGTGGCGCAAGCTCTCGCTCAGCAGCGCGGGTACGCGCTGGGGCAGCGCGACGAGTGATGGCGCCATCCGACTGAACTGGCGGCTCGTCCATTTCCGTCGGAGCGTGATCGACTACGTGGTCGCCCACGAGCTGAGTCATCTGCGCGTGATGGACCACAGTCCGCGCTTCTGGGACACCGTGCGCTCGGTCGTGCCGGACTACCAGAGCCTGCGCGGCGAACTGCGCGACGAAGCCCTGCCGCGCTGGCATTGAGATGGACGTCCTCGGCACTCACTTCAGCAGCCTGGCCCTGGCCCTGGGGCTGGGGCTGCTGATCGGCGTAGAGCGCGAACGCAGCAAGGGCCGTGGCCCCACGCGCCACTTCGCCGGCATCCGCACCTTTGCGCTGGCCGCCCTCAGCGGCGCCGGGGCGCAACTGCTGGGCCAGGTCTGGTTGACGGCGGTGGCGGGCGCGCTGGTTGCGGGGCTGGCGCTGGTCTCGCACTTCAAGGACCGCTCACGCGACCCGGGCGTGACCACCGAGATTGCGCTCTTCCTCACCTTCCTGCTGGGCCTGCTCAGCGTCCCCGAGCCGGTGCTGGCCGCCGCCCTGGGCGTGACCGTCGCCGTGCTGCTGGCCACGCGGGTGCCGCTGCAGCGCTTTTCCACAGAGGTGTTGTCGGAGCAGGAACTGCGCGATGCCCTGCTGCTGGCTGCCTCGGCCCTGGTGGTGCTGCCCCTGGCGCCCGACCGGGCGCTGCCCTGGCTGGCAGGCATCAACCTGCGCGTGGTCTGGCAACTGGTCGTGCTCATCATGAGCGTGCAGGCTCTGGGTCATGTGGCGCTGCGCCTGTTCGGCAGCCGGCTCGGCTTGCCGCTGTCGGGGCTGGTGGCCGGTTTTGTGTCCAGTACCGCTACCATCGCAGCGATGGGCGCGCGCGCGGCCCGCCATCCGGAGTTGCGCTCGGCCTGCGTGGCGGGCGCCTGGTTCTCCACCGTTTCCACGACCCTGCAGCTGTTGTTGATTGCTGGCCTGCTGTATCCGGCGGGCCTGCGCCTCATCGCGCCCACCATGGGCAGCGCCTTGTTGATGGCGCTGCTGCTCGGACTGGCGGCCTTTCGTCACAGCCCGGTGCTCCCGGATGAAGCGCCGGCGCAAGGACGAGCCTTCAGCCCGAAGCAGTCCATTCTGCTGGCCTTGTTGTTCATGGGCATTGCGGCCGTCGTGGCCTGGCTGCAGCAGGCGGTGGGCACGCAGGCCACCCTGGTCGCCACCGCTTTGGCAGGCCTGGCTGATGCGCATTCGTCCGCCGCAGCGGTCATGGGGCTGGCAGCAAGCGGCGAGATGGAGCCGTTCACCATGCTCACCGCTGTGCTGCTGGCCTTCAGCACCAACAACGTGAGCAAGGTCGTGGCAGCCTTCGCGACCGGCGGGATGCGCTACGGCAGCATCGTGAGCGCTGGACTGTTGCTGGTGGCGCTGGCGGCATGGGCCAGCTGGGGCTGGCTGCGTCAGTCGACCTGAAGATGAACAGCCCGCCGGCATCGTCTGCGGGCGGGCTGCAGAGCGTGCGGCAGAGCCGTTTTACTTCTTGGCTTCAGCTTTCTTCTCGGCCTTCTTGGTGGCGACGGCGGCCTTCTTGGCTTCGGCCTTTTTCTCGCCCTTGGTTTCGGCTTTGACGGCGGGCGTTGCGGGTGTGGCAGGCGCGGCGGCCTGGGCAAAGACATTGGCTGCGAACAGGGCGACGATCAGGGTAGCGAGGATCTTGCGCATTTCATTTGCCTTTCGGTGGATGTTGTGACTTCAGTGAAACTGAAGTCACTTACACAACGGGACGCGTTCGCGCCGCGTTGACCTCGCAGATGTATCGAGACGTAGCCTGTATCGCTGGCGTCGTGCACAGAAGGTCCGGGTCTATACTGATCCCCCCTCACATCTCACGAAGCCATTCAAGCCGGCTTCGCGCCTCAGCGATGCCCGGCTACCAGATCAGGCAGCAATGCGTGCCCATCACGGGCGTGGCCGATCTCTTCATCCGTTGCCTGCTGGACCGGCAGCAGTTCAGCGATCCGCTGGGCGCCGCATTGCGTCAGGGCATTTCTTCTGCCACCTGGCCGCTGTTTGGTCTGCTCTGGCCGTCGGGGGAGAAGCTCGCGGCACGCATGGCGCTGCGCCCCGTACTCGCAGGCGAACGGATCCTGGAGCTGGGTTGCGGCCTGGCCTTGCCCAGCCTGGTCAGCCATCGGCGTGGCGCCGACATCACGGCGAGCGATTGCCACCCGCTGACCGGGGAGTTCCTGCAGGCCAACCTGGGGCTCAACCATTTGTACCCCATGAAGTACCGGCACGGCCACTGGAGCAAGCCCGGCTCGCTGAAGCAGGACCACGGCGCACCGGCGATCGACATGGTCCGCGGGCGCTACGACCTCATCATCGGCAGCGATCTGCTGTATGACCCCGACGCCAGCGTCGCGCTGGCCGGCTTCATCGGTCGGCATGCCAAGTGGTGTTCCGAGGTATGGATCGTTGATCCGGACCGCGGCAACCGCGCCGCCTTCAGCCGGCACATGCTGGCCCAGGGCTTCGGGCTGAACGAGGAGCGGCTGGACTCATTGGCGGATGTCAACGCGCCGGCCTACAAGGGGCGGCTGTTGAGCTATCGCCGCTCACCGCGGACGTCCGGCGCGGTTGTCGCCTGAGGCGCTCAGCCCGTACCAGCCTGGTGGGGTCCGAAACGATAGACCCCTTCGGCATCGCGCTGGCGTTGCAGCCGGCCTTCGAACCACAAGGCGTGCAGGTGGGCAACGGCCTCGCCCATGGCGAAGGTGGTCTGGTGCAGGTCCAGCTTGCGCTTGAACAGGATAGGTAGCACGTCGGCGGCGCTGCAGGGCTTGAGTGCGCAGGCTGCCATCACCTCGGCCAGGCGGTCGCGGTGGTGCTCGTGCAGCTGCTCGATGCGCCGGTGCAGGCCGGTGAAGGGTTTGCCGTGCGAGGGCAGGGTCAGGGTGTCGGCCGGCAGGGCCTTGAACTTGTCGATCGACTGCAGGAAAAGTTTGAGCGCATCGGCCTCGGGTTCCATGTCGTAGACGCTGACGTTGGTCGAGATGCGCGGCAGCATCATGTCCCCGCCAATCAGCAGATTCAATTCCCTGCAATAGAGCGCGATGTGCTCGGGCGCGTGGCCGTGGCCGCTGATGCAGCGCCAGCCGCGGCCGCCGATGGTCACCACGTCGTCCTCCATCATGCGGCGGAACTGGCTGGGCACGGCCGGCACCAGCGCAGGGTAGTAGCTGGCGCGCTCGCGGATCTTCTCCATGGAGACCGGATCCCGCAGCCCGTGTGCCTCGAAGAAGTGTGCCGCGCTCTCACCGCCAAAGCCGTTGCTGCCCGCCGAGCCGATGCGCGCCAGGTTGTAGTCGGTGGCGCTCATCCACAGCCGGCAGGGGTGCTCGGGTGTGCTCCAGCGCTCGCACAGCCAGTCGGCCAGGCCAATGTGGTCCGGATGCATGTGGGTGACGATCACGCGCAGCAGGGGCAGACCCTCGAAGCTGCCGGCAAAAAGCTGCTCCCACTGGGCCTTGGCCTCGTCGCGGCTGATGCAGCAGTCCACCACGGTCCAGCCTTCGCGCCCTTCCAGCCGGTCGCGCAGCAGCCAGAGGTTGATGTGGTCCAGCGCAAAGGGCAGGGCCATGCGAATCCAGTGCACGCCAGGCGCCACCTCGATGGTCTGGCCGGGCTCGGGCAGGGCCTCGCCCAAGGGGTAATGGAGCTGGCGTTCGAGTTCGTTCATGGCGGGGGTGAATTGCTTCATAATTGACGTTTACGTAAACGTCAACTGGGCAGGCCCATTGTAGGCCCCACCCCGGTCGACGTGCTGTCGCCTTTGTTCTTCACCTCCACCGACCATGGCAACGACCTACAGCATCAGCGATCTGGCTCGTGAGTTCGACCTGACCACGCGCGCCATGCGCTTCTATGAAGACATGGGTTTGCTGCAGCCCGAGCGCAGCGGGCCGGGCGGTCGGATCCGCGTCTACAGCGGGCGCGACCGCACCCGCCTCAAGCTCACCCTGCGTGCCAAGCGACTGGGCCTGAGCCTGACCGAGGCCCGGGACATCATCGACATGTACGACAGCCCGCGCGATACCGGGCCGCAGATGCGCAAGTTTCTGGACGTGCTGGCCGCGCACCGGGTCCAGGTCGAGGAGCAGATGGCCGACCTCCAGGCCAATCTGGACGAGATCAAGGCGCATCAGCGCGAGGTCCGCACCCTGCTGACCAGGCTGGACAAGAAGAGCGGCAAATAGCTGCTGCCACCCCTAATCAAGTACCGACGGAGACCCGCATGAACCTGCCCGGACTCAACTTCCAGCTCGGCGACGACATCGACGCGCTGCGCGACGCCGTGCGCGATTTCGCGCAAGCCGAGATCGCCCCGCGCGCCGCCGAGATCGACCGCAAGGACCAGTTCCCCATGGACCTGTGGCGCAAGATGGGCGATCTCGGCGTGCTGGGCATCACCGTGGGAGAAGAGTATGGCGGCGCCAACATGGGTTACCTCGCCCACATGATCGCCATGGAGGAGATCTCGCGCGCCAGTGCCTCGGTCGGCCTGAGCTACGGCGCGCACAGCAACCTGTGCGTGAACCAGATCAAGCGCAACGGCAACGAGGCACAGCGCAGGAAGTACCTGCCCAAGCTGATCAGCGGCGAGCACGTGGGCGCGCTGGCCATGAGTGAGCCGGGGGCGGGCAGCGACGTGCTGAGCATGAAGCTGAAAGCAGAAGACAAGGGCGGCTATTACCTGCTCAACGGATCGAAGTTCTGGATCACCAACGGCCCCGATGCCGACACCCTGGTGGTCTATGCCAAGACCGAGCCTGAGCTGGGGGCGCGTGGCGTCACCGCCTTCCTGATCGAGAAGGGCATGAAGGGTTTTTCCATCGCGCAAAAGCTCGACAAGCTCGGCATGCGCGGCAGCCACACCGGCGAGCTGGTGTTCCAGAATGTGGAGGTGCCGGCCGAGAACGTGCTGGGCACGCTCAATGGCGGCGCCAAGGTGCTGATGAGCGGACTGGACTACGAGCGCGCGGTGCTCACCGGCGGGCCGCTGGGCATCATGCAGTCGGTGATGGACAACGTCATCCCCTACATCCACGACCGCAAGCAGTTCGGCCAGAGCATCGGCGAGTTCCAGCTCATCCAGGGCAAGGTGGCCGACATGTACACCGTGCTGCAGGCCGGCCGCGCCTTCGCCTACACCGTGGCCAAGAACCTGGACCTGCTGGGCGTCGAGCACGTGCGCCAGGTGCGCAAGGACTGCGCCTCGGTCATCCTGTGGACCGCCGAGAAGGCCACCTGGATGGCCGGCGAGGGCGTGCAGATCTTCGGCGGCAACGGCTACATCAACGAGTACCCGCTGGGACGCCTGTGGCGCGATGCCAAGCTGTATGAGATTGGCGCCGGCACCAGCGAAATCCGCCGCATGCTGATCGGCCGCGAGCTCTTCGCCGAGACGATGTAGGCGGCCGTCGCGGGCACAATCTCCCCCTGACGCACTTCCGGCAAGCCTGACGATGAAATTCTCGCTACGCGCCTTCGGTCACCACCTGCTGGGTGCCGTGGCCTCGGCCACCCTGCAGGCCTGGGTCATGGTGCTGTGCGTGGCGTCCGCGCTCACGCTGCTGCGCATGGGTCAGATCGCCTGGCACTGGCCCGAGGGTCTGGAGGTGCCGCTGTCGGATCTCTGGGCCGTGGTCTACCAGGGTGCACGTTTCGACCTCAAGGTCTGCGCCGCCGCTGCCATCCTGATCTGGCCCTTGCTGATCATCGTGCCCGCGCGCTGGCATGGCTGGCTGGCCGGCACGGTGGCCTTCCTGTTCGTGACGGCCACCCTGATCAACCTGCATTATTTCGGCTTCTACAAGACGCCCATCGACCCCGTGGTGTTCGGCTTCTTCGAGGACGACACCAAGGCCATCATGCAGACCATCTGGAGCGACTTCCCGGTCTTCCTCACCCTGGCCGTGCTGCTGGGTGCCAGCTGGGGCGCCATGGCAGCGCGCAAGGCCGCCTATGGGCGGCTGAGCCTGCGACTCAACCGCGGGGTGGGCGAGCGGCGCATTCCGGTCTGGCTCACCTTGCTGGGCGTGCTGCTGGCTTTCCTGCTGCTGGTCATGACCACCAAGGGCACGCTGCGCGCCATGGCTCTGGGGCGGCAGAACGTTTCGGTCACGACTTCGCAGTTCCTCAACGACATGGTGCCCAATGGCGTCATCGCGCTCAAGTTTGCGTGGGACGCCCGGCGTGATTCGCAGAACCTCAGCGACCCGCTGCTGGGCCTCAGGCGCCTGGGCTACGGCTCGCCGCAGGACGCGGCGCGCGTGCTCGGCATCGAGGCCCGGGATGAACAGGCCTTGCGTGCCTCGCTCATCGCGCAAGGGGGTGCCGCGCCCGCACCGGCCCCGCGCAAGAACCTGCTGTTCTTCCTGATGGAGTCCTGGAGCGCCGAGCCGTTCCTGTACCACGACCGCAAGGAGTTCGACGTGCTGGGCCGCCTGGCGCCCACCTTGCCCGGCGCCTGCCACTTCTCCAACTTCGATGCGGCCCAGCCCGGCACCCACCCCTCGCTGGAAGCCATCCTCTTTTCCACGCCCATCACGCCGCTCACGCTGGGGCCGCAGGGCAAGACGCCCATCCCCTGGTCCGTCCCGCTGCTGCTGCGCCAGGCCGGTTACCGCACCCTGTTCGTGACCTCGGCGCGCGCCGGCTGGCGTGAGCTGGACCGTGTGCTCAAGACCCAGGGCTTCGATGAAGTGATCGACGCCAGCCACCTGAAAGCGGCCTATCCCGAGGCCGATCTGGGCATCTGGGGCGTGTGGGACAGCTACGTGTTCCGCTACCTGTCCGAGCGCCTGAAGAAGCCGCAGGACCAGCCGCTGTTTGTTTTCGTGCTCACCGCCACCAACCACCCGCCCTACGACCTGCCCCCCGAGTACCAGCGCGTCAAGCGCAAGGAAGCCCGGTGGGGCGGCGAGCGCAGCGCCGACACGCTTTGGCTCAATATCGACTCCTACCACTACGCCACCGATCTGCTGGGGGGGCTGGTGCAGGAGGTGCGCAACGGTCCGCTGCGCCACGACACCGTGATTGCCGCCACTGGCGACCACAATGTGCGCAGTTTCGGCCTGTATGCCACGCCCGAGCGGCGCCACCTGATCAGCCAGGTGCCTTTTGTACTCTGGGGCGAGGGCCTGGCCTGCGGGCCGCAACGCGAACTGCCGGCCAGCCACCGCGACATGTTTCCCACGCTGCTGCCCTTGCTGGGCATCAACAGCGGCTATGTGCAGACCGGGCGCAATCTGCTGCTGGATCCGGCGAAACAGGCGAACCCCGCATTGAGCGCGCCCTTGAGCGTGAACTACTACGGCTCGGCGCGCAACACGCGCGGCAGCTGGACCTTGGGCAACCCGGCCAGCTTCGTGTGCTCGCCCGTGGATCCGAAGAACGCCGCATCCTGCCAGTTCGACGCCCGGCAGGACGCCCTGGCGCGCGCGCAGCTCGGCCTGCTGGACTGGAACGTGCGGGTGGCGCTGAGGCAGACTCGGTGAGAATGGAGCCATGAGCAAGACCCTGGACGATCTGTTTGCCCACAACCGCGCCTGGGCCGCGCAGATGGAGCGCGAGCGCCCCGGTTTCTTCACCAGCCTGAAGTCGCAGCAGAAACCCAGATACATGTGGATCGGCTGTTCCGACAGCCGCGTGCCCGCCAACCAGATCACAGGCCTGGAGCCGGGTGAGGTCTTCGTGCACCGCAACGTGGCCAATGTGGTGGTGCATTCGGACCTGAACGCGCTGTCCACCGTGCAGTTCGCCGTGGAGCGGCTCAAGGTCGAGCACGTGATGGTCGTGGGCCACTACGGCTGCTCGGGTGTGCAGGCGGCGCTGGAAGGCGCGCGCATCGGCCTGGCGGACAACTGGCTGCGCCACATCATGGACGTGCGGGATCGCCACCGCGAGCTGCTCGATGCGATTCCCGATGCAGCACGCCACGACGCGCTGGTCGAGCTCAATGCCATCGAGCAGGTCGTCAACGTGGCGCAAAGCACGGTGCTGATGGACGCCTGGGGGCGTGGCCAGAACGTCACGCTGCACGCCTGGGTCTACGGCGTGCACGACGGACTGCTCAAGGATCTGCAGATGACCGTGGACGGACAGGAGGCCCTGGAGGCGCTGTACCGCCAGGCCATCGCCGGCGTGGCGCAAGCCAGGCGCGGGCAAGCATCTGCAAGGTTTTTCTGACGGATGGCTGAGGCACCGCGGCGACCATTCACCACTCAATGCCAGCACACAAGGAGCACACCATGTCCGATCCCATCGTCATCGTCGGCGCCGCCCGCACCCCCATGGGGGCCTTCCAGGGCGACTTCTCTTCCCTCTCGGCCCATGACCTGGGTGGCGCGGCCATCCGCGCCGCCGTCGAGCGCGCCGGTATCCAGCCCGAACTCGTCAACGAGGTTTTGATGGGCAACTGCCTGATGGCCGGCCAGGGCCAGGCCCCGGCCCGCCAGGCCGGCTTCAAGGGCGGTCTGCCCAAGAGCGCGGGCGCGGTGACCCTGTCCAAGATGTGCGGCTCGGGCATGCGCGCGGCCATGTTCGCGCACGACATGCTGCACTCCGGCACGGCCGACGTGGTCGTGGCCGGCGGCATGGAGAGCATGACCAATGCGCCTTATCTGATGCTGAAAGGCCGGGGCGGCTACCGCATGGGCCACGACAAGATCTATGACCACATGATGCTCGACGGCCTGGAAGACGCCTACGAGGCCGGTCGCTCCATGGGCACCTTCGGCGAGGACTGCGCCGCCAAGTACAAGTTCACGCGTGAACAGCAGGACCATTTCGCCAGCAGCAGCGTGCGCCGCGCGCAGGCCGCCATCCAGAACGGCGGTTTTGCCGCCGAGATCACGCCGGTGACCGTGAAGACCCGCGCCGGCGAGACCGTGGTCTCCATCGACGAAGGTCCGGGCAAGGCCAAACTCGACAAGATCGCGGCCCTCAAGCCCGCCTTCAAGAAGGATGGCACCATCACCGCCGCCAGCAGCTCGTCCATCAACGACGGCGCGGCCGCCATGGTCATGATGCGCGCCTCCACCGCCGCCAGGCTGGGCTGCAAGCCGCTGGCAAAGATCGTGGCCCACGCCATCTACGCGCAGGAACCCGAGTGGTTCACCACCGCGCCGGTAGGCGCCACGCAGAAGGCCCTGGCCGCAGCTGGCTGGAGCGTGAAAGACGTGGACCTGTGGGAAGTGAACGAGGCCTTCGCCGTGGTGCCCATGGCGCTGATGGAAGAACTCAAGGTGGCGCACGATATCGTCAACGTCAATGGCGGGGCCTGCGCGCTCGGCCACCCGATCGGTGCCAGTGGTGCGCGCATCATGGTCACGCTCATGCATGCCCTCAAGGCGCGTGGCCTCAAGCGCGGCCTGGCCACGCTGTGCATCGGCGGTGGTGAAGGCACGGCGGTAGCGCTGGAAATGCTCTGAGAAGCCGTGGTTTTTCTGCCCCTCGAATAGCTATGGGGGTATAGATCCGCCCCAGGATCTGAGCGATGATCTTTGATCCCTGCCCCAAAGAGGTCTCTGAATGAAGTTCAGCTCCAAACTCCTGCTGTGCACCGTGATTCCCGCGGCGCTTTTTATCGTCGGCCTGGCCGGCAGCATCGGCGGCCTGGTCTATACCAAAAACCAGTTCGGTCGCTACATCCAGACCGAGCAGCGCATCAGTACCGGTCTGAATGAGATGTACGCCCAGGGCCTGCAGATGGGCCAGGCCCTGCGCAATATCGTGCTCGACCCGGCCAATCCCCAGGCCCCCAGGAACCTCGACACGGCACGCGCGGCCTATGACAAGGCCTATGCCGATGCCGTCAAGACCGCCAAGGGCACGACCTTCGAAGAGGGCCTGGTCAAGCTGCCACCCCTGCGCGCAGCGCACGCCCAGGCCCAGGAAAAGGTGCTGGCCCTGGTCAAGGAGCAGTCGGCGGAGACGGTGAAGTTTCTCAACAGCGCCGAGACGCCAGCCTGGCGCAATCTGCGTGGCGAGCTGCTCAAGCAGGTCGAGGTGGCCGAAAAAGTGTCGGAAGAAGCGCAGGCCAACGTCGAACGCCAGGCCAACCGGGTGATCCTTTTTTCCATGTCCCTGGCCGTGCTGGCCGTCGTGGTGGCCGCCGGCTTCACGCTCTATCTGCGCAGCACGGTCTGCAACGAGCTGGGCGGCGACCCGGGCGATGCACGCCATGCGCTGTCGGAGATTGCCGAGGGCAACCTGGCCTACCCCGTGCCGCCGACCCGTTTTCAGGGCAGCCTGATGGAAGGGCTGGTGACGATGCAGGATTCACTACGCCGTCTGGTGGGCGAGGTGCGCCAGTCGACCGACAGCATCACCACTGCCAGCAGCGAGATCGCCGCCGGCAGCCAGGACCTGAGCGCGCGTACCGAAAGCCAGGCCAGCTCGCTGGAGGAGACGGCGGCTTCCATGGAGGAGCTGTCCTCCACGGTCAAGCAGAACGCCGACAACGCCCGCCAAGCCAACCAGCTGGCCCAGAGCGCGTCCACCGTGGCGGTGCGGGGCGGTGAGGTGGTGGCCCAAGTGGTGGACACCATGAAGGGCATCAACGACAGTTCGAAGAAGATCGCCGACATCATCAGCGTGATTGACGGCATCGCCTTCCAGACCAATATCCTGGCCTTGAACGCCGCCGTGGAAGCCGCGCGGGCCGGCGAGCAGGGCCGCGGCTTCGCGGTGGTGGCGGCCGAAGTGCGCAGCCTGGCCGGGCGCAGCGCGGAAGCCGCCAAGGAGATCAAGACCCTGATCACCGACAGCGTGGGCCGGGTGGAGCAGGGCACGGCGTTGGTGGACCAGGCCGGCCACACCATGGAAGAGGTGGTGACCAGCATCCGGCGTGTGACCGACATCATGGGCGAGATCAGCGTCGCCAGCTCTGAGCAGAGCACGGGCGTGGCCCAGGTGGGCGAGGCCGTCACGCAGATGGACCAGGCCACGCAGCAGAATGCAGCCTTGGTGGAAGAGTCCACCGCGGCGGCCATGAGCCTGCGCGAACAGGCCCAGCACCTGAACCAGCTTGTGGGCACCTTCCGGCTCTGAGCCGCTGCCGCAGGGGTGGCCGGGCGCGGGTCGGCATAATTGACGTTGACGTCAACGTCAATTCACCACAGGCCTGACATGCTGCTGACCCCTGACCAGGAAATGATCCGCGAGGCGGTGCGCGACTTTGCGCGCGCCGAGCTCTGGCCGCATGCCGCGCGCTGGGACCGTGAGCGCCACTTTCCGCGCGAGGTGCATCGTGGCCTGGCCGCGCTCGGCGCCTACGGCATCTGCGTGCCCGAGGAGCTGGGCGGCGCGGGGCTGGACTACCTGAGCCTGTCCCTGGTGCTGGAGGAGATCGCCGCTGGCGATGGCGGCACCAGCACGGCCATCAGCGTGACCAACTGCCCGGTCAACGCCATTCTCATGAAACACGGCAACGCCCAGCAGCAAACCCGATGGCTCATGCCGCTGGCGCGCGGCGAGATGCTGGGCGCCTTCTGCCTGACCGAGCCGCATGTCGGTTCGGACGCATCGGGTCTGCGCACGACGGCTGTGCGCGAGGGCGATGCCTATGTGCTCAACGGCGTCAAGCAGTTCATCACCAGCGGCAAGCATGGGCAGCTGGCCATCGTCATCGCCGTGACCGACAAGAGCGCGGGCAAGAAAGGCATGAGCGCCTTCCTGGTGCCCACCGATGCACCCGGCTACGTGGTGGCCCGGCTGGAAGAGAAACTGGGCCAGCACAGCAGCGATACGGCGCAGATCAATTTCGAGAATTGCCGTATACCGGCGGAGAACCTGATCGGTGCGGAAGGCGAGGGCTACAAGATCGCGCTCGGTGGCCTGGAGGGCGGGCGCATTGGCATCGCCTCGCAGAGCATCGGCATGGCCCGCAGCGCGCTGGAAGTGGCCATCCAGTACGCCAAGGAGCGTGAGAGCTTCGGGCAACCCATCTTCAAGCACCAGGCTGTGGGTTTTCGCCTCGCCGAATGCGCCACCCGGCTCGAAGCCGCCCGCCAGCTGACCTGGCACGCCGCCGCGCTGCGCGACGCCGGGCGCCCCTGCCTGAAGGAGGCGGCCATGGCCAAGCTCTTCGCCAGCGAAATGGCGGAGCAGGTCTGCAGCGCTGCCATCCAGACGCTGGGCGGCTACGGTTACGTGAATGATTTCCCGGTGGAGCGCATCTACCGCGACGTGCGCGTGTGCCAGATCTACGAGGGTACCAGCGACGTGCAGAAGATACTGATCCAGCGGGCCTTGTGAACCGGCCTATCATGCGGGAACAAGGACGCGCATGAACATCATTGATTCCCACCACCATATCTGGCGCCAGCAGGACCTGCCCTGGCTGCAGGGCCCCATGGTGCCGCGCATCTTCGGGCCTTACGAGGCGATCCGGCGCGACTACCCGGTGGAGGAGTTCCTGGCCGACCAGGCCGGATCCGGCACCACCCGATCCGTCTACGTGCAGACCAACTGGGCGCCAGCGCAGTTCGAGCAGGAAGCCGAATGGGTGCAGGGCGAAGCGCAGCGCAGCGGCTGGCCCCACGCCATGGTGGCTTATGCCGACATGATGGCGGCGGATGTGCGGCCGCAACTGGACCGGTTGAAGAACTACCCGCTGGTGCGCGGCGTGCGCATGCAGCTGCACTGGCACGAGAACCCGCTGTACCGCTTTGCGCACGGCCCGGAGCAGGTGCGCAGCCCCGTGCTGAGCCGCAACGTGGGCCATCTGGCCGACTACGGCTACAGCTTCGACCTGCAGGTCTTCTCCGGCCAGATGGCCGATGCGGCGCATCTGGCCTCGGCCAACCCGAAGGTGAACTTCATTCTGGTCCATGCCGGCATGCTGGCCGACACCTCGCATGTGGGCGTGCGGGCCTGGCGCGAAGGCATGGGCAAGCTCGCGGCGCAACGCAATGTTTTTGTGAAGCTCTCGGGCCTGGGCACCTTCCTGCAGCGCAACGACCCGGCGCACATCGCCATGGTGGTGGAGCAGACCGTGCGCTTCTTCGGGGCGCAGCGCTGCATGTACGGCTCCAACTTCCCCATCGAGAAGCTCTGGACCGACCACGCCAGCCTGATCGCGGCGTACTCCGCGGCTGTGCAGCATCTGTCGCCAGCCGAGCAAGCCGATGTTTTTAGCGGCACCGCCGCACGGGTGTACCGTCTGGCAGACTGACACGACTTCAGGAGACCCACCATGCCCATCACCAAAGGATTTCGCACCCTCGTCGACGAAGCGATGGCCGAGGTCACCACCCACACCGTGCCCGAGGTGCTGGCCATGCTGGACGACCCCAAGGTGCATATCGTCGATATCCGCGATGTGCGCGAACTGAAGGAGGGCACCGTCACCGGCAGCACGCATGCGCCGCGCTGCATGCTGGAGTTCTGGGTGGACCCCGAGTCGCCGTACCACAAGCCCCTGTGGGCCGACGAGAGCAAGCACTTCATCCTCTTCTGCGGCGCCGGCTGGCGCAGCGCGCTGGCCACCAAGACCCTGCAGGACATGGGCATGCGCAATGTCTCGCACATCGACGGCGGTTTTGCGGAGTGGGTCAAGCACGGCGGCCCGGTGGAAACGCTGGAGCAGCGCAAGGCGAAGAAAGGCGGATGAGTACAGACTGCCCCTGCGGCCGGCGCGACGCAGCCGGGCGCGTGCTGAGCCACGCCCAATGCTGCGGGCGCTACCTGGCGGACTTCGCCGGCACACCGGCCCCCGATGCCCAGACCCTGATGCGCTCGCGATACAGCGCCTTTGTGCTGGAGTGCGCCGACTACCTGCTGGCGACGTGGCATGCGGGCAAACGCCCCTCGCAGATCAGCTTCGATGCCGGGGTGAAGTGGCTGGGGCTGGAGGTGCGCGACTTCAAGGTGATCGATCCCGACCATGCCGAGGTGGAGTTCGTCGCGCGCCAGCGCGACCGGAGCGGGCGTGCCGCGCGCTTGCATGAGCGCAGCCGCTTCGTGCGCGAGGCCGGTCGCTGGTATTACGTGGACGGGGTGATTTCTTGAGATTCGACGCGGTGCTGTTCGACTGCGATGGCGTGCTGGTCGACTCCGAGCCCATCGTCAACGGCGTGCTGCGCGCCATGCTGGGCGAGCGCGGCTGGGCGTTGAGCGAGCAGGAGTGCCTGCGCATCTTTGTCGGCAAGATGGTGCGCGACGAGAAGGCGCGCATCGAGTTGCATACCGGCCAGCCGCTCACGGAGGAATGGCTGGCTGAATTTCGTGCAAGGCGTAACGCCGCACTGGAGCAGGAATTGCAGATCGTGGCCAACGCACACCATGCCGTGCACGAAGTGCACGAGCGCCTGCAGGCCCGCATCGCCTGCGCCTCCGGCGCTGATCGTCACAAGGTCGAGCTGCAACTGCGCAAGGTGGGCCTGCACGACTATTTCGAGGGCCGCATCTTCAGCGGCCACGAGATGCCGCGTTCCAAGCCGCACCCCGATGTGTACCTGGCCGCTGCGGCCGCCCTGTCGGCGCCGCCACAACGCTGCGCCGTGGTGGAGGACACGCTGATCGGCACCGCCGCCGGCCTGGCCGCTGGCGCCACGGTGTTTGCCTACGTGCCACACGGCGACGCCGACGTCTTTCACCGTGCCGGGGTGGCCGCGGTGTTCAGTGATATGGCCCAACTGCCCGGGCTGCTGATCTGATGGTCAGCGCAGGGGTGCGAAACCCGAGTTCGGCTGCGCTGGCCCCGGCAGCGCGCTGCCCGCCTCCAGCAGGCGCGTCATGTCCGCGTGGGACAGCGGACGCGACAGCAGATAACCCTGAAACTCGTTGCAGCCCTGGTAACGCAGAAAGTCGAACTGGGCCTGGTTCTCCACGCCTTCGGCCACGATGACCTTGCGCAGGCTCTGGCCCAGGGAGATGACGGCGCGGGCGATCATGGCCACGTCTTCCTCATGCTCCAGGCCCGTGACCAGCGAACGGTCGATCTTGATGATGTCCAGCGGCAGGCGGCGCAGGTAGCTCAGCGATGAATAGCCCGTGCCGAAATCGTCCATCGCCAGCAGCACGCCCAGCTCCTTGAGCTGGTGGAGGGTCTGCACGGCCCGGTCGCTGTCGCCGATAAAGACGTTCTCGGTGATTTCCAGCTCGAGCAGGTCGGCGGGAAAGCCGGTCTGCGCCAGCAGATCACTCACCTGGGCGACGATGTCGCCGCTGTAGAACAGTCTGGGTGAAAGGTTGACCGCCATGTGCAGCGGGGTGGCGCGCAAGCGGTTCCATTCGGCGGCGGCCGCCAGCGCGTCCCGCAGCACGGCGTGGGTGAGCGGAACGATCAGCCCGGTCTCCTCGGCGATGGGGATGAAGCGGTCGGGGCGGATGGCGCCGTAGACGGGGTGCGTCCAGCGGACCAGTGCTTCCAGGCCCACGATGCGGCGACGATGGTCCACCTTGGGCTGGTAGTGCACTTCCAGCGCGTTCTGCTCGATGGTCTGTCTGAGCGCGTTCTCCAGGTTCAGCCGCTCGTCAGCCTCACGGTTGAGCTCACTGGTGAAGAACTGGAACGTGTTGCGGCCACGGTCCTTGGCGGCGTACATGGCCGCATCGGCATGCTTGAGCAGCGAGGCTGCCGCTTCACCATCTTGCGGGTAAAGGGCCACACCCAGACTCGCGTTGATCTGAAACTCGCGGCCGACCAGATGCAGGGGTCGGGACACCTCTTCCAGAACACGACGCAGCTGGGAGATCACGGTGGTGCTCTGGTAATGGTCGGTCAGCAGCAGCACGAACTCGTCACCACCCAGCCGCGCCACCGTGTCGGAGCCGCGCACGCAATGGCCCAGCCGCCGCGCAACCTCCTTGAGCAGTTCATCGCCCGCATCGTGGCCCAGGCTGTCGTTGATGAATTTGAAGTTGTCGAGGTCGATGAACACGACGGCCAGGTTGTAGCCCAGCCTGGCCGCACGCGCGATGCCCTGCTCGACGCGGTCGCCCAGCAGGTTGCGATTGGGCAGACCGGTCAGCGCATCGTGGTTGGCCTGCCGCTCCAGTTGCTCCTGGTAGCTCCTGCGTTCGGAGATGTCCTGCACCGTGCCTTCGTAGTAGAGCAGCTGGCCTTGCGGGTCGCGCACGGCATGGGCGTTCTCGGAGATCCAGATGCTGGTGCCGTCCTGCCGGTAGACCTCGGACTCGAAGTTCAGCACCGCGCCATGCTGGGTCATGATTTGCTGGAAGCGTTCACGCTGTCCGCTCCTCACATACAGCCGGCGGTCGATATCATGCAGACCGGCCATCAGGGCTTCTGGACTTGCGTAGCCATAGATCCGGGCCAGCGCGGGGTTGGCTGCGAGGTAGTGGCCGTCGGCCGTGGTCTGGAAGATGCCTTCGGAGGCGTGTTCGAAGATCTCGCGGTAGCGCCGTTCGGCCTGCTCCCGTGCCTCCAGCAGGCTGTGCTGCTCCGTGACGTCCTCGATGAAGCCTTCGACCACCAGTTCCCCGCGCTCGTCGGCCACGCCAATGCCCCGTTCAATGACCCACTTGGTCAGCCCGCCCTGGGTCAGGATGCGGTACTCCACCGCAAAACGTTGGCCCTGGCGGACCGCGGCGGAGATGACCGAGCGCACGCGCGCGCTGTCCTGCGGGTGGGTGATGGACTCCCAGGCCACGGTGGCGTTGTCCACCAGCTGATCAGGACGGTAGCCGGTGAGGGTCAGGCAGCCCTGGCTGACAAAAATCATGCGCCAGGAGGCGTCCAGCAGGCAGCGGTAGGCCATGCCGTCCAGGTTGTTGACCAGCGTGTCCAACACACGGGCCCGGTCCAGCTCGCCGGTGCTGAGCAGGCTGGTGCGACGGGAACGGGCGGGCGGGGTGGCCATGACGGTCCGACTATAGCCCGGGATGGGGCCTGAGGGAGAGCGAGTGGCGATGGGCTGGTGCAAGCGGCAGGGGACAAATCTGCCACAATTGACGTTTACGTAAACGTCAACCACCCGGGGCTAGGGCCTGTTCACTCCAATTTCACAAGATGCGTTGCGGATCAAGAAAAGCCATGCGCAAGGCGCGAAGCGCAGCCGGGGTCGAGCCCCGGCAAGGCTTCGCAACGCCGCGCAGGGCCTTTTGGGCCGCAACCCGGAGGGAATGTGGTTAGAACCGCGCCACTCGTCGTTGCACTCCTAGCCCAGGCGGCCAGCCTGGGCGTCGTCGCGCGCCTAGATGGGCGCGGTTTTAATCACATTCGCACTTGCGAAATCAGAGTGAACAGGCCCTGACATGCCGATACTGGAATCCCAACTCAATGCCCGCTCGGCCGAGTTCCAGGCCAATGCCGCCGCCATGCAGGCCGTGGTGGACGACCTGAAGGTCCAAGTGGACCAGGTGGCCCAGGGCGGCGGCGAGGCCGCCCGTGCCAAGCACACGGCCCGCGGCAAGCTGCTGCCGCGCGAGCGGGTGCAGCGCCTGCTCGACCCCGGCACGCCCTTTCTGGAGCTGTCGCCGCTGGCGGCTCTCAATATGTACAACGGTGACGCGCCCTGCGCCGGCCTGATCGCCGGCATCGGCCGGGTCAGCGGGGTGGACTGCATGATCGTCTGCAATGACGCCACCGTGAAGGGCGGCACCTACTACCCCATGACGGTGAAGAAGCACCTGCGCGCGCAGGAGATCGCGCAGCAGAACCGCCTGCCCTGCATCTACCTGGTGGACTCGGGCGGCGCCAACCTGCCCAACCAGGACGAGGTGTTTCCGGACCGCGATCACTTCGGCCGCATCTTCTACAACCAGGCCAATATGAGCGCCCAGGGGCTGGCGCAGATTGCGGTGGTCATGGGCTCGTGCACGGCCGGTGGCGCCTATGTGCCGGCCATGAGCGACGAAGCCATCATCGTCAAGAACCAGGGCACCATCTTCCTGGGCGGCCCGCCGCTGGTGAAAGCCGCTACCGGCGAGGTGGTGACGGCCGAAGACCTGGGCGGCGGCGATGTGCACACGCGCCTGTCGGGTGTGGCTGACCACCTGGCGCAGAACGATCTGCACGCCCTGGCGCTGGCACGCGCCTCGGTGAAGAACCTCAACATCAGCAAGACCCCACCGCCGGCCGTGAGCGCGCCGCAAGCGCCACGCTATCCGGCCGAGGAACTCTACGGCGTGATCCCGGCCGATACACGCAAGCCCTTCGACGTGCGCGAGATCATTGCGCGCATCGTCGATGGCTCGGAGTTCGACGAGTTCAAGGCCCGCTACGGCACCACGCTGGTGACGGGCTTTGCGCGCATCGAGGGCATGCCCGTGGGCATCATCGCCAACAACGGCATCCTGTTCAGCGAGTCCGCGCTCAAGGGCACGCACTTCATCGAACTCTGCTGCCAGCGCAAGATCCCGCTGGTCTTCCTGCAGAACATCACCGGTTTCATGGTGGGCCGCAAGTACGAAAACGAAGGCATCGCGCGCAACGGCGCCAAGATGGTCACGGCGGTGTCCACCGCCAACGTACCCAAGTTCACGGTCATCATCGGCGGGTCATTTGGTGCCGGCAACTACGGCATGTGCGGCCGGGCCTTCGGACCGAGGTTCCTGTGGATGTGGCCGAACGCACGCATCAGCGTGATGGGCGGCGAACAGGCCGCCAGCGTGCTGGCCACCGTCAAACGCGACGGCATCGAGGGCAAGGGCGGGGCCTGGAGCGCGCCGGAAGAGGAAGCCTTCAAGACGCCGATCCGCCAGCAGTACGAGGAGCAGGGGCACCCTTACTACGCCACCGCCCGTTTGTGGGACGACGGCATCATTGACCCGGCCGACACGCGGCGCGTGCTGGCCCTGGGTCTGAGCACCGCGCTCAATGCCCCCATCCCCGAGACGAAATTTGGCGTCTTCAGGATGTGAGGATCACCCGTTCACGTAGAGCCGGCCCAAACGCTCCGAGCGCGCGCACCGGGACTTCGACCAGCGCCGTCCGAACGGCAGCGATGAGATTCAATTGAAAAGCGACAACATTTCTTCTGCCGACTGGGTCGCGCGCAGCCTGCGCAGCGTCTGGCATCCCTGCACCCAGATGCAGCACCATGAGAGCGTGCCGCTGATCCCGGTCAGCCACGGCAAAGGAGCCTGGCTGGTGGATATGCAGGGGAACGAATACCTGGACGCCATCAGTTCCTGGTGGGTCAACCTGTTTGGTCACGCGAATCCGCGTATCAACGCGGCGCTGAAGGACCAGCTCGACCGGCTGGAGCACGCCATGCTGGCCGGCTTCACACACCAGCCGGTGGTGGAGCTGTCCGAGCGCCTGGGTGCGCTGACTGGCGGCGTGCTGGGCCATTGCTTCTACGCGTCGGACGGCGCCTCGGCGGTGGAGATCGCGCTGAAGATGAGTTTTCATTTCTGGCGCAACAGCGGCCAGAGCCAGAAGCAGGAGTTCGTCTGCCTCTCGGGCAGCTACCACGGCGAGACCATCGGCGCCCTGGCCGTGACCGACGTGGCGCTGTTTCGCGACGCTTACGGCCCGCTGCTGCAGCGCGCCCATGTGGTGGCCTCGCCCGACGCGCGGCTGGCCCAGCCCGGCGAAAGTGCGGAAGATGTGGCGCGCCGGGCCGCCGCCGCCCTGGAAGCCCTGCTGCAGGAACGCAGCGGCAAAATAGCCGCCGTGATCGTCGAGCCCCTGGTGCAGTGCGCCACCGGCATGGCCATGCACGACCCGGCCTACCTGCGGCAAGTGCGCGCCCTCTGCGACCGCCATGAGGTGCACATGATTGCCGATGAGATTGCCGTGGGTTGCGGTCGCACCGGCACTTTCTTTGCCTGCGAGCAGGCCGGTGAAAATGGAGAAGCGGTGTGGCCCGATTTTGTCTGCCTGTCCAAGGGCATCAGCGGCGGTTACTTGCCGCTGTCGTTGGTGATGACGCGCGAGGCCATCTACCAGGCCTTTTACGACGCTGACGTCAGGCGCGGCTTCCTGCATTCGCATTCCTACACCGGCAACCCGCTGGCCTGCCGTGCGGCGTTGGCCACGCTGGATATCTTTGCCCAGGACGATGTGCTGGTGACGAACCGCGTGAAGGCGCAGAAATTGAGCGTAGCGTTGGCGCCTCTGGTTTCGGATGAACGAGTCCAAAATTTCCGCCAGCGCGGCATGATCTGGGCTTTCGACGCGGTGGTGAACGATGCTGACCAGGCAGCCAACTTCTCGCGGCGCTTCTTCACTGCGGCCCTGCAGCGTGGCCTGCTGCTACGCCCGATCGGCCGCACGGTCTACCTGATGCCCCCCTACATCCTGGGTGATGAAGAGATCGTCCAGCTGGCCGAGCGCACCCGCTCCACGTTTGACGAGGTGATGGCATGAGCTTTGCCTCCATCGCCACGCTGCAGCATGAGATCGGGCGCCTGGACGCGCAGGGTCTGCGCCGCCGCCGCCGCACGGCCGAGTCGGCCTGCGCACCCCACGTCATGGTGGATGGCCGCCCCATGCTGAGCTTCAACAGCAACGACTACCTGGGCCTGGCGGGCGATGCGCGCATCGCCTCCGCCTTGCAGGAGGGCGTGAATCTCTACGGCGCCGGCAGCGGCGCCTCGCACCTGGTGAGCGGGCACTCCAAAGCGCACGAGGAGCTGGAAGAGCGTCTGGCGGCCTTCGAGGCGCCGCACCTGGAGCGCGCGCGCGCCCTCTACTTCAGCACCGGCTACATGGCCAACCTCGCCGTACTGGCTGCGCTGGCTGCAGCCACGCCCGGCGAGACCGAGATCTTCTCCGACGCGCTGAACCACGCTTCCATCATCGATGGCACGCGCCTGGCGCGCGCATCGCTCACCATCTACCCGCATGTCGATGTGGCGGCACTGGAGACGGCGCTGGCCGCCAGCGATGCAAGGACGAAGATGGTCGTCACCGACAGCGTGTTCAGCATGGATGGCGACATCGCCCCGCTGCCGGCTCTGCTGGCCCTGTGTGAGCGCTTTGGCGCCTGGCTGGTGGTGGACGACGCGCATGGTTTCGGTGTGCTGGGTGAGCACGGCCGCGGTGCGCTGGAGCATTTCAAGCTGCGTTCACCGCAGCTGGTCTACATGGGCACGCTGGGCAAGGCCGCGGGCGTCAGCGGCGCCTTCGTGGCCGCGCACGAAACGGTGATCGACTGGCTGGTGCAGCGCGCCCGGCCCTATATCTACACGACCGCCGCGCCACCGGCACTGGCCCATGCCCTGCTGACCAGCCTGGCGCTGATCGAGGGCCGCGAAGGGCAGCAGCGGCGAGCCCAGCTGGAGCTGTTGACCCATCAGCTGGCGGCCATGCCCTTGCGGGCCGGGTGGCGGCGCCCGGTGTCCCACACGCCCATCCAGCCGCTCATCGTTGGCGGTAATGCGCAAGTGTTGGACCT
Organism: Hylemonella sp.; assembly: GCA_030695415.1. Taxonomy (GTDB): domain Bacteria; phylum Pseudomonadota; class Gammaproteobacteria; order Burkholderiales; family Burkholderiaceae_C; genus Hylemonella. Next base: position 26,648 of record JAUYQZ010000023.1, read on the forward strand.
TGCGCAGGCGCTGGAAGGGCAGGGCATCTGGGTCACGGGCATCCGTGCCCCTACGGTGCCGGCGGGCACGGCGCGTCTGCGCATCACCCTGTCGGCCGCCCATACGCATGAGGATGTCGCGCGCTTGCTTGCCGCGCTCGAACCGATGAATTCCGAGATTTGAGACCATGAAAGCCTTTTCCTGCTTCGTCACCGGCACCGACACCGAGATCGGCAAGACCCTCATCAGCAGTGCCCTGCTGTATGCCCTCGGACAGGCGGGCGTGCGCGCCGCCGGTATGAAGCCCCTGGCGGCCGGCGCTGAGTTACGCGATGGTGTCTGGCACAACGAGGACGTGGACCAGCTTCATGACGCCGCCCCCCTGAAGCTGCCGCGCGAACTGACCACGCCCTACCTGCTGCGCACACCGGCGGCGCCCCATATCGCGGCAGCGCAGGAATGCGTGCTGATCGAGCCGCGCCGCATCATCACCGCTTACGAGCGGGTGCGCGCCCGGGCCGAGGCCGTCGTGGTCGAAGGTGTGGGCGGCTGGTGCGTGCCGCTGACCCACGGCTATGACACCTCCGACCTGGCGCGCCAGTTGGGCCTGCCCGTCATCCTCGTTGTGGGCCTGCGCCTGGGCTGCATCAACCATGCCCTGCTGACGGCCGAAGCCATCGCATCGCGCGGGCTCAAACTGGCGGGCTGGGTGGCCAATACCGTGGACCCGTCCATGCTCCACATGGACGGCAATATCGAGGCCATCGCCGCGCGTATTTCTGCCCCGATGCTGGGTCATGTGCCGCGGCTCGAACATCCCACTGCAGCCGCGGCGGCGGCTTATCTCGACCTTGGAAAGGTGAAGATCGATGTTTAAGAAAATTCTCATCGCCAATTGCGGTGACCAGCGGCATAGCCGCGAAGCAGCGCAGCTAAATTGCCTGGTGCGCGCAGCGCACGCGGGCGGTTTCACCGCGATGGAGGTATGGCATGTTTAAGAAAATTCTCATCGCCAATCGCGGTGAAATCGCCTGCCGGGTGGCAGCGACCGCCCGCCGCATGGGCATCCAGACCGTGGCCGTCTACTCCGATGCCGATGCCAACGCCAAACACGTCAGTGTCTGCGACGAGGCCGTGCACATCGGCGGCAGTGCGCCGGCGGAAAGTTATCTGCGCTGGGAGCGCATCCTCGAGGCGGCGAAGGCCACCGGTGCGCAGGCCATCCACCCGGGTTATGGTTTCCTCAGCGAAAACGAAGCCTTTGCCCAAGCTTGTGCCAAAGCCGGGCTGGTCTTCATCGGCCCACCGGCCTCGGCCATCCAGGCCATGGGCCTGAAAGCCGAGTCCAAGCGCCTGATGGAAAAAGCCGGCGTGCCGCTGGTGCCGGGCTACCACGGTGCCGACCAGGATGTGAAGCTGCTGCAGCATGAGGCCGACCGCATCGGCTACCCCGTGCTGATCAAGGCCAGTGCGGGCGGCGGCGGCAAGGGCATGCGCGTGGTGGAAAAGCGCGAGGACTTCGAGAGTTCGCTCGCCTCCTGCCAGCGCGAAGCCATCAACAGCTTTGGCGACGCGGCGGTGCTGATCGAGAAGTACGTCATGCGCCCGCGTCACATCGAGATCCAGGTCTTCGGCGACACGCAGGGCAACTGCGTCTATCTCTTCGAGCGCGACTGTTCGGTGCAGCGCCGTCACCAGAAGGTGTTGGAAGAGGCGCCGGCACCCGGCATGACCCCCGAGTTGCGACAGCAGATGGGCCAGGCCGCCGTGGCCGCGGCGCGTGCGGTGAATTACGTGGGCGCGGGCACGGTCGAATTCATCGTCGAGCAGCGCGAAGGGAGGATGAGTTTTTTCTTCATGGAGATGAACACCCGCCTGCAGGTCGAGCATCCGGTGACCGAGGCCATCACGGGCCTGGACCTGGTGGAGTGGCAATTGCGCGTGGCCGCCGGCGAACCGCTGCCGCTGAAGCAGGAACAGCTCAAGATCCAGGGCCATGCCATCGAGGCGCGCATCTGCGCCGAGAACCCGGACAAGCATTTCCTGCCGGCCACGGGCACGCTGCAGGTCTACGCGCTGCCGCCGTGTTCAACTTTCGAGCGGGCCGATGTCCGGGTGGACTCTGGCGTGCGTCAGGGTGACAGCATCAGTCCGTACTACGACTCCATGGTCGCCAAGCTCATCGTGCACGGCGACACACGCGAGCAGGCCCTGGCCCGGCTCGACGCGGCCCTGGCCGCCACGCGCATCGTGGGCCTGCAGACCAATGTGCAGTTCCTGCGCCATGTGGTCGGCAGTCGCTCCTTTGCCCAGGCCGATCTGGACACGGCGCTGATTCCGCGTGAGGCGGCGGTGCTGTTCGAGCAGGAAAAGGTGGGCCTGCCCTTGGCCACCGCGGCGGTGGTGGCGCACACGCTGCTGCAGGAACAGGAGGCCGCGACCTCGGCGGGCTGGCTGGACCCCTGGGCGCGGCGCGACGGCTGGCGTTCGCACGGCCTGACACAGCGTTATTTCGACCTGGCGTTCCACGGCGAGCAGCACACGGCCGTGCTGACCTATCTGCACGACGGCGCCCTGCAGTTGCGGGTGGAAGAGGCATCGGCCACGCTGCAGTTCAAGCGCCATGGGGATGACATCGTCCTGCACTACGCCGGCTTGCGCGTGCTCGCGCAGGTGCTGCGCAGCGGCGAGGTGGCCCATGTGTTCACGCCCCAGGGGGCCACCCAGATCACTGTGCTGGACGCGCTGGCCCATGCCGGTGAGGCGCAGGCCGAAGGCGGGCGCCTGACTGCTCCCATGCCGGGCAAGGTGGTGTCCTTCGCCGTCAAGGCCGGCGACACCGTGAGCCGTGGCCAGGTGCTGGCCGTGATGGAGGCCATGAAGATGGAGCACACCCTCACCGCGCCCACCGAGGGTGTGGTGGCCGAGCTGCTGTACGCGCCGGGGGATCAGGTGACGGAGGGGGCGGAGTTGCTGAAGCTGTCAGCCGCGTGACCGGTACGGGCTCACGTGACGGTTAAGCTCGACCCATGAAGATTTATTTCTGCTGCACCGATTTCAAGGCCGAGCCCTGGCTGGCTGCACTGCGCGCCGCACTGCCGCAGGCCCAGATCGAGGTCTGGGCGCCCGGTGCCGGCCCGGCCGACTACGCGGTGGTCTGGGCGCCGCCGCAACAGTTCCTCGACGAGCAGCCGCAGATCAAGGCCCTGTTCAATATTGGCGCCGGCGTCGATGCACTCACGCAGCTCAAGCTGTCGCCCAAGACGAAGCTGGTGCGGCTGGACGATGCCGGCATGTCGGTGCAGATGGCCGAATACGTGACGCATGCGCTGATCCGCCACTTCCGCGAGTTCGATGTGTATGCCGCCGACGTGGCGAACGCGAAGTGGTCCTTTCGAAAACCGCGCCTGCGCGAGGACTTTCCCGTGGGCATCATGGGCCTGGGGGTGCTGGGTCAGCGCGTGGTCCGTGCCGTCCAGACCTTTGAATTCCCGGTGCGGGGCTGGAGCCGGTCCCCGAAGGAACTGCATGGCGTGCCTTGTTACGCGGGGGACGCACAGTTCGCCGAATTCCTGGCCGAAACCAAGGTGCTGGTCTGCCTGCTGCCGCTGACTGAAGAGACCCGCGGCATCATGAACCGCGAGACGCTGGCGCAGTTGCGGCCCGGGGCCTACGTGATCAACGTGGCGCGCGGCGCGCACCTGGTGGAAGAGGATCTGATCCCGCTGATCGACAGCGGCCAGCTGGCTGGCGCCACGCTGGACGTGTTCCGCCAGGAGCCGCTACCGGCCGGTCACCCCTTCTGGCGCCATCCCAAGATCACGGTGACGCCGCACACCTCGGCGCGTACCCTGCGCGACGAGAGCGTGGCGCAGATCGCGGGCAAGATCGTTGCCCTGGAACAGGGAAAGCCCATCGCTGGCGTGGTTGATCACCACAAGGGATACTGAGCACTTCATCCGAGAGCAATTCATGAGTCTTCCCACCCGCGTCCAGCTGATCGATGTCGGTCCGCGTGACGGCCTGCAGAACGAGAAGCAGCCGGTGCCGGCCGCCGTCAAGATCGGGCTGGTGCAGCGCCTGCAGGACGCCGGTCTGACGGAGATCGAGGTCACCAGTTTCGTGTCGCCGAAGTGGGTGCCGCAGATGGCCGACAACGCCGAGGTCATGGCCGGCATCACGCGCCAGGCGGGTGTGCGCTATTCGGTGCTGGTGCCGAACATGAAGGGTTACGAGGCAGCGGTGCTCTCGAGGCCCGACGAGATCGTGGTCTTCGGCGCGGCCAGCGAGCTCTTCAGCCAGAAGAACATTAACTGCTCGATCGCCGAGAGCATCGAGCGTTTCGCGCCGGTGGTTGCCGCCGCGCGGGCCGCCGGCATCCAGGTGCGCGGCGCCATCTCCTGCGCCATGGCCTGCCCCTACGAAGGCGACGTGGCGCCCGAGCGGGTGGAGCTGGTCGCGCGGTTGATGAAGGACATCGGCGTGCAGCGGGTGGACGTGGCGGACACCATCGGCGTGGCCACGCCGCACAAGACCCGGCGCGCCATGGAAGCGGCGCTCAAGCACTACGATCTCAACAACGTTTCAGGCCACTTCCATGACACCTACGGCCAGGCGCTGGCCAACACCTACGCCGCGCTGGAAATGGGGATCTGGAATTTCCAGTCCTCCGTGGCTGGCCTGGGCGGCTGTCCCTATGCCAAGGGCGCCACGGGCAATGTGGCTACTGAAGACGTGGTCTACCTGCTGCACGGCATGGGCATCGAGACCGGCATCGACCTGGACAAACTGGTCGACGCCGGCCAATACATCAGCGACTTTCTGCAGCGCCCGCCCAATTCGCGTGCCGCGACGGCCTTGCTGAACAAGCGGAGTTGAGCGTCATGGAATGGTTGGCAAAGAAGGCCGTGCAGGCTCAGGCGCAGGCCCGCAACCTGCCTTCCCCATGCATTTCGGTGTGCACCATGGAGCTGGCCTTCGGCCAGTGCCGGGGCTGCTTGCGCACGCTGGATGAGATCGGCGCCTGGTCCACGCTGGACGACGAGGGCAAGCGTGCTGTCTGGGCGCGCATCGAACAACGCGCCCGGGCCGCGAGCCCGGCCACCGGAGACCCTGCATGAAGCAGATCACCTTCTACCTGGACTTCATCTCGCCTTACACGCACCTGGCTTTCGAGCGCCTGCCCGAGGCGCTGATGGGCCTGAGTTATTCGGTCAGCTACCGGCCGGTGCTGCTGGGTGCCCTGCTGCGCCACCACAAGCTGCTCGGCCCGGCCGAGGTGCCGGCCAAGCGCGAATGGACCTATCGCCACGTCATGTGGCTGGGGCAGCAGCACGGGGTGCCTTTGCAGATGCCGTCCGTGCACCCTTTCAATCCGCTGCCCCCGCTGCGCCTGGCGATTGCCGCGGCGAACGGCGGCGACCCCAACCGTTATGTCTGCGAGACGCTGTTGCGCCATGTCTGGCAGGGCGGCCTGGATGCCAACGACCCCGTGCGCCTGCAGGCCTTGCGCGAGCAGCTGGCGCCACCCCTGGCCGGCGAGGACGAGACCGTCAAGGCCCGCCTGCGTGCCAACACCGACGAGGCCGTGGCTGCCGGTGTGTTCGGCGTGCCGTCTTTTGTTGTCGAGGGTCGTCTGTTCTGGGGCCTGGACAGCCTGCCCATGCTGCGCCGTTACCTTGAAGGCGACCCCTGGTTCGACGGACCGGGCTGGCAGTCCCAGACGGCCGCGCCGGTCACCTGAAACCGGGACGCTCAGCGTTTCCCGGTAGGTGAAACAACGTCCCCGGGTTATCACCTAATTGGTCAGCCTCCGCTCAGGCCTGAGTCAGCCACGGTTGGTTTCGCGTCAGAGCTGGGTCAGTGCCGTCTCCCACACTCCATACGTATCCCCATTCCGGGGATGGCCTATTCAGGAGACACAACATGGCAACGACACCGGCCGCACGGCCCATGAGCAAGGAAGAGAAGAAGGTCATCTTCGCTTCCTCGCTCGGTACCGTATTCGAGTGGTACGACTTCTATCTTTACGGCTCGCTCGCAGCCATCATTGCCAAGCAGTTCTTCAGCGGACTGGACGAAGGTTCTGCCTTCATCTTTGCGCTGCTGGCATTTGCCGCAGGCTTCATCGTGCGTCCCTTCGGCGCCATCTTCTTCGGCCGCCTGGGCGACATGATCGGCCGCAAGTACACCTTCCTGGTCACGATCCTGATCATGGGCCTGGCCACCTTCATCGTGGGCATCCTGCCCAACTACGCCACCATCGGCGTTGCCGCGCCGGTCATCCTGATCGCGCTGCGCCTGCTGCAGGGCCTGGCCCTGGGCGGTGAGTACGGTGGTGCTGCCACCTACGTGGCCGAGCACTCGCCGCACGGCAAGCGCGGTGCCTACACCTCCTGGATCCAGACCACGGCCACCCTGGGCCTGTTCCTGAGCCTGATGGTGATTCTGGGCACCCGTACTCTGATCGGCGAAGAGAAATTCGCCGACTGGGGCTGGCGTGTTCCCTTCCTGGTCTCCATCTTCCTGCTGGCCATTTCGGTCTGGATCCGTCTGTCGATGAACGAATCGCCCGCTTTTGCCAAGATGAAGGCGGAAGGCAAGACCTCCAAGGCGCCCCTGTCCGAGTCCTTCGGCCAGTGGAAGAACCTGAAGATCGTGATCCTTGCGCTGATCGGCCTGACCGCCGGCCAGGCCGTGGTCTGGTACTCGGGTCAGTTCTACGCCCTGTTCTTCCTGACCCAGGCCCTCAAGGTGGATGGCGCCTCCGCCAACATCTATGTGGCCATCTCGCTGCTGATCGGTACGCCCTTCTTCATCATCTTCGGCGCCTGGTCCGACAAGATCGGCCGCAAACCCATCATCATGGCGGGCTGCCTGCTGGCGGTGGTGACCTATTTCCCGGTGTTTGAAGCGCTGACCAAGGCGGCCAACCCCGATCTGGCAGCTGCACAAGCCGCCAACAAGGTGGTGGTGACGGCGGACCCGAGCGAGTGCTCGTTCCAGTTCAACCCGACCGGTACCGTCAAGTTCACCAGCTCGTGCGATATTGCCAAGCAGCGTTTGGCTAGCGCTTCGGTGAGCTATGAAAACGTGGCTGCACCTGCTGGTACACCGGCCACCATCAAGGTGGGCGAGACCGTGGTGAAGGTGAAGTACACACCTGAAGACATTGCTGCTGCCAAAGCCGCTGCCGAAGCCAAGCTGGCCGACGTGTCTGCTGCACAACCCCTGGACCCCAAGGCGGTGGAAGCTGCCAAGAAGTCTGTGGCGGACCTGAGCAACGAAAAGACGGCTGGTGCCAACATGCTCGGCGCCAACCTGGGTGCTGCGCTCAAGGCCGCCGGCTACCCCGCCAAGGCCGACATGGCCAAGGTCGACAAGGTCATGGTCATTGCCATCCTGACCTACCTGGTGATCCTGGTCACCATGGTCTACGGCCCGATCGCCGCCATGCTGGTGGAAATGTTCCCGACCCGCATCCGTTACACCTCCATGTCGCTGCCGTATCACATCGGTAACGGCTGGTTCGGCGGCCTGCTGCCCACCACGGCCTTCGCCATCGTGGCGCAGACCGGCAATATGTACAACGGCCTCTGGTACCCGATCATCATCGCCGGCATGACCTTCGTGATTGGCATGCTGTTCGTCAAGGAAACCAAGGACGTGGATATCTACGCCAACGACTGAGCGGGCGCCTGCTCTATCACCCCTGCCCCGACCCGCCGGGGCAGGGCGGGCCCTCCACGTGAGGGCCCTTCTTCTTTAGATCGAAAGGAAATACATATGTGGAAAATCATCATCGGTTTCATCGTCTTCGCTGCGCTGGCGATGTTCGTCATCATCCAGGGTGGTGACCAGCTCGACATGGGAGGCGAAAAGCATGGCGCCGACGCCGTGCATGCCCCCGAGCCAGCTGCATCGGCCCCCGCGCCGGCAGCCAGCGCCGCCAAATAGGCAGGTACTGAGGAGACAAAGTGGCAGGTATAGCCACGCCAAAAAATGAACTATTCAAAAACAGAAGTTGGGCAACAGGCGTTCAAGGAGCGTTCGTCCGCCTTGTCGGCACGGCAACGCTCCGCCTTCATCCTGTTCGACGGAGTCAAGTCGCTGCGGCAGGTGCTGGCGGCCACGACCGGGCTCGGTATGACCGTTGCGGATGTCGAATACATGGTCGCCCAGGGTTTCCTGGTGGCTGATCCATCGGCGGTGGCGGCTGCCGAGGCAGTCACGGTCGCGGCCACCGCTCGCAGCGCGCGCACGCCACAGGAGCGTTATGCCGAGGCCTGCCCATTGGCCACCCAGCTGACGGCTTCGCTGGGCTTGCGTGGCTTCAAGCTGAACCTGGCCATCGAGGGCGCCGCGGGTTATGACGACCTGCTGGCGCTGCTGCCGAAGATCCAGGCTGCCGTGGGTCATGAGGCCAGCCGGCCGCTGGAGCGGGCCTTGCTGGCTTGAAGGAGCTTAGCGCCGGAACTTGCCGTCCGCCGTGATGATGGACAGGTCGGCGAAGTCCAGGCCGGCGCGGCGCAAGGCCTCCACCAGCACCTTGGCTGCGGCGAACCCCTCCAGCATGGCTGGCGTGACTTCCGCCACTCCCTTGGCATGGATGGCGTCGATATAGAGCTTGGCGCCGTCGGTGATTTCTTTCACGCCGGCCGCAGCAGTGCCGATGAACCCGGCGGTCTGGCCGATCAGGATCTGGGCCTGGCCAGCCGCCGCCGCCAGGGTGAGCAGGACGGCCCCCAACACTTTGAAGCTTTGCATCGTGTTTCCGTGGACTCGTGATTTTGGAGCAAAGCCTGTTCTATCGGATGCGGTTGGGCCGGCCGCATGCCCCGTGGCCATGCTGGGGTAAGGGGGCGTGCCTAGAATGCTTCGGCCACACTGAAAGACAGCAGCCATGACCCAGGGGACCATCCGCATCCGCGGCGCGCGCCAGCACAACCTCAAGAACCTCGACCTGGACATCCGTACCGGCGAGCTGACGGTGGTCACGGGCCCCAGCGGTTCCGGTAAATCCAGCCTCGTGTTCGACACCCTCTACGCCGAGGGCCAACGGCGTTATGTCGAGACCTTCAGCGCCTACGCGCGCCAGTTCCTCGACCGCATGGACAAGCCGGCCGTGGACAAGGTGGAGGGGGTACCCCCGGCCATCGCCATCGACCAGACCAACCCCGTGCGCTCCTCGCGCTCCACGGTGGGGACGATGACCGAGCTGAACGACCACCTCAAGCTGCTCTATGCACGCGCGGCCCAGCTCTTTGACCGCCAGACCGCCCAGCCCGTGCGCCACGACAGCGCCGACAGCATCTATGCCGAGTTGCAGCGACGTGCCGCCCAGGCTGGCGATCCGCGTCTGGTGCTCACCTTCCCGGTGGAGTTGCCTGGCAATACCAGCCGCGAGGAGATCGAACAATGGCTCTCGGCCAGCGGCTTCACCAAGGTGCAGGCCGAGCGCGAAGTGGCCACGCCGGCCGGTCCGCGATCGAGCGCCGCGCCGGGCCGCCCCAAGCAAGCGAGCGCCCCCTCGGGGGGCGGCGAGGACGCGTCAGCGCCGGGCGTGGGGACCCTCAAAGTGCTGGACGTGGTGGCGGACCGTTTTCGCCTGTCCAGCGCGGAAAGCGCCCGTGTGATCGAGGCCATTGAGGTGGCGCTCAAACGCGGCGGCGGGCGGCTCAACGTTTACCGTTTGCAGGACGAAGGGCAAGCTGACATCTGGCAGTTCTCGACCGGCCTGCACTGCCCCGAGAGCGATCTGCGCTATGCCGATCCCATTCCGTCCATGTTCTCCTTCAACTCGGCCGTGGGTGCCTGCGAGTTCTGTCGCGGCTTTGGTCGCGTCATCGGAGTCGACTACGGCCTGGTCATCCCGAACGACAAGCTCACCCTGCGCGCCGGCGCCATCAAGACCATCCAGACCCCCGCCTGGACCGAGTGCCAGGACGACCTGATGCGCCACGCCGAGGCCGCCGGCATCCCGCGCGACACGCCCTGGTACAAGCTCACGCCGGAGCACAAGGACTGGGTGATCCACGGTTCGCCCAACTGGAAGGGCAAGTGGAACCAGCAGTGGTACGGCATCAAGCGGTTCTTCGAGTACCTGGAGACCAAGTCCTACAAGATGCACATCCGGGTGCTGCTGTCCAAGTACCGCAGCTACACACCGTGCGAGAGCTGCAAGGGCGCGCGCCTCAAGACCGAGAGCCTGCTCTGGCGCATCGGCAGCCAGGCCGACGCCGACGCCGTGCTCGAACCCGCCAAGCGATTTCTGCCGGCCGGCACCCAGTGGAGCCGCGCCCAGCTGGAGGCGCTGCCCGGGCTGTGCCTGCACGACCTGATGCTCATGCCGCTGGATCGCTTGCGCCGGTTTTTCGACGGCTTCCAGCAAAGCGAGATCACCGCCTCGACCCACGCCGCGGGCGAAGCCCAGGCGCTCAAACTGCTGTTCGAGGAAATCACCACGCGCCTGAAGTACCTGTGTGACGTGGGCATTGGCTACCTCACGCTGGACCGCCAGAGCCGCACCCTGTCGGGCGGCGAGGTCCAGCGCATCAACCTCACCACCGCGCTGGGCACCTCGCTGGTCAACACCCTGTTCGTGCTGGACGAGCCCAGCATCGGCCTGCACCCGCGCGACATGCACCGCATCATCGAGGCCATGCACCGCCTGCGCGATGCGGGCAACACCCTGGTGGTGGTGGAGCATGACCCGGCCGTGATGTTCGCCGCCGACCGCATGATCGACATGGGCCCCGGCCCCGGTGAGCGCGGCGGCCAGATCGTCTTCGACGGCAGCACGGACGACCTGCGCAACGCCGACACCCTGACCGGTGCGTATCTGGGCGCGCGCAAGCAGGTCGGCATGGGCTTCAAGCGCATGGTGGCCGAGAGCACACCGCGCCTCATCCTCGAAGGCGCGCGCGAGCACAACCTCAAGAACATTTCCATCGACATTCCGCTGGGTCGTCTGGTCTGCGTCACAGGGGTCTCGGGTTCCGGCAAGTCCACGCTGATCCAGGACGTGCTGGCCCCGGCACTGATGCGCCACTTCGGCCAGTCCACGGAGACGCCGGGTGTGCACGATCGCCTGCTGGGGGCCGAGCAGCTGGCCGACGTGGTGTTTGTCGACCAGTCGCCCATCGGCAAGACTGCGCGTTCCAACCCCGTCAGCTACGTCGGCGCCTGGGACGCCATCCGCGAGATCTTCGCCAATGCGCCGCTGTCGCGCCAACGCAGCTACACCGCGGCCAAGTTCAGCGCCAACAGCGGCGACGGGCGCTGCCCCACCTGCGGCGGGTCGGGCTTCGAGCACGTGGAGATGCAGTTCCTGAGCGACGTCTACCTGCGCTGCCCGGACTGCGACGGCAAGCGTTACCGGCCCGAGATCCTGGAGATCACCATCGAGCGGGGTACCGAAGGGCCCTCCGGTAGCCGTCGCCTGCTCAACGTGGCCGACGTGCTGGAGTTGACCGTCAGTGAAGCCGCGGGCCTGTTTTCAAATGACCGCGATGTGATCCGCGCCCTGCAGCCCATCGTGGACGTCGGCCTGGAATACGTGCGCCTGGGCCAGCCTGTGCCCACGCTCTCGGGGGGCGAGGCGCAGCGCCTCAAACTCGCGGGCTTCCTGGCCGAAGCCGCCAAGAGCGCCAGCAGCAGCCGCCAGACCCTGGCCCGGAAAGGCACGCTCTTCCTCTTTGACGAGCCCACCACCGGCCTGCACTTCGACGATATCGCCAAGCTCATGCGCGCCCTGCGCAAGCTGCTCGACGCCGGCCATTCCCTGCTGATCATCGAACACAACCTGGACGTGATGCGCGCCAGCGACTGGCTGATCGACCTCGGCCCCGAAGGGGGCGACGCCGGCGGCGAGGTGGTGGCCGTGGGCACGCCGGAAGAAGTGCGGCTGCACCCCAGCAGCCACACCGGTCGCGCCCTGCGCGAGTACGCCCTGGCCATGGGCGAGGTGCACGAAGCGCAGGAAGGCGCGGCGCGGTTCATCCCACAGGCCTTCACGCCAGGGCACAAGCCGGCGCGGGTGAAATCCACCGCGCCCGATGCGATCCAGATCGTCAACGCCCGGGAGCACAACCTCAAGAGCCTGAGCGTCAACATTCCGCGCGGCAAGTTCAACGTCATCACCGGCGTCAGCGGTTCGGGCAAGTCCACCCTGGCCTTCGACATCCTGTTCAACGAAGGGCAGCGCCGCTACCTCGAATCGCTGAACGCCTATGCGCGCAGCATCGTGCAGCCGGCCGGCCGGCCCGAGGTGGACGCGGTCTACGGCATTCCGCCCACGGTGGCCATCGAGCAACGACTCAGTCGTGGTGGCCGCAAGAGCACAGTAGGCACCACCACCGAGGTCTGGCACTTCCTGCGCCTGCTCTTCGTCAAGCTCGGTGTGCAGCACTGCATCCACGACGGTGCAGCCGTGGCGCCGCAGACGCCCGACAGCATCCTGGCCCAGTTGATGAAGCAGTTCCGCGGCCAGGAGATCGGTCTGCTGGCCCCGCTGGTGCTGAGTCGCAAGGGCGTTTACACCGAACTCGCCGAGTGGGCCCGCCCGCGCGGCTACACCCACCTGCGCGTGGACGGAAATTTCCTGCCCACCACGGGTTTCCCGCGCATCGACCGCTTCAAGGAGCACACCATCGAACTGCCGGTGGCCAGCCTGATGGTATTGCCCGAGAACGAGGCTGCGCTGCGCCTGGCACTGACCACGGCGCTGGAACACGGCAAGGGCGTTCTGCATGTGCTGAGTGCCCTGGACGGCCTGGCCGAGGCCATGAAGAGCGGCAACGCCACCGCCGGCATCGGCGCGCTGCAGGTGTTTTCCACCCGGCGCGCCTGCCCGGTCTGCGCCACCTCCTATGCCGAGCTGGACCCGCGTCTGTTCTCCTACAACAGCAAACACGGCTGGTGCCCGGACTGCGTGGGCACGGGCGTCAAGCTCAGCAAGGAACAGCGTAAGCTGCTCGACGATTCGGTGCGTGACGACAAGGAAAAAGGCCGTGAGCAGACCTTTGCCGAGCCCGAGGTGGAAGACGTGGCCGATACCGCCTGCCCGAGCTGCGAGGGAACGCGCCTGAACGCCACCGCGCGCGCCGTGAAATTCAGCGGCGTGGGCATCACCGAGATCGCGCGCCTGAGCGTGAGCGATGTGCGGGTCTGGGTGGAGACGCTGCAGGTGATCGGGCGCATGACCCAGCGCGAAGGCGACATCGCACGCGACCTGATCCCCGAGATCAAGAGTCGCCTGGAGTTTCTGGAGCAGGTGGGCCTGGGCTACCTGACGCTGGACCGCGGCGCGCCCACGCTCTCCGGCGGCGAGGCGCAGCGCATCCGCCTGGCCGCTCAGCTGGGCAGCAATCTGCAGGGTGTCTGCTACGTACTGGACGAGCCCACCATTGGCCTGCACGCGCGCGACAACCAGATCCTGCTGGGTGCCCTGCAGCGCCTGAGCGACCAGGGCAACACCTTGGTGGTGGTGGAGCACGACGAGGACACCATCCGCCACGCCGATCACATCATCGACATCGGCCCCAGCGCGGGCAAGCGTGGTGGCAGGCTGGTGGCGCAGGGTACGGTGAAGGATGTGACCGATGCGGAGGACTCGCAGACCGGCCGCTATTTGCTGCACGCCATGAAGCACCCGCTGCAGGCGCGGCGCGACCTGCAGGCGAAGGACATGCAATGGCTCATCGTGCACGGCGCCAGTCTTCACAACCTGCAACACGTCACCGCCCAGGTGCCGCTCAAGCGCCTGGTCGCCGTCACCGGCGTCAGCGGTTCGGGCAAGTCAACGCTGGCGCGTGACGTGTTGCTGGCCAATGTGGCGGCCGTGGTCAGCCAGCGCTCCACCAAGGCCGGGCGCGATGCGCTGGCGGCCAGCAAGGGGCCTGCATGGAGCGGCTGCGTTGGTGTCAGTGGCTTTGAGGCCATCGATCGTGTGCTGGAAGTGGACCAGACCCCCATCGGCAAGACGCCGCGCAGCTGCCCTGCCACCTACATCGGTTTCTGGGACACCATCCGCAAGCTGTTTGCCGAGACCCTGGAAGCCAAGGCCCGCGGCTACGCGGCCGGGCGTTTCAGCTTCAACACCGGCGAAGGCCGTTGCCCGACCTGTGAAGGGCAGGGCGTGCGCACCATTGAGATGAGCTTCCTGCCTGACGTCAAGGTGCTGTGCGAGAGCTGCAAGGGCGCGCGTTTCAACCCCGAGACCCTGGCCGTGACCTGGCGGGGCAAGAGCATTGGCGACGTGCTGCAGATGGAAGTGGACGAAGCCGTGGACTTCTTCGCCGCCATGCCGAGCATCGCGCACCCGCTGCAGTTGCTCAAGGACGTGGGCCTGGGCTACCTGACGCTGGGCCAGCCCTCGCCAACGCTATCTGGCGGTGAGGCGCAGCGCATCAAGCTGGTGACCGAACTGAGCAAGGTGCGCGACGAAGTGGGCCGGCGCGGCCAGAAGGCGCCGCACACGCTGTATGTGCTGGACGAACCCACCGTGGGCCTGCACATGGCCGACGTCGACAAGCTCATCCGCGTGCTGCACCGCCTGGTCGACGGCGGCCACAGCGTGGTGGTCATCGAGCACGACCTGGACGTGATCGCCGAGGCCGACTGGATCCTCGACCTTGGCCCCGAAGGCGGCAAGGAGGGCGGCCGCATCGTCGCTGCCGCCACGCCGGAAGAGGTGGTGCGGCTGGGTACGCACACGGGGCAGGCCCTGGGGCCGGTATTGGCGCGCAGTTAAGGGCTCAGCGCGCGCTGAGCAGGCTGGCGGCGACCTCGGCAAAGCCCGCGCCGCGCTCGCCGGCCGTGACGTAGCGCGGACGGTGCTGCAGCTGGGCCTCGAAGCGGCGGATGTTGGCCACGCCCACGCTGTGCGTGAAGTGCTGGAACATCTGCTGGTCGTTGGTGGAGTCGCCCACGTAGACCCAGCGCTCGATCTCATCGTCCAGCGCGCGGCCCAGCAGCTCGCGCACGATCCAGCGTGCGCCCGACAGCTTGTCGTGCGCGCCGATCCAGCCGTTGATATGGATGCTGCTGACCGTGGCGTTCAGCCCTTCGCGGTGCATCAACGCCACCACCTGCTCGATCCGCTCCTGCGGCAGATGGGCGAACTCGCTGTGGTCGATGGCGATGTCGGTTTCGCGCCCCGCGCTGTCCTGCGCCAGCGTGGCGCCGGGCACCTCGCGCAGCACGCGCTGCGCCACTTCCTGCAGGCGCGCGTAGTTGACGGCGCGGGTGGCGGCATCCTGCTGGTAGATCTTGCGCGTGCCGCCGTCCATCAGGGCCACGGCGCCGTTCTCGGCCACGATGGCGTCCACCGGCCAGGCTTGGGCAAAAGGCAGGCTCCAGCCCACCGGGCGGCCCGTGACCAGAGTCACAGGCAGGCTGGCCGTACGCAGCGCGTGCAGGGCCTGCAGCGCATCGGCCGTGATGGCGCCCTCGGTGGTCAGGGTGTCGTCGATGTCGGTCAGCACACCGTGGATGTGGCGGCGTTCGGCGAGGGGCCAGAGGACGAGGGGCTGCATGCGGTGGATGGGGGACAATCGCAGCCACTTTACATGAGGGCGTGAGGCGCATTGATGAGAACGGAAGATCTGCCGGTTCAAGGCACGCAGCACTGGGTAGTGCAGGAAGGGCTGCGGCTCTTCATCTGGGAGAAATACCAGGGCAGTCCCCAGGGCAAGCCGGTGCTGGTGCTGGCCCACGGCTCGGCCACGGCCAGCCGCGAGAGTTTCGATCTCAAGGTGCCGGGCCATCCTGAATACAGCCTGATGGACTTCCTCGCGCGCCAGGGCTTTGACGTCTTCGCGCCCGATATGCGCGGCTTCGGCAGCTCCACCAAACCCGAGGGCCACATCACCACCGAGCAGGCGGCGGGCGACCTGAACACCGTGGTCGACTTCATCTGCAAACTGCGTGGCGTGGCGAAGGTGCAGCTGCTGGCCTGGTCCTGGGGCACGCAGTACAGCGGACAGTTCGTCATGGCGCAGCCACAGAAGGTGAAGCGTTATGCGGCCTATGCGCAGATGCATGCCGAGAGCCCGGACCTGAAAGCGCGCCGCGAACGCCTGGCCACCTTCCAACGCGCGCCCTATATCCGCATTTCCGAGCCCGGCTGGAAGCTGCGCTTCAACTCCCTGACCCCCGAGGCGGTCAATGACCCCGTGGTGATGGACGCCTTCGCCAAGGCCGCGGCTCTGGTCGAAACCAAATCACCGACCGGCCCGCAGGTGGACCTGCTCACGCGCCAGCCGCTGATTGATGCGAGCAAGATCACTGTTCCCACGATGTTGATCCACGGCCAGTACGACGATGTGGCCGATCTGCCGGGTCTGCTGCCCTTCTTCACAGCGCTGCCGAATCCGGACAAGCAGTACACCGTGATCCCGGAGGGCGGGCACATGCTGCACCTGCAGAAAGGACACGCGCGCTTTCAGCGCGCGGTGGCGGACTGGTTTTCTGCGTCCTGATCAGCCCGCGCTCTGCAACGCCAAGCCCGCATGCTCCCGCAGCGGATGGAAATGGATCTTGGGGAAACGTTCCTGCGCCAGCCGTACGTCATACGGTGAGGTGCACAAGTAGGCCAGGGTGTCGGCCGCATCACGCGCCATGCGCGTGGGGTAGGCGTCGACAAAAGCCTTGAGTTCGGCCGGCGTGTCGGCGGTGATCCAGCGTGCGCCGGTGTACTGGCAGCCTTCCAGCCGTACGTCGGCGTCGTATTCGCCCTTCAGGCGGTGCTGCACCACCTCGAACTGCAGCTGGCCGACGGCGCCCAGCAGCATATTGCCGCCCATCTCGGGGCGGAAGACCTGGATGGCACCTTCCTCACCCAGCTGGGCCAGGCCCTGCTGCAGCTGCTTGGTGCGCAGCGGGTTCTTGAGTACCACGGTCATGAAGAGCTCGGGCGCGAAGAAGGGCAGGCCGGTGTACTGCAGGGCAATCGAACCGTCGGTGATGGTGTCGCCCAATTGCACGCCGCCATGGGTGGTGAAACCGACGATGTCGCCGGCATAGGCCTCTTCCACCGCCTCGCGGCGCTGGCTCATGAAGGTCACCACGGAGGTGGGGCGCAGTTCCTTGGCCGAGCGCTGCACCTTGAGCTTCATGCCCGGTGCGTACTTGCCGGAGCAGACGCGCACGAAGGCGATGCGGTCGCGGTGATTGGCGTCCATATTGGCCTGCACCTTGAAGACCACGCCGGAGAAGGCGTTGTCATCGGGCTGCATTTCCTTGACCACGGCCTGCTTGTTGACGACCAGCGAGCTGGTGCGCGGGCCGGGGGAGGGCGCCAGGTCCACCAGTGCGTCCAGCACTTCCATCACACCGAAGTTGTTCACGCCCGAGCCGAAGAACACGGGGGTCTGCTTGCCGGCCAGGAAGGCTTCGCGGTCGAAGGCGGGCGAGGCGCCGGTGGCCAGCTCCATGCTTTCTTCGGCGGCTTCGAATTCGGAGCCGAAGCGCTTGAGGAGGTTGTCGCGGTCGCTCAGCGGAACCGTGTCGAAATCCTGCGGGCGGCGTTCGCTGCCTGATTCGAACACCGTCATGGCCTGGGTGCGCAGGTTGATGATGCCGCCGAAGCTCTTGCCCTGGCCTACGGGCCAGGTCATGGGCACGCAGGGCATGCCGAGTTCGCGCTCCACCTCGTCCAGAATGTCCAGCGGGTCGCGCACCTCGCGGTCCATCTTGTTGACGAAGGTGATGATGGGCGTGTCGCGCTGACGGCAGACCTCGATCAGGCGGCGGGTCTGCGCTTCCACGCCGTTGGCCGCGTCAATCACCATCAGCGCCGAGTCCACGGCGGTGAGCACGCGGTAGGTGTCTTCCGAGAAGTCCTTGTGGCCCGGGGTGTCGAGCAGGTTGATGACGTGGTCGCGGTACTGCATCTGCATGACCGAGCTGGCCACCGAGATGCCGCGCTGTTTCTCGATTTCCATCCAGTCGGACGTGGCGTGGCGCGAGGCCTTGCGCGCTTTGACCGAGCCGGCGATCTGGATCGCGCCGGAGAACAGCAGCAGCTTCTCGGTCAGCGTCGTTTTACCCGCGTCGGGGTGCGAGATGATGGCAAAGGTGCGGCGGCGCCGGGTTTCGGGGGCGTAGGACACAGTGGTTCCAGACAGTGTGGTGGCGCAGGGCAGACGAAGCCTTGCAACCGACAAGGGAGGCGATGCGCCCGTGCCGGTGACCCGGCAGGACGGTGCCTGTGATCGGTCCGATTTTACCCGGGCAGGGACTCGGGACGGCCGATGCTCCTGTGCAGACGCTATAGTGCATTTGGCGACGCCCGCGCCAGTTTGCCGGGCATTCCGAACGCTGGACACCGAAGGACTGCAGCCATGACGACCCTCCATAGAAAAGCATTGATCGCCACACTGGCGGCCGCCAGTTTTCTCGGCGCCGTGCCCGCTATCGCCGGTCCCTATTCGGACGACCTGGCCAAGTGCCTGGTGCGCTCCACGGGTGACGCGGAAAAGCGAACGCTTGTGAAGTGGATCTTCGCCGCCGTGGCGCTGCATCCCGAGGTGGCCGACATCGCTTCGGTCACGCCGGCCCAGCGCACCGAGATGACCCGCAATACCGCCAAGATCTTCGAGAAATTGCTGGCCGATTCCTGCCGGGCCGAAGTTCAGCAGGCTGTTCAGTACGAGGGGCCGCAGACCATCGGATCAAGTTTCCAGGTGCTGGGGCAGGTGGCTGCGCGTGAACTGTTCTCCAACCCGAACGTGGCCGCCAATATGGCTGACCTGGGCAAGTACATCGACCAGAAGCGCATTGCCGACGTCATGGGCAAGGCACGCTGAAGCCAAGGCCAGACGACATGGGCCTGCAAAAGCTGCTGGGTATCGGCCTGCCCATCATCCAGGCACCGATGGCCGGCGTGCAGGGCAGCGCGCTGGCGATCGCGGTTTCCAATGCCGGCGGCCTGGGCTCGCTGCCGTGCGCCATGCTGGGGCCCGACGCGTTGCGCGCCGAACTGACGAAGCTCCGCGCGCAGACGCCCAAACCCTTCAACGTCAACTTCTTCTGCCACCGCCCGCCGGCCCCGGATGCGACGCGCGAGGCCCTGTGGCGGCACAACCTGGCCCACTACTACCGCGAGTTCGATGTCGACCCGGCGTCGATTCCTGCGGGCCCTGGTCGTCTGCCCTTTGACGCCGCTGCCGCTGAACTGCTGGCCGAATTCAAGCCGCCGGTGGTGAGTTTCCACTTCGGCCTGCCCGATGACACCCTGCTCGCGCGGGTGCGCGGCTGGGGCGCGAAGGTCATGTCCTCCGCAACGACTGTGGACGAGGCGCGCTGGCTGGAAGCCCGCGGCGTGGACGTGATCATTGCGCAAGGGCTGGAGGCCGGCGGCCATCGCGGCATGTTTCTGAGCGAGGACCTGAGCACCCAGCTGGGCACCTTCGCGTTGCTGCCGCAGGTCGTGCGAGCGGTGCGGGTGCCGGTGGTGGCGGCCGGCGGCATCAGCGACGCTGCCGGCGTGCGCGCGGCCCTGGCCCTGGGTGCGACGGGGGTGCAGGTGGGCACCGCCTACCTGCTCTGCCCTGAGGCCACCACCAGTGGGGTGCACCGGGCCGCCTTGCAGAGCCCCGCGGCCACACACACGGCCTTGACCAATCTTTACACCGGACGTCCCGCGCGCGGCATCCTGACCCGGCTGATGCGCGAACAGGGCCCGATGAGCACCATGGCCCCGGCCTTCCCGCTGGCCACGGCAGCGGTGGCCCCCCTGCGTGCCAAGGCGGAAGCGGCGGGCAGCGGGGACTTTTCTCCCCTCTGGGCCGGGCAAAACACCAGTGGCTGCCGTTCCGTGCCGGCGGCGCAGCTCACGCGGGAGCTGGCCGGGTCTTGAGCGAAGGGCCAGCGCAAAAACGCCAGGCTCCGTATAATCACGCCTTTCCGAGGAGCGTTGCGGCTCGTCTTGCCTGTACCCCAGGCCGACGGGTTAGGCTCGGAACCCAGGGCTGGCCCCTGCATTCCAACTGCGCTCACCCACCGATTTGTCGTGAGGTGAGCCCATGCTCTCGCTCGGCATCCCGGTGGCATTCAATCTGTTTTGAATTGGAGTCCACCATGAGTGCTGTTCTCAAACCCATCCCCGACTACGCCGTGCGCGACCTGTCCCTTGCTGCCTGGGGCCGCAAAGAGATCAAGATCGCCGAAACCGAGATGCCCGGCCTGATGGCCATCCGCGAAGAGTTCACCAAGAGCCAGCCGCTCAAGGGCGCACGCATCACCGGCAGCATCCACATGACCATCCAGACCGCCGTGCTGGTGGAAACGCTGCAGGCCCTGGGCGCCAACGTGCGCTGGGCTTCCTGCAATATCTTCTCCACGCAGGACCACGCCGCTGCCGCACTGGTCGAGAAGGGCACGCCGGTGTTCGCGCACAAGGGCGAGACCCTGACCGAGTACTGGGACTTCACCCACCGCATCTTCGACTTCGGCCCCAAGGGCACGGAAGGCGAAGGTCCGAACATGATCCTGGACGACGGCGGCGACGCCACGCTGCTGATGATCCTGGGCCAGAAGGCTGAGAAGGACCCGTCGGTCATCAGCAAGCCCACCAGCGAAGAAGAGACCTGCCTGTTTGCCGCCATCAAGGCCAAGCTTGCTGTCGATCCGACCTGGTACACCCGCAAGGCCGCGCAGATCATCGGCGTGACCGAAGAGACCACGACCGGGGTGCATCGCCTCAAGGAAATGGCTGCCCGGGGCACGCTGCCCTTCCGTGCCATCAACGTCAATGACTCGGTGACCAAGAGCAAGTTCGACAACCTCTACGGCTGCCGCGAATCCCTGGTCGATGGCATCAAGCGCGCCACCGACGTGATGATCGCTGGCAAGGTGGCCGTGGTGGCCGGTTACGGTGACGTGGGCAAGGGCTCGGCCCAGGCCTTGCGTGCCCTGAGCGCCCAGGTCTGGGTGACCGAGATCGACCCCATCAACGCCCTGCAGGCTGCCATGGAAGGCTACAAGGTCGTGACCATGGAGTACGCCGCCGACAAGGCCGACATCTTCGTCACCACGACCGGCAACAAGTCGATCATCACGCACGACCACATGAAGGCCATGAAGGACCAGGCGATCGTCTGCAACATCGGCCACTTCGACAACGAGATCGATATCGCATCGATCGAGAAGTACACCTGGGAAGAGATCAAGCCGCAGGTTGACCATGTGATCTTCCCCGATGGCAAGAAGATCATCATGCTGGCCAAGGGCCGCCTGGTGAACCTGGGCTGCGGCACCGGCCACCCTAGCTTCGTGATGTCGAGCTCGTTTGCCAACCAGACCATTGCGCAGATCGAACTGTTCTCGCACCCGGACAGCTACGACATCGGCAAGGTCTACGTGCTGCCCAAGCACCTGGACGAGAAAGTGGCGCGTCTGCACCTGAAGAAGGTCGGCGCCATGCTGACGGAACTGACGGACGAGCAGGCGACCTACATCGGCGTGCCCAAGCAAGGCCCGTACAAGCCGGATACGTATCGTTATTAATGCGTATTGATCAACTGCTGGTCCAGCGCCAACTCGCCAGCACCCGCTCCCAGGCCCAGCGCCTGATCGCGGGTGGGGTGGAGTGGCTGCAGGGCGAAGCGTGGAAACGCGTCGTCAAGAACGGTGACGAGGTGCCCGACGACGCGCAGCTGCGCCTGCTCGATGACGCCGAAGCCCGCTATGTCTCACGGGGTGGTCTCAAGCTGGAGGCTGCGCTCAAGCGCGTCGGCCTGTCGGTGCAGGGGCGCACCTGCCTGGATGTGGGCCAGTCCACCGGCGGCTTCACGGACTGCCTGCTGCAGGCCGGAGCCGCACGCGTGGTGGGGCTGGACGTGGGGCAGGCGCAATTGCACCCCAGTCTGCGCGACGATCCCCGCGTGCTCTGCATCGAGAAGGTGAACGCGCGGGACCCCGATGCGATCGCCGAAGCCCTGGCCGATGACGAGGTGCTCGAAGACGGTTTCGACCTGCTAGTGGGCGACCTGTCCTTCATCTCCCAGACCCTGGTGCTGCCGGCCGTGGTGCCGCTGCTCAAGTCCGGCGGCCACCTGCTGATGCTGGTCAAGCCGCAGTTCGAGCTGCAGCCGGGCCAGGTGGGCAAGGGCGGTATCGTGCGCGATGCCGCGCTCTACCCGCTGATCGAGCAGCGACTGCGCGATGCCTGCGCGGCCCTGGACCTGGCGGTGCAGGACTGGTTTGACTCGCCCATCGAAGGCGGCGACGGCAACCGCGAGTTTTTCATCTACGCAATCAAATGACGACGAGGCCCCGATGAGCCTGCAACATCTACCCATCAGCATCGAATTCTTTCCGCCCAAGACGCCCGAGGGCGTGGAGAAGCTGCGCACCGTGCGCCAGCAGCTCAAGGCCTTGCAGCCCGAGTTCTGCTCGGTCACCTACGGTGCCGGTGGCTCCACGCAGGAAGGCACCTTTGCCGCCGTGCGCGAGATCCTGGCGGAAGGCGTGGACGCGGCTTCCCACATTTCCTGCATCGGCGCCACCCAGGCCACCATGCGCGAGAACCTGGCCACCTTGAAGGCCATGGGCGTCAAGCGCCTGGTCACGCTGCGCGGCGACCTGCCCAGCGGCTATGGCGCTGGCGGCGAGTTCCAGTACGCCAGCGATCTGGTGGCCTTCATCCGATCCGAGACGGGCGATCACTTCCACATCGAGGTGGCGGCTTACCCGGAGATCCATCCGCAGGCTAAATCGCCGGCGTCTGATCTGCAGGCCTTCGTGACCAAGGTGAAGGCCGGCGCCGATTCAGCCATCACCCAGTATTTCTACAACGCCGATGCCTACTTCCGTTTCGTTGAAGAGGCCGATGCGCTGGGCGTGACGGTGCCGGTGGTGCCGGGCATCATGCCCATCACCAGTTCGACGCAACTCATGCGTTTTTCGGACGCCAGCGGTGCCGAGATTCCGCGCTGGATTCGCCTGCGCCTGCAGGCTTTTGGCGATGACACGGCCTCCATCAAGGCCTTCGGCCTGGACGTGGTGACCGGCCTTTGCGAACAGCTGCGTGCCGGTGGCGCCCCGGCCCTGCACTTCTACAGCATGAACCAGAGCGTCGCCACGCTGGAGATCTGCAAGCGTCTGGGCCTCTGAGGGCGGTCAACGCGCCGGCGTGCCGGTGCGCGTCACCAGGTAGATGCCCGGCAGCACCAGGGCCATGCCCCAGAGGTGGAACGCGCTAAGACCTTCGCCTAACACGGCCCAGGCCATGAGGGCCGTGTAGATGGGGCTCAGGTACAGCACCACGCTGACCTGTGCCGCCCCGAGCTCGCGCTGCATGTAGGAGTGCGCCAGGTAGGCACCAAACCCCGGGATGATTGCGGCCGTCAAGGCGAGCGCGCCGCCTTCTAGCGAGAGGGCCGGCAGCGGGTTGGCGAAGACTTCCCACAGGGCAAAGGGCAGGTTGATCAGTGCGCCAGCCAGGCTGATGAGGGCCAGTCGCGCGCCCAGACCCAGCGGGCTGTGCCACTTCTTGAGCAGCAGTGAGTACAGGGTCCACGACAGCGTGGCTGCCAGGATCCAGCCGTCGCCAGGAACGAACTGCACTGCCGCCAATGCCGCCCACTGCCCCTTGAGCACCACGTGCAGCACGCCGGCCAAGGCCAAAGCCACGCCCAGGGCCTGGCGCAGCCGGAAGCTTTCACCCAGCCACAGCGCGGAGGCCAGCACGATCAATACCGGGGAGATGGCGTAGATGAGCCCGATGTTGGCGGCGCTGGTGGTGTGGCCGCCGATGTAGACCCAGGCGCCGCAGATCCACATGCCCAGGGCGCCGAGCACCAGGTAATGCTTCCAGTCGGCCAGCACCTGGCGGCGGTGTGTCCAGATCTCGGTGTGGGTGCCGATGGCGAACAGACCGCTGGCCAGGAGCCAGCGCATCATGGCGAGCAGGTGGGGCTCAATCACGCCCCCGGCCTTGCGCGCGATCAGCGCGTTTACGGCCCAGAGCGCGGGCGTGATGAAGAGCAGCGTCAGGGCGAGGCGGTGGCGGGCGGCGGCGTGCATGCCGAAGACGGGCCGGCTCAGCCGCCGCTGTCCAGCGTGAACGTGGCGTTGCGGTCCTGGCCGAGCAGCGTCACCATCTGGGGCAGCGCGGGCTGCAGGATGCCCTTGAGCGTGTGCGGCGGGTTGATCACGAACATGCCGCTGGCCGGCAGGCCGGGGCGCTTGGTCTCGCCCGCCGCGTCGCTGGTGATCTTGCTCGACTTCACGGTCAGCGTGGCGTGCAGCCAGGGTTTGCCGGCCTTGGTGGCCAGTGTCTTGAGCTTGCGCGGCAGGTCGTGCGCCTCGGGCCGCGGGATGATGGGGTACCACACGGCGTAAGTCCCGGTGGCAAAGCGCCTGAGCGCATCAGCCACCATGGCGGCCACGCGGGCATAGTCGCTCTTGATCTCGTAGCTCGGGTCGCACAGCAGCAGTGCGCGCCGGGCTGGCGGCGGCAGGAATTTGTTCACGCAACCAAAGCCGTCTTCACGCAGCACGACCACCTGGCGTCCGGCATGGAGCTGCGCCACATTGGCGTCCAGGGTCTTGGCATCGGTCGGGTGCAGCTCATAGAGCTTGAGCAGGTCGTGGTCACGCAGGAGGCGCTGGACGATGAAGGGGGAGCCCGGGTAGACGCGCCAGTTGCCCTTGCTGTTGAAGCTGGCAACAAGGTCGAGGTAATCCTGCAGGGCGGGTGCCAGTGGTTCCTGACGGCCCGAGCCCGTCAGGCGCTGGATGCCATCGGCCGCTTCGCCACTGGTGTCGGTGAACTCGCTGTCGAGCCGGTACAGGCCGGCGCCCGCATGGGTGTCGAGCACCGTGAGGGCTGCCTCTTTCTGCGTCAGGTGACGGAGCATGGCAATCAGCACGGTGTGTTTGAGCACATCGGCGTGGTTGCCGGCATGGAAGGCGTGGCGGTAGCTGAACATGGTAAGTGGATGTTAACGGCGGGGTGGTCCCGCATTCGGGACCCCTGCTTTCCATGCAAGAATCGACCGTTATGTCCGACATTCTGCTTGATTCCGCCGTGTCTCCAGCGCCCAAGGCGGCGCAGACCGTGACGCATGTGGATGCGTTGCCACCGGGCACGCGTCTGGCTGAGTTCGAGGTCCAGGGCCTGTTGGGCGTCGGGGGCTTCGGCCTGGTCTACCGCGCCTACGACACGTCTTTATTGCGTGCGGTGGCCATCAAGGAGTACATGCCGGCTGCGCTGGCCGCCCGGCAGGATGGCACTGCCGTCTCGGTGCGTTCATCGGCCGACCAGGCCACCTACCAGTCCGGCCTTCAGTCTTTCATTGCGGAAGCGCGGCTGCTGGCGCAGTTCGACCACCCTTCGCTAGTCAAGGTCCATCGCTTCTGGGAGGCCAATAACACGGCCTACATGGTCATGCCCTTGTACAGCGGCATGACGCTCAAGCAGGCCCGCGCCCAGATGGCCGCGCCACCCCCCGAGGACTGGCTGCGCACCGTGCTCTGGTCCGTGCTGCAGGGTCTGCACGTGCTGCACCGTAACAACACCCTGCACCGCGACGTTTCGCCGGACAACATCTTTCTGCAGGACATGGGGCCGCCCGTGCTGCTGGACCTGGGCGCGGCGCGGCGCGCCATCACCGACAAGTCGCACAAGCTCACCGCCATCCTCAAGGTCAACTACGCGCCCATCGAGCAGTACGCCGAAGCCGAGGACCTGACGCAGGGGCCGTGGACCGATCTGTATTCCCTGGCAGCTGTGGTCTACAGCTGCCTGCGAAACGATCCGCCGCTGCCGGCCACGGCTCGTGTGGTGCGCGACAGCATGCCCTCCGTGCGCAGCGTCGTGGCCACGGTGAAGGAGCATTTCGGTCTCACCTATTCGGACGAATTCGTGCGCACCATCCAGCACGCGCTGGCCGTCCAGCCAGCCGACCGGCCGCAGAATCTGGCGGCCTTCGTGACGGAGCTCAAGCTCAAGGCCTCACCCCGGTTGAGCAAATTCGACTGGCGCGCGGAACTGGGGTCTTCCCTGCGGACCGATGAGGAGACCTCCAACTCCCGCCAGTTCTGGCACACCCAGCCACAGACAGTTCAGCACCGTGCTTCGCCTGAGCGCGCTTCGAAGACCGTCCGGCGACCATGGCTTGGGCGATGGATCAAGCCCTTGGGCCTGGCGCTGGGCCTGCTGGCCGGGGCTGTGATCCTTTGGGTCTGGGTGGCTGGCGAGGGCGGCAAGTCGAGCGACCGTCCCGCGATGGCCGTCCCTGAGCCAGCCATCGCGCCAGCCCCGGCGGCTGAGCCAGCGCCCTCAGACACCCGGATATCAACAGACACGGCCGTCCAGGCCGGTTCTGGTGCCGCAGGGGCTCCCGCATCACCCCCGCCGGCAGTGACGAGCCCTGCGCCCAAGGCCGCTGCGACGCAGAACACGACGGCTCCTGTGCCGGCTCCCAAGCCGCCGCGTCCGGCGGCCAAGGCCGAACCCAAGGTGAGCGAGCGCGAACCTGCAGCGCGCGCGCCCGTCCCATCCCCTGCACAGGACGCCCGACCCAAGGTGGAAGCCCCGGCCCCATCCCAGGAGCCGTCGGCGAGGAAGGACAAGGCCCTATGTGCGGAAGCCAACTTTTTTACCCGCCCCATGTGCATCCACCTCGAATGCCAGAAGGCTGAAAACATGCAGCTGCCGGCCTGCGTCGAGAACCGGAAACTCTATCCTGACGGCCGCAACCCGACCCCGCCCTGAGAGGGGCCGCATTGGGCTCCACTCTAGTCAGCGCTCGCTGCAGCAGGCCGCGGGCTGCGTCCGGCGCGCCTGTGTTCCGTGCAAGAATCTCTCAACATGGCCGACATACCGCTAGATACCGATCCACCGGCTGTGGCGCAACCGGCACAGCCGGTGGTGCACCTGGACGCGCTGCCTCCCGGCACGCGCCTGGCTGAGTTCGAACTGCAGGATCTGCTGGGGGTGGGCGGCTTTGGTCTGGTCTACCGCGCCTACGACCACTCCTTGCACCGCACAGTGGCCATCAAGGAGTACATGCCGTCGGCCCTGGCCGCGCGCCAGAGTGGCCTGTTGCTGTCGATCCGCTCCTCGGCCGACCAGGCCACCTTCCAGACCGGGCTGAAGTCCTTCGTCGCCGAGGCCCGCCTGTTGGCGCAGTTTGATCATCCCTCTCTGGTCAAGGTCTACCGCTTCTGGGAAGCCAACAACACGGCCTACATGGTCATGCCCCTTTACAGCGGCATGACGCTCAAGCAGGCGCGCGCCCAGATGCCTGCGCCTCCCCCCGAGGACTGGCTGCGCACCATGCTGTGGTCCATCCTGCAGGCCCTGCAGGTACTGCACGAGCACGACACCCTGCACCGCGACGTTTCGCCCGACAACATCTTCCTGCAGGACGTGGGGCCGCCGGTGCTGCTGGACCTGGGCGCGGCGCGGCGCGCCATCAGCGACAGGTCGCGCAAACTGACCGCCGTCCTCAAGGTCAACTACGCTCCGATCGAGCAGTATGCCGAGGCCGATGACCTGAAGCAGGGGGCCTGGACCGACCTCTACGCTCTGGCGGCCGTGGTTTACGGCTGCCTGCGCAACGACCCGCCACTGCCTGCCACGACGCGTGTGGTGAGCGACAGCATGCCTTCGGTTCGTGACGTGGCGCATACGGTGAAAGAGCATTTCGGTCACGCGTACTCGGATGCTTTTGTTCAGACCATCAGCCATGCCCTGTCGGTGCAGCCGGCCGAGAGGCAGCAAAGTGTTCCCGAATTCGTCCGGGAGATGGGCCTGCAGGCGCCGGCCGGGCTGGGCAAGTTCGACTGGCGTTCCGCACTCGGTGTCGATCTGCTGCCGGATCGGGAGGATTCGTCGCGGTTGCCATGGCAGACCCAGCCTCAGACCGTGTCTCAGGCCGTGTCTCAGACCGCCGTGCCGGTCGCGTCCACCCCTCCCGCAAGGCACCGACGGGGTCGTTCCTGGGGTGTGATGGCTGTGGCCGCCCTGCTGGCTGCCATGGGGCTGTACTGGGGGCTGTCCGACGAGGCGACGATGGTGGCCGCGCCGGAGCCGGCTCCCATGCCGGCACCCGTCGTGTCCCGGGCGCCTGCGCCTGAGCCGGCGGCATCCGACCCTGCGGACCCCGGGCCTGTCGCAGGCCAGCCGGAGGGCCCGGCGCCGACGGATGAGGTTCGCAGCGCTCCTGCCCCCGTGGCCAAAACCGACAGACTGGCACCGGCTGCCCGGCCCGTCGCGCGGGCGCCGAAACCGCCTGGCCCCAAGCCATTGTGTGCGGACGCTAACTTTTTTTCCCAGCCTCTGTGCCTGTTTCGGGAATGCCTGAAGAAAGAGAACCTCAATCATCCGGTCTGTGTTGAAAGCCGCCGAAGCACGGCCACTCAGCCATCGCCCTGAGCCGGACCTTTTCCTGCGAAGCGCCATTGTTTGTATAATGGCAGGCTTCGCAGCGCTTTTGTGGCCCCGCGGCGAAGGCTTCCATACCACCTAAGAGATTCCCAACAGAGGAAAACCGACCGTGGAAAAGGGCTGCCCAAACCCTCTTTTGAAGAGAAAACTCATGACCAAAACGATCAGCGCAAAACCCGCTGACGTGAAGCACGAGTGGTTTGTGATTGACGCGACCGACAAGGTCCTCGGACGAGTAGCCAGCGAAGTTGCTCTCCGTTTGCGCGGCAAACACAAGGCCATTTACACGCCTCACGTCGATACCGGTGACTTCATCGTCATCATCAACGCAGCCAAGCTGCGCGTGACCGGTACCAAGGACCTCGACAAGATTTACTACCGCCACTCCGGTTTCCCCGGCGGTATCTACGCGACCAACTTCCGCGACATGCAGGCCAAGCACCCTGGCCGCGCACTCGAGAAGGCTGTCAAGGGCATGCTGCCCAAGGGCCCGCTCGGTTACGCCATGATCAAGAAGCTCAAGGTGTACGGTGGTGCTGAGCACCCGCACACCGCCCAGCAACCCCAAGTGTTGGCAATCTAAGGAGCCTTGAGATGATTGGTGAATGGAACAATGGCACCGGCCGTCGCAAGTCCAGCGTCGCCCGCGTGTTTCTGAAAAAAGGCACCGGCAAGATCACGGTCAACGGCAAGGATATCCAGGAATATTTCGGCCGCGAAACCTCGATCATGATTGCCAAGCAGCCGCTCTTGCTGACCAACCACGGCGAAACCTTCGACGTGCAGGTCAATGTGCACGGTGGCGGTGAGTCCGGTCAGGCCGGCGCGACCCGCCACGGCATCACGCGTGCCCTGATCGACTACGACGCATCGCTCAAGCCCACCTTGTCGCAAGCCGGCTTCGTGACTCGCGATGCTCGCGAGGTCGAGCGTAAGAAGGTCGGCCTGCACTCTGCACGCCGTCGCAAGCAGTTCAGCAAGCGTTAAGCCTGCATGTTGCCCGCAAGGGCAACAATCTGTTGCAAAACCGGGGCCGCCAGGATGGAAATTCTGGCGGCCCTTGTTATTGTGGCTGCTAGACTCGTCCGCTTATGCGATTGCGACTGCTCCTCCGCCGCCTGACAGTCAGCGCCCCGCGCATGTCCGTGCGCAGTGCTCTGCCCTGGCCCTTTCGCTGGGTCGGTGCCGCGGTGGTGCTTGGCTTTTGCGCGGCCATCGGCCTCTGGGCTTTCGAGTTTGGCAAGGAGATTGCCGGTATCGACGACGGGCGTATCGAGTACCTCGCGCGGCTGGAGCGCGACGTGGCCGACCTTCAGCGCAGCCTGGATGGCACGAAGGAGGAGCGCGACAAGGCGCTGGCCCTGGCCAATACCTCGACCACGCTGATGACGGCGGAGAAGTCGGCCCAGGAGCGACTCTCCGCACTGAACAAGCAACTCGAAGTCGATAACCAACGCCTGCGCGACGATCTCGGCTTCTTCGAGAAGCTCATTCCCACCGTGGGCACGGAAGCCCTCGCCATCCGCGGGCTGCAGGCCGAGGTGCAGGATGGGCGCCAGGTCAAGTGGCAGGTGCTGGTGATCCAGCCCCTGAAGAACGCCCCGGAATTCTCGGGCCGGCTGGAGATCAGTTTCTCCGGCCTTCAGGCCGGCCGGCCTTGGGCCGCAACCTTGCCCGGGGGGCCGCAAACGATTAAGCTGCGCCAGTATGCGCGCGCGGAGGGGGTGTTTGACCTGCCGCCCCAGACCCTGCTCAAGGTGGTCAGCGTCAAAGTCATGGACGGCACCATGGTCAAGGCCGTGCAGTCGATCAAGTTGTAAACAAGGTCTGATGGGGAAAACCAGATGTTCAGCAAGAAAAAGCAGCCCGCCATTCGCAGCCTGATCGCTGATGGCAACCACATCGAAGGGCATGTTCATTTCACCGACGGCCTGCGAGTCGATGGCTCGGTGGTGGGTGACGTGCGGTCCGGTGAGGACAAGAACAGCATCCTGGTGATTTCCGAAACCGCCTCGGTCACGGGCGAGGTGCACGCCGACCACGTCATCATCAATGGCTCGGTCAAGGGGCCGGTGTATGCCCGTCGCATGCTGGAACTGCAGCCCAAGGCGCGGATCGAGGGCGATGTCTATTACACGGCCCTGGAAATGCACCAGGGCGCCATCATCGCCGGCCTGCTGCGCCCGACGCCGGCCATGATGGAGGAAAAGCCCACACTGAAGCTGGCGGCAAATAACTGAGGCCTGAATTCCCGAGCAGACTGGTGTACTATTAACCTAGCTTGTTTTTCTTGGAGTCTTCCATGAGCGCCGTTGCCGAATCCATCCAGACCGAGATGCCCTCCCCCATCCTCTTCACCGACAGCGCTGCGGCCAAGGTGGCCGACCTGATTGCTGAGGAAGGTAACCCCGACCTCAAGCTGCGCGTCTTCGTGCAAGGCGGCGGTTGTTCGGGCTTCCAGTATGGCTTCACCTTCGACGAAGTGGCCAACGAGGACGACACCACCATGACCAAGAATGGCGTGTCCCTGCTGATCGATGCCATGAGCTACCAGTACCTGCTGGGGGCCGAGATCGACTACAAGGAAGACCTGCAAGGCGCCCAGTTCGTGATCAAGAACCCCAATGCCAGCAGCAGCTGTGGCTGCGGCTCGTCCTTCTCTGTCTAAGCGCGGTCCCCGGCTCCGGCCGGGTAGATCGCACCCAGCACACGGGCGCCTCGGGCGCCCGTGACGCTTTGCAGGCTGCCGGTTTCGCGGTGCAGCGACTTGCGCGCCAGCCATGCAAAGGCGGCTGCTTCCACCTGCAGCGGCGGCAGGCCCTGTTGCTCTGACGAGGTCACCTCCAACGCTGGCAGATAGGCCTGCAGGCGATGCATCAGGTACAGGTTGAGGGCGCCCCCACCGCAGACGATCAGGCGATGGCTTCCCGCCGCATGGCGCAGCACATCGGCGGCACACACGCGGGCGGTCAACTCGGTGAGCGTGGCCTGCACATCCTCGGCAGGCAGGGCTTCGAAGCTCACCAGCCGCTGTTCCAGCCAGGCGGGGTTGAACAGGTCGCGCCCACTGCTTTTGGGCGCGGGCAGGGCGAAATACGGCTCCTGCAGCAGCTGCTGGAGTAGTCCGGGGTGAGAGCGCCCGCTGGCCGCCCAGCTGCCCTCGTCGTCATACGGCCGACCGGTATGCCGCCGGCACCACGCGTCCATCAGCGCGTTGCCTGGCCCGCAGTCCCAGCCCAGCACCGCGTTGTCGCGAAGCACCGAGAGATTGGAAATGCCGCCGATATTGAGCACCGCTACGGTCTGGCCTGCTTGGCCGAACAGGGCCTGATGGAAAGCCGGCACCAGTGGGGCCCCTTGGCCGCCGGCGGCCAGGTCGCGGCTGCGGAAATCGGCCACGACTGTGATGCCGCTGAGCTCCGCCAGCAGGGCCGGGTTATTGAGTTGGAGGGTGTAGCCGGTGCCGTCGAAGGCGCCGGGGCGATGCCGAACGGTCTGGCCATGGGCGCCGATAGCCGAAATGGCGCTGGCTGGCAGATTGGCGCCGCGCAGCAGCTCATCCACGACCTGGGCGTACAGGCGGCTGAGCGCATTGGCGGCCAGGGCGGCGCGGTGCAGTTCGTTATCGCCCGGACTGTTCAATGCCAGCAGTTCGGCGGCCAGGTCCGCCGGGAAGGGGCAATAGGCGTGCTGCAGGACGCGAGTTTGGGCCGCCTCGCAAAGGGCCAGCACACCATCCACACCGTCCAGCGAGGTGCCGGACATCAGGCCGATATAGCGCTCGGACATGCCGGGTTCAGCGCACCGCCAGCAACTGTGCGGCCGCCAGCTGCTGGCGTGTCACGGCGGCCAGACGGTTGAAGACCGGGCGGGCGGCGGGCGAAACGGGAATGGATTCGCTGTTGCGTGCAATCGCCAGAGGGTTCTGGTGTTTGCCGTTGATGCGGAATTCGTAGTGCAGATGAGGGCCGGTGGCCCAACCGGTGGCACCGACCGCACCGATGTTCTGGCCCTGTTCGACGCGCTGGCCGCTGCGCACGGCAATGCGACTCAGGTGAGCGTAGACCGTGACATGGTTGTTGCGGTGGCGGACAAAGACCACATTGCCGAAGCCGCCCTGGACACCGGAAAACTCGACCACACCGTCGCCCACGCTGCGCACCGGGGTGCCGGTGGGGGCGGCGTAATCAACGCCCAGGTGGGCGGTCCACTTGTTAAGGATGGGATGGAAGCGCATCTTGAAGCCGCTCGTTACCCGTGAGAACGCCAGTGGCGAGGCCAGATAGGCGCGCTTGAGGCTCTGGCCCTCCAACGAGTAGTAGCCGCTGCGTCCCTGGGTTCGCGTGGGACGGCCTTCCTCGACGGGTTGGGGGTTGGCTGCCGTGGGTTCCTGGAACCACATGGCTTGGTAGGCCTTGCCACCGTTGACGAATTCGGCACTGAGGACGCGCCCGGCGCGCAGGGGCTCGCCGTCGCCTTCGAGCACCTCATAGACGACCGAGTAACGGTCACCCTTGCGCAATTCCCGATGGAAGTCGATGTCCCCGGAGAAGATCTCGGCGATCTGGATCGCCACGGCGTCGGGGATGCCCGCCTCGTCGGCTGAGCCGAACAGCGAGCTGTCGATGGTGGCACTGGCGATGCGGATGGAGGCGGTGAGTGGCGCGGTCTCCAGCCGGGATCTGAACGTGTTGCCCGATTTCTCGATCACCAGCCGCTTGAAGCTGCCGTCGTCATCCGGGCTCCAGCGCGCGATCAGCTTGAGCAGGGTGTTGCGCTCGCTGGCCTCGGCGCTCAGGTGGCGCCCGGTGCGTCCGAGCAGGTGGCGATGGGCCAGGGCGTCGCGGCGCAGGAAGTCCGCCGCAGGCGGATCGTCCATGCCAAGGCGGCGCAACAGGGTGTCGGCGGTATCGTTGGCGCGCGAGGTATCCGAGCGGTAAAGGCTGTAGCGGTGAAGATCGAGGGCCGAGGCCTGTTCCTCCAGCGGCAGGGGCGCGACGGCTTCACTGACTTCGCGCACGGGCAACTTCGCGACATCAGGCGCCAGAGTCACGACGGCGGCCGCCAGAGCGTAGGCGCCGCCGCCGAGCAAGGCCAGGGAAACCAGGGCTGTCGTCAACCCGCGCCGGCGCTGATCAAGCACCTGGCGCATGGCGGCCAGGGTGTCGGTGAGGGCGGTGAGCAGTGTGGTCTTCAAGGGGGCGGACCCAAGGTTAGCAAGCCGGGCCGGCTGGCCTTTCGGCGCCACTTAAAATCGTGGCCTCAGGGGTAGCCCCCAGTATATCGGCCCACCTCCGGGCCACAGCGAAAAATCTTTATGAATCAAGCGTCTGTGTCGACTTTTCCCCTCACCGACCGGGTCCGCGAGGCACTCGCCGTGACCCGGCGCGGCTGCGAAGAGTTGATCCCCGAAGCCGACTGGGTGCAGAAGCTGGCCCGCTCCGAGGCCACGGGCACGCCGCTGCGCATCAAACTGGGCCTGGACCCGACCGCGCCTGACATCCACATCGGCCACACGGTGGTGCTCAACAAGATGCGCCAGCTGCAGGACCTGGGGCATCAGGTGATCTTCCTGATTGGCGATTTCACCAGCCTGATCGGCGACCCCTCGGGCCGCAACAGCACGCGCCCGCCGCTCACGCCCGAGCAGATCAAGGCCAACGCCGAGACCTACTACCGGCAGGCCAGCCTGGTGCTGGACCCGGCGAAAACCGAGATCCGCTACAACAGCGAATGGAGCCTGCCCCTGGGCTCCATGGGCATGATCCAGCTGGCGGCCAGGTACACGGTGGCGCGCATGATGGAGCGCAACGATTTCCACGATCGTTTCAAGGCCGGCACGCCGATCTCGGTGCACGAGTTCCTTTACCCGCTGATGCAGGGTTACGACTCGGTGGCACTCAAGAGCGACCTGGAACTCGGCGGCACCGACCAGAAATTCAACCTGCTGATGGGCCGGCACCTTCAGGCCGAATACGGCCAGGAGCCGCAGTGCATCCTGACCATGCCGCTTCTTGAAGGCCTGGACGGCGTGGACAAGATGTCCAAGTCCAAGAACAACTACATCGGCATCACCGAGGAGGCCAACAGCATGTTTGCCAAGGTGCTCTCGATCAGCGACGAGCTGATGTGGCGCTGGTACACCTTGCTGAGCTTCCGTTCCATGGCCGAGATCGAAAAGCTCAAGCTGGACGTGGCGCAGGGCCGCAATCCCAAGGATGCCAAGGTGCAGCTGGCCAAGGAGATCACGGCGCGCTTCCATTCAGCCGCCGCCGCCGATGCGGCCGAGCAGGATTTCATCAACCGCAGCAAGGGGGGCATCCCCGACGACGTCGAGGAACAGACCCTCACGCTGGAGGGCGGGCCGGTCGGCATGGCTGCGCTGCTCAAGCAGGCCGGCCTGGTGGCCTCGTCCGGCGAGGGCAACCGTCTGATCGAGGGCGGCGGTGTGCGCGTCGACGCCACAGTGGTCAGTGACAAGGGCCTGAAGCTTGGTGTTGGCACCTATGTCCTGCAGGTGGGCAAGCGCAAGTTCAAGAAAGTGACTCTGGTGTCGTCCGCGACCTGACTTGCCGACTCGCTGCTGGTGTGCTGCAATGCGCTTGCAGGTCGGCAAACCGCCCCGGGTGCAAATAGGGTGCCGGGTATGCTGACGAAGGTGAAATAATTGCCAGATCATTTAAAGCAAGGTTGGGCGGCATGGAATCGCAAGCGATATACCGAAAATCCGAGAAGGGGGCAGAAGCCATTGCCACCCGCGGCCATGGCGTGGGCGGCAAGCAGCGCATGCTGCTCATCCTCGTCGATGGCAAGAAAAACGTGGAAGAGTTGACCCGCCTGGCGGCCGGCATGGGCGAATCAGCCCAGTTGCTGCAGCAGCTGGCAGCAGGGGGCTTCATCGAAGCTGTACCCGGGGGCGGCGGCGCCGGCCCGACAGCCAACCAGGCCGTGCCAGCTGGGGGGGCGGGCCTGAGCAAGCTCAAGCCGCTGGCGACGCGCTTTCTGATCGAACTGATGGGTCCTCAGGCCGATGACCTGTGCCTCAGGATCGAGGCAGCCAAGGATATGCCCGAGTTCGTCGAGGCCGTGAGGCGTGCCTATTCCGTGGTGCGCGATGCCAAGGGCCAGGCCGCGGCCGACCGCTTCGGTGCAGACATCGAAGCACAGATGCCGGGGGCCTGAGCGCTGAACACGTCCTCAGGCGCCTAGCCAGTCCGCCAACTGTTCCTTGGCGCGCACCGACAGACGCCATGTGCTGACGCTGGGTGGCAGCTGGAGCGGCAATGTCAGCAGTTGCTTGTCGCGTGCCACCAGCGCCCGAACCCTGACTTCTCCGCCGGCATAGAGCAGCAGGTCGTCGAGCTTGTTAAGCCGCCACCCGCTGTGCGTCTTGCCGCCCCCCAACTCCACCCCCAGCCATTCGTCACCGGCCGCAAGGCCGGCGCGCTCGCCGGCGCCACCACGCAGCACGGTCTTGATGTGGATCGAGCCACCCGTCTCACCGACCCGAAGGCCCAGACGCTGCGCCAACTGGGCTGGCTCTTCGTGGATGCCGACGCCATGGCGTTCGAGCAGTTCACGCAGGGGCAACTCGGCCGTGCTGTGTACCCAGCGATTGAGCTCGCGTGCCCAGGAGCGACCACTCAGTTCCTGCAGAACGGCCAGCAGATCGCTCTCGGCCATGGGGCCGGCCTTGCAGCGCACCCAGAGCGCGCGCATGACGTCGTCCAGGCTGTGTGGGCACTCGGCGCGCAGTGTCAGGTCCAGGCACAGGGCGACCAGCGCGCCCTTGCCGTAGTAGCTCACCGTGGCATTGGGTGTGTTTTCGTCGACCCGGTAGTACTTGACCCAGGCGTCCAAGCTGGCCTGGGCCACCGATTGCACGAGGCGGCCCGGCGTCTGCTGCAGCTGGTTGACGCTTTTGTTGAGCAAGCGCAGGTAGCCGGCGTCGTCCAGCAGACCGGCACGGCGTAGCAGCAGGTCGTCGAAATAGCTGGTGAAACCTTCGAAGAACCAGAGCAGGTCGGTGTAGTTCTCTCGTGAATAGTCATAGCGCGCGAACGCGGCCGGGCGCAGGCGCTTGACGTTCCAGCTGTGGAAATATTCGTGGCTGATCAGGCCCAGCAACGTGGTGTAGCCCTCGCCCACCTTGGCCTCGGTGCGCGGCAGGTCGCGGCGTGCGCAGATCAGGGCGGTGGAGTTGTGGTGCTCCAGGCCGCCGTAACCGTCGTCCGTGGCATTGAGCATGAAGACGTAGCGGGCAAACGGCGGCTTGCCGCTGCGGCCCGTGGACTTCCCCCCGGCGTGCCAGAAGCGGATCGCGGTCTCGCAGATGCGCTGGGCGTCGGCCAGCAGCCGGGTTCCGTCAAAGCTGGGTGGGGCGCCGGCGATCACGAAACGGTGCGGCACGCCCGCGGCCTTGAAGTCGCCACGCCAGAAGGCGCCAAGCTCGAAGGGGCAGTCGACCAGTTCGTCGTAGTGGCTTGCACGGTAGCGGCCGAAGCCGCGGCGGTCGACCTTGAGCGCGCTCAGGCCGGTGGCGACTTGCCAAGCAGCGGGGCTGTCGCCGGGCAGCAGCGTGAGTTCGTGCGGGGCCTCCGACTGGCCTTCCACGCGCAGGCACAGGCTGGTGCCGTTGAAGAAGCCGCGCGTGGCGTCGAGCCAGGCCGTACGCACCGAGTTGTCGAAGGCATAGACCTCATAGCTCAGCTCGAGCGCCTGCTGTGGATCGCAGGCGATCTGCCAACTGCATTTGTCCAACTGCTGCGGCGTGATCTGCCGCCGGCCTTGGCGGGCCCGGAGCATTTGCAGGTTCTTTGAGAATTCGCGGACCAGATAGCTACCGGGAATCCAGACCGGCAGCGTCACGCGCTGATCGGCTTGAGGCCGCGGGATGCTCAGGGTGATCCGGTAGAGATGGGCGTGCAGATCGGCCGGTTCGACCTGGTAGAGCAGGGGGGCAGTGTTGCTGCGGCCGGAAGTGGGAGGCATGGAGGGTGCGTCAGGGGCTAGCGGGTGGCACTGGCGAGCTGCTTTTCAATCTGGGCGACGTCGAGCGCGCCAGGCACGCGGCTGCCGTCGGCGAAGAACAGCGTGGGCGTGCCCTGTATCTTGTGTTTCTGGCCGAAGGCGAGATTGCGGGTCACCGCCGTGGTGTCACAGGCCGCGGAAGCGGGCATCTGGTCCTTGAGCATCAGATCCAGCCAAGCCTTGGGACGATCCTTGGCACACCAGACCAGCCTCGATTTTTCGCTGGAGCCTGGGCCCAGCACGGGGTAGAGGAAGTAATGGATGGTGATGTTGTCCAGCTTGGCAAGGTCGCGCTCGATGCGCTTGCAGTAGCTACAGTTAGGGTCGGAAAAAACAGCCAGTTTGCGCTGGCCGTTGCCACGCACGACCGTCAGCGCATCCTTGATGGGCAAGGTGTTGAAGTCGATCGCTGTCAGCTTCTCGACCCGCTCCTCTGTCAGGTTGCGGCGCTGGCGCACGTCGATGATGCTGCCCTGGATCAGGTAGTTGCCCTCGGCATCGGTGTAGTAGATGTCGTTCTCATTGACGCGGATCTCGTAGAGGCCGGCCAGCGGCGTTTTGCTGACCTCGTCGATCTTGGGCAACTGCGGCAGGCGCTCGGCCAGGTTCTTGCGGATGGTTGCTTCCTGGGCGCAGACGCCAAGGGTGGAGAGGGCCAGCAGGCCCGCGAGCAGGTGTTTGGACAGAGTGGTCATCGCATCAGCTTTCAAAAATTCATGGCGCGTCGCGCCAGCCAGTTCTTCAAGATCCCGCTGCGCTCCACGCCTTGCAGGCCCCAGTTGCGCAGTGCGCTCCAGGCCTCGCCTTCGCGCGCGAACAGCAGTTGCAGCCCGTCCATGCCGGCATCCAGGGCCAGCATGCCGGCCTTGCGGGCGCGCTCGTAGCGGCGCAGCAGTTTGGCGTCATCCACGCCACGCCAGTACTCGCGCCCATGCAGCACGCGCGTGAGTTCGGCCACGTCGGCCAAGCCAAGGTTCAGGCCCTGACCGGCCAGCGGATGAACGTTGTGCGCTGCGTCACCAGCCAGCACCCAGGCACCTGCCGCCGAGCGGCCCGACCACTGTCGTGCGTGTGCCTTCTGCAAAGGCCAAGTTTGGCGTTCGCTGGCCAGCGCGAGCGAGCCGAGTGTGTGGGCACTGGCGTTCTCCAATGCCCGGCAAAATTCGGCCGCCTCCATCTCCTTCAGGCGCGCTGCCTTTTCTGGAGAGACTGACCACACTATTGCCACGGAGTTCCCCTGGGCACCGCCCAAGGGCAAAAAAGCCAGGATCTCCCCCTGCGCAAACCACTGCCGGGCGACCTGACCGTGGGGCTTTTCGCACTGTATGCGGGTGGCCAGGGCGTGCTGGCGATAAGGCGTGGTGTCAAAGTCGACACCGAACTCGGCGCGCGTGCTGCTGGTGCGGCCTTCGCAGACCACGGTCAGCCGGGCCGGTACGGGTGCACTCAGCACCTCGATCTGGGGCTGGTAGCGCACGGCATCGGCCAGCTGCGCTTGCAGCACCGGCACGTCGACGATCCAGGTCAGCGCCGGACTGTCCAGTTCGCCAGCATCAAAATTCAGTTCGCTGCCGCGGTCCCCCCAGACCTGCATGTGCCGCACCGGCGTGGCCGACGCATCGTCGGCAGGCCAGCAGCGTACGCTTTCCAGCAGCTCGCGTGAGGGACGGTTCAGGGCATAGGCCCGCACATCAGCGACCGGTGGCTGACCCGCCGGGGCCGGCAGTTCCACCAGGCCGACGCGAAGGCGCTCGCGCGCCAGCAGCAAGGCCAAGGTGCGGCCGACGATGCCGCCGCCGCGTATGCAGATATCCAAGGCTTGGGACATGGGGCATTGTAAGAGCCTGCTCACGGCCCCTTTAAGGCTGTGGACAGGCTCCAAAGGCAGGGCAGAATCAACCCTGTTGTCCGTCAATTCAGGAAATCGCCCCGTGAGCGCCACCCCCCTATCCCCCGCCGATGTCCAGGCCCGCATCGCCCGCCTGTTCGTCTATCCCGTCAAATCCTGCGCCGGCATCGAAGTCTCCGAGGCCCTGCTGACCGAAACCGGTCTGGATCTGGATCGCGCCTGGATGGTGGTGGACGAGCACGGCGAGTTCCTCAGCCAGCGCGAGGCGCCGCGCCTGGCCCTGGTGCAGCCGCAGTTCAAGCGTGGCGGCACCGAGTTGCAGTTGCGCGCGCCGGGCATGCTGGCGCTGCATCTGCGGGTCGATGCCGTCGAGGCGCCGACGCGCGTGCGCGTCTGGGACGACGAAGTTCCGGCCTGGGACATGGGCGACATCGCGGCCCAGTGGTTCACCGACTTTCTGGCGCTCAACGAGCAGGGCTTGCCCAAGGCGAATGCGCCCAAGTACCGGCTGGTGCGTTTTGATCCCGAGCATCGGCGCCTGTCTGACAGGAAATGGACGGGCGAGGCCGAGGCGCTCAACCAGTTCAGCGACGGTTTCGCGGTGCTGGTGCTGGGCCAGGCCTCGCTGGACGGGCTCAACACGCGTTTACAGGCGCAGGGGAGCGCGCCCGCGGACGTTCGGCGCTTCCGGCCCAACATCGTGCTCGACGGCTTGCCCGAGCATGACGAAGACCGTGTGGGGCCCCTGCAGATCGAGACGGCTGAGGGGCCGGCGTTGCTCACGCCTGTGAAGCCCTGCCCGCGCTGTCCGATTCCGGACATCGATCCGCTGACGGCGCACAGCACACCGGAAGTCGGTGATACCTTGCAGACCTACCGACAGGATGCACGCCTCCAGGGCGCCGTGACCTTCGGCATGAATGCCATCGTCAGCGCCGGGATGGACAAGGTGCTGCGCGTCGGTCAGCCGGTCAGCGCCAGCTACCGCTTCGACTGAGCACGCGCGGGCGTCTTGCCGGGGTCCCTGCGGCTGTTCAGGGGGATGTCAAAAGTTCATTTGCTGAAGGATGTCGATGGATTTCTCGGAAATCGTGAAGCAGTACTGGCCCTTCCTGGTTCTGTGGTTTGGATACAAGTGGTGGAACGCACGCAGGGGCATTGCCAAGCTGCCAGAACTCATAAAAAGCGGCGCGACCCTGGTCGATGTCCGGTCGGCGGCGGAATTCGCCAGCGGGAACGCCCCGGGAACGATCAACATCCCTCTGCAGGAACTGGGTAGCCGGCTCGCCGAGATCCCCAGGACAGTTCCAGTCGTCCTCTGCTGCGCCAGCGGAACGCGCAGCGGGATGGCCAAGATGATGCTGAAAACGAAGGGCTATCAGAACGTGTTCAATATCGGGACCTGGAGCAATTTCTTGCGCTGATGGTTGCGCCGTGAGCCAAGGGATCTGCTGGCTACCCTGGTGGCGACTCGGATGGCGCGCTTCAGCGCCTTGATCTTCCCCGAAACCCGCGCGGCAGCCGGTGGCCTTGCAGCCGCCCGACCCGGACGGTGCTGCGCGGCCGCAAGCATGGACTCGCCGGTCGGTACAATCGGGCGCAGTTTCCCCAGGCAAAACGAGGGCAAAAAATCGAGGCATTGGGGCATGTTCGCCCCGGTTTCTTGATCTGTCCCGCCGGTGCTGCATTGCGCTCCGCCGGTACCTCCGCCACGCCCGCATTGGGTCCGATGGTGCGAACGGGGTTGATTTCAAAGGAATTTCCATGTCTCTCAAGTGCGGCATCGTCGGCCTGCCCAACGTCGGCAAATCCACCCTCTTCAACGCCCTGACCAAGGCGGGCATTGCGGCGGAGAACTACCCCTTCTGCACCATCGAACCCAATGTGGGTGTGGTGGAGGTGCCCGACCCGCGCCTGGCGCAGCTCTCGGACATCGTCAAGCCCGAGCGGGTGGTGCCGGCCATCGTCGAGTTCGTCGACATCGCGGGTCTCGTGGCCGGCGCCAGCACCGGCGAGGGCCTGGGCAACAAGTTCCTGGCCCACATCCGCGAGACCGACGCCATCGTCAATGTGGTGCGCTGCTTTGTCGACGACAACGTGATCCACGTGGCGGGCAAGGTGGATCCGATCTCGGATATCGAGGTGATCCAGACCGAGCTGTGTCTGGCCGACCTGGGCGCGGTCGAGAAGGCCCTGCACCGCGTGACCAAGACGGCACGCTCGGGCGACAAGGAGTCGATCAAGCTGGTGGCGATCCTGGAGCGTTGCCAGGCTGCGCTCAACGAAGGCAAGCCGGTGCGCACGATCGCGTTCAGCAAGGAAGAGCAGCCCCTGCTCAAACAGTTCTTCTTCATCACGGCCAAGCCCGCCATGTTCGTGGGCAACGTCAGCGAGGACGGTTTCGAGAACAACCCCTATCTGGAGCGCCTGAAGGACTATGCCGCCACGCAGAACGCGCCGGTGGTGGCGATCTGCGCCAAGATGGAAGCCGAGATGGCCGAGATGAGCGACGAGGACCGCCAGATGTTCCTGGAAGAACTCGGGCAGAGCGAACCGGGCCTGAACCGCCTGATCCGTGCGGCCTACACGCTGCTGGGCCTGCAGACCTACTTCACCGCCGGCGTGAAGGAAGTGCGCGCCTGGACCATCCATCTGGGCGACACGGGGCCGCAGGCCGCCGGCGTGATCCATACCGATTTCGAGAAGGGCTACATCCGTGCCCAGACCATTGCCTTCGAGGACTTTATCGCCTGCAAGGGCGAGCAGGGCGCCAAGGATGCGGGCAAGATGCGCGCCGAGGGCAAGGAATACGTTGTCAAGGACGGCGACGTGATGAATTTCCTGTTCAGCGCCTGAGCCTAGGGACCCACTGCATAACTCGAGCCGCGCATGGCGGGAGTTATGCAGTGGGTCCCTAGGGTATATCCCGAGCCGCTGGGGCGGCTGTTTGAGAGCCTGGCGCCGCCCCGGCGGGCAGAATGCCTGGGTCAGGCCCTGACGCCTGCGATGTTCGTTCTCAAACAGGAGATGGCGATGCCAATCAACAAGCGTGAGTTTCTGGGCCTGGGCGCAGCGGCGGGTGTCGCCCTGGTGGTACCGGCCTGGGCACAGGGCAAACCCCTGTTCGAGACCCTGAACATGTTCGTGCCGGCGGCGCCCGGCGGCGGCTGGGACGGTACGGCGCGCGCCATCGAGCGCGCGGCCAAGGCCGCTGGCCTGGTGGGCAATATGGCCTTCGAGAACGTCGGGGGCGCGGGCGGCATGGTGGGCTTGCCGCGCTACGTGAACCAGCGCAAGGGCCAGGGCAACAGCCTGATGGTGGGCGGCTCGGTGATGGTGGGCGCAGCGATTGCGAACAAAAGCCCGGTGACCATGCGCAACGTCACACCGATCGCGCGCCTGACCGAGGAGGCAGGTGTAGTTGCCGTGCCGGCCGGCGGCAAGATCAAGACCTGGAAAGACCTGGAAGCCGCGATCAAGGCCAATCCCAAGGCCGTGTCGGTGGCGGGCGGCAGCGCTGGCGGTACCGATCACGTGCTGCTGGGTCTCATCATCAAGGCGCTCGGCGGTAATCCGCGCGACGCGGCCTACGTGGCATTCGCCGGCGGGGGGCCGGCCAATGCCGCGCTGCTGGGCGGGCAGGTAGTGGCCGGGATCTCGGGCTATTCGGAGTTCGAGGAGCAGATCAAGGCGGGTCGGCTGATCCCCCTGGCGGTGTCCGGCAACAAGCGTATCCCGGGCGTGGACGTGCCCACGCTGACCGAGCTGGGTGTGCGCGTGACTGCGGCGAACTGGCGCGGGGTATTTGCGCCGCCGGGCATCAGTGCGGCGCAGCGCGATGCCTTGGTGGAGTTCATGAGCAAGGTGCATACCTCCGAGGCCTGGCG
This sequence comes from Hylemonella sp., assembly GCA_030695415.1. Classification (GTDB taxonomy): domain Bacteria; phylum Pseudomonadota; class Gammaproteobacteria; order Burkholderiales; family Burkholderiaceae_C; genus Hylemonella. The sequence goes on from JAUYQZ010000023.1 coordinate 69,796, forward strand.
CAAGGAACTGGAGACGCGCAAGTGGACCGATGTGTTCCTGGCGGCCCAGTCTTTCGAGCGCGAGATCGAGGCCAACATCCGTGACACCGAAGAAGTGATGAAGGATCTGGGACTCGCATGACGCCTCTGCGCCTGGCTGTCCTGCTGCTGGCCATCGCCGCTGCGGCCGCTTGGCAGGTGACGGTGATTCCCCAGTCGATGATGCAGATGACGGTCGGGCCGGTGCTGGCCCCGGCCGTAGTGGTGGCTGCCCTGGGCTTGCTGGCCCTGCTCTACGGCGTGAGTGCCTGGCGGGGCCGCCAGGTCGACGCGAGCCACGCGCCCGAGCAGAAGCCTCTGCCGGGGAGCCAGCGGCGATTGGTCAGCCTGCTGGGCGGCGGCGTCGCCTTCATGGCGCTGGTGGCGCCCCTGGGCTTTGTGCTGCCGGCCACCTTGTGCGGCATGGGCGTGGCGCGGGCTTTTGATGCACCGCTGGGCCTGAAGTCGGCGGGGGTCTGCGGTGCCATCGCTACCGTGTTCTGGCTGGTGTTTGCGCAGCTGCTGGGCATCGGCCTGGGGCCGGCCTTGCGCTGGCCATTCTGACGCCCTGTTTCTGCGAGTGGAGCGAGCATGCCAGCCTTCGACGCCCTGCTGACCGGTTTCGTCAGCGCCCTGCAACCCCTGACCCTGATGTGGGGCTTCGCGGGTTGCCTGCTCGGCACCCTGGTGGGCGTGCTGCCGGGCATCAGCCCGGCACTGACCATCGCCCTGCTGCTGCCGCTGACCTACCAGGTGCCGGCCACCAGCATGTTCGTGATGTTTGCCGGCATCTACTACGGTGCCGCTTATGGCGGCTCCACCACCTCCATCCTGCTCAACACACCGGGCGAATCGGGTGCGGTGGTGACGGCGCTTGAGGGCAACAAGATGGCCCGGCGCGGTCGCGCTGGCCAGGCCTTGGCCACGGCGGCCATCGGCAGCTTCGTGGCCGGCACCATCGGGACGGTGGCGTTGACCTTCTTCGCGCCCTGGGTGGTGGAAGCCGCCCTGGCCTTCGGTCCGGCCGAGTACTTCAGCCTCATGGTGCTTTCGCTGGTGGCGGTGTCGGCGGTGCTGGGCAGCTCGGTGCTGCGCGGCCTGCTGAGCCTGTGCGCGGGTCTGCTCTGCGGCCTGGTGGGGATCGACCTGCAGACGGGCCAGCCGCGTTTCACCTTCGGACGGGCCGAACTGCTGGATGGCCTGGAGGTGACGGTGGTGGCGGTGGGCCTGTTCGCCGTGGGCGAGGCCCTGTACCTGGCCTGGCAGGGCCGTGAATCGAGCAGCGGCGAAGTCATGAAAGTCTCGGGCAGCCTGCGCCTGAGCCGCGAGGACTGGGCGCGTTCCTGGAAGCCCTGGATCCGCGGTTCGCTGTTTGGTTTTCCCATCGGCGCGCTGCCGGCGGGCGGCGCGGAGTTGCCCACCATGCTGTCCTACTACACCGAGAAAAAACTCTCCAGACACCCCGAGGAGTTCGGCCACGGCGCCATTGAGGGCGTGGCCGGGCCGGAGGCCGCCAACAATGCGGCGGCGGCCGGCGTGCTCATGCCCCTGCTCACGCTGGGCATCCCCACTTCAGCCACGGCGGCCATCATGTTGTCGGCCTTCGAGGGTTACGGCATCCAGACCGGGCCGCAGCTCTTTACGCAGCAGGGGGCTTTGGTCTGGACGCTGATTGCCAGTCTCTACATCGGCAACGTCATTCTGCTGGTGCTCAACCTGCCGCTGGTGCATCTTTGGGTGCGTTTGCTCAAGATCCCGCCGCCGTGGCTGTATGCCGGCATCATCGTGATCTCCACCGCCGGGGTGTATGGCGCGGGCAACTCGATCTTCAATGTGGGGCTGCTGTTTTTCTTTGGCCTGATCGGCTTCGTCATGCGGCGCTTCGACTTTCCGGCGGCGCCTCTGATCGTGGGCATGATTCTGGCGCCCATGGCCGAGCAGTCCATGCGGCAGGCGCTCACCATCAGCCAGGGGGACTGGTTCACGTTTTTCACGCGGCCTCTGTCGGGCTCGCTGATGGCCGTGGCCGTGCTGTTGCTGGTGTTGCCGCCGCTGGTGCGGCGTTACCGTCGTGTGGCGCGGGTCTAGAAGCTGAATCCGCCCGGAAACAGCCAGAGCAGCAACACCGTCATGGTCAGGTAACGCGCCAGCTTGCCGATGGCCATGTAGAGCAGGCAGGGCCAGAAGGGCAGGCGCAGCCAGCCGGCCACCGCGCACAGTGGGTCGCCAATCAGGGGCAGCCAGCTCAGCAGGCAGGCCCGGGGGCCAATGCGTTCCAGCCAGTCAAGCGCGCGCAGGTGGGTGTCGGAGTGCCGGTACTTGTCGATCAGCTTGTGCGATTCCCAGCCCATGGCCCAGCTCACGGCGCCGCCCAGGGTGTTGCCGGCGGTCGCCACCAGGATGGCGGGCCAGAACAGCTCCGGATTGAGCTTGAGCAGGCCGAACAGGGCCGGCTCCGAGCCCAGCGGCAGCAGGGTGGCAGAGACGAAGGCGATCAGGAACAGCGTGACCAGGCCGTATTCGGGCAGGGCCAATAGCGTCAGCAGCTGGGTGATCCAGTTCTCCATAGTCTGATCAGTATAGGGACGACCCTGCAAGGGGCCGGGCTTGATTTCAATTGCTGAAATTTTGTGCAGCTAGAATACGCGGCCCGGCAGTCTGCTCTTTGCCGGAAAGTCATCCCTCGCCCCGCCCTCATCAAACCTCCATTCGCATGCACATCGGTTCCTTCGAACTGCCGAACACCCTGTTCGTGGCCCCGATGGCGGGCGTGACGGACCGGCCCTTCCGCAGCCTGTGCAAGGCGCTGGGCGCTGGGTATGCGGTCAGCGAGATGGTGACCTCGCGCAAGGACCTGTGGAACACCCTCAAGACCTCGCGACGCGCCAACCACGAGGGCGAAGCCGGGCCGATCGCCGTGCAGATCGCCGGGACCGACGCGGCCATGATGGCCGAGGCCGCTGCGTACAACGTGGACCGCGGTGCCCAGATCATCGACATCAACATGGGTTGCCCGGCCAAGAAGGTCTGCAACAAGTGGGCCGGCTCGGCGCTGATGCAGGACGAAGCGCTCGCGCTGGAGATCGTCGAGGCGGTGGTGGCTGCCTGTACGCCGCGCAGCGTGCCCGTGACGCTGAAGATGCGCACGGGCTGGTGCCAGGCCGAAAAGAACGCCGTGACGCTGGCGCGTGCCGCCGAGAGTGCCGGCGTGCAGATGGTCACGGTGCATGGCCGCACCCGGGAGCAGGGTTACAAGGGCGCGGCTGAGTACGAGACCATCGCCGCCGTCAAGGCTGCCTTGCGTATCCCGGTCGTGGCCAACGGCGACATCGACTCGCCCGAAAAGGCCCTGGCCGTGTTGCGTGCCACAGGGGCCGACGCGCTGATGATCGGCCGCGCTGCGCAGGGCCGGCCCTGGATCTTTCGCGAGATCAGCCACTTCCTGGCCACGGGCGAACAACTGGTGCCGCCGCTGGTGGTCGAGGTCCGGCGCCTGCTGCTGGAGCACCTGGAGGACCATTACGCGCTTTACGGCGAGTACACGGGTGTGCGCAGCGCGCGCAAGCACATCGGCTGGTATGTCAGGGCCTTGCCCGGGGGAGACGCCTTCCGTGCACGCATGAACCTGCTGGACGACAGCCGGGCCCAGGTGCAGGCCGTCGCCGATTTTCTGGATGAACTGGGGACCCGCATGGATCGCATGCCCGCGGCCGTCGCAGAGGCCCCCGAAGACAGGGACGAAGAACCGATGGAGCTTGTCGCATGAGCAAAAAACAAATCGAAGAATGCGTGCGTAGCAGCCTGGAAGGCTATTTCAAGGATTTGCGCGGTACCGAGCCTGATGGCCTGTACGACATGCTGGTGCGCATCGTCGAGAAGCCGCTGCTGGAAGTGGTGATGCAGCAGGCTGAACACAACCAGTCGCGCGCCGCGCTCTGGCTGGGACTGAACCGCAACACCCTGCGCAAGAAGCTGGTCGAACACAAACTGATCAAGTGAGGTCGGGCGTAGGGCGTTCAGCGTCGAGCGCGAACACCCTCTGCCGGCCCCCCTCGCTCAACCCTCAACGCTGAACCTCTCCATGAACGCACTGCTCTCCGTTTCCGACAAGACCGGCATCGTCGAATTCGCCCAGGCCCTGCATGCGCTTGGCATCAAGCTGATCTCGACCGGCGGCACCGCCAAGTTGCTGGCCGAGGCCGGGCTGCCCGTGACCGAGGTGGCCGAAGTCACGGCCTTCCCCGAGATGCTCGACGGCCGGGTCAAGACCCTGCATCCCATGGTGCACGGCGGCCTGCTGGCGCGCCGTGAAGTCCCCGAGCACATGGCCGCGCTCAAGACCCATGGGATCGACACCATCGATCTGCTGGTGGTCAACCTCTACCCCTTCGAGGCCACGGTCGCCAAGCCTGGCTGCAAGCTGGAAGACGCGATCGAGAACATCGACATCGGCGGTCCGGCCATGGTGCGCAGCGCGGCCAAGAACTGGAAGGACGTGGGGGTGCTGACTGACGCTTCGCAGTACCCGGCGGTGCTGGATGAACTGAAGCAAAACGGCAGGCTGTCGGACAAGCTGCGTTTCGCGCTGTCGGTGGCGGCCTTCAACCGTATTGCCAACTACGACGCGGCCATCAGCAACTACCTGTCGGCGATCAACGAGGACGGCACGCAGGCGGCCTTCTCGGCCCAGGCCAACAGCAATCTGGTCAAGCTGCAGGACCTGCGTTACGGGGAGAACCCGCACCAGGCCGCGGCCTTCTACCGCGATCTCCATCCGGCGCCCGGCTCGCTGGTCACCGCGAAGCAGCTGCAAGGCAAGGAGCTGAGCTACAACAACATCGCCGATGCCGACGCGGCCTGGGAATGCGTGAAGAGTTTCGACACGGACGCCCAAGGCGGGCTGGCGCAGTCCGCGGCCTGCGTGATCGTCAAGCATGCCAACCCCTGCGGCGTGGCCGTGGGCAAGGATGCGCTGGAGGCCTACAGCAAGGCCTTCCAGACCGACCCCACCTCCGCCTTCGGCGGCATCATCGCCTTCAACCAAACGGTGGACCTTGCAGCGGCGCAGGCCGTCAGCAAGCAGTTTGTCGAGGTGCTGTTGGCACCCAGCTACACGCCCGAGGCGCTGGCGCTCTTCAAGGCCAAGGCCAATGTGCGTGTGCTGGAGATTTCGCTGGAGGGCGTCCAGCGCGACGGCAAGACGGCTTGGGAGCGGGGCCAGAACTCGCACGACGTCAAGCGCGTGGGCTCGGGCCTGCTGATCCAGACCGCCGACAACCACGAGCTGCAACGCAGCGATCTGAAGGTGGTCACCAAGAAGGCGCCGAGTTCAGGGCAGCTCGAAGACCTGCTGTTCGCGTGGAAGGTGGCCAAGTTCGTCAAGAGCAATGCCATCGTCTTCTGCAAGGACGGCATGACCATGGGCGTGGGGGCCGGTCAGATGAGCCGGCTGGACTCGGCGCGCATTGCCAGCATCAAGGCCCAGCATGCCAAGCTCTCCTTGCAGGGGACGGTGGTGGCCAGCGACGCCTTCTTTCCCTTCCGCGACGGCCTGGACGTGGTGGTGGATGCCGGCGCGACTTGCATCATCCAGCCCGGTGGCTCCATGCGTGACCAGGAAGTCATCGATGCGGCGGACGAGCGCGGCGTGGCCATGGTGTTTTCAGGCGTGCGCCATTTCCGTCATTGAACCCCGCGCGACAGGCATGAAAAAAGCGGCCCCAGGCCGCTTTTTCTTTGGGACATCGCAAGCTACTTCGCCAGCAGCTTGAACACCTCGTGCGCCGCGGCCACGGTCTGGGCGATGTCTTCCTCGCTGTGCGCGGCACTGACAAAACCGGCTTCATAGAGCGCGGGCGCGATGTAGACCCCGCGATCGAGCAGGCCGTGGAACAGCGTGTTGAAGCGTGCGTTATCGGTCTTCATGACCGTGGCGTAGTTTTGCGGCAACTCGGACAGCAGGAAAAAGCCGAACATGCCGCCCTGGCAGTCGGCAGTAAATGCAACACCTTCAGCGGCGGCGGCTGACTTGAGGCCATCGACCAAGGACCGGGTCTTGCGCGACAACGCTTCGAAGAAACCGGGTTGGCTGATCTCGCGCAAGGTCGTCAGGCCGCAGGCCGTGGCCACCGGGTTGCCGGAGAGTGTGCCGGCCTGGTAGACCGGGCCCAGTGGGGCGAGTTGCTCCATGATGGCGCGCGGCCCGCCGAAGGCCGCCAGCGGCATGCCACCGCCGATGACCTTGCCCAGCACGGTGACGTCGGGCTTGAAACCGGGGATGGCCTGCGCATAAACGCTCTGGGCGCTACCCAGCGCCACCCGGAACCCCGTCATGACCTCGTCGAACACCAGCAGCGCGCCATATTGCGTGCACAGTTCGCGGCAGCGTTGCATGAAAGGCACGGACGCCCGCACGAAATTCATATTGCCGGCGATCGGCTCGATCATCACGCAGGCGAGTTCCTTGCCATGCAGGGCAAAGGCTTCCTCGAGCTGCGGCACGTTGTTGTACTCGAGCACCAGGGTGTGCTGCACCACCTCGGCCGGCACGCCGGCGCTGGTGGGGTTGCCGAAAGTGGCCAGACCCGAGCCGGCCTTGACCAGCAGCGCATCGGCATGGCCGTGGTAACAGCCCTCGAACTTGATGAACTTGCTGCGGCCGGTGGCGCCGCGCGCCAGTCGCAGCGCGCTCATGCCTGCCTCGGTGCCCGAGCTGACCAGGCGCACCATCTCCATCGACGGCACGTGCTTCAGGATCTCTTCGGCCAGCTCGATCTCGCGTTCGGTCGGAGCGCCAAAAGAAAAGCCCTCGGTGATCGCCTTCTGGACGGACTGGACGACGGCAGGATGGCCGTGGCCCAGGATCATGGGACCCCAGGAGCCGATGTAGTCGATGTAGCGGCGGTCGTTGGCATCCCAAAAGTAGGCGCCCTGGGCTCGTTTGACGAAGCGCGGCGTGCCGCCGACGGCGCGGAAGGCTCGCACGGGTGAATTCACGCCCCCGGGGATGACGCGCTTAGCGCGCTCGAACAGGCTTTCGTTAAGGTCAGTGCTGGGTGTCATGGGGCGGAAGGTCCAGTTGGGAAGACGCGACTTGCGGATCGTCTTCGGAGGTGTCGCTGTCGTCCAGGTCGACCTGAGCCCAGAACAGGCGGTCCGGGATCACGTGGCCCATGCCGGGGCGAAAGCCGCCGTCCAGGCAGTGGTCCAGATAGCCCAGGGCCTCGGAGAACGCCTCGCTCAGGTCGCAGCCGCTGGCGACCAGCGCGGTCAGGGTGGCCGTCAGGGTGTCGCCTGCGCCGGAGAATACCGCCTCGAAGCGTTCGAATTTCTCGCTGGCCAGCACGGCTTGCGGCGAGGTCAATACGTTGTCGATGTATTGTTCTGCGGCCGGAATGCCGGTGACCAGGGTGTAGGGCACGCCGTACTCTCCGGCTGCGCGGGCGATGTCGCGGGCGCTGGGGCTGCGCTCGCCTTCCCAGTCCGGCAGCAGCCAGCGCCACAGGGTGCTGTGGTTTCCGACCAACACTGTGGTCTGGGGCAAAACCAGCTCCTGGAAGGCGTCCAGATAAAGGTCGATCTGCACCTCGTTCCACCACGACAGGTTGGGCATGTAGGCGATCAGCGGGATGTCTGGGTAGTCGGTGGCGATCTCGGCAATGGTGCTGAGGTTCTCGGGCGTGCCGGCAAATCCAACCTTGATGGCCTGCACGGTCACGTCTTCCAGCAGACCGCGCGCCTGCTCGGCCACCACTTCTTCATCGAAGGGGAAATGGTCGAAAGTTTCTGCCGTGTCGCGTGCGTAGGTGCCCGTGACGACGGGTAGTGCATGCGCGCCGGCTGAGGCGATGGCGGAGACGTCAGAGGACAGCCCGCCCGCACCGCTGGGATCGTTGGCATTGAACACCAGAACGCATGGCGGCTGGCTCGGATCGTGAGCGGTTTCCTCGGGGGCAGGGGTTTGCATGGGCTGGCCCGCGGTGGTCATCAGGCAGAATACGGCAAGTCGTTGCACGAAAGCCGTCGAGGCGCGGTTTTCGCTTTGTACAATGTTGCATTCTATTCGAAGGTCTCGTAAGCTGTGATTGATAAGAAAACTTGGATGTGTCTGATCTGTGGCTGGATCTATGATGAGGCGGTCGGCGATACGGAGCACGGCATAGCGCCGGGAACAGCATGGGCCGATGTGCCCATGAACTGGACCTGTCCTGAATGTGGTGCGCGCAAGGAAGATTTTGAAATGGTCCAGATCTGAGGCCGGGCTCGAGAGATGGTGTCTGTCATCGCTTCGGTCGGTCGTAATCAGGAGTAGCGTTCAGTGAGCACGCAAGAATCGCCCTTGAAGGTCCTCGTGATCGATGACAGCAATACGATCCGCCGCAGCGCCGAGATTTTCCTCAAGCAGGGCGGGCATGAGGTGATGCTGGCTGAGGACGGCTTCGATGCGCTGGCCAAGGTCAACGACTACCAGCCGCATCTGATTTTCTGCGACATCCTGATGCCGCGCCTCGATGGCTATCAGACCTGCGCCATCATCAAGCGCAACGCGAGGTTTGCATCGGTGCCGGTGGTCATGTTGTCGTCCAAGGACGGGGTGTTTGACAAGGCGCGCGGCCGCATGGTCGGTGCCCAGGACTACCTCACCAAACCATTTACCAAAGACCAGCTGCTGCAGGCCGTGCAGCAGTTTGGCGTAGTCTCACAAGGAGTGAATTGATGCCGATACGCAAAGTTTTGATCGTTGACGATTCCAAGACGGAGTTGATGTTTCTGACGGATTTGCTCCAGAAGAACGGGATGACAGTGAAGACCGCCGAGGACGCCGACGACGCGTTTCGCCGGCTCGCTGAAGACAAGCCGGACCTCATCCTGATGGACGTCGTGATGCCGGGTCAAAACGGCTTCCAGCTGACCCGTGCCATCAACCGCACACCAGAATACGCAGAGATCCCGATCATCATCTGCACCAGCAAGAACCTGGAAACCGACCGCGTCTGGGGCATGCGCCAGGGCGCGCGCGATTACGTCACCAAGCCGGTGGACGAAGCCGAATTGCTGGGCAAAATCAAGGCGTTGGGCTGACTCGAACCCCATGGCCAATCGCGAAGCTCTCAGGGACCTGCAGTCACGACTTGCTAGCCGTTTGCAAGCGGCCAAGGCCGAAGGCCTCTCCATTTCGTGGCTGGCGGTGCGTGCGGGGGGGCTTGATTACCTGCTGCCCCTGGCCCAGTCGGGTGAGATTTTCCCGCTGCCTCCGGTTCAGGCGGTGCCGTATTCACGGTCCTGGTTCGTGGGGGTCGTCAACCTGCGTGGCGGCCTGTATGGCGTGGTGGACCTGGCGTCTTTCGTCGCTGGCAAGGCGCCTGTGCGCACCGAGCAGTACTGGGCGGAGGCCAGCGTGGTCACGCTCAACGCCGCGCTGGAGATCAATTGCTCCTTGCTGATCGATTCGCTGGCGGGCCTGCGCCATGTCGGCGCGTTCTCGGGCTCCGAGCCACCGCCCGAAGGCGCTCCCCCCTATTTCGGTAACCGCTACGTCGACGCTGACGGCAGCCGCTGGCAGGAGATCAACCTCCAGCAGCTGTCGCAGATGAGCGAGTTTTTGAGCATCAGCGCCTAGCGAGGCCGCCCCAACATTCCTGAAGGTTGCATCATGTCCGTCCTCAACAAACTGACCCAACTCTTTGCCAAAAAGACAAACGACTCGCAGCAGAGTGTCGGTCTGAGCCTGGCGATGCCCGACGACCTGTCCGGCCTGCAGCCGCACCGTGCGTCGGCGCCCGGGAGGTCGAGCGATACCCAGCTGCAGGACCTCCCCGCGCCGGCCCCCCTGAATCAGGACGACATGGTCAGCGTGCCCCTGCTGGGGCGTCGACCGATTGCCGAGCAGCAGCGTCTGCTGTGGTGGCTGCTGGGCTTGGCACTGGTCGTGCTGGGCTCGATCGCCTTCGTCGCGCTGACGGCGGCCGACCGTGTGGCGCAGCAGCTGAACGCCACCGGCCAGTCCCTGATGCAGTCCCAACGTCTGGCCAAATCGGTGTCGCAGGCCCTGGTGGGCGTGCCCCAGGCCTTCGCCGAAGTCAAGGAGAGTTCCGGCTACCTGGTGCGCTCGGTCAAGGGCCTGCGCGACAGTGACTACGCGCTGCGTCTGGAACCCATCGACGCGGACCTGATGCCCCAGCTTGAGAAAATCGTTCCGCTGATGGAGCGCGCCGAAAAGAGCGCCGCGGCCATCGTGGCGCAGGAGAAGATCCTGACCCAGGTCGGCGCCGCCCTGCGAACCATCAACCGGCAGTCGTCCGACCTGCTGGAGATCGCCGAGACCGTGTCTTCTCTCAAGCTGCAGCAGAACGCCAGCGCTGCAGAGATTTCCGCTTCCGGCCAGCTGGTGATGTTGACCCAGCGTATCGGCAAGTCGTCCAACGAGTTCCTGACGGCCGAGGGCGTGAGTCCGGAGGCCGTGTTTCTGCTGGGCAAGGACCTGAACTCCTTCAAGGAAATCGCGCAGGGTCTGCTCGATGGCAGCCCGGAGCTGCGTCTGAATGCCTCCAAGGATCCGCAGACGCGCGAGCAGATTGAGGCGCTGATCAAGCTCTACGAACTGACCCGCACGCAGGCGGGCGCCATTCTGGGCAATCTGCAGGGCCTGGTCTCGGCGCGCAGCGCGCAGATCACCATCATTAATGACTCCGAGCCCTTGCGCCGCGACCTGGAGGAACTGCAGGGCCAGCTGGCCACGCGCACGGGTCTGAGCCCGACCTCGCTGCTGTCCCTGATCGGCGCAGCCGTCTTCGCCCTGCTCTGTGCAGCCGGACTGGCGCGCGTGCAGCTGATGGACAGCCGTCGCCGCCAGGTGATGGCCGAAGCGCAGCGACTGGAAGCCGAGCGCCAGGAGCAGGAAGCCAAGCGCGTCAATGACGCCAACCAGGCCGCCATTTTGCGACTGATGAACGAACTGCAGACGGTGGCCGAAGGCGATCTGACGCAGGAAGCCACGGTGACCGAGGACATCACGGGCGCCATTGCCGACTCCGTGAACTACACGGTGGAAGAGCTGCGCCTGCTGGTGGGCAGCGTGCAGAACACGGCGGCCCAGGTGGCGCAGACGACCTCCGAAGTGGACCAGACGTCCACCGAACTGCTGGCCGCGTCCAATGAGCAGCTGCACGAGATTCGCGAAACCGGTCGCTCTGTGGTGGACATGTCGACCCGCATCAACCAGGTGTCGCACCAGGCGCAGGAATCGGCTGCGGTGGCGCGCCAGTCGCTGCAGGCTGCCGAGTCCGGCCTGAAGGCCGTGCAGGACGCCATCGGCGGTATGAACTCCATCCGCGACCAGATCCAGGACACCTCCAAGCGGATCAAGCGCCTGGGCGAGTCCTCGCAGGAGATTGGTGAAATCACCGAGCTGATCTCGGACATTACCGAACAGACCAACGTCTTGGCCCTGAATGCTGCCATCCAGGCGGCGTCCGCCGGCGAGGCCGGCCGCGGCTTCTCGGTGGTGGCGGAAGAGGTTCAGCGACTGGCTGAGCGTTCTGCAGACGCCACGCGCCAGATCTCGGCGCTGGTGAAGGCGATTCAGACCGACACGCAGGACGCCGTGGCCGCCATGGAGCGTTCCACCCAGGGTGTGGTCGAGGGAGCGCGGCTATCCGACAACGCGGGTACCGCGCTGACCGAGATTGACCGTGTGTCGCGCCGACTGGCCGAACTGATCGAGCAGATTTCCGACTCGACGTCCAAGGAAGCCGCCATGGCCACCGTGGTGGCGGACAACATCCAGCACATCTTTGCCGTGACCGAGCAGACCGGGGAGGGCACGCGGGCCACCGCCGCCCAGGTGCGCGAACTTTCGCGCATGGCCGAAGAGCTGCGCCAGTCGGTCGCACGTTTCAAGATTTCCTGATCACCTCCGGTCACCCGCAGGAGCGACGTATCCATGCAAGCCATCGCAGCCGCTAGCGGCAACGACGATCAGCCGGTCAACGACCTGGGCCCCTTGGCTTGGGTGCTGGACGAGTTGCGCAAGTCTCTCGATGGCGCAGCCAAGGCCATCCGCCGCTTCGTACGCGATGCCGAGCTGGCGCGCGGCTCGGATCTGGAGTCGCTCGATGCCAGCCAGTTGCGTATCGCGCGTCAGCAATTGCACCAGGCTGTCGGCGCTCTCGAGATGGTGGGCTTGCCCGAGCCGGCCAAGGTGTTGCGCGCCTTGGAGGCGCTGGCGCAGAAATTTGTCGAACGCCCGGAGTCCTGCAGCGAGGATGCAGCCACCAAGGTCGAGCGCGCCAGTTTTGCCCTGATTGAGTACTTGGAGAGCGTGCTACGCGGCAAGTCGGCCTCGGCCGTTGCCCTGTTCCCGCAATACCGCGACGTGCTGGAGCTGGTCGGTGAGGAGCGTGTGCACCCCGCCGAACTGTGGGCCCATGCCTGGCGCTGGATCGATGCCGACATCCCTGCGCTGCCTGCCCCGCTGGCCTACGATCCGACGGTGCGTTCGCAGCTGGATGCCGGCGTGCTCAAGGTGGTCAAGACGGGCAGCGTTTCCTCTGCCAAAAGCCTGCGTGACATCTGCCTGGGGCTGGCGGCGGGTCGACAGACGCTGGAGGAGCGTTCCTTCTGGAAGATCTGTGCGGCGTACTTCGAGGCCCTGGCGCTCAAGCTGTGCCCATCGGATGTCTATGTCAAGCGCGCGGCCTCGCGCGTGCTCATGCAGTACTCCACCTTGGCGCGCGGCAAGAGCGACGTGTCGGACCGACTGGCGCAGGATCTGCTGTTTTTCTGTGCCCAGGCCGCGCCCGCCGATGCCCAGTCAGCCCCTGCCTTGAGCGCAGTCAGGCTGGCGTACGGCCTGGCGCAGACCAAGCCTGTCAACTACGACACGCCGCAGTACGGCCGTTTCGATCCAGCCGTGCTGGTGCAGGCGCGCAAGCGCATTGCCACGGCGACCGAGACCTGGTCGGCCCTTTCGGGCGGTGATACCAACCGGCTCAAGGTGGTGTCCGAGCAGTTCACCCTGGTGGGTGAGTCCCTCCTCAAGCTGCACCCGGAGAACAAGGAGCTGGCGCGTTCCCTGCTCAAGGCCGTGGACGGCACGGTGCGCTCCGGCGAGCCGCCGACCACGCCGGTGGCCATGGAAGTCGCCACCTCCATTCTCTATCTGGACGCGGCTTACGAGGACATGGATCCGACCGAGTCGAACATGCGCGAACGAAGCGACCGCCTGGCACGCCGACTGGACCACGTTGTCGCTGGCGGACAGCCTGAGGCGCTCGAACCCTGGATGGAGGAACTGTACCGCCGTGTCAGCGACCGCCAGACCATGGGCAGCGTCGTCGAGGAGTTGCGCTCCAGTCTGACCGAGATCGAGAAGTCGCTCGACACATTCTTCCGCAATCCGAAGGAAAAGTCGCCGCTCAACGACGTCCCCAACCTGTTGGCGCAGATGCGCGGCGTTTTCTCTGTGCTGGGCCTGGACCAGGCCTCGCTGGCCACGGTGCGCATGCGCGATACCGTCGAGAAATTCCTGGTCGACACCATCGACGAGGATACTGCGCGTACCGGTGTGTTCGAGAAGTTCGGCAACAGCCTGGGTGCCCTGGGCTTCCTGATCGACATGCTGAGCTACCAGCGCGCGCTGGCCAAGAAGCTGTTCGTCTATGACGAGGAACTGGGCGAGTTCAAGCCCCTGATGGGCCGCGAACGCGAGACCGCCGCCGTGGCGCCCGAGCCGCCCCCGGTGCCTGCGCCCTTTGCCGCGCCAAGTCCGACGCCCATGGCCAGGCCTTCTGTCGCCGCGCCGCCGCCTGCCGCGCCGCAGGCCTCCGCTGACGACGATGGCGCCGAGTTGCGTGACATTTTCCTGGATGAGGCGCGTGAAGTGGCGCGAAACGGCCAGGATGCCGTTTCGGCTCTGCTCGGTGATCCGGCGGATCTGTCCCACCAGACCACACTGCGCCGTGCCTTCCACACCCTCAAAGGTAGTTCGCGCATGGTCGGCTTCACCGAGTTCGGCGAAGCGGCCTGGGCCATGGAACAGATGATGAACAACTGGCTGGCTGAGCAGAAGCCCGCCCGCCCCGAACTGCTGCAGCTTTCCAGCGCCGCATTGCATGGCCTTGGTCAATGGATCGAGGACATCGCCGGCGGCAATGACGCCGGTTGGAGTGCGGCTCCTTTCCGGGCGTCGGCCGACGCCATGAGGGCAGACGGCAAGTTCGTGGCGTTGGCCCTGCAGAATGTCTCTGCACCGACGGCCGCCGCGGCGCCCGTCGCCGCCCCCGAGCTGCCTGAGCTGTCCGAGGAGCCACCTCCCCTTGACTTCGCGTCGACCCAGATGTTTGATTTCGAGCTGCACGATGCCAAGGTCCCGGGCAAGCCCGCGCCGCGAGCCGCAGCCGTCGGGTCGTCGCCGCTGGGCGACATCGGCGATATCGACTTCAGCAGTCTGGCGGGCGTGCCACCGGTGGCTGCGCCGGCCGCAACAGCGGCGGCCGCGCCCAGCGATATGGCCATCGACTGGGCTTCCACCAGTCTGGCGGGGCCGGAGGATCTGATGTCCTTGTCGGCCAATGGCGCGGGTCTGGACTGGGCACCGACCAGCCTGGCTGGCCCGGAAGACCTTGCCCCCTTAAAGAGGGAGAAAGGCGTCGACCAGGACTGGGCGGCGACCCGCATGGCCGAGCCGGCCGAACTGCCCGCCCTTGATCTGCCAGAGTTGCAGAACAAGTGGTCTGACACGGCGACCGGCTCGATCGATGAGCTGACGGATGCGCCCGACACGCAGCCGGCGGGCATCGAAGGCTTCGAACTCGAGCTGCCGCATGCGGCGACGCCCGTCGAAGCGGCGGAAGAGCAGGTGAAGGTGATCGGCACCTTGCGCATCGGCATTCCCCTTTACAACGTCTTTCTCAACGAGGCGGACGAGTGGTCGCGTCGTCTGCTTACCGAGCTCAACGAGTGGTCGCTGGAGTTGCATAACCCGGTGCCGGATACCGCCATTGCACTGGCCCACTCGCTGGGGGGCAGTTCGGCGACGGTCGGCTTCTCCGCGCTTTCCGAGATTGCCCGCGCCCTCGAGCATGCGATGCAGCACGTTCAGTTGCACGGCCAGGGACAGCCCGAGCACGCTCAGGTGTTCGTGGCCGCTGCCGACAATATCCGCCATCTGCTGCACCAGTTCGCCGCCGGTTTCCTGAAGGCCCCGGAGCCCGGGCTGGTCGAGGCGCTGAATGCGATCCACAGCACCGAATTTGCCCAGCTCGATTCCCTGGAGCCAGACGATGTCGGGGGTCACGCAGGGCTCACGGTCACCGAAGAGACTGAGTTCGATCTGGGGGATCTGACCTTCGACTTCGAGCCCGTCAAGCCGGCTGCACCGGTTGCGGCGCCTGCGCCCAAGCTGATGCCGGCGGCAGTGGTACCCCCGCCAGTGCCAGCCGCCACTCCCAGGCCGCCTGCTGCCGCTCTGCCCGGCGCGGCCCGGATCGTGCTGGACGACAGTGATGAGGAGATCGATGCCGTCGACGTGCTCGATCCCGACCTGTTCCCGATCTTCGAGGAAGAGGCCACCGAGCTCATGCCCCAGATGGCAGCTGCGCTGCGCCAGTGGTCTGAACAGCCTGATAACGGCGGCGCCCGTCTGGACGTGCTGCGCGTGCTGCACACCCTCAAGGGCAGTGCCCGTCTGGCCGGCGCCATGCGCCTGGGCGAGATGACGCACCGCATGGAGTCGGCCATCGAGCAGATGGGCAGCGAGTTCATCCAGTCGGCCCAGATCGAACCGATGCTCACGCGTTACGACCGTCTGCAGCAAGTGTTTGACGAACTCTGTCGCGGCCCCCTGGAAGAGGCGTATGTGCCCGAAGCTCCGGCGTCCCGCCCCACCCCCTCAGTGGCACAGGCTGCTGTTGCTGCACCGGACACGCAGACTGAGCTTGAGTCTGCGGTCATGGCAGCCCTGCGGCCGTCGCTGCCTGTGCGGCCGGCGGTGGCGGCAGCCGCCATGCTGCCGGCCAGGCTGCCGACGGCTGCGCCGTCCCGCTCTACTTCCGGTCAGACTGTGCGGGTGCGCTCGCAACTGCTGGACCGCTTGGTCAACCAGGCCGGCGAAGTCATGATCACCCGCAGCCGCCTGGATCAGCGGCTGGGCCAGCTCAACGGTTCCCTCGGCGAGCTGACGGCCAATCTGGATCGCCTGCGCACGCACCTGCGGGACGTCGAACTGCAGGCCGAGTCGCAGATGCAGTCGCGTCTGGCGCAGGCCAAGGACACAGCCCAAGGTTTCGATCCGCTGGAGTTCGACCGCTTCACGCGTGTGCAGGAGCTCACCCGCATGATGGCCGAGTCGGTCAACGACGTGGCGACCGTGCAGCGCAACCTCCAGCAGACCATCAGCGGCACCGAGGACGACCTGATTGCCCAGGCACGCCAGACGCGTGAATTGCAGCGCGACCTGCTGCGCACGCGCATGATGGAGTTTGAGGGCATCTCCGAGCGCCTCTACGGCGTGGTGCGCCAGGCGGCCAAGGATGCCGGCAAGCAGGTCAAGCTCGACATCACCGGCGGCACGATGGAGATTGACCGCGGCGTGCTCGACCGCATGACGCCTGCCTTCGAGCACATGTTGCGCAATTCCGTGGGGCACGGCATCGAGAGCCCGCAACAACGAGAGGCTGCCGGCAAGCCGGCTGCGGGCACGATCACCATCAGCCTGCACCAGGAAGGCAACGACGTCTCGGTCGTTTTCAGCGACAACGGCGCCGGCCTGAACCTGCCCCGCATCCGCGAGAAGGCCGTGGCCCAGGGCCTGATCGCACCGGGTCAGCCGCTCAGCGATGCCGATGCCGCCAACCTGATCTTCACGCCGGGTTTCTCCACAGCCGCCAGCGTGACCGAACTGTCCGGACGCGGTATCGGCATGGACGTGGTGCGCTCCGAGGTCCAGGCCCTGGGTGGCCGTATCGAGACCGCCACCACGGCCGGTGCCGGCACCAGCTTCAAGCTGGTGCTGCCGCTGACCACCGCCGTCACCCAGGTGATCATGCTGCGCATGGGGGCACTGAGCATCGGCGTACCCGCCAACCTGGTCGAGATCGTGCGTCGTCTCACTTATGCCGAACTGGAGCAGGCCTACGCCAAGGGCAGCATCGAGTTCGGTGGTGAGGCCGTGCCCTTCTTCTGGTCCGGTGCGCTCTTGCAAGCCTCGACCCGCAGCCACGAGCACGTCGGCAAGACCCAACCGGTCGTGCTGCTGCGCAGCGCCGGCCAGCGCCTTGCCATCCACGTCGACGAAGTGCTGGGCAACCAGGAAGTCGTGGTGAAGAACCTCGGCCCGCAACTGGCACGCATGCCGGGTCTGGCCGGCATGTCCGTGCTCGCTTCCGGCGCGGTCGTGCTGATCTACAACCCGGTGGCCTTGGCCACCGTGTTCGGCGACAAGGCCTATGAATTGCAGCAGGCCAGCAGCGAGCCGACGGCGCAGGGCAAACCCCTCGTTCCCGTCGCCGAGCAGATGGCTCCGGGTCCGGGCGGTGAACTGCCGCTGGTGTTGGTGGTGGACGATTCCATCACCGTGCGCCGCGTCACGCAGCGCCTGCTGCGCCGCGAAGGTTACCGGGTGGCGATGGCGGCCGACGGCCTGCAGGCGCTCGAACGTCTGGCCGAGGAGCGTCCGGCGGTGGTGTTGTCCGATATCGAGATGCCCCGCATGGACGGATTCGACCTGGCACGCAATATCCGCGCTGACGCCAAGCTGCGCGACCTGCCCATCATCATGATCACTTCACGGATTGCCGAAAAGCATCGTGAACACGCCAAGGAGCTGGGCGTCGATCACTATCTGGGCAAGCCCTATGGCGAAGACGAGCTGCTGGGACTCGTGAAGCACTATTGCACCCAGGCCGTCCCGGCCTGATCCTTGACCCGCGCAGCTCGGCTGCGTGGGTCAGTCTTCCTCCTTTTCTCCGGTCTTGCGCACCACGGCGTAGCGCGCCAGGGTCTGCGCGCGCGCCACGTCATGGGCAACCAGTGGCTGGGGGTAGCCGCTGCCCAGGGTGACGCCGGCGCCCGCCAATTCCACCGGGCCAGCCAGCCAGGGGGCGTGCAGGGCGGCGTCGGACAGGGCCGCCAGCTGCGGCAGGTAGCGACGGATGAAACGGCCCTGCGGGTCGAACTTCTTGCTCTGGCTGACCGGGTTGAAGATGCGGAACCAGGGCTGGGCATCGCAGCCGCTGGAGGCTACCCATTGCCAGCCGCCGTTGTTGGAGGCGAGGTCGAAGTCGTTGAGCTTCTCGGCGAAGTAGCGTTCGCCCCAGCGCCAGTCGATCCCCAGATCTTTCACCAGGAAGCTGCCGGCCACCATGCGCAGCCGGTTGTGCATGTAGCCGCTCTGGTTGAGCTGGGCCATGGCGGCATCGACGATGGGGTAACCCGTGCGGCCCTCGCACCAGGCGGCGAAAAGGGCCTCGGCATGCGCACCCTGTTCCCAGGCGATGGCATCGTAGGCCGGCCGGAAGGCGCTGCCGGCCACATGCGGGAAGTTGGCCAGGATCTGGCTGTAGAACTCGCGCCAGATCAGCTCGCTGAGCCAGACCGCTGCGCCCGCGCTGCCATGGGCCTGGCGCTGCTGGGCCGTGGCGACCAGACGCCGCAGGGAGATGGTGCCGAAGCGCAGGTGCACGCCCAGATAGCTCGGTCCCTTGAGTGCCGGAAAGTCGCGTGTCTCATGGTACTGGTCCATGCGATCAAAGAAATCCTCAAAGAGCTCTCGGGCACCAGGGCTGCCGGTGGGGATCTTCAGCTGCGTCAGATTGCTGGGTACGAAACCGAGCTCGGCCAGTGTCGGGACGCCGTCTCGCAGCCCGGCGGGTCGGGGTGCGAGACGGCTGGCCAGCGGCGCGCAGTCGAACACCGGCAGCGGTGTCGCCTGCAGCCGCGCCAGCCAGCTCCGCTTGTAGGGGGTGAAGACCGTGTAGGGTGTGCCGCCGCCCGTCAGGATCTCCCGTCCTTCAAAGATCACGTGGTCCTTGCAGGTGTGCAGGGCGATGCCCAGGCTGGCAAGCTCGCCCCGCACCCGGGCATCCCGCGCCTGGGCCAGCGGCTCGTAGTCGTGCGCGGCGTAGACGGCCTGCACGTCGAGCTGCCTGGCGAGGGTCGACAGGGTTTCGGGGGGGTGGCCGTGCCGGACGATCAGGCCGGCTGCTTCCACGCCGGCGATCGCGCGCAAGTCCTTATCCAGCTCGAGCAGGCTGGCGCGGATGAACTCCACCCGCCGGTCCACGCGCGGCAGCGGATCAAGGATATCGCGGTCGAAAATGAAGGCGCAATACACGCGCTGGCACTGCTGCAGGGCCAGGTGGAGGGCCGCATGGTCGTCAACGCGAAGGTCGCGCCGGAACCAGACCAGGCCCGAGTCGATGGATTTGTTCATGAACCGCTAAAATCACACTATGGCCGATGATTCTGCACCCATCAACCTCACGAATCATTTCCTGATCGCGATGCCCGGTCTGGCTGACGAGACCTTCTCAAAAAGCGTGGTCTATCTGTGCGAGCACAGCGAGCGGGGTGCGCTGGGGCTGCTGATCAACAAACCCAGCGACATCAAGCTGCAGGGCCTGTTCGACAAGGTCGAGCTGCCGCTGGGGCGTGCCGATCTCAGGGACGCCCCGGTTTTCCACGGTGGCCCGGTCCAGACCGAGCGAGGTTTTGTGCTGCATGAAGCCCTGCAGGAACCGGCCGCCGAGAAGCCGGAACCCGTCTACGCCTCCACCATGATGATTCCCGGCGGTCTGGAGATGACGACCTCGCGTGACGTGCTGGAGGCGCTGTCCACCGGGGCCGGCCCCAGCCGCGTGCTGGTCTCCCTGGGCTACTCGGCCTGGGGCCAGGGCCAGCTCGAATCGGAAATCGGCGAAAACAGCTGGCTCACCGTCCACGCCGACCCCGTCGTGATCTTCGAGACACCCGTCGCGCAGCGCTACGACAAGGCCCTCTCCCTGCTCGGACTGCAGGCCTGGATGCTCTCACCCGATGCGGGGCACGCATGAGCGCGACGACTGCGCCACTTGTGATGTCCATCCCCGCAGTACAGCAAACTTTTCTCGCCCTGGATTTTGGCCTCAAACGCACGGGCGTGGCCGTGGGCAACCGAATGCTGCGCCAAGCCCAGCCCCAAACCACGATCCGGGCTGAAGGGGATGCCCGCTTCGAACACATCGCCGAACGTCTCAAGGAGTGGCAGCCCGATGCGCTGGTCGTGGGTGTGCCGTTTCACCCGGATGGCGCAGCCCATGAAAATACAGTGCGGGCCCGGAAGTTTGCACGCCAGCTGCGCGGCCGGTTCGGCCTGCCGGTCCACGAGGTTGACGAACGTTACAGCACCACCGAGGCCCGTGCGGCCGGTGCGGCAGATGCCGACGCGGGAGCGGCCTGTGTCATCCTGGAACAGTTTTTGAGGAACCTGGAATGAGCACCCTCACACTTGATGCCGAGGCCCTGTACCGCGAACTGCTGCGCGGCGTGCAGGGCCTGTGCACGCCGGAAACCCGCCTGGTCGGCGTGACTTCGGGCGGCGCCTGGCTGGCCGAACGCCTGCAGCGCGACCTCAAACTCCCCGGCGAGCACGGTGCGATTTCCTCCGCCATGCACCGCGACGACTTCGCCCAGCGCGGTCTGGCCGGTGGCGGCCAGACCGTGTTGCCTTTCGATGTCAACGAGGCGCGGATCATCGTGCTTGACGATGTGCTCTACACCGGCCGCACCATCCGCGCCGTCATCAACGAACTGTTCGACTACGGCCGCCCCGCCGACATCAAGCTCGCCGTGCTGGTGGACCGTGGCGGGCGTGAACTGCCCATCCAGGCCGACTTCGCGGCCGCGCGCGTGGCGCTGGCGGCTGACCAGTCGCTGGCGCTGGAGCGCGACAAGAACGAACGTTTCAGCTTCCAGGTGGAGGCTGCATGATGTGCCCCGTGCGCTTCGAGCCTTCCTGACCGAACCGACCCAGGCCAGACCTATGCTGTACAAACGCAACCCCCAACTCAACAAGCACGGCGAACTGATCCATCTGCTGTCCACCGAGGGACTGCCGCGCGACATCCTGACCCACATCCTGGACACGGCGGCCAACTTCGTCAGCGTCAGCGACCGGGAGGTCAAGAAGGTTCCGCTGCTGCGTGGAAAGAGCGTGTTCAACCTCTTCTTCGAGAACTCGACGCGCACGCGCACCACCTTCGAGATCGCCGCCACGCGTCTGAGTGCCGACGTCATCAACCTGGATATCGCGCGCTCCTCGGCCTCCAAGGGGGAGAGCCTGCTGGACACCATCGCCAACCTCAGCGCCATGGCGGCCGACCTTTTCGTGGTGCGGCACAGCGAGTCCGGCGCGCCCTACCTGATCGCCCAGCACGTGGCGCCGCACGTGCACGTCATCAACGCCGGCGACGGCCGCCACGCGCACCCCACCCAGGGCCTGCTGGACATGTACACGATCCGGCACTACAAGAAGGATTTTTCCAACCTCACGGTGGCCATCGTGGGCGACGTGCTGCATTCGCGCGTGGCGCGCTCCGACATCCATGCACTCACGACCTTGGGCTGCGCCGAGGTGCGCGTGGTCGGCCCCAAGACCCTGGTGCCGTCCACCATGGCGCCCATGGGCGTGCGCGTCTGCCACACGCTGGAAGAAGGCATCCAGGGCTGCGATGTCATCATCGCGCTGCGCTTGCAGAACGAGCGCATGAGTGGCGCCCTGCTGCCCTCCAGCCAGGAATACTTCAAGAGCTTCGGCCTCACACCCGAGAGGCTGCAGCTGGCCAAGCCGGACGCCATCGTCATGCACCCGGGCCCGATCAACCGCGGCGTCGAGATCGACTCCAACGTCGTGGACGGCAAGCAGAGCGTCATCCTGCCGCAGGTCACCTTCGGTATCGCGGTGCGCATGGCGGTGATGAGCATCGTGGCCGGTAACGAGGCGTGAGCGGGAGCAAACCAGAATGAAACTGTTGATCAAGAGCGGCCGCGTCATCGACCCGGCCAGCAACCGCGACGAGATCGCCGACGTGGCCATCGCCGCCGGCCGCATTCTGGCCATCGGTCGGGTGCCCGCCGACTTTGCGCCCAACCGCGTGGTCGAGGCGGGCGGTTGCGTTGTCGCCCCGGGTCTGATGGACCTGGCCGTGCGCTTGCGCGAGCCTGGCCACGAACACGAGGGCATGCTCGAATCCGAGATGGCGGCCACCGTGGCCGGCGGTATCACCAGCCTGGCCTGCCCTCCCGACACCGACCCCGTGCTGGATGAGCCAGGTCTGGTCGAGATGCTCAAGTTCCGCGCCGAGAAACTGCACCAGGCGCGCGTCTTTCCCATCGGCGCGCTCACACGCAACCTGCTGGGCGAGATCCTGACCGAGATGGTCGAGCTCACCGAATCCGGATGCGTGGCCTTCGGCCAGGCCGACGTGCCCTTGGTCAACACCCAGGTCCTGCAGCGCGCCTTTCAGTACGCCAGCACTTTCGGCTATGCCATCTGGCTGCGGCCCAACGACCACTATCTGGGCCAGGGCGTGGCAGCCAGCGGTGCGCTGGCCACTCGCCTGGGCCTCTCGGGCGTGCCGGTGGCAGCCGAAACGATTGCCCTGCACACCATCTTCGATGTGATGCGCAACACGGGCGCGCGCGTGCATCTCTGTCGACTGAGCAGTGCGGCTGGGCTGGCGCTGGTGCGTCAGGCCAAGGACGCGGGCCTGCCCGTGACCTGCGACGTGAGCATCAACTCCCTGCACCTGACCGATACCGACATCGGCTATTTCGACAGCCGCATGCGACTCACTCCCCCGCTGCGCCAGCAGTCTGACCGCGACGCCCTGCGCGAAGGACTGGCCGACGGCACCATCGATGCGCTGGTTTCCGACCATACGCCGGTGGACGAGGACGCCAAGATGCTGCCCTTCGCCGAGGCCGAGCCCGGCGCCACCGGTGTCGAGCTGCTGCTGAGCCTGGCACTGAAGTGGGGCCAGGAAAGCGGCGTGGGCCTTACGCGTGCGCTGGCCGTGATTACCAGCGAGCCGGCCCGTGTGCTGGGCAGCGCGCTGGGCACCCTGCAGGCCAGCGCTGGCCAGCTCGTGGTGGGCGGCGTGGCCGATGTCTGCGTGTTCGACCCGCAGGCCGAGTGGACAGTGTCGCCGCAGGCCCTGCGCAGCCAGGGCAAGCACACGCCCTTTGCTGGTTACGAGTTGCCCGCGCGCGTGCGTTGCACCATCGTGGGTGGGCAGATTGCATACCAATCGGCATAAGGTTTCTGTCTGGCGCGCCGTCTGGCGCCTTGGGCTTGCCTGCACCCACATCGTCGTTGGGCTGCTGACCATCCTGCTGCGTTTTCCGCGTCTGAGCCCCGAGCAGCGCGAGATCCGCGTGCAGGTCTGGTCGCGCACCATGCTGGTCCGCCTGGGGATACGCCTGCAGGTGCAGGGGGACGCCACGCTGTCCGGCCCACTGCTGCTGGTCGCCAACCATATTTCCTGGCTGGACATCACCTCCTTGCACGCGGCACGCTTTTGCCGCTTCGTCTCGAAGGCCGACGTCCAGGCCTGGCCGGTGATCGGTGCCCTGGCCAGCGGCGTCGGAACGCTCTTTATCCAGCGCGAGTCGCGCCGTGACGCCATGCGCGTGGTGCACCACATGGCCGAGCGCCTGCGCGCCGGTGATGTGCTGGCCGTGTTTCCCGAGGGAACCACCAGCGACGGGGTCGACCTGCTGCCTTTTCATGCCAACCTGTTGCAGGCTGCCATCGCTGCCGGCGTGCCGGTGCAGCCGGTGGCCCTGCAGTTCATCGACACGCACAGCGGCGAGCGAAGCCTGGCGCCCTGCTATGTGGGCGACGACACCTTGCTGGGGTCGATCTGGCGCACCGTGCGCGCACGGGGCATCACGGTGTGCATCGTCTTTGGCGCGCCGCAGGCAGCGCAGGGGCGCGAGCGGCGGGCCTGGGCCCACGCCTTGCGTGAGGACGTGATCAGCCTGCGCGCACAGGCACCACGCTGAGCGGCGCTGTCTTGCTGTCGCCCCGGTGCGCACAGGGCATCTGGCACATTTCGACGCCCTGTACCGGGCAGGCCCGATTGAAGGTCACCACATGGTCTACCTGGGGCCGGATGCCGATCCACTCGCCAACCTTGTGGTCGTGGTGGCTGGGCACATGGGCCAGCACGGTCTGACCACCGGCCAGACGCAGGGTGTAGAGGAACTCGGAGCCACGGAAGGCCTTGCGCATGATCTCGGCTTTCACCGGCGCATCGTCGTCGTGCACGATATCGTCGGCGCGCAGCAGGACATCACATTCTCCGCCGGAGAAAGCGCAGGGCAGGGGGCACTCGGCCACGTCGGTCAGCTCGCCCATGGGCGTCTGCACCATGATCTGCCCACTCACCTCGCGGATGGTGGCCGGTGCAAACACGCCGTGGCCGATGAAGTCGGCCACGAAGCGGGTGGCCGGGCGGTGGTAGAGCGTGTAGGCATCGTCCCATTGATGCAGCCGGCCCTCGCTCATGACGCCGATGGTGTCGCCGATGGCGAAGGCTTCGAGCTGGTCGTGCGTGACGAACAGCGCCGTGGCCTGGGCCGCCTTGAGGATGTTGCGCACCTCGTGGGCCAGCCGCTCGCGCAGCTCCACGTCCAGGTTGGAAAAAGGTTCGTCCAGCAGCAGCAGCTGCGGGCGCGGGGCCAGGGCGCGCGCCAGCGCCACGCGCTGCTGCTGCCCGCCGGAGAGTTCATGCGGGTAGCGGGTCTCGCTGCCTTCCAGGCCCACCAGCGCCAGCACCTCGCGCACGCGCAAGGCGCGTTCGGCCTTGGGCAGCCGGGCGATGCCGAAGGCCACGTTGCGCCCCACGTCCAGGTGCGGGAACAGCGCGTAATCCTGAAAGACCATGCCGATGCGACGCTCCTCAGGTGCCAACTGCATGCTGGCACTGCCGACCACCTGGCCCGACAGGCGGATCTCGCCGCTGCTCACGGGCTCCAGCCCGGCCACGGCGCGCAGCAGCGTGGTCTTGCCGCAGCCGGAAGGGCCGATGAGCACGCCGATGTCACCGGCGCGCAGGCCCAGGGACACGCCCTGCACGGCGGCCTGGCTGGCGCCGGGGTAACGGACTTCGAGCTGCGAGACTTCGAGGAACATGTAGGGCCTGTTCACACTTTGAGTGCGTGAGAAGGAGTCTTATTGTAGATGCTTACAATTCTCATTACGCCCCACACCCTTTCCCGGGTCACTTCATGCCCTTGCGCCGGCTCCGACATCTCTTTTTGCTGCTCATCACCGTCGCCCTGATGCTGCCCGTGCTCGCCCTGCTCGGGGCCTGGCTACCCGGTGGCGAGCCCGGCACCCAGGCCACAGACATCCTGCGGGAGATGGCGCACACCGTGCTGCCCGACTACCTGGCCACGACGTTCTGGCTTTGCCTCATGGTGACGGTCGGGGTCATCGCGGTGGGCCTGTCCTCGGCCGCCGCAGTGACGCTGTTCGACTTTCCGGGCCGGCGTTTCTTCGAATGGGCCTTGCTGCTGCCCTTGGCCATGCCCGCCTATGTGGTGGCCTATGCCTACACCGACTTCCTGCAGTACAGCGGCCCCCTGCAGACCTGGCTGCGCGCGGCCACCGGCCTGCAAGGGCGCATGTTCCCGGAGATTCGCAATACCGTTGGCGCCGCCTGGGTGCTGACCTTCGCGCTCTATCCCTACGTCTATCTGCTGGCGCGCACGGCCCTGGCTGAGCGCGCCAGCCATCTCATGGAGGCTGCGCGCCTGCTGGGTGCGCCCTTGTCGCGCCGCATCCGCGAAGTGGCCCTGCCGCTGGCGCGCCCGGCCGTGGCCGCCGGTGTGGCGCTGGCCCTGATGGAGACCCTGGCTGACTTCGGCGTGGCCAGCTACTTTGGCATCCAGACCTTCACCGCCGGTATCTACAAGGCCTGGCTGGCCATGGACAACCGTATCGCTGCGGCCCAGCTGGCCACGCTATTGCTGGGATTCGTGGCCCTGCTGCTCTGGCTGGAGCATCGTTCGCGCCAGCGCCTGCGCTTCGTGAGTTCGCGTACTGCGCGCCAGGCCGGTGCGGAAGCCCGGCCGGTGCCTTTGCGAGGTCTGCGCCTGGCGGCAGCCTGGCTGGTGTGCGGCCTGCCCTTGCTCCTGGGTTTCGTGGCGCCGGTGCTTTTCATGTTCCGCCCGCTGCTGGCGGACTGGACCGAGATGCCATGGGAGCGCTTCCTGGGCTGGGCTGGCAACAGCGTGCGCCTGGGCCTGCTCAGCGCTGTCCTGGCCGTGGCGCTGGCCCTGCTGCTGGCCTACGCCCTGCGGCGCGCGCCCGATGTGCTGACGCGTGCCGTGGTCTGGCTGGCCGGCCTGGGTTATGCCGTGCCGGGCGCAGTCATCGTCGTGGGCCTGCTGCTGCCGGTGGGCTGGGTGCAGGCCCGCTGGCCCGACGCCGGCGCAGCCTACTGGATCACCGCCACCTCGCTGGGCCTGGTCTGGGCCTACCTGGTGCGTTTCGTGGCGGTGGCCCTGCAGTCGGTGCAAAGCGGCTACGCCCGCATTCCGGCCAGCCTGGACGACAGCGCCCGCATGCTGGGGAGTACCGGGTTCGGCCTGCTGCAACGGGTGCACTGGCCCCTGCTGCGCCGCTCGGTCATGGCCGCCACCCTGCTGGTCTTCGTCGACGTCATGAAGGAGCTGCCTGCCACCCTGGTGCTGCGACCGTTCGACAGCGACACCCTGGCCGTGGTCGCCTACCAGCTGGCACGCGACGAGCGCCTGGGGGAGGCCGCGCTGCCTTCACTCGCCCTAGTGCTGGTGGGCTTGATCCCGGTACTGTTGCTCAGCCGCACACTGCGCAGCCGCAATGCACGCGGCGAGGGTTAAAACTGAGCACAAACACGAGTGCGTACTGTATAAAATGAGAATGTACTTATATTAGGAACTGACTAGTCATGAGCAAGCGTTCCATCCAGGCCAGCCCGGCCACCGTGACCGAACCGGACCAGGTCTTCGAACTGGCAGCGGAGGTTTTCCGTGTCATGTCGGCGCCCATGCGCCTGAAGATCATCAGTCACCTGTGTGATGGCGAGCGCAATGTCAGCTACCTGCTGAGCAAGATCGATACCACCCAGCCCAATATGTCCCAGCATCTGACCACGCTTTACCAAGCGGGTGTGCTGGGCAAGCGTCGTGAAGGTGTGCAGATCTACTACCGCATCATCGACGACCGCGTTTCATCGCTATGCCGTGCCGTGTGCACCCAGATCGCCATGGACGCAGACTTCGAATCCCCCATGGCCGAACCTTCGGCCTCGGCGGCGGCCTGATCGCTGGCACACCACCAAAGAAAAGGGGCCTGATCAGGCCCCTTTTTGCTGCGCATCTTGGCACTCAGGGCTTCAGGTAGACATAACCTTCCATAGCCTGCAGGCGCGCCACCTCGGACACACCCGAGGGCACGATCTTGGTTTCCATCAGCAGGCGATCAGGGTTGATGCTGCGGCTGACCAGGGTGTTGTTACAGACGCGGAATTCGATGCCCTTGCTGGCAAGGTCGCTGACGGTGCCGCTGAATTCACGACCCTGCGCGTCCTTGGCGTCCTGCAGCAGGAAGTTGATGCCCGGGCCATGCGTGACCACCACGATCTTGGCCTTGGGGTCGGCGTTCATGTGGTTACGGATGTTGTTCAGGATGGCAGGCACCGTGGCTTCCGGGGTGTTGACATGGTAGACCGCCTTGACGGTCGACGGCGCGGAAGTGGTGGCACAACCCGACAGGTTGAGCACGGCCACGCTGGCCAAAACCAGTCCGGCAAAGAATCTGTACATGAGCATCTCCTGAATTTGATGAACTGAAAAAGCCGGCATGGCCGGCTTGAGCAAAGCGGGCCCGGCACGCGGCCGGGCCGTTCAGCGTCAGAGCAGTGTATCCGCCCAGATGTTCTGCGCCCAGTTCATGGCGTAGATGCCCTCGAGTTCGTTGGGGGCGCTGGACACCCCGCCCGAACCCGGCACGGTCTTGAAGGTCTTCTCGGCCGCCACGTACTGGTGGACGGAAGCCACGTGCACCACCAGCTTGTCGTTGACGAAGCTGTAGCAGGTGTTGGTCAGCACCGGATTCGGGTTGACCGCCATGCCTGAGAGCTGTGCCACCACGGCCGCCGCCACGACCTTGCCGTGCGAATTGGCCATGTGGCCGGACTTGGGCATCAATGGGGCTGAAAGTGTTGAATCGCCAATGATGTGCACGTCCTTGGCGGCTGTGGATTCAAACGTCAGGTAGTCGACGTTGCACCAGCGGGCGTTGGCGTTGGCCAGGCCGGACTTCATGGCAATGGCGCCGGCGCTCATGTTGGGCAGCACATTGAGTACATCGGCCTTGACATCGTTTTGGACCTCGAACTTGACCGTGCTGGTCCTGGCATCCACCGCGATGGCCTTGTGCGCGCCACGGTATTCCAGCATGCCCTGGTAGTTTTCTGCCCAGAACTTCTTGAACAGCGGTCCCTTGGAGGTGACATCCGGATTGGCGTCCAGGATCAGGACCTTGGATTTTGGCTTGGCCGTCTTGAAGTAGC
>JAUYQZ010000004.1 GCA_030695415.1 Hylemonella sp.
CCTGCCGGTGTTTGTCGGCGCCATGGCGTTCGCCGTGCGCGCGGCGGCCAGGGTGGCGCGCGAGCGCAGCGCGCCGGCTGACCCGTGCGCCGGCATGGCCGACGGTGACACCTGGCTGTTCAACGACCCGTATGAAGGCGGCACCCATGCCAACGACTTCAAGCTGGTGCGGCCCTTCTTTCGCGGCGGCAAACTGTTCTGCTACCTGGCGTCGGCCGCGCACTGGCACGATGTGGGTGGCGCGGTGCCGGGCAACTACAACCCGGCGGCCACCGAGTGCTGGCAGGAAGCGGTGCAGATCCCGCCGGTGCGCATCATCCGCGCTGGCGTTCTGGACGCTGATGTGCTGGCCATTCTCAAGGCCAATACCCGGCTGCCCGACAGCTTGTGGGGCGACCTCAATGGCCAACTGGCCGCGCTGGAGCTGGGCGTGCGCCGCCTGCATGGCCTGCTCGACGAATACGGTGACGCGGTGGTGCTGCAGGCCATGGGTGAGTTGCGCGCGCGCGCCGTCAAACTGATGCGCTCCCACATCGCCACGCTGCCCGATGGCCGCTACGCGTTCAGCGACATCCTGGACAACGACGGAGTGAAGGACGAACCGCTCACGATTGCGCTGGACATGACGGTGCAGGGCGAGCGCATGACACTGGATTTTTCGCGCAGCTCGCCCCAGTGCGCCGGGCCGGTCAACATCTCGCGCGCCACGGCCATCGCGGCCTGTTATGTCGCGCTCAAGCACCTGTTTCCCGACGTGCCGGCCAACGCCGGCGTGCTCGACGCGGTGGACTTCGTGCTGCCGGACGGCTTGGTCATCAGCGCGGCGCGGCCCCGGCCGGTGGGCGGCTACACCGAAACTATTTTGCGCATGATCGACGTGATCTTCAGCGCGGCGGCGCAGGCGGACCCGACCCGCGCCGTGGCGCAGGCCTACGGCACCATCAACGCGCTGTCGATTGCCGGGCACCGCACCGATGCCGCGCGCAAGGGGCAACGCTGGGTCATGTTCAGCTTCTTCGGTGGCGGCCACGGCGCCCACTCGGGCGGTGACGGCCTGAGTCACGGCAATGCACCGATCTCGACGGCCACCATCCCGCCACTGGAAATCCTGGAGGCGGCCTACCCGGTGCGCTTCACCGAATGGTCGCTGCGGGCCGACTCCGGCGGCGATGGCCAGTACCGCGGCGGGCTGGGCGCGAACTACGAGATCGAGTTGCTGGAGCAGGATGCCGAGGTCTTCATCTTCGGCGAGCGTGGCAAATCCGCCCCCAAAGGCATTGCGGGCGGCGGCCCGGCTGCGGTCAATGTCTTCAGCTATCAAAACAACAATGAATGGAAAACACCTCCGATGGTCTCCAAGATGGTCGGCATCAAGCTGAAAAAAGGCGAACGGGTGCGGCTGCAGACGCCGGGCGGCGGCGGCTATGGCAAGCCTTCGGCCAGGCTGCAGAGTTCGCGTGAACGCGATCAGGCGCTTGGCTATGTGACGGCCCCTGCGCTTGCAGTGACGAAGGAGGGCGCATGAGTACGCCAACTGGTCTGGTCGTCGGGGTCGATGTCGGGGGCACCTTCACCGACCTGTTTGTGCTGGACGAAGCCAGTGGCAGCGCGCGCATCGTCAAGGTGCCTTCGACGCGCGGCGAGGAAGCTCGTGGCTTCATGAATGGCGTGGGCCGTGTGGCCGATTCAGCGGCCCGCATTGCCACCATCGTGCATGGCACGACGGTGGGCACCAATGCCCTGCTGGAGCGCAAGGTGGCGCGCACCGGCATCATCACCACGCGCGGCTTTCGTGACGTGCTGGAGATGCGCCGGCGTGACCGGCCGCAGACCTGGGGACTGCGCGGCAGCTTCGAGCCCATCGTGCCGCGCCATCTGCGGCTCGAGGTGGATGAACGCGTGCTGGCCGATGGCAGCATCCACACCCCGGTGGATCTGGATCAGGTCCGCTCACAGGCCCAAGCCCTGCTGGCGGCGGGCTGCGAGGCGGTCTGTGTGTTTTTCATCAACACCTATGCCAACCCGGCCAATGAACGTGCCGCCGTGGCCGCCGTGCGCGAGCTTTGGCCCAACGCCCATGTGACCGCGGCCAGCGAGGTCTTGCCCGAAATCCGTGAGTTCGAACGCTGCTCCACGGCCACCCTGAACGCGGCGCTGCAACCGGTGGTGGGCAGTTACCTGGCGCGCCTGGAGTCGGATCTGCGGGCCCAGGGTTTTGCCGGCGAGCTGCTGATTGTGCAGAGCAACGGCGGCGTGATGTCACGCCAGACCGCCTGTGATGTGCCGGTGCGAACCGCGCTCTCGGGCCCGGCGGCGGGTGTGATCGCCTGCGCGGCGATTGCGCGCTCAGCTGGTTGCCCCAACGTCATCACCGGCGACATGGGCGGCACTTCGTTCGATGTGTCGCTGGTGGCCAAGGGCGAAGCGGCGCTGGCGGCGCAGACGTCGATCGAGTTCGGCATGGTGGTGCGCTCACCCATGATCCAGATCGAGACCATCGGTGCCGGCGGCGGCTCGATTGCTTCGGTCGATGCCAGTGGCATGCTGCAGGTCGGCCCCGAGTCGGCCGGCAGCAACCCAGGTCCGGCCTGTTATGGCCGCGGCAATATGCGCCCCACCGTGACCGACGCCAATGTGCTGCTGGGCCGGATTGCGGCCGACCGGCCGCTGGGTGGCGGCCTGCTGGCTGCCATGGATGCGGACAAGGCGCGTGCAGCGATTGAGCAGCATGTGGCCCAGCCCCTGGGACTCGATGTGCTCGCCGCGGCCGAAGCGATATTGACCGTGGCCAATGCCAAGATGGCTGGCGCCATCCGGGTGGTGTCGATCGAACGCGGGCACGACCCGCGCAGCTTTGCCTACATGCCTTTCGGCGGCGGCGGCGCGCTGCATGTGTGCGCCATGATGCGCGAGGTGGGCGTGACCACCGGCATCGTGCCGCGTTACCCCGGCGTGACTTCGGCCCTGGGCTGCGTGATGGCCGATATGCGGCACGACGCGGTGCAGACCCTGAACAAGGGCCTGGCCGAACTCGACATCGCCGATCTGCGCCAGCGCATCACCACGGTGGCGGCGGCCTGCCAGCAACGGCTCGATTCGGCCGGCGTGCGCTTCGAGCAGGTGCAGGAAGTCATTGCGCTGGACATGCTGTACGCCGGCCAGACCCACACCGTGCAGGTGCCGCTGCCCGTAACCCAGGCCAGCGAGATCGGCGCGGACGTCATTCGAGCCGCTTTTGAAGCGGCTTACCAGGCGGCCTTCGGCCGGGTGCTCGACGGCATCGCCATCCGGGTCATGAACCTGCGCTACGCCCGTATCGGCGTGCGGCCCAAGTTCGATCTGGCCGTGCTGGCCCCGACGGGCGCCGGCTCAACGCAGTCCAGCGGCGAACAGCAGGTGTTTCATGCCGGGCGCTGGTGGGCCGCCGTGCGCTATCCGCGCCTCGATTTGCCGGTCGGTGCGCGCATAGACGGCCCGGCGATTCTCGAGCAGCCCGACACCACGGTCTGGCTGGAGCCGGGCTTCCACGCCACGGTCGATGCCTTTGGCAACCTGCTCGTTAAACCATCATGAACAGTCCAAAACCAAAAATCGCCCTGATCATTGTTGATCTGCAAAACGATTTTCTGTCGCCCGATGGCGCCTACGCGCGTGGCGGCGCGGTCAGCGAGGCCGCCCGCGAACTGCCGGGCCGCGTGGCCGGCGTGGCGCGCGCGCTCAAGGCCGGCGGCGGCCTCGTGGCTGCCAGCCAGTTCACGCTCTGGCCCGATGCCCAGGGCGAGCCGATGATCTCGCCGCATCTCAAGGCCTTGCGCCCGTTTTTGCGCCGGGGCGACTTCGCGCCGGGCAGTATGGGCCAGGCCAACGTGGCCGAGCTGCAGCCGTTCATTGATGTCTCGGTCTGCAAGGTCGCGTATTCGGCCTTTTTCAACACCCAGCTCGACTGGGTGCTGCGCCACGCGGGTATTGATACCGTCGCTGTCTGCGGCATCGTGACCAACGGCGGCGTGGCCAGCACCGTGCGCGATGCCCACATGCGGGAGTACCACACCATTGTGCTGGGCGACGGCTGCGCCGCGTTCAAGCCCGAGGTGCATGCGGCCGCGCTGGCCGACATGGGCACGGTGGCCGATGTCATGACCTGCGATGAATTTATCCAAACCCTGACATGAACCAACCCGTGATCCAGCGTGCCGAGCGCATGGACGCGGCAGTCCATGTGCCCGTGGCCATCGTGGGCGCCGGGGCCTGCGGCCTGACGGCCGCGCTGATGCTGCATGACGCCGGGGTCGAATGCGTGCTGCTGGAGCGCGACGCGACACCCAGCGGCTCGACCGCGCTGTCCTCGGGCTTCATTCCCGCGGCTGGCACGCGGGTGCAGCAGGCACTGGGGATTGAAGACAGCCCGCAGCGCTTTGCGGCCGACATCCAGGCCAAGGCGAACGGCACGGCGGCCCCCCATCTGGTCACAGCTTATACGCAGGCGATTGGCCCGGCCGTTGATGCACTGCAGGCGAGGCATGGGCTTGACTTTGTGCTGCTGGACGATTTTCTCTACCCCGGCCACAGCACCCACCGCATGCATGCCGTGCCAGAAAAAACCGGCGCCGCCCTGATGGCGCGCCTGCAGCAGGCTGCCACGGCAGCCGATGTTTCCATCGTGACCCGCGCCTTGGTGCGCGAGCTCTGGCTCAACCCACGCGATGAGGTGATCGGTATCGGCTATGAACGACCAGACGGCGCACTCGAATACTTGGCCTGCGATGCGCTGATCCTGGCCTGCAACGGCTTTGGCGGCAACGCCAGCATGGTGCGGGAACTGCTGCCCGAGATGCGCGACGCGACTTATGCCGGGCACAGCGGCAACGACGGCAGCGCGATTGCGTGGGGGCGCGCCATCGGGGCGCGGCTGGCCGATCTGGGCGGCTACCAGGGCCATGGCTCGTGGGCCGTGCCGCAGGGCGCATTGATTACCTGGGCGTTGATGATGGAAGGCGCGGTGCAGATCAATGCGCCGGGCCGGCGCTTTCACGATGAAACGCAGGGCTATTCGGAAGCCGCCGTGCAGGTGCTGGCGCAGCCCGGCGGCGTGGCGTGGAATGTGTTCGATGAAACTTTGCTGACGTTCGCGCGCGGCTTCCCTGATTTTCGTGAAGCCGAGGCCGCCGGTGCTGTCAAGCGGTGTGCCGACGAACCGGCGCTGGCCGGTCTGATCGGTTGCGATGCCAGCGCCTTGCGCGCAACGCTGGCGGCCGTGTCGCCCGGTGCCGCGGCGCCGGATGGGCGGGTCTTCACGCGTGCGTTGCAAGCGCCGTTTTACGCCGTCAAGGTGACGGGTGCGTTGTTCCACACCCAGGGCGGACTCGACATCGACGCCCACTGCCGTGTCTTGCGGGAAGACGCAAGCCCATTCAATAATTTGCTGGCGGCGGGTGGTGCCGCGCGGGGCGTCTCCGGCCATGCCGTCTGGGGCTACCTGTCGGGCAATGGCCTGTTGAGTGCCATTGCCGGTGGTTTCATTGCGGCCCAGACCGCGAAAACGATATTGGAGACCCAACCATGAACAAACCCACCTTGAAGCAGCGTCTGGCGCAAGCCCGGGCCGTGCTGGCCCCCGGTGTCTATGACGCGCTGAGCGCCCTGCTGGCAGAGCAGGCCGGGTTTGAGGCGCTTTACCTGTCGGGGGCCTCGATCGCCTACACCCGGCTGGGCCGCTCCGATGTCGGCCTCACGACCTTCCCCGAAGTGGCCGACACGCTGGCCCGCATCACCGAGCGGGTCAGCCTGCCGATCATCATGGACGCCGACACCGGCTTTGGCAATGCGCTCAACGTGATGCGCACGGTCAGGGGCTTCGAGCGCGCGGGCGCGGCCATGATCCAACTCGAAGACCAGACCTTTCCCAAACGTTGCGGCCATCTGGACGGAAAATCCGTGGTGCCGGTGGCGGAGATGGTGGGCAAGCTCAAGGCCGCGCTCGATGCGCGCACCAGCAGCGACACGCTGATCCTGGCCCGTACCGATGCGCTGGCGGTGGAGGGGCTCGACGCCGCCCTGGAGCGGGCCGAGCGTTATCTGGAATGCGGCGTGGATGCCCTGTTCATCGAGGCCTTGCGCACGCCCGAGCAGATGGATGCCGCCTGTCAACGTTTTGGCCAGCGCATCCCCCTGCTGGCCAATATGGTGGAAGGCGGCAAGACGCCGGTACAAAGCGCCGCCGAACTGCAAGCCCGTGGTTTTCGCATCGTCATCTTCCCCGGCGGCACGGCGCGCGCCGTGGCGCATACCCTGCAAGGCTACTACGCCAGCCTGCACCAGTACCAGACCACAGCGCCGTGGCAGAAGCAGATGCTGGACTTTGATGGTCTCAATGAAGTCATCGGCACAGCGGAACTTATGGCGGCCGGAAGGCGGTACCAGTAGGGTCCATTTGGTTTCATTGCGAGTTTCTCACTTCGATAGGGCTCTAAATCGAACTGGCTCGTGCCATCGGAAACAATGAGCCTTAGAAGTTCCAGTGGTAGTCAATCGACAAAATACCTGCAATTTTCTTGAGTTGGAATACTGAATTTCCAAAGGATCACGCCAAGTGATCTTCACTCAAAGACCACACTTCTCATCAACAAAAAATCACGCTTTTTTTGTTCGAGTCTGCGCCGTCATGAAGATGACACATAGGCTGGTTACGCTTACTGCACAACCACTTGTATAGATAACTACATATGAGTCTTTACGCAGTCAGCAGAGAAAACGGAGAAGCGCTTTACGCGCAAATTGCCCGCCAACTGGAGCAAGAAGTTGCCACAGCCTATGGGCCCGGAGATTGCCTCCCGGCGGAGGGCCTTCTTGCTGTGCGATTCGGCGTCAATCGCCACACGTTGCGACGCGCCATAGATGAGTTGGTGGAATCCGGCCTGCTGGAGCGCCGACACGGACGTGGTGTGTTTGTGCTGGACAGTCAGATTGACTATCAGATCGGTGCTGGTACGCGGTTCACGGAGAACCTTGCAGCGCTCGGACTACAACCGGAAAATCGCATTTTGTGCTTACAGACACTGGCCGCTACAGAACGCGTGGCACAACGCCTGGCGCTGAATGTCGGCGATAGGGTGTTTTGGATTGAAACTTTGCGCACCGCGGCTGATCGGCCACTGTGCGTGATCTCGCATTTCATCCCGGCAGAGCGCTTTGCCGGCCTCGATACACGCTACACCGGTGAGTCGCTGCACCGGTTTCTGACCGCCACGTACGGCTGCCCATTGCGAAGAACAGAAAGCCTGGTGACAGCGGTGCTCCCGCAGGGAGATGACGCAAAGTTGCTGGGCATGCCGCAGAACCGGCCGGTGCTGCGAGTGAAGAGTGTGAATGTAGACGACCGGGATGGAACCCCGGTCGAATACGCCATCACCCGGTTTCGCGCCGACCGGATCCAACTGCGCATCAACCCGTGACTGACCAGTCTATCAACCTCGTTTTTCAACCCTGCAGGAGCTTCTTAAATGTATCCGAAACTGTTCCAACGCCGCGCCCTTCTGGCCCTCGGCCTGGCCGCCGCCACGTTTGCCCCGCTGGCCGCCTTCGCACAAGCGCAACACGATGGCAGCGCGGCCAAGCCGCTGCGTGTCATCCTGGTGCCCGCTGACGGCGGCACCGAAGACGGCACCAAAAAAGACTTTCAGCCCGTTTTCTCGGCCATTGGCCAGTCAACCGGTCTGCATTTCGACATTAAAGTGGGGCAGAGCTATGGCACTGTGGTGGAAGCCATGTGCAGTGGTGCGGCGGACATTGCCTGGTACGGCCCGGCCAGCTACCTGCAGGCCAAGGGCCGGGGTTGCGCCGAATTGCTGGCGCTGGCCGTGCGCAACGGCGAGTCGGTTTATTACTCGGGCATCTTCGCCCGCAACGACGCTGGGATCAACACCATTGCCGATTTGAAGGGGAAAAAATTGGCGTTGGGCGATGTCAACTCCACCTCCAGCTTCAACGTGCCGGTGGCCATGATGATGGCAGCAGGCGTGAGCCCGGCGCGCGATGCCGGCAGCATCAACATGGCGGGCAGCCACGCCAACGTGATCAAGGCACTGGCCGAAGGGCTGGTGGACGCGGGCGGCGCCTCGTTTGACTCCTTCGAGAAAGCCGTCAACGCCAAAGCCATCGACCCGTCCAAAGTCAAGGTGGTGGTCAAGAGCGCGCCCATTCCCTATCCGCCGATTGCCATTCACCCCAAAGTGTCTGACGCCATCAAGGCCAAGCTGCGCGACGCCTTCAACAATGTGGACAAATTGCCCGGCATCACCAAGGACCAGATTCGTGGTTATGGTGGCGGCAAGGTTGACGGCTACACCGCCAAGGTCAGCGAGCAGGACATGGCCAATGCGGGCAAGATGTTTGACCTGGTGACCGACCAGGTCAAGACCGACATCATGAAAAAAGCCAGCACGCGCTAAAGCCCCGTTTTCGCAACTCGACCGCGCGGGGCCTGGTCCCCGCACGGTACTTCATGAAACTTTGTGGGACAGCCCGCGCTTCAGGCGCTGAGCAAGCCCTGTCCCCAACTGATTAGGACGGTCATGATCCGCTTCAACTCTCTTTCCAAAGTCTGGCCTGACGGCACTCAGGCGGTGGCCAATGTCTCGCTGGAGATCCCGCGCGGTCAGTTCTGCGTCATTCTGGGCCCTTCTGGCGCGGGCAAATCCACGCTCTTGCGCGCCGTCAACGGCTTGATGAAACCCACGCAAGGCAGCGTCGCCATCGATGGCGTGCCCTTGTCCACAGCAAGCGAACGGGCCTTGCGCCAGCGCGTCGCCATGATTCACCAGCACTTCAACCTGACCAACCGCATGAGCGTGGCGGGCAATGTACTGGCAGGCCTGTTGCCGGTGGTGCCCACGGTGCGTGCGCTGCTGGGCTGGTTTCGGCCGGAGCACCGGGCCAAAGCCTGCAAGTTGCTGCAAAACGTGGGACTGTCGCCCGCCCATTTGCAGCGCAGGGCGGGGGACCTCTCGGGCGGACAACAACAGCGCGTGGGTATTGCCCGCGCTTTCATGCTCGACCCTGAAGTGGTACTCGCCGACGAGCCTGTGGCCAGCCTGGACCCGAAAATTTCCCGCGACATCCTGACGCTGATCCGCGATGCCGCCCGTGAGCGCGGCACCACGGTGCTGTGCAGCCTGCACCAGATTGACCTGGCACGCGAGTTTGGCGACCGCATCGTGGGCATGCGCGACGGTCAGGTGGTGTTTGACGGCACGCCCGCCGACTTCACCGACGAGCGCGTGCGGGCCCTGTACCACGGCGCGCAATGGGACGATCAACCGGCACAAGTGACCGAATCCGATGACACCGCGCACGCGCAGCCCGCCATGGCGCCGGCCCTGGCCTGAGAACCCATCATGAATACCAAACCCATTCCCGTGCCCGCGCCGGGCACCCCGCTGCATTGGCAGCTTGACGCGCCGTACACCGCACGCCATGTGTTGATCGCCCTGGCCCTGCTGGTGGTCATTCTTTTCACCGGCCACCGTACCGAAATGGACCGCATGGTCGTCATGAGCGCCCAGGCCGTGGGCAAGCTCATCGGTGTGGCGGACGACTCGCAAGTGGTGCGCGGGCTGTCGCGCGTGGCGCAGTCCATGTGGCCGCCTGTCATGGGTGAGAAAGAGGAGGTGGCTCGCCTGCCTGAGCTGGACAAGAGCCGCCTGCCTTTGTTCTCGCACGTCGAAGTGCAGGAGCGCACCGAGCAGCGGCTGAACCCGCAAACGCTGCAGATGGAGACAGAGACCGAACGCATCGAGTACCTGGTGCAACCGGTCGGCTACCTCTGGACGGTGTTCGTCAAGATGGTCGAGACGTTTGAGATTGCCATCTGGGGCACCCTGCTGTCGATGCTGCTGTCCGTCCCTCTGGCTTATTACGCGGCGCGCAACTACAGCCCCAACCGCGCCACCTACACCCTGGCGCGTGGAAGCATCAGCCTGCTGCGCTCGGCGCCGGAACTGATCGTCGCGCTGTTTCTGGTGCTGGCCTACGGCTTTGGCCCCATCGCGGGTGTGTTGGCGCTGGGTCTGCATGCCGCGGGTTTTCTGGGCAAGTTCTACGCCGAGGACATCGAAAACGCCGACAAAAAACCCCAGGAAGCGCTCGAAGCCATTGGCGCGGGCAAGCTCAAAACGCTGTGGTACGGCGTCATCCCCCAGGTCTTGCCGCAATACATCGCCTACTCCCTGTATATCCTGGACCGCAACCTGCGCATGGCCACCGTGATCGGCCTGGTCGGTGCGGGCGGTATCGGCCAGGAACTCAAGGGCCGCTTCGACATGTTCCAGTACGGGCATGTCGCGACCATTTTGCTGGCGATCTTCATTGCGGTGTTCGTGTTGGACCAGTTTTCGGCCCGATTGCGCGCCAAGCTGATCTGAAGGCGGCGATGACGATGCAAACCCGATTCCCGATACCTGCTTATCTAGATATCTCCATCAATTTTCTGAAACAAGGAGCCCGCGCATGAGGCCTTCTTCACCCCCCTTGGATGTGACGCATGAGCGCGCCCAATGGCCGCGTCTGTTGCTGGCTTGCCCGCCCGAGTCGGTGCGCGCCCTGGCACGCCGTCTGTGCGAACAGCACGCGGTGCAAGACGTTCAACTGCCCCAGTCGGGTCTGGCGCTGCTCAAGCTGCGCGACAGCGCACAGGGCGATGCCTATTACCCTGGCGAAGTGCCGCTGGCTGTGGCCCGCGTGCGCGTGACCAGCGCCGACGGCACCTTGTCCGAAGGCGCGGCGCAGTTGCTCGACGACCGCGCCAGCCTGGCACGCGCCATCGCCGTGATCGATGCCGTGCTGGCGGGCCAGTTGCCTGGCCATGAGGAAGCGCTGCCGGTGCTGACCGTTGGACTGGCGCGCCTGGCTGAACAAAAAGCGCAGCGCCAAGCTTTATTGGCGACCACGCGCGTCGATTTTTCACTGCTGGGTACGTCGGAGGATGATGATGAATGAAGTGACAGGCCAAGACCTGCAAGCCTGGGGCCCGCAGCGCCAGCAAGGCGTGTTTCGCCAGTTGATGTGCGCCTTCAGTTTTCCGGGCCGCATTGAAACCCTGGCGGGCGACGCCGCGCTGACGCAGACGCTGGCGACGCTGGTCGACAGCGAGGTCACGCTGGCCGACCCGCAGCAGCTGATCGACATGCTGACGCGCCAGCGCCTGCAAACCCGCATGGCGGGCGCCGAACGGGCGCAATTCATTGTGGCCGATGGCAGCCTGCCACCGGCCTTCGAGCCCAGCCTGGGCACGCTGGAGTCGCCCGAGCTGGGCGCCACGATCTTGCTGCAAGTCGCCAAGCTGGGCGAGGGTTCCGCATGGCAGTTGACCGGCCCCGGTATCGCCGCCAGCCAGTCGCTGGCCATCGCCAGGCTGGACCCCGCCTGGATCGAGCGCCGTCGCGCCTGGAACGAAGGTTTCCCGCTGGGCGTGGACCTGGTCCTGATCGACCGCAGCCGCGTCCTTGCCCTGCCCAGAACCACATCCATCACGCCCGCCACCCGCAGCACCGCACAAGGAGAAAAATAATGGGTTATGTTGCCATCAAAGGCGGCGGGCGCGCCATCGAAGGCTCGCACGCCGCCGTCGAAGCCCTGCGCACGGCAGAAGGCGCTGCGGGCTCGCCCTTGTCGCTGTCCGCCATCGAGCACCAGTTGCGTTTGCTGACCTCGCGTGTGGTGTCCGAGGGCGGGCTCTACCATCCGCGCCTGGCGGCACTGGCCATCAAGCAGATGCAGGGCGACACGCTCGAAGCCGCTTTTGCCCTGCGCGCCTACCGCTCGACCAAGCCGCGCCTGCTGGAAATGCCGGTGCAGGACACTTCGAAGATGCGCCTGATCCGGCGCATCTCGTCGGCCTTCAAGGATATTCCGGGCGGACAGATGCTCGGGCCGACTTACGATTACGCCCTGCGTCTGATGCGGCTGGACCTGGCCGACGAGTCGCCCGAGGCGTTTCGCAGCGTTGCCAGCCGCTTCATGGGGCAGCGCCCGGGCGCGGACCTGCCCGACACCTTCCCCAAAGTGCTCGATGCCTTGCGCGCCGACGGCTTGCTGCCGCCGCTGGCATCACGGCCGGCGGATGCCTTTGACATCACCCGCGAGCCGCTGGTCTTTCCGGTGCCCCGCTCGGCGGCGCTGGCCACGATGGCGCGGGCCGAAACCGGCTCGCTGCTGGCCATTGCATACTCCAACATGCGCGGCTACGGCGACGTGCACCCGACCATTGCCGAACTGCGCGTGGGCTACCTGCCCGTCATGCTGCCGCACCCGGTCACCGGTGAGTTGATCGAGGCCGGCGAGGTGCTGATGACCGAGTGCGAGGTGGTCGCCATGTACGAAAGCGATGACAACGACGGGCCACCCGTTTTCACCCTCGGCTACGGCGCCTGCTTCGGGCACAACGAGGTCAAGGCCATCGCCATGGCGATTCTCGACCGCGCGCTGCAAAAAGGCATGCGCGACGGCCCCAGCAACCCCTCGGAAGACCCGGAATTCGTGCTGCTGCATGTCGACGGCGTCGATTCGATGGGTTTTGCCAGCCACTACAAGATGCCGCACTACGTGACCTTCCAGTCCGATATGGACCGCCTGCGCACCACGCAGGGCAAGGCTGCAGACACACAAGGAGTCAAGGCATGAACCCCGGCTACGAACTGCCACAAGACGAAGCCGCCTACAGCTTCGGTTTTCTCGACGAATACGCCAAGCGCGAGGTGCGCCGCTGCATCCTCAAGGCCATCAGTATCCCCGGCTACCAGACGCCCTACGCCTCGCGCGAAATGCCCATGGGCCGGGGCTTTGGCACCGGCGGCCTGCAAGTCACCTTGTCGCTGATCGGCCCGGACGACAGCCTCAAGGTGATCGACCAGGGCGCCGACGATTCGGTCAACGCGGTCAATTTGCGCCAGTTTGTCGAGCTGACCTGCCCCGGCGTCGACACCACCGAGCGCACGCAGGAAGCGACGCTGATCCAGTCGCGCCACCGCATTCCCGAGACGCCGCTGACTGAAGACCAGGTGCTGGTGCTGCAAGTGCCGTACCCCGACCCGCTGGTGGTGGTTGAGCCCTCGGAAGCGCGGCGCAAGGTGATGCATGGCGAGGGCGACTACGCGCGGCTCTTGACCAAGCTGTACGAAGACATCGTGCAGTTCGACGAGATCACCATCTCGCACCGCTACCCCACGCGCATCAATGGGCACTATGTGATTGATCCGAGTCCGATCCCGCGTTACGACGTGCCGCAGTTGCACCAGTCCAAGGCACTGGTGCTGCTGGGCGCCGGACGTGAAAAGAAAATCTATGCGGTGCCGCCCTACACCAAGGCCGAGCCGCTGGTGTTCGACGACGTGCCGTTTCGCGTCGAGGACTTCCGCGATGCCGATGGCCAGCGCCGCGCCTGTGCGCGCTGCGGGTCCACCAGTTCCTTTCTGGACGAAATCATCCAGAGCGATGGCCACGGGGGCGATCACAAAACCTGGCAGTGCTCGGACTCCGATTACTGCGACCAGCAACTGGCCGCGCACGCCAGCCCAACGGAGATGCGCGCATGAAAAAAATCCTGGAAGTCCGTGGTCTGTCCAAAATCCACGGCCGCGGCTGTCCGCAGTGTTTTGACAGCACCGGCCCCGAGGCGGACACCAACATCTGCCCGCACTGCGGCTCGGTGGTGGCGGCCCACAACGTGAGCCTGGACCTGCACGCAGGCGAGATTCTCGGCATCATGGGCGAGTCCGGCAGCGGCAAGTCCACGGTGGTCAAAACCCTGTTTTTCGACGATGCGCCCACGGCGGGCGAGGCGATTTTCTTTGATGGCCCGCAGGGCGGGCAGCAGTGGGACATGTTCGCGCTCAACGCCGCCCGCCAGCGCTGGCTGCGCAACCACCGCTTCGGCATGGTGTACCAGAACCCGCACCTGGGGCTGAACTTCAACGTCTCGGCCGGCGGCAACATTGCCGAACGGCTGCTCATGAGCGACATCAGCCACTACGGCGAAATCCGCGAGCGCGCGCGCCAGTTGCTGGCCCGCACCGAAGTACTGGTCGACCGCATGGACGAGTCGCCCAAAAAGTTCTCGGGCGGCATGCAGCAGCGCGTGCAGATTGCCAAGGCATTGGCCACGCGGCCGCCGCTGCTGTATCTGGACGAGGTGACGACCGGGCTGGACCTGTCGGTGCAGGCCCGCATCCTGGACCTGATCCTGGAAATCCAGCAGGAGCTGCACACCGCGATGATCGTCGTCACCCACGACCTGGGCGTCATCCGCCTGCTGGCGGGCCGCACGCTGGTCATGAAGTACGGCCGCGTGATCGAGTCGGGCCTGACCGATCAAATTCTTGAAGACCCCCAGCACGCCTATACCCAGCGGCTGGTGGCCTCCGCCTTGTAAGGAGCCCCGTGATGCAACCCATTCTTGAAGTCGAAGGCTTGAGCAAGCACTTCCAGCTGCACGAGCAGAACAAGCTGATTCCCTCATGCGCCAACGTCAAGCTCGAAGTCCATGCCGGCCAGCTGACCGCGCTCATCGGCCCCACGGGCGCGGGCAAGTCCTCGGTGCTCAAGTGCGTCTACCGCACCTACCTGCCATCGGGCGGGCGCATGCTTTACCGTGATGCGGCAGGCCACACCACCGACCTGGCGCAAGCCTCCGAGCACCGCATGCTGGAGCTGCGCCAGCGCGACATCGGTTTTGTCACCCAGTTCCTGCATTGCCTGCCGCGCCGCAGCGCGCTGGACGTGGTGTGCGAACCACTGGTGGCGCAGGGCGTGCAGCGTGAAGCGGCGCGCCAACGCGCCGGCGAACTGCTGGGCCTGCTCAATGTGCCCGAGCGTCTGTGGGGCGTGCCGCCCGCCACCTTTTCGGGCGGAGAAAAGCAGCGCGTCAACCTGGCGCGCGGCCTGATCGCGCGGCCCCGGCTGCTGCTGCTGGACGAACCCACCGCCAGCCTGGACCCGCATGCCAAGCGCGAGGTCGAGCAGCTCATCGCCGATTTTGCGGCTGGCGCTGGCAGCCGGCCCGTCACCCTCGTCTTTGCCAGCCACAACCTGGGCCAGGTCAAGCGCCTGGCCACCCGTGTCATCTACATGGAACTCGGCCATGTGCTGGCCGACCTGCCGGTGCAGGAGTTTTTCGACCCCTTACGGCTGCAGGCCGTGTCCCCATCTGCCGCAATGTTTGTCAAAGGAGAACTCGTATGAAGACTTTCAAATCCACCATCCTCAAGGCTACCCTGGGTGCCGCCCTGGCCGTCGCTGCGCTGGCCGCTTCGGCCCAGACCATCGTGATGTCGTCCACCACCTCCACCGAGCAGTCGGGCCTGTTCACCTACCTGCTGCCCGAGTTCAAGAAGGCCAGCGGCATCGACATCAAGGTCGTGGCCCTGGGCACCGGCCAGGCGCTGGACATGGCGCGTCGCGGCGACGCCGACGTGGTCTTCGTGCATGACCAGGTGGCCGAGGA
Organism: Hylemonella sp.; assembly: GCA_030695415.1. Classification (GTDB taxonomy): domain Bacteria; phylum Pseudomonadota; class Gammaproteobacteria; order Burkholderiales; family Burkholderiaceae_C; genus Hylemonella. Next base: position 15,494 of record JAUYQZ010000004.1, read on the forward strand.
GAAATTCGTCGCCGACGGCTTCGGCCTCAAGCGCCAGGCCGTCATGTACAACGACTTCGTGCTGATCGGCCCCAAGGCCGATCCGGTCGCCACCAAAGGCAAGGACATTGTCGAAGCGCTCAAGAAGCTCGCCGCCGCCAATGGCGCCTTCATCTCGCGCGGTGACAAGAGCGGCACGCACGCCGCCGAACTGCGTTTCTGGAAAATGGCCGGACTGGACGCCAAGGGCAGCGGCTACAAGGAATGCGGCTGCGGCATGGGCCCGGCGCTCAACATCGCCGCCAGCAGCGGCGCCTACGTGCTGGCCGACCGCGCCACCTGGCTCAACTTCAAGAACCGCGCCGATCTTGCCATCCTCGTCGAAGGCGATAAGCGCCTCTTCAACCAGTACGGCGTGATGGTGGTCAACCCCGCCAAGCACCCGCAGGTCAAGCTGGCTGACGCGCAGAAGTTCGTCGACTGGATCGTCTCGCCCGCCGGCCAGAACGTCATTGCAGGCTACAAGATCGGTGGCGAGCAGCTGTTCTTCCCCAATGCCGGCCAGTAAAGCAGGCCGTGCCACATGAAGCGCATTGCGTTCATCTTCGGCGCTGCCGCGCTGGCACTCACCGGCTGCGCCATGACTGAGCAGGCCGCCGCACCCTTGCCGGTCTACGCCGCCGGCAGCCTGCGCGAAGCGCTGACCGCCATCGCCGCCGATTACGAGGCGCGCGGCGGCCAGAAGATTGCGCTGACCTTCGGCGCCTCCGGCCTGCTGCGCCAGCGCATCGAGCAAGGCGAGGGTGCGATGGTCTTCGCCTCGGCCGACACGGATCATCCGCAGCGCCTGGCCACACGCGGGGGCTGGGCGGCGCCGCAGGTCTTCGCACGCAACAGCCTGTGCGCGCTGACGGCAGCCCACGTCGGCGCCACGCCCGAAACGCTGCTGGCCACGCTGCTGCGCCCCGATGTGCGTGTGGGCACCTCCACCCCCAAGGCTGACCCTTCGGGCGACTACGCCTGGGCCCTGTTCCGCAAGGCCGACGCCCTGCGCACGGGCAGCTACGTGCTGCTCGATGCCAAAGCGCTCAAGCTCACCGGCGGCGCCGATTCGCCCAAACCGCCGGCCGGTCGCGGCACCTATGCCTGGGTCATGGACGAAGGCCAGGCCGACGTGTTCCTGACCTACTGCACCAATGCCGTGGCCTCACAGCGTGAAGTGTCGCGCCTGAAGATCGTGCAGGTGCCGACAGAACTGCAGGTGGGCGCCGCCTACGGGCTCACGGTACGCAGCGACGCGCCGCGCGCCGCGCGCGATTTCGTGGCCTACGTTCTCTCGAGCCAAGGCCAGGCCCAGTTGCAGCGTTACGGTTTCGGCCGGCCATGAGAGCGAAAGCCCTGCTGTTCCTGCTGGGCTGCTGGGTGAGCCTCGTGCAGGCGGCCGATCCTGTGCTGCTGCAGGTGGGCGGCATGGTGCAGCACAAGCTCATGCTTACTGCGCAGGACCTTCGGGCCCTGCCGCAGAAGGACTACACGGAGAAGCGCAGTGTCATCGTCGACGGCCGCGAAGTGACGCAGACCGTGCTGATGCGCGGCATTCCGCTGCGCGCGCTGCTCGACCAGGCGGGCCTGGCTTCCGACCGCCATTCGGTGCGCCGCGCCTATGTGCTGCTCACGGCACAGGATGGCTATCAGACGGTCTTCTCCTGGGGCGAGCTCTACAACACACGCCTGGGGGATGACGTGCTGGTGCTGCTGCACCATGGCGATGAGGATCTGCTGGCGCGCGACGGCTTTCCCGCGCTGCGCTCCCTGCAGGACGTGCGTCCCGGTCCGCGCCACGTGCGCTGGCTCAAGTCGGTCGAGGTGCTGCTGGCGACCAGCCGTTAATCCTGCCGGAACAGCTCGTGGATCTGCTTGCGCAGCCAGACATGGGCCGGGTCCTTCTGGAAGCGCTGGTGCCAGAACAGGTGCACGTCGATCACCGGTGATTTCATCGGGGTGTCGACATAGCGCACCTCGCCGTGCTGCACGAAGAACTCCGCCAGGTCGCGCGGCACGGTGGCGATCAGGTCCGAGGTCTCGACGATGGGCAGCAGGCTCATGAAATGAGACAACTCCACCACCACGCGCCGCTGGATGCCCTTGGCCTGCAGGAACTGCTCGAACACGTGCTCGCGGCCATCGGGCTTGACCACCGCGTGCGAGGCCTTGAGGAACTGGGGCAGTGTCAGCTTGCCCCGGCCCAGGGGGTGGCCCTTGCGCAGCAGGCAGACATGCGAGCTGCGGATCAGGCGCTGCTGGTAGAAGCCCGCCTTCTGCAGGTCGGGGAAATAGCCGATGGCCAGCTCGGCCGCGCCGGACTCCAGTGCCGAGGCCGCGGCATGGCGCGGCATGGCCAGGGTCTTGAGATTGATCTGCGGCGCATGTTCGGCCAGATGGGCCAGCAGGCGCGGCAGGAAGTTCATCTCGGCGATATCCGGCGTCAGCAGCGTGTAGCCGCGCTGGCTGGTGGCCGGATCGAAGGCCGAGGGCTGCAGGATCTCGGACTCGATGGTCTGCACGATGGGCCGGATCACCGCGCCCAGGCTCTCGGCGCGCGGTGTGGGGTTCATCAGGGCGCCGGCGCGCACGAACATCGGGTCGTTGAAGAGCACGCGCAGCCGGGCCACCGCCGCGCTCATGGCCGGCTGGCTCAGGCCCAGGGCCTCGCCGGCGCGTGTCACGTTGCGGTGCTGCAGCATGGCGTCGAACACCACCAGCAGGTTCAGATCGACCGATCGTATATCCATGCCATGGATTCTATGTATTTGTGGAATCGACTAGATCAATGATCCTGGTCTCCCTAGACTCACCGTCATCAGAAAATTGATCCGCATCAAGACGGATCCGACCCACGAGGAGACTGTCAAGGTGAAAACGCTCACGCTGGCGCAGGCGCAGCAGATCATTGCTGGCGCCCTGGCCCATTCGAAGGCCGCTGGCTACAAGCCCATGGGCATCGCCGTGCTGGACGAAGCCGGCCATCTGAAAGCCTTTGCCCGCGAGGACGGCGCCAGCATGTTCCGCTTCGACATCGCCCAGGCCAAGGCCTGGGGCGCTGTGGGCATGGGCGTTTCCAGCCGGCTGCTGGGCCAGCGCGCCAAGGACAATCCCAACTTCTTCGTGTCCCTCGCCGCCACTGCCGGTGGCAAATTCCTGCCGCAGACCGGCGCCGTGCTCATCAGGAACGCGGTCGGCGAACTGCTGGGCGCCGTGGGCGCCAGCGGCGGAACGGGGGATGAGGATGAGGCCATCTGCATGGCTGGCATCGAGTCTGCCGGCCTGATTGCTGCTTGAGAAGGGCCTGACATGCCCTGCTACTGCGGCGTGGATGTCCACGCCCACGTGATTCCCGGTGAATTCCCCTCGTATCTGGGAGGTGCCGCACCCAGCGGCTGGCCCTCCATGGCGCCCGCGCAGGACTGCCATCACCGCAGCGTGATGATCGATGGCAAGAACTATCGCACCGTCTCCGACAAGAGCTGGACCACCTCGCGCCGCCTCGCTGATTTCGAGGAGATGGGCCTGGAACTGCAGGCCATCTCGCCCATGCCCGAGCTGCTGTCCTACTGGCTGGCGCCCGCCGCCGGCGCGCAGCTGGTGCGTTTCCTCAACGAGCAGATCGCCAGCATGGTGGCCGAGTCCGGCGGCCAGCTCATCGGCCTGGGCGCCGTGCCGCTACAGGACCTGGACCTGGCCATGACCGAACTGCACTATCTGAAGGACCAGCTGGGCCTCAAGGGTGTGGAGATCGGCAGCAATATCAACGGCGTGGTCATGGGCGATCCGCGCTGGCTGCCCTTTTTCGAAGCCTGTGCCGCGCTCGATATGCCGGTTTTCGTGCACGCGCTGCGCCCGGCCGGAATGGACCGCCTGGTCGGCCCGCCGCCGCTGCAGCAGGTGCTGGCCTATCCCACCGACGTGGGCCTGGCCGCCGCCTCCGTGCTCACCGGCAACCTGCTGGCCAAGGTGCCCGGCCTGCGCCTGGCCTTCAGCCACGGCGGCGGCACCCTGGCCATGCTGCTGCCGCGCCTGCAGCAGGCCATGAGCGTCTTCCCCGCGCTGAAGGACAGCGTGCTGAAGTCACCCGCCGAGCAGGCGCGTGAACTCTATTACGACACCCTGGTGTTTGACGCGCCCACGCTGCAGCACCTGGTGCGGACCTTCGGCGCCAGCCAGCTCATGGTGGGCACCGACTACCCCTTCAACTTCCACGACGCCCGCCCGATAGCGAGCATCCGCGCCGCCGGCTTTGACGAGACCATCGTCGACCAGCTGACGCAGGCCAACGCCCGGCGTTTCCTGGGCCTGGCGCCCGATACCCAAGGAACCAAGCCATGACCCATGCCTCCTCCCGCGTGGCCGCGCTGCGCAGCGTAGCCCTCACCGTGCCCGACCTGGCGCAGGCCGAGGCCTTCTACACCGGCACCTGGAACCTCACCGTGGCCGCCCGCACGGGTGATGCTCTCTACCTGCGCGGCACCGGCGCCGACCACCACCTGCTGGCCCTGCACCTCGCGCCGGGCCCGGCGCGCATCCGCAACGTCACGCTGCGTGCGCGCAGCCGTGCCGCCCTCGATGAGGTGGCGCAGCGCGTCACCGCAGCGGGCGGCCGCGTGCTGGGGCCGCTTGCACCCGTGCAGGAACCCGGCGGCGGCACCGCCATCACCGTGGTCGATCCCGACGGCCGCATCTTCCGCCTGGTGCATGGCGACGAGCTGCACGCGGATGCGCATGAAGTGAAAGACCGCCCGGTGCGACTGGCCCACGCCGTGCTCAACAGCCACGCCGTGGAGGCCACGCGCGCCTTCATGGAGCAGGTCTTCGACTTCTCGCTCTCGGACCGTACCCGCATCATGGCCTTCATGCGCTGCAACAGCGACCACCACAGCATCGCCCTGGGCGACACCGACAACGACGCGCTCAACCACATCGCCTTCCTCATGCCCGACCTGGAGTCCGTCATGCGCGGCGGCGGCCGCATGAAGGACGCGGGCTACGGCATCGAGTGGGGCCCCGGGCGCCACGGCCCCGGCGACAACGCCTTCAACTACTTCGTCGGCCCCTTCGACGTGGTCATCGAATACACCGCCGAAGTCGAGCAGGTCGACGACAGCTACCAGGCCGGTCAGCCTTCGGATTGGACCTGGCCCCCGGGCCGAGTGGACCAGTGGGGCATCTCGCAGCCGCCCAGCGCGCGCCTGAAGCAGGCGCAAAAAGCCATCGTTTTCGTTTCTTGATTTTCTCCAGGAGTCTTCATGCGTTTCATCACTTACACCCAGGGCAAAGAGCAGCGCCTGGGCGTCGTCACCGGCAACGAGGTCATCGACCTCAACCAGGCCCAGCCCCAGATCAGCGCCGACCTGCGCACCGCGCTGCGCCAGGGCCAGGATCTGGTTGGCGCGGCCAAAGCCGCCATCGCCTCCGGCGCGCCGCGCCTGCCCTTGGCCAGCCTGCAGCTCGCTCCCGTCATGCCCGAGCCCGGCAAGATCGTCTGCCTGGGCCTGAACTACTTCGAGCATGCCAAGGAAGGCGGGCACGCCAAGCCGGTCTACCCCTCGTTCTTCATGCGCGCGAACTCCTCGCTGCTGGCACCCAATGCCAAGGCCCTGCGCCCCAAGGTGTCCGAGCGCCTGGACTACGAAGCCGAGCTGGCCGTTGTGATCGGCAAGACCGTGAAACACGCCACCATGGACAACGCCCTCGACGCGGTCTTCGGCTATTCCGTCTTCAACGACATCTCGGTGCGTGACTACCAGAAGAAGACACCGCAGTGGACCATCGGCAAGAACTTCGACCGCACCGGTCCCTTCGGCCCCGTGCTGGTCACGGCCGACGAGCTGCCCGCGGGTGCCACCGACCTGCGCATCCAGGCGCGCCTGAACGGCCAGGTCATGCAGGACGCCAACACCCGCGACATGATCTGGGGCGTGGCCGAGACCATCACGCTCATCACCGAGTGCATGACGCTGGAGCCCGGCGACCTCATCATCATGGGCACACCCTCCGGTGTGGGCCAGGCGCGCACGCCCCCGGTGTGGATGAGGCACGGCGACGTGGTCGAGATCGAGATCGAGAACATCGGCGTGCTGCGCAACACCATCGAGGACGAGGTCTGAGCATGGCGGCCGCGAAGCAGCGCATCTACGACGTAGCCATCGTCGGCTTCGGCCCCTCGGGCGCGGTCGCGGCCGGCCTGCTGGGGGCGCAGGGCATCCACACCTACGTGTGTGACAAGCTGCGCGACGTCTACGACAAGCCTCGCGCCATCGCGCTGGACCACGAGATCATCCGCCTGTTCCAGCAGATGGGCGTGGCGAAAAAGATCAAGCCCTACACCGAGCCCTTCACCGATTCGGTCTACTACGGTGTCGATGGCCAGGTCATCAAGCGCATGTCCACCGTGGCGCCGCCTTACCCGCTGGGCCACACGCCGTCCATCGTCTTCACCCAGCCGCCGGCCGAGCGTATCTTGCGCGAGCACGCGCTGTCCTTCCCCTCGGTCAAGGTGGAACTGGGCCAGACGCTGACGCAGATCACGCAGGATGCGGACCGCGCCACGCTCACGCTTGAGGGGGATGACGGCGGCAGCACCACCGTGCAGGCGCGCTACGTCATCGCTTGCGACGGGGCGTCGAGCACCGTGCGCAGCCAGGTCGGGATCAGCCTCGAAGACCTGGACTTCGACGAACCCTGGCTGGTGGTGGACGTGCTGGTCAATGAAAAGGGACTGGCCAAGCTGCCCACCACCAGCGTGCAGTACTGCAAGCCCGAGCGCCCCAGCACCTACCTGATCTGCCCTGGCAAGCACCGCCGCTGGGAAATCTCCATCAACCCCGGGGAAGACCCGCAAGACGTTGCCACGCCCGCAGGCACCTGGAAGCTGCTGGCACCCTGGCTCACGCCGGCCGATGCCACGCTGTGGCGCCAGGCCAGCTACCGCTTCCACGCCCTGGTGGCCAGCCAGTGGCGCAGCGGCCGCGTCTTCGTCGCCGGCGACGCCGCCCACCAGCAGCCGCCCTTCCTCGGTCAGGGCATGTGCCAGGGCGTGCGCGACGTGGCCAACCTCTGCTGGAAGCTGCAGGCCGTGCTGCAGGCCGGCGCGCCCGAACGCCTGCTCGACAGCTACGGCGAGGAGCGCAAGGCCCATGTCATCGACCTGACCACGCGCATCAAGGCCCTGGGGCAGATCATCTGCGAGCGTGACCCCGTGCGCGCCCGCGATCGCGATGCGAGGCTGCTGGCCGAATGCGGCGGTGTGGTCCAGCCCACGCCGCGCCAGGACGTACAGCCCGCTTTGCGCGCCGGCCTGCTGGCCGCACAGCTGCACCCCGCGCGCGGCACCCTCTTTCCGCAACCCTGGCTCAAGGCGGGCGAGGGCGAGCCCCGGCGCATGGACGACGTGCTGGGCAGCGGCTGGTTGCTGGTCCTCGATCGCCATGCCGACGCCGCCCTGTGCCAGCAGGCGCGTGTGCAGGCGCGCCCCGGTCTCACGGTGGTTCAGCTCGGCACACCCGGCTGCACCGAGACCGAAGGCGTGCTAGCCCGCTGGTTCGAGCGCCAGGGCTGCATGGCCGCCCTGGTGCGCCCCGACCACTACGTCTACGGCGTGGCATCCGATGCGCAGCAGCTGTCGGCCCAACTGGCGGCGCTGGCGGCTTTCTGAGAGCTTCAGGTTTGAACGACGACAGGTTTTACAACGACAGACCCACGAGGAGACACCCATGAAACGCAGAGACTTTGTTCAGGCCAGCCTGCTGGCCACGGCCGTTCCCGCCGCCTGGGCCCAGGCCGGCGTCTGGCCCAACCGGCCCGTGAAATTCATCCTCTCGCAGCCCGCAGGCGCGGGCCCCGACATCATTGCCCGCTACGTCGGCGACCAGCTGGCCAAGGTCTGGAACCAGCCCGTGGTCGTGGAGAACCGCCCGGGTGGCCAGAACCTCATCGGCGCGCAGGCCGCGGCCCGTTCGCCGGCCGATGGCTACAGCTACTACTTCGGTACCACCGCTGCCATGGTCACCAATATCTACACCTTCAAGTCCATGCCTTACGACCCGGTGAAGGACTTCGTGCCGGTGCGCCTGGTGGGCCGCAGCCCCTTCGTGATCGCCACTGCGGCCGGTTACAGCGCCAAGGACCTGGGTGAAGTGATCGCCGCGGCCAAGGCTCAGCCCGGTGCCGTGGCCATCGCCACCGAAGGCCCCAAGACCTTCTCGGGCATGCTGGCCGACTACGTGGCCAATCTGGCCGGCGTCAAGTTCAACCACGTCCCCTACACCAAGGCCACCGATGCCCTGCAGGACGTGATCGGCGGCCGCGTGCCTCTGGTCTGCCTGCCCAACGCGGCGCTGGCGTCTTACGTCAAGTCCGGCCAGCTGCGCGCGCTGGCCGTCAGCACCTCGGAACGCCTGGCTGAGATGCCCGCCGTGCCCACGCTGGCCGAGCGCTTCCCGGGCTTCGAGTACACAGGCTGGAACGGTCTCTTCGCGCCGGCCGGCACACCGCCTGAGGTGGTGGCCCGTGTCAACCGCGATCTGGAGTCCGTCCTCAGCCAGCCCGAGGTGGTGCAGAAGATGATGTCGCTGGGCTCCATCGCCGCGCAGCGCATGTCGGTGGCGGAGTTCGACGCCTTCATGCGCGGAGAGCGCGAGCGCTGGGCATCGGTGGTCAAGACCATCGGCGTCCAGGCCGAGTGAAGGAGCACGTCATGCGTATCACACACACCCTGCGTCGCGTGCTCCAGTCAGGCCTGCTGCTGGCGGGCGCCAGCCTGCTGGCCGCCTGTGCCAGCCCGTCGAGCGCGCCACCCAGCGCCACCGGCTTCACCCTGACATCGCCGGGCCGGGCCGACAACGCCATGCTCGACAAAGCCAATGCGGGCAAGAACCCGGCCAACCCCAATTGCGTGGGCGAGAACATCACGCCCGCCCTGAGCTGGGTGCGCGCACCCGCAGGCACGCGCAGCTTTGCCATCGTGATGGACGACCAGGCCGGCCGTGCTGGCCTGGGTGTGAACCACTGGACAGCCTATGGCATCGCGCCCACCGTGACGGGCCTGGCCGAAGGCGAGGCGAGTGCGTCCAGCAGCAAGCTGGTGGCGGGCAAGAACACGCTGGGCATGGCCTACCTCGGCCCCTGCCCGCCGCGCGGCAACGCGCCCCAGCACTACGTCTACACGCTGATCGCCACCTCGCTGGCGCCCGATGCGCTGCCGCCCGGCCTGAACAAGGCCGAACTGATGGAAGCGCTCAAGGGCAAGGCCCTGGGTGCGGCCAGCCTGGTGTTGCGTTACGCGCATTGAGGCGCTTGAGCGAGGGCGCGTGCGTCCAGCATTCCGCCAGGGATGCTGGACGCCGTTTTTCCGTCCGTGTCCTGTGTCTATTCGTTCATCAAGGAGACAGTCATGAACAACTCGCAGATCGCTCGTGCATCCCGCCGGGGTTTCCTGGGCACCCTGTCAGCCATCGCCGCCACGCAGGTCCTGCCCGCCGGCGCGCAGGAGCTCTATCCCGGCCGCAGCATCCAGCTCATCGTGCCCAATGCACCCGGCAGCTCCGTCGACACCATAGGCCGTGCCGTGGCCGCGCGCATGGCTCCGTTGCTGCAGCAATCCCTGGTGGTGGACAACCGCGCGGGCGCGGCCGGCGCCATCGGTGTGGAGGCCGGCCGCCGGGCCGCCCCGGACGGCTACACCCTGATCGTCGGATCGACCAGCGCCATCACCACGGCACCTCTCCTGCAGAAAGCCGTGCCTTACGACCCCCTGCGCGACCTGGATCTGATGGCCGTCTTTGCCTTGCTGCCCAATGTCCTGGTGGTCAACCCGGCGCTGCCGGTGCAGACCACGGCTGAACTCATCGCCTACGCCCGGTCCAAGGGGGACAAGACGAACATGGCCTCGGCGGGGCCCGGCTCGGCCAGCCATCTGGCCGGGGTGGCCTTCCAGAATGCCGCGGGCTTCACGTCCCTGCACGTTCCCTACAAGGGCGGCAGCCAGGGCGTGGCATCGGTGGTGGCCGGCGAGACGGACTGGGTGCTGACGCCGGCGCCTGCCGCCATGTCCCTGGTCAAGGCCGGGCGGCTGCGCCTGCTGGGGCACAGCATGGGGCCGGGTCACAAGCCGGTGGGTGACGCGCCTTCCCTGGCCTCGACCGTGCCCGGCTACGAATTCTCCGGCTGGATCGGCCTGCTGGCGCCCAAGGGCCTGCCCCAGAGCGTCACCCGCAAACTGTTGGAGATCAGCGAGCAGGCCATCAGGCAGCCCGAGCTGAAGGCTGCCTTCGAGACCAATGGCGCGGTGCCGACCTTCCTCAATCCTCAGGAGTTCCAAGCCTTCCTCGTGAAGGACATCGAACTCAACCGCAAAGCCATCCAGACCGCCGGTCTCAAGGCAGAGTGAGTCGCTTGCATGTCCGAGACCCAGCACGGAAACCCGGAGTGACTGTCCGACGATCTGCGCGTGAGAGGAAAACCTTCTGATCGTGAGCCGGTGGGGTGGTCAATCCGGCCAGGGTGCGCCGGCCCTTCTTTCTGGTGTCATCAACGGCGCGTTACCATTCAGGCATGCATAAGAACGGGACAGGGAGCGGCGCCCATGCGCCGGACACCACGGGCGCCCCCGCGCGCCTGTCGGTCGCCCTGCTGCAGGCCGAGAACCGGCGCCTGCGCGAGCAGCTCGACGGCCTGATCGCCGAGGCCCGCCTCAACCAGGACAAGCTGCGCCGTTTCGACCAGCTCGAACGCAAGGTCATCGGCGCGGCCTCGCTGGCTGAGCTGTTGCGGACGCTGCTGCAGGACTACCCCGCGCTCTTCGAGCTGGATTGCGTCACCCTGGCCCTGGTGGACGCGCAGCACGAAGTCGCGCGCATCCTGGGCGATGGCGGCGCGCCCGGCAGCCTGCATTTCCTGCACACCGAACAGCCCCTGCAGCAGATCTATGCGGCAGGCGCCCGCCCCCTGCTGGGCCCGCCCACGGCCGCGCATGACTTCCTGTTCGAAGGGCAGTGCGCAGCGCTGGCCACCGTGGCCCTGCTGCCACTGGTGCTGCGCGGCGCCTACATCGGCAGCCTCAACCTGGGCAGCCGCGATGCATCGCGCTTTGCCGCAGGCAGCAGCACCGACTTCCTGGAGCGCCTGGCCGCGCTGGTGGCTGTCTGCCTGGACAGCGCCCTGGCCACCGAACGCCTCAAGCTCGCCGGCCTCACCGACGGCCTGACCGGCGTGCACAACCGCCGCTATTTCGAAGCGCGCTGCCTGGAGGAAGTGCAGGCCGCGCGCCGCAGCAAGCTGCCCCTGGTCTGCCTGATGCTGGACGTGGACCACTTCAAGCGCATCAACGACACCCACGGCCACCCCGCCGGCGACGCCGTGCTGCGCTACGTGGCGCGGCTGATCCGCGCACAGCTGCGCGGCAGCGACGTGGTGGCCCGCTACGGTGGCGAAGAGTTCGTGCTGCTGCTGCCGGCCACGCCCCTGGCCTCGGCGCTGGACACCGCCGAGCGCATTCGCCGCGTGATCGCCGCGCAGAGCATGCCCGTCAAAGTGGCCGAGCCGCTGCGCATCACGGTGTCCATCGGCGCCGCGCTGTTGCCGGCGGTGGGCGAGGGGGATGCCGCCGTGTCGGCCGCCGCCCTCGTGCAGCGCGCCGACCAGGCGCTGTATGCCGCCAAGCAGGGCGGGCGCAACCGGGTGCTGGCGGCGGGCTGAGTTCCGGGGCGTGGCAGCCGCCTCATCCCCCACAGAAGGATGGGTAATTGCAGCGGGCCGCCCGAAGGACTAAGCTGATGAACATGGAATCTTCCTTCACCCTGGCCGCACCGTCAGCTCGCCCACCTCGCCGCAGGCCAGGCCTTGGTGTGGCGCTGAGCCTGACGCTTTGCGCGGGCCTGTTGCTGCCGGCCGCGGTCCGGGCCGAGGAGAAGGACTGGAGCATCGGCTTCTACGGCGGCCAGTACTACGACTCCGAGCCCGCCGGTTTCAGCCAGGGCCGGGCCAACTACCTCAACCAGTACATCGTGGCCATCACCGCCAGCAAGACGGTCTGGCGCGCCAAGGAGTGGCCGCTGTCCCTGGAAATCGACGGCATGGTCGGCCACCAGTTCGGCCAAGCCACCCTGCAGGAATTCGCCATTGCGCCCGTGGTGCGCTGGAGCGGTTTCCCCTGGAACAGCGTGCTGCCCACCAGCGTGCGCGCCGGCCCCCTGGGTTATTCGTACAACACCAAAGTGAGCCCGCTGGAGCGCGGCCCCGGCGGCGAGGGCACTCGCCACCTGAACTTCCTGATGCTGGAGCTGGCCTTCTCCTCGCCCAAGGCGCGGGAGCATGAAGTCTTCCTGCGCCTGCACCACCGCTGCACCATCTACGACCTGCTGAACAACTACGGCGCCAACGGGCAGGATTACGTGACGCTGGGTTATCGGCGCTTCTTCTAGGGATCCCGGGAATCGGCGCCGGAGCAAAGTGGTAGATTAGTCAGCGATGCCACCGAGACTCTCAAGAACGGACTGCCATGTTTTCCTTCCTCAAGAGACCGTCGTCCAAGCCCAGTGAGGCGCCCGATTCCACGCCCCCTGAGACGAACCCCGCGCGCATGTCGCTGTCCGAGCGCATGGCCTACCGGCGCGAGATGCTGTACCAGTCCATCCGCGAGAGCCTGCTGCAGCTGGAGGTGATCCCCAGCATGTACAAGTTCAGGGTCATGAACGTGGATCCGCGACATCACCGCTTCGTTGCCATGGTCGAAGTCACCAACAGCTTCGAGCCCAAGATGAGCGGCATGTCCGTGGGTTTCAACCAGGTCGAGGCGTTCATCAAGAAGCGCACGCAGGAGCGTGCAGACCTCAGTCTGGATGGCATCTTCTGGCGAGTGAACGAGGTCGAATCCACCTTCGTGCACAGCCGCCGTGCCGGTGACGGTCCGCTGGATCCCCGCAGCGAAAAGGCCGTGCCGCGGCGCGAGGTGCCCGCTGATGCTTCAGCCGCGCGTCATCGCCTCTCGCGTGGCGATACCCAGCCCGGCCTGCTTGGCGCCATCTCCGTCGAGCACCTGGACTACGAATCCGACATGGTCCCGCTGCAGGCCTCGGACAAGACGGGTGGTACCCAGTACGGGCAGCTCTAGGGCAACGCAGCGCGCGTCGGGGTTCTGTTCAGCATGGCTCCAGATCGGTGCCAGTTCGGCCGCAGGCTCCTGCGCAACGCAGGGGTGGCTTCTTGCCCTGGGGCATCACTTGCAGCCGTTGTGCAGCTTCCACTTTTCCTCGTGTCCGATCTTCTTGGCGAATTCAGGAACGCGGCAGCGCTCTTCTTCGGCCGCACTTCTTGGCTGCGCCGGCGTGCCATCTGCCGCGGCAGCGGCTGATGCCGCCGGAGCCTGCGGTATCAGGGTCGCGGCAATCGACAGGCCCACCAGAAAAACACCCACGGCGGCGTACTGTGCGCCGGAGACAAACTGGATCGGCTGGCGGTCCTTCACCTCGCACACGCCGCCCGGGCACAGCTGGGCCCGTTCCCGGTTGAAGAGCGTGTAGAGCTTGCAGCCGATGCAGATGCCGAAGGCCGTTTCGAAGAACAGCAGCAGCAGGCACAGGGAGCAGGTCAGCATATTGATCGGCCCCTTGATGTTGTTGAACACCACCAGGTAGAGCATCAGCGTGGCCAGGGCCAGGCCGATGGCCCAGGCAAAACGCTTTTGCGGCGCGCCCACGTATTCGGGGATCTGATTGCGCACGGCAATGCGCCCGAGCACCAGGCTGGGCGAGTAGCGCGGATTGATCAGCACCCGGATGAAAAAGTCCGCAAAGAAGCCGACCACCACCAGCTTGGTCGGCGCGAAGTCGCCGCTCAGCCAGGCGTTCATGAAGGCGATCAGCGCCAGGAAGAACAGGATGCCGGCCCCGGCCCGGGCTTCGCGCTCGTTGATGACGCGGACCGGGTAGTCAGGGTGGTGTTCGCCGAACTGGAAAAGGGTAGTCATGGGCAAATTATGGGGTGCCCACTTGTCTGCCAGGTAAAGCGCACGTGGAGCCTGTCAGGCGCCTAGCCCGCGCTGTACACCAGCCCCGACGCCACCCCGCCAAACAGGTCGCCTTCCACCAGCGGAACGCCCGCAAACTCTGCCTGCAAGGCCCGCTGAAAAGGCCGCAGCGCGGAGGAGCCGCCGGTGAGGTAGATGGCGGCCAGGGCCTGGTCGCTCACACCCGCGCGTCGCACGCACTCGCGCGCGCAGGCCACGGTGCGTTCCAGCAGGGGGTGCAGCTGCTCCTGCATGCCGGCCACCGTCATCCGGGCGGCCAGGCCGGCCTCCACATCCGACAGGTCCATGGTCGCATCGGCATCCGTCTGCGAGCAGCGGATCTTGGCCTGCTCCACCTCGTGGGCGATGCGGTGGCCGTGGCGCTCCTGCAGCACGCGCATCAGGCGCTGGTGCAGGGTGATGTCCGTGTAGTTGGTCCACAGCGCCTGCGCCTGGGCCAGGGCACGCGGCTGGTACAGCCAGTGGATCAGATGCCAGGTAGACAGGTCGAAGAAGATGCGGCTGGGCACCTCGCGCCCCTCGGGGCCGATGTGCCGGTAGCCCAGCAGCGGCATCACCTGCTCCAGACTCAGTTTGTGGTCGAAGTCCGTGCCGCCGATGTGAACGCCCGTGGTGGCCAGCACGTCCGCGCTGCGGTCGGTGTGTTTCATGCGCTGCGGCCCGAGCCGCACCACGGTGAAGTCCGAGGTGCCGCCGCCCAGGTCCACCACCAGCACCGTGCTCTCGCGGTCCAGCCGGCGCTCGTAGTCCAGTGCCGCAGCAATCGGCTCCAGCTGGAAGCGCACGTCCGTGAAGCCCACCGCCTGCGCGGCCTGCAGCAAGGACGCTTGTGCCATCGCGTCGCGCTCGGGGTCGTCGTCCACAAAATGCACCGGCCGCCCCATCACCACGCGGGTGGGCGCCGCGCCCAGCGCCCCGGTGGCGCGCTCGCGCAGCGTGGCCAGGAAGGTGGCGATGATCTCCTGAAAACTCACCTGCCGGTTATTGATGACCGTGGTCTCCAGCAGCAGCGGGCTGCCCAGCAGGCTCTTGAGCGAGCGCATCAGCCGCCCCTCGGTGCCTTCCAGATATTGCGTCACCGCGTCGCGCCCGAAGTGGGTGCTGTGGTCTTCGTGGTTGTAGAACACGGCGGTGGGCATGGCCGTGGCGGCGCCCTCCAGCGGGATCAGGCGCGCCGTGCCCCCGGGCTCGGCCCAGGCCATGGCGGAGTTGGAGGTGCCGAAGTCGATGCCGAGGGTGCCGGGGAGGGGACGTGTCATGAAGCGGGGCGGGTGCCGGAGGCCGGCTGCGAAGGACCGGGGATTTTGCCACCCCGCGGCGACGCTTTACGCGCCCGGGCCGCTTTCCTGCGGCCCCAGGAAAAAGCCGATCGCCCGCTCCACCACCCAGGGCACGATGACATGGTCGCCATCGAAGGGCAGCAGCGTCAGGTCGGTGCCGTCGGCCAGCAGGCGTTGTGCATGGGGCCCGGCGCTGGTCTCGAAGGGCAGCTGCGTGTCGGCGCGCCCGTGCGCCAGGAACACCCGTGGCGAACCGTGCCGGGTGAAGGTGTTCATGAACCCCGCCGACAGCGCGATCACGTGGCTCACCATATCGCCGTTGGTGAGCCCCACCGACAGCGCATAACTGCCGCCGTCCGAAAACCCCGCGAAAGCCAAGTGCCCCGTATCGAGCGCAAAGTGAGTTGCCACCTGGTGCAGCGCGGCCTGCAGGCGTTCCAGGTCCGGCCCATGGCCGCCGATCACGATGTCCCAGGTGGGGAACATGGACTGCGGCGCCAGCAGCAGGAAGCGCCGGGCCCGCGCATGGCGCACCAGGTGGGGCAGCACCTTGTTGGCCTCGCCGCCCGCGCCGTGGAACATCACCAGCAGGGGCACGGGCTGCCCGGCCTCCAGCCCTTCGGGCACCACCAGCACTGCCTCGCGACCTTCGGGCAAGGTCAGGGCATGGCGGCCCGGGGGCAGGGGTGCTTCGCTCGGGGCTGCATTGAGCCGCAGCGTCATGCGCCCGGCCAGGGCCCCGGCCATCAGGCTGGTGTCGATCATGGGCTGCATTCTAGAAGCGCAGCCTGAGGCCTCGGGCGACCACAGCACCTGTGCCAAGGCGGCTCAGCGGCAGATGATGCGCAGCACCACCACCACGACCGCGTTGATCAGCAGCACGTGGATGAAGCCGCCCATGGTGTTCCTCGCTCGTGGCCTTGTCAGCGCCCCGGATCCCCATACAGCGCATAGGGCGCCCAGAAGGCCGGGTGAGCGTAGGCCATCACGGCGCGGCCCTGACCATCTTTGGCGACATCGGTATCGATCAAGTCGAGCATGGCACGGTTCAGCGCCTGCGCGCGCGTGAGTAGCGGGTCCTTGGTATAGCGCTCAAACAGATGCGTCACCAGCTCGCGGGCCGACACCGTTTCCACCGGCCAGTGCGTGGCCAGCACGGAGCGCGCACCCGCATAGAAAAAGCCCCGACCCAGCCCGGACACTGCCTCGGCACCGGTGCCATCGGCGGCGGCGGTATTGCAGGCCGACAGCACCACCAGATCCGCATCCAGCGAGAGTTTGAGGATGTCCTCCAGCTTGAGCAGCCCGTCCGTGATCGACTTGCCCGGTGCCGGTGAGAGCGCCAGCGCGGGCTGGTCCAGCCCCGGCAAATCCCCCGCCACCAGCCCGTGGGTCGCAAACGCCACAATGCGCCGCTGCTTCAGGTCACTGCCCAGCACGTTCTGGCGGTTCGCCTGCGCCCCGAAGAAGGTGTCGCGTTGGAGGTCCGCCGCCATGGCTGTGGCAATCGCCGTGATCTCCTCGCGCGTGTCCGGCAAGGCTGTCAGCGTGGGCGCTTCCGGC
>JAUYQZ010000035.1 GCA_030695415.1 Hylemonella sp.
ACTTCAGCATGTAGGCCAGGTAGTCGGGTTCGAGCAGGTCGTTGATGCCAACGATTTCGATGTCCTTGAAGTTCGCCACGGCCGAGCGCAGCACGTTGCGCCCGATGCGGCCGAAGCCGTTGATGCCTACCTTGATCGTCATGATTCGCTCTTTCGCAAAAAGTTAAAACACAAAGAAATCACTTCCGGGCCAGCACGGCCTGCACCGTATCGGCGACGTTCTGCTCGGTGAAGCCGAAATGCTTGAACAGCACCGGGGCCGGCGCCGACTCGCCGTAGGTGTCAAGACCGACCACGGCAGCGCAGCCGTATTTCCACCAGCCATCGGTCACGCCCATCTCGACGGCCACGCGCGGCAGGCCGGCCGGCAGCACGGCCTGCTTGTAGGCGGGCTTCTGCTGGTCGAAGGTGGTGGTGCTGGGCATGGAGACCACACGCACGGCAATCTTCTTCGCGGCCAGCAACTCCTGGGCCTTGAGCGCCAGCTGCACTTCGGAGCCGGTGGCAATGATGACTGCACGGGCCTTCTGCTTCAGGCCCAGGTCGGCCGGCTCGGACAGCACGTAGGCGCCGCGGCTGATGTCGCCCAGGTCTTTCTTCGGTGCATAGGGCAGGTTCTGCCGGCTCAGCAGCAGGGCCGTGGGCTTGGCCTTGTTCTGCAGGGCGACGGCCCAGGCCACGGCGGTTTCGGCCGTGTCGGCCGGGCGCCAGACGTCCAGGTTGGGAATCAGACGCAGGCTGGCGGCGTGCTCGACCGACTGGTGCGTGGGCCCGTCTTCGCCCAGGCCGATGGAATCGTGCGTGAACACGTGGATCACCCGCTGCTTCATCAGCGCGGCCATGCGAATGGCGTTGCGGCTGTAGTCGCTGAAGGTCAGGAAAGTCCCGCCATAGGGGATGTAGCCACCATGCAGGCCAATGCCGTTCATGATGGCGGCCATGCCGAACTCGCGCACGCCGTAGTTGATATGACGTCCGCCATTCCCATCGCCGTCGGCGTTGAAGCGCAGGTTGGGCGTGCTGCTGGTGTTGGTGAGGTTGGAGCCGGTCAGGTCGGCCGAGCCGCCCAGCAGTTCGGGCAGGGCAGCGGTGAAAGCTTCCAGCGCGATCTGGCTGGCCTTGCGGCTGGCCACGGTCTCGGCCTTGGTGTGGGCTGCGACCGCGGCGTCCACCGCGACCTGGGCAAAGTTCCTGGGCAGTTCGCCCTTCATGCGACGCTCGAACTCGGCAGCCATGGCAGGGTGCGTGGCACGGTAGGCCGCAAACTTGCGCTCCCACTGCTCCTGTGCGGCGATGCCACGGGTCGTGGCATTCCAGTCGTCGGCCACGTCCTGCGGAATCACGAAGGGCTCGTGCGTCCAGCCCAGGGCTTCGCGCGTGAGCTTGATTTCCTCGGCACCCAGGGGCTCACCATGCGCCTTGGCGGTGTTGGCGCGGTTGGGCGAGCCGTGGCCGATGGCGGTCTTGCAGATGATCAGCGTGGGCTGGTTGTCGGACTGCTTGGCGCGGGCGATGGCCTCGGAAACCGCCGCCACGTCATGTCCGCTGATCGGACCGATCACGTTCCAGCCGTAGGCCACGAAACGCAGCGCCGTGTTGTCGCCGTACCAGGGGGTGACCTGGCCGTCGATGGAGATGCCGTTGTCGTCGTACAGCGCGATCAGCTTGTTGAGCTTCCAGGCGCCGGCCAGCGCGGCCGCCTCGTGGCTGATGCCTTCCATCATGCAGCCGTCGCCCAGGAAGACGTAGGTGTGATGGTCGACGATGGTGTGGCCGTCGCGGTTGAACTCCCGCGCCAGCAGCTTCTCGGCCAGCGCCATGCCCACGGCGTTGGTGACGCCCTGCCCGAGCGGGCCGGTAGTGGTTTCCACGCCGGGGGTGTGGCCCACTTCGGGGTGGCCCGCGGTCTTGCTGCCCAGCTGGCGGAAGTTCTTGAGCTCCTTCAAGGGCAGGTCGTAGCCCGTCAGGTGCAGCAAGGCGTACAGGAGCATGGAGGCGTGACCATTGGACAGGACAAAACGGTCGCGATCGGCCCACTGGGGATTCGTCGGGCTGTGCTTGAGGTGTTCGCCCCAGAGCGCAACGGCCATGTCGGCCATGCCCATGGGCGCGCCCGGGTGTCCCGAATTGGCCTGTTGCACTGCGTCCATTGCCAGCGCGCGAATCGCGTTGGCCATCTGTCGGGTATTTGCCATGTCAGGCCGCTCCGGAAAGGGGGTGTCAAGGGGAAACCCGGCATTTTACCGGTGCCGGTGTTGGCCCCGACAGGTGTCGATGCCTGCAGACGCATCGTCTACAGTGCAGGCTGTGCACGATCCTCTTTCCATCAAGGTCATGGTGCTGGCTGCGGGCCGGGGCGAGCGCATGCGCCCCCTGACCGATACCACCCCCAAACCCCTGCTCGCGGTCCAGGGCAAGTCCCTGCTGCAGTGGCATGTCGATGCCCTGGCCCATGCGGGGTTTGACAGCATCGTGATCAACACCGCCTGGCTGGGTGAGCAGATAGCGGCCCATTTCGGATCGCAGCCCCTCAGCAGCGATGGCCGGCCCCTGGCCATCGCGTATTCCTGGGAAGGCCTGGATTTCGGCGGTGCGTTGGAGACCGCGGGCGGCATCGTGCGCGCCCTGCCCCTGCTGGGCGACATCTTCTGGGTACTGGCTGGCGATGTTTACGCCCCCGGTTTCCCGTTCTCCATGCAGGCCGTGCAGCGCTTCGCGCGCAGCGACAAGCTGGCCCACCTATGGCTGGTGCCCAATCCGCTGCACAACCCGAACGGCGACTTTGGCCTGGCGCCCGACCCGCAGGCGCCCGGCCGCCAGCTGGCCCTGAACCAGGCGGCCGTGCGCTACACCTACAGCACCATCGGCCTGTTCCGGCGCGAGTTCTTCACCCGACCCTGGTGCGACATCCCGGCCGGCAACCCGCAGGGCGTGAAAACCCCGCTGGCGCCCATGCTGCGCAAGGCCATGGACAATCAGCGCATCAGCGCCGAGCTTTACACCGGGCCGTGGACCGATGTCGGTACGCCCGAGCGGCTGGCGCAACTCAACGCATCACCCACAGGACCATGAGCACCATCCCCAACGCTGCCCTTTACGCCCAGCGACGCGCGCGCCTGGCTGCCCGGCTCGGCCCCGATGCCGTGGCCATTGTCCCCACAGCGCCCGAACACCTGCGCAACCGCGACAGCGAATTCCTCTTCCGCTTCGACAGCTATTTCCATTACCTGAGCGGCTTTGGCGAACCCAGCGCCTGGCTCGTCATCACCAGCGCCGGTCACACCACCCTGTTCTGCAACCCCAAGGACCTGGAGCGCGAGATCTGGGATGGCATCCGCCTGGGGCCTGAGGCGGCGCCCGCCGCGCTGGGCGTGGACGCGGCTTTTCCGGTGACCGAGCTGGAGCAGCGCCTGCCCAGGCTGCTGGAGAACAAGGCCACGGTGTGGTACCCCTTTGCGACACACGCCGGTCTGGAAGGCCGCATCGACGGCTGGCTAAAGGCCGTGCGCGCCCGTGTGCGCTACGGCGCGCTATGCCCCGAGGCCCAGCGCGACCTCTGCAGCATTCTGGACGAGATGCGCCTGATCAAGGACGCGCATGAGCAGACCGTGATGCGCCGTGCCGCGCAGATCAGCGCTGGCGCCCACGTGCGCGCCATGCAGCTCTCGGCCCGCATGCTGCGCCAGGGCGCTGACGTGCGCGAGTACCACCTGGACGCCGAGCTGCTGCACGAGTTCCGCCGCCACGGCTCACAGTACCCGGCCTACGGCTCCATCGTCGCCGCCGGGGCCAATGCCTGCGTGCTGCACTACCGCGCCGACAACGCACCCATCCGCGATGGCGAACTGGTCCTGATCGATGCCGGCTGCGAACTCGACGGCTATGCCAGCGACATCACACGCACCTTCCCGGCCAATGGCAAGTTCACCGCACCGCAACGCGCGCTTTACGAGCTGGTACTGGCGGCGCAGGACGCTGCCATCGAGGCCACCCGCGCTGGCGCCCGCTTCACCGAACCGCATGAAGCCACGGTACGCGTCCTCTCCCAGGGCCTGCTGGACCTGGGTCTGCTGGATCACCACAAGGTCGGCACAGTGGACGACGTCATCGCCAGCCGCGCCTATTTCCGCTACTACATGCATCGCACCGGCCATTGGCTGGGCATGGACGTGCATGACTGCGGCAGCTATGTGGAGCCCAGCGAACTGGGTCGCATCAGCAAGCGCAAGGACCCGCTGTCGGGCGAGGTGATCCAGGACCGCCCCAGCCGCATCCTTCAGGCCGGCATGTGCCTGACCATCGAACCCGGGCTCTACGTGCGCCCGGCCGAGGACGTACCGCGGGAATTCTGGAACATCGGCATCCGCATCGAGGACGACGCCTTCGTCACCGCCGATGGTTGCGAACTGATCACGCGGGACGTGCCGGTGAACGCGGACGAGATCGAAGCCCTGATGCGCCCCTGAGGTCTTTCCCGGGTTAACCCCTAGCAAATTTCCGGATTTCGTGGGAATAGACATGCGGTTTCAGCGCTCTCTTGCATATGTTCCCGACTTCTGAAACCCGCTACAACCAGTGGGTTCGTGACCACTACCGTTTCCTGATGCGCAGCGCCTGGGCGCTGACGGGATCGCGCACGGTCGCGGAGGATGTGGTGCAGGACTGCTTCACCAACGCGTGGAAGCACCGCGAGCAGTTGCGCGACGTCTCCCTGGTGCGACCCTGGCTGTTCCAGATCATGCGGCGCAGCATCTTTCGACACCTGCCCCCCTGTACGGTTTCCCTGGAGGACGGCGAGGAAGACCAGTGGGGCGAGGCGAGCGATACAGGCATCGACAACCGCCTGGACGTGGTCAAGGCCCTGAGCCGCATCGCCCCCATCCATCGCGAGGTACTGGTGCTGCACTACTTCGACGACATGCCGACGGCTCAGATCGCCGAGGCGCTGGAGATCGCACCCGGCACCGTGCTCTCCCGGCTGGCGCGCGCACGCGAGGCGCTCAAGAGCGCGCTGGTCATGCCAGCACCGAACAACAAAGGCCAGGGGCAAGCCCCGATTCACGACGGCAACCGGGTCACCCCGCTGCGCAAGAGTTGAATCGGGAAGGACTCAAACCATGTACCCGAGACTTGATGACGACTTTGACCTGCGGGCACGGGCTGACCTTTCGCTGGCCTATGAGGCGGGTGATGCACCGCCGACCCTGTTCCGCCATACGCCCTGGTTCTCCCGCCGCTGGGTCCAGGCCTGCGGTGTGCTGCTGCTGCTCGCAAGCGTCGTCATGGGCGGCGTGCTGGCGGTGCGCCCACCCGAACTCGTGCGCGGCGCCATCGAGCACGAGTACTACGAACGGACCCTGCGCGGCAGCTTCATGGACGCGCCCACTTTGCTGGCCCAACTGGGCCTGGATAAGAACAAGCCCGTGCCTGGCTACCCGCAGCTCATGCGCCCCTGCGACATCGACGGCAAGCTGGCCTATCACCTGACCACCTTTTTCGAGAAAGGCGGCATCGTGACCGTCTTTGCCTTTGAGCAGCCGGTCAGCCTGAAAGAGGATGAGGGCTGGTGGAACGACGTCTACTGGCAGGTGGTCACCGCCCGTGATGGCAGGCCGCTGATCCTGGTGGCGGAGAAGAAGAAGGCGCTGGGCGTGGCGAACCGCGTCTTCTCGCAGCCGCCGGCCTGATATCCCCGGACCTCGTACCCCTTCCCGCCATCCCAAGCAGCCGGAGACAAAGAAGAGTGAAGCAGCAGCAGGGTTACGCCTATATCCGGCCTTGATCCAGGCGTTCATAATTTTTCCGTTCCCCCATCCCTACAAGGAGACATCGATGCAAACTCGTCGCGAGACACTCAAACATGGCGCCATCGTTGCGGGCCTGCTGGCATCCACTGGCTTGTTCCCCCAGTATGCAATGGCGGCCTACAACAAGGCCGCGTTCGAAGCCAAAACGCCGGCGGAAGTGCTGAAGGCACTGGGCGCTGGTGCACCGGTCGAGAGCAAAGACGTCACCATTGGCGGCCCCGATATTGCTGAAAACGGTGCGGTGGTTCCCTTGACCGCCAGTACCTCGCTTCCCGGTGTGAAGCAGATTCTGATTCTGGTCGAGAAGAACCCATCCGCTTTGGTGGCACTGTTCAACATGACCGACAGCGTCGAGCCAAACTTCGCCACGCGCGCCAAGATGGGCCAGTCCTCGGACGTGTATGCCGTGGCTGTGATGGCGGATGGCAAGGCATTTTTTGCAAAAAAAGAAGTCAAGGTCACGCTTGGCGGTTGCGGCGGCTGAGCGCCCCTTTTTTTTTTGAACAATTCAATACAGATTCAGGAGTAAAAAATGGCAGATCCGATGCGTATTCGCGCCCAGGTAGCAGGCAGCAATGCAACCGTCCGTGTTTTGATGAGCCACGAAATGGAGTCCGGCCAGCGCAAGGACTCGGCAGGCAAGCTTGTGCCGGCCTGGCATATCGCCGAAGTCACCGCCACGCATAACGGCAAGACCGTCATGACGGCGGAATGGGGGCCGGCGGTTTCGAAAAATCCGTTCCTGCAGTTCAGCGTCAAGGGTGCTAAGGCCGGTGATAAAGTCGGCGTGAGCTGGAAAGACAACAAGGGCGAAAGCCGGACTGACGAAGCAACGGTTTCCTGAGCTTCCAGATCCTGTGTTGGTAATGGAGAAGGGCGTGCTCTTCTCCATTTGCGTTTGGCTTCATAACAAATTCAAGAGGTGACAATGACACAAGCAAAACTACTGATCACGGCCGCGGTGGCTGTTGCCATGGCAGGCAACGTGCTGGCGCAGAAGTCTGCTGCAGAGGGCATTGCTGAATACCGCGCCATGCTGCAGGACGGTAACCCGGCAGAATTGTTTGAAGCCAAGGGCCAGGACCTCTGGAAGCAGAAACGCGGTGCCAGAAAGGAGTCGCTTGAAAAGTGCGACCTGGGCAAGGGCCCCGGCGTGGTCAAGGGTGCTTTTGTGGAATTGCCGCGTTATTTTGCGGATACCAGGCGGGTACAGGATCTGGAGTCCCGCCTGCTCACCTGCATGGAAAGCCTGCAGGGTTTCAATGCTGCCGAGATTGCCAAGACGCCTTTCGGCAAGGGCGAGCAAACCAACGTGACGGCGCTGGTGGCCTGGATATCGGCTGAATCCAGAGGCATGAAATTCGACCTGCCGCAAGACCATGTGCAGGAAAAAACCATGTATGAAGTGGGCAAGCGGCTTTTCTTCGCCCGGGGTGGCACCCATGACTTTGCCTGCGCCTCGTGCCATGGCACGGACGACAAGCGCATCCGTCTGCAGGACCTGCCCAACCTGACCAAGCAGCCGGGCGCCGGCAATGGTTTTGGCGCCTGGCCGGCTTATCGCGTTTCCAACGGGCAGTTGTGGGGCATGCAGCTGCGTCTGAATGACTGCTACCGGCAGCAGCGCTTTCCTTATCCCCTGTTTGGCAGCGATGCGACCATCGCGCTCGGTGTCTATATGGGTGTCAACGGCAAGGGCGGCGAGTCGATTGCCCCGGCCCTCAAGCGTTAAGGAGACAGCATCATGAAAAAAACCATCAAATACCTTGTACCAGCCCTTGCAGTTTTTCTGGCCGGCTGTGCCATCATGCCCTCCGGCGCCGATCTGGACAAACTGACCGCCGAGATCACCAAGGCGTCGTTTCGTGACGAAGGTCAAGCCAAAGTGGATCGTCTGGTCCAGGATGATGCGAACCGCGAATGCAGTGCGGCTGATGTGGCCGGCAAGCCGATCAATGAAAAAGTGGCCGCAGCGATAGAAGCCGCCAACCTCAAAGCCATCAAGTGGCCGTCCGACGGCAAATTTCTGGGCGACTGGATAGAGGGCGAGAAAATCGCCCAGGATGGACGCGGCATGACATGGACCGACAAGGCCGGTTCGGTCAATGGCGGCA
>JAUYQZ010000016.1 GCA_030695415.1 Hylemonella sp.
ATGGTCGGTGGCGGCAAGGCCATTAAGGCAGAAGTGCCCCTGTCCGAAATGTTCGGCTACTCGACGACCCTGCGTTCGATGTCGCAAGGCCGTGCAACGTACACGATGGAGTTCAAGCACTACAGCGAAGCTCCCCGTAACGTGGCCGAGGCGATCGTCGCGGCCCGTTCCAAGTAAGACAGATTCAGAACCTGTCTGCGATCACACACCCCGCTGTGCCCGTGCGGTGGGATCGGTGATGTGATGCAGACGTTAAACCTCACACGGGCAATGCTCTTTGGAGAATTGAAAAATGGCAAAAGGTAAATTCGAGCGGACCAAGCCGCACATCAACGTGGGCACGATTGGCCACGTGGACCACGGCAAGACGACGCTGACGGCGGCGATCACCACCGTGCTGTCCAAGCTGTTTGGCGGCGAAGCCAAGGCATACGACCAGATCGATGCGGCCCCTGAAGAAAAGGCCCGCGGCATCACGATCAACACCGCCCACGTCGAGTACGAAACCAAGAACCGCCACTACGCCCACGTGGACTGCCCTGGCCACGCCGACTATGTCAAGAACATGATCACCGGCGCCGCCCAGATGGACGGCGCGATCCTGGTTTGCTCGGCCGCTGATGGCCCCATGCCCCAGACCCGCGAACACATCCTCTTGGCCCGCCAGGTGGGCGTGCCCCACATCATCGTGTACCTCAACAAGTGCGACATGGTCGATGACGCCGAGCTGCTCGAACTCGTCGAAATGGAAGTTCGCGAACTCCTCGACAAGTACGACTTCCCCGGCGACAAGACCCCCATCATCCACGGCTCGGCCAAGCTCGCCCTGGAAGGCGACAAGGGCCCGCTGGGCGAAGAAGCCATCATGAAGCTGGCCGAAGCGCTGGACACCTACATCCCGCTGCCAGAGCGTGCCGTTGACGGCGCGTTCCTGATGCCCGTGGAAGACGTGTTCTCCATCTCGGGCCGCGGCACCGTGGTGACCGGCCGTATCGAGCGCGGTGTGGTCAAGGTCGGCGAAGAAATCGAGATCGTCGGCATCTCCGACACCCAGAAGACCACCTGCACCGGCGTGGAAATGTTCCGCAAGCTGCTGGACCAGGGCCAGGCGGGTGACAACGTCGGTATCTTGCTGCGCGGCACCAAGCGCGAAGACGTGCAGCGCGGCCAGGTGCTGTGCAAGCCCGGCTCGATCAAGCCGCACACGCACTTCACTGGCGAGATCTACGTGCTGTCCAAAGACGAAGGTGGCCGTCACACGCCGTTCTTCAACAACTACCGCCCGCAGTTCTACTTCCGCACGACCGACGTGACCGGCTCGATCGAGCTGCCCGAAGGCAAGGAAATGGTCATGCCCGGTGACAACGTGTCGATCACGGTCAAGCTGATCAACCCCATCGCCATGGAAGAAGGCCTGCGCTTCGCCATCCGCGAAGGCGGCCGTACCGTTGGCGCCGGCGTCGTTGCCAAGATCATTGCTTAAGGAGCGGACATGTCTACCAAGCAAAAAATCCGCATCCGCCTGAAGGCGTTTGACTACAAACTGATCGACAGCTCTGCCGCCGAGATCGTTGACACCGCCAAGCGGACCGGCGCGATCGTCAAGGGCCCCGTGCCCCTGCCGACCCGTATGAAGCGCTTCGACATCCTGCGTTCGCCGCACGTCAACAAGACCAGCCGCGACCAGCTCGAAATCCGCACGCACCAGCGTCTGATGGACATCGTGGACCCGACCGACAAAACGGTTGATGCCCTGATGAAACTCGACCTGCCCGCTGGCGTGGACGTCGAAATCAAGCTGCAGTAACTGCGTTCCCAAGCCGGTCGGCGCTTCGTGCGCAGGCCGGCTTGCACAAACAAAGCCCGCTGGTTATACTGGCGGGCTTTCCTGGACTTTGGTTCGGGGAGTTCGGCTTTTGCCGATGCGGTCTGACAATGATGCAGGTCGTATTTTTAAAACGTGTCGACGCCCTTCGGGGAGAGTCGATGCACCATCAGCCCCGGCCAATTGAAGTCGGGAACGGAGAAAACAATGAGTCTTAGCAACTCCCTCGGGTTGTTGGGTCGCAAGGTGGGCATGATGCGTCTGTTCACCGATGACGGGGACGCAGTTCCTGTCACGGTGGTCGATGTGTCGAACAACCGTGTGACACAGGTCAAAACCCTGGCCCATGATGGCTACGATGCGCTGCAGGTCACCTTTGGTGCCCGCCGTGCTTCCCGCGTGACCAAGCCCGAAGCGGGCCACCTGGCCAAGGCCGGCGTCGAAGCGGGCGAAATCATCCAGGAATTCCGCGTCGCTTCTGACGTTGCTGCCCAGTACCAGCCCGGTGCCGTGGTGGCCCCCAACGCGATTTTCGCGGTGGGTCAGAAAGTGGACGTGCAAGGTACTTCGATTGGTAAAGGCTTCGCCGGCACCATCAAGCGCCACAACTTCAAATCCCAGCGCGCGTCGCACGGCAACAGCCGTTCGCATAACGTTCCGGGCTCCATCTCCATGGCCCAAGATCCGGGTCGCGTGTTTCCGGGCAAAAAGATGACCGGTCACATGGGCGATGACACCAAAACCATCCAGAACCTCGACATCGTGCGCGTGGACGAAGCCCGTCAGCTGCTCATGATCCGTGGCGCTGTGCCTGGCTCGAACGGCGGTTTCCTGACCGTGCGTCCCGCCATCAAGGCCAAATCCAAGGGAGCAAACTGATGCAAGTTGAACTCCTGAACGACCAGGGTCAGTCGTCGTCCAACGTGGACGTGCCTGAAACCGTGTTTGGTCGTGACTACAACGAAGCCCTGATCCACCAACTCGTGGTGGCATACCAGGCGAACGCCCGTCAAGGCACGCGTGCACAAAAAGACCGCCAGATGGTCAAGCACTCGACCAAGAAGCCGTTCAAGCAAAAAGGCACGGGCCGCGCCCGCGCCGGTATGACCTCTTCGCCCCTGTGGCGCGGCGGCGGTCGGATTTTCCCGAACAGCCCCGACGAGAACTTCACCCAGAAGATCAACAAGAAGATGTACCGCGCCGGCATGGCGTCCATCTTCTCGCAGCTGGTGCGTGAAGGCCGTCTGGCCGTGATCGACTCCATGAAAGTGGATTCGCCCAAGACCAAGCAGCTGGCCGACAAGTTCAAGGCCATGAACCTGCAATCGGTTCTGGTGATCGCCGAAGAAGTCGACGAGAACCTGTACCTCGCCTCGCGCAACCTGCCCAACGTGCTGGTGGTCGAACCGCGTTACGCCGATCCGCTGTCGCTGGTGCATTACAAGAAGGTCATCGTCACCAAGGCGGCGATCGACCAGCTCATGGAGATGTTCGCATGAGCGTCACAAAATACGACGAAGGCCGTCTGATGCAGGTCCTCGTGGCACCCATCGTGTCCGAGAAGGCCACTCAAGTTGCCGAGCAGACCAACGCCATCATGTTCAAGGTGTTGCGTGATGCTTCCAAGCCCGAGATCAAGGCCGCTGTTGAACTGATGTTCAAGGTCCAGGTCAAGGGCGTGTCCGTGCTCAACCAAAAAGGCAAGGCCAAACGCTTCGGCAAAACGGTGGGTCGTCGCGACCACGTTCGCAAGGCGTATGTGACCCTCATGCCGGGTCAAGAGCTGAACTTCGGCGGGGAGGGCGTTTAATCATGGCAGTCATCAAGATGAAACCCACCTCACCAGGCCGTCGCGGCATGGTGAAGGTCACGCGTGACCATCTTCACAAAGGTGAAGGTTTTGCACCGCTGCTGGAACCCCAGTTCCAGAAAGCCGGTCGCAACAACAACGGTCACATCACCACCCGCCACAAGGGCGGTGGTCACAAGCACCACTACCGCGTTGTCGACTTCCGTCGCAACAAGGATGGCATTCCTGCCAAGGTCGAGCGCATCGAGTACGACCCGAACCGCACGGCGCACATTGCACTGGTGTGCTACGCCGACGGCGAGCGCCGCTACATCATCGCCCCGCGTGGCGTTGAAGTGGGCGCGACCCTGCTGTCCGGCTCGGAGTCGCCGATCCGCGTGGGCAACACCCTGCCGATCCGCAACATCCCGGTCGGCTCGACCATCCACTGCATCGAGCTGCAAGTCGGCAAGGGCGCGCAAATCGCCCGCTCCGCCGGCGCCTCAGCTGTGTTGCTGGCTCGCGAAGGCATCTACGCCCAGGTCCGCATGCGCTCTGGTGAGGTCCGCAAGGTCCACGTGGATTGCCGCGCCACCATTGGTGAAGTGTCCAACCAGGAACACAGCCTGCGCCGCTTGGGCAAGGCCGGTGTCAAGCGTCACATGGGCATTCGCCCAACCGTTCGCGGTACCGCGATGAACCCGATCGACCACCCGCACGGTGGTGGTGAAGGCAAGACCGGCGAAGGCCGCGCTCCGGTGGATCCGTGGGGCAACCTGACCAAGGGCTACCGCACCCGCAACAACCGCCGCACGCAGTCGATGATCGTCTCGCGTCGCAAGAAGTAAAGGGTTGACAACATGACTCGCTCACTCAAAAAAGGCCCCTTCGTTGACCATCACCTGATGGCCAAAGTGGAGAAGGCCGTGTCCACCAAGGACAAAAAGCCCGTCAAGACCTGGTCGCGTCGCTCGATGATCCTGCCCGATTTCATCGGCCTGACCATTGCCGTGCACAACGGCAAGCAGCACGTGCCCGTGTACATCACCGACCAGATGGTTGGACACAAGCTCGGCGAGTTTTCGCTGACGCGGACGTTCAAAGGCCATCCGGCCGACAAAAAAGCGAAGAAGTAAGGAACAACCATGGAAACCCGTTCAATCGTTCGAGGCGTTCGCCTCTCGGTCGACAAAGGCCGACTGGTTGCCGACCTGATTCGCGGCAAAAAGGTCGACCAGGCCCTCAACATCCTCGCGTTCACGCAAAAGAAAGCGGCTGGCATCGTCAAGAAAGCTCTTGAGTCCGCCATCGCCAATGCTGAACACAACGACGGCGCCGACATCGACGAGCTGAAGGTCACGACCATCTACGTCGAACAAGGCACGACGCTCAAGCGCTTCTCGGCCCGCGCCAAAGGCCGCGGCAACCGCATCAGCAAACCCACGTGTCACATCTACGTGACGGTTGGCAACTGAAGAGGTCACAGGAATATGGGACAAAAAATCAACCCCACCGGGTTCCGCCTCGCCATTTCGCGCAACTGGGCCAGCCGCTGGTACGCGAGCAACCGTGATTTCGCCGGCATGCTGGCCGAAGACATCAAGGTGCGCGAGTATCTCAAGGGCAAGCTGAAGAACGCCGCCGTCTCGCGCGTCGTGATCGAGCGCCCCGCCAAGAACGCCCGCATCACCATTTACTCGGCACGTCCGGGCGTGGTGATCGGCAAGAAGGGCGAAGACATCGAGAAGCTGAAGAAAGAACTGACCGCCAAATTGGGCGTGCCGGTTGCAGTCAACATCGAAGAAGTGCGCAAGCCCGAAATCGATGCCAAGCTGATTGCCGACAGCATCACGCAGCAGCTCGAAAAACGCATCATGTTCCGCCGCGCCATGAAACGCGCGATGCAGAACGCGATGCGCCTGGGCGCGCAGGGCATCAAGATCATGTCGTCGGGCCGCTTGAACGGCATCGAAATCGCACGTTGCGAGTGGTACCGCGAAGGTCGCGTGCCACTTCACACCCTGCGCGCCGACATCGACTACGGCACGTCCGAAGCCAAGACCACCTACGGCATCATTGGTGTCAAGGTCTGGGTGTACAAGGGCGATACCCTGGGTCGCAACGATGCGCCCGTGGCTGCCGAGCCCCGTGCCGAAGAAGAGCGTCGCCCCCGTGGTCCGCGCCGTGAGCGTCCAGCAGGTCCCCCTGCACGCGCTGCGGTTCGCCGCCCCGGTGCCAATGCCGCTCCAGCCGATGGCAGCGACAAGCCTGCCGAAGCCACGACCGGTACCGAAACCAAACCCGCCGTTAAGCGCGTTCGCAAAGACGCCGCGCCCGCATCTGCAGCTGCGGACGGCAAAGGAGAATAAACATGTTGCAACCTGCTCGCCGCAAATTCCGCAAGGAACAAAAAGGCCGCAATACCGGTGTCGCCACCAGCGGCGCCACCGTCGCGTTCGGTGACTTCGGTCTGAAGTCCACGGACCGCGGCCGCCTGACGGCACGCCAGATCGAAGCCGCGCGTCGCGCGATTTCCCGTCACGTCAAACGTGGCGGCCGCATCTGGATCCGTGTGTTTCCGGACAAGCCAATCTCCCAGAAACCTGCTGAAGTCCGCATGGGCAACGGCAAGGGTTCGGTGGAGTACTACGTGGCCGAGATCCAGCCCGGCAAGGTGCTGTACGAGATCGTCGGCGTGCCGGAACAGCTGGCCCGTGAGGCGTTCCAGCTGGCCGCCGCCAAACTTCCCCTGCGCACCACGTTCGTGACGCGCTTGTTGGGTCAGTGATTCAGGAGAACACAAGATGAAAACTGCTGAACTGCGCCAAAAGGATGTGGCCGGCCTCGAAGCCGAAGTGAAATCGCTGCAAAAGGCCCACTTCGGTCTGCGCATGCAAAAAGCCACGCAACAACTGAATAATACGGCCACGATGGGTAATACCCGACGTGACATCGCCCGTGCCAAAACCATCCTTGCTGAAAAGCAAGCCGCCAAATAAGGAGCACTGAATGACGGAAGCTAAAAAATCCCTCAAGCGCACCTTGGTTGGCAAGGTGGTCAGCGACAAGCGAACCAAAACCGTGACCGTGCTGGTCGAGCGTCGTGTGATGCACGAGCTCTATGGCAAGATCGTGGCCAAGTCGAGCAAGTACCACGCCCATGACGAAAAGGGCGAGTACAAGCTGGGCGATGTGATCGAAATCACCGAAAGCAAGCCGATTTCCAAGACCAAGAACTGGGTTGCCACCCGTCTGGTCGAAAAGGCGGCTGCGGTTTAAGTTCATTGCAGCACACGCTGCAGGACAGACAAAAACGGCTCACAATTCGTGAGCCGTTTTTTTTCGGCCAACCCACAGTTAATCGAGGAGCACAACATGATCAAAGTCGGTGATACCCTGCCTGGCGCCACGCTGATGGAATATTCCGAAGTCGAAGGCAATGGCTGCAGCATCGGCCCCAATCCGGTCGACGTCAGCAAGACCATGGCTGGCAAGACCATCGCGATCTTTGGTCTGCCGGGCGCTTTCACGCCAACCTGCTCAGCCAAGCATGTGCCGGGGTATGTCGAGAAGTTCAGTGAATTCAAGGCAGCCGGCGTGGACGAGATCTGGTGCGTGAGCGTCAACGACGCTTTTGTCATGGGTGCCTGGGCGCGCGACCAGAAGACCAACAGCAAGGTGCGTATGCTGGCGGACGGCAGTGCCGATTTTGCCAAGGCCACCGGTCTCACGCTGGATTTGACTGCGCGTGGCATGGGCCTGCGCAGCAACCGTTATTCCATGCTCGTCAAGGATGGCAAGGTCGCAGCCCTGAACATCGAAGGTCCGGGCAAGTTCGAGGTCAGTGACGCCGGTACCCTGCTGGCGCAGACCAAGGGCTGATCCCGTCCGCGCCTTCCATCCGGGGCGCAAGCCAGGCCACTGCAGCGGTGCAGTGGCCTTTTTTTGACCTGTTTTATGTCGCTTGGCGCAAGCCTCCCCGGCCGCGGGGCGGGGCGACCTATTCCGGTTCAAAGCTCAAAAAACAGATTGATCTTGAGAATGTCGGCGTACTCGCGGAGAATCTCCCGAACGACGCTGAATCCGGCGGGCGGCTCAGGCCTCAGGATTTGAGTGACGGGCAGGTTCACGACAAGGATCAGTGATGCGTCAAGTAATGGAAACCAGTTCACGCGTGCAGCAGCCACGAGGTTCATCGGTGAGTGCGGCCCGTTGGACCAGCGTGGTTCTTGCGGGCGTGCTGCTCACAGGCTGCCAGTCGGTGCAGACCACCGGAGCGGGGCAAGTCGGTGTCACCCGCAACCAGTACATGGGGGTCAGCTCTGCGGAGGTGGATGCCGCATCGGCGCAGTCCTATCGCAAGATGCTGCAGGAGGCTGAGCGCAAGAAGCAGCTCAACCTCGATGCGGCCATGCTCGCGCGGGTGCAGGCCATTACCAAAAGGCTGGTCGCCCAGACGGCCCATTTCCGCCCGGATGCACAGGCCTGGCGCTGGGAAACGAATGTCTTCCACAGCGAGCAGGTAAATGCGTTCTGCATGGCAGGCGGCAAGATCGGCATCTACAGTGGCCTGATCGAGAGGCTGAAGATCACCGACGACGAACTGGCCGCCGTCATGGGTCATGAAATCGCGCACGCCCTGCGCGAGCATGTCCGTGAGCAGGTCTCGATGCAGCAGGCCGCGCGGGTGCCGGGCTTGGTGCTCGCGATCGTGACGGGCAGTCAGGTCTTGGCGGACCTGGGCAATATGGTGACCGACGTGAGCCTCACCCTGCCGCGCAGCCGCGAGGCCGAGATGGAGGCGGATCAGATCGGTGTTGAACTGGCGGCGCGGGCAGGCTATGACCCGCGCGCGGCCATCAGTCTGTGGCAAAAGATGAACCAGCTGGGCGGGGGGCGTCCACCCGAGTTCCTCAGCACGCACCCCTCCCCGGACACGCGTCAGCAGGACCTCGAACGCATCAGCGCCGTCGTCATGCCACTGTACGAGCAGAGCAGGAAGCGCTGAGACGGGCTCAGGGTGCTGCGAACCACAGCAGCAGCGTCACAGCGGCGGCGCTCAGCAGCAGCAGCGCGGCTGCCAGCAGGCGGCTGAGCGCGTCATCGCGTGAGGCAGGGGCCGGTTGAGCCAGCTCCTTGTCACCGGTGAGCATGGGGCGCACCAGGTTCTGCCGCTTTCGCCAGAAGTAGTACACGATGGCCAGAATGTGCAGCAGCACCAGCACGATCAGCACGAGCTTGCCGACCTCGCGGTGGTACCAGGTGGCCAGGCTCACCAGATCCCCGGACACCAGCCGCGTCAGCGGCCCGCTGGAAGCAATCTCATCGTCACTGAACAGCCCTGTGCCGACCTGCGCCAGCAGAAACAGCAGCAAAGCGAAAACCGAGAGTGCCCCGGTCGGCGTATGCCCGACCGAATGCATGGGATCCCCTTCCCCACGCACGTACCGCCAGAGGGTGATCGGGGAATAGAGAAAGCCCGCAAAGCGCGACCAGCGCCCGCCGAACAGGCCCCAGAGCAGGCGGAATATCAAAAGGGTCAGCGTGGCATAGCCTAGGCGGAAATGCCACTCCATATAGCCGAGCTGCGCCGTCGTGACCAGGCCGATGACACATAAGACCAGTAGCCAGTGGAAGAGGCGAGTGGGAAGATCCCAGATTCTGACGAGGTGTGGCATGCGTAACCTTTGGCAGGTAAGATGATCAGGAGCACGTGCTGCTGGGTATTTTCCCTGAGATCAGGCAGATCGTGCGAACTTTGGCCCGGATCACAGCTCCCAGAGGCGGGGAACCCCCCTCAACCATCAAAGGAAGACCATGAAAAACGTCAGCATCCTCATCGCCGCAGCGACGCTTATCGGATTCAGTGGCGCGGCCTCGGCGCAGTTTGCCAAGCCCGAAGACGCCATCAAGTACCGCAAGAATGCCTTGTTCGTGATGCAGCAGCACTATGCCCGCGTCGGTGCCATGGCCGCAGGCCGCGTGCCCTTTGACGCCAAGGTCGCTGCCGAGAACGCGGCCATTGCCGAGACCATGGCGCGCCTGCCATGGGCCGCCTTTGGCGAGGGGACCGACAAAGGCGACACCAAGGCCTTGCCCGAAATCTGGAAGGAGCAGGCCAAGTTCAAGACGGCTGCCGACAATCTTCAGAGTGAGATGGGCAAGCTGGCAGCGGCTGCCAAGACCGGAAACCTGGACAGCATCAAGACCGCGTTCCAGGCTACTTCCGGCACCTGCAAGGCCTGCCACGACGACTTCCGCGGGAAGTGAGCGCAGGCGCTGGCCATCGTGCCGGCGGTGGCGACACCTCAATGCAACAGGGGGCAGCGAAGGCTGCCCCTTTTCATTGGGCGATGCTCAGGCCCGCGCCAGCAACTCCTCGATGAGACGGTGCAATTCGGAAAAATCCGGCTCCCCGACATAACGCTTGACGATCTCGCCGCGTTTGTCGACCAGATAGGTGGTCGGTGTCAGTCGGACATCACCCCAGGCCGAAGCCACCGCGCCGGTATTGTCAATGGCCACCTTGAAAGGTAGCTTGCGGCTCTGGGTGAAATTGACAACGTAGCTGGGGGGGTCGTAGCTCATGGCCACGGCCACCGTGTCAAAACCGCGTTCGCGGTACTTGTCGTAGGTCGCGATCAGCTGGGGCATCTCGGCGACGCAGCTGGTGCAACTCGTCGCCCAGAAGTTCACCAACACCACGCGGCCGCGGAATTCGGCCGTGGTCTGTTTGGTGCCGTCCAGGAGGACAAAGGTGGATTCCGGGGCTTGGCCAAAGCCGGGCGAGCGCAGCAGCAGCCAAGCAGCGACAGAGACAAGGGCAACTGCGGCAAGATAGAGGGCGCGTTTCATCGGAAGGGAGTAGTGCATGGACAGACGGAAGTTTAATTCGATTGGACCGCTCGTGCTCATGGGGGTTCCCTTGCTGCACCCGTGCATGGCCCGGGCGATCACGCTTGACGAGTTGACCCAGGGTGAGGCGGCGCGGGCTCTCAAAGCCGCCCTGGAGCGTGGAGCCCGAAGTGCGATCGGCCAGTTGGGGCAGCTCAACGGGTTTCTCGGCAACGAGAGGGTCAGGATTCCCCTGCCCCGCCAACTGCAGGATGCCGAACCGATGCTGCGCACCTTTGGTCAGGGCGGACGACTGGACGAGCTGGTGACGACGATGAACCGCGCCGCCGAGGCAGCCGTGCCCATGGCGCAGGAATTGATGCTGGGCGCCGTGAGAAACATGTCGGTTGCCGATGCCAAGAAGATACTTGGGGGCGGCGAGACCTCGGTCACCAGCTTCTTTGTCGACAAGACAAGGGTGCCCCTGGGGCAGAAATTTCTGCCCATTGTCACGCGCAGCACGGAAAAAGTAGGCTTGGCGGCCCAGTACAACCATATCGCGAGCAAGGCGGCCGATTTCGGCCTGCTGCCCCGCGAGAACGCAAGCATCGAACGGTATGTGACCGGCAAAGCCCTGGACGGTCTTTACTACGTGGTGGGTGAGGAAGAGCGCAAGATCCGCAGAGATCCCGCGGCGACAGGCAGCGCCCTTCTCAGTAAGGTGTTTGGCGCACTCAGGTAGTGCGCCTGCAAGCCACGCGCCGCCGTGGCAGGGATAATTTGCACATGCACCGTTATCTACTGCCTCTGGGCATGGCCTTTTTGCTGTCTGCCTGCAGCCCCACACTCAACTGGCGAGAAGTGCTGCCCGGCGGCGAACTCAGGGCCTTGTTGCCTTGCAAGCCGGACCAGGGGAGCCGCCAGCAGAGCCTCGCGGGCCGGGAGGTCGAGGTGCGCATGGTCGGCTGCGAGGCAGCCGGCGCCCTGTACGCCGTGTCCGTGGCGGAACTCGGTGAGGCAGGGCATGCGATGGCCGTGCAGGCGCAATGGCAGGCCAGCCTCTTGGCAAATATGCAGGCCAGGGAATCGGACGCCCATGCCTGGGCCCTCAAGGGCGCAAGCGCCCAGCTGGAGCCCGTGCGTTTGACGGCCCGTGGCTTGCGGCCAGATGGTCAAGCGGTGGCCGTGCAGGCCGCTTGGTTTGTCCGGGGCACGCGCCTGTACCATGCGGTCATCTATGCCGAGCGCATCAGCACCGAGATGAGCGAGCCTTTCTTCGACGGCCTGGCATTGCCATGAATGTTCTGAGCCGACGATCAGCCATGCTGGTCTTTCTCGCCTTCGCGTTTGCCTATTTCTTCTCGGCCCTGATACGCGCCATCACGGCCACGCTTTCGCCGCAACTGACCCAGGAGTTTTCGCTCCAGGCGCGAGATCTGGGTCTGCTCGCCGGCGGCTACTTCCTCGGCTTTGCGGTGATGCAGCTACCCCTGGGCCGCTGGCTGGATCGGCAGGGGCCGAAGAAGGTGATCCTCGGCTTCCTGGCGGTGGCCGTCTGCGGATGCGTGGCGTTTTCACTGGCCACCAGCTTCGGCGGCCTCTTGCTGGCGCGGGTGCTCTGTGGCATGGGCCTGGCGGCCTGCCTGATGGCGCCACTGACCGGATTCCGGCGCTGGCTGGATCCGGCCAGCCAGCTGCGTGCGAATTCCTGGATGCTGATGACCGGCTCCATGGGCATGGTGGCTTCCACCCTGCCGGTGCAGTGGCTGTTGCCGGCCTATGGCTGGCGCCCCCTGTTCTGGGGCTTGGCGGCCATGCTGCTGATGTCCATGGCGGTCATCGCCTGGCAGGTGCCGCGCTGGCAGCGCAACGTGGCACCGGCGGTGACAGGCGCCGGCTCAGGCAGCTACGCCGAGGTCTGGCGCCATAGCTACTTCCGCCGCATGACTCCCGTGGGCTTTTTCAATTACGGTGGCATGGTCGCCATCCAGACCCTGTGGGCGGTGCCCTGGATGATCCGGGTCGGTGGTTACACACCGGTGCAGGCGGCCACTGGCCTGTTCTGGATCAACGTCACCATGCTGGTCGCCTTCTGGTCCTGGGGCCTGCTGATACCGCGTCTGACCCGCCGCGGGGTGCACACCAACCAGCTGATCGCCTGGGGCACCCCGCTCAGCTTGCTGGTGCTGGCGTTCATCGTGTTCAGCGGCGAAGCCGCAGCAGCCCATGCCGGCCTGCTGTGGGCGCTGTTCTGCCTGACCTCCACCTTCCTTTCGCTGGCGCAGCCGGCCGTGGGCATGGCTTTTGCCACTGAACTGGCCGGACGTGCCCTGTCGGCCTACAACCTCGTCATCTTTGCCGGCGTGTTCACGGTGCAGTGGGGCATCGGTCTGCTGATCGATGCCTTTGCGGCGCAGGGGTGGTCCCAGGCGCAGGCCTTCCAGGGGTCCCTGGGCGTCTTCCTGCTGCTCAACCTCCTGTCCTACCTCTATTTCCTGGCGGCGAAAAAGACATAATCAGGGCACATGAAGAATGGCATCGTCATCATCGCCCATGCGCCTTTGGCCAGCGCGCTGCGGCAGTGCGTGGCTCACGTTTTTGCCGACCGGGTCGAAGACGTGGTGGCGGTGGACGTGCAGCCGGACGCGACGGTCGCACAGAGCGTCGCGCAGGCACGGCAGGCCCTTGGCCCTTTGGGTCAGGCCCCCCTGCTGCTGCTGACCGACGTGCTGGGGGCCACGCCCAGCAATGTGGCACGGCAGCTGCTGGAGGGACGCCCGGCACGCCTGCTGGCGGGCGTCAATCTGCCCATGCTGCTGCGTGCCGTGACCTACCTGCACGAGCCGCTGGATGAATTGATGGCGCGCGCCCAGCAAGGTGGCATCCAGGGCGTGCAGCCGGTAAAGACGAGCGAGACGGTATGAACGAGACGAAGCGGGAAAACCAACAATGATCAAGGCCAGTGCCACCATCAGCAACAAGCTCGGGCTGCATGCCCGCGCCTCAGCCAAGCTCACCAAGCTGGCAGGTAGCTTCCCCTGCGAAGTCTGGCTGGCTCGCGGCGAGCGCCGTGTGAATGCCAAGAGCATCATGGGCGTGATGATGCTGGCGGCCGGTCTCGGCAGCGAGATCGACATTGAGGCCCAGGGCGATCGCGCCCAGGAGGCTGTGGATGCGCTGTTGCTGCTGATCGACGACAAGTTCGGAGAGGGCGAGTGATATGACCCCCACGGCCGCCCACGGCGTGTGGCGCCCTGGAGCTTGCACTGCAAGGCGCGGCGCATCTCTAGCCTGTCCCGGTCTGCGCTGCAGGGCTGGAAACCGAGGGCGTGAGTCTCGGGAGAGACGCGATTCGCCCCGGAACGACCCGGCGGCGAAACAGCTTGGGTACGCAGCATGACCTTCTCCATCCACGGACTTGCAGTGGCGCGCGGCATCGCCATCGGGCGGGCCGTGCTGGTGGCCAGCAGCCGCGTGGACGTGGCGCACTACTTCATCGAGCCTGCCCAGGTGGAGCGCGAGATCGAGCGCGTGAAGCGCGGGCGCGACGCGGTGGTCGACGAGCTCCACCGCCTGCAGCAGACCATCACACAGCTCGGGCCCAAGGATGCGCCGCACGAACTGCGAGCGCTGCTCGACGTGCACCTCATGCTGCTGCAGGACGAGGAGATGGTGGGCGGCGTCAAGCACTGGATCCGCGACCGGCTCTACAACGCTGAGTGGGCGCTGACCACCCAGCTGGAAATGGTGGCGCGCCAGTTCGACGAGATGGAGGACGAATACCTGCGCGAGCGCAAGGCCGATCTGGAGCAGATCACCGAGAAGGTGCTGCGCGCCATGCTCGGCCAGACCGCCTCTGGCCTGCCCGCTGGCAAGGACACCGCCCGCAAGACCTCCTCGGCCGATCTGCAGCTGGAGGACACGGATACACCGCTGGTGCTGATCGCGCACGAGATTTCGCCTTCGGACATGCTGCAGTTCAAGCAAGGCGTATTTGCGGGCTTCGTCACCGATGTCGGCGGCAAGACCTCGCACACCGCCATCGTGGCGCGCAGCATGGACATCCCGGCCGTGGTGGGTGCACGCACGGCCAGTCAGCTGGTGCGTCAGGACGACTGGGTCATCATCGACGGCGATGCCGGCGTGGTGATTGTTGATCCCTCGCCCATCATGCTGGCCGAGTACCAGTACAAGCAACGCCAGCTGGAACTGGAGCGCAGTCGTCTGGGGCGCCTGCTGGATACTCCGGCCGTCACGCTGGACGGCGAGAAGGTCGAGCTGCTGGCCAATATCGAGATGCCGGAGGATGCGGTTGCGGCCATGAAAGCCGGCGCCGTAGGCGTCGGTTTGTTTCGCAGCGAATTCCTTTTCATGGGGCGACTCGGACGCCTGCCCGACGAGGAAGAACAGTACCGGGCCTATTGCCGCGCCGTCGAAGGCATGGGGGGACTGCCGGTCACCATCCGTACCGTGGACATTGGTGCCGACAAGCCCATGGACAGCAACGTCATTGAAGGCAATCACCTCAACCCGGCCCTGGGTCTGCGTGCCATCCGCTGGAGCCTGGCCGACCCGTCCATGTTCCTGACCCAGTTGCGCGCCATCCTGCGCGCTGCCGCGCACGGACCGGTCAAGATGCTGATCCCCATGCTGGCGCACCTGAGCGAGATTCGCCAGACCGTGGCGCTGGTCGAGCAGGCCCGCGCCGAACTCCGGCGAGAGGGGCGTCCCTATGGCCCGGTGCTGCTGGGCGCGATGATCGAGATCCCGGCCGCGGCCCTGATGCTCAAGACTTTTCTCCGGCATTTCGACTACCTGTCGGTCGGCACCAACGATCTGATCCAGTACACCCTGGCGATCGACCGTGCCGACGAATCGGTGGCGCATCTCTACGATCCACTGCACCCGGCAGTCCTGCGCCTCTTGGCCGACACGATCAGCGAGTGTCGGGCCCAGGGCAAGGAGGTCAGCGTCTGCGGCGAGATGGCCGGTGACGTGGCCATGACCCGCCTGCTGCTGGGCCTGGGGCTGCGCAGCTTTTCGATGCACCCGGCCCAGATCCTGGCGGTCAAGCAGGAGGTGCTGCGCGCTGACACCAGCCGCCTGGAGCCCTGGGCGCAGGGCGTGCTGGCTGCCGACGAACCCTCCATTGCCATCAACACCTGATCCGGCCTTGCGTTGCATCAAGGCCGGGGCGATGGCGTCGGCGGATACTTGCCAGGGTATCAACCACCTCCGACGCTTGCCCATGAGCACCTTTGACCACCCCGGCCTGATCCAGGACATCAACGAAAGCCTGGCCCCCTTTCGAAAGACGCAGACCGATGCCATGGCCGGCTTTGGCCAGTTGGCGCGTGCGTCCATGGCCGAAGGAACCCTCAGTACCAAGCACAAGGAGCTGATGGCGCTGGCCATCGGGGTCACGCAGCGCTGTTCGGGCTGCATCGGTTTTCACGTCAAGGCACTGCGGCGGCTGGATTGCACGCGCGCCGAACTCGAAGAGACGCTGGCCGTGTGTGTCTACATG
Organism: Hylemonella sp.; assembly: GCA_030695415.1. GTDB lineage: Bacteria > Pseudomonadota > Gammaproteobacteria > Burkholderiales > Burkholderiaceae_C > Hylemonella. The sequence goes on from JAUYQZ010000016.1 coordinate 15,976, forward strand.
GGGGGCGGCCCAGCCCTGATGTATGCGGCCGAGGCCCTCAAGGCCTGGGACGCCATGGCGCCGGTTTGAGGCCGTTCAGCGCCGCCGCAGCAGGTTGACGCGCATCGGGCGCGTGAAGTGTGCGCCGTCGGCTGACATGTGCGGCTCGAAGCGGGTGCGCACCGCGGCCAGGGTGGCGGCATCGAGCTTGTGCTCGACGAAGGTCACGCCGATCATGCGCTGCTCAAACTCGGCGAAGTCGCGATAGTGCACCGGCATCTCGAAGTGCACCTCGCTCACCTGTTCCCAGGCGCCGCTGGCCACAGCCCGGCGAACCGCGGCGAGTGCTGCGGCACGCACGACCTCCTCGTCATGGAACAGGCGCATCACCTCGTTGAGCGCGCCGGCAAAGACAGGCTCCGACACATAAAGCAGGCCTTGCGGGCGTAGCACGCGATGCACCTCGGCCAGGGCCTGGTCAAGCAGGTCCAGCGGCACGTGGTGCAGCGACTTGAGCATCAATGCCAAATCGAAAGACTGCTCGTCAAAGGGAATGGCCTGGGCGCCGGCCTGCACAAAAGTCAGGCGGTCCTGGGGCATCTGCAGGTTCTTGGCCATCTGGCGCTCATCCACTTCCAGGCCGGTGACCGTGCTGCCCGGCAGGCGCAGCAGCAGCTTGCGCGAGAGATGCGCGGCGCCGCAGCCAAGCTCGACGATACGCGGGTGTTTCGGCAGGTCGACCAGCGACCCCAGCAGATCGAGCTCGTCGGTGACCCGGCGCGTGCTCATCGCGCCAGGCTCGCGGCGTGGGCCTGCTGGTCGGCGTGGTAGCTTGAGCGAACCATGGCGCCCACGGCGGCGTGCGTGAAACCCATCTTGTAGGCTTCTTCCTCGAACATCCTGAAGGTGTCGGGGTGCACGTAGCGCCTGACCGGGAGATGGGAGGTGGATGGCGCCAGGTACTGGCCGATGGTCAGCATCTCGATGTTGTGGGCGCGCATGTCGCGCATCACCTCCAGGATTTCCTCGTCGGTCTCGCCCAGACCCACCATCAGGCCGCTTTTGGTCGGCACCTCGGGGAACAGGGCCTTGAACTTCTTGAGCAGGTTCAGCGAGAACTGGTAGTCGCTGCCCGGGCGGGCCTGCTTGTACAGGCGCGGCACGGTCTCCATGTTGTGGTTCATCACATCCGGCGGCGCGGCCTTGAGGATGTCCAGCGCGCGGTCGTCGCGACCGCGGAAGTCGGGCACCAGAACCTCGATCTGCGTGTCGGGCGAGAGCTCCCGCGTTTTGCGGATGCAGTCCACGAAGTGGCCGGCGCCGCCGTCGCGCAGGTCGTCGCGGTCGACGCTGGTGATGACCACGTACTTCAGCTTGAGTGCGGCGATGGTCTTGGCCAGGTTCTCGGGTTCATTCACGTCCAGCGGATCGGGTCGGCCGTGGCCCACGTCGCAGAAGGGGCAGCGGCGCGTGCACTTGTCGCCCATGATCATGAAGGTGGCGGTGCCCTTGCCGAAGCATTCGCCGATATTGGGGCAGCTGGCTTCCTCGCAGACCGTCACCAGTTTGTTGGCGCGCAGGATGTCCTTGATCTCGTAGAAGCGTGTGCTGGGCGAGCCGGCCTTGACCCGGATCCAGTCGGGTTTCTTGAGCACTTCGCCGGCCTCCACCTTGACCGGGATGCGCGAGAGCTTGGCGGCGGCCTTCTGCTTGGCCGACGGATCGTAGGTCTCGACGCTTTGCGCTTCACGCACAGTGTTGGATTCGCGAATGCTCATGCAAGTGGCTTTCAGGGCTTCAGGTGGGTCAGGAGCTTGTGGCTCAGTACGCTGGCAACGTCCGCCCAGTCGACGGATACCCCGATTGTAGAAAGGTCGATGCTGTGCAGCCCGGCGTAGCCGCAGGGGTTGATGCGCGAGTAGGGTTCCAGGTCCATCGCCACGTTCAGTGCCAGGCCGTGGTAGCTGCAGTTGCGGCTGACCTTGATGCCCAGGGCGGCGATCTTGCCCAGGCCGGTGAAGTCAGGCGAGTCGTTGGCGGCGCCCTTCTGCGGCCGCTGCGGCAGCGGGGCGTGGCCATGCGGATCGTCCCGGCGGACGTAGATCCCGGGCGCGCCCGCCACGCGGTGGCCTGTCACGCCGTAATGCGCCAGGGTGCGGATCACGGCCTCTTCAAGCCGGTAGACGTATTCCTTGACGAAGTAGCCGGCCCGCTTGAGATCGATCAGCGGGTAGGCCACGACCTGGCCGGGGCCATGGTAGGTCACCTGGCCGCCGCGGTTGCTGGCGACCACCGGGATATCCCCCGGCATCAGCACATGATCGGTCAGGCCGGCCAGCCCTTGCGTGAACACAGGCGGGTGTTCGCAGACCCACAACGCGTCGGGCGTATCGGCCGTCCGCGTGGACGTGTAGTCCTGCATGGCCACATAGGTCGGCGCATAGTCCACCCGGCCGAGCAGACGCAGGTCCATCAGAGGACGACCTTCACCATGGGATGGGTGGAGAGGGTGCGGTAGAGCTCATCGAGCTGCTCGCGGCTGGTCGCGGTGATGGTGATCGTCACGCCCAGGTAGTTGCCGCCCTTGCTTTCGCGCAGTTCGACGGTGGCGGCGTCGAAGCCGGGGTCGAACTGGCGTGCCACCGTGGTGACGGCGTGGACAAACCCTTCGACCTTGGCGCCCATGACCTTGATGGGGAATCGGGAGGGGTACTCGATCAGGCTCTCGGGACGCGAGGGCTGGGGGGGCTGGGTGCTCATGGGGATCGGCGCAGGCGCGCCTGCAGTTTGGCGGCCTGGTAGCCGGCGTAAAGTTGGGCGTAGAGGGGGCCGGGGCGGCCATCCCCGACGGGCTGGTCATCGATGCGGGTCACGGGCAGCACTTCCTTGGTGGCCGAGCTCAGCAGGACTTCGTCGGCCGCCAGCACTTCCTGGCGGGAGATGCCGCGCAACTCGAAGGGAATGTCGTACATCTTGCAGATTTCCTCCAGCAGGCCGTAGCGTATGCCTTCAAGCACCAGGTTGTCGCGGGGCGGGCCTAGCAGCAGCCCATTCTTCACGATCCAGACATTGCTGGCCGCGCCCTCGCTGAGCCAGTCGTCGCGGAACATGATGGTCTCGGCGGCGCCGGCATCCACGCTGATCTGGCGTGCAAACACCGCGCCCAGCAGACTGGTGCTTTTGATATGCGCCTTCTCCCAGCGGAAGTCATCGGCCGTCACGCAGCTCACGCCGTTCTGACGCAGGCTCTCGGCGGGGAGCTTCATGGCGTTGGTCATGACAAACACCGTGGGCGTGAGCCCGGGCAGCATGGCGTGGTCACGCATGGCCACGCCGCGCGTAACCTGGATGTAGACCATCTGTTCGATCTTCTCCGGGTCTTCTTCGGTGCTACGGGCGAAGTCGGCGACCAGTCGCTCGGCGATGGCTCGCCATTCGCTGCGCGTGTGCGGGTTGGGGATGCGCAGCTCGGCCAGGCTGCGCTCCAGCCGGGCCATGTGCTGCTCGAAGCGGAACAGGCAGCGGCCATAAACGGGGACCACTTCATAGATCCCGTCGCCGAAGATGAAGCCGCGGTCCATGACACTGATCTTGGCGTCGGGCAACAGCGTGTACTCACCATTGAGATAGCAGGGAAGGGGGGCCAGCATCGGGGCAGTTCTCGCGAAGTTGGTAAGGCGGCTCAGGCCGGGAGCTTGATGGCGCCGAGCGTGGACAGCAGTCCGGGCTTGCCGCTGGCGGCCCGGCGAAAAAACTTGAGAGAGGTGTCCATGGCGCTATTTTTCGGATGTGGGTAGTCGTTTGGGCGCCGGTTTTTCAAGGCGGGACAGCGTTTTGTCCTGCAGTGCTGGTCGGATATGGGTGGGAGGCCCGGACTTTCTAACTATAATCAGCGGCTTTGCAGCAGTTTACGGCAGCTGGCGGTGCGCTGAAAATGTCCAATAACACGCCCTCACAGGTAAAGCCGGCTTCCGTAAATGACGCAGATCCGCCGCCTGAGGACGATTTCAAGCCGCTGAGCGCCGACGAGGCGCGTCGCTGGCGGGAAACGCAGCAGCCCCTTTCGCTTTGGCGAATTGTGGCGTGGCAGACGATGGCGGGGGTGGGGGCGACGCTGGTGGCCTGGCTGTTCGGTCAGGAGTTGGCGCTGTCGGTGGCCTATGGGTCGCTGGCGGTGGTCGTGCCGGCGGCGGTGATGGCTCGGGCGCTGTCGCGTCAGGTCGGTGCGGCAGGGGCCGCACTCGCAGGTTTTTTTGTGTGGGAACTGGTCAAGATCGCCCTGACGGTGGTGATCCTGCTGGCAGCGCCAAAGCTGGTTCCGCACTTGAGCTGGTTGGCCCTGCTGGCCGGCTTTGTGGTGACGATGAAGGTGTACTGGGTGGCCGCGTGGCTGCACCCAGGGCGCGCGAAGTTGCCGAGATAGATTTTTTGAATTGACGAACTGGTGATTTATGTCTGCTGAAAACACTGGAGTACAGGGCCCGACGGCCGGCGAATACATCGTCCACCACCTGCAGCACCTGCAGAAGGATTTCTCCTTCAACAGCGTGAAGCAGACCAGCATTGTGGATTTTGGTGTCTTCAACCTGGATTCGGTCTTCTTCTCGGTTGTGCTGGGCGTTCTGGGCTGTTTCATCCTGTGGCTCGCTGCGCGAAAGGCCACGGCCGGCGTGCCGGGGCGTTTCCAGGCCGCTGTCGAAATCCTGGTCGAAATGGTCGAGAACCAGGCCAAGGGCGTGATCCACAACGCCCAAAGCCGCAAGCTGATCGCCCCGCTGGCCCTGACCGTGTTCCTCTGGATCTTCCTGATGAACTTCATGGACATGTTGCCGGTCGACGCCATCCCCATGCTGTGGCACAGCGCCGGGCCGGCCATGGGCTTCAAGGACTACATCCGTGTGGTGCCGACCGCCGACCTGTCCACCACGCTGGGCCTGTCCTGCTCGGTGCTGCTGGTCTGCCTGGTCTACAACATCAAGATCAAAGGCCTGGGCGGCTGGGCGCACGAGCTGATTGCCGCGCCCTTTGGCGACCACTGGGCCCTGTACCCGATCAACTTCCTGATGCAGATGATCGAGTATCTGGCCAAGACCATCTCGCACGGCATGCGTTTGTTCGGCAACATGTTTGCCGGTGAGTTGGTGTTCATGCTGATCGCCCTGATGGGCGGCGTCTGGGCTTGGCAATTCAACCCCCTCACGGGTGGTTTCTGGCTGGGATTTGGCCATGTGGTGGCGGGCACGGTGTGGACGCTGTTCCACATCCTGATCATCACCTTGCAGGCCTTCATCTTCATGATGCTGACGCTGATCTATACGGGTCAGGCCCACGACGCACACTGACCCTTTTGTCCGTTTGTTTTTTCTTTTCTTTTCGTTTCCACTTAACTTTTAGGAGCTTCTCATGGAAAACATTCTCGGCCTCGTCGCCCTGGCTTGCGGCATCATCGTTGGTCTCGGCGCCATTGGTGCTTCGATCGGTATTGCCCTGATGGGCGGCAAGTTCCTGGAGTCTTCGGCTCGCCAGCCCGAGCTGATGAACGAACTGCAGACCAAGATGTTCATTCTGGCCGGCCTGATCGACGCCGCCTTCCTGATCGGCGTGGCTATCGCCTTGCTGTTCGCTTTCGCCAATCCCTTCGTCCTGAAGTAATCAGCCGAACCCTTCACGACAGAGAAGGAATCGAGCCGTGAACATTAATGCAACCCTGTTCCTGCAGGCGATTGTTTTTGCGATCCTGGTCTGGTTCACGATGAAATTCGTGTGGCCGCCGATTGCCAAGGCACTCGACGAGCGGGCCCAGAAGATCGCGGACGGCCTGGCCGCCGCCGACAAGGCCAAGACCGAACTCGCCGCTGCCAACAAGCGCGTCGAGGCCGACCTGGCGACGTCGCGCAACGAGACGGCCATTCGCCTGGCGGACGCCGAGCGCCGCGCCCAGGCCTTGATCGAAGAGGCCAAGGGTCGTGCTGCCGAAGAAGGCAGCAAGATCATCGCCGCTGCCAAGGCTGAAGCCGAACAGCAGGCCGTCAAGGCGCGTGAAGTCCTGCGTGAGCAGGTCGCCGCTTTGGCCGTCAAGGGTGCCGAGCAGATTCTCCGCAAGGAAGTCAATGCCGCTGTCCATGCTGATCTGCTCAATCGCCTGAAGACCGAGCTGTAAGGTGAACCATGGCTGAACTTGCCACCATTGCCCGCCCTTATTCCGAAGCGCTTTTCCAGTCCGCCAAAGCGGACCTGAACGGTGCCCAAGCCTGGGTGGAAGAGCTTGCTGTGATCGCCGGTGACGCCGGCCTGCAGCAGTTTGCCGGCAATCCGCGTGTGACGACGAACCAGGTGTTCGACCTGATCGCCGATCTTGCCAAGACCGCGCTGCCCGATCAGGCCAGGAATTTCCTGCGCACCGTCATTGAAAACGGTCGCCTGGAAGCCTTGCCCGAGATGGCCGCGCAGTTCCGTGCTCTCAAGAACGCACAAGGTGGTTCGTCAGACGCGGTGGTCTACAGCGCGTTCCCGATCGATGGCGCAGCCCTGGCCAATGTGGCGGCAACGCTCGAAAAGCGTTTTGACCGCAAACTCAACGTGAAGGTCGAGCTCGATGCCGACCTGATCGGTGGCATCCGTGTAGTGGTGGGTGACGAGGTGCTCGACACTTCCGTCAAGGCCCGTCTGGAACAAATGAAAGTGGCTCTCACGGCCTGAGCCTCGTGCCTGGCCGTCTGCCCAACCTAGAAAGAAGGAAAGAGTCATGCAACTCAATCCCGCAGAGATTTCTGAACTCATCAAGAGCCGGATTCAAGGCCTGTCTGCCAGCGCCGACATCCGTAACCAGGGCACCGTGGTGTCCGTGACCGACGGCATCGTCCGCATCCACGGCCTGTCCGACGTGATGCAGGGCGAAATGCTCGAGTTCCCGGCCACCAAGGATGGTCAGCCCACCTACGGCCTGGCCCTGAACCTCGAGCGCGACTCCGTCGGCTCCGTGATTCTGGGCGAGTACGAACACATCTCCGAGGGCGATACCGTCAAGTGCACGGGCCGAATCCTGGAAGTGCCGGTCGGCCCCGAGCTGATTGGCCGCGTGGTGAACGCTCTGGGTCAGCCGATCGACGGCAAGGGCCCGATCAACGCCAAGATGACTGACGTGATCGAGAAGGTCGCCCCGGGCGTGATCGCCCGCCAATCGGTGGACCAGCCCATGCAGTCCGGCCTGAAGTCGATCGACGCCATGGTGCCGGTCGGTCGCGGCCAGCGCGAGCTGATCATCGGCGACCGTCAGACCGGCAAGACCGCTGTGGCGATTGACGCGATCATCAACCAGAAGGGTCAGAACATGACCTGCGTTTATGTCGCGATCGGCCAGAAGGCCTCCAGCGTCAAGAACGTGGTGCGTGCCCTGGAGCAGGCGGGTGCGATGGCTTACACCATCGTCGTGGCCGCCACCGCCTCTGAGTCCGCTGCGATGCAGTATGTGTCGGCCTACTCCGGCTGCACCATGGGCGAGTACTTCCGCGACCGCGGCGAAGACGCCCTGATCGTGTACGACGACCTGTCCAAGCAGGCCGTGGCCTATCGCCAGGTTTCGCTGCTGCTGCGCCGCCCGCCGGGCCGCGAAGCTTACCCCGGTGACGTGTTCTATCTGCACAGCCGTCTGCTGGAGCGTGCCGCTCGCGTGAACGCCGACTACGTCGAAGCCTTCACCAAGGGCGCCGTCAAGGGCAAGACCGGCTCGCTGACCGCGCTGCCGATCATCGAGACGCAAGCCGGTGACGTGTCCGCCTTCGTGCCAACCAACGTGATCTCGATCACCGACGGCCAGATCTTCCTGGAAACCAGCCTGTTCAACGCCGGTATCCGCCCCGCCATCAACGCCGGTATCTCGGTGTCGCGCGTCGGTGGTGCGGCCCAGACCAAGCTGATCAAGAACCTGTCCGGCGGTATCCGTACCGACCTCGCCCAGTACCGTGAGCTGGCTGCCTTCGCGCAGTTCGCCTCCGACCTGGACGCATCGACCAAGAAGCAGCTGGACCGCGGTGCCCGCGTGACCGAACTGCTCAAGCAGGCCCAGTACAGCCCGCAGTCCATCAGCCTGATGGCTGCTTCGCTGTTCTCCGTGAACAAGGGTTTCATGGACGACATCGAGGTCAAGAAGGTGCTGCCCTTCGAGCACGGCCTGCACGCCTACCTCAAGGACAAGCACGCTGCGCTGCTGGCCAAGCTGGAAGCCGCCAAGGCCATGGACAAGGATGCCGAAGCCGAACTGACCGCAGCCATTGGCGCGTTCAAGAAGACTTTCGCCTGATTCCCGACCTGACGATCCAAGGAGCCACTCATGGCAGCAGGTAAGGAAATACGCGGCAAGATCAAATCGGTGGAGAACACCAAGAAGATCACCAAGGCCATGGAAATGGTGGCTGCGTCAAAGATGCGCAAGGCGCAGCAGCGCATGCGCGCTGCGCGCCCCTACAGCGAGAAGGTGCGCAACATTGCCGCCAACCTCGGCAAGGCCAATCCGGAGTACACGCACGCGTTCATGCAGGTGAACGATGCCAAGACGGCCGGCATGATCATCGTCACCACCGACAAGGGTCTGTGCGGTGGTCTCAACACCAACGTGCTGCGTGGCGTGACCAGCAAGCTGCGCGAGTTGCAGGGCGCGGGCGTGAGCCTGCAGGCTGTGGCCATCGGCAACAAGGGTCTGGGTTTCCTCAACCGCATCGGCGCCAAGGTGGTATCCCACGTGACGCAGATGGGCGACACGCCGCATCTCGAGAAGATGATCGGCCCGGTCAAGGTGTTGCTGGACGCGTATGCGCGCGGCGAACTGAGCGCTGTCTATCTGAGCTACACCAAATTCATCAACACGATGAAGCAGGAGGCGGTGGTCGAGCAACTGCTGCCCCTGTCGGCGCAGAAGATGCAGGACGAGGCCCAGGCCAGCGGTCCGCAGCACGACTGGGACTACCTCTACGAGCCGGACGCCCAGTCGGTCATCGACGAGTTGCTGGTGCGGTACGTCGAGGCGCTGGTTTACCAGGCCGTGGCCGAGAACATGGCGTCGGAACAGTCGGCCCGCATGGTGGCCATGAAGGCTGCCACCGACAACGCGGGTAGCGTGATTGGCGAGCTCAAGCTGGTCTACAACAAGACGCGTCAGGCAGCGATCACGAAAGAGCTGTCGGAAATCGTGGCGGGTGCGGCTGCTGTCTAAGACAGCACTCCGGTCTGACCTTTGGTACGTTAAAGATTCAAATTTTTGGAGCGAAAAATGGCTCAAGCAAACACGCAAGTGCAGGGAAAAATTGTTCAGTGTATTGGCGCCGTGGTGGACGTTGAGTTCCCGCGCGACAAGATGCCTGGCATCTATGACGCCCTGAAAATGGACGGCTCGTCCCTGACGCTCGAAGTCCAGCAGCAGCTCGGCGACGGCATCGTTCGTACCATTGCCCTGGGTTCGTCCGACGGCCTGCGCCGCGGCATGATCGTGCAGAACACCGAGCAGCCCATCATGGTGCCGGTGGGCAAGGCCACGCTGGGCCGCATCATGGACGTGCTCGGTGCTCCGATCGACGAGCGCGGTCCGGTGAACGCCGAGAAGACCATGTCGATCCACCGCAAGGCCCCGGCCTACGACGAGCTGAGCCCCTCCCAGGAACTGCTGGAGACCGGCATCAAGGTGATTGACCTGGTGTGCCCGTTTGCCAAGGGCGGCAAGGTTGGCCTGTTCGGCGGCGCCGGCGTGGGCAAGACCGTGAACATGATGGAGCTGATCAACAACATCGCCAAGGCGCACTCGGGCCTGTCCGTGTTTGCCGGCGTGGGCGAGCGTACCCGTGAGGGCAACGACTTCTATCACGAGATGGCCGACTCCGGCGTCGTGAAGCTCGACAACCTGCCCGAGTCCAAGGTGGCCATGGTCTACGGCCAGATGAACGAGCCCCCGGGCAACCGTCTGCGCGTGGCCCTGACCGGCCTGACCATCGCCGAGTCCTTCCGTGACGAAGGCCGTGACGTGCTGTTCTTCGTGGACAACATCTACCGCTACACCCTGGCCGGCACCGAAGTGTCCGCCTTGCTGGGTCGTATGCCTTCCGCCGTGGGCTACCAGCCGACGCTGGCCGAGGAAATGGGCCGCCTGCAAGAGCGCATCACGTCGACCAAGGTCGGCTCGATCACCTCGATCCAGGCCGTGTACGTTCCGGCCGACGACCTGACCGACCCCTCCCCCGCCACCACCTTCGCCCACCTGGACTCCACCGTGGTGCTGAGCCGCGACATCGCCTCGCTGGGTATCTACCCTGCCGTGGACCCGCTGGACTCCACCAGCCGCCAGCTGTCGCCCGACGTCGTCGGCGAAGAGCACTACAACACGGCCCGTGCCGTCCAGGGCACGCTGCAGCGCTACAAGGAACTGCGCGACATCATCGCGATTCTGGGCATGGACGAACTGGCGCCGGAAGACAAGCTCACCGTGGCCCGCGCCCGCAAGATCCAGCGTTTCCTGTCGCAGCCCTTCCACGTGGCCGAGGTGTTCACCGGTTCGCCGGGCAAGTACGTGCCCCTGGCCGAGACCATCCGCGGATTCAAGATGATCGTCAATGGCGAGTGTGACCACCTGCCCGAGCAGGCCTTCTACATGGTCGGCACCATCGACGACGCCTTCGAAAAAGCCAAGAAGATCTAATCCAGCGGGTCTACCGGAGTCACCATGAACACGATCCACGTCGATGTGGTCAGTGCCGAAGATGCCATCTTCTCGGGCGAGGCGCGATTTGTCGCACTGCCCGGTGAAGCCGGCGAACTCGGCATCTATCCGCGGCACACCCCGCTGATCACGCGCATCCGGCCCGGCTCGGTGCGTATCGAGATGGCTGACGGCAGGGAAGAGTTCGTCTTCGTTGCCGGCGGCATTCTCGAAGTCCAGCCCGATTGCGTCACCGTCCTGTCCGACACCGCTGTGCGCGGCAAGGATCTGGACGAGGAGAAGGCCAACGAAGCCAAACTGGCTGCCGAAGAGGCGATCAAGAACGCCAAGAGCGAGATCGATATCGCTCGTGCCACGTCTGAGTTGGCCATCGCGGTGGCCGAAATGGCCGCCGCTCGCAAGTACCTGCGGAAGAAGTAAGCCACGAACAGCCGCGGTCCGGCGGATCGCGCTGCTGCGAAGGCCCTGTCGTGCAAACGCAGGGCCTTTGGTCTTTCGGGGGTTGCTGTTGGCCGGGGCGATCAGCCGCACCCGCGGTATGGCCCGTACGGTCACGCACAAGTCGCCCATACCACTGCTGCGTGAGGTCCTCCGGGGGAGGCTGGCCAAGAATACACCGGCGACCACACTGGCAAGAGCGGTGGAGGAAAATCAGCGCATCGGACTGACCTGGCATGAACTACACCTCACCCCTCTGGCTGCCCGGCGGCCATCTCCAGACCATCTGGGCCGCGCTGTATGCACGCCGTGTGCATGGAGCGCAGCCGCAGTTCAGGCGTGAGCGCTGGGATACCCCGGATGGCGACTTCATCGACCTGGACTGGCTGCAGGGATCGGAGGGGAAGACCCTGCTGGTGCTCTTCCACGGGCTGGAAGGCTCCTCCGGTAGTCAGTATGCGCAGGCCTTCGCCGGTTTCGCAGCGCAGCAGGGCCTCGCCTATGTCGTACCGCATTTTCGCGGCTGTAGTGGCGAACTCAACCACGCTCCGCGTGCCTACCACTCGGGCGACTGGCAGGAGATCGACTGGATCCTGCGCCAGCTGCGCAGCCGGCACACCGGCCCGATCGTGGCGCTGGGCATCTCGCTGGGCGGCAATGCCCTGATGCGCTGGGCCGGCGAGCTCGGTGAGGCCGCCTCCCAAGTCGTCTCAGCCGTGGCCAGTGTGTGCTCGCCGCTGGATCTGGCCGCTGGCGGACACGCCATCGGACGCGGCTTCAACCGGCAGGTCTACACGCGCATGTTCCTGCGCAGCATGAAACCCAAGGCCTTTGCCAAACTGGCCCAACACCCGGGTCTCTTCGACGCCGAAGCGATGCAACAGGCGAGCGACCTCTACACCTTCGACAACCTCTTCACCGCGCCACTGCACGGCTTCAAGAGCACCGAAGACTACTGGGAACGGGCCTCGGCCAAGCCGCACCTGCACCGCATCCGCATTCCGGCACTCGCGTTGAATGCACGCAACGACCCCTTCGTGCCGGCCGGCAGCCTGCCGCGGCCCGACGCGGTGGGGAAGTGGGTGACCCTGTGGCAGCCCGCGCAAGGCGGGCACGTGGGCTTCCCCCACGGGCGCTGGCCGGGGCATGTGTGCACCATGCCCGAGGCGGTGGGCCACTGGCTGCTGCAGGCCGCCGGCATCAAGGAGACGGCGCGTGGATGACATCGTCCGTCAGGCCATGGCCAAGTGGCCCGACGTACCCGACTGTTACGGCTGGCTTGGCCTGGATGCGCGCGGCAATTGGTACATGCGCGACGACCGTGCGCAGGCGGCCGGTGCCTTTGACAGCGGCCAGCCAGGGGCCAAGGGTTCGCTGCTCCAGCACGAGAAGCTGATCGACTTCATCCAGCGCAACTATGCGGCCGACGCGCAGGGGCGCTGGTTCTTTCAGAACGGGCCGCAGCGGGTCTACGTGGAACTGGAAGCCACGCCCTGGATCTGGCGCATGGAAGACGACGGGACGGTGCGCGCGCACAGCGGTGAGGTGGTGAGCGTGCAGCGTTGCGTGGTGGATGAAGCCGGTCATGTGTACCTGCAGACCGAGCGTGGCTTGGGGCTGGTGCACACGCAGGACGTGGCACGCGTCGCGCAGCGGGTCGAATCCGGTCACTGGCTGCCCGAGGAAGAGCCCCAGACCAGCCTGCCGCAGCGTTACGCCTATGTGCGCAGTCCACAGCGCGACAGGCCGCCCCAGGCCAAGAGCCCATAATTTACGCGTCCTCCGTCACCTGCGCGGGCGCGGGGCCGACGAGGAGACAGCATGCAAGCGGCGAACAACACACGGCATTTTGCGCACTGGCCTGCGGGCCTGCCCCGGCAACTGACCCTGCCGCAGACCAGCCTCTGGTACAACGTCGAGGTCTCGGCCACGCGTTATCCGGACAAGCCCTACCTCATCTATTACGACAGCCCGCTGAGTTACGCGCGGTTCCGGGACGAATGCGAGCGCATCGCCGGCTGGTTGCAGCAGGTTGGGGGCGTCAAGGCTGGCGACCGCGTACTGCTGTACATGCAGAACAGCCCCCAGTGGGTGCTGGCCTACTACGGCATCCTGCGCGCCAACGCGGTGGTGGTTCCCATCAACCCCATGAACCGAACGGAAGAGCTGCGGCATTACGTCAGAGACAGCGGCGCCAGCGTGGCGCTGGTAGCGCAGGACCTCTACCCCCAGATGGCGCCCCTGCAGGGCGAGGCGCCCGGTCTCGGGCTGAAACAGGTGCTGGTGGCGGCTTATAGCGACTACCTGCACAAGCCAACCGATCTGGCCATCCCACCCTTTGTCGCCGCAGCGCGCGAGCGCCTCAGCGCGCCGGGCGTCACGCTGTGGTCCGACATGCTGCAGCAGAACCTGCGCCCCGGGTTGCACACAGCCGGTCCGGACGACCTGTGCGTGATGCCCTACACCTCGGGCACCACGGGTCAGCCCAAGGGTTGCATGCACACGCATCGCAGTGCCATGAGCACGCTGGTCGGTGGGGTGCAGTGGTTCGCCCGCACGCAGGATGCGGTTTACCTGTCGGTCCTGCCCTTCTTTCACGTCACGGGCATGGCGGGCAGCATGAACGGCCCGCTCTTTGCGGGCGCCACCACCGTGATCCTGTCGCGCTGGGACCGCGATGTGGCAGCGCAGTGCATCCAGCGCCACCGCATCGCTATCTGGCAGGCCATCTCCACCATGGTGGTGGATTTCCTCTCCAACCCGCGCCTGGGGGACTACGACCTCTCCAGCCTGCAGGGGGTGCGCGGCGGCGGCGCCGCCATGCCTGAAGCCATCGCCAAGAAGCTCAAGGACCTGACGGGCCTGGACTACGTGGAAGGCTATGGCATGACCGAGACGCTGGCGGCCACGCACATCAATCCGCCGCACCGACCCAAGCCGCAATGCCTGGGCATTCCGGTCTTCGACGTCGACGCGCGTGTGCTGGACCCACAGACCCTCCAGCCGGTACCGCAGGGCGAGACCGGAGAGATCGTCGTGCATGCGCCCCAGGTCATGCAGGGCTACTGGCGTCAGCCCGAGGCGACGGCGCAGACCTTCGTCGAGATCGAAGGCAAGCGTTTCCTGCGAACGGGGGATCTGGCCTATGTCGACCACGACGGCTACTTCTTCATGGTGGATCGCCTGAAGCGCATGATCAACGCCTCGGGTTACAAGGTCTGGCCCGCTGAAGTCGAGGCCCTGATGTACAAACACCCTGCCATCCACGAAGCCTGCGTGATCGGCGCACACGATGCCAAGCGTGGTGAAACCGTCAAGGCGCTGGTAGTGCTCAAGGACGAGGCGCGCGGGAAGGTCAGTGAGGACGACATCATCCACTGGTCGCACGAGCACATGGCGGCCTACAAGAGCCCGCGCATCGTGGAGTTCGTGGCCGTCCTGCCCAAGTCGGGCACTGGCAAGATCCTGTGGCGTGAACTGCAGGAGCAGGAGCTGGCGCGCAAATGACGAACGATCTGGCGCAGGCGCTGGCAGCGCCCTTCGGCACCATCGCCGGCTTGATCCATCGGCATGCGCAGACGGCGCCCCGGCGGCGTGCCCTGGTGCAGGATGGCCAGGTGCTGGACTATGCCGGGCTCGACGCCCTGATGGACCGTGTCGCCACCGCACTGCAGCGCGACGGCGTGCTGCCTGGCGAGGCCATCGCCATCTGCGCCAGCACCTCGATCGCTTACGCCGTCAGCTACCTGGGCGCCTTGCGCGCGGGCGTGGTGGTGGCACCGCTGGCGCCGGGCGCTACGGCCGACAGCCTGGCGAGCATGTTGCACGATGCAGGGGCCCAGCTCCTGTTAACGGACCAGGGTGTGGCCGAGGCGCTGGGCAGCCATGCCGCCACGGTGCCGCGCATCGCCTTGGACGACTCGTCGGCAGGTCAACCCTGGTCGCAGTGGCTGGGTGAGCCAGGCAGGAGGCCGCAAGAGCTTGAGCTCGACGCCTCCTGGCCCTTCAACATCATCTACTCCTCTGGCACCACGGGCCAGCCCAAGGGCATCGTGCAGCCGCATGGCATGCGCTGGGCCCATGTGCAGCGCGGCGCCGCCTACGGCTATGGGGCTGACACCGTGACTTTGCTGTCCACCCCGCTGTATTCCAACACCACCCTGGTGGTGTTTTTCCCGACGCTGGCCTATGGTGGCACCGTGGTGTTGATGGGCAAGTTCGATGCGGTGGCCTATCTGGAACTGGCGCAAAAGGAGAGCGTGACGCACACCATGCTGGTGCCGGTGCAGTACCAGCGCCTCATGGCGCGACCGGACTTTGGGCGCTACGACTTCTCCAGTTTCCGCATGAAATTCTCCACCAGTGCGCCGTTCTCGGCAGCGCTCAAGGCCGATGTGCTCAAGCGCTGGCCGGGGGGTCTGGTCGAGTTCTACGGCATGACCGAGGGCGGCGGCACCTGCATCCTGGAAGCGCATCTGCATCCGGACAAGCTGCACACCGTGGGCCGGCCGGCGCAGGGGCACGACATCCGCCTGATTGACGAAGGTGGACGCGAGATGCCGCCGGGAGAGGCCGGCGAAGTGGTGGGGCACTCGCCCGGCATGATGAAAGGCTACCACCGGCGCCCCGAGCAGACGCGCGAGGCCGAGTGGTTCGACCCGCAGGGCAAACGCTTCATTCGCACAGGTGACATCGGCCGCTTCGATGCAGAGGGGTTCCTCACCCTGTTCGATCGCCGCAAGGACATGATCATCTCGGGCGGTTTCAACATCTACCCCAGCGACCTGGAGGCCGTGCTGCGTGAGCATCCAGTCGTGCACGATGCTGCCGTGGTCGGGGTGCCCTCGGAGCAATGGGGCGAGTCTCCGGTGGCGTTTGTCGTGCGCCAGCCCGGGCAGGATCTTGCGGCCGCTGCCTTGCGGGAGTGGGCCAACGAACGCGTGGGGAAAATCCAGCGCCTGGCGGACTTGCGGTATCTCGACGAACTGCCGCGCAGCGCGATCGGCAAGGTGCTCAAGCGCGAACTGCGTGATCTGTATCGCGCCTGAAGTGTTCTCGCCATGAAAAAAGCCGGTCATGGACCGGCTCCTTGTCTTGGCTTGGGGAAACTTTACTTGGCGGCTTCCGGTGCCTTCGGCTCGGCGAACTTGGCGCCAGCGGAATTGGCCATATAGGCCACAGCCCGCGCGATCTCCACGTCGGAGTGGTCGCCACCGCCTTGCGCGGCCATGGCACCCTTGCCCTTGAGCGCGGAGTTCACCATGGCGTCCAGGCCGGTCTTGATGCGAGCCGACCAAGCGGCCTTGTCGGCCAGCTTCGGGGCTCCGGCCACACCGGCGCCGTGGCAGGCTGCGCACTGGGCCTGGTAGACGGCTTCACCGCCCTTGAGCACGCGGTTGGCGTCACGGATCTCCACCGTGCCGACCTTTTGCGCGCGCTCGGAGACAGACTTCTCCATATTGCTCGCGCCGGCCGCCGGCTTCTTGCCGGAGGTGACGAAGAACACCAGGCCAATGATGATGAACACGGGAGCCACGAAAGAGACGATGGAAACCCACATCATCTGCTTGGGCGTCTTGATCGGGCCGGTATGGTCTTCGTGCTGCTGATCGCTCATGGTGTCCTCGGTGATTCTGTTGGTTTGAACTTTATCAGCCGGTGATTATAACTGTCGCCCGGGGCGAAACCGCCTACAATTCCCCGCTGTACAGAACAGCGGCTGTAGCTCAGTGGATAGAGTATTGGCCTCCGAAGCCAAGGGTCGTGGGTTCGATCCCCGCCAGCCGCACCATTTATTTCGAAACTCGCGTATCTGATGGATCCGCTGGAGTTTTGCTGCAAAGCCAAGGCATTGCGCCCCCATTCCCGGCGCGCCACCCCTGAACGCTGACAAGACGCTCGCCGTCCGGGTCAGCCCTCGTCCAGTTGCTGCTGAACGTGTTGCAGCAGTCCCGCGCAGGCGTCTTCCACCAGGTCCAGCACCTGCTCAAAGCCCTGCCCGCCCCCGTAGTAGGGGTCGGGCACGCCCTGTGCCGTGCGCTGCAGGCAGAACTCGGTGAAGCGGCGGATCTTGTACAGCTGGCCAGGTGGGCAGAGTTCGCGCGCATGTTCGTGGTTGCTCTGGTCCATGACCAGGACGAGGTCGTAGTGTTCAAAGTCCCGGGGCAGCAGTTGGCGTGCACGCAGGTCTGACAGGTCATAGCCACGTTGGGCCGCATGTTCCTGGGAACGTTCATCGGGCGGGCGACCGGTATGGTGGCCGTGCGTGCCGGCCGAGTCGACTCGTACCCGTGGCGCCAGGCCCCGTTCAAGCAGCCGGTGGCGAAACACCCCATGCGCGGTCGGGCTGCGGCAGATATTGCCCATGCAGACGAAAAGCACCGCGTACGTCTTCATGCCTCACTGTCCTTCTTGAGCTGCAGCGCAGCCTCGTACAGGGTGTTGCGCGGCGAGCCCGTGATGTCGGCCGCCAGGCGTACCGCCGTCTTCAGTGGCAGCTCGGCCAGCAGCAGTGTGAGCACACGCAGGTCGGGCCCACCCTGGCTCTGCTGCGCCTGCAGGGGGTGCAACACCAGCACGAACTCGCCACGCTCGCGTTTGTCGTCGGCGGCCAGCCAGCCCTCCAGCTCTGCGGCCGGCAGGGTGACCAGCTGTTCGAACTGTTTGGTCAGCTCGCGCGCCACGGTCAGGGGGCGGGTGCCCAGCAGGGCCAGCGCCGTGGCGAGGGCCCCGATACGGTGCGGTGCCTCCAGCAGCACCACGGCGCGCTGCTCCCCGGCCAGGGCTTGCACGGCGGCCGTGCGCTCGCCGGCCTTGGCCGGCAGGAAGCCTGCGAACACAAAGGCGCCGGCCTCGTCGACGACGCCCGCGACGCTGAGCGCGGCGGTGATGCTGCTGGCACCCGGCAGAGGCACGATGGGCAGGCCGGCGGCGCGTACCGCGGCCACCAGGCGCGCGCCCGGGTCGCTGATGGCGGGCGTGCCGGCGTCGCTGACATAGGCCAGGCGCTGGCCGCTTTGCAGCCGTGCGATGACCTGCTGCGCGGCCTCGGCCTCGTTGTGCTGGTGCAGGGCCATCAGGGCGGCCGTTGGCCGCTCAATGCCATAGGCGCGCAGCAGGCTCTGGGTGTGGCGGGTGTCTTCGCAGGCCAGGGCATCGACCAGTTGCAGCACGTGCAGCGCGCGCAGCGTGATGTCGGCCAGGTTGCCGATGGGGGTGGCCACCACGTACAGCGCGCCCTGCGGATAATGCTGGGCAGCGGCCGCGTCATGCGCGGCGGACAAGGCGGAGGCGTAGGTAGCGTTCAATGGTGTTCCCCAAGTGGCTGGCAGCAGCTGGCAAACCCAGCACCCGGCAGGCCGGTGAGGCCGCCGAGGCGCAGGCCCTGCAGCACCTGCAGGCGGCCGGTCTGCGGCTGCTCGAACGCAATTATCGGACCCCCGGGCGTGGTGGGGGCGAGATCGACCTGATCATGCGCTCGGCCGACGGCACCCTGGTCTTCGTGGAGGTGCGCCAGCGCGCCGGCACGGGTCACGGTGGGGCTGCGGCCAGCGTCGGCGCGACCAAGCAGCGACGCATCGTTCTGGCCGCGCGGCATTATCTGTTGCGCTGGCAGGTCCCGCCGCCCTGCCGTTTCGATGTGGTCGCGCTCGACGGCACGGGCCTGCAGTGGCTTCAGGCAGCCTTCGACGCTGCCTGAACGTCCCGCGCCGCCGCAGTGACCCCGGCGTAACGGGGGGCGGCAGCCGGCGGTTATCATAGGCACCATGCTTGAGCAACGCATCGAACAACACTTCATCGACAGCGCCGACCTGAAGTACCAGGCCGCGCAAGTCTTGAGCAAGCCCATCGCGGCGGCGGTGCAGGCCATCCTGACCTGCCTCACCAACGGCGGCAAGGTGCTCGTTTGCGGCAACGGCGGCTCGGCCGCCGATGCCCAGCATTTCGCGGCCGAGTTCGTCGGTCGTTTCGAGCGGGAGCGCCCCGAGCTGGCGGCCATTGCGCTGACCACCGACAGCTCCATCCTCACGGCCATTGCCAACGATTACGACTTCAATGTGATCTTCTCGCGCCAGGTGCGAGCCCTGGGCCAGCCCGGCGACGTGCTGGTGGCGATCTCGACCAGCGGCAACTCGGGCAATGTGCTGGCCGCCATCGATGCCGCGCACGAGCGCGAGATGGTGGTGGTGGGCCTGAGTGGTCGCAACGGGGGCAAGATGGCCAGCGCCCTGCGCGAGACCGATGTCCACATCTGCGTCCCGCACGAGCGTACCGCGCGCATCCAGGAGGTCCACCTTTTGACCCTGCATTGCATCTGCGATGCGGTCGATCACCAACTGCTCGGGGAACAGGAAAACAATCCATGATGAAGCTTCAAGCCGGTCCTCGCTCCGTGATCCTGCTGGCCTTCGTG
Organism: Hylemonella sp.; assembly: GCA_030695415.1. Taxonomy (GTDB): domain Bacteria; phylum Pseudomonadota; class Gammaproteobacteria; order Burkholderiales; family Burkholderiaceae_C; genus Hylemonella. The sequence continues at coordinate 35,508 of JAUYQZ010000016.1, forward strand.
CTGGCCGGGGCCGGTCTGAGCGCCTGCGCTCCCCTGATGCTGGGCGGTGCCGTCGTGACCGGCATGTCGGCGTCTGACCGCCGGACCACCGGGGCACAGCTGGAGGACGAGCGCATCGAGTCGCGCGGCGGCGCGCGCCTGCGTGAAAACCTGGGCGAGCGCGTGCACATCAACATCACCAGCTACAACCGCCAGGTGCTGCTGACCGGTGAAGTGCCGAACGAGCAGGACAAGCAGCTGGCCGAGCAGGTGGTGTCGCGGATCGAGAACGTGCGAGCCATCATCAACGAACTGACGGTGCTGGGGAATTCCACGCTGACCCAGCGATCCTCGGACGCGCTGGTCACCGGCCGCGTCAAGGCCAACCTGATCGACGCCCGGGACATCAGTTCCAGTGCTTTCAAGGTGGTGACCGAGCGCGGGGCAGTCTTTCTGCTGGGCCGCGTGACCGCTCGCGAGGCTGACCGTGCCACCGACATCACGCGTCGCACCAATGGCGTACAGAAGGTCGTGCGCCTGTTCGAGATCATCACCGAGGAAGAGCTGCTCGAGATGCAATCCCAGCCCGCTTCCGGTGGGCAGGCATCACCAACGCCCAGCGGCCGGCCGATGTGAATCCCCGGGCCGCCGGTCTGCCCAGGACCGGTGGTACGGATCAGCGCAGGCGGCGCACCAGGCTGGAGGTGTCCCAGCGTGCGCCACCCATTTCCTGCACGTCCCCATAGAACTGGTCCACCAGTGCCGTCACCGGCATGCGCGCGCCATTGCGCCGCGCTTCGTCCAGCACCAGGCCCAGGTCCTTGCGCATCCAGTCCACGGCGAAACCGAAATCGAACTGGTCCGCCACCATGGTCTTGCCGCGGTTGTCCATCTGCCAGCTTTGGGCGGCGCCCTTGCCGATCACGTCCAGCACCAGGTTCATGTCCAGTCCAGCCTGCTGACCGAAAGCCACGGCTTCGGCCAGGCCCTGGATCACGCCGATGCAGCAGACCTGGTTGACCATCTTGGCCAGCTGGCCTGCCCCGCTGTCGCCAATCAGCGTGTAGGCGCGCGAGTAGGCCATCGCGGCCGGCTTGGATACATCAAAAGCCGCCTGGTCACCGCCGCACATGACCGTGAGCATGCCGTTCTGGGCGCCGGCCTGACCGCCCGACACGGGCGCGTCAACAAAGTGCAGGCCGCCCGCGCGCGCCGCGGCATACAGTTCGCGCGCTACCGCGGCCGAGGCCGTGGTGTGGTCCGCCAGCACGGCGCCGGCCTTCATGCCGGCGAAAGCGCCATCCGGCCCCAGCACCACGCTGCGCAGGTCCTCGTCATTGCCCACGCAGACGTAGACGACGTCCGCACCGGCTGCCGCTTCACGTGGCGTGGCGGCAGCGACGCCCCCGAACTCCAGGGCCCAGGCCTGCGCTTTGGCGGGTGTGCGGTTGTAGACCGCGACCTGGTGCCCCGCTCGCGCCAGATGCCCGGCCATGGGGTAGCCCATGACACCCAGGCCGATGAAGGCGACCTTGCGGGATGGGGTGGGGTCGTAGGTTCTGGGGTTAATGCTGCTCATGCTGTGCTCCTGAACAAACGTAGCGCGGCGTAGCGAGCGGGATGCAGAGCAAGGCGCGGGTGGCGGGCATCCGGAACGTACCTTGGGGTACGTGAGGAATGCCCGACGGGACCCGCAACGCGGCTATGCGCCCGCGCAGTAGCCGCTAAACAATGGCGAAGTTTTCGGTGCCAGCTGCCAGATCCTGCGACTTGCCGCGCTGGCTGTTGAGCTTGATCTGCAAGCGCAGATCGTTGACCGAATCGGCGTTGCGCAGCGCGTCTTCGTAGGTGATCTGGTTGCCCTCGTAGAGGTCGAACAGGGCCTGGTCGAAAGTCTGCATTCCGATATTGCGGCTCTTTTTCATGATCTCCTTGATCTCGGAGACCTCGCCCTTGAAGATCAGGTCGGAAATCAGCGGGGAGTTGAGCAAGACTTCCACGGCCGCGACGCGCCCCTTGCTGTCCTGCTTGGGGATCAGCCGCTGCGAGACCAGGGCGCGCAGGTTGAGCGAGAGATCCATGAGCAGTTGCGGGCGCCGCTCTTCGGGGAAGAAGTTGATGATGCGGTCCAGCGCCTGGTTGGCGCTGTTGGCGTGCAGGGTGGCCAGGCAGAGATGGCCGGTTTCGGCGAAGGCCACCGCGTGTTCCATGGTTTCACGGTCGCGGATCTCACCCATCAGGATCACGTCGGGCGCCTGACGCAGCGTGTTCTTCAGCGCAATTTCCCAGCTGTCGGTGTCCAGGCCCACTTCACGCTGCGTCACCACGCAGTTCTTGTGCGGATGCACGAACTCCACCGGATCCTCAACGGTGATGATGTGCCCCTGGGAGTTTTCGTTGCGCCAGTCCACCATGGCGGCCAGCGTGGTCGACTTGCCCGAGCCGGTGGCGCCCACCATGATGCACAGGCCCCGCTTGGCCATGGTCACTTCCTTGAGCACCTGGGGCATGCCCAGGCTGTCGATGGTCGGTAGCGTGGCGGGAATCACGCGCAGCACCAGGCCGACCTTGCCCTGCTGGATGAAGGCGTTGGCACGGAAGCGCCCGACACTGGGCGGCGAGATGGCGAAGTTGCACTCCTTGGTGCGTTCGAACTCGGCGATCTGCTTGTCGTTCATGACCGAACGCGCCAGCGCCATGGTGTGGACCGAACTCAGGGGCTGGGGCGAGACCTTCGTGACTTTTCCGTCCACCTTGATGGCGGGCGGGAAGTCGGCCGTGATGAACAGGTCGCTGCCGTTGCGGCTGATCATCAGCCGCAACAGGTCATTGATGAATTTGGTTGCCTGGTCGCGTTCCATGATGGTGGGCCGTTCAGCGTTGAGGTTTGAGCGAGGGGTGGGGTAGGGGCAATGCGCTCAACGCTGAACGCTCAACCCCCAACGTTCCTCACCCCGGGAAGTTCTCGGGGATCTTGGCCTTGCCGCGCGCCTCGGCAGCGCTGATGATGTTGCGCTTGACCAGGTCGGTCAGGTTCTGGTCCAGCGTCTGCATGCCCACGCTGTTGCCGGTCTGGATGCTGGAGTACATCTGTGCCACCTTGGCCTCGCGGATCAGGTTGCGGATGGCCGGTGTGCCCAGCATGATCTCGTGCGCGGCGACGCGGCCCTGGCCGTCCTTGGTCTTGCACAGGGTCTGAGAAATCACGGCCTGCAGGGATTCGGACAGCATGGCGCGGACCATTTCCTTTTCCTCGGACGGGAACACGTCGATGATCCGGTCAATGGTCTTGGCCGCACTGGACGTGTGCAGGGTGCCGAAGACCAGGTGTCCCGTTTCAGCCGCCGTCATCGCCAGGCGGATGGTTTCCAGGTCACGCATTTCACCCACCAGGATGGCATCCGGGTCTTCGCGCAGTGCCGATTTCAGCGCAGCGGCGAAGCTCAGGGTGTGCGGGCCGACCTCGCGCTGGTTGATCAGGCACTTCTTGGATTCGTGTACGAACTCGATCGGGTCTTCCACTGTCAGGATGTGGCCGAATTCGGTCTCGTTCAGGAAGTTGACCATGGCCGCCAGGGTGGTGGACTTGCCCGAACCCGTGGGGCCGGTCACCAGCACCATGCCGCGCGGCTTGAGCGCCAGGTCGCCGAAGATCTTGGGGGCGTTGAGCTGCTCCAGTGTCAGGATCTTGCTCGGGATGGTACGAAACACGGCGCCGGCGCCGCGGTTGTGATTGAAGGCATTGACGCGGAAGCGGGCCAAGCCATCGATCTCGAAGGAGAAATCGACCTCCAGGAACTCCTCGAAGTTCTTGCGCTGGGTGTCGTTCATGATGTCGTACACCATGGCGTGCACTTCCTTGTGCCCCAGGGCCTCCACATTGATGCGGCGCACGTCGCCGTGCACGCGGATCATGGGCGGCAGGCCAGCGGAGAGGTGCAGGTCGGAGGCCTTGTTCTTGACGCTGAATGCCAGCAGTTGGGTAATGTCCACGTGTGCCTCTATCCTTTGGATCGTCTTTTGCTACGCTTGCGCAACAATTATGACCGTGATTGCCACCCAGCTCCAAGCCGTTCATGCCCGCATCGCTGCCGCATGTCATGCCGCCGGGCGTGACCCGGCAACTGTCAATCTGCTGGCCGTCTCCAAGACCTTCGGCCCCGAAGCGGTGCGTGCCGCCCATGCCGCCGGGCAGATGGACTTCGGGGAGAACTACATCCAGGAGGCCGTCGACAAGATGGCCGTGCTGGAGGGCTTGTCCCTGCAGTGGCACTGCATCGGCCCGATCCAGAGCAATAAGACGCGCCTGGTGGCGGAGCACTTTGCGTGGGCGCAGACCGTGGATCGACTCAAGATTGCGCAGCGACTCAGCGAACAGCGGCCCGCCCACCTGCCCCCGCTGCAGATCTGCCTGCAGGTCAATGTAGACGGTGGTGCCACCAAGTCGGGCCTCGCGCCGCTCGATCTGCCGGCCCTGGCCCACGCGGTGGCGGTGCTGCCACGCTTGCAGCTGCGCGGCCTGATGTGCATTCCCGAACCGCAGCCGGACTTCGAGGCCATGAAGGCGGTGTTCCTGCGTGCGAAAGATCTGTATGAGCAGTTGCGTGCCGATGGCCTGGCGCTGGACACCCTGTCCATGGGCATGAGTGCCGACCTTGAGGCGGCCATCCACGCCGGCAGCACCCTGGTGCGGGTCGGCACGGCCATCTTCGGCGGCCGTGACTACGCGGCCTAGCTCTTGCCGAGGGCCGGCCGCACTCAGGCCTGGCCGAAGAAATCGAGCACGGAGTGGCTGAAGCCCTTGGGGTTTTCGAGGTGCAGGATGTGCGGCCCGGCGAGCGCGGCATACCGGGCACCGGGCGTGAGCCGGGCATAGCCTTCAATCTGGGCGGCGGGCACGGCCTGGTCGTCCAGGCCGGCGAGGTAGAGCGTGGGCACCTGCAACTGGCCCAGGCGTTCCTGCAGGTGCAAGCCGGCCAGCGCCCGGGCGCTGTCGGCGTAGCCCTTGGGCGGACAGGCCACCAACTGCTGGCGCACGGCCTCCACGGCGGCGGGCTGGCCGGCGAGGTAGGCTGGGGTGAACCAGCGTTCCAGCGTCGGCGTCACCACGGGCGCCATGCCCTGCTGTTCAACCAGGGCGGCGCGCTGCTGCCACATATTGGTGGCCGCATCATCCATCTCCAGCCGCGAGCAGGCCACCACGAGCGAGCGCACACTCTGCGGGGATCGCAGTGCCAGAGACACGCCGATGCAGCCACCCAGCGAGAGACCGAGAAAGTGGCTGCGGGTGATGCCCAGCGCCTGCCAGAGCTGCTGCACCCTGGCCGCCAGCGCGTCCATGCTGCAGGCCGCGCCTGGCAAGCCGGCCTGCTCGTGGGTATTGATGGCAAGCACGCGGTAGTTACGGGCCAGTTCAGGCATCAGCCCATCCCAGATCTCCAGCGTGGCGCCAATGGGGTGGCTCAGGGTCAGCCAGGGGGCGTCGGCGGCGCCATGGAGGGTGTGTACGGGGAGGTGGCTCATGACGGCGCGGGCTGTGGTGGCGGGTCTGAAGATTAGATCATCAGGATCGAGGCCGACCTGGAGACCCTGATCCGGCTGACCATCCGCCATGTCAGGGCCGGCGACCCGGCTCGGCGTGTCAGAAACCGTGAAATAAGTCACGTTGAGCTCGCGCCTGCGGGCTTTGAGGGGGACTTACCCGCTGGCGGCGCTGCACCGGTTACATTAAATTACAAATCCAGCCAGTCCGACCATGTCCACCCCGCTCGCCACTCAGGCGCCACGCAGAGTTCACGGGATGACCATCATCGAGCTCATGCTCGTGGTGGCCATCATCGGCGTGCTTGCGGCCCTCGCACTGCCCAGGTACCAAAGCTACCAGGAGCGGATCAAGCAGACCCAGGCCGTGCAGGACATCACCATTCTGCAGACGCTGATCCAGGACTTCCGCCTCAACAGCGGCGCCTACCCAGATTCGCTGGCTGATGTCGGCAACGCCGGCCGGCTCGACCCCTGGGGCCGCGCCTACGTCTACCAGGAACTGGCCAGCCTGCCAGGCAAGGGCAAGGCGCGCAAGGACCGCAAGCTCAACCCGCTCAACTCCGATTTCGACCTCTACAGCCTGGGCAAGGATGGTGACTCGAAGACCCAGCTGACCAACAAGCTCAGTCTGGACGACATCGTGCGGGCCAATGATGGTGCGTTTGTTGGCCTGGCCGCCAATTACACCCAGTAAACCCGGCACCGCGCCCGCCATGTTTCCGCTGCTCAAGCTCCCCATCCAAGGACTGTTCCTGCGCAGCCGGGTGGCACGTCGCGTGTTCCTGCTGTTCCTGCTGTCGGCCCTGATCCCGGCGCTGCTGCTGGCGGTGCTGGCCTATGGTCACATGCGCACCATGGACCAGCAGCACGTCAATCGCCAGCTGGCCCTGGAGGGCGGCAACTACGCCAGCGGTCTTTATGAACGCTTGCTGGGCGCGCACTTCATGCTCAGCGTGCAGGCCGTCGGCTTGCGCCAGGGGCTGACGGTGGCCGACACCCGCCCCGATCGGGCACACCGGGTGTTCAGGCGCATCGTGCTGCGTGACAAGGCGCGGCCGGACAGCCCGGTCGACGCGGCGATGGGCGAGCGCCTGCAGCAGTCGCCGGCGCTGGCCCATCTGGCCAGCGGAGAGGGCGTGCTGTTGGCATCGCCCGGCCCCGCCGGCGCCCGCATCGAGCTGGCCACCGCCATCGATCCCGCAAACCCTGCGCGTGGCTTGCTGGTGGCCGAGCTGGAGCCGGCGCATGTCTGGGGCAATGCCGAGGATCTGGCGCACCAGACCCAGGCCTGCGTGCTGGATGCCGCCGGGCGCGTGCTGTATTGCTCGGACGCGCAACTCGTGGCGGTCGCCGCCGATATTGCAGCCCAGGGCCTGGAGCAGGCCACAGGCGTCAGCGGCGACTGGCAGTTCAACACACGCAGCCTGTTTCTGCGGGCGCGCTTCGCGCAGGACGACTGGACCGTCATCACCTTGCGTCCGCAGGGTGCGAGCGAGGCCGGCTGGGGCCGGCTGGCCTACTTCTTCCTCGGCATCGTGCTGCTGACCCTGCTGCTGGTGGCCCTGCTCAGCGGGGTGCAGCTGCGTCGCATCCTGGTGCCGCTGGAGCGGCTGATCGACGGTACGCGACGCATCGCGCGTGAAGAATTCGTGCAGCCGGTCCTGGTGCAGCGCGATGACGAGTTCGGGCAGCTCGCACAGGCGCTCAACAGGATGGCGGCGCGCCTGGGCCGGCAGATGGGCACCTTGCGCGCGTTGGCGGAGATCGACCATGAAATCCTGTCCCGCGTGGACATGGAGCAGATCATCGCCCGGGTCCAGGAGCGCCTGCACGAGCTCTGGCCGAAGGCCATCACCAGCATGGTGGTGTTTGACCAGCAGGCCGCCGACTTTGGCATCGTGCACCTGTACTCCGGTGTCAGCGATGTCACCTCCAAGATGCCCAGCCAGCTGGAGCCCTGGCTGCTGGAGCAGCTGGCGCGGGATTACGACGGCCTGTGGTTCGATGTGGGTGCCGGTGAGCTGCCGGACTTCCTGTCCATGGTGGCTGACGCCGGCGCACGGCGCATTCTGGTGCTGCCCATCTTGTGGGACGGCAAGGTCACCGGCCTGCTGGCCATCGGCCTGCTGGAGCCTCGCGAGTTCGGCAGCGAACTGGTGCAGCAGGCGCGCGATCTGGTCAACCGCATCGGCGTGGCCCTGGCGGCCCATGCGCGTGACGAACTGCTCAAATTCCACGCGTACCACGATGCACTCACCGGCTTGCCCAACCGGCCGCTGCTCGTCGAGCGCCTTGACCGGGAGATGGCCCACGCGCGACGCAACGGCAAGCAGCTGGCCGTGCTGTTCATCGACCTGGACCATTTCAAGAAAATCAACGACACCCTGGGGCACGACAGCGGCGACCGCCTGCTGTGCCAGGCGGCCGAACGCCTGAGCTCCTGCACACGCGAGGGCGATACCGCGGCCCGCATGGGGGGCGACGAGTTCGTGGTGCTCTTGCCCGGCCTGGGCAACGCACAGCAGGCGGCGCGCCTGGCGGGCGAGATGCTGGGTGTGCTGGCCGAGCCTTTCATGATCGAAGGTGGCAGCCATTACCTGGGTGCGAGCATCGGGGTGGCGATCTTCCCGGATGACGGCAGCCTGGCACCGGAACTGCTCAAGAAGGCAGACATGGCCATGTACCGCGCCAAGGCCACCGGCCGCGGGCGCGTCATCTTTTTTGAGGAGAGCATGAACCTCATCCAGCAGGAGCAGTCCGTGCTGGAGCGCGAACTGCGCCTGGCCATCGCGCGTGGCCAGTTCTCGCTGCTGTACCAGCCGCGGGTGCGGCTGAGCGACGGCATGCTATCGGGTGCCGAAGCCTTGCTGCGCTGGCAGCACCCTGAGCTGGGCTGGGTCAGTCCCGACAGATTCATCCCGCTGGCCGAGGAGGTCGGACTCATCGACGAGATCGGAGGCTGGGTGCTGCGTCAGGTCTGCGAGCAGCTGGGGCGCTGGCAGGTGGCTGGCTACCGCCTCACCATCTCCGTCAATGTGTCGGGCCGCCAGCTCAAATCGGGGCGCCTGGGCCACGTGGTGCAGCAGGCGCTGGTCGACCACGGCGTGGTGCCGGCCGCTCTGGAACTGGAGGTCACCGAGGGCACTCTGATCGACAACATCGAGGAGGTGGGCGAGCAGCTCGCCCAGATCAAGCAGACCGGCGTTGTCATTGCACTGGATGATTTTGGCACCGGCTACTCTTCGCTGAGCTATCTGCAGCGCCTGCCGATCGACATCCTGAAGATCGACCGCTCCTTCACCCGCGAGCTGGGACGCCACGAGGGCGCCGGCAGCATCGTGCATTCGATCATCGTGCTGGCGCATGCCCTGGGCAAGACGGTGGTGGCCGAAGGCGTGGAGCGCGAAGAGCAGGCCGAGCTCCTGCGGGGCTGGCAATGCGAGCAGGCCCAGGGCAACCACTACAGTCCGCCGCTCAAGGTCGACGCGCTGGAGGCGATGATGACGCCTTCACGGCCTGCCGAGATCCTTTGAAGCGCGCTGACGGGAACCGGCAGCCAGCCCGAAGCCGGCCCGTCCGTCCCGTGATTCAATAGCGCAGACATGCAGGCATTCCTCGGGAGACAGCCATGTTCCGTGACCGAATTCAAGCCGCCGGGCAGCTGGCCGAACAACTCGCGGCTTACCGGGGCCAGCACCCGCTGGTGCTGGCCATCCCCCGCGGCGCCGTGCCCATGGCCAAGGTCATCGCGGAGCGCCTGATGGGGGATTTCGATGTGGTGCTGGTGCGCAAGCTGCGCGCGCCCTGGCAGCCGGAACTGGCCATCGGCTCGGTAGACGAAAGCGGCTGGACCTATCTGGCCCCCTTTGCGGCCGGCACCGGGGCCGACGCGCAGCACATCGAAGCGGAGAAGCGCAAGCAGATGGAAACCATCCGCCAGCGCCGCGCCCAGTACACCCCCTTGCGCCGCCACATCGACCCGGCTGGACGCATCGTGATCGTGGTCGACGACGGCCTGGCCACCGGCGCCACCATGATCGCGGCCTTGCACGGCCTGCGCCAGCAGAAGCCGGCCCGCTTGATCTGCGCGGTGCCGGTCTCCCCGCCCGACACGTTGGCCCAGGTGCGCCCGCTGGCCGATGAGGTGGTCTGCCTGGAGGCACCCGAGTGGTTTCAGGCCGTGGGCCAGTTCTACCGGGATTTCGAGCAGGTCGAGGATGAAGAGGTCATCAGGCTCCTGAAAGTCTGAACGCTCCCCTCAATGCCAGTGCCGACCGAACCAGTCGGCGGCCAGTCGCGCCACTTCCTCCAGCGTGCCGGGCTCCTCGAACAGGTGCGTGGCATTCGGGATCACCGTGAGCTCCTTCTCGCAGCGCAGCCGCGCGTAGGCCACCCGGTTGAGCTCGAGCACCTCGGTGTCCAGCCCGCCCACCAGCAGCAGCGTGGGCGCCGTCACCCGGGCCAGATCGTGGGCGCCGGCCAGGTCGGGCCGGCCGCCGCGCGAGACCACGGCCTGGATGTCGGTGCCCGGCCCGGCTGCCGCCTGCAGGGCCGCGGCGGCACCCGTGCTGGCGCCGAAATAGGCGATGGGCAGGTGCCGGCTGGCGGGCGTGTGCAGGCGGACAAAGCCGGTGGCCAGCAGCAGGCGGTGCGTCAGCAGGCTGATGTCGAAGCGCGTGTGGTAATCCAGATCCTCGCTCAGCGTCAACAGGTCCAGCAGCAGCGTGCCGATGCCCTGCCCATGCAGCACCTTGGCCACGTGGTTGTTGCGCGGACTGTGCCGGCTGCTGCCGCTGCCATGCGCGAACAGCACCAGGCCCTTGGCATCGACCGGCAGTTCCAGCATGCCCTCGATGTGCACGTCGTCGGCGGGGATGCGCAGCAGTTCATGCATGTCGATGCTCCGATCTATGGGCGGAATGCGTCGCGATTCAACGGGGGTTTGCGCATACCGGTTGGAAGGTACCGCGCGGTGGGGGCTGCGTCAAGGCGGCCGGGCCACGGACGGAAAAGCCACGGTTGACGCGGACGAGCCCAGCTCCGAAAGGCTTTTCCAAGAGCCCGATTCCGGTCTTATTTCCCTAATAACAGCAGGGAATTTGTGGAGAATAGGAACCAGCGTTTTTTCGTCCCTTCCATCTCCCCCTGGAGTCACCATGAACCCATCCCGATCCGGCGGCTGGCAAGACCTGCGCCTGGGCCTCAAGCTGCCCCTCAGCGTCTTTCTGGTCGTCAGCCTGGTCTTCGCCGCCTTCGTGATGGCGGTGGGCTATTCGATCTCCCGTTCGGTGGAAGAGCGTGCCAATGCGGAGGTGGCCGACAAGGTCAAGATCGTGGTGGACCTGCTCGATGCGGCCGACCGCGACTTTCGCAAGCGTGCGCCCGTGCTGGCCCAGGGCCTGCAGGCCCGGCTCGCAGGCAAGTTCGAGCTGGATCCGGCCATCACGCCCGTCAACGGCAAGCCGGCACCCACGCTCACGCTGGAGGGCAAAGTGGTGAACATGGACTTCTCGGTGGTGGATCGCTTCACGGAAGTCACCGGTGCCGTCGCCACGGTGTTTGCCAAGACCGGCGACGATTTCATCCGCGTCACCACTTCGCTCAAGACCGACAAGGGCGAGCGCGCCATCGGCACCCTGCTGGACCGCGCCCACCCGGGCTACAAGGCCACGCTGGAGGGGCAGACCTTCCTGGGCTTTGCCGTCCTGTTCGGCAAGCCTTACATCACGCAATACGACCCGATCAAGGATGCCCAGGGCAAGGTGATCGGCATGACCTTCATCGGCATGGGCTTCGAGGAGTACCTGAAACAGCTCAAGGACACCCTGCGCGGCCTGAAGATCGGCCAGACCGGTTATTTCTACGTGCTGGATGGTCGTTCCGGCCCCACCTACGGCAACCTGGTGGTGCACCCGGCGGCCGAGGGCAAGAACCTGCTCGACAGCAAGGATGCCAGTGGCCGTGAGTTCCTCAAGGACATGATGGAACAGAAGAACGGCATCATCCGCTACCCCTGGGTCAACAAGGAGCTCGGTGAGAGCACGCCGCGCGAGAAGGTGGTGGCCTTTGCCCACTTCAAGGGCTGGAACTGGATCGTGGCCGCCGGCACCTACGAGGACGAATTCACGAGCGACGTGCGGCGCCTGCGCAACCTCTACGCCGTGATGGGCGTGGCCATGGTGCTGGTGATCTCCGGCATCCTGTATCTGCTGATCCGTCGCTGGGTCGCCCAGCCGCTGGTGCAGGTCCGTGCTGCCGCACAGGCTCTGGCCCAGGGTGACCTGAGCGTGCAGTTGCAGGTGGTCCGTCGCGACGAGATCGGTGAGGTGATGGAGGCCATGAATCAGGTGGGCAGCGGCCTGGGCGACGTGGTGCGCACGGTGCGCCAGGGCGCGGAATCGGTTTCCACGGCCAGCGCAGAGATTGCGCAGGGCAACCAGGACCTCTCTTCGCGCACTGAAAGCCAGGCCAGCTCGCTCGAGCAGACAGCGGCCAGCATGGAACAACTGGGCGCCACCGTGCGCCAGAACGCCGACAGCGCCAAGCAGGCCAACCAGCTGGCGCAAAGCGCCTCCGCCGTGGCCGTGCAGGGCGGTCAGGTGGTGGCCCAGGTGGTGGGCACCATGAAGGGCATCAATGATTCGAGCAAGAAGATCGCCGACATCATCAGTGTGATTGACGGCATCGCCTTCCAGACCAACATCCTGGCACTCAACGCGGCCGTCGAAGCGGCGCGTGCCGGTGAACAGGGCCGCGGCTTTGCGGTGGTGGCGGCCGAAGTGCGCAGCTTGGCCGGTCGCTCAGCCGAAGCGGCCAAGGAGATCAAGACCCTGATTGGCGACAGCGTGACCCGCGTGGAGCAGGGCACGGCCCTGGTGGACCAGGCCGGCCACACCATGGAAGAGGTGGTAGCCAGCATCAAGCGCGTGACCGACATCATGGGCGAGATCAGCGCGGCCAGCGTCGAGCAGGCCCAGGGTGTGGCGCAGGTGGGCGAAGCCGTGACGAATATGGACCAGGCCACGCAGCAGAACGCGGCGCTGGTGGAAGAGATGGCCGCTGCGGCCTCCAGCCTGCGCTCGCAGGCTGGCGATCTGGTGCAGACGGTGGCGCTGTTCAAGCTGGCTGGGGGCAGTGGCGGAAGCGGCTTCGCCGCCCCCACGACTACGGTGGCCCGGACTGTGCCTGTGCGATCCAGCTCACTCACCGGCGCGCCGCGAGTCGGCCAGGAGCGCCGGTCGCCCCCATTGGCATCAACTGCCAACAACACCCTGGCCGGCATCGATCTGGACAGCGCGATCAAGGCGCATGCGGACTGGCGCAGCAAACTCCGGCTCGCAGCTTCCAAAGGCGAGCAGCTGGATGCAGCCACCATCGGTCGTGACGATTGCTGCACCTTGGGCAAGTGGCTCCATGGCGAAGGGAAGCAACGGTTTGCGCAGCGCCAGTGCTTCCCGGATCTGGTGGCGGCCCACCGCGGCTTTCATGAGGAAGCCGGAAAGGTGGCACGCACCATCAACCAAGGCCGGGGCACCGAGGCGGAAGCGATGCTGGAGGCCGGCACCGGGTTCTCGCGCGCTTCACAGGATGTAACCCGTCTCATTGTCCAGCTCAAAAATGAGGCTGAACGGCAGGCCAAGGCAGGCACGGGTGGCGTGGCGGCTCGGTCCGTTGCGCCCCGACCCGTCGCGACAGCCAAACCCGCATCGGCCCCCAAGCCGGCGGCCAGCGGCGATGATGAATGGGAGACGTTCTGAAGCGGCGGTTTCCTGTCCCGCCGTGCGGTGTCTCGAATCTGCTGGCCCTGAACCGGACCGACACCGACAGCATCTGCCCGGGTGGGTCGAGTTCCAGTGGCAGGCGACGTGCTTAGCGGGTGAGTGCGGGCGGTCGGCCGCGATGCTGGTCCCGAGACAGTTCAAAGACGGCCACGGCGTTCACCAGCTCCTGCGCCTGTGAGCGCAGGCTGGAGGCCGCAGCGGCCATCTCTTCCACCAGCGCCGCGTTCTGCTGCGTCGCCTGGTCCATATTCGTCACGGCTTCGCCCACTTGCGCGACACCCTGGGCCTGCTCCACGCTGGCCGCGCTGATCTCGCCCATGATGTCGGTCACGCGCTTGATGCTGGCTACCACCTCTTCCATGGTGTGGCCGGCCTGATCCACCAGCGCCGTGCCCTGCTCCACCCGGCCCACGCTGTCGCTGATGAGCGTCTTGATCTCCTTGGCCGCCTCGGCCGAGCGCCCGGCCAGGGAGCGAACCTCGGCAGCGACCACGGCAAAGCCGCGGCCCTGTTCACCGGCCCGCGCGGCTTCCACCGCGGCGTTGAGCGCCAGGATGTTGGTCTGGAAGGCGATGCCGTCAATCACACTGATGATGTCGGCGATCTTCTTGCTCGAATCATTGATGCCCTTCATGGTGTCCACCACCTGGGCCACCACTTGACCACCCTTGACCGCCACGGTGCTGGCACTCTGGGCCAGCTGGTTGGCCTGGCGCGCGTTGTCGGCATTCTGTTTGACGGTGGAGGACAGTTGTTCCATCGAAGCCGCGGTCTGCTCCAGCGAACTGGCCTGCGACTCCGTGCGGGCCGACAGGTCCTGGTTGCCCTGAGCGATCTCGGCGCTGGCGTTGGAGATGCCATCGGCGCGTTCGCGCACCTGCCCCACGATACGCTCCAGGCTGTCGCGCATGTCGCGCAGGCCCGCCATCAGGCTGGTGTCGTCGCCGGCGCGCAGCGGGATGTCGGCGTACAGCTTACCCTGCGCAATCTCCGTGGTGACGCTGCCCGCAGCGCCCGGCTCGCCGCCGAGCTGGCGCAGCAGGTCGCGTGTGATCAACCAGGCCAGGACGACGCCCACCACCAGTGCCAGGGCCAGCAGCCCCAGCATGGTGGTACGGGCGCGCTGAAAGGTGGCGGCAGCGCTCTGCTCGACCAGGCGGGCACCATTGAAGTTGTAGGCGCTGATGGCGTCAAGGCTGGTAATGGCCTCGTCCGCGGCGACCTTGGCGGCGCCATCGCTGATATCGCGCGCGTCTTCCGGTTTCTTGGCACGGCCCAGGTCGATCACCTTGCGGCTGAAGGCAAGGTACTCGGCCCATTTCTTCTTGAAGGTCTCGTACAGTTTGACCTCGGCGTCGCTGGAGGGGAGCTTTTCGTAGGCAGCGAATTCCTTGCTGATGGCCTGCAGCAACTCCTTCATCCGGTCTTCGTAGTCGGCCATATAGCCTTCATCGGCCGCGACGGTGTGCTTGACCTCGTAGGCGCGGTAATCCAGCATGGCCGCGCGCGCCGTGGTCGTGTGGCTGACGCTTGGCATGTAGTTGAGGGCCAGGTCGCTGGAGGACTGGTAAACCGCCTGCAGGCTCAGCACCCCCATGCCGCCAACGACGGCCGCCAGCAGCAGCACCAGCCCGAAAGCGCCAGCGAGCCGAACGCCGATGCGCAGCCCGGTGTACCAGCCGCGGATGGTGGAGAGGAGTGCTTTCATGCCCAAGCCTTCTTTTCAGATAAAGAACGGCGTTCCGGCATCGGCCGGCCGCCCCTCGCCAGCCGCAGCTGTCTTACTTCTTGAAGCCGACGAAGCTCACGCCAACGACCTTGCCCGCCTTGTCCTTGATGGGGTTGTAGCAGGAGTCGTGGGGGGTGCCCAGCACATCGACCTGGGCGCAGAACTGCTCGCCCTTGTTCATGGCGGCATAGGCGGCAGCGCGCGCCAGCGGCGTGCCCACACCGCGCTTGCCCTCAGGCGTGAGCACGTTGGTGCTGACGCGGATGTAGTCTTCGCCATGCTTGACGAAGATGGTGGCGGCGGCGCCCGTGGACTTGCGGATCTCATCGACCACGTCGAAGTTGTTGTTGATCTTGCGCGGACCGAAGAAGATGGCCGGCACGGTCAACTCGCCGGCTTTGTCCGTGCCCTCGATCTTCACCTCGCCGATGCGCGCCAGCCGCGCGTCCAGCGTGGCGATGGCGGCCTTGGGGTCGTTGGCCTGGGCCGTCAGTGCGGTGAGGGCGGTGGCGGCGGCAATGATGAAGCGGCTGATCGTGCGCATGAAGAACTCCTCGGTTTTGAATCGGACAGGGCGCCTGTCAGGAATGATCAAGACAGGCGGTCTATTCATATCGGCAACATATGGGACGACTTGAATTTGCCGGCCAGCGAGGGTAAAGCGCGGCCCGCGATCTGATTTGTAGCACTATTGCCCCAAAAGCGCGAGGCCCCCGCAGGGGCCTCCAACTCAAAAAGGGCGCGTTCCCGTACTTATTTCACTCACTGCGCCTGGAAGCCGCTGGCCTGGATGATGCGCGCCCAGCTGGCGCTGTAGGCGCGCTCGCGCTGGCCCAGTTGTTCGGAAGTCATGTGGCCCACTGTCAGGCCCATGGCGGTGAGGCGCTCGTGCACCTCGGGCAGGGCGATGACCTTGGCCAGCGCGGCAGAGTAGCGCTCCAGCACGGCCTTGGGTGTGCCCTTGGGTGCGAAGATGCCGTAGTAGGGCAGGTCTTCGAAGCCGCCCAGACCCAGCTCGGCGAAGGTCGGCACATCGGGCAGGATGGCCTGACGCTGGGTGCCGATCACGGCCACCATGCGGATCTTGCCGGCCTTGTGGTTCTCGATGAAGTCCGGCACCGAACCGACGCCCGCGGCGATCTGGTTGCCCAGCATGTCGCCCATCATGGGCGCGCTGCCGCGGTAGGGGGCGGCCTGCAGGTCCAGCCCGTTCTTCTGGCCCATCACCTTGACCAGGAACTCCGGCACCGAGGCCGGCGCCGGCACGCCCACCGTGCCCTTGCCCTTGCCGCTCTCGCGCACCCAGGCCAGGTACTCCTTGTAGCTTTTCGCCGGCGTGCCGCCCGACAGGGCCAGGCCGTTGACGAAGGTGGCGAAGCCCGCCACCGGCACGAAGTCCTGGGCCGAATCGAAGCCGGCGTTCTTCATGACCAGCGGAACGATGGAGATCGTGTGGTCGTGCGAGAGGAACAGGACCGAACCGTCGGCCGGCGCGGCCTTCAGGGCCTGCGCGGCCAGCTGGCCGCCGGCACCCGCCTTGTTCTCGACGATCACGTTGGCGCCCAGCGGTTCCTTGAGCTTCTCGGCCAGCACGCGGGCGATCGCGTCGGTGCCGCCGCCGGGCGGGAAGCCCACCATGAGCTTGATGGTGGCGGGCTCGGCCAGGGCCGGGCCGGCAATGAGCAGGGCTGCAGCAGTCAGGCCGAGGGTGCGGCGCTTGAGGTTCATGAACATGGTGTCACTCCAACGTTGAAAAAAGACCAGACAAATTTTGCACCAGCGTACCCCGCCCCTGCTTACAGCCAGCGGAACACCAGCGGGATCAACAAGGAGGCCAGCACCACCTGCAGGCCCATGGCCAGGCCGGCATAGGCGCCGGCGTCGGCATCGACCTGCAGCGCGCGCGCCGCTCCGATGCCGTGGGAAGTGGTGCCCAGGGCGAAGCCGCGCGCCATCCAGCCCTCCGGCGTGGTGGAGATGCGCAGCAGCTCGAACAGGTACTTGCCGCTGAGCGCGCCCACCATGCCCGTGAGCACGGCGAACACCGCTGCCAGCGCCGGAATGCCGCCAATCTTTTCGGCCACGCCCATGGCCACCGGGGCCGTGACCGACTTGGTGGTCAGGGACTGCACCACGTCGACAGGCAGCCCGAAGGCATGGCCCAGCGCCCAGGCTGAACCCGCCGCCGCTGCGCCGCCGATCAGCGCAGCCAGCAGCAGCGGCGCCCAGCGCGCGCGCAGTTCGACACGGCGCTGCCACAGCGGCCAAGCCAGGGCCACCACGGCCGGTCCGAGCAGAAAGTGGATGAACTGCGCGCCGGAGAAATAGGTGGGGTAGGGCGTGCCGGTGATGAGCAGCACCCCCGCGATGACCAGCACCGCCCAGAGCACCGGGTTGGCCCACGGGGCCTGCTGGCGATGGGTGTAGAAGGCATGCGCCAGAACGTACACCGCCATGGTGGCGGTCAGGCCGAACAGCGAGGTGCTGGAGAGGTAGACCCAGAGCTGGACGAAATCCTGCATGGCCTTATCCCGATTCGCCGCGGCGCTTCATCAGCGCGCGCAGCACCAGCGCCGTGACGGCCAGCCCGATCCAGGTGGACAGCACGATGACGGCCAGCATGCGCGCGCCATACTCGCCGATCAGGCCCAGGTGGGTCATCACGCCCACGCCCACTGGCACGAAAAGCAGGGACAGGTGCGATAACAGAAAGTCGGCGCACTCGGCCACGGGCTTGCGCACGGCTTCGAAGCGCAGTGCGACCAGCAGCAGCACCAGGCCCACCACCGGGCCGGGGAAAGGCAGACCAAGAGCGTGGGAGAACAGCTCCCCGGCGGATTGCAGCACCAGCAGCCAGGCAAATCCGCGCAGGGCGTTCATCAGAACCTGGGCAGATCCGGATGCGAGATCTTGCCGCCGCGCACCAGCATCTTGCCGTACTCGGCGCAGCGGTTGTGCGTGGGGATGACCTTGCCCGGGTTGAGCAGGCTCTTCGGGTCGAAGGCGCGCTTGAGCCCCAGCATCTGCTCGTTCTCCTCGCGGCTGAACTGCACGCACATGGAATTGAGCTTCTCCACGCCCACGCCGTGCTCACCGGTGACGGTGCCGCCCATGGCCACGCTGGTTTCCAGGATGTCGGCGCCAAAGAGTTCGCAGCGGTGCAACTGATCGGCGTCGTTGGCATCGAAGAGGATCAGCGGGTGCAGATTGCCGTCGCCGGCATGGAAGACGTTGAGGCAGCGCAACGCGTACTTCTTTTCCATCTCGGCGATGGCGTAAAGAATGTCGGCGAGGCGCTTGCGCGGAATCGTGGAGTCCATGCACATGTAGTCGGGCGCCAGGCGGCCGCTGGCCGGGAAGGCGTTCTTGCGCCCGCTCCAGTAGCGCAGGCGCTCGGCCTCGTCGCGGCTGACGGCAATGGCGGTGGCGCCGGCTTTGCGCAACACATCGCTCATGCGGCCAATTTCTTCTTCCACCTCTTCGGGCGTGCCGTCGCTCTCGCACAGCAGGATGGCGGCGGCGTTCAGGTCATAACCCGCGTGCACGAAATCTTCCACCGCCGCCGTCATGGGCTGGTCCATCATCTCCAGCCCGGCCGGGATGATGCCGGCGGCAATCACGGCGGCCACCGCGTCACCGGCCTTGCGCATGTCGTCGAAGCTGGCCATGATGCAGCGCGCCAGTTGCGGCTTGGGAATCAGGCGCACGGTCACTTCCACCGTCACGGCCAGCATGCCCTCGGAGCCGATCAGGACGGACAGCAGGTCGTAGCCCGGCACGTCCAGCGCCTCGGAGCCAAATTCAATGGGCTCGCCTTCCACCGTGTAGCCACGCACTTTCAGCACGTTGTGCACGGTCAGGCCGTACTTCAGGCAGTGCACGCCGCCCGAGTTTTCGGCCACGTTGCCGCCGATGGTGCAGGCGATCTGGCTGGAGGGATCGGGCGCGTAATAGAGCTTGTAGGGCGCGGCGGCCTCGCTGATCGCCAGGTTGCGCACGCCGGCCTGGACCACGGCGGTGCGGCTCAGCGGGTCGATCTTCAGGATCTGGTTGAACTTGGCCAAGGAGAGCGTCACGCCCATGGGGTTGGGCATGGCGCCGCCCGACAGGCCGGTGCCTGCGCCGCGCGCCACCACCGGCACGTCCAGGGCGTGGCAGGCCCTGAGGACACCCTGCACCTGCGCCTCGGTCTCGGGCAGGGCCACGACCAGGGGGCGCTGGCGGTAGGCCGTGAGGCCGTCGCACTCATACGGCGTGGTGTCCTCGGGCTGCCAGAGCAGGGCGTGGGCAGGCAGTACGGCGCCTAGGGCCTGGACCACCCGGGCCTGGGCTTCAGCGCGTTGCAGGGCGTCGGTCTGAGGGGCAGATGAGGGGGCATTCATGGCGTCTTCATTGTAGTGTCAGCCCGGGACGGCACAATCCTCCTGGGGCCGGGTTGCCGCAGGAGGCAGCCTATCGCCAGCCCCTCCGGTCACCCGAATTTTGTATCACCGTTCTGCCATGACCATACCCACACCTCGCTCACTCCCGCCCTGTTTCCTGGCCGCCGGTCTGTTGGCCCTGGCCGCTGCGACGCTGCCGGCCGCCGCCGCACCACCGGCCGCCGCGGCAAGTCCGGCCGGCAGGCCTGCCCTGACCGTCTCGGTCACCCAGGCCAGCGCCGCCTCGCTGCCGGTGCGACTCAGCGCCAACGGCACGGTCGCCGCCTGGCAGGAGGCCGTGGTCGGCGCGGAAGTCGGCGGCCTGCGGGTGCAGGAACTGCAGGTGAATGTGGGCGATGCGGTGCGCAAAGGCCAGGTGCTGGCGACCTTCAACGCTGAAAGCGTACAGGCCGACGTGGCGCTGGCGCGCGCCAACCTGGCTGAAGCCCAGGCCAGCTCCGGCGAGGCTGTGGCCAATGCCGATCGGGCCCGCGCGCTGCAGGGCAGCGGCGCCATGAGCGGCCAGCAGATCAACCAGTACCTGACGCAGGAGCAGACGGCGCGCGCGCGCGTGGCCTCGGCGCAGGCCCAGCTCGACATCCAGTTGCTGCGCCTGAAGCAGACCCGGCTGCTCGCGCCCGATGACGGCGTGATCGCAGCGCGCAATGCGACGGTCGGCTCGGTGGTGACTGCGGGCGGCGAGATGTTCCGCCTGATCCGCCGGGCACGCCTTGAGTGGCGCGGCGAGGTCACGGCTGGTGAACTGGCAGGCATCCGGCCCGGGCTGCGGGTGCTGCTTGGTGCCCCCGGCGGCGAGCAGCTGCGCGGGGTGGTGCGCATGCTCGCGCCCACGGTGGATGCGGTCACCCGCAGGGGCCTGGTCTACGTCGATCTGCCTGCGCTGCTGACCAGCGGCAAACCCGCGATGTCTGCCTTCCGGCCGGGCATGTATGTACGGGGTGAGATCGAGCTGGGTGCCTCAACGGCGTTGACCGTGCCTTCGGGCGCCGTGGTCGTGCGCGACGGTTTCAGCTACGTCTATCGCATCGGTGCCGACAGCCGCGTCAGCCAGGTCAAGGTGCAGACCGGCCGGCTGGTCGGCGAGCGCCTGGAGCTGCTGTCCGGACTGCGGCCCGACGAACGCGTGGTGGCCAGCGGGGCCGGCTTCCTGAGCGACGGCGACCTGGTCCGCGTCGTCCCGACGCCCGCGCAGCCTGCTACAAAATAAGGAGCATTTTGATGAATGTCTCCGCCTGGTCGATCCGCAACCCGATTCCGGCCGTGATGCTTTTCGTCATGTTGACGTTTGCCGGGCTGCTGTCCTTCTCGGCCATGAAGGTGCAGAACTTTCCGGATCTGGAGCTGCCCACGGTCACGGTGACGGCTTCGCTGCCGGGTGCGGCGCCCGCGCAGCTCGAGACCGAGGTGGCGCGCAAGCTTGAGAACGCCATTGCGCCGCTGGCCGGCCTGAAGAACCTCTACACCAAGGTGCAGGACGGCGGCGTGCTGCTGACGGCCGAGTTCCGCCTGGAGAAGCCCACCCAGGAAGCGGTGGACGATGTGCGCTCGGCGGTGCAGGGCGTGCGGGCCGATCTGCCGGGGGACCTGCGCGACCCGATCATCGGCAAGATCAACCTGTCCGGTGCACCCATCCTGGCGCTCACGATCCGCTCGGACCGCATGGACGAGGAGGCGCTGAGCTGGTTTGTGGACAACACAGTGGCGCGCCGGCTGCAGGGTGTCAAGGGGGTGGGTTCGGTGGTCCGGGTGGGCGGCGTGAGCCGGGTGGTCGAGGTGGCGCTGGACGCCATGCGACTGCAGGCGCTGGGCGCTTCGGCGGCCGACATCTCGCGCCAGCTGCGGCAGGTACAGACCGAAAGCGCAGGCGGCCGCGCCGACCTCGGGGGCAGCCAGCAGCCCATGCGCACGCTGGCCACGGTCAGAACGGCGGAAGAGCTGGCGCGGCTGGAGCTGGTGCTGAGTACGGGCCAGCGCGTGCGGCTCGATGAGGTGGCCACCGTGCGCGACACGGTGGCCGAGCCGCGCGCCCTGGCGCTGCTCAACGGGCGGCCGGTCGTGGGCTTCGAGATCACGCGCAGCAAGGGCGCCAGCGAGCTGGAGGTGGGGGCCGCCGTGGCGCAGGCGCTGGCCGAAATCAAGGCGCAACACCCGGACATCGAACTGACCGAGGCCTTCAACTTCGTGCAACCCGTGCAGGAGGAGTTCGATGCCTCCATGACGCTGCTTTACGAGGGCGCGGTGCTGGCGGTGCTGGTAGTGTGGCTGTTCCTGCGCGACCTGCGCGCGACCTTCGTCTCTGCGGTGGCGCTGCCGCTGTCGGTGATCCCGGCCTTCATCGGCATGCATTATTTCGGCTTCAGCATCAACGTGGTCACGCTGCTGGCGCTCTCGCTGGTGATCGGTGTGCTGGTGGACGACGCCATCGTGGAGGTGGAGAACATCGAGCGCCACCTCAACATGGGCAAGACACCGATGCAGGCGGCCCTGGAAGCCGCTGACGAGATCGGCCTGGCGGTGATTGCGACGACCTTCACCCTGATCGCCGTGTTCCTGCCCACGGCCTTCATGAGCGGCATCCCCGGCAAGTTCTTCAAGCAGTTCGGCTGGACGGCGGCGCTCGCGGTGTTCGCGTCGCTGGTTGTGGCGCGTGCGCTCACGCCCATGATGGCCGCCTACATCATGCGTCGCAGCCCGCGCCCGCACCGCGATCCGTTCTGGATGCCGGCCTACCTTCGGGCCAGCGCCTGGGCCCTGCGGCATCGCTGGGTCACCCTGCTGGCGGCCGGCGCCTTCTTCGTCGGCTCGCTCTTGCTCGTCCCGCTGCTGCCCAAAGGCTTCATCCCGCCCGACGACAACTCGCAGACCCAGGTCTACCTGGAACTGCCGCCGGGAGCCACCCTGGGCCAGACGCGCGAGGCCGCCGAGGCCGCGCGCAGCCTGATCAGCCGCGTGGAGCACGTGCGCAGCGTCTACACCACCATCGGCGCGGGCGCGGCGGGCTCCGACCCGTTTGCGCCGGCGGGCGCCTCGGAGGTGCGCAAGGCCACGCTGACGGTGCTGCTCACGCCGCGTGGCGAGCGTCCCCGCAAGCAGGGGATCGAGAACGCGATCCGGGAGGCCATGGCCGAACTGCCCGGCGTGCGCAGCAAGGTGGGCCTGGGCGGGTCGGGCGAGAAGTACCAGTTGGTCCTGACCGGCGAGGATCCGCTGGCCCTGCTGAGTGCGGCCTCGGCCGTGGAGCGTGATCTGCGCACCATCCCGGGGCTGGGCACCATCACCTCCAGCGCCAGCCTGATCCGTTCGGAAGTGGCCGTACGGCCCGACTTCTCGCGTGCGGCCGAGCTGGGGGTGACCAGCAGTGCCATCGCCGAGACCCTGCGCATTGCGACCGTCGGCGATTACGACCAGTCCCTGCCCAAGCTCAATCTGAGCCAGCGCCAGGTCCCGATCGTGGTCAAGCTCAGCGACTCTGCCCGCCAGGATCTGGATCTGCTGGGGCGGCTCACCGTGCCCGGCGTCAAGGGCCCGGTGATGCTCAGCCAGGTGGCGACGCTGGAGATGTCGGGCGGGCCCGCCGTGATTGACCGCCTGAACCGCTCGCGCAACATCACGCTCGAGGTGGAGCTGTCGGGCGCGCCCCTGGGCGACGTGACCGCCGCAGTGGACAAGCTGCCGGCCATCCAGAGCCTGCCGGCGGGCGTCAAGCAGCTGGCGCTGGGCGACGCCGAAGTCATGGGCGAGCTGTTTGCCAGCTTCGGCCTGGCCATGCTGACCGGCGTGCTGTGCATCTATGTCGTGCTGGTGCTGCTGTTCAAGGATTTCCTGCAGCCCGTGACGATCCTGGCCGCGCTGCCGCTGTCGCTGGGTGGCGCCTTTGTGGGTCTGCTCATCGCCGACAAGAGCTTCTCCATGCCTTCGCTGATCGGCCTGATCATGCTGATGGGCATCGCCACCAAGAACTCGATCCTGCTGGTGGAGTATGCGATCGAGGCGCGCCGCGGACACCCCGGTGCTGACGGCCAAGCCACGTCCGCTCCGATGAGCCGCGTCGATGCCCTGCTCGATGCCTGCCACAAGCGCGCCCGGCCGGTGGTCATGACCACCCTGGCCATGGGCGCGGGCATGGTGCCGCTGGCCGTGGGCTGGGGCGCAGCGGATGCCAGCTTTCGCAGCCCGATGGCGGTGGCCGTGATTGGCGGGCTCATCACCTCCACGGTGCTCAGCCTGCTGGTGATACCGGCTGTCTACACCATGATGGACGACTTGGAGCACCTGCTCGGACGGCTGCGGGGTGCCGTGCGCCCGGGTCGCCCCTGAGCAAGAGGCCACGCGCTACTCCCTATAATCGGCCCCCCAGTGTTCCATCCTCCGGGAGTTTCCGTGTCCGATCGTCTTGCGGTGCTCCCGCAGTATCTGCTGCCCAAAAAGGCGCTGACCTCTTTCGCCGGGCTCGTCGCGGGTTCGGCCCTCGGCGGGCTCACCACGGCCATCATCCGCCGCTTCATCCGCCGCTACAGCGTGAACATGGCCGAGGCGGCCCATCCCGATCCGGCCAGCTACCCCACCTTCAACGAATTCTTCACCCGCGCGCTGAAAGACGGCGTCCGTCCGCTGGCTGACGCCCACTGGGTCTGCCCGGTGGATGGCGCCATCAGCCAGTTCGGCCCCATTGAACGCGACCAGATCTTCCAGGCCAAGGGCCACCGCTACAGCACCACGGCCCTGGTGGGCGGCGACGCCGCTCTCGCGGCGCAGTTCGAGAATGGTCATTTCGCCACGCTCTACCTCAGCCCGCGCGACTACCACCGCATCCATATGCCTTGCGACGGCACGCTCACGCGCATGATCTACGTGCCGGGCGAGCTGTTCTCGGTCAACCCGACCACGGCACGCGGCGTGCCCGGCCTGTTTGCCCGCAACGAACGCGTGGTCTGTATCTTCGACACGGCCCACGGTCCCCTGGCCCTGGTGCTGGTGGGCGCCACCATCGTGGGCAGCATGGCCACGGTCTGGCACGGCGTGGTCAACCCGCCGCGCCGGCCGGTCGTGACGGAATGGCATTACCAGGGGCAGGGGATCACGCTGGCAAAAGGGGCCGAGATGGGCCGTTTCCTGCTGGGCTCCACCGTGGTGATGCTCTGGCCGCAAGGCCCTACGAAGTTCAACCCGGACTGGGCGCCCACCCGTCCGATCCGGCTTGGTGAGAAAATGGCCGATTCTGTGCCCTGAAACAATGGAGTGATATATGCCAGGTCTTCTGCCCAACGTGGATCCCGATGGACTGCTCGAGTTCTCGGTGGTCTACACCGACCGTGCCCTCAACCACATGTCCAAGCGCTTCCAGGGCGTGATGAAGGACATTTCCAGCATCCTCAAGGAAGTCTACAAAGCCAAGTCGTCCGTGCTGGTGCCCGGTAGCGGTACCTTCGGCATGGAGGCCGTGGCGCGCCAGTTCGCCACCGGCAAGAAGGCCCTGGTCATCCGCAACGGCTGGTTCAGCTACCGCTGGACCCAGATCTTCGACATGGGCAGCATCCCTGCCAGTTCCACGGTGCTCAAGGCCCGTCGCGTCGGCACCGGTTCCCAGGCCGCCTGGATGCCCTGCCCGGTGGACGAGGTGGTGGCCACCATCAAGGCCCAGAAGCCCGATGTGGTGTTCGCCCCGCACGTGGAAACCTCGGCCGGCATGATCCTGCCCGACGATTACCTGCGCAAGGTCACCGACGCCGTCCATGAGGTGGGCGGCCTCTTTGTGCTGGACTGTATCGCCTCCGGCTGCCTGTGGGTCGACATGCAGGCCACCGGCGTGGACATCCTGGTCAGCGCCCCGCAAAAGGGCTGGAGCGGCTCGCCCGCCTGCGCCATGGTCATGCTCAGCGAGCGTGCCCGTGCCGCCATCGACGGCACCACCAGCACCAGCTTTGCGGCCGACCTCAAGAAGTGGCTGCAGGTCATGGAAGCCTATGAAAACGGCGGCCACACCTACCACACCACCATGCCCACCGACGCCCTGACGCGCCTGGACGAGGTGATGCGCGAGACCAAGGCCTACGGCTTCGAGAAGGTGCGCCAGGAACAGATCACCCTGGGCGCCAAGGTGCGTACCTTGCTGGAAGGCCGCGGTTTCGTCAGCGTGGCCGCTGACGGTTTCAAGGCGCCCGGCGTGGTGGTGAGCTACACCACCGACCCCGAGGTGCAGAACAGCAAGAAGTTCCTGGGCCTGGGCCTGCAGACCGCCGCTGGCGTGCCGCTGCAGTGCGACGAGCCGGCCGACTTCAGCACCTTCCGCATCGGCCTCTTCGGCCTGGACAAGCTGCACAACCCGGATCGCAGCGTGGCGCAGCTGTCTGGCGCGCTGGACAAGCTGGGTTTCAAGGAAAAGGTTGCGGCTGCGGCCTGAGCCTCTCTGTCCTGACAACAGAACGCCCCGTGGCCGCAAGGCCCGGGGCGTTTTGCATGGGAACTCGGTTTACTTGAAGATCACCGTCTTGTGCCCGCTGAGCAGCACGCGGTGCTCGCTCAGCCACTTCGCCGCGCGCGCCAGCAGCGACTGCCCGATGGACTCGCTCATATGCTGCGCCAGCGTGATGTTTTGCATGCATTTCGAGACGCCGGGTGCGGCGGGCTTGCGTGGCGCTGATATCGCGGGGCAAAATGGTTTGGGCTGCAACCCCATGGAGGTGTCCATGAGGAGGAAGCGGCTGACCAGATTCGCCAATGGGGGTTGGGATGAACAGGAACCGGCAATGCCATGAAGGTCGCAGCACCTGCGCCACGTTGACAGGCTGCCTGAGCGCCGCAGTCTTGACGCTGGGCCTGGCGTGGCCGGCCCATGCGGACGAACTCCGTATCGGAGGCACCGGAACCGCGCTCGGCTCCATGCAGCAGTTGGGCCTGGCCTGGAGCAAGACCCGGCCGGACACCCAGGTCACGGTGCTGCGCAGCCTGGGCAGCGGCGGCGGCATCAAGGCGGTGCTGTCGGGCAGCGTGGAGCTCGCCGTCAGTTCGCGGCCGCTCAAGGAGGCCGAGATGGCCCAGGGCGCGCGCCAGGTCGAATACGGGCGCACGCCCTTTGTCTTTGCCGTGCACAGCGGCAGCAAGGTGAGCTCGGTCAGTACGCGCGAACTGGCGGACATCTATGCCGGCAGGACCGAGCGCTGGCCCGACGGCACCCGCATACGCCTGGTGCTGCGGCCGGCCGGCGACACCGACAGCGAGACCATCAAGACGATATCGCCCGAGGTACGTGCGGCCAAGGAGGCGGCGGAGCAGCGCAAGGGCATGGCGTTTGCCGTGACCGACCAGGAGGCGGCCGACAACCTGGAGAAGATACCGGGCGCCTTCGGCCCGTCCACCCTGTCGCTGATCCTGTCGGAAAAGCGCCCGCTCAAGGCGCTGCGGTTCAACGACGTCGAGCCCAGCGCGAAGAACACCGACAACGGCAGCTATCCCCTTTTCAAGCGCCTGTACCTCATCACGGGTCCGAAGTCGCCACCGGCGGCGCAGGAGTTCGTGACCTTCGTGCAGTCGCCCAGGGGGCGCGAGATCCTGCTGCGCACGGGTCATTCCGTCAGGTAGCAGGGGCCGGCCATCAGCATGCGCTCGCTCGACACGCGGCTTCCCCGGCTTCTCACGGCGCTGGGGTTTGCGCTGACGCTGCTCGTGCTGCTGGGTTTGCCCGTCACCTACTTCATCTTCGACTACAGCGCCCGCGCAGCGGCGCTGCAGGCCAAGGCCGATGTCAAGGCCGAGGTCGTCAACCAGCTGGTCAGTACGTCGCCGGAGATGTGGCGCTACGAAGAGCATCGCCTGCGGGAACTGCTGCTGCGCCAGCCCCTGGCCTTGCAGGGCGAGTACGCGCGGCTTTATGACGCCCAAGGCGATCTCATCCTGCAGACGGAAGGCGAGACGCTCAAGCCGGAGCTGGTGCGCTCGGTCGCCCTGTTCGATTCCGGCGCTCCCGTGGGGCGTGTGGCGATCCATGGTTCGCTGCGGGAACTCTGGGTACGCACGGTGCTGGTGGCGCTGCTGGCGCTGGTGCTTTCGGCACTGATGTATGCCGCAACCCGGTTGCTGCCCAGGCACGCCCAGCAACTGGTCGACGCCATGTATGCCGAGAAGGAGCGCGCCCTGGTGACCCTGCACTCCATCGGCGACGGCGTCATCACCACCGACCGCGAACAAAGGGTGGATTACCTCAACCCCGTGGCCGAGCGGCTGACCGGCTGGGCGCTGGAGGAGGCGCGGGGCAAGCCGCTGGCGGAGGTGATGCGCCTGGTCGAAGAGGCCAGCCAGCAGCCGGCCGTCAATCCCATGGGGCTGGCCCTGCGCGACAACGCCATCCGTTCCTTCACCAGCGATGTCGAGCTGGTGCGCCGCGATGGCAGCACCGTGGCCATTGAGGACAGCGCCGCCCCCATCCATGACCAGCAGGGGCAGGTGGCCGGCGGCGTCATGGTCTTCCACGACGTCACGCTGGCGCGCAGCATGGCGCGGCGCATCTCCTGGGCGGCCACGCACGATGCACTGACCGGCCTGGTGAACCGGCGCGAGTTCGAGAGCCGGGTCGACGGCGCCATCGCCAGCGCCCAGGGTTCGGGGCAGCGTCACGTGCTGTGCTACATGGACCTGGATCAGTTCAAGGTCATCAACGACACCAGCGGACACGCGGCCGGCGATGCCTTGCTCAAGCAACTGGCCATGCTGCTGCAGGACCGGCTGCGCGCCTCCGACACTCTGGCGCGGCTGGGTGGCGACGAGTTCGGCGTGCTGCTCGACGGCTGCCCGCTGGAGCGCGCACAGCTGATCGCCGGCGACCTGCTGGCCACGGTGCAGGACTTCCGCTTCCAGTGGGAGGGTAAGGCCTACACCGTGGGAGTGAGCATCGGCCTGGTCGAGATTGCCGAACACAGCGGCAGTCGGGCCGAGGTGTTCAGCGCGGCCGACACCGCCTGTTATGCGGCCAAGGAGCAGGGCCGCAACCGGGTCTGCGTATTCCAGCGCGATGACGCCGACATGAGCCAGCGCCGGCGCGAGATGGGCTGGGCCGGCCGCCTGAATCTGGCGCTGGAGGAGAACCGTTTCCAGCTGTACTTCCAGTCCTATCTGGCGCTGGGCCCGGAGGAGGGCGGGCGCCAGCACATCGAGATCCTGCTGCGCCTGATCGACGAGGACGGCGCGCTGGTACAGCCCAACAGCTTCCTGCCCGCCGCCGAGCGCTACAACATCGCACCAGCCATCGACCGCTGGGTGATTCGTGCCGTCTTTGCCCGCTACCACGACCTGGTGCGGCAGATGGGCGGGCCACTGACCTGTTCCATCAACCTGTCCGGCACGTCGATCAATTCCGAGGGGCTGTTGCCCTTCATCCGAGAGCAGGCGGCCGCGCACGGGATTCCCCGGCGTGGGATCTGCTTCGAAATCACGGAGACTGCGGCCGTGCACAACCTGCGCCGCGCGGCCCAGTTCATGAAAGACATCAAGGAGCTCGGTTTCGAGTTCGCGCTCGATGACTTCGGCACGGGGACCAGCTCCTTCGGCTACCTGAAGAACCTGCCGGTGGACTACCTGAAGATCGACGGCGGCTTCGTGCGCGACATCGCGACCGATCCGCTGGACCGCGCGATGGCCGAAACGATCAACCGCATCGGCCACCTCATGGGCCTGAAGACCGTGGGCGAGTTTGCCGAGACCGAGGTGGTCATCGGCGAACTGCGCAGCCTGGGCGTGAACTACGCCCAGGGCTACGGTGTGCACGAGCCGCAGCCGTTGCCGGCGGCGCTGAACTGAAAGTCGGGGATCCCGTGTACGCCGCCCCTGGGGCCGTCAGGATCCTTTGCCGGCGTCCAGGCAGCGCGCGACTTTGGCCAGCAGGCTGGCGGCGGTGATCGGCTTGACCATGAAGCCGGCGGCACCTTTCTTCATCGCCTCATCAATGGACTGCTTGGTAATCTCTCCGCTGACCATCAGCACCACCGATTTGGGGCTTTTCTCCCGGATTTGTTCCAGCACCTCCAGGCCACTCATCTTCGGAAGGTTGATGTCCAGCAGCACCAGATCGGGCAGGTAGCGGGCGCACATCGCAACCCCCGCTTCGCCGTTGGAGGCTTCCTCCAGCACACGATAGCCTTCGCCGCGCAGAATGCTCTTCAAGACGGCGCGTATGATCCCGTCGTCGTCGATCAGCAGCACGGTTTGCTTGGGAGTCGGTTCCATGGGCGGACTTCGGCTGAAAGGCGCTCTCGACGTCTACTTGAAGATCACCGTCTTGTGCCCGCTGAGCAGCACGCGGTGCTCGCTGTGCCACTTCACGGCACGCGCCAGCACCTGGCTCTCGGTGTCGCGGCCGATGGCCGTGAGGTCTTCCACCGTCTTGCTGTGGTCCACGCGGGCCACGTCCTGCTCGATGATCGGGCCTTCGTCCAGGTCGGCCGTCACGTAGTGGGCGGTGGCGCCGATCAGCTTTACGCCGCGGTCGTGCGCCTGGTAATAGGGCTTGGCGCCCTTGAAGCTGGGCAGGAAGCTGTGGTGGATGTTGATGGCCTGGCCCGAGAGCTTGCGGCACAGGTCGTCGCTCAGCACCTGCATGTAGCGCGCCAGCACCACCAGTTCGGCGCCCTCGGACAGCACGACTTCGTACTGCTTCGCTTCAGCCTGCGCCTTGGTGGCCGCCGTCACCGGGATGTGGTGGAAAGGCACGTTGTAGCTGGCGGCCAATTGGTAGAACTCGCGGTGGTTCGAGACGATGGCGCGGATGTCGATGGGCAGCAGGCCGCTTTTCCAGCGGAACAGCAGGTCGTTCAGGCAGTGCCCTTCCTTGCTGACGAAGATCACGGTGCGAATGGCCGCTGAGGCGGCGTGCAGGCGGCATTGCATGGCGTGCGGCTCGGCGAACAGCTTGAGCTGCACCTGCAGCTCTTCGTACGTCACCTGCCCGCAGGAGAACTGCACGCGCATGAAGAACAGGCCGGTGTCGTGGTCGTTGTACTGCGCGGCTTCTTCGATGTTGCCGCCGTGCTCGAACAAGAAGCCGGAGACGGCGTGCACGATACCGGGGCGGTCCTGGCAGGACAGGGTGAGGACGTAGGTGTGTTGCATGGCCGGGCGATTGTCGCAGCAGTCTCCCGGGTGGGCCTGCGCAGGGTTGAGGCAGTGGAGCCACCGGTGCGGGGGTGCCGGTGCCACAATTCCAGCTTCCCATCTGTGCCGGAGTCACCCCCATGGCCTACAACGACCTTCGCATGGACAACCAGTGGTTGCCCTTCACCCCCAACCGCAGCTTTGCCAAGGACCCCCGCATTTTTGTGGCGGCCGACGGCATGCACTTCACCACGCACGACGGCCGCCAGGTCATCGACGGCATCTCCAGCCTGTGGTGCGTGGGCGCGGGCCACAACCGCAAGCCGATCAACGAAGCCATCAAGAAGCAGCTCGACACGCTCGACTACAGCACCGCCTTCAGCGTGAGCAACGACAAGGCCTTCCGCGCCGCCGAAATGATCGCCGCCATGGCGCCCGGCGACCTCAACAAGGTGCTGTTCTGCAACTCGGGCAGCGAGGCGGCCGACACCTCGATGAAGGTGGCGCTGGCCTACCACCGTGCGCGCGGCGAAGGCCACCGCAACATGTTCATCGGCCGCGAGCGCGGCTACCACGGCGTGGGCTTTGGCGGCATGTCGGTTGGCGGCATTCCGGCCAACCGCAAGGTCTACGGCACCAGCCTGCTGCCGCGCGTGGACCACCTGCGTTTCATTCACGATCCGGTGAACCACGCCTACATCCACAACACCGAGCCGGTGTGGAACGAAGACTTGCTGCTGGAGCTGGAAAACCGCATCCTTCCGTTGCACGACGCGAGCAACATCGCCGCCGTGATCGTGGAGCCGGTGGCCGGCAGCGCCGGCTGGTATGTGCCGCCGCAGGGCTATCTGAAACGCCTGCGCGAGATCTGCGACAAGCACGGCATTCTGCTGATCTTCGACGAGGTCATCACCGGCTTCGGCCGCCTGGGCACTGCGTTTGCGTCCGATTACTACGGCGTGCAGCCCGACATGCTGAACTTCGCCAAGGCCGTGACCAACGGGGTGTTCCCGCTGGGCGGCGTGGTGTGTACCGACCGCATCTACAACGCCATGATGGGCGCGCACGGCAGCGCGCCGGAGCACGCCATCGAGTTCTTCCACGGCTACACCTACTCGGGCCACCCGGTGGCCTGCGCAGCGGCCATCGCCACGCTCGATTTGTTCCGCGAAGAAGACCTGTTCAAACGCGCCGGTGACATGGGCCCGGTGCTGGGTGATTCGATGCACGCCGCCCTCATGGGCCTGCCCAACGTGATCGGCATCCGCAGCCTGGGGCTGGCTGCTGCGGTCGAACTCGCACCCATCGCCGGCCTGCCGGGCAAGCGCGCGTTCGACGTGTTCATGGACTGCTACCACCGCGGTGTGCTGGTGCGCAACGCAGGCGAGAACCTGGTGTTTGCGCCGCCCTACATCGTGGAAAAGTCGCAAATCGAGACGATGGTCGGGACCCTGGCCGACGCGATCAAACGCGCGGCTTGACCGCTTTCTTCAGCGCTTGAACTGCTGGCGCAGTTCGGCGCAGTGGTCCCGCGGTGGCTGTGCGGGCGTCGGCCACACGGCATCTGCCGGCGGGGCTGTTTTGGTGGCCCCCGCTTGTGCCATCACCACTCGGTGCGCCAGCGTTTTGGGCAGGTATAACGGCACGCCCAGGTCGCGCCGAACATGGCCGTTGCCGGCCACCAGCACCACGGTCTTGCCGGGCCCCGCCTTCTCCACGGCGGCCGCCACGATGCGTGCCATGGCGTCGTCACGCGCGAGTTGAATGCGGGTCATCGGGGCGATCTGGCTTTCGGGCAGCAGGTCGCAATGGCCTTCGCGAATGCCCTGGCGCTGTTCCTGCAAGACCGCGCTGCCGATGCGGCTCTCGAGCGCATCGTTGGCCATGGCCGCAGTCATCTGGCTGCGCGGCAGGTCGCCCCCCAGCACCGGCACGCCAGCGCGCACCGCAGCCATCACCACGGCGCTGTACACCGGCCAGGGCCACCCGCCCTGATCGGTCCAGTTCAGGGCCTCGCGAACGCGGGCCTCGCCGGCATCTTTGGGCAGCCCGGTGGTCTGATGGCCCTGTTCGGCCATCTCCATCACCAGCGCACCGAGCTGGCCGCGCGCAGCAAGCGCTTGAATCACGTCACGTTGCAGAGCCTGGTGTTCTGGCGCATCGTGCTGTTCGCCGAGCATGAGCACGGGCGTGGGCATCACCTGGGCGAGCAGGGCTGGCACAGATGAGGGTGTTGGATGGGCGCAGGCAGCCAGCAGGGCCACGCTCACAGCCAGGGTGACAGCGGTTCGACAGTTCATGCGCTGATACTAAGCGGCCTGCCGCGCGTGGCCGGTCCATCACACCAGTAACCGAGTGCCTTCCTTGCCCGCCTTCGGCCCATCCTCGTGGCCGCGTGTCCTCCTGACCCTCTTGCTGGCCCTGGCCGCGGCGCTCCTGTGCGTGTGGTTGCAGACCCCGATTCCCTGGATGATCGGCCCGCTGCTGGCAACGTCGGCGGTCTCGGTGCTGGGCGCACCCACCGAGAGCTGGGCGCCGTTTCGAAACACCGGGCAGTGGGTGATCGGCACCGCACTGGGCTTGTATTTCACGCCCGCCGTGGGCGCACTGGTGGCCAGTCTGTGGTGGGCGATTGCACTGGGCATTGCCTGGGCGTTGATGCTGGGGCTGGGTTTTGGCGCCTGGCTGCGTCGGCTGCACGCCGGGCACCTGGCGCACCTCACGCCCGCCCAGTTGTTCAGCACCACCTATTTCGCCGGTGCCATCGGTGGCGCATCGGAAATGACGCTGATCGCCGAGCGTCAAGGAGCGCGCACCGATCTGGTCGCCTCTGCACACAGCCTGCGCGTGTTGCTGGTCACCCTCACCATCCCGTTTGCACTGCAGTTCTGGGGCGTGAGCGGTCTGGATACGCTCACCTTGGGTGTGCGCGATGTGCAGCCCGTCGGCTTTCTGGTGCTGGCCGGGCTCACGCTGGTGGGTGCGCTGTTCATGCAGTGGCTTGACCGCGCCAACCCATGGTTCATGGGCGCGCTGGTCGTCACCATGGTGGTCACGCTCACGGGTGTCAGCTTGTCCGCCATTCCGCAGCCGCTGTTGAACGCGGCCCAACTGGTCATCGGCGTGAGCCTGGGCGTGCGCTTCACCCCTGCCTTCGTGCACACGGCACCGCGCTGGCTGGCCTCGGTGGCCTTCGCCAGCTTCTTCATGATGGGCATCTGCGCACTCTTTGGCTGGGTGCTGTCCCAAGCCACTGGCCTGCACCCGGCCACGCTGCTGCTGGGCACCGCGCCCGGCGGCATTGCCGAAATGGCCATCACCGCCAAGGTGCTTCAACTCGGCGTGCCGGTGGTCACTGCCTTCCAGGTCTGCCGTCTGGTGGCGGTGCTGGTGCTGGCCGAGCCGGTGTACCGCCTGTGGGTGGCCCGCGCCGCAGCTTGAAATGTGCCGTTCTGCCTTCAGTGGCGGAACTTGCCTTCGCGGGTGACGATGGACAAGTCCACCAACGACATGCCCACGTGCTCCCCGTCGCGGTAGCTGATGCGCATGCCCTCGATGTCCAGTTCGGCGTTGCGCAAGCCGGCCAGGAAGCTCGCCCGCGTGGGCGTCGGACCTGCGCGGCGCAGCGCCTCCACGAGGGCTCTGCCGGTGAGGTAGCCCTCCAGGCTGCCGTAGGAAAAGGCCTTCCCGGGTTGGTAGCGGGCAAATGCTTCCTGGTAGGCCCTCGTGATGCCCGTCTTGCGTTCCCAGGGACTGGGCAGCACCTGCGCGAAGACCATGCCCTGGCCCAGCGGCCCGAGGTGACTGGCCAGCTGGGTGGACCCGGAATTGACCCCGTAGAAGCGCGCCTTGACGCCGATCGCCTGGGCCTGGCGGATGAGCTTTTCATAGACGCCGATGCCTCCGTGGTTGAACACCATCTGGGCGCGGGTGCTGGCGAGCTGGCGTGCGAGTGTGTCGATGCCGGCGGCTTCGATGTCGGATTTGAAGGGCAGGTCGGCCACCAGCTCCATGCCGAGTGACTGCGCGATGCGCCGTGCGTTGTCCAGATGCAGCTGGCCGGTGCTGGAGTCGGAGCGCAGAAAGGCCAGGCGTTGCATGCCAAGGCTGCGCGCCTGCGTCATCAAGGCGCGGAATTCTTCCTTGTGTTCGGCCCGCACCGGAAACACCAGAGGTTGGTGGGGTGTGCGCAAGGTGGGAGAACCTGCCATGGGGCCGAAAAGCGGCACGTTCTGTTCGATGGCGACTTTCATCACCGCCGTGGACGGGCCGCCTTCAATGGGCCCGAACAGCAGAAAGACCTTGTCCTGCGCCACCAGCCGGCGGGCATTGGCTTCGGCCAGTTCCGACTTGTTGTTGTCGTCCAGCACGGTCAGGGCAATCTGTCGACCCAGCACGCCGCCGGCCCGGTTGGTTTGCTCCAGTGCAGCCGACACACCTTCGCTGACCGCGACCCCGTAGTCGTTGGCGCCGCTCTGCAGGGTCAGGGTCTGACCGATCAGGATCTGTTTTGGCGTGATGCCGTCCTCGGCGTGTGCCACCAGCGACAGCAGCAGAAAGATCGACAGCCAGGCTGCCCTGAGTGCCCTGGAGCCATTCCAATTGCGCATGTGTCCTCCGGTGTTGATGCCGGCGCGCAGTATCTGGTCTCTGCCTTGGCTTGGGCTGACAAATGGTCGAAGGGCAGAAAAAAGGCCGTCGCGCAGAGCGGCGGCCTTGGAGTGTTCATTACCGGGGCGCTGCCGGGCGCCTGTGGAGTTTCAGTGCATGACCACCGGCATCTGGGCCAGCTCGGCGTAGCCTTCCAGCGTGTCTTCCACCTCTTCTTGCGAAGGGGTGCTTTGCTGCCAGGCGGTGATCTGGATCTGGAACATTTCAGCCCAGGAGCCGTCGAGGTAGACCTCTTTGCCCGAGCGTTTGTCCACGATCTCGAAGCCGTGGCGCGGGATCTGGGGACCCTGTGCGGAAGTGTCTTCACCCTCGGCGGGTGCGTTGGCCAGGATGTGGACCACAGCGAAGGCATCCGAGTCGTAGAGCATGTTCATGACTGAAATTCCTTGTGTTGCGAAAGCCGGCTTCCGGTATCTCTTATATCGGCAAACCTGGGCAGTCTTGAAGTTCTGAGTGCTCTTTACGTGGCAACGTTCCGCGTCATTTCAAGATGCGTGTGTTTTTCGGCACACATGAGGTCCAAACGCCTACGGCATCCGGCTGAGTTGCTGGTCGGCCACATCGCCGTTGACCTGGGTCACGCGCAGGCGCACCGGCAGGTGCTGCAGGGCGGGCGCGAGCCACATCTCCACCGTGCTGTCGAATTCCTTGCGTGGCAGTCGCTTGATCTGCCTCGCGCGCACGTCGCCCACGGGCAGCGACAGCGTGACTTCATCACCCAGCACAAAACGCCAGATGTCGGCGTCTCCCGTGCCGGCCACCTGCATCTCAATGATCTTTCCGCTGGTGTAGGCCTCTGGTCTCGCCTGCAACAGCCCGGCGATCTGCAGAAACAGGCTCAGGCGGTCCTGTGCGCCGGGCAGCAGCACTGCATCGGGCGCGTTGTTGCTGAAGCGGATGCGGTTCTGTTCAGCGTCGAAATGGGCCGCCTTTTCGCTGCGGCTCTTGTCGGCAAAGCGCTCGGGGCTCAGTCCGGCGGGGCTCACGCGGCCGGTGCTGGTCTGCACCCGGCTGCCCAGCAGGAACACCTTCATTTCCATGCGGGCGCTGTAGCGTCCGTCGGCCACGGTCCAGTCCAGCGCGCCTTCGGCGTTGTAGCCGATGCCCTTGATGCGGCCCGTCACGGCGTAGTCGAGCCGGGTGCTGGCGGGGGGCTGAGCCGGTGGCAGGGCACGGGTGTTGACCGGCTGCGCGCGCTTGTTCACCGCAGCAGCGGCCAGCAGCTCGTCATCGGGGGCCGGAGCTGGTTCGTTGAAGGCCGCCTCCTCGGGCGCTGGCGCAAGCTTGGGGGCGCGTTCGGCGAGTGCCACGGTCTCGGCGGGAGGGGCGTTGGTGTTGTCCGGCTCCGCGCCCGAGGTGGTCGCATCCACGTCGGGTACTGCTTCGACAACCACCGTTGCTGGTGGGGCCAGGGTCTCGGGTTGCGTTGCGGCGGGCCGGGCCGGGGCTGCCTTTCGCGGCGCCGGTGGTGTCGCGCGGACCTTGACGGGTAGCGCTGCGGGCGGCGGCACGATCCAGCGCACGGTGCTCACACGCGCCATGGGAAGGCTGGATGCGGCAGGCGCCGTCGCGGCGATGTCGCTGCGTTCGGTCGGCAATTTCGCTTTCGCTGTGGAATGCACCGTGTCGGTCGCCGCGGCGACCCGGGTCGACGACACCGGACCCAGCAGGAGTGCCAGGTGCACGCCCGCCACGGCCACGACCAGCGTGAGCAGGGTGGGCCAGCGCGGCGCCGGGGCTGGCGGGCGCGCGGGGCTCATGGGCTCTTCGCGGGCGGGCGGTGGCCGAGATCGGCGCTGAGCTGGTGGGCGCTGCGCAGCACGGCGGCCGCCGGTGCGCTTGTCCATTCGGTGTCCAGCGTGGCCACCGAGCCCAACACCACCAGACCCAGCGCCAGGCGGCCCTGCGCGTCGAACACGGGCGCACAGAAGCCGCCCACGCCGGGCAGCAGGCTGTGCACCACACGCGCCAGGCCCCGCTGGCGCGTCTCGTTCATCAACGCCTGCACCTCTTGCAGGCTGTGCGGCACATCCACCAGCGCCAGGCCGCTGCGCGGGAGTTTCTTCAGGCGGGCCAGCTCATCGCGCACCATGGGGCCGATGCGCTGCGCGTCACGTCCCTCGCTGCCCATGAAGGCGGCAAAACAGCGGCCGGTGGCCGAGGTGAGCAGCGGCATCACGTCGCCCAGGCGCAGCGTGACGGGAACGGTTTGTGGTGCTTCGATCCAGTGCACCATGGTCGGGCCCTGGTTGCCCCACACCGCAATGGCCAGGGTGTGGCCGGTCTCGGCGATGAGTGCATCCATGCGTTCGCGGGCAAGCTTCACCGCATCAATGCGCGACAAGCTGGCCAGGCCCAGGCGCAGCGCGGCGGGGCCGAGGTCGTAGCGCGTGCTCACGGGGTCCTGCACCACGAGGCCCATGCGCTGGAAGCTCACGAGGTAGCGGTGTGCCTTGGCGGCACTCATGCCGGCCGCGGCAGCCAGGTCGCGCAGCATCAGCGCGCCCGGCGCCTCCGACAATGCGTTCAGCAACTCGAAGCCCACTTCCACCGACTGGATGCCGGCGCGTTGCGGCTCGTCCTCGTCCGTTTCCGGGGCGATGGGCAGAAGGGAGGCGTTGCGTTGGGCTGTGGACATGGGGCGGCGTTGAACGGGTAGGACGGTCGGCGGACAAACAGGTTCAACGCAATATGCGTTCACTCACCCAGATTTCCGGGTCATCGCCTAGAATCCTGTCTTTACGAATAGGTTAATCGATTTCACTAAACGTAACTCGTGGGCGTCAGCATCGGCGCAATCATCAACGCAACCAGCAGGAGACTCTCTTGAAACTCGCCACCTACAAAGACGGCTCACGCGACGGACAGCTCGTTGTGGTCTCGCGCGACCTGAGCACGGCGCATTATGCGACCGGCATTGCGCACAAACTGCAGCAGGCGCTGGACGACTGGAACTTCATCAGTCCGCAGTTGCACGACCTGTACGTCACTCTCAACCAGGGCAAGGCGCGCCACGCGTTCCCGTTCGATCCCGCCATGTGCATGGCCCCGTTGCCCCGCGCCTACCAGTGGGCCGATGGCTCGGCCTACATCAACCACGTGGAGCTGGTGCGCGCGGCGCGCAGCAGCGAGGTGCCGCAGTCTTTCTACGCCGACCCGCTGATGTACCAGGGTGGCAGCGACGACTTCATCGGGCCCACCGACGACGTGATGGTGCCGAGTGAGGACTTCGGTATCGACTTTGAAGCCGAGATCGCGGTGGTCACCGGCGACGTGCCCATGAGCGCCACGCCCGAGCAGGCGCTGGACGGCATTCGCTTGCTGATGCTGGCCAACGACGTGTCGCTGCGCAACCTGATCCCGGCCGAGTTGGCCAAGGGTTTTGGCTTCTTCCAGAGCAAGCCGGCCACCGCGTTCAGCCCGGTGGCGATCACGCCCGACGAACTGGGCGACGCCTGGCAGGGCGGGCGGGTGCACCTCACGCTGCAAAGCACCTGGAACGGCCGCAAGGTCGGTATGTGCGAAGCCGGCCCCGAGATGACCTTCCACTTCGGGCAATTGATCGCCCACATCTGCAAGACGCGCAATGTGCGCGCCGGCTCCATCGTGGGCAGCGGAACGGTGAGCAACAAGAGCGTGGAAGTGGACGGCCGCAAGGAGTGGCCCAAGGGCTACAGCTGCATCGCCGAGAAGCGCGCGATCGAAACCATCCTGGACGGCCAGCCCTCCACCGCATTCATGAAATTCGGCGACACCATCCGCATCGAGATGAAGGGGCGCGACGGGCAGTCTGTCTTTGGCGCCATCGAGCAGAAGGTTGTACCGCTCGTCCGCTGAAAGGCGCCGTTCAGCCCCCGCGACACCACACCGGCCGGGGTATTGATTGCAATCCACGCGCCTTTAGGTAAATTGGTCGTCACTTAACTTACTTAAATACACCGACTCAGTCTGGAGGTGGCGTCGTGGTGCATTCAAACGGAATTTTCATGAAACTGGCCCTTGGGGCCATGGCCTTGTCGGCCGCGCTGGCCAGCGCGCAGCCGCAGGTGAGCCCGCTCAAGGTCCTGATCAATCCCGGTGACAGCGCCGAGCAGTCGCGCGTGACCGTCTACGGCGCCTGGAAGACGGCCCTGGAGCAAGCCCTGCGCAAGGAGCGCATCGCCAGCGCCACCATGTCGCTCTCCAACGACGCCACGGCCGACCTGGGCGCAACGCGCTCCCGCATCCAGGACATCTTTGTCGCTCCGGCGCACGTCATCGGCAGTGCCCTGCGTTACGGCTACACCCCGGTACTGGGCCTGGAGCGGCCGGTTCAGGCCGTGCTGGTGGCGCCCCAGGCCAGTCCGGTGAGCAGCCTGGCCCAGGCCGCAGGCAAGCGCCTGGGCCTGCCCATGCAGGACAGCGTGGTGACCTACCTGCTGCGTGGCGAGGTCAATGCCGCCAACACCACCATCAAGAAACACTTCGGGGCTCTCTATGAAACGCGTTACCAGGACGCCCTGCTGCCCTGCCTGCAGCTGCAGCGTTGCGACCTGGTGGCGGTGGAACGCTCCGTTTTCGAGCGCTGGGTCGCGGCGGGCGAGCCGCTCAAGATCGTGCTGGAGTCCAAGCCGGTCCCCGGCTTGAGCGTGGCCATCCGTGACGGTGCGCGCCCCAGCGTGGCGGCACTGGACGCTGCCTTGACAGAGGCGCTGGCGGGCAATAGCGTGGTGAAGGCCGACAAGGTCATCTCCCTGCACGCAGCGGATTTCGACTACGTGGCCACGCTGGGCTATTTCACCCCACGCGACTTGCCGG
Organism: Hylemonella sp.; assembly: GCA_030695415.1. Taxonomy (GTDB): domain Bacteria; phylum Pseudomonadota; class Gammaproteobacteria; order Burkholderiales; family Burkholderiaceae_C; genus Hylemonella. Next base: position 75,530 of record JAUYQZ010000016.1, read on the forward strand.
GTGCCCAGGTGGTGGACCCCGCCGCCGTGGCGCAGTTGCTGCAGGGTGGGGCCGTTTACATCGACACCCGCACCGATGCCGAGTTCAAGGCCGGTCGCGTCCCGGGTTCGAAGCTCGTGCCCTATGGGGAGAAAAGCCCCAAGGAGGCAGATTTCGATCCGAAGCTGGACCAGTTCGATCTGTCCAAGCTCCCGCAGGAGCGCGATGCCGTACTGATCTTTGCCTGCAACGGGGCTGAATGCTGGAAAAGCTTCAAGGCCAGCCACGCTGCGCTCAAAGCGGGCTACAAGCGGGTGTACTGGTTCCGCGGCGGTTTGCCCGCGTGGCGTGCCGCCGGGCTGAAGACCGAAGCCGGCGCCTGAGCGTCGGAGCGTCAGAACGAAGAAGGGGGGCCGGGTGCAAACACCCGGCCCCCCTTCTTCATGCCAGACGGCGCAGCCGCTCAGGCCTGGCCTTGCATCTTGTCGTGCTTGAGGAAGTACTGCTTGGCCATGGCCACCAACTGGCCATCGCTCGGGTGGTCGCTGCTGATGACGCCCACGATGGCCTTGTCGATGTCCTTGTCATGACGCTCGCAATGCGCCTTGAACTCGTCCTTGGCCTGGGCCGGGCCGGTCACCAGAATCTCATGCACACCCTTGAGGGCCTCGGCGATCGAGTGATAGTAGGCCTCGTCATGGGAAGCATGGCCGCCCGCCGGGCTGTGGTGGCCACTGGCAGCGTCGCCGCGGCCCGAGCCCTGGTGCGAGCCCGTGTGGCCGCCGGTGGCCTTGTGATGGCTGCGCGACTTGATCTTCTGCGCGGCGATGTGCTCGCGATCGAACAGGATGACGTGGGCTTCGGAGCGGTCGAGCCAGACGATGGCGTGGAAGGTGGGCATGGTGTCTTCTTTCTAGGGGTCGTGAAAAGTTAGGGGCTGGTGCTTCAGCCGCGCCGGCCGTGTTCGGACTTGTCCTGGCAGGCAATGCAACGTGAGGTCTCAGGCGCGGCGTGCAGGCGCGCGGCGGGAATGTCCACGCCGCAGTCGGTGCAAACGCCATAGCTGCCGGTCTCGATGCGCTTGAGCGCGGCATCCACGGCATCCAGCTCGGCGCTCTCGCGCGCGTCGAGCGTGAACTCCAACTCGCGCTCGGTAGACATCTGGGCGCTCGAATCTTCCTTCTGCCCGCCAAAGTGCTCGGCCGAAGCCTGTGCGCGGCCCACCGGGCCACCGCGCAGGCTCGCCAACTGCGCCAGCAGGGAAGCGCGCTGTTCCAGCAACTGCTTCTTGAAGGGGGCGGTGATCTGGGTGCTCATATCAAACTCTCCATCTGTATGTATCTATCATGCGCTTCCCATGCGCGAACGTCTTTGACACAGGTCAAGGGGGTGTCGACGTCGGGCTGGGCCTTGTGGGGGATAATGAAAACCATGCAGACCCTGCGCCACGCTCGTTTCCTCGCCCGCCTCGTGCTGGTGTGGTTTGCGCTGGCGCTCGGCGTGGCCATCGCCTCGCCCCTGGTGAACCCGCAGTCCATCGAACTGGTCTGCGCCAGCGGCGGGGCCATGAAGCTGATCGTCAAGAGCGATGACGGCAGCCAGGCCACATCCAGTCATACGCTGGACTGCCCCCTGTGTGCCACGGTCGGCGCCCCGCCGCCTCTGGCCCAGCCGAAGCTCTCTGTACCTTCGGCCGTGGCGCAAGCCTTGCGCCCGACCCCTGCGGCGTACATCGTCGCCCGCACCGCGGCACCGCTGCCGCCGCGCGGCCCCCCCGCACTCTCCTGAACCCTCAAGCTCGTGGCGCCTGATGCCTGCCCTTGTGGCTGGGCGGATGGCCGCCCCTGGTTTTTCAGCGGCAGGACTGCACGCACGATCTGCGCACCTTGCGGCCAGGTCGCCAGTCCGCCGGCCGATTTCGCTTTTCAATCATTTTTCAGAACCACCGGCATGAAGTATTTCCAAACCCTGTCTCTCGTACTGGCCCTGTTCATCGGCAGTGGCGTCGCTCCGGCCTGGGCCGCAGACACCGACCCGCTGTTCATCAACCTCACCACCGACGAGCCGCACCGCGCCGACATGGCCATGAACTTTGGCCTGCATCACCATGAAAACGGCCATCCCCTGACGATCTTTCTCAATGACAAGGCGGTACTGATTGGCGCCCGCAGCCAGGCCGGCAAGTTCGTCGCACAGCAGAAGATGCTGGCCGAGCTCATGAGCAAAGGCGCCGTGGTGCTGGTCTGCCCCATGTGCATGAAGCACTACGGCGTGGTCGAGGCCGACTTGCTGCCGGGCCTGCAGGTCAGCAACCGCAAGCTCTCCGGCGACGCCCTGTTTCGTGACAACACCAAGTCGATGAGCTGGTAAGTCGCGATCCATCATTTCACTCTCACCCTGAAAGGAACCCACCATGAAACGTTTCGCTCTCACTGTCGCCAGCCTTGCGCTGGCCTTTGCCGCCCAGGCCCAGGTTTCCGTCAAGGAGCCCTGGGTGCGCGCCACCGTGTCGCAACAGAAGGCCACCGGCGCCTTCATGCAGATCGTCTCGGCCAAGGACGCCCGACTCGTCGAAGCCAGCTCGCCCGTGGCCGGCATCGTCGAGATCCATGAAATGGTCATGGCCCAGGACGTCATGAGAATGCGCGCCATTCCTGGCCTGGAGCTGCCGGCCGGCAAGGCGGTGGAACTCAAGCCGGGCGGCTACCACGTCATGCTCATGGACCTCAAGGGCCAGGTGAAGGATGGCGACGTGGTGCCGCTGACGCTGGTGGTCGAAGGCCGCGACGGCAAGCGACAGACGCTGGAGCTCAAGGTGCCGGCGCGCCCGCTCAACGCCATGACCCCGGCTGGCAATATGGGTGGCATGGGCCACGGCGGCATGAAGCCCTGAACCAGCGCACAAGGGGCGCAAAGGCTACGTGTTTTCCCCATGATGCAGCCCCATGCGAGGGGGAATAATTTCTCCTGATAGGTCTCCATAGCAAGCCGCCCTGTTCGGGCGGCTTGTCTTTTCTTTCTCAGGAGTTCGAATGAAGCTCGCACGTGTGCAAAAAGACGGTCAGATCCACCTGGCCCTGGTCGATGAAGCCAAACAGCAAGTTGCTCTGGTCGGCGGCCCGCTGGCCCAGCATCCCAACCCGGTGCTCAATGTCATCCAGCTCGGCGTGAGCGCCGCCCAGCTGCAGGCCGCCGTGACGGCGCGCGTGCCGATGGCGCAGGTGAAGTTCATGGCGCCGCTCTCGGCCTTCCTGCGCAATCCTTTCGCCGTGGGCAAGAACTACCACGACCACGCCATGGAGTTCGACAAGAGCGGCTTCAACGCCACCAGCGGCGGTGCCTCGGCCATCCCCGCTTACCCGCAGATCTTTACCAAGGCCACGCTCACCCTCAACGGCCCCACCGACCCCATCCAGTTCAACCCCAAGCACACCCAATCGGTGGACTACGAGGGCGAGATCGGCGTGGTCATCGGCACCACCTGTCGCAACGTCAGCAAGGCCGACGCGATGAAGCAGGTCTGGGGTTTTGTAGCCACCAACGACGTCACCGCGCGTGACCTGCAGAAGAACCATGCCCAGTGGTTCCTGGGCAAGTCCCTTGACGGCTTCTGCCCCATCGGCCCCTGGATGACCAGCACCGACGAAGCTCCCGCCGACATGACCATGCAGACCTGGGTCAACGGCGAGCAGCGCCAGAACGCCCATATCTCGCAACTGATCTTCGACGTGCCCACCCTGATCGAGCAGATGAGCGCCGCCATGACCCTGCTGCCCGGCGACATCATCCTCACCGGCACCTCGGTGGGCGTGGGCATCGGCTTCACGCCCCCGAAGTTCCTCAAGCATGGCGACGTGGTGCGCGTGGCCATCTCCGGTCTCGGCGAACTGAACAACCCTGTCCAGGAGATATGAAACACCCCCAGGCTCCACTCACTACGTTCGCTGCGCCACCCCCTCAAGGGGGCAACGCCAGTGGCCCGGCGAAGCCGGTTCCACGGCGTTCCCCGATTGAAGACTTCGTCACAAGCAAGGAGACAACCATGACCCAACGCCGTGAATTCCTGCAACTGGGGGCCGCCGCACTGGCCACTGCCGGCCTGCCCGCCTTCGCGCAGGACGCCTACCCGAGCAAGCCCGTCACCATGCTCGTGCCCTTCCCGCCGGGCGGCGTGGCCGATACCGTGGGCCGCCCCGTGGCCGAGGCCATGGGCCGTGCCCTGGGCCAGACCATGATCGTCGAGAACAAGGGTGGCGCCGGCGGCGGCATCGGCATGGCGCAGGTCGCCAAGTCGCGTGCCGACGGCTACAACGTGCTCATGGCCCTGTCCTCCGTCGTGGTGCTGCCCGAGGCCGACAAGGTGCTCAAGCGCAGCCCCATGTTCACGCTGGACCAGCTCAAGCCTGTCGCCCGCTTCACCGCCGACCCCACGGCCCTGGTCGTGCGTGCCGACAGCCCCTGGAAGACCTACCAGGACTTCATGGCCCACGTGAAGGCCAAGCCCGGCCAGGTGACCTTCGGCTCCTCGGGCAACTACGGCACCATGCACGTCCCCATGGAGCAGCTCAAGGCCGCCACCGGCACCTTCATGCTGCACGTGCCCTACACCGGCGCGGGCCCGGCGGTGCTGGCCCTGCTGGCCGGCCAGGTCGACGCGCTGTCCACCGGCCCGTCCAGCGTGATGCAGCACGTGCGTGCCGGCAAGCTGCGCGTGCTGGCGCACTGGGGCGAAGGCCGTCTGGCGGCCCTGCCTGAGGTGCCGAGCCTCAAGGAACTGGGCGTACCCATCAGCTACTCGCAATGGGCTGGCCTCTTCGTGCCCGCTGGTACGCCCGATGCCGTGGTCAGCAAGCTGCGCCAGGCCGCCAAGGCGGCCAGCGAAGATGCGCGTGCCCGCCAGGCCCTGGCCGCGGCCGGCACGGCCTTCCAGTACCAGGACGCGTCGGAGTTCGAACGCTTCGTGCAGACGGATGCCAAGGCCATGACGGCGCTGGTGCAGCGCATCGGCCGCGTCGAGTAACACGCGCAACCCTGCCGTGCCGTGTGACCGGCCCGCTACGGCGGGCCGTTTTCTTTGCGGGGTGATTCGGCAGACCGGCTTCCCATGCGTTAAGCTGGTTCCCAGTAACACCTGCAGGAGCGGCTGAATGAGCAAACCCTCAGACCCCACCGGCTTCGGCCAGTTCGTCCCCGGCTTCGATTTCCTGCAGAAGCTGGCCCAGGGCGGCCAGTCCCCCATGGCGGGCTGGGTCGCACCCACCCTGGACCCCGAGGCGCTGGACAAGCGCATCGCCGAGCTCAAGGCCGTGCAGTTCTGGCTGGACCAGAACGCCGCCGCGCTCAAGGCCACCATCCAGGCGCTGGAAGTGCAGAAGATGACCCTGGCCACGCTCAAGAGCATGAACGTGCCCATGCCCGGCGCGGGCATGGCCTGGCCCATGCCGGGTGCCGCGCCGGCCGCCAAGCCCGCCGCCGCACCGGCGCCCAAGCCCGCACCCGCCGCGGCGCCCGACCAGGCCGCCGCCAGCGCACCACCCCTGGCCGATCCCATGCAGTACTGGGGCGCGCTGACCCAGCAGTTCCAGCAGATCGCCGGCCAGGCCATGAAGGACGCCGCTGCGCGCAGCGCTGCAGCAGCAGCGGCCCAGCCCAAGACCCCACCCGCCGCCCCCCAGCCCGCGAAGAAAACCGCCGCGCGCAGCCGCAAGCCCCCGACGGCCTGAAAGCCTGATGAAAAATTTCCCCCTGGCCCACGCCACCCACCCGCAATGGCGCATGGCCGCCGCGCTGGTGCTGGCGCAGTTGCGCGCGCAGCTGGCCCTGCCCGGTGCCAGCCATCCCACGCTGGCCCTGCTCTACATCACCGACCACTACGCCGCCGAGGCCGAGGCCATCCTCGGCCACCTGAGTGCCGAGTTGCCCGAAGTGACCGACTGGGCCGGCACCGTGGGCGTGGGCATAGCCGCCACCAACGTCGAGTACTTCGACGAGCCGGCCCTGGCCGTGATGCTCTGTGACCTGCCCGCTGACCAGTACCGTGTGTTCTCCGGCGTGGCGCCGCTGGGCCTGGGTTTCGAGCCGCATACCGCCCTGGTGCATGCCGACGGCCACACGCCCGAACTCTCCGAACTCATCAGCGAGATGGCCGGGCGCACCGACAGCGGCTACCTCTTCGGCGGCCTGGCCGCCAGCCGCGGTGACAGCGTGCAGTTCGCCCTGGGCGGCGATGGCTTCATCCGCGGCCAGGGGCGCTCCACCGGCGTGTTCCATGGGGGCCTGAGCGGCGTCGCCTTCAGCGAAGGCGTGCGGGTGGTCTCGCGCGTCACCCAGGGCTGCTGCCCGGTGGCCGGCAGCCACACCATCACCGAGGCCGAGCGCAACGTGGTCTACCAGCTCGATGGCGAGCCCGCCCTGCAGGTGCTGCTGCGCGAGCTGGATGTCACGCTGGACGAGCCGGAGCGGGCCATCAGCACCGTGCGCGCCACGCTGGCCGGCCTGGTGAGCCCGCAGGACGTGGCCGCGCAGGCCGATGGAGGGGGCCGCGCGATCAACCGCACCGGCAACTTCGGCAGCGACGTGCGTGTGCGCCACATCGTGGGCCTGGACCCTCAGCGCAGCGGCGTGGCCCTGGCCGAGATCGTGGAGCCCGGCATGCAGCTGGCCTTCTGCCAGCGCAATGTGCAGGCCGCGCGCGCCGACCTCATGCGCATCTGCGCCGAGATCCGTGAGGAACTGGAGCCGGAAGAGCTGCCGCTCACCGTGCCCTCGGTCGGCGGCGAGGCCGAGCCCGTGGTGCACCAGCCGCAGCGCATGGTCGGCGCCGTCTACGTCAGCTGCTCAGGTCGCGGCGGCCCGCACTTCGGTGGCCCCAGCGCCGAATTGCAGATCGTGCGCCATGCCCTGGGCGACGTGCCGCTGATTGGCTTTTTCGCCGGCGGCGAGATCGCTCGCCACCACGTGTATGGCTACACGGGGGTGTTGACGGTGTTTCTCGCCGATTAACCCTCGACCCTGGCGTTGGCGTCTGAGCAGGTATGAAGTGAACAATCAACACCCTCTTCTGGGCATGCTTTTAATGTTCGCCTACGTTGCGGATGTTTTGTTGCTTGCTGGCGCAGGCGTGATGGGCCTTGGGTTTATCTTCTTGGCCGGAGCTCATCCACTTCTGATGTCTGCTCCTGTCGGGATTGCGGTGTTCACCGGGTGGGCTTTTGGCCTGAGTTTGAAGCGTCGAGCGGACCACTTGGTCCCAGCGCTTGCAATCGGCGCATCTCCGCTATTGTTCGCTCCAGTCTGGTATGGATTGATAGTGAAAATAGCTGAGTCCAATTGCCGAGGATGGACTTGTTTCTGATTGCTGCGATCGTAGTTCCGCTTTCCAGTCTCATCGACGCAGCGCCCCAAACGCCTCAAACTCCCAACTCCGCATCGCCAACAACAGGGTGTAGCCCTCGCGGTCCTGCCCGGGCAGTTTCTGGTCAGCCTGGTGTTGTTGCGCAAAGTCTTGTGCCACCCGCTGCAGGCGCTCCATGAAAGAGGGCGCCAGGCTGCGGCTGATGCTGCCGTGCACCAGCAGCAGGCCTTCGCCGTGGCCGTCGAAGCCGCCGCTGTAATAGTCCAGCAGCGCGTGCTCGCGGAAGTAGTCCATCACCGGGCCGTGCGGGCGCCAGCGGAAGGTCTTGGCCAGTATCAGGCGGTAGCGGTTCAGCGGCCGCAGCTCGATGATGCCGATGCGGTCCAGCTGCGCCAGGTACTTCACGCACTCGGCCTCGCTCAGGCGGTAGGCAGCCGTGATCTGCTCCAGTGTCCACTGGCTCAGCACGCAGATGGCCACCAGCAGCAGCTTCTTGTCGGCCACCACCGCCTTCTCCTGCGCCTGCGTCAGCTCGGCCAGCAGGGGCTGGGCGTCGGCCACGCGGCGCGCGAGTTCGGCAAAGTCCAGTTTCAGTGCGCGGCAGATCGCGTCGATGCGCGATAGCGGCATGTCCCCCCTGGCCAGCATGCGCTTGACGCTGCTCTCCGCCATGCCCAGCTTCTGCGCCAGGTCGGCGTAGGTCAGGTGGGCGGCCTTGAGTTCCTTTTTCAGGACCAGGACCAGGTCGGCGGTGGTGCTCATCGTGCAGCTTTCGGCGGGGGGTGGTATCGATTATCGATACTCCCGGTAGACAGAAGTGTGGAAGTCGCATGAAATGGCCCTGTGTGCGATGCGTGCGCCCCACAGTGCAGGCATCCTTACCCCGGAGCCTTTCCATGACCCCACCGATCACCCGCACTGAAGTCTGGCTGTTCTTCGCAGTGCTGGCCCTCAGCCTGCTGGCGGCCTTCGCGCCGCCGCTGGCGCAGGACCCGCACTTTCACGACTTCGCCGACCAGCGCACCTGGCTGGGCATCCCCTGCGCGCTCGACGTTCTGAGCAATCTGCCCTTCGCGCTCTTCGGCCTGCTGGGCCTGCATGTGCTGCGCCGCGTGCCCGCCACAGCGCTGCCCACGCCGCAGCGTCAGCTGGCCACGCTTTTCTTCGCCGGCCTCATCCTCACCGCCCTGTGCTCCGCCTGGTACCACTGGGCGCCGGACAACGCGGGTCTGGCCGTGGACCGCCTGGGCATGACGGTGGCCTTCGCCGGCCTGCTGGGCCTGGGCGTGGCCGCGCACATGGGTGCGCGCGCCGCGTGGTGGTTCGCTGGCGTCGTGCTGCTGGGCGGCCCGCTGAGCGTGGCGGTCTGGTCGGCCAGCGGCAACCTGCTGCCCTGGGCTGTGTTGCAGGGCGGCGGCATGGTGCTGCTGCTGGTGCTGGCCTTCATGCAGCCCCTGCCCGGGGCCCTGGCCGTGCGCTGGGGCGCCGTCATCGCCGTCTACGTCGTGGCCAAGGCGGCGGAGCAGTACGACGCGGCGGTCTTCGCGGCCACGGGCCAGATCATTTCGGGCCACAGCCTCAAGCATCTGGTGGCCGCGTTCGCCGCCTGGCCTGTCATCACGGCGCTGCACCGGCTCGGGCAGAATGCCTCTCAGTCTTAAGAACAGTACAAGAGGAGCACGCCTTGCGCGACTTTGACAAGACCTGGCCGGCCGAGCAGCAAGCCGCGCCCGCCGATGCCCACCCCAACCAGTTCGCCCTGCTGCGCCAGCGCCGCTTTGCGCCCTTCTTCTGGACGCAGTTCAGCGGCGCCGCCAACGACAACCTCTTCAAGTTCGCCTTCACGGTGATGGTCACCTACCAGCTCAGCGTGAGCTGGCTGCCGCCCGCCATGGCGGGCCTGGTGATCGGCGCGCTCTTCATCCTGCCCTTCCTGCTGTTCAGTGCGACCAGCGGGCAGCTGACCGACAAGCTCGAGAAGACCAGGATGATCCGCTTCGTCAAGAATCTGGAGATCGCCATCATGCTGGTGGCGGCCTGGGGTTTCATCATGGCCAATGTGCCGGCGCTGCTGCTGTGCACTTTCATGATGGGCCTGCACTCCACGCTCTTCGGCCCGGTGAAGTTCGCCTACCTGCCGCAGGTGCTCAACGAGCGCGAGCTCACCGGCGGCACCGGCATGGTGGAGATGGGCACCTTCGTGGCCATCCTGCTGGGCAATGTGGTGGGCGGCCTGATCGTGGCCGTGCCCGAGGTCGGGCCCCAGAACGTGGCCTTTGCCTGCGTGGCGCTGGCGGTGGTGGGACGGCTGGCGGCGGGGCGCATCCCCAGCGCGCCGGCCACCGACCCCGGCCTGAAGATCAACTGGAACCCGGTGTCCGAGACTTGGCGCAACCTCAAGCTGGCGCACGGCAACATCGTGGTGTTCCGCTCGCTGCTGGGCATCAGCTGGATGTGGTTCTTCGGCGCCGTCTTCCTCAGTCAGTTCCCCAGCTTCGCCAAGGAGGTGCTGCACGGCGACGCGCACGTGGCCTCGCTGCTGCTGGTGGTGTTCTCCATCGGCATCGGCATCGGCTCGCTCATGTGCGAAATGCTCAGCCGCCGCCATGTGGAAATCGGCCTGGTGCCGCTGGGCGCCATCGGCATGAGCGTGTTTGCCATCGACCTGTATTTCGCCTCACACAAGCTGCCCGCGGCCGAGGTGATGGGCCTGGCCGCCTTCCTGGCGCAGGCCGCGCACTGGCGCGTCATGGCCGACCTGCTCTTGCTCAGCCTGTTCGCCGGCCTCTACAGCGTGCCCATGTACGCGCTCATCCAGCTGCGCAGCCCGGCCACGCACCGCGCCCGCATCATCGCGGCCAACAACATCCTCAACGCGCTCTTCATGATCGCCAGCTCGCTCATCGCGGGCGCGCTGCTGGCCATGGACGTCACCATTCCGCAGATCTTCTTCCTGGTGGGCCTGGCCAACGCCGTGGTGGCGCTCTACATCTTCCTGCTGGTGCCCGAGTACCTGCTGCGCTTCGTGGCCTGGGTCATGAGCCACTTCGTCTACCGCTTCAAGGTCACGGGTGATGAAAACATCCCCACCACCGGCCCCGCCATCCTGGCCTGCAACCACGTGAGCTTCGTGGACGCGGTGCTGCTCATGGCCGCCAGCCCGCGCCCCATCCGCTTCATCATGGACCACCGCATCTTCAAGATCCCGGTGCTGGGCTGGCTCTTCAAACTGGCCAAAGCCATCCCCATCGCCCCGCGTGCCGAAGACCCGGCAGCCTACGACGCGGCCTTCACCGCCGCCGCCCAGGTGCTCAAAGACGGCGACCTGCTGGCCATCTTCCCCGAAGGCGGCATCACCCACGACGGCACCCTGCAGGAATTCAAGGGCGGCATCATGAAGATCCTGGAGCAGCAGCCCGCCCCCGTGGTGCCCATGGCGCTCACCAATCTCTGGGGTTCCTACTTCAGCCGCGCCGAGCTGGTGGGCGGCAAACCCACGGCCATGGCCAAGCTGTTCCGGCGGGGGATTTTCAATACCGTGGGGCTGAATGTGGGGGTTCCGCTGGCGGCCAGAGAAGTGTCGCTGGAGGGCTTGCGCGAGCGGGTGGGGCAGCTCTTGGAGACCCACTGATGGAACCGGCAAAGCCAGCTACTTCGGGTTTGCGCAAATACGGCGTTGGCCTTTTGATAGCTAGCCTGGTTGCGGCCAGTTCGGGGTGGCTTGTTTTTTTAGGGCCGTTAATTGTTGCGTTTGCTCCGGATTTCTTTTTGGCCGGAGTGGTATCGCTTGCTGCGCACGAGATTCATTCAGTGGTTAGAGGGCGCGTGCAGCGGCTGGCTTTTGTCGCCATCATCACCTTGACCCTGGCCTTGAACACTCGGATACCTTCGATGGTTCATGATCTGTATGCGGTCAACTGGAGTCAAGAAAAGCTCGGTGAGAAAAGGCTCGTTGAACGGTCACAGCCGATCAGGATCGTGCATGACGGCAAGCCAATTACCGGGCGACATTTCCCCTATGCGACCTCGCGCCAGGTCTGTGAAGGTGACGTCTGCTTTACGACGCGAGGCTTTCGTACCCCGTGGCCTGGCTCAAAGTACGACTACTGGGCAGAAAACCCTCTAGAGGAAGTTGCGCTTGAATTTGGCTTCACGATGGCTCGTCCCGGAGAAGCCGCGCCGACCCTGGAGATCAAGTCGAAGAGTGCCGGATATTTGTCGTCTTTCAATTTGCGGCTTACCGATGAATCGGGGCGCCTCGTTTCAACGGGTGAGTACACCTACAGAAATGGTTTCCCTTGGGAACCGATTGATGACAATCGCAGCGGCGACTCCAGCCACAAATCAGCAGCCCCTGGGTTCAGCTTCCTTCTCCACGGAAACGTCATCAATCACGCCGTCGGAAAGATTGTCGGGCGCATTACGCCTCATCCAGTCCGGCATTTTCTGACTGAAAACTATCAAATGCAGGACAAAAGCAAGGAAGAGAGAACTGCACCCGTCAAGGTGGTCAGCATGGAGGTGCTCGGGGAAGAGATCTATGAACCCCCATTGATATTCAAAGGCGGCGAGATGAAAGGCGGCAACAGGGAAACCGCAGCGGATCCCTGGCCAGAAAAGGGGTACGACGCTGATCGCAACAAGTACTGTGGTGTGCTGATGAAGCCTGAATCACAGAAAGTGACACCGGGAAAAGGGATGTGGTGGGTCTTTGTGCAAGACCCGACTGGGCGACGGAAAGTGCGCCGCACCCATGGCGAACTCTGCGATGAACACACGATATGGTCATTTGAACGAAGCAACGAACAGGCTATGACGATCACCAAGTACGCTGCCACGGGCGAGTTGCTTTACCGCGTGTCATTCCAGAGGCCGGGCGCCATTTATGGCTACAGCGGTGGTATCCGTCAAAAGACCTTTCAGGCGAAGGACGGCTATATTTACTTTGAGTGGATGGATTCAAATCGCCCCGGTTACGACTTGCACATCAAAAGAAACATGCGTTTGCGGATTCCAGAGCCCATGACGAATTGAAGGTGGGTTCCACTTCAGTCGACACGAGCGACGGCAGCCTTCAGGAGTTCAAGGGCGGCATCATGAAGATCCTGGAACAACAGCCTGCGCCTGTAGTGCCCATGGCGTTGACCAATCTCTGGGGCTCCTATTTCAGCCGCGCAGAGATGGTGGGCGGCAAACCCACGGCCATGGCCAAGCTGTTCCGGCGCGGCATCTTCAATACGGTGGGGCTGAATGTGGGGCGCCGGTGAAGGCGGGGGAGGTGCAGTTGGAGGGGCTGCGCGATCGGGTTAGCGAATTGCTGGAGCGGAGTTGAAGGGGTTCTTCTGTGAGCACTTCAATCCACACTTCGATTGCGTTCGCTAAACATGTCGAGCTACTTGGTCGTCAAAATCATGAAGAGGTAACTTGCCGCCAGTGCAGATGATGCTGCTATTAGCCAAGAGATAAGTGAAGGGCCGAGTCGCTGAAAAAGAGAGGGTGACGGATTGGAAGGATGGACGATCAACACAGGGATGAATTTTGAATGTAGCCAGAACAGGAATTGCAGGAGCAATATGACTCCGACGACAAACGCAGCACGGTACCAAATTTGATCGATGGCCGGAATCAGAACGAGCATTGCAAGGAAAAGCAGCTGGTTCAGTGTTAGCCCAAATTTCTTGTAGTTGGTAACCAGCGCGCTTTCAGATGAGCGCAGTGTTCGGGCAATGGTTTCTGCTTTTCCTACCACCCACAATTCATTGACGCCTTGCACTAAGACATCGTTGTTTCCAAACGCATTCAAATCAATAGTGACGACTTTGTTGATCGCATGTGCGTCTGGCTCCTGAATGTGAAGCTTGAATCTTCTCAGTTGCCCCAAGGTTGGTGCTTCGAGCAGAAAGTCTTCCAAATATTTGGTTACCTCAGTGCCTCGCACAATGTAGGTAACGATGACGCGGCCAGTGGTGAAATCTCGTTGAATGTCTCTTGCTAGCTCTTTGATGCCGTCTGCATAAAGTCGCAATGCACCGAGCTGCTGCCTACTTGTAAAAAGCTGCTCAGGCAATTTTGCATTGTCCGCGCCGGGTTGTTCTTGGGTGGGTAGGTCATGGGGGTACAGGACAAAGGTCCCGGCTGTTCCAATTGTTGATTTCCAGTCGCCGCGGAGGTTGCCTTCGTCCGTAAGGCGCGCCTGAGCCTCAATGTCCCCCGCTACAGTCCCGTCTCTTGAAGCTGTAGGGGTGCCAGTCAAGGCTAGGACGTCGGCAAAAGTGCCTTTTACCTTGTAGGTGCCGAGTCCGAACTGCGGATCCATAACCCGCAGAGTCCCTGTCAATTGAGCGTCTACGACAGGATCATCAAACTCAAGGTAGATGTTCCCTGTGTTCGTTCCATAGATGTGGCCCGCCCAGCGACGTGTAATTGCCATCCCTGCTCTCCCTTGGGAAAAGAATGGAAGTGGTTATACACCTGCGCGAGGAGCGAGGCCAAGTCTTGCATCTCAGCATCCACGGTCATATCCTTCGCGTGACACACAGCACTGCAATCAAACCATATCGGAGGTGCCTATGAAAAAACTTCCCCTCAACAAAGCCTTCACCCTGCTGGAACCCGGCCCGGTGGTGCTGATCACCACGCACGACGGCCAGCAGCCCAACATCATGACCATCTCCTGGACGATGGTGGTGGACTTCACGCCGGTGTTTGCCATCACCACTGGGCCCTGGAACCATTCCTTTGCCGCGCTGCGCAAGAGCAAGGAATGCGTGATCGCTATTCCCCCTGTGGACCTGCTGGACCAGGTGGTGGGCGTGGGCACCTGTTCGGGCGCCGACACGGACAAGTTCGCCCAATTCAAACTCACGCCGCTCAAAGCCAGCAAGGTCAAGGCGCCGCTGATCCAGGAGTGCCTGGCCAACATCGAGTGCCGGGTGATCGACTACAACAAGAAGCACGGCGTCGTCTTCCTGCAGGGCGTGGCCGCCTGGGTGGACGCCACACGCAAGGAGAGGCGCATGCTGCACGCCGTGGGCGACGGCACCTTCATCGCCGATGGCCGCAAGCTGGACCGCCGCAAGGCCATGCGCGCCAAGCTGCCGGCGGGCGCCTGACTATCATTGGATTCGCCCCCATCCAGTTGCTCACCCTATGGAATCCTTCAAGCTCCGCGTCGGCCGCCCCATCACCCCCGAACAGTTCGAGGAACTGACGGACGAACAGCTCGTGCGCCTGGTGCCCAAGGCCTATCGGGAGTTCTTTCCGGGCAAGGACTTCTGCGCTGACGGCCATTTCTACCTGCATGACGGCACGGCCTGGTGTTTCTTCCGCGGTGATTTCCTGGACGGTTAGTGACGGCCGGGTTGAATAAGTATCAAGAAACGATACCCGGCACTTAGCGGGACGGCACTTGTACTGAAATAAGCCCTGTTCTGCGCCCGGCCTGCGCACACTCCGCTGCATGTTCAACAACCCCAAGGGGTCTTACATGCAAGTGCTCATCCACCGCGATTCCAAAGCCTGGTCCCTCCAGGTCTGGGTGTCTTTCCTGCTGGCCGTTTTCCTCTGCGGCGTGGGCCTGGCCTGGCTGCCGGGCAAGGACCTGGACCGCGCCTTCATGGTCATGGGTTACTTCTTCTGCCTCTCGGCGGCCTTCGTGCTGGCCAAGTTCGTACGCGACAACGAGAAGGCCGAAGCCGAGGGCAAGGCGGCCGATTCCCCCATGTTCAAGTTCGTGGTGTGGATCGGCTTCTTCCTGGCCATGGCGCTCACGGGCTGGGGCCTGTTGCGCATGGAGATCAGCGAGACCTACAAGGCCTTTCTGGGCGTGAGCTGGCTCTTCTTGATCTCCACCACCTTCACGCTGGCCAAGACCCTGCGCGACAAGCACGAGGCTGATCTGGCCGACGCCCGCATGGAAGGCCGCCGCAGCGCCCGCGGCGAGTAAACGGCATCCCTCCCGTTCGGACAAAGCCTGTCGAAGTCCTGTGCTCGTTCTAGGCACGCTGCGTTTCGACAGGCTCAACGCGAACGGGGACATACGCCACTTCATCCTCCATTCAAGGAGTCATCATGAAACAAGGTATTGCATCCCTGGCCCTCGCCATCTCCGTGGCCCTGGGCAGCGCGGCCAGCCTGCCGGCTCGCGCCCACACCGAGGCTTCGGCGCTCAGCACGCTCTCCGCCCTGCCCATCGCCTCGGTCGTGGTGGTGGGCAGCGCGGCCGCCGCGGCGGTGGTGATGGTGCCCGTTGCGCTGTCGGTCACTGGCGCGGTGCTGGTGGTGAAGACCATCGAATCGACCGCGCGTGGCACGGTCTATGTGCTGGAGCGGGCCTCCGACGGCGCGGTGGCGAGCATCGAGATCGTGGGCAAGGGCCTGGGCGCCTCTGTGGTCGGCGTGGGCACGGTGTTCATGGTCAGCGTGATCGGCGCGGGCGTGGTGCTCTCGGTGGCGGGCGAGGCCATCGCCTTCATCCCCAACGCGCTGGGCCGCGCCCTGCTGCACAACGAGCGGGTGGCCTTGTGAGCGGCGCCATCACGACAAGGCTGCGCACCCTCGTCGCGCTGTTGGCCGCGGCACTGCTGCTGGCCACCGCACCCGCCCACGCCGGCCGCAGCTGCGAAAACCGGCCCCTGCAGGCCATCACCGTGGAGCGCGGCCTCACCCTGGCCGAACGCACGCTGCAGGCGCTGGATGCCAGCGGCGCGCAGGTGGTGGTGCTGGCGAGGGCCGGGCAGGACCTGGGCAAGTACGGCCTGCGCTGGTCGCACCTGGGCTTTGCCTACAAGCTGCCCGATGGCAAGGGCGGCCACGTGTGGCGCGTGCTGCACAAGCTCAACCACTGCGGCACGCAGGAGGCCGCCATCTATCGCCAGGGCCTGGGCGAGTTTTTCCTGGACGACCTCTGGCGCCTGGAAGCGGCCTGGGTGGTGCCCGTGCCGGAAGTGCAGGCCAGGCTGCACGCGTTGCTGCAACACGAGCAACGCGCCATTGCGCTGCACCACCGGCCCTACAGCATCGTGAGCTACCCCTGGAGCCAGAAGTACCAGCAGAGCAACCAGTGGGCCATCGAGACACTGGCCGCGGCCATGGAGCCCACGGTGTATTCACGGGAGCGGGCGCAGGCCTGGCTGCAGTTCAAGGGCTACCAGCCCACGACGCTGAAGATCGGCGCGCTGACCCGCCTGGGTGGGCGCATCGGCGCTGCCAACGTGGCCTTCGATGACCACCCGAGCGAGAAACGCTTCAACGACCGCATCGAGACCGTGACGGTGGACTCGGTCTTCAGCTGGCTGCAACGTGCCCAGCTGGGCGGGGCGCCCGTGGTGCTGCGTTATTGAGGCGCGGCCATGTTGCAGAATGCACGCAGATCAAGACGGACCGGGGAGTGAGACCATGCAATTTCCGCTGATGTTCGCCCTCACGGGCACGGTGCAGGGCTGGATGCTCTGGTGGTTGTGGCGGTCCTTCGAGGACAAGGCCTGGCCGGCCACCGAGCCCCTGCTGCTCACCGGCTTGCTCTACGCCACGCTGGCCGTGCCGCTGGTGATCTACTTCACGCAGAACGTGGAACACCTGCCACGCACGGCGCGGCGTGTGGCGGTGGCGCTGTATGCGCTGCTCTATGCAGCCCTGGGCGCCGGCGCGGCCTGGGCCGCCGGCGTGACGGGTGTGGCCACGGGCGTGCGATTCACCGACGGGCTGGCCGCGCTGGTGCTGGGTTTTGTCAGCGTGGGGCTGCTGTGCGGTTTCGACTTCGAGGCGCGGCGCTGGCGCTACGAACGCCTGTTCCACTACGCCTGGCGCAACGGCATCCTGCTGGCCACGGCCTGGGCCATGGTGGGCATCGTCTGGCTGGTGCTGTTTGCCGGCGCGGGGCTGATGTCGCTGATCGGCGTGAAGTGGGTGATGGAGATGATCCGCAAGCCGGTCTTCATCTTCCCGGTCACGGGCCTCGTGGCGGCGGGCGCTTTTGCGCTGGGGCTGGCGCGCGCCAGCATGACCGAGACCATCCGCCGCTTCACCCTGTCGATCTCCGCCTGGCTGCTGCCGCTGGTGCTGTTCTTTGCCGTGCTCTGGGTGCTGGCCCTGCCTTTCACGGGGCTCGATCCTCTGTTCAAGACGCGCAGTGCGGCGCTCATGATGCTGGCCTTCACGGCGCTGGCGGTGGCGTTCTCCAACTGCGCCTACCAGGACGGCGAGCAGCCCTGGCCCTACCCGCAGTGGCTGAGCCGCGCCACGCAGGGGGCCTGGCTGGCGCTGGTGGTGGTGGCGGGGGTGGCCTGGTGGGCGCTGGGCCTGCGCGTGGCGCAGCACGGCTGGTCCGAAGACCGGCTGTGGGCCGCGCTGGTGGCCACGCAGGCCAGCGTCTATGCCGCGGGCTACGCACTCTCGTGGCTCAGACCCGCGCGCTGGATGCGCGCCATGGCGCCCACCAACATTGCCGCGGCCGTGCTCCTGTGCGTGAGCCTGCTGGTCTACCTGGCGCCGCCCACCCATGTGCGGCGCATGGCCGTGGCCGCGCACCTGGCGCACGTGCAGCAGGCCCAGGGCCAGCAGGAGCCCGATTGGGACTACCTGCGCTGGGATTCGGGGCGTTTCGGGCGCGACGCGCTGCAGGCCATGGCCGCCGGGGAGGGCGTGCCGGCGGGACAGGCCTGGGCGCAGCGGGCGCAAAGGCTGCTGGCGCAGACCAGCCGCTACGACCACCAGCCCCAGGTGCTGATGAGCGAGCAGCAGTTGCAGGAGAAGTTCAAGGTCTATCCGCCGGGGCGCAGCCTGCCGCAGAGTTTTCTGCGCTATGCGCAGGGCGGGCAGCCGCAGCCCTGGGAACTGCAGCGCTGCTACAAGTCGAAGGACGGCTGCCCGGTCTGGCTGGGTGACCTCAATGGCGACGGGCAGGACGAACTGCTGCTCTTCGGCAACGGCTGGAACGGCACCGTGTTCCAGAGCACGGGGGACAGCTGGCGCCAGGCGGGCAACTTCAGGGCGGCCGGAGCCACGGGCAAGTTCGATCCGGCGCAACTGGAAGGCGCGCAGAAAGTGGCGCCGCAATGGCAGGACCTGCAGGTGCAGGGCCAGCGACTGCGCATCCAGCCCAATCAGTGAGATAAGTGGCATTTCCTCACACCGGCGCCGACCCGGATCGCGGGCGGTGCCAGCCGACACGCCGAAGCAGGCCTAAGATAGCGTACCGGAATTTCCAGGCGGAGCAGGTTCATCATGCAGATCGTGATCATTGACGACGTGGAAGCCAACCTGCTTTTGTTGCGCCATTTCATCACCCAGCTGGGTGAGGCGCACGAGGTGCAGTCTTTCACCGACCCGCTGCTGGCGCTGGCGCATTGCCAGGCGCAGGTGCCCGATCTGGTGATCGTGGACTACATGATGCCCAAGCTCGACGGCGTGGAGCTCATCCAGCGACTGCGCGCTACGCCCGGGCGCGCCGACATTCCCCTGCTGATGGTGACGGCCAACGACGAGGTCGATGTGCGCTACCGCGCGCTCGACAGCGGCGCCAACGACTTTCTGACCAAGCCGCTGGACAAGATCGAGTTTCGCGCGCGCATGCGCAATATGCTGGCTTTGCGCGCCAACCAGAAACGCCTGGAAGACCGCGCCAGCTGGCTGGCTGAAGAGGTGCTGAAGGCGACCGACGAGATCGTGCGGCGCGAGCGCGAGACCATCCTGCGCCTGTCCAAGGCGGCCGAGTTCCGCGACCCGGAAACCGGCGACCACATCCAGCGCATGGCGCACTATTCCTGGATGATCGCGGTGCGCCTGGGCCTGCCGCTGGAGCAGCAGCAGCTGATCCTGGAGGCCGCGCCCATGCATGACGTGGGCAAGGTCGGCATTCCGGACAACATCCTGCTCAAGCCGGGCAAGCTGGACGAGGCCGAGTTCTCCATCATGAAGCAGCACCCGGTGATCGGTCACCAGATCCTGTCGGAGAGCAGTTCACCGCTGCTGCAGATGGCCGCCACCATTGCCCTGAGCCATCACGAGAAGTTCAATGGCAGCGGCTATCCGCTGGGCCTCAAGGGCGACGCCATTCCGCTGGTGGGGCGCATCGTGGCCGTGGCCGATGTGTTCGACGCTCTGACCTCGGCGCGGCCCTACAAGCCGGCCTGGGAGATGGATCGTGCGGTGAGTTTCATGCGCGAGCAGCGCGGTGTGCATTTCGACCCGCAGTGCGTGGACGTGTTCCTGGGCCAGCTGGACGACGTGCGATCGGTCCGCCAGCGCTTCGCCGCCGAGCACTGAGCCTGAGATCGGCCGTTCAGGCCGGCGGGCTCAGGAAGCGGGCCAGCGCCTGATCCAGCGCCTGCAGCTCCACCGCGAGTTGCTGCACCAGCGGCGCGGCATCGGCCGTGCTTCCCCGGGCGCCCAGCACCTCGATCTTTCGACTCAGCGCCTCGGCCGGCGCGGCCCCGAAATTGCCCAGCAGCCCTCGCAGGGAGTGCGCGCTGCGCTGGAGCAGTGGCGCGTCGTTTTGCGCCAGGGCCTGCTGCATGTCGCGCTGCTGCTCGGGCCAGTTGCTGCGGAAGGAGTCGCCGATGATGCGCACCACCATCGCATCGGCCTGCGCCAGGGCCGCTGTGTAGTCGAACGCGGCGCTGGCGGCGGGAGCCGCCTGGGGCGCTGGTGCGCGCGCCAATGCCGGTGCTGCCGTCAATGGCGGCAGCAGGTCGCCCTCGGCGGACAGGGCGCCCGGCATGGTCGGGTTGTAGCCGGCGTCCTGCCAGCGCAGCGCGGCCCGTAGCTCGTCGAGGCGGATGGGTTTGGCCAGGTACTCGTCCATGCCGGCGGCCAGGCAGCGCTCGCGGTCTTCCACCATGACGTTGGCCGTCATGGCCACGATGCGCACGTGCTCGCGGGTGCTGCGCTCGTGGGCGCGGATGCGGCGCGTCGCCTCCAGCCCGTCCATCACGGGCATCTGCATGTCCATCAGGATCAGGTCGTAGGGTGTGTCGCCGCGCGTGGCCAGGTCCACGGCCTGCGCGCCGTCGGGCGCGCACTCGACCTCGTGGCCGTCGCGCTCGAGCAGGCTGAGCGCGAGCTTCTGGTTCACCTCGTTGTCTTCCACCAGCAGGATGCGCAGCGTGTTGGCGGCGCCGGGCATCTCCGATCCCCTGTCCAGGGACATGATGTCGCTGTTGGATTCGGTGTGGTCGATGTCGAAGGGGATGGTGAAGAAGAAGGTGCTGCCCTGCCCCGGGGTGCTCTGCACGCCGATCTCGCCCTCCATGGCCCGCACCAGCTTGGCGCAGATGGCCAGGCCCAGGCCCGTGCCGCCGAAGTGGCGCGTGATGGACGCGTCGGCCTGGGTGAAGGGGTTGAAGATCACTTTCTGCTTCTCAGGCACGATGCCCAGGCCGTGGTCCTGCACCTCGAAGCGAAGCACCACCTGGCCGCGCCGATCGGCCTGGCGCAGTATGCGGACCTGGACGATGCCCTCCTTGCTGAACTTGATGGCGTTGCCGATCAGGTTGACGAGAATCTGGCGCAGGCGACCCGAGTCGCCGATCAGGTGGGGCGGCACGGCCGCCTGGGGTTCGTAGGCCAGGCGCAGGCCCTTGAGGCGGGCCTGGCTGTCCAGGCTGTTGAGCGTGCTGCGCACCAGCGAATGCGGGCGCAAGGGGCGCATGTCCAGCGTGAGCTGGTCGGCCTCGATCTTGGAAAAGTCCAGGATGTCGTTGATGATGGCCAGCAGGCCGTCGGCCGAATCTTTCACCAGGCTGAGGTACTCGCGCTGCTGGGCGTTGAGCGCCGTCTCCAGCGCCAGCGAGGTCATGCCGATGATGCCGTTCATCGGCGTGCGGATCTCGTGGCTCATCACGGCCAGGAACTCGCCCTTGGCGCGGCTGGCGTCTTCGGCGGCCTGCATGGCCGTCTCGGCGATCTGCTTGGCCTCTTGCAGGGCCAGGCGGTCTGCCTCTCGTTCCTGCACCACCTTGAGCACCAGACGCGCGAGCGCGGCGATGTCCATGCTCTGGGCCCCGCTGGCCGGGGCCTCGGGCATGAGATTGGCCAGCGCGCGTCGTAGCGTGCCCAGGGCCTGCTCGCGTTGCTTGAGTTCCTGGCGCAGGCTGGCCGAGACATGCTGCAGGGTTTCGAAGGTGGGGCGGAACTCTACCGGCACGGCCTGCACCAGCTGGCGAGCCTGCTCACCGGACTGCGGGCTGTCGTTCGACAAGCGGGCGGACAGGCGGCGGATCGACGCCAGCCAGCGGCGCAGCCCCAGCCAGATCAGTGCCAGGCCGCCGAGCAGGCCGGCGAGCGCCAGGCTGAGCGCGACCACCAGCTGGTTCCACAGCCGGCGCGCCACGCCGTCCACGTCATGGCTCAGCCGCAAGCTGCCATAGATGCGCCCGCCCTCGGTCAGCGGCCGGTTCAGGTCCGACAACAGGGCGCCGACCTCGTCACGCAGCCAGTCCGGGGCGCCACCTTGCAGGCGCGCCAGCTTCTCGCTTTTGATGACGAGGCCCTCGGGGTCGACATAGGCGATGGAGGCCACCGGCGCCTGCTGCACGGCGCGCTCCAGCAGGCGCTGCAGCGCCGGGGCATCGCCCCGGGCCGCCAGGGTGATGACCGGGGGCGCGCTGGCCTCGGCCAGCAGCGCTGCAGCCTGCTGGGTGATTTCGATGTCCTGCCGGAACTGGTGGCTGAAGAACAGCCACAGGCTGGTGCTGCCCAGCAGCAGCATGATGGCCGTGTACAGCGAAAAGACCCGCGCGACCAGCGAGTTGGGGAGCATGCGCTTCAGAGACAGGGCCATACGCGGGGCTGGGTCTGGGCCTGTCATGCGCAGGCCGGCCAGCCGTTCGCTAGGGGCGACGGGGTGCTGGCGGAGGTCGAAAGCATGGGTTGGGTTCGCTGGATGGACACGCGGGTGGCGCAAGCTTAATGCATGGCCTGGCAGCGTGGTGCCATTGAACGGCTGCCGCTCAGGTCCCTGGCCGCCGCCGAGGGGCTGATGGCGCGCGCCGTGCGACGCTCAACAGGCGGTCCCCAGCGTGACTTTCGTCCGGAATTACGCTCAGGGGCGACGCGAGGCGATGCCGGACTGAGCATAATCCCCCCCATGCACGTGAACGAGACGAAGGGCCTGGCCATCAAACCGGCCCCGCCCGCCATGCCGCCCTACAGCGCGCACTGAACACCATGCAGTTGCAGAACTGGCCCTTGCCGCCATTTTTCCGGGACGAACGATCGGGCAGCGAGGAGCCGCCCGAGGCCATGCTCTTCATGCAGGACGGCGCCGCCCTGCACGGACGACTGACGCGCTTTGCGCCGGAAACGCTGTCACTGCAGCTGGTGCTGCGCGGTCAACAGGTCGAGCAGACGATCCGCTTTGCCGAAATCAAGAGCCTGCAGCTGATCGCACCGGTGGCACTGGCGGTCGACATCACCGTGGTCGAGCACTACCTCAAGGCGGGCGGGCAACTCTCAGCCCTGGAGCCGCGAACCTTTGCCGTGCATTTCCTGGACAAGGAGCGACTGAACGGGACCACCAAGGGTTTCGTCCGTACACGCAGCGGCCTGTTCATCTTCCTGACCACCACGGGTGAGCGGGTCGTGCGGATCTTCATTCCGATGACTGCGCTGGCCGATTTCCAGGTGGGCGGTCTTCTCGGCCAGCATCTGGTGGACCACGGTTTTGTCAAGCCCGAGCATCTGGCGCAGGCGCTGGAAGAGCAGGCCCGCCGCCGTCAGCAGGACGTGGACGAGCATCTGGGTGATGCACCCGGCCAGGACGTGCAGGCGCTGGCCTCGCAGCTGGGACAGGTGGGCAGCATCGCCTCGACCCATCTGGGCGATATCCTGGTGACCCAGGGGCTGGTCACGCGCGAGCAGATGGTCGAGGCGATGACCCGCATGCGGGGTAGCAAGTCCAATCTGCTGGGCAATGTGCTGGTCGAGATGGGGGCGCTCGATCGCCAGCGCCTGACCCAGGCGGTGGCGGAGCAACTGAACATTCCCCTGGTGAACCTGCGCGAGTTCACCATCCACCCGGATGTTCTGGCGCTGGTCGGCCGCGAATTTGCGATGGAGCACCAGGTGTTGCCGCTGCTGGTGACGCCCCGTTCCCTGGTGATTGCCGTCGAGAGCCCGGTGGATGCCGATTACCTGGATGACTTGCGTTTCAAGACGCAGCGCCAGGTCATTCCGGTGATCGCCAGTTCGGACGACCTCAAGGAGCGCATCGAGCACGAATACCCGTCGGATGCGACGCACGGCGACTTCCAGACCATCCCGGCCGAGATCGAACAGCTGAGCAAGAACCTGGAGAGCGAGAGCGCCAGTCCCGGCCAGGACGCCATGCACCGCCAGGTGTCCGATGAGGACACGCTGGTGGTCCGCACGATCAACCAGATGATCCTGGACGCGCAGCGACAGGGCGCGTCCGACATCCATGTGGAGGCCTATCCCGGCGAGCAGGACACGCGCATCCGCTTCCGCGTCGACGGCTCGCTGGCCGACTATCTGCGCGTGCCGCATGTGATGCGGGCGGCCATGGTCTCGCGCCTCAAAATCATGGCCAACCTCGATATCTCGGAGCACCGTCTGCCGCAGGACGGCAAGATCGACTTCTCGCACTTCGCCGCCACCAAGCTCGAACTGCGCGTGGCCTGCCTGCCCACCGCCAATGGCCTGCAGGACGTGGTGCTGCGCCTGCTGGCCTCGTCCAAGCCGATCCCGCTGGAGCAGATGGGCATGGATGCCGACCTGATCCGGCAGCTCAAGGCCATGGTGCATCGCAGCTACGGACTGTTCCTGGTGTGCGGCCCCACGGGTTCGGGCAAGACCACCACGCTGCATTCCCTGATGGCCGAGATCAATACCCCGGACAACAAGATCTGGACGGCCGAGGACCCGATCGAGATCACGCACCCGGGCCTGCGCCAGATCCAGATGATCCCGCGTATCGGGCTGACCTTCGCCACGGCGATGCGAGCATTCCTGCGGGCCGACCCGGACATCATCATGGTGGGTGAAATCCGCGACCTGGAGACCGCCGACATCGCCATCAAGGCGGCCCAGACCGGCCACCTGGTGTTGTCCACACTGCACACCAACGACGCCCCGACCACCCTCACGCGCATGCGCAATATGGGGATTGCCCCGTTCAACATTGCCTCCAGCGTGATCCTGATCACGGCGCAACGTCTGGCGCGTCGCCTGTGCTCGAACTGCAAGGCGCCAGCCGAAATCCCCAAGAAAACCATGCTCGATGCCGGTTTTCAGCCAGACGAACTGGATGGTTCCTGGGTCAACTACCGCCCGGTCGGCTGCTCCTCATGCAACAACGGCTACAAGGGGCGCGTGGGCATCTACCAGGTCATGCCGATCACCGAGGAGCTGCAGCGCATCATCCTGCGCGACGGCTCGGCCCTGGAGATCGCCAAGCAGGCACAGGCCGAGGGCGTGCGCTCGCTGCGCCAGTCCGGCCTGCACAAGGTCAAGCAGGGGCTGACTTCACTGGAAGAAGTCCTGGCCGTCACCAACGAATAACAAACAGGAGCTTCAGGGGACACCATGGCAACAGCACAATCCAAGGGCGCCAAGGAAGTGGTCTTCGAGTGGGAAGGCAAGGACCGCGGCGGCAAGATGGTCCGCGGCGAAATCCGCGCCTCCGGCGAGAACCAAGTCCTGGCCTCACTGCGTCGGCAGGGCATCACGCCCGGCAAGGTCAAGAAACGCAGGATGCGTTCGGGCAAGAGAATCACGGCCAAGGATCTGACCCTCTTCACGCGCCAGCTCGCCACCATGATGAAGGCCGGCGTGCCCCTGTTGCAGGCCTTTGACATCGTGGGACGCGGCAATGCCAACCCGAGCGTGACGCGCCTGCTCAATGACATCCGCAACGATGTCGAGACGGGTACTTCCCTGAGTACGGCCTTCCGCAAGTACCCGCTCTACTTTGACAATCTCTACTGCAATCTGGTCGAAGCGGGCGAGCAGGCCGGTATCCTGGACCAACTCCTGGACCGGCTGGCCGTCTACATGGAAAAGACTCAGGCCATCAAGTCCAAGATCAAGTCGGCCCTGATGTACCCGATCTCGGTGGTCGTGGTCGCCTTCATTGTGATCGCGGTGATCATGATCTTCGTGGTCCCGGCCTTCAAGGAGGTGTTCTCTTCGTTCGGCGCCGATCTGCCCGCCCCGACGATGTTCGTCATTGGGATGAGCGAGTTTTTCGTTGCCTGGTGGTGGCTGATTTTCGGTGGCATCGGTGGCGGCCTCTACTTCTTCTTCCAGGCCTGGCAGCGCAACCGCGAGATGCAGCACGTCATGGACCGGTTGATGTTGAAAATGCCGGTCTTTGGCGATCTCATCAACAAGTCCTGCATCGCGCGCTGGACCCGCACGCTCGCAACCATGTTCGCCGCCGGTGTGCCGCTGGTGGAGGCGCTCGATTCAGTGGGCGGTGCCTCGGGCAATTGGCTCTATGAAGAGGCCACACTCAAGATCCAGCACGAGGTCTCCACTGGCACCAGCCTGACATCCGCCATGACCAATGTGCAGATTTTCCCGAGCATGGTGCTGCAGATGTGCGCGATCGGCGAGGAGTCCGGCTCGATCGACCACATGCTGGGCAAGGCGGCCGACTTCTATGAAGCCGAAGTGGATGACATGGTGGCTGGTCTGTCCAGCCTGATGGAGCCCATCATCATCGTGTTCCTGGGCACCATCGTCGGCGGCATCGTGGTCGCCATGTACCTGCCCATCTTCAAGCTCGGTCAGGTGGTCTGAGGCGGGTGTCGCATGCAAGGTGCCAGTGCGGGCGGCTGCCCGTTTCAAAGGCACCGTGTCAAGGGGTTTCAACCGAGAGTATTTACCTAGTGCCCCCACTTGTGTGGGCATCTAGGATGGCGGCTCCGTTGGGTTCGTTGATATCAAAAAAACATGCTGACCGTCGTTACCGAATTTCTCTCCACATTGCCGCACAGGCTCAATCCCCTGCGCGAAGACACCGTCCAGGCGGCCTCCTACCAGATCGACGATATCCGTCAGGCCATGCTGAGTTGCCTGGGTGCCGCGGCCCGTGAGCGGTTCCCGCATGTCGAGCGTCGCATCCTGCAGGCGTCCAGCGTGCCGACGCTATGGTTCCTGCGCCCGGAGCTCCTGATGGCTGTGGCCGCGCATTCCGGCGAACAGGCGGCCCGACAGGCCATCGATGACCTGTCTGACATGTTCGACGGCTTGTTGCCCCAGGGCCTGAGTGCGAAGGCCGGCGGTCTTCGCCGCTGAATCCTGGCTCTCCCCGTCCCGGCAGGCGGATCATCCCGCTCATCCCGTCGCCGCCCATCGGCGTGTTGTTTTTTGCGCAAGCCCGTACGCTTTTTCAGGCGATCGGTTTTGTAAGCGTTCGTACACTTGCGGGCTCTTGTGGAGAGTCGCCTTTCACAAGAGGAAGCGGCCGTTGTTTCCAGGTGAATCGCGCGGTCGCATCCCCCATTCCGGGGTGTTCGCTCAGTCAAATATCCGATATCGTCCTCCCTGTTTCAAGAAACAAAAAGCCACCATCAAGGCGGCCATCAGGTGAGGACAGCACGTGAGCATCAATACCAGTGCCCCGGCGGCCAGTGAAGCGCCGGCCGAACAAGCGCAAGCGCAGGTTTCTGTGGCCCCTCCGGCCAGCGCAGCGACTCCATCGCTGGCCCCACTCGCGGCGCTGTGTGCCATTGCCCGCCTGCACCAGGTGGCGGCCGATCCGGCCACGCTGGCCCACCAACTGGGTTTCTCCGGCAATGAGCCATTCCAGCTGGACGACTTGTTGCAGGCCGCCCAGCACCTGGGCCTGAAGGCCAAACGGTCAAAAACAAGTATCGAGCGCCTGGCCCTCACCCCCTTGCCGGCCTTGGCGCTGATGCGCACCGAAGACGATAGCTTGCGCGTGCTCATCCTGGCGCAATGCGACGGCCAGCGCGTGTTGCTGCAAGACCCCGCCGCAGGTGCGGGCAGCAACCGCCCCACCATCGAGCCACTGGAGGTCTTCAACAGCCAGTGGAGCGGTGAGCTCATCCTCATCACCAGCCGCGCCAGCATGGCCGGCGAGCTGGCCAAGTTCGATTTCTCCTGGTTCATCCCCAGCCTGGTCAAGCACCGCAAGCTGCTGGGCGAAGTGCTGCTCATCTCCTTCATGCTGCAGCTGTTCGCGCTGGTCAGCCCGCTCTTCTTCCAGGTGGTGATGGACAAAGTGCTCGTGCACCGCGGCCTGACCACGCTGGACGTGCTGGTCATCGGCCTGGTGGGCGTGGTCATCTTCGAGAGCGTGCTCAACGCCCTGCGCGCCTACGTCTTCAGCCACACCACCAGCCGCATCGACGTGGAGCTGGGCGCGCGCCTGTTTCGCCACCTCATGGCCCTGCCATTGGCCTACTTCCAGGCGCGCCGCGTGGGCGACTCGGTGGCCCGTGTGCGCGAGCTGGAGAACATCCGCAGCTTCCTGACCGGCAACGCCCTCACCGTGGTGCTGGACGTGTTCTTTTCCGTGGTCTTCATCGCCGTCATGCTGTTCTACAGCGTGCCGCTCACGCTCATCGTGCTGGTCAGCCTGCCGCTGTACTTCGGTCTGAGCCTGGCGGTGGTGCCCCTGCTGCGCAAGCGACTGGATGACAAGTTCGCCCGCGGCGCCGAAAACCAGGCCATGCTGGTGGAAACCGTCACCGGCATCCAGACCGTCAAGGCCACGGCGCTGGAGCCGGCCTTTGCCCGTCGCTGGGACAAGCAATTGGCAGCCTACGTCTCGGCCAGCTTCAAGACGCAGAACCTGGCCAGCGTGGCGCACGAAGGCGTCAACCTCATCGGCAAGCTGGTCAACGCGGCCACGCTCTGGTACGGTGCGCATCTGGTCATGGACAACCAGCTCACCGTCGGCCAGTTCGTGGCCTTCAATATGTTTGCCGGCCGTGTCTCGCAACCCATCATGCGCATGGCCCAGCTGTGGACAGATTTCCAGCAGACCGGTATCTCGGTGGCGCGCCTGGGTGACATCCTCAACACCCGCACCGAAGTGCCACCCACCAGTGCCGCCCAGCTCCCGCCCGTCAAAGGCCGCATCACGCTGGACAACGTCACCTTCCGCTACCGGCCCGAAGCCGCGCCCGTGCTCCAGGGCGTGAGCCTGGACGTACGCCCCGGCGAGGTGATTGGCATCGTCGGCCGTTCCGGCTCCGGCAAGAGCACGCTGACCAAGCTGGTGCAGCGCCTCTACGTGCCCGAGCAGGGCCGGCTGATGGTGGACGGCATCGACATCAGCCTGATCGACGCAGCCCAGCTGCGCCGCCAGGTGGGCGTGGTGCTGCAGGAGAACCTGCTGTTCAACCGCAGCGTGCGCGAGAACATCGCCATCACCGACCCGGCCGCCCCCATCGAGGCCGTGGTGCGAGTGGCCCAGCTGGCCGGCGCGCATGACTTCATCAGCGAGCTACCCGAGGGCTACGACACCCTGGTGGGCGAGCAGGGCGGCAGTCTGAGTGGCGGGCAGCGCCAGCGCGTGGCTATCGCCCGCGCCCTGTTCGCCAACCCGCGCATCCTGATTTTTGACGAAGCCACCAGCGCGCTGGACTATGAGTCCGAGGCCATCATCCAGCGCAATATGGCCAGCATCTGCCAGGGCCGAACCGTGCTCATCATCGCCCACCGCCTGAGCGCCGTGCGCCACGCGAACCGCATCATCGTGCTGGAGAAGGGCAAGATCGTGGAGGCCGGCCCGCACGATGCGCTGATCAACAAGCCGCAGGGCTTGTACGCGCACCTGTGGAAGATGCAGGGTGGGCAGGCTGGGCCGGGGGCGGCGCCATGAAGCGCCTGTTGTCAGGACTGAGCCGCTTGCTCCAGGGCTTGGGCGGCCCATTGGTTGACGCTCAGGCCCGCGCGCTCGGCCGCGAAGCTAACGCGCGCATGCACCTGGCTGGGCAGGCGCAGCATCATGCGGCCCGAGAAGGGCTTCTCGGGCTCTTCGCCGCGCGCATGCGCCACGTCGATGTAGTTGTCCACCGCGGCACGGAAAGCTTTTTTCAGTTCAGTCACGCTGCCCCCGTGGAAACCGATGATGGCGCGGATGCCGGCAATGCGACCGATGAAGCACTCGTCCTCTTCGCTGTATTCCACCTTGGCGGTGTAGCCTTTGTAGGTCATGGCATTGCTCATGGCTTGACTCCAATCAGTTCCAAAAACTCGCGTGCGCAGCGCACCTGGTATGGCTTGGCTTCCTTGGCAGGGTGGGGGCGGTGGAAATCAGCCCGCTCGCCCTTCAGGAAAAAGCTCACCATGGAACCGCCACGGTTCACGCATTCGGCTCCAAGCGCAATCAGCAGGGATTCAATGTCCGCCCATTCCATGTTTTTCGGAACGGGCTTCTCAAATATCCGCGCCAGTGTTTTGCGGTGCTTGCTGTTCACAGTTCGAATGATATCAAAAATGATGCCACATGGGGAATTTTCAATCCCAGATGGGGCAAGGAGGTGCGCATGAGCCCGAACACCGCAGCTCCCCTGCCGCGCCACCCCCTCATCGAACTCTGGTCGCGCTACCGGGCAGTTTTCAAGGCCGCTTGGGAGCGCCGTGCCGAACTCGCCGGCCCAAAGCGCCTGGCCGACGAAACCGCCTTTTTGCCCGCAGCCCTGAGCCTGCAGGAAACCCCGGTGCACCCCGCACCGCGGCGTTTTGCCTGGGCCATCATGGCGCTGTTTGTGCTGGTGCTGGTCTGGTCCATTTTCGGCAAGGTGGACATCGTGGCCGTGGCGCCGGGGCGCATCATCGTGAGTGACCGCACCAAGCTCATCCAGCCGCTGGAAGCCAGCGTGGTCAAACGCGTGCTGGTGCGCGACGGCGACCGCGTGCGCGCCGGCCAGGTGCTGGTGGAACTGGACCCCACCATGGCCAACGCCGACAAGGCCAGCGTGCAGGAGCAGCTCAACGCCGCCATCAGCGAAGAGCAGCGCACCGCCGCCTTGCTCAATACCCTGGCCACAGGGCAGGCGCCCAGCCTGCCCAAGGGGGCCGATGCTGGCACGCGCAGCCTGCTGCAAAGCGAGTGGCAAGACATCCGCGCCAAGCTGGCCAAGCTGGACGCCGAAGCCAGCCGCCGCCAGGCCGAAATGGCCACCGTGCAGGCCACCATCGCCAAGCTGGAAGACACCGTGCCCATGGCCCAGGCGCGCGAGGCCGATTTCAAACGCCTGGTGGACCAGGGCTACATCTCCGGCCACGCCACGCAAGACAAAACCCGTGAACGCGTGGAGCTGGAGCGAGACCTCGCCACCCAGCGCGCCCGCCTGGCCGAGGCCCAGGCCATGCTGCGCGAGTCAGAGCAATCGCGCGCCGCCTTCCGCGCCGAAACCGTGCGCCAGCTCAACGACCGCAACGCCCAGGCCACCACCAAGCGCCAGCAGCTCAGCGCAGACCACAGCAAAGCCAGCCAGCGCGAACGCCTCACACAACTCACCGCCCCGGTAGACGGCATCGTGCAGCAGTTGGCCATCCACTCCGTGGGCGGTGTGGTCACCAGCGCCCAGCCACTCATGATCGTCGTGCCAGACAGCCCCACCGTCACCGCCGAGATCGCCATCGCCAACCAGGACATCGGCTTTGTGAACGCCGGCCAGACGGCAACGGTCAAGCTGGAGACCTTCCCCTACACGCGCTACGGCACGGTGGACGCCAAGGTGGAAGTGGTCACCGCCGATGCGGTGACGGATGAAAAAAAGGGCTCCTATTACCCCGCCATCCTGACGCTGAGCCAGAAAGACATGGACATCGACGGCAAGCGCATCCCCCTGAGCCCCGGCATGAACATCACCGCCGAGATCAAGACCGGCAAGCGCCGCGTGATCGAGTATCTGTTGAGCCCGGTGCAGCGCGCTGGCAATGAAAGCTTGAGGGAAAGATGAAAACCATGATCCAGGAATTCGACCTCACTGCCGTTGAATTGCAGCTCTTGCAGGCTCTGTTGTCGGGTGCCAGCAACAAACAAATCGCGCGCGAATTGGGAAAGAGCGAGTTCACGGTGCGCAACCAGCTCAGCGTGGCCTTCCAGAAGATCGGCGTGGCTAACCGCATGCAGGCTGCGTTCTGGTTCAGGACCTACCTGGTCGCACGAGAAGAACGTGGTCTTGGTACATCCGTACCATTGTCCGAATTGGCTACCGACAAGACAATTAATCGATACGGCAGCTTTCGATGAGTTAGTGCTTTTTTGTTCGCGGCTGCATCTAAAGCTAATTGTCAATTTCTCAAATTGAAAAGGGAGAAACTATGAGTCTGGCCGCAGCGAATTTCGGAACAAATATCAGAGTAATCGGCGAGACTATTGTTGTAACTAGTTCCGGCGGAGTCAGGGCGACAGGCAACCCAAGCACCGGGGAATATTCAATCAATGCGGGTATTGTTGGTGCCGCATATAACAGTACAACCGGTGAGGTTTCTGGAGATATACGTGGGATTGGTGTTGGATATGACCCTAGTGAAGAGCTTTGGGATTTTTACTACCAAGCGAATCAGTATTATCGGGCTGGAGTAAAAATACAAGATGATGGACCCACTACTTTTTACTCCAAAATTACA
Organism: Hylemonella sp.; assembly: GCA_030695415.1. Taxonomy (GTDB): domain Bacteria; phylum Pseudomonadota; class Gammaproteobacteria; order Burkholderiales; family Burkholderiaceae_C; genus Hylemonella. Next base: position 107,439 of record JAUYQZ010000016.1, read on the forward strand.
TACAACGGCGCTAGCTTTACTGAGACGATTTCTGTCTCTTTGAATCCGGCCGGAGGTATAAATTATTCGTGGACAGAAGAGGTAAAAATTGATGGTAAAACGGCTCATCGAGACAGCGGCAGTGGGCACATCGGAGCAGGTGATGTGTCGGATTTGTTTGGGGGTATGGTTGGGCAAGCTGCATTTCTCCTACGGAATAGAGGCAGGCAAATTGATGGGATTGTTGATGCTGCGGTCAATGGTAAAACGACCCAAGCGATCAACTGGGTTCCTCCTCGCCGTGATCCACTGGTCCTCGACATTGATGGTGGTGGCATCACGACCAGCGGCATTAATCCCAATTCCCCGATTCTGTTCGACCAAGACGGCGATGGGATTCAAACGGCGACCGGTTGGATTGCTTCCGGTGAAGCCATTGTGGTGCGTGATCTCAACGGCAATGGCACCATCGATTCCGGCCGCGAGCTTTTCGGTGATAACACCCTCCTGACCAGCGGCCCCAATGCGGGGCAGACAGCGGCCAATGGCTTTGAGGCCCTGGCTGATCTGGACCGGGATGCGAATGGTGTGGCCGATGGGAAGTTCGACAGCAATGATGTGGCTTACGCCGGTGTCAAGCTATGGAAAGACGCCAACCAGGACGGCATCAGCCAGGCCGATGAGCTCTACACCTTCGACCAGCTGGGCGTGGCCAGTATCAACCTCAGCAACACGACCAGCAACGTCAACCTGGGTGGTGGCAATACCCAAACGCACACCGGCAGCTTCACACGCACCGACGGAACGGATGGAGAAAGCGGCACTGCGCAGTTGGCTGGCAGTTTGCTGCTGGTCAACAACAACTTTTTCAGCGAGTTCACGGATGATCCTGCGCTGACTGCCGAGGCCTTGGCCTTGCCGGAGATGCAAGGCAGTGGTTTCGTGCGCGATTTGCGCGCGGCCATGAGCCTGGCTGGTGTGCCGCTGGAGTCCGGTGGCGTGATCGGTGCTCTGGATCTGGGTACGGCGACTTTGCAGGAGCATCTGGCAGGCAGTGCCACCAGCTGGTACGCGGCGCCCGTGCAACAGCGGGCGCAGGTGCTGCAGGCGCAGCTGGGGCAGTTCGCATCGCGCCAGACCAAGGCCGAGCAGATGGCCGACCTGGACAACCTGATCTATGCCTGGGGGCGCACCAGCACCATGGAAACGAGCGTGCAGACCAATCGCACGCAGGCCTTGGTCATGCCAGATATGTTGCCGGAGTTAACGGCTATCGAACAGTTTGCCGTCAGCAATCCAACGCTTTACGCCCAGCTCACAGCGCTGGAGCAGTTCAATGGCATGAATATTCTTGAGCGCTGGGTGCAGACGACTCGCTCCTGGCAGTGGCGAGAAACCACCGGCGCAGGCCAGTGGGTGCCGGTGGACACCAGCACGGTCGTGATGTCCGGCCCGCAGCAGCAGTTCCTGCAGCAAGCCTACGACGCGTTGAAAGAAAGTGTGTATGGCGCGCTGGTGGCCCAGACTCGTCTCAAGCCCTATCTGGATGCAATTGATCTGACCATCGATGAGACGGGTGTCCATTTTGATTTCAGTGGCAGCGTGACTCTTGTCCAGGAGAAAGCCGGGCTGGACCTGTTCAATGCCGTAACGGATCTGATCGATCTGCATAAGTTCGCAGGCGATACGACTCAAGCTGTCGGTTGGAATCCCTACCTGACGCTGAAAGAGGTGCTGGCTCAATCCGTCATGACACCGGAGGTTGAGCTGTTGCTTGCCTCTGAGCGCATCGTCTTGCTGGGCAGTGAAGTCATCAGCTATTCGGCTTCCAATGCGGCGGGTGAGACCGTTCTTGGCAATGCCGAAGGGAATCAGTTCAATGGTGGGGCGGGTGCGGACACCATGTACGGCTTGGGAGGCAACGACACGCTCAACGGGCACGACGGCAACGACCTGCTGTACGGGGGTGCGGGCAACGACACGCTCAACGGTGGCAACGGCACGAACGTGCTGGACGGCGGTGACGGAGATGACGTGCTGCGTGCCACGGGCACCGGC
>JAUYQZ010000015.1 GCA_030695415.1 Hylemonella sp.
GGCGGCCACCGCGTGCAGCGCGTGCCCGCCACCGAGACCCAGGGCCGCATCCACACCAGCGCCTGCACCGTGGCCGTGCTGCCCGAGCCCGACGAAGCCCAGGCCGTGCAGATCAACCCGTCCGACCTGCGCATCGACACCTACCGCGCCAGTGGCGCCGGCGGCCAGCACATCAACAAGACCGACTCGGCCGTGCGCATCACCCACATCCCCACCGGCATCGTGGCCGAGTGCCAGGACGACCGCAGCCAGCACCGCAACAAGGCCAAGGCCCTGCAGGTGCTTTCGGCCCGCATCCAGGAGAAGGACCGCAGCGAGCGCGCCGCCAAGGACGCCGCCATGCGCAAGGGCCTGATCGGCAGTGGCGACCGCAGCGACCGCATCCGCACCTACAACTTCCCGCAGGGCCGCCTGACCGACCACCGCATCAACCTCACGCTCTACAAGCTTGAGCGCATCACGGAAGGTGAGCTGGACGACGTGGTGAGCGCCCTGCGCCACGCGCGCGAGGCGGAGCAGCTGGCGGAGTTGGAAGTCGGCAACAACTGAGCCCCGGGCCAGGCCCCGCGCCTGCACAAATCCCCCGCCAGAAGGCGGAGCGGCCTAGAATGCAGCTACAGTTTCCGTAGCACCCACCTCATGCAGATCCAGCAAGCCCTGAGCGCGGCCTGCTCCGCCCTCGGGCTGGAGCGGCTCGATGCACAGTTGCTGCTGCTGCATGCGCTGGGCCGCCCGCAGAACGACCGCGCCTGGCTACTCGCCCACGACAGCGACCCGCTCGATGCTGCGACGGAGATGCGCTACATCAACCTCACGCGCCGCCGCGCCGCCGGCACGCCCCTGGCCTACCTGACCGGCCAGCGCGAGTTCTACGGCCTGACGCTGCAGGTGGACGCGCGCGTGCTGGACCCGCGCCCCGACACCGAAACCCTGGTCGACTGGGCGCTCGAACACCTCACGCCCCAGGGCTCGGTCATCGACCTGGGCACCGGCAGCGGCGCCATTGCCCTGGCCCTCAAGAGCCAAAGGCCGCAAGCCCGCGTCGAAGCCGTGGACGCCAGCCCCGAGGCCCTGGCCGTGGCACAGGCCAATGCGCAGCGTCTCGCACTCGACGTGCCATTTCATCTTGGCAACTGGCTCGAAGGCCTGCAAGGGACCTTCGCGCTCATCGTCTCCAACCCGCCCTACATCGCTGAAGACGACCCGCACCTCGAAGCCCTCGGCCATGAACCCCGGCTGGCGCTGAGCTCCGGCCCCGATGGCCTGGACGCCCTGCGCACCATCGTCGCCCAGGCCCCGGCCCGGCTTCAAGCGGGCGGCTGGCTGCTGCTGGAGCATGGCTGGGACCAGGCCGCGGCCGTGCGCGCCCTGCTCACGCAGGCGGGCTTTGGGCAGGTTCAGTCGCGCCGCGACCTGGCCGGCATCGAACGCTGCAGCGGCGGGCAGTGGCTGCCCGGGTGAGGCCCGCCCCGTCCACCCGTTCGCCTTGAGCGCTTCGGACCGATGGCGTCAGGGCGCCATCTTGAGTCCATTCAATCCTGCGTCGTCAAATGCCCGCCGAAGCACACCGCTGACCTTCGCCGCCTCGATGAATCTTGTCAGGCAGGCCAGTGCCTCGGGCTTGTTCTTCAGCACAGCGATCGCCACGTCGGTGATCTGAAAAGCCCCGGCCAGGATGCGCGAGCCGGGGATTTCCTTTTGCAGAGGCGGCAGGGCGTCGTGCGTCAGCGCGAAAGCCTGGGCCTGCCCTGACTTCAGCAGTGCCAGCGCCTCGTCGATGGATTTCGCCGCCACGACCGTCGCGGACCGAAGGCTGCGGCCCGCGGCGCGGATCGTGGTCGAGCCGGCGATGCCCACCACGGTGATGCCGGCCTGATCGACGTCGGCCAGGGTTTCGATGCCGGTGGACCCGGCCGCAAGAAAGGTGCTTTCGATGACAAAGTAGGGCGGGCTGAAATCAAGGCGCTTGCGCCGTTCTTCATCGGCCGGCATGAAGCCCACGTCGATGGCGCCCGAGACACAGGCCTCGGTCAGCTCCGCGGTGGTCGCCGCCACAGAGACGTCCATCGGCACCCCCAGCTCCTGCGCCAGCGCCCGGCCCAGGTCGAGCCCAAGGCCGCGGTAGTTGCCGTCCTCACCCCGGGCCACGAAGATCGGCGTCGCCTTCGGCGCGTAGGCCACGCCGACCCGCAGCCTCCCGGTCGGCGTGAGTTCCTTGGACAGATTGCTCTCAGTACTCATGGGTTCTCTCTCTTTCAGCGCATCCTCGCGGCTCGATGCCATGCCGCGCTAATCGGCGTTGGCTCGCTGACTGTGGGTTCGCTGACGATTAGACCGCATGGACCGGGCAGCGACGGTACGCTCAGTGGAAATCCCGGCTCTGCGTCGTCAACCGCCCCAGCAGCGGCGTCAGGTCTTCCAGATGCCCGGCAATCAGGTGGCACACCGGGCCCTGGCGCTGCCAGGTGCCGTGCACGGCCAGCAACTGCGCCGACAGCAGCGTGTCGCGCTGTTTGTCGCGCAGCGCCTTCCACACGATGACCTGCACCGAGCCCGTCTCGTCTTCCAGCGTCACGAAGACCACGCCCTTGGCCGTGCCGGGTTGCTGGCGCGTCACCACCAGGCCGCAGGCGCGCACGGGCCGGCCGTCGGGCTGACGCTGCAGTTCCCCGGACGTCAGGATGCGCCGCGCCTGCAGCTGCCCGCGCAGCAGCGCCAGCGGATGGCGGCGCAGCGTGAGCCCGGTGGCGGCGTAGTCGAAAACGATCTCCTCGCCCTCGGGCGCTTCGGGCAGCTCCAGCAGCTCTTCGTCCACCGGCGCGCCGCGCAGCAGCTCGGGCGCAGCGTGCAGGGCCGAGGCGTCCCACACCTGCTGGCGGCGGTGACCGCTCAGGCTCAGCAGCGCATCGGCAGCGGCCAGCGCCTTCAGGTCTGCCGCGTCCAGGCCCGCGCGCAGCGCCAGGTCTTCGGTGCTCATATACGGAGCCTGGGCGCGCACGGCCACGATGCGCTGCGCGCTGGCCGCCCTGAGCCCGGCCACCAGGCGCAAGCCCAGGCGCACGGCAGGCTGGCCCTCGTCGTCGGGCTCCAGCGTGCAGTCCGAGTCGCTGTGCAGCACGTCCACGGGCCGCACCGTCACGCCGTGGCGCTGCGCGTCCTGCACCAGCTGCGCGGGGCCGTAGAAACCCATGGGCAGGGAATTCAACAGCCCCGCCAGGAAGGCCGCGGGCTCGTGGCATTTGAGCCAGGCACTCACGTAGACCAGCAGCGCAAAACTGGCCGCATGGCTTTCGGGAAAACCGTATTCGCCAAAACCTTCGATCTGCCGGAAGATGGCCTCGGCAAAGTCCTGCGTGTAGCCGCGCGCCGTCATGCCGTCCACCACGCGCTGGTGAAACTTGTCCACCCCGCCCTTGCGCTTCCAGGCCGCCATGGCGCGTCGCAGTTGGTCGGCCTCGCCCGGCGTGAAGCCCGCGGCGATGATGGCGATCTGCATCACCTGTTCCTGGAAGATGGGCACGCCCAGGGTGCGCTGCAGCGCGGGGCGCAGCGCCTCGTTGGGCAGTGAGAAAGGCTCGCCGCGGCGCTGGCGCTCGCGCTGTGCCAGAAAGGGATGCACCATGCCGCCCTGGATGGGCCCGGGCCGCACGATGGCCACCTCGATCACCAGGTCGTAGAAACAACGCGGCTGCAGGCGCGGCAGCATGCTCATCTGCGCGCGGCTCTCGATCTGGAACACCCCCACCGTGTCGGCGCGGCAGATCATCTCGTAGGTGGCGGCGTCTTCGGCCGGGATGTCCTGCAGCTGGAAGACCTGGCCGCGCCACTGGCCCACAAAATCCAGCGTGCGCCGGATGGCGCTGAGCATGCCCAGGGCCAGCACGTCCACCTTCAGCAGGCCCAGCGCGTCGATGTCGTCCTTGTCCCACTCAATGGTGGTGCGCCCCTCCATGGCCGCGGGGATGACGGGCACCGTGCGCGTGAGCCGATCGCCCGTGAGCACGAAGCCCCCGCTGTGCTGCGAGAGGTGGCGCGGAAAGCGCAAGAGCGGCCGCGTGAGCTCCAGCAACAGGCGGATCTGGCGTGACTCCGGATCGAGCCCCAGTTCCAGCAAGCGCCCGGCCTGCACCTCGCGCCCGTCCCACCACTGGTGCGCCTTGGCCAGCGCGTCGATCAACTCGTCTTCCATGCCCAGCGCCTTGCCCACGTCGCGGATGGCGCCGCGCGCGTGGTAGGTGTGCACGGCCGCGGTGAGCGCGGCGCGGTCGCGTCCGTATTTGGCGTAGAGGTACTGGATGACTTCTTCGCGCCGCTGGTGTTCAAAGTCCACATCGATGTCGGGCGGCTCCTTGCGCTCCCGGCTGATGAAGCGCTCGAAGAGCACGCTGGTGCGCGCCGGGTCCACCTCGGTAATCCCTAAGCAGTAGCACACGGCCGAGTTGGCCGCCGAGCCGCGGCCCTGGCAGAGGATGTGGCGGCTGCGCGCAAAGCGCACGATGTCGTAGACCGTGAGGAAGTATTTCTCGTAGTGCAGCTCCGAGATGAGCGTCAGCTCGTGCTCTACCTGCTGCTGCACGGGGGCCGGCACGCCCTGCGGGTAACGCCGGCCCGCGCCCTCCCAGGTGCTGCGGCGCAAATAGCTGGCTGGCGTCTCGCCCGCGGGCACCACCTCTTGCGGGTACTCGTAGCTCAGCTCGTCCAGGCTGAAGGTGCACAGCGCCGCCACGCGCACCGTCTCAGCCAGCAGCTCCGCGGGGTAGAGCGCGGCCAGGCGCTGGCGTGAGCGCAGATGCGCCTCGGCATTGGGCTGCAGCGCATAGCCGCACTCGGCCACGGGCTGGCCCAGGCGAATGGCCGTCATCACGTCCTGCAGCGGCTTGCGCGAGCGCACATGCATATGCACGCCGCCCGCGGCCACCAGCGGCACGCCCGCGCGCTGCGCCGCTGCACCCAGCTGATCGAGCCACAAGCCATCGTCAAGCCGGTGCAGTAGCTCCACGGCCAGCCAGCCATGCGCAAAGTGCTGCCGCAGCCAGGCCAGGCGCGCGGCCAGCATGGGCGCAAAGGCCGCATCTTCAGGCCGCAGGCCTTCGCGCTGCGGCACCAGCAGGGCCAGTACATCGCGGCTGTCCAGGCCCAGCGCGTCCCAGTCTTGCGCGTGCACACGGTAGCGGCGCCCGCTCTTCTTGTCCGGCTGCGCGCGCAGCTGGGTGATGAGTTCACACAGCTCGCCATAGCCCGCGCGGCTGCGCGCCAGCAGCAGCAGGGTGAACCATTCCTCACCGCATTCGCTGTCGTCCGCCTCCACCCGCAGCTCGGTGCCAATCAGCAGCGGCAGGCCCACTTCCTTGGCCGCCCCATGCACACGCACCACCCCGGCCATGGAACATTCGTCCGTGATGGCCAGCGCCGTGTAGCCCAGCGCATGCGCGCGCACCACCAGCTCCTCCGGCTGCGAGGCGCCGCGCTGGAAGCTGAAGTTGCTCAGGACATGCAACTCGGCATAAGCCGGCAGGGTCGCCAGGAGGGACATGGCCTCAGGCCCGCATCATGGCGTCCAGCGGGCTGATCGTGCCACCGGCGGCCACCTTGAGCAGGTGGCTGTAGATCTTGGGGTTCAGGCGGTCGCGCAGGTAGCGCAAACGCTCCTGCAACGGACCAAGCAGACGCGGCGCCTGCAGGGACTGGGGCGCTGTGATCTTGCGGGGTTTGTGGCCCAATGAAATACTGTTCATCCGTACAGTATCATCAAAAGGCCCAGTAAAATCAAGGCTCCCAAGACGGTGGCGCCAAAGTCGACGGAGTTGACTCCGATGTTATTCCGCACTTTTGCGGGGTTTCACGGTTTGTTATGAGCGCGACGCTGCGCTATATTTGTCCGAATTCTTCAAACAAAACAAGCACTTAGCTTGCAGCAAGGGAGGCGCCAGGATGAACACTCGGCCATGTTATTCCGCACTTTTGCGGTCCATATCACGTTAGGTTGCTCATGGCATCGCGACCATTCATACCGGATGACAAACCACGCTCCTGGGTAATCGGGATATGCGCTGGGCTTTGTGGGCTTTTGGCAGGTGCCGTTGCGTTTGCAGCAGCGTTGGCAGATTTCCCTGCTATCAGCTCAATCGCAAGGGTGGCTTTTTTGGGCTGCTGGGCCGTGGGCGCGCTTTCAATTCTTCTGTTCAATGCGCGTCTCATTGCCGGTCATTACGGGAATGTCGAGCCACGGCCATGGAAAGAGCAAATATGGTGAATCCACCTAACCTTTCAATCGAGAGTGGATCGCCTGCGGCTCCCACTCATCTCAAACGTTAGGAGCTTGTACCCGTGTGGCTGTTGACCGTCATCGTCCTTGGTTCAATGTTCACCCTGGGGTGCTTCGCGTTGTGGCGTGCGCAGATGCTTCTCAGGGTAAATGCGACGGACTTTCTTAAGAGCAACTATGGCGT
>JAUYQZ010000017.1 GCA_030695415.1 Hylemonella sp.
TTGAACACGCCGTCGGGCAGGCCGGCTTGTTTGAGCAGCTCGCCCATGAACAGCGCGGGCGACGGGTCGATGGGGCTGGGTTTGAGCACAAAGCAGTTGCCGGCGGCAATCGCCACCGGGAACATCCACATCGGCACCATGACCGGGAAGTTGAAGGGCGTGATGCCGGCCACCACGCCCAGCGGCTGGCGCAGCGTCCAGTTGTCCATTCCGGTGGAGACTTGGTCGGTGAAGTCGCCCTTGAGCAGCTGCGGGATGCCGCAGGCGAACTCGATGATGTCGATGCCACGCGAGACCTCGCCCTGGGCGTCGGTGAACACCTTGCCGTGTTCGGCGGTGATCAGGCGCGCCAGGTCGTCCTTGTGCTGGTTGACCAGCTCCAGGAACTTGAACATCACCCGCGCGCGGCGGATGGGCGGGGTGTCGGCCCAGGCGGGGAAGGCGGCCTGGGCGGCGGCTACGGCGGTGTTCACATCGGCGCTGTTGGCCAGTTTCACTCGGCCGGTCACCGCGCCCGTGGCGGGGTTGAACACGTCTTGCGCGCGGGCAGAGGTGCCTGGGGCCGTGGCGCCGTTGATGAAGTGGTCAATATTAGCGATGCTCATGTGGTGGTCTCCAAAGAATGGCCGCGAGTGTGCTTGACTCACCAGACAAAATCCAATGAAATCGCCAAAATTTCAATATAAGCAAAGCAAATATGAAAACCCCCCAACTGGGCACGGCCGATCCCCAGGCTTTGCGTGCCTTTGTGGCCGTGGCACGCGAGGGCAATGTGTCGCGTGCCGCCCAGCGCCTGCACCTGAGCCAGCCGGCGGTGAGCCTGCAGCTCAAGGCCCTGGCCGAGGCCACCGGTCTGGCCTTGTTCACCCGCACGCCCAAGGGCATGGCACTCACGCAAGACGGCGCGGCCTTGCTGCCCCTGGCCGACAAGGCGCTGGTGGCCCTGGCCGACTTTGGCCAGGCCGCCGCCGCCCTGCACCACACGGTGCGCGGCACCCTGCGCATAGGCACCATCCTCGACCCCGAATTCACCCGTCTCGGGGCGTTTCTCAAGACCCTGGTCGAATCGGCGCCACAGATCGGCACCGAGCTGCGCCAGGGCATGAGCGGCGACGTGCTGGCCCAGGTGGCGCGGGGCGATCTGGACGTGGGGTTTTTCCTCAATTTGCCGGACGACCCGGTGGGCCCGCCCTACCAGTTGCGTTCATTGGCGCGCTTCAGCTACCGCGTGTTGGCGCCCGCCGGCTGGGGGCCGCAGGTGCGCGGCAAAGACTGGAAAGCCCTGGCCGCCCTGCCCTGGTTGGCCACGCCCGCTGCCAGCGCCCACCACCGGCTGCTGCGCCGGGTGTTCGGGCCGGGTTCGCTCACCGGCATCGAGCCGCGCCGGGTGGCGCTGGTCGATCAGGAGGCGTCCATGCTGGACCTGGTGAAAAGCGGCGTCGGCCTGAGCCTGGTGCGCGACTCCATCGCCATCCGCGAAGCGCAGGCGCGCGGTCTGGTGGTGGCCGACCAGGTGGCGCTGGAATGCGACCTGAGTTTTGTCTGCCTGGCCGCGCGCGCCGGCGAGCCGGTGATCGCCAGTGCACTGGCGGCGCTGGACAGCGTGTGGGCCTGAGCCTTCAGTGGCCCGGCGCGCGCCGCAGCACCGACACCACCAGCGTCACCAGCGAAAGCGGGATCACAAAGCCCATCATGGCGGCCGAGAACGGCGCCAGCGCGTCGTGCTGCTGCGCCGCCAGGATCAGGTAAGCCACGTAGGCCGCGTAGTAGGCCAGGAACACGCCGCCTTCCCAGCGCGCGATTTCGCGGCCGGTCAGGAACACCGGCAGGCAGGCCAGCGCGCAGGCCAGCATGACCCAGATGTCGAAGGCCATCACCGAGGCCGCCACCGGCAGGCCGGTCGCGCCCGCCGCCAGCCCCGACAGGCCCAGGCAGCCCAGCAGGTTGAAGGTGCAGCTGCCCACCACGTTGCCCACCGCGATGTCGCGCTCGCCCTTGAGCGCGGCCGCCACCGAGGTGGCCACTTCGGGCATCGAGGTGCCGGCCGCCACGATGGTCAGGCCGATCACCACATCGCTCACGCCCAGCGACTTGGCAAACACCACGGCCGCGCTCACCAGCCAGTCGGAGCCCAGGACCAGCAGGCCCAGGCCCACCACGATCAGCGCCAGTTGCACCGGCCACTTGCCGTCCCATGCGCCGGGGTCCACCGGCCGCAGTTCCTCGTCAAATTCCGTGGGCTCGGCGTGCTGGCTGTTCTGCCGCCGCGACTGCACCACCAGAAACACCGTGTAGGCCACCAGCAGGCCAAACAGCAGGGCGCCGTCCCACATGCCCAGGCTGCCGTCCCAGCCCAGCAACAGCAGCAACACGGACGCGCCGATCATGATGGGCACCTCCTGCCGGATCAGTTGCAGGTGCACCACCAGTGGCGCGATCAGCGCGCTGATGCCGAGGATGAACAGCACGTTGAAGATGTTGCTGCCCACCACGTTGCCGATGGCGATGTCGGTGTTGCCGTCCAGCACCGCGCCCACCGACACCGCCATTTCGGGCGCGCTGGTGCCAAAAGCGACGATGGTCAGCCCCACAACCAGCGGCGAGATGCCGAAGGTCAGGGCCATCTTGGAGGCGCCGCGCACCAGCACGTCGGCACCGGCCACCAGCGCGGCCAGTCCGGCCAGGAACATGAGCAAGGTCATCATGGGAGCCTATTGTGTGGGGAGCGGGCGCCGCGCGGCAATCACCCCTGGCCGAGCAGGCGTTTGACCAGCGGGTGCTGCACCTTGCGTTCGGTGCCGATGGCAAAGAAGTGCTCCAGCACACCGTCCACGTCGGCAAACCAGACCACGCCGTAGCGCTGCGTGAGCGTCTCGCGCATGCGGTCGGGCGCCGGGAACACGCCCAGACCCGAGGCGCCAAAGGTGCTCAGCAGCGCGCTGTCCTCGAACTCGCCCACCACACGCGGCGCCACGCCGTGGCGCTCGAACCAGTGGTCCAGGCGCGGGCGCACGGCGGTGTGGGCGCTGGGCAGCAGCACCGGCACCGTGGCCAGGCTGTGCGGGAAGGTGTCGCGCGCCTGCTCCACCCACTGCGCGGGCGCGTACCAGCCCAGGGGCGAGCTGCCCAGTGCGTGGCTGTACAGGCGCAGGTTGGGGTTGGGCGGCGCGGCGCGATCGGACAGCACCACGTCCAGCCGGTGCAGGGCCAGGTCGCCCAGCAGGTCTTCGAACTCGTCTTCGTGGCACAGCAGGCGCAGGTGGGGTTCGGCCAGCGCCGGCGCCAGCAGGTCGCGCACCGCCAGCTTGGGCAGGCCGTCCGATATGCCCACCGCCAGCCGCACCTGGGTGTGGGTGGCGGCGTCGCGCACGGTGCTGTGCAGTTGCTCGCCCAGTTGAAATATCTGTTCGGCCAGCGGCAACGCGGCCTGGCCGGCGTCGGTCAGCGCCAGGCCCCGGCCGGCCGGCTTGAACAGCGCGTGGCCCAGCGACTGCTCCAGCGCCCGCACCTGGGCGCTCACGGTCTGCACCGCCATGCCCAGCCGCGCGGCCGCGTGCGACATGCCGCCCTCCTTGGCCGTGACCCAGAAGTAATAGAGGTGTTTGTAGTTAAGTTCCTGGCTCATGTTTCGAATTTATCTGAAAAAGAATTCCAAAGTCCATGCTTTTTTGAGAATGAAGTGCCCCCTAAGGTCGGGGTTTGTTGATCAACCCAAGGAGCTTGAGATGCAGATTCGAGTGGAAACCGTGCACGACGACCTGGCCAGCGACGCCCGCGAGCGGGTGGAGGCGCGGGTGCGTTTTGTGATGCGGCGCATGCGCGCCCAGGTGATGCAGGTGCATGTGCGCCTGCGCGACATCAACGGGCCGCGCGGCGGCATCGACCAGTCCTGCCAGATCACGCTGGCCACCGACCAGCACGGCACGCTGGTGGTGCACGCCATCGAGCGCCAGGCCATGGGCGCGCTGGAGCTGGCGCTCAAGCGGGCAAGTGGTGCCCTGGTGCGCGCCTGGCAGCGCCAGCGCCGCCCGGTGCGTGGCCTGTCCATGGCGCGCCGGCCGGCACTGGCGGTGGAGGGTGCCGTATGAAGTGGCTGTTGTGGGTCGGGGTGGCGCTGGTCGCCCTGTTCTGGACCGGCCTGGTGGCCGTGGGCGCGCAACTCAGCGACTGGCTGGCCGCCACGGTGGCCAGCGGTCAGGCGGTGGACCTGGCACGCAGCGCGACCCAGTGGCCGGTGCCCGCCTGGCTGGCGCTGTGGGTGGACCCCGCCTGGGTGGCCTTGCTGCAGCAGGCCTGGGCCGATGCGTTTGCCTGGCTGTCCGATCTGCTGCCCGCCACCGCGGGTGTGGCCGGCACGCTGCTGGGCTGGATCGCACCGCTGCTGTGGCTGGTGTGGGCGGTGGTGCTGGGGCTGATGCTGCTGCTGGCCGGTGGCCTGCACTGGCTGCTGGCGCGGCGCAGCCCGGGTCCCGCGTGAGCCAGCCCTTGGCTCGGCAGTTGCGCGCCCGTGCGGCTGAGGCGGCAGAAGCAGTTGACGCTGGCGAAGCCTGGCGACTCAGCTTTGCCGAGTTGCTGGAGGCGTGCGCGCAGCCATCGCAACGGGGGGTGTTGCCCGGCGTGCTGCTGGTGGGCGCCGCACTCACCCTGCTGCCGGTGGCCGGTGCGGGCACGCTGCTGAGCATGGTGTTGTGGTGGGTGGCCTGGGCCTGGTGGCGCGGGCACGAGCAGCTACCCTTGCCGCAGCGCGCGCTAGACCTCACGCTGAGCCCCGCCTGGAGCCGCCGCTGCCTGCACGGCATGGCCTGGGTCTATGAACAGGCCGAGCGGTGCATGAAACCGCGCTGGCAGCGCTGGGCCCACCCGCACACGCAGCCCTGGTGGGCGCTCTGGGTGTCGCTGATGGCGGCACTCATCTTTTTGCCGCTGCCGCTGGGCAATGTGCTGCCGGCCATCAGCCTGATGCTGCTGGCGCTGGGATGGATGTTCCGCGACGGCGTGGTGCTGGTGCTGTCGGGAGCCACCGGCGTGGCGGCACTGAGTTATGTGCTGGTGTTGTGGGAGCTGCTGCTGCACCTGGTGGCCAGCGCCCTGCCCCACCTGCCCTGGCTTCAGGCGGTCTGATCGGCGGTGCTGCCGATGTGGTCGAGGTAGGCCGCCAGCTGGCTGTCGCTCAAAGGGCGTGAGAACAGGTAGCCCTGGAACCGGTCACAGCCGTGGCGGCACAAAAAGTCCTTCTGCGCGCCGGTCTCCACGCCCTCGGCGATGACCTGCAGCCCCAGGCTGCTGCCCAGGGTGAGGATGGCGCGCACGATGGCGGCGTCGTTGGCATCCGTCATGAGGTCGCGCACAAAGGACTGGTCGATCTTGAGCTGGTCCAGTGGCAGGCGCTTGAGGTAGTTCAGCGACGAGTAGCCGGTGCCGAAGTCGTCGAGCGAAAACTGCACGCCGTGGGCGCGCAGGCTGGCCATTTTCTCGATCAGGCCTTCCACATCGTCGGCCAGCACCGTCTCGGTCAGCTCCAGTTTCAGGCAGGCCGGGTTGGCGCTGGTGGCTTGCAGGGTGTCCACCACGTCGCGCACAAAATGCGGGTCCCGGAACTGCTTGGCGCTCACATTGACCGCGATGCTGAGCGCACTGCGGGCGGGGTCGTCGCGCCAGGTTGCCAGCTGGGCGCAGGCGGTGCGCAACACCCACTGGCCCAGCTCCAGGATGAAGCCGCTCTGTTCTGCCATGGGTATGAACTGCGCCGGCGACACCTGCCCGCGCGTGGGGTGCTGCCAGCGCAGCAGCGCCTCGAAACCCTGGACGCGTCCGTCGGCGTCCAGTTGCGGCTGGTAGTGCAGCCGGAATGCGTTCTGGGCAATGCCCAGGCGCAGGTCTTTTTCGAGGCTGGCGCGCGTGTTCAGGGCCTGTTGCAGTTCGGCATCGAAAAAGCGGTGGGCGTTGCGGCCCGCGCCTTTGGCCTGGTACATGGCCATGTCGGCCTGGCCCATGACGGTGTGGGCCGTGGTACGCCCCGCATCGCCGAACAAGGCCACACCCAGGCTGGCGGTGGTGCTGTGCTCGCGCTGCTGCGGGTGGAAGGGCCGCGCAAACAGCGCCAGCACCTTGTGCACCACGGTTTCGGCATGGCTGGCGGCGGTGGCGCGGTCATCGCCCAGGTTTTCCAGCAGGAGCACAAATTCGTCGCCGCCGAGGCGTGCCACGGTATCGCCCTCGCGCACGGCGCTGCTCAGCCGTTGCGCCAGCTCCACCAGCAGATGGTCGCCGGCTTCGTGGCCCCAGGTGTCGTTGAGGACCTTGAAGTCGTCCAGGTCCAGCATCACCAGCGCGCCCAGTTGGTGGCTGCGCTCGCTGCCGTGCAGGGCACGTTGCAGCCGGTCCAGCAGCAGGCGGCGGTTGGGCAGCTCGGTCAGCTGGTCGAAAAAGGCCAGGTGGGCGATTTCGGCTTCGGCCTGGCGCTGCTGGGAGATGTCGCGAACCAGGCCGATGTAGGTGGGGTGGCCGTCGCGCTGCACCTCGGAGACGGCCAGGTGGACGGGGAAACTGTGCCCGTCCTTGTGCCTTGCGGTCAGCTCGCGGCCGACGCCGATCACCTGCTTGGCGCCGGCGCCGTGTGGCCCGTGTGCCAGGTAATGGTCGTGCCCGCCCCGCAGCGACTCGGGCAGCAGCATGCGCACCTTCTGGCCGATGGCTTCGGCGGCGCTGTAGCCGAAGATGCGCGTGGCGGCCGGGTTGAAGGAGCCGATGACGCCGTGGCGGTCGATGGTGATGATGGCGTCGACCACGTTGTCCAGGATCGCCTGGGTGTGCTGGGCGACGTCGGCCAGCTGGCGGGTGGCCTGGATGCGGTCGGTGGCGTCCTGCATGATGCCGAACACCCGCAATGCCTTGCCTTCCTCGTTGCGCTCGGCGTTGCCGTAACCGTGTATCCACCGAATCTGTTGATCGACCCGTACCAGCCGGAACTCGACGCTGTAGAAGCCGCCCCCGTCGATGCAGTGGCGCAGCACGGCACGCATGCGCTCGCGGTCGTCCGGGTGGATGCGGTCCATAAAATTCTGCTCTGTGGCCTCGAGCACAGGTTTGTGGGCACCCAGCATGGAGGTCATCTGGCGGGACACGAACACCCGCCGGGTGGCCAGATCCCATTCCCACACGCTGACCTGGGCGTAGTCCAGGCTGAGATCGAAACGCTCTTCGCCGCGCGTCAGCGTGTGCTGGTAACGGCGGATCAGGCGCAGCAGCTGCCACGAGGCCAGGCCCCAGACCAGCAGGAACACGCTGGTGGACAGCAGCCACTTGTGCAGGTAGGGCCGCCAGCTGCCTTCGATGGCCGCCGCCGGGTGGCTGGCCTGCACCTGCTCTGCGTGCCGGTGTTGCTCGCCGATGGCGGTCTGGATTTCGACGTCGTGGCGGTTGAACAGGTGCCAGGTCACGCCGGCCACCACGATCAGGGCCACCAGCGCGTTCAAGCTGAAAACCACCGCAACGGGCGATAGGCCACGCCCGTGCGCTCCCGCCGCCCACGCGCGTGCCGTGTGTTGTTGGACCATGGATCCATCCCCCCTGAATTTTTCTTTTCAGGGATTATCGATCCGACCTACGCAATTTTTGACAATTATTTTGACCGTGTGGTCATTGCCCGGCCGGTCGGGCAGGTGGCTGGCCCTCAGCCGTGCAGGTCGTCGCGGCGGGCGATTTCGAGCAGGCGCGCGAGCTCGTGCGGGTGCGCCACCTCGTTGTGGGCGTGCCAGCGTTTGATGATCCACATGACCCCAGCGACTATGACGCCGAAGATGGTGATGGCGGCAAAGGCCGACAGCCCCATGCCGGTGGAGAAGCTGTAGAGAAAACCCAGGCCCAGGATGCAGGCCTGCTCGTTGAAGTTCTGCACCGCGATCGAGCGGCCGGCGCCCATGAGATTGTGCCCGCGGTGTTGCAGCAGCGCGTTCATGGGCACGACCAGGAAGCCGCCCAGGCCGCCGAGCAGGATCAGGAACGGCGCGGCCAGCCAGACGTTGTCGATGAAGTTCATGAGGATGACCAGCGCCCCCATGGCAATGCCCAGCGGCATGACCTTGGTGGCCTGGTCCAGCTTCATGCGCACCGACGCCACCACCGCGCCCACCGCCGTGCCAATGGCGACCACACCCACCAGGCCTGAGGCCTGCGTGGTGCTGTAGCCCAGAGCCGCAGCGGCCCAGGCCAGCACGATGTAGCGCAGGTTGCCGCTGACGCCCCAGAACAGGGTGGTGGTGGCCAGCGAAATCTGGCCCAGGCGGTCGCGCCACAGGCGGGTGTTGCAGGTCCAGAAATCGGGCAGCAGCGTCAGCGGGTTGCGGGGCAGGTGGCGCGGCGTGGCGCCGGTCAGCGGGATGCGGGTGTTGAACCAGGCGGCCAGCACATAGACCAGCACCAGCGAGGCAATCGCCGCTTCGGCGCGGGTGTTGATGCCGGTGTCCAGACCGGGGATGTCCACCGCCAGCAGCCAGGCTGAGAGCACCGGCCCCACCAGCTGGCCGCCCAGCAGCACGCCCAGAATGATGGAGGCGATGGTCAGCCCCTCGATCCAGCCGTTGGCCTTGACCAGTTGCGAGGGCGGCAGCAGCTCGGTGAGGATGCCGTACTTGGCCGGCGAATACGCCGCCGCGCCCAGGCCCACCACCGCGTAGGCCAGCAGGGGGTGTACGCCGGCCAGCATCAGCAGGCAGCCCACCACCTTGATGGCGTTGCTGATGAACATCACCTGCCCCTTGGGCTTGGCGTCGGCGAAGGCGCCCACAAAAGGCGCCAGAATCACGTAGAAGAGTGCGAACATGGGCACCAGTGCCGCGCTCTGCCACTCGGGCGCATGGCGGCTGCGCAGCAGCTCGATGGCGGCCACAAACAGCGCGTTGTCAGCCAGAGAGCTGAAAAACTGCGCCGTCATGATGGTGTAGAAGCCGCGCTTCATGGCGATGAATTTCCGGGGCGGTCAGGCGTTCTGGGCGCGGTGGGTGTCGAAAGTGCGGGTACAAACTGGCTTGTCTCAAATGCCACGAATTTGTAAACGCCTGTCACGGGTGGGCGGGTTATAGCATGCCCACCACGTCCGCATTTCTCTCAGATCGCCATGCCACGTCCCATTCTTGCCACCGTCCACACCCGGGCCTTGCGCCACAACCTTGAACGCGCCCGCCGGGCGGCCGGTGGCGATGCCAAGGTCTGGGCCGTCGTCAAGGCCAACGCCTACGGCCACGGCATCGAACGCGCCTTTGAAGGCCTGCGCGGCGCCGACGGTTTTGCCCTGCTCGATCTGGCCGAAGCCGAACGCCTGCGTGCGCTGGATTGGCGCGGCCCCATTCTGTTGCTGGAGGGTGTGTTCGAGGCGCGCGACCTGGAGCTGTGTTCGCGCCTCAACCTCTGGCACGCGGTGCACAGCAGCGAGCAGATCGACTGGCTGGCCGCCCACAAGACCCACCAGCCGCACCGCGTGTTTCTCAAGCTCAACTCGGGCATGAACCGGCTGGGCTTCAAGCCCGAGGCCTTCCGCTCGGCCTGGGCGCGGCTCAACGCCTTGCCGCAGGTCGATGAAATTGGCTTCATGACCCACTTCAGCGACGCCGACGGCCCGCGCGGCGTGGCCCACCAGGTGGCCGCCTTCGAGGCCGTGACCCACGACCTGCCCGGCGAGCGCAGCCTGTGCAACAGCGCCGCCACCTTGCGCCATGCCCACTGCCCGCTGGGCGCCGACGGCCAGGCCCAGACCCTGGCGGCCGACTGGGTGCGCGCCGGCATCATGCTGTACGGCGGCGCGCCCGACCACCCCGAGCGCACTGCCGCCGACTGGGGCCTGTTGCCGGCCATGACCCTGTCCAGCCGCCTGATTGGCGTGCAGGACTTGGCGGCTGGCGACACCGTGGGTTACGGCTCGGCCTTTGTGGCCGAGCGGCCGATGAAGGTGGGTGTGGTGGCCTGCGGCTACGCCGACGGCTACCCGCGCCACGCCTCGGGCGTTGCTGCCACGGGCGGCATCGGCGGCCCGGTGCTGGTGGACGGCGTGCGCACCACGCTGCTGGGGCGGGTGAGCATGGACATGCTGGCGGTGGACCTCACCCCTGTGCTGGCCGCCGGCCGCAACGCCGGCCTGGGCGCCGAGGTGGTGTTGTGGGGCCGCAGCGCCAGCGGCGCGGTGCTCAGCGCCGACGAGGTGGCGTTTGCCGCCGGCACCATCAGCTACGAACTCACCTGCGGGGTGGCGCAGCGGGTGCCGTTTGTGGTGGATTGACAGCGCGGCGACGGCGCCAGGGTTTTTGCCGGCGGCCTATCATGGTCTGCTGATCCATTGGAGCCCCGCATGCCGTCCATCTACGATTTCGAAGCCGAATCCATCAGCGGCAAACCCGTTGCCTTGTCCCAGTACAAGGGCAAGGCGCTGCTGATCGTCAACACCGCCAGCGCCTGCGGCTTCACGCCGCAGTTTGCGGGCCTGGAAAAGCTGCATCAGGAATATGGCCCGCGGGGCCTGGTGGTGCTGGGTTTTCCGTGCAACCAGTTTGGCAGCCAGGACCCGGGCGACAACAGCGAGATCGCCAGCTTCTGCCAGGTGAACTACGGCGTCGATTTCCCCATGATGGCCAAAATCGACGTCAACGGATCGGAGGCGCACCCCTTGTACCAATGGTTGTGCGCCGAAGCCCCAGGCCTGCTGGGCAGCAAGGCCATCAAATGGAACTTCACCAAGTTTCTGGTGGGCAAGGATGGCCAGGTGATCAAGCGCTATGCGCCGCAGGACGCGCCGGCTTCATTGGCCAAGGACATCGCGGCGGCATTGGCGGCCTGAGCCTCAGGTGGCCCCCGTGGCGGCCGCCACCAGCCACGCCCGCAACAGCCCCACCGCAATCGGTTCCTCGGCCAGTTCGGGTGTGACGAACCAGTAGCGCCGGCCGCTGGCCAGCGGCCGGTCGCAGGCCACCAGCAGCTCGCCGCGCGCGAGTTCGTCTGCCACCAGCAGGCGTGGCACCAGGGCCACGCCCAGGCCGCAGGCCGCCGCCGCCACGGTGAGAGAAAACAGCTCGTGACGCGGGCCGGCCAGGGCCAGGGGCGTGTTCACGCCGTGGGCTTCGAACCACTGGCGCCAGGCATCTGGCCGGGTGCTTTGCTGCAGCAGGGGCAGCTGGGCCACATCGGCGGGCTGCAGTTTTTTGCGCCCGGCCAGCAGCGCCGGGCCACAGACCGGCACCACCACTTCGGGCAGCAGCTCGGTGGCCTGGGTGCCGGCCCAGTTGGCCACCTGCTCGGGCGTGCCGGCATACAGGGCGGCGTCGCGTTCGCTCTCGGCAAACAAAAAGGGCCGGGTGCTGGTTTCGATGTGCACCACGATTTCGGGGTGTTGCTGCGCCAGCGCAGGCAGGCGCGGCATCAGCCAGCGGGTGGCAAAGGTGGGCACGGCGGCCAGGTGCACGGCGCGGCTCTGGCCGAAGCGGGCCATGGCGTCCAGGGTGTCGCGCTCCAGCGCGTCGAGCCGGCGCGCCACCTGTTGGGCGTATTCGGCGCCGCTGGGCGTGAGCAGCACGCCGTGGCGGGTGCGCTGGAACAACTGCACATTCAGGAATGACTCCAGCTGCGCGATCTGGCGCGACACCGCGCTTTGTGTGAGCGCGAGTTCCTGCGCCGCACGGGTGTAGCTCTGGTGGCGGGCCGCCGACTCGAAACACTGCAGGGCCTGGGTGGACGGGATCTTGCGTCGCATGGCAGCATTGTGCTTATAAATGCGTGTTGCGCATATCTGGGTGCAAAACAATTGTTTGCCAAAGCCGGTGGCGGCGCCTAGCATCCGCTCTGTTCAACCCAACTTGTCACACATCTTCAGGAGACCACCATGGCCCACGCCACATTCCAATGGGACGACCCGTTTCTGCTGAGCCAGCAGCTCACCGACGAAGAGCGCATGGTGCGCGAGGCCGCTGCCGCCTACTGCCAGGACAAGCTGGCCAGCCGCGTGCAGCACGCTTTCCGCAACGAAACGACCGACCCGGCCATCTTCCGCGAGATGGGCGAGCTCGGCCTGCTGGGCCCGACCATCCCCGAGCAGTACGGCGGCCCGGGCCTGAACTACGTGGCCTACGGCCTGATCGCCCGCGAAGTCGAGCGTGTGGATTCGGGCTACCGCTCCATGGCCAGCGTGCAGAGTTCGCTGGTGATGGTGCCGATCTATGAATTCGGCACCGAAGCCCAGCGCCAGAAGTTCCTGCCCAAGCTGGCCACCGGCGAGTGGATCGGCTGCTTCGGCCTGACCGAACCCGACCACGGCTCAGACCCCGGCAGCATGGCCACCCGCGCCTACAAAACGGCCGGCGGCTACAAGCTCAAGGGCAGCAAGATGTGGATTTCCAACAGCCCCATCGCCGACGTGTTTGTGGTCTGGGCCAAGGAAGTGTCCGAAGGCGGCGCGGTCGGCCCCATCCGCGGTTTTGTGCTGGAAAAAGGCATGAAGGGCCTGAGCGCTCCGGCCATCCATGGCAAGGTGGGCCTGCGCGCCTCCATCACCGGTGAGATCGTGATGGACGACGTGTTCTGCCCCGAGGAAAACGCCTTCCCCGAAGTGCAAGGCCTCAAGGGACCGTTCACCTGCCTCAACAGCGCGCGCTACGGCATCGCCTGGGGCGCCCTGGGTGCCGCCGAGGACTGCTGGCACCGTTCGCGCCAGTACGTGCTGGACCGCAAGCAGTTTGGCCGCCCCCTGGCCGCCAACCAGCTGATCCAGAAAAAGCTGGCCGACATGCTGACCGAAATTTCGCTGGGCCTGCAAGGCTGCCTGCGCCTGGGCCGCATGAAGGACGAAGGCATTGCTTCGGTGGAGGCCACCTCCATCGTCAAGCGCAACAGCTGCGGCAAGGCGCTGGACATCGCCCGCATGGCGCGCGACATGATGGGCGGCAACGGCATCAGCGACGAATACGGCGTGGCACGCCACCTGGTCAACCTGGAAGTGGTGAACACCTACGAAGGTACCCATGACATCCACGCGCTGATCCTGGGCCGTGCACAGACCGGCATTGCAGCTTTTGCGAACTGATCGCACACTGAATCGCTGACTTCAGGCGCCCTGTCTCCTCGCTGGAGCCAGGGCGTTGTCCATTTGTTGAGAAGCACCCCATGACCACCACCCCCGGCGCCCTGTCCCACCTCAAAGTCCTCGACCTGTCCCGCGTGCTCGCGGGCCCCTGGTGCACCCAGATACTGGCCGACCTGGGGGCCGATGTGGTCAAGGTCGAGAAGCCCGGTGAGGGCGACGACACCCGCAAATGGGGCCCGCCCTTTGTCAAGGACGCGGCCGGCAACCACACCGAACACGCCAGCTACTACACCGCCGCCAACCGCAACAAACGCTCGGTCACCATCGACATGGCCCTGCCCGAAGGTCAGGCACTGATCCGCCAGATGGCAGCGCAAGCCGATGTGCTGGTGGAGAACTTCAAGGTCGGTGGCCTGAAAAAATACGGATTGGACTACGCCAGCCTGAAGGCCGTGAACCCGCGCCTGATTTATTGCTCGGTCACCGGCTTTGGCCAGACCGGCCCGCACGCCGAACGCGCCGGCTACGACCTCATGATCCAGGCCACCAGCGGCATGATGAGCATCACCGGCCGCCCCGACGACGTGCCCGGCGGCGGCCCACAGCGCGTGGGCGTGGCGCTGACCGACATCTTCACGGGCGTCTATGCCTCCAGCGCCATCCTCGCCGCGCTGGAAACCCGCCACCGCACGGGCACCGGCCAGCACATCGACATGGCTTTGCTCGACGTCGGCATGGCCATCCTCGCCAACCAGGCCGCCTCGTACCTGAACGCCGGCATCGTGCCGCAGCGCCAGGGCAACAGCCACCCCAGCCTGGCGCCTTACCAGGACTTCCCCACGGCCGACGGCTCCATGCTGCTGGCCATTGGC
Source organism: Hylemonella sp. (assembly GCA_030695415.1). Taxonomy (GTDB): domain Bacteria; phylum Pseudomonadota; class Gammaproteobacteria; order Burkholderiales; family Burkholderiaceae_C; genus Hylemonella. The sequence goes on from JAUYQZ010000017.1 coordinate 13,933, forward strand.
AACGACGGCCAGTTCGCCCGCTTCTGCGCGGCGGCCGGCCACCCCGAATGGGCGCAAGACCCGCGTTACGCCAGCAACACCTTGCGGGTGCAACACCGCGAGGTGCTGATTCCGGCCATGAGCGAAGCCACACGCACCCGCAGCACGGCCGAGTGGATCGCGCTGCTGGAGGACAAGGCCGTGCCCTGCGGCCCCATCAACGACATCGGCCAGGCTTTTGCCGACGAGCAGGTGCAAGCACGTGGCCTGGCGATTGCGCAGCAGCGCGAAGACGGCCTGGCCATACGCAGCGTGGCCAGCCCCATCCGCCTGGGCGATTACCCGGTGCAGCTGCGCCACGCGCCGCCCACGCTGGGCCAACACACCGACGAGGTGCTGGCCGAGCTGGGGCTGGATGCGGCGCGCATCGCCGCGCTCAAACAGGGCGGCGTGGTCTGAGACGCTGAGGGCTCAGGCGCTGGCTTGCGGCGGGGTGTCCAACGCGTCCAGCAAGGCCTGCGTGTTGTCGGTCGGCAGTTCTGCCGGGCTTTCGGCGGCGGCGCTCTCGGCCGGCGGGTCCGCTGACACGGGCGCCGGTGTGTCTGCAACCGGTGCTTCGGCCACCGCATCGGTGGGCGGGGTCTCCACCGGTGCCGGCGCGGGCGCGGGCGCGCTCGCTGGCGCCCGCGCCTGGTTCTCCAGGTAGCGGGCGATGTTGCGGCTGATGCGTTCCAGCGCCACGCCTTGGCCGCGCGTGCGTGCCTCGCCCAGGTCTTGCAGGCGCGCCTGCACCTTGAGCAGACCGGCCGGCGCGTCGGTGTTTTGTGCGGCGTCCGACAGCGTGACCGTGGTGCTGGCTGGCGCCGCGTCGTCACGGCCCGCTTTGGACGGTTTGCCCGCAGGTGGCTCGCGTTGCAGGCTGGGTGGGTTGGGCGGGTGGCCGATTTTCATGGCGGGCTCCTGTGGCGGGACGCAATTGGGGTGAGTCTTCAATGTAGGCTGGGAGCCCGCCTGGCCAGCCGCAGATAAGTGCTCAGAAAGCCCCGCATTTCTGGGGCAAGCGCCGGGGTCTCCCTACAATCGATCGAACGTTCCAACCACAGGTTTACCCCATGAAAACCCAAGCCGCCGTTGCCTGGAAAGCAGGTGCCCCGCTGACCATTGAAACCGTGGACCTGCAAGGCCCCAAGTTCGGCGAGGTGCTGGTCGAGATCAAGGCCACCGGCATCTGCCACACCGACTACTACACCTTGAGCGGCGCCGACCCCGAAGGCCTGTTCCCCGCCATCCTGGGCCACGAAGGCGCGGGCATCGTGGTCGATGTGGGCCCGGGCGTGACCACCCTCAAAAAGGGCGACCACGTCATCCCGCTCTACACGCCCGAATGCCGTCAGTGCAAGTTCTGCCTGAGCCGCAAGACCAACCTGTGCCAGCTCATCCGCGGCACCCAGGGCAAGGGCTTGATGCCCGACGCCACCTCGCGCTTCAGCATAGACGGTCAGCCCATCCTGCACTACATGGGCACCAGCACCTTCGCCAACCACACGGTGGTGCCCGAGATCGCACTGGCCAAGATCCGCGAGGACGCGCCCTTTGACAAGGTCTGCTACATCGGCTGTGGTGTCACCACCGGCATCGGCGCCGTGATCTTCACCGCCAAGGTGGAGGCCGGTGCCAATGTGGTGGTGTTCGGCCTGGGCGGCATTGGCCTGAACGTCATCCAAGGCGCCAAGATGGTGGGCGCCGACAAGATCATCGGCGTGGACCTGAACCCGGGCCGCGAAGCCATGGCGCGCAAGTTCGGCATGACCCACTTCATCAACCCCAAGGACGTGCCCAACCTTGTGGACGCGATTGTTCAGTTGACCGACGGCGGCGCCGACTACAGCTTCGAGTGTATCGGCAACACGAAAGTGATGCGCGACGCGCTGGAGTGCACCCACAAGGGCTGGGGCCGCAGCATCATCATCGGCGTGGCCGAAGCGGGCGCCGAAATCAGCACGCGGCCCTTCCAGCTCGTGACCGGCCGCAAGTGGGAAGGCTCGGCCTTCGGCGGCGCGCGTGGCCGCACCGACGTGCCCAAGATTGTGGACTGGTACATGGACGGCAAGATCAACATCGACGACCTCATCACCCACAAGCTGCCGCTCTCGCGCATCAACGAAGGCTTTGACCTGATGAAGGCCGGCGAGTCGATCCGAGCGGTGGTGGAATTCTGAGCCTGCGCGCCTGAGGTGCTCAGTCGCCGCTGCGCGGCCGTGTCGTGCTCGGTGCCTTGCGCAGTGACTTGCGCGGTGGCTTGCTGGCCTCGGCCAGCGCCAACTCGTCGCGGGCCAACGCATCGATGATGCGGATCAGGGTTCGGCGCGTGGTCTGCAGGTCCTGCTCGCTCACGCCTTCAACGCTGACCTGGTTCACATCCACGGCCAGGGGGATCAGCTGGCGCTTGAGCGCCTTGCCCGAGCGCGTGAGGAACACGTGCACGTTCTTGTTGTTGCCCGGCAGGTGTTTGCGTTCGATGTAGCCCAGCGCGTCCAGCGACTTCACCACCGCGAAGGTGGTCGAGTCGGTGATGCCGGCCAGCTCGCTCAGCTCGCGCTGGCTCAGACCGTCCTGCGCCCACAGCACCCGCAACACCGACCAGTGGCCGTAGTTCACGTCGTGCGGCTCCAGCCGCAGCTGCAGGCCGCGCACATAGGCGCGGGCGGCGTTGCGCACCAGCCGCGCCAGCCGCTCCTGGCCGTCGTCCATGCCGCCGCCAGCGGGGCCTGAGTCCTCACGCATGTCCATCGCAGAGCTTTTTGAAGAGGTGGTCACACACCCATTCTAGAAGCCCGGCAGGGGCTCAGTTTTCGAGCGACAGGCCAATGGCCTTGGACACCTTGTTGAAGCGTTCGATGTCGTTCTTGATGGTGGTGCCAAACACCTCGGGGCCGAACACGCCGATGGTGTAGCCCGACTGCTCCAGGCGGCTGCGGATGTCGGGGCGCTCCATGATCTTGGCCACCTCGCGGTGCAGTTTGTGCGCGATGGCGTCGGGCGTCTTGGCCGGCGCCAGGATGCCGAACCACTGCTCCACGTCGTAGCCCGCCAGGCCGAATTCGGCCACCGTGGGCACGTCGGGCATGGCGAGCACGCGCTGCTTGGACGTGACAGCCAGCGGGCGGATCTTCTTGCCGGCCACCATGGGCACGGTGTTGGCCAGGGTGTTGATGCCCATGTCCACCTGACCCGACACCACATCGGTCATGGCCGGCGCGCAGCCTTTGTAGGCCACGTGAACCAGCTTGACCGCGGCCATCACCTCGATGGAGCCGCCGGCCAGGTGCTGGGGCGTGCCGGCGCCGCAAGAGGCGTAGCTCAGACCGTTGCTTGTCTTGGCGCCATCGAGCACGTCTTTGAATGACCGCAGCTTGGACGCCTCGGGCGCCGAGATCACCGAGGGCGTGGACGCGAACTGCACCACGCCGCGCAGGTCGGACACCGGGTTGAACGGCAGCTTGGAGAACACGCCCGGGTTGATGGCGTAGCTGCTGTTGACCACCAGCAGGGTGTAGCCGTCGGCGGGGCTCTTGGCCACGAACTCGGCGCCGATGTTGCCGCTGGCGCCGGGTTTGTTGTCCACCACCACGGTCTGGCCCATGGACTTGGTCAGCTCGGCGCCGATCAGGCGGGCCAACACGTCGGTGCCGCCACCGGGCGGGAAGGTCACCACAAACCGGATGGGTTTGTCGGGGTAGTTCTCGTCGCCCGCAGCCTGGGCCAGCAGCGCCCCGGCGGCCAGACAGGAAAAAGCGAGCGAACGAACCAGCATGTTGAGCTTCATGGGAAACCTTCAGTGAATGGGAAACACCCCTGGCGCATCATGGCGCCAGGCACTCTTCTTCGCTGCCGATGAGGATGGCGGGGTTCGCCAGAGCCATCTGTTCGGCAGCCCGCTGTCCCGCGTCCCGCCCCTGTGGCGACGACGCGTGAATTCTCAGGATGGGCTGGTCGCGGGCCACCCGCTGCCCGACCTCACACAACAGATCGACACCGGCGCCCAGGTCGGTGGGCGCACCGGCCGCACGCGCCAGCCCGGCGATGGCCCAGCCATCCATCGCTTCGACACGACCGTCGTGTGATGCCAGCACCTCATGGGTCCAGCTGCCCGGCAACACCGGCTCGGCACGGCGGCCTTGCGCATCGATGATGGCTTCAAACGCCTGCAGTGCGGCACCGGAGTCAAGCAGGTCCTGTGCCACCTTGTGCCCCTCTGCCAGCGAGCCCACCTCGGGGTGCCAGGCCAGGATGTGCGAAGCAAACAACGCGGCCTTGGCGCGCAGGTCTTGCGCCGCATCGGCCCGCCCGCCCAGGATGGCGAGCACGTCACGCACCTCCAGCGCCGGGCCCACGCCGCGACCTATGGGGCGGCTGCCATCGGTCACCAGGGCGCGCACTTCCAGCCCCAGCGCCCGGCCGGTGCGTTCAAACAAGTGGGCCAGTTCGTGCGCGGCCGCCTCGGTCGGCAGCTTGGTGCGGGGGCCGCAGGGCAGATCGACCACCACATGGGTCGCACCGGCCGCTTTTTTCTTGGACAGGATGGATGCCACCGCCCAGCGCGCCGAGTCCAGCCCCAAGGGGCGCGTGATGGCGTTCATCACGTCGTCCAGCACCGAGTGGTTGAGGCGGCCGTTCCAGGCGATGCAGGCGCGCGCCGAGCGCACACAGGCCGCCACCTCTGCGGCGGTGAGGTCGACACGGGCCAGTGTTTCCATGGCATCGGCCGTGCCCGCCGCCGAGGTGATGGCGCGTGAGGAGGTCTTGGGCATGGCCAGGCCAAAGGCCGCCACGATGGGCACCACAATCAGGGTGATGCGGCTGCCCGGCACGCCGCCGATGGCGTGTTTGTCCACCACCATGGGTTCGTCCCAGCTCAGGGTCTGCGCCAGTGCCGCACGGGCACGCGCCAGGCTCTGGACCTCGCCATCGCTCAGGCTTTGAGTGGCCGACACCAGAAAGGCCGCGAGTTCCGTGCGCTCGAAGCGGCCGTCCACCACCTCGCGCATCAGGCGCCGGTATTCCCCTTCGGTCAGGGCTTCGCCGCCGATCTTCTTGCGCAGCAAGTCACGCTCGCGCGCGGGCGCCACCGAGCGGGCCAGCAAGGCCGCGCCCGCCGGCGCGCCCAGGCGCTCGGCCGACCTCGCGTCCAGCCCGATGTGGCCGGGCGGTACCCATTGGCCGTCGGTGCCCACCACCACCGGCACGCGCAGGCGTTCGCAACGGCCCGCGTGCACCGCTGCCACCTCCAACATGCCGCCCTCAACAAAGTCATCGGCGTGCACCACACACAGGGGCTCTTGCGTCAACAAGGCCAAAGGCCGCAGCGTCAGCGGGGCGCACAGCCCCAGCAACAACTCGACAAAGGCGTCCACGCCCTCAGCGGGCGTGCCGTCGTTGTAGACGCGCAGCGTGTGCACCGTGGAAGGCAGCGCATCCGCCTTGCGGGCGAGACGCTGCAGCACCTGCTCGCGGCTCTCGCGACCACGGCCGGCAATGCGCTGCGCCAGCACCTCGCTGGCGGCGGTCACTTCAACCACCACCAGGTGCGGCACACGGCGCGCCAGTTCGGCCACCACCGCACGCGAACCGTTGGCCAGCACATGGCCACCCGCGTCCAGCACGTCGCGCAAGGCCGACGGCAAACCGTACGAGAGGCCGTGCGCGCGCCAGGTGATCAGGAACCCGCCCTGCTCCTCGCGCTGCGCAAAGTCCGCCTCGCTTTGGCTGTCGTGGTCTTCGCCCGGTGAGCCGGCGGGCCGGGTGATCACGCGCCGCGCAAAGTGGAAACGCTGGGCACAGGCAGCGTGGGCGCGCGCGCCGTCCAGCAGGGTGTCTTTGCCGGCCCCGCTGGGGCCAACCACCAGAACGAACAGGCCGGGTCTCATGTCACTTGGCGTCGTCAAGACCGATGTCGACGGCGGGCGCCGACTGGGTGATCTTGCTGGTCGAGATGTAGTCCACACCGGTCTCGGCGATGGCGCGTATGGTCTCCAGGCGCACACCGCCCGAAGCCTCCAGCTTGACCCGCCCGGCCACCAAAGCCACGGCCTCTTTCATGGCCGCCACGCTCATGTTGTCGAGCATGATCACGTCCACCTCGGTGCCCAGCGCCTCCTGCACCTGCTCCAGCCGGTCGCACTCCACTTCCAGCTTGGTCAGCACGGGCAGCACCTTTCGCGCACGGGCCACGGCCGCCTGGATGCTGCCGCACACCGCGATGTGGTTGTCCTTGATCATCACGCCGCTGTCCAGGCCCAGGCGGTGGTTCAATGCACCGCCACAGGCGGCGGCGTGTTTCTCCAGCGCACGCAGGCCCGGGGTGGTCTTGCGGGTGTCGAGCAGGCGGGCCCGGGTGCCGGCGATGGCGTCCACGTAGCGCGCCGTTTCGGTGGCGATGCCGCTGAGGCGCTGCACGATGTTGAGCGCGGTGCGCTCGGCCGTGAGCATGCTGCGTGCCGAGCCACTCACCTCCAGCAGGATGGCGCCTTTTTCAACGCGCTGGCCATCGGCCACCAGCACCTTGACCCGCAGTGTCGGGTCGTAGCGCTGGAACACGCGCGCGGCCACCGCGATGCCCGAGACCGTCATGGGCTCGCGGGCGTTCATGTGGAAGGACGCTTCTTCCGCGGCTTCGATCATGGTCTGGGCCGTGAGGTCGAACGCGCCGATGTCTTCGGTCAGCCAGAGATCGATGAGTCGGTCGGTTGCAAAGGTGTCGTACATGGGATGGCTCCTTCTGTGTCAGAGAGATGGTTGAGAACAGTTGATTTTTTGTTTCGGTAGCGAATGATTTCATTATAGGAACGCTACATGAAAAAAGTCAAAAGAATTTTTCCCGGCCACGGCAAATGCCACGGCGTGCCGCACAGGCCGTGGCAAAAGAAAGGGTACGGGAGATCGGGCGGACACACGCCGCACGCGCTCACAACATCGCGATGCGCAGTTCCTGCGAGGTGCTTCCCAGGCGGCGTATGCCCATGCGCGCCAGCGCGGTCATGAAGGACAGCGCGGCTTCGGGGTGGGCCGCGGTCCAACCCTGAAAATCATCCCAGCCAATCGCGCCCACCAGCGCGCCCTCGGGACCCGCGTGCGCGTAGGCGGTGCGGGCGATGCCGTTGAGAAAGGCCATCTCGCCCAGCACCATGCCCGGGCCGATGACAGCCAGCCGCAGCCCGGTCTCGGCATCTGGCGCGGTGGACAGCGCCACACTGCCCTCCTGCACCAGCATCAGGCGGCGGTCCACGTCGCCGGCGCGGATGATGAGCGCGCCCGCCTCAAAACGCTGGAACACCATGTGGGCCTCCAACGCCATGCGGGCCGCGTTGTCCACGCCATCGCCCAAGTCGCCCAGGCGCGAGCTGGGCGGGTCGGACACCATCAGCGCGCGCGGGCAGTCACGCAGCAGCTGGTCCTCGGCCCATTCGAGCGCGCGGTCGAGATCGGGGAAGGTGCGCAGGTCGTCCAGCGCGTCCTGGTGATGGGCGTGCACACCACTGATCAGCAAGGCGATGCCGCGCCCGTGCAGGTCGTGCGCCAGGGTGCGAAAACGCGCGTAGCCGGTCTCGTCCCACGAGGGCACACGCGCGGCGTCCAGCACCACACAGCGGTGGCCTTCGAGGTGGCGGTTGACCTGATCCACCACCCATGCCGCCACGCCGAATGAAACGATGCCCTGCAACTCGAACACCGCCACCTGCGACAGGCGCGGTGCCAGCCAGACCTCCACCTCGGCGCGGCGCACATGGCGCGAGCGCAACCGGCCTTCGAGGTGCATGCGCCGGATGGCGTGCGCCGCCGACGTGCGCAACAGCACGATGGTGGACACCGTCAGCCCCGCCACCAGAGCCATGGCACCGCCGGATGCCGCAAACACCAGCGCCACCACCCAGGCCAGCCACCAGCTCTCGCGCATGGCACCGGCCTGTGGCAACTGCCACATGCCGGTCGGCACCATGCGCAGCCCCGCCACCACCAACGCGCCCGCCAGCGCCGCCACCGTGACCCAGTGCAGCCAGAGGTGCCCAGTCAGGGCAATCAGCAACAGCGCCAGCGCGTGCCACTGGCCCACACGCAGCGTCGGCTCGCCGGTGTAGGCCAGCGCGGTGCGCGAACGCGAGGTGCTGGTGGATGCCGGAATCAGGCCCAGCAAGGCACAGGCCGCGCAGGCCGCGCTCTCGCGCATGAGCATGCGGTCGGGCTGGTTGCGCACGCCGTGCCCGGTTTCGAGTTGCTGGTGGAACACCAGCACCTCCAGGCCATTGACCACGCCCATCAGCACCGACAGCGACAAGAGTGCGAAGCCGGCCTGACGCACCACCGCCCACCAAGGGGCGCCCAGCCAGTCGGGCAGCGGCGGCAACATCAGGCCGTGGGGCTGCGAGGCCATCAGCAGCTGCCCCTCCGGCGCCAGCCACCACAGCGGCAGGCTGACCAGCAGCACCGCCAACAACAGGCTGGGAAAACGCGGCCAAAGCCGCTGCAGCACCTGGCTGAGCAACACCACCGAAAACGCAATGCCAAGGTGCCAGGCGAGCACGTCGCCCGCCTGCCCGCTGCCCGCCCAGAGGCCAACACGCGTCTGCGACAGCACCAGCGACAGGCCCACGCCAGCCGAAAAACCCTGGGTCACAGACACCGGCAAAAACCGCGACAGCCCCGCCAGCCCGGCACGCCCGAACAGCCACTGGAAAACAAACCCGAGTGCGACAAAAACGCCGGTGATGGCCAAACCCTGCGCCGCCGTGATGCTCGCACCCACGCCCGCGCGCATCACCAGGCTGAGCATGCCGCCAAACAGCAAGGCCACCGCCGTGGACGGCGCGTACACCACGCCGCGCCCGCGCACCAGCAAGGCCATGAAGGCACCCGGCAGCGCGGCCGACCACAAGGCCAGCGCGCCGGCATGCGACTGGGATGCCACGGCCGCAAAAGCCACCAGGCCCAAGCCGATGGCGTGCGGCAGGGTCACGGCCAGTGCCGCCGCCGCGCCCACCAGCGGACGTGCGCGCTGCCCGGGTGCGGAAACGCTCAGACCGTGCCCGAGATCGAAGCTCGAGGCAAAACTTTCATCCGCGCGGTCTGTCGGCGTGGGTGCTGGCGTAGAAGGGGTGGGTGGGCTCACCCGCCCATCTTCGCGCCGCAATGTGTCATCTCTGTGTCACACAAGGCGGTTGCACTGGCGGGTTGCCCTGGGCGCTCAGAGGATGTAACGCGACAGGTCCTCGTTGCGGCTCAGCGCCCCCAAGCGGGCGTCCACGTAGGCGCCGTCCACGTTCACCGTCTGGCCCTGCAGCTGGGTGGCGTCAAAACTCACCTCGTCCAGCAGGTGCTCCATCACGGTGGAGAGGCGGCGGGCGCCGATATTTTCGGTGCGCTCGTTGACGTCAAACGCGATCTGCGCCAGGCGGGTGATGCCATCCGCAGTGAACTCGACCGCCACCCCTTCGGTGGCCAGCAGGGCCTGGTACTGGCGGACCAGGCTGGCGTGGGTTTGGGTGAGGATGGCCTCGAAGTCCTGCACCGACAGCGACTGCAGCTCGACCCGGATCGGGAAACGCCCCTGCAGTTCGGGGATCAGGTCGCTGGGCTTGGCCAGGTGGAAGGCGCCGCTGGCGATGAACAGGATGTGGTCGGTTTTGACCATGCCGTATTTGGTGGACACCGTGGTGCCCTCCACCAGCGGCAGCAGGTCGCGCTGCACGCCCTGGCGCGAGACCTCGGCACCGCTGCCCTCGCTGCGCGAGGCGACCTTGTCGATCTCGTCGATGAAGACGATGCCGTTTTGCTCGGCGCTGGTGATGGCCTGCTGCTTGATCTCTTCCTCGTTGACCAGCTTGGCGGCCTCTTCGTCGATCAGCAGCCGGCGTGCCTCGGCAATGGGCAGCTTGCGCGTCTTGCGTTTGGCGCCGCCCATCTGGCTGAACATGCCCCGCAGTTGTTCGGCCATGTCTTCCATGCCGGCCGGACCCATCACCTCCAGGGCGGGCGCGGCATGGGCCAAATCGATCTCGATCTCCTTGTCATCGAGCTGCCCTTCGCGCAGCTTCTTGCGAAAGGCCTGGCGTGCCACGCTGTCGGGCGCCGGCGTGCTGACGCCGACGTCGCCCCGGGGCGGCGGCAGCAACACGTCCAGAATGCGGTCCTCGGCCGCGTCCTCGGCGCGCACACGCTGGCGCTTCATGGCGGTCTCGCGTGTCATCTTGACGGCGCTGTCCACCAGGTCGCGGATGATGGTGTCCACGTCCTTGCCCACATAGCCCACCTCGGTGAACTTGGTGGCCTCGACCTTGATGAAGGGCGCATCGGCCAGCCGGGCCAGGCGGCGCGCGATTTCGGTCTTGCCCACGCCGGTGGGGCCGATCATCAGGATGTTCTTGGGTGTGATCTCGGGGCGTAGCGCGGCATCCACCTGCTGACGGCGCCAGCGGTTGCGCAAGGCGATGGCGACGGCGCGCTTGGCATCGGCCTGGCCCACGATGTGGCGGTCGAGTTCGGAGACGATCTCCTGCGGGGTCATGGAGGACATGGGCTCAGTCCAGCGTTTCAATCGTGTGGTTCATGTTGGTGTAGATGCAGAGTTCACCGGCGATCTCCAGCGACTGCTTGACGATGTCTCGCGCGCCCAGATCCGAATGCTTGAGCAGGGCGATGGCCGCGGCCTGGGCGTAGGCACCACCCGAGCCGATGGCCACCACCCCGTTCTCCGGCTCCAGCACGTCACCGTTGCCGGTGATGATGAGCGAGCACTCCCGGTCAGCCACGGACAGCATGGCCTCCAGACGGCGCAGCACGCGGTCGGTGCGCCAGTCGCGCGTGAGCTCGATGGCCGCGCGCTGCAAATGGCCCTGGTGCTTCTCCAGCTTGGCCTCGAAGCGTTCAAAGAGCGTGAAGGCATCCGCAGTGGCGCCGGCAAAACCGGCCAGGACCTTGCCGTGGTAGAGCGTGCGCACCTTGCGCGCCGTGCCCTTGACCACGATATGGCCCAGCGTGACCTGGCCGTCACCGCCGATGGCGACCTGCAGGCCGGTGGCCGTCTGGCGCCGCACGCTGACGATGGTGGTGCCATGAAATTGTTCCATGCGCGTATTGTCCGGCATTCGAGCGCCGACCATGGGCCAATGGGGCCGATGTCCGGGCACCCATGGAACCGGCTTTGCCGGGCCATCGGGTGCGCCCCCTGAGGGGGGATGCGAGCTACACGCAGTGAGCGAGAGTCGGGGGGAAACCCATCACGCCGCGCGCGGCACCACCCGGGCGTGCTCGGAGATGCCGATCACGTTGAAGAAGGCCGCCACGATGCGGTTGACATCGCGAAACTGCACCTGGCCACCCCGGGCCTGCTGCTCGGCCACCCAGTTCAGGATGCTGCCAGCCGCCGAGAAATCAACACGGATCAGCCGTGCGCAGGACACCACCATGCGGGTCGACCCCGCCATACCGGCATCGAGCTTGGCCAGCACCTGCGCCGGGTCACCCACGATCTCGCCGTAAAGCTCGATCACGGCCGGCGGCTGATCTTCGAGACCCACCGGCACCGTCAGGTTCTGCAGCGGGTTGTCCCAGGTGGAATTCGGCGCATCCCAGCCGGACCGGATGGCCTCGGCCTCGACGTCGGCGGCATCCACGGCCCCCTGCAAATCGCAGCTGCAGCGCGGCTCCTGCCAGGAAGGCGGAGAGACCTCGTAGGTCACGCAATAGTCCAGCGCCACCAGTTCAAAAGCATCCTGCAGGCGCATGATGCGCAGCGCATCCATGCGAAGCTGCCAGCACAAGGGGCCCACGGTACGGTCCCCCGAGGGCGTGAGCACCAGCAAGGCCCGCTCCAGGCTGGCATGGCCGCGAAAGACCAGCGCGGCCGGCGTGACGCACCACTGGGCCACCAGGCGGGCCAGCACAGGCACGGCATCGATGCCGATGACGGAGAGCGCCTGCCAGTCCAGCACCAGCGCCCCGGGCACGCGCATCAGCGCGTGCAGCTCCTCCAGCGAAGCGGCGCTCAGCTGGGACGGGCTGCTCCAGTCCGGCGGGCTGGCGGCCGAGGTACTTGCTCGCGCGGCGGGCGCCACGCTGGCCTTGGAACGGCTCAACAGATCCGGCGTGGAAAACCAGGCAGGGGCCGAGCGGCCGAAGCGGTTGGCAAACTCAAGGGCCACGCTGTCGAAGCGCGCCTGCTGCCCGGTGGCGCGGTAGAGGTCGAACAGGGCCGACATCCAGGTCTCCGCCAGATCGGGGCGCAGGCTATCGCCATGCAGGGCATTCATCAGGCTTTGCTCGGCGCCGACATCGTCGCCATTGGCGAAGCGGATGGCGGCGTCCTCCAGATCCGGATCGGTCAGGTTGTCTGAGGGCGTCGCAGCGTAGAGGCGCTGGGTCGAAAAACCAGCCCCCATCGGTGAACGGGGTGCCACCACCGGCTGCAGGATCTGCGAACGACTGGATGGCGCACGCCCGGAGCCCGCCGACATGCCAGGGCCAGGCATCCCCTGCCGCGCCGCCATGGGAGCAGGCTCGGCCAGCTGGGTCGGCGGATATTCGCCGGCCTGCGGCGAATCCCCCCACTGGGGTCTGCTGGGGCGCAGGTCGGAGGCTTCGGTCGGCTGGAATCGGCTGTCCTCGGGCTCCGAATTGCTTTTCGCCGCGGCGTTGGCTGCGGTGGTCGGAGCGGGTTCGGTCGGCCCTGCATCGGGGCCAAAACCCGGCCCCGGGGCCGCGACGGGGAAGCCGCCAGCACGCGAGGCAGACTCCTTGCCCTTCCACCACTGGCGCGACATCTGCGCCTCGATCTCGTCGATCTTCTTCAGGGTCTCGGCGCGGTCGTCGTGGTTGGAGGACAGGCTGCTCTGGAAGAAGGAAGGCCTGCCAGCCTGATCGGCCGGCCCCAGCGGTTCGCGCCGGCGCAACTTGCGCAGATGATCGAATTCACGCCTGCGTACGAAGTCGTTCTGCCGCTTGCGCTCGATCATCTCCTTGAGCGCTTCCTTGCTGTAGCCGCTGTCGGCCTCCGGCTCCTTCTGGTCAAGCTCGGACCAATCCTTGGTCGGATTGCGCACGAACTTGGCCACCTTGGACAGCAAGCCGGAACGGTTTTCCTCTTCAGCCATGTTTGGATTGTGCGGTTCGCGTCAGTCGGGGCCTGTGTTGCGGATCAATCCCCGAACATCTTCTGCTTGAGCTCGCGACGCTGCTGGGCTTCCAGCGACAGCGTGGCGGTGGGGCGGGCCAGCAGGCGACTCACGCCGATGGGCTCGCCGGTCTCGTCGCAGTAGCCGTAGTCAACGGCATCGATGCGAGCGATCGACTGCTCGATCTTCTTGAGCAGCTTGCGCTCGCGGTCACGGGTACGCAGTTCCAGCGCGTGCTCTTCCTCGATGGTGGCGCGGTCGGCCGGGTCCGGCACGATGACGGTGTCCTCGCGCAGGTGCTCGGTGGTCTCGCCAGCGTTGTTCAGGATGTCCTGCTTGAGGCGCTGCAGGCGCACCCGGAAGGCGGCCAGCTGCTTGTCGTTCATGTACTCGCTGTCCGGCATGGCGACCAGCTCATCGTCGCTCAGGGTTTCACCCGGCTTGGTCTTCCAGTTGTTGACGAGCTTGGGGTCTTTTTTGACGGAGGAAGGCAGGGGGGGGGCGATCAGGGTCTGGGACATGGTGGGGGTGTAACTGGCCTTGACAGCGGTGGATGCCACCGACTGGGCCATGGAGGGAACGGTCAGCTGCGCGAGTCGGGCCGAGGCTTTCGCCGTACGGGCCGGGGACTCAGGCATGACGGGGGTCGACTTCGCCGGCAAAGGCGCAGGCGTCTTGGCCGGCGTCTTTGCCGCCGCCTTGACAGGGGCTTTGCCGGCCTTGGCGGCTGGCTTGGCAACTGCTTTCTTGGGGGCGGCCGCTTTCACGGCGACCTTTTTGGCCACCGGCTTGGCCGCCGTCTTCTTGGGGGCCGATTTGGCGGCCGCCTTCTTGGCGGGGGACTTGGACGCGGCGTTCTTGGCCGCCCCGGGCTTGGCGGTCTTCACCGACGGTTTGGCCTTGGCTGCCGGCTTGGCAGCAGCTTTCTTGGGGGCCGGCTTGACCGTGCCCACGACAGATTTGGCTTTGGAAGACACGGGAACCTTTCCTGGTTTGGCTTTCACTTCTTGTCTCCTGGCAAGCTGGGCCTGCGCTAGTTTCTTCTGGCCTGCTGTTATACCCGCATTGCAGGCCCCGCTACGGCTTGCAGCGAAAATTTATGGCGAGCAAACGTCCCGTCATTCACGGTCCGGACGCAGGGGTTGCGAAACCGAGACACTGCCCGGCGATCGGAACCCGTCGGGATTCAGACCAGACTCTGTTCCAGGCCCTGCAGCAAGATGTCCTTGGGCAGGTCGATGCCGATGAAGACCATCTTGCTCAGGCGCTGCTCACCTTCGGCCCAGGGCTGACCCAGGTCGCTGCCCATGAGCTGGTGCACGCCCTGGAAGATCACCTTGCGCTCGGTGCCCTTCATGTACAGCACGCCCTTGTAGCGCAGCATGCGCGGGCCGTAGATGTTGATGATGGCGCCCAGGAAGTCCTCCAGCTTGGCCGGATCGAAGGCTCGCTCGGAGCGGAAGACGAAGCTTTTCACATCGTCGTCATGGTGATGGTGGTGGCCCTGGCCATGCTGGTGCGAAGGATGGTCGCAATGCTCACCGTGCGCGTGGTCATGGTGCGCATGGTCATCTTCCTTCAGGAACTCCGGGTCGATCTCCAGCTTCGCGTTCAGGTTGAAGCCGCGCAAATCGAACACCTCGCTGAGCGCCACCTCGCCGAAGTGCACCGCCTTCTGCGGTGCGCGCGGGTTCATGTGCTTGAGGCGGTGCTGCAGCGCGGCCAGCTCGTCGGCCGAAACCAGGTCGGTCTTGCTGATGAAAATCTGGTCGGCAAAGCCCACCTGGCGGCGCGCTTCCTGCCGGTCGTTGAGCTGTTGGGCCGCATGCTTGGCGTCCACCAGGGTGATGACCGAGTCCAGCAGGTAGCTCTCGGCGATCTCGTCGTCCATGAAGAAGGTCTGGGTCACCGGGCCGGGATCGGCCAGGCCCGTGGTCTCGATCACCACGCGCTCGAAGTCCAGTTCGCCCTTGCGCTTTCTGGCCGCCAGGTCCTGCAGGGTGGTACGCAGGTCCTCACGGATGGTGCAGCAGATGCAGCCATTGCTCATCTGGATGATCTGTTCGGTCGTGTCGGCGACCAGGATGTCCGTGTCGATGTTTTCTTCACCAAACTCGTTCTCGATCACGGCGATCTTCTGGCCATGCGCTTCCTGCAGCACGCGCTTGAGCAGCGTGGTCTTGCCGGAACCTAAGAAACCGGTGAGGATGGTGGCGGGAATCAGGGACATGGGTGCAATCTCGGAAAGGACTGGCCGCCAACTTGCGTTCTTCGCGAGCGGGGCCCGGCATGAAAGCGGGGGAGGGGAGAGTTTAACGGCTTCGTCACGTCGCCTCGGCGCTCGGGCCTGGCGCCGACTCAGCCCTTGCGCATCACCACCAGTCCCTTGAGGTACTCGCCTTCGGGAAAGTTGATCGTCATGGGGTGGTCCGGTGCGCCGCCCATGCGCTCGTGGATGTAGCCGTCCACGCCGGCGTCCGCGCCGGCCGAGGCGACGATCTTATGGAACAGGTCGGCACTGATGCCGCCCGAACAGGAGTAGGTGAAAAGCACGCCACCGGGCTCCAGAATCTTGAGGGCCAGGCGGTTGATGTCCTTGTAGGCACGCGCGGCGCGTTCGGCGTGCGCCACCGTGGGCGCGAACTTCGGCGGGTCCAGCACGATGGCGTCAAAGGTGCGTCCCTCCTCCACAAACCGCCGCAGGCTGGCGTTGACATCGGCGTCGAGAAATTCAGTGCGCGACGCATCGAAGCCGTTGAGCGCGACATTGGCGCGCGCCTGCTCGATGGCCGGCCCGGAAGAGTCGATCGATGTGACATGGGCCGCGCCACCGGCCAGCGCCGCCACGCTGAAACCGCCGGTGTAGCAATAGCAGTTGAGCACGCGCTGGAACTTGAGCCGGGCCGCATAGTCGGCAAAACGCTTGCGGCTGTCACGCTGGTCCAGGTAGAAACCGGTCTTGTGACCCTGGGCAATGTCCAGTCCCAGGCGCCATTCGTGTTCGCGCAGCACCAGCCCGGTGGGGCCCTCGCCGCGCAGCCATCCGCTCACCTCCGGCAGTCCTTCGAGCCCGCGCGCGCTGGCGTCTGAGCGCTCGTACAGCCGGCCCAGGCCGGTTTCGGCCAGTAGCGCGTCGGCCAGCACGCCTTTCCAGCGCTCGGCCCCGGCACTCAGGAACTGGGCGACCAGGGTGTCGCCATAGCGGTCCACGATCAGGCCGGGCAGGCCGTCGGATTCGCCATGAATCAGGCGCAGGCCGTCACTGCGGATGTCGAACCGTGCGCGCGCGTGGATGGCCGCGCTCACCCGGCTTGCGAAAAAAGCGGCATCGATGCGCTGTTTTTCATCAAAACTCCAGACGCGGGCGCGGATTTTCGAGGACGGACTGAACGCCGCCCAGGCCAGAAACTCCCCCTGCGCGGACTCCACGCGCACCGTCTCGCCGCTGTCCCCGCCGCCCTTGGCCAGGGCCGATTCGAAGAGCCAGGGGTGGCGACGCAGCAGCGAGCGCTCCTTGCCCTCCTTGATACGTATCATTTTCATGGGCTGAATTGTCGGGCTTTTCCGGGCTTTCCTCCGCCGCCAATCGGGTTAGAGTAGGGGAAAGGGTCATTGCCTGAGGAGGTAGGTATGCGATTGAAGGACGTCAAGCTGGGAACCAAGCTCATGGGTGGCTTCATCCTGGTCCTGTTCCTGGCGGCCATCCAGTCCGGGCTGGCCCTCTTTGGTACGAATGCACTGAACGCGAATGCCAAGCAGATCTCCGATCAGCTGCTGCCCAGCGCCCTGCACACCGGCTTCCTGGGCACCCAGGCCAGCCGGCTGCGCGCGGCGCAGTTCCAGCACCTGCTGGTCCCCGGCGAGGACGAGCGCCGCGCCCTGGAAAAGCAGATGGATGGGCTGCGGGAGGCCGTCAACACCGAATCACAGGGCTATGCCCGGATCATCTCGCCCGGCGAAGAGGCCTCCCGTTTCGACAAGTTCCAGGGCGAATGGAAGAAGTACCAGGCGCAGCAGACGGAGATTGTGGGTCTGGCGCGCCAGCGCCGCGACGAGGAAGCCATGGACATCCTCAAAGGTCCGGGGCTGCAGACCTTCGATGCGATGCTGGTTGAGTTGCGGGCGCTCGCCGAGCTGTCGCAGGACGGCTCCATTCTGGCGCGCGACACCAATGCCGCCCTGCAACGCAATGTGATGATCGGCAACCTGGGCGCCCTGCTCGTGACCATCGTCCTGGGCCTGCTGATCGCTCGCACGCTGAGCCACGCCATCTCGGGTGGCGTGGGCTATGCCGCCAGCCTGGCCCGCAAGGTCGCCGAGGGCGACCTGAGTTCACCCATCCATGCCAACACGCGGGACGAGATCGGCAACCTGCTGCACTCCCTGCACGATATGCAGGCTGCGCTGGCCCAGGTGGTCTCCCGCGTTCGCGAGGGCAGTGAGAGCGTCTCCACCGCCAGCGCCGAGATCGCCCAGGGCAACCACGATCTGTCGGGACGAACCGAAAGCCAGGCTAGCGCGCTCGAGCAGACTGCGGCCAGCATGGAGGAACTCTCCTCCACCGTGAAGCAGAACGCAGACAACGCCCGCCAGGCCAACCAGCTCGCGCAAAGCGCCAGCACCGTGGCCATCCAGGGCGGCGAGGTGGTGGCCCAGGTGGTGGACACCATGAAGGGCATCAACGACAGCGCGCGCAAGATCCACGACATCATCAGCGTGATCGACGGCATCGCCTTCCAGACCAACATCCTGGCCCTCAATGCCGCGGTGGAAGCCGCGCGGGCCGGCGAACAGGGGCGCGGTTTTGCGGTGGTGGCCTCCGAGGTGCGCTCGCTGGCCGGGCGCAGCGCCGAAGCGGCCAAGGAGATCAAGAACCTGATCACGGACAGCGTGCAGCGGGTCGAGCAGGGCACGGCCCAGGTCGACCAGGCCGGCGCCACCATGAATGAGGTGGTGGCCGCGATCCGGCGCGTGACCGACATCATGGGCGAGATCAGCGCGGCCAGCAGCGAGCAAAGCGCCGGCGTGTCTCAGGTCGGCGAAGCCATCACCAGCATGGACCAGACCACGCAGCAGAACGCCGCCCTGGTGGAGCAGATGGCCGCCGCGGCCAGCAGTCTCAAGAGCCAGGCCCAGGACTTGGTGCAATCGGTGGCCGTGTTCAAGCTGGCGGGCGGCGCCGGGCCCGCAGGGACCCCACCGGCGCTGTCCAACCGAAAAGCGCCTGTGCGTGTGCCGACGGCCAAGCCCGCGCCCTACCCCGGGCAGGAGCGCCGTCTGGATGCTCCGAAAACCACCAAGGCTGCCGCACCGGCACGCCCTGTCGCCGCCGCCAAGAGCGCCGACAGCGACTGGGAAACCTTCTAGGGACCCTCGGCCCCGCTCACGCGCCCTCCCCGCGCTTGAGCGGGCTTGAGTCTTTGCCGGGCGCCTTGCTGCGCGCGCGCGGATGCGCCGCGTCGTAGGCGCGTGCCAGGTGCTGGAAATCGAGCCGCGTGTAGACCTGCGTGGTGCTGATGTTGGCGTGGCCCAGCAGCTCCTGTACCGCGCGCAAATCGCTGCTGGACTGCAGCACGTGGCTGGCGAACGAGTGGCGCAGCATGTGCGGATGCACGGGCGTCGCCAGTCCGGCCTGCAGGCTGCGGCGCTTCAGGCGCTGCCAGATCGACTGCGGGGTCAGCCGGGTGCCGTTGCGCCCGATGAACAAGGCGGGCTGCTCGGCCGCGACGCCCGTGCTGGCGCGCAGCTGCAGCCATGACCTCAGAGCCGCCATGGCCGCCGAGCCCACCGGCACGCTGCGCCGCTTGCTGCCCTTGCCCAGCACGTGGGCCTCGCCGGCCTGCAAGTCGATCCAGCCGCGCGCTGCAGCACTGGCCCTCACGTCCAGCCCCGTCAGCTCGCTCACGCGCAGGCCGCTGCTGTAGAGCAACTCCACCATGGCAGCGTCGCGCGCCTCCAGCCAGGGATCGTTGTCTTCCGCGTGGAAGCCGGCCAGTTGCACGGCATCGTCAACACTCAAGGCCTTGGGCAGGGGCTTGGCCGCCTTGGGCGCACGCACATCCTGCACCGGGTTGCTGGCCACCAGGCTCTCGCGCCCGAGCCAGGCATAAAACCCGCGCCAACCGGAGAGGATGAGCGCGATGCCGCGCCCGCTGCGCCCGCCGCCGTGCATCTGCGCGATCCAGCGGCGCACGTGGGCGCTGTGCACCTGAAGCAGGGGTACCTGGGCCTGCATGGCAGCCTCGACGAGCTTGCGCAAATCCAGCGCATAAAGCTCCACGGTACGCTGCGCCAGACGCCTTTCCACCCGCACGTGCTCGAGATAGCGCTCAACCAAAGCCCCCTCGCTTGCCACTTCGTGTGCTGCGCTGGACATGTCGCCGCGAGACACAGCGACTCTTCCGCCTGTCCCAGCCTGCGCAGGCAGGCTCGGAGCCGCAGGCGTCAGCCCCATGGGGGTGTTCGCGCCTTGGGGCGGCCCGGCGGCGCTCAGCCCCTGATCGTCGCCAGCTGGCGCGGCGGGGATCGTCATGCCTTACCTCAGCGGCGTCAGGGCCGCGCTCGCCACTTCGGCGATGCGGGCCAGGAACTCCGTGCCCATGGTGCTCGTGTAGCGCTGGGCGTCAGGAGAGGCCAGCACCAGCATGCCGAAGGCCGTGCCGCTGTTGCCGGCGCCGCCCAGTGGACGGGCGCCGGAAGCAGCGTGCGACTCCAGCGCCCGCAGGGGCAGCAGGGCCAGTGACACGGCTTGCGAGGGATGGGCCAGCCAGGCGGTGGCCTCGAAACCCGAGTTGACGCCGCAAAAGGGCTCGCGCAGCGAGCTGGCCAGCAGGCGTGCGTCTTCGCTCACCCCTTGCGCGAAGGATGCGCCGGCGAAATCCGGGTTCACGTCCCAGACGCGGATGGCGACCTGAGGCACGGCAAACTGCAGCTGGATCGACTCGGCAATCGCCTCGGGCAGGGCGTCCGCATCCTGCGTGAGGAACAGGTCGCGCGCCCAGCACAGCATGCGATCGGACAGCGCCAGGTTGTCGCTGCCGTGGCGAATCATCTCGATCAGGCGGCCTTCGAGCATCCGGATCTTCTCGCGCAGCATCTCGGCCTGGCGTTCCTGCAGGCTGACCGTACGCCGGCTGTGCGGGCTGATCAGACGCACGGCGGCCAGCAGGTCGGCCTGACGCTCGAAGAACTCAGGGTTGCCATGCAGGTAATTGGCGATGTCTTGTTCGGTCATGGGTGTTTGGGGTCCGGGTGTTGAGCGTTGATCGGTTTCATAGGATGGGCACATCGACTTCGCCCTGGAACACGGTGGTGGCCGGGCCGGTCATCAAGACCGGGCTGGTCTGGCCGGCCCACTCGATGGTGAGCGTGCCGCCGCGCGTCTGCACGTCCACGCGCGCATCGAGCAGACCCAGGCGGATGCCGGCCACCACCGCCGCGCAGGCGCCGGTGCCGCAGGCCAGGGTCTCGCCGGCGCCGCGCTCCCAGACGCGCAGCTTCACGTGCGTGCGGTCGAGCACCTGCAGAAAACCGGCGTTGACACGGCGCGGGAAGCGCGGGTGGTGTTCGATCAAAGGGCCTTGCGCCTGCACGGGCGCCGTGTCGACGTCGGCCACCAGCTGCACCGCATGCGGGTTGCCCATGGAGACCACAGCGACCGGCACGGTCGCACCATCGACCGGCAAGGGCCAGGTCACCCCCTCCCCATGGGTCAAGGGCGTGAGGCCGGCACCGTCAAAGGGGATGCGCGGCAACTCGAAGATGGGTGCGCCCATGTCCACAGTCACACGGCCGTCGTGGGTCAGACGCGGCTCGATCACGCCGCCCAGGGTCTGCACGCGGATCACATCCCTGGCCGTCAGCCCCTGCTCGCGCACGTACCGCGCGAAGCAGCGCGCGCCGTTGCCGCACTGCTCGACCTCGGCGCCGTCGGCGTTGTGGATCACGTATTCGAAATCAATGCCCGCCGCGGGAGCCGGGCGCACGGTGAGGATCTGGTCGGCGCCGACACCGAAGTGACGGTCGGCCAGCCAGCGGTACTGGGCGGTGGACAGGCCCAGGCGACCGCGGGTCTCGTCGAGCACGACAAAATCATTGCCCGCACCCTGCATCTTGGTAAAGCGGATACGCATGGCCGCAAATTATCCGCCGTTTCAACGCGTATCCTTGAGGCTGTCCGCCTCAATTCACTTCCCCACTCACGAGAAAACAACGATGCGACTGCCCGACTGGACCCCCGAACGCAAGCCCCAACCGCAAGATCTGGTGGACGCCATCCTCGCGCGCCGCGGTGGCACCCTGATCAACCTGGACCGCGCCCTGCTGTGGAGCGAGCCCCTGGCACGCGGCTGGAACACCTACCTCAAGGCCGTGCGCAGCGAGTTGCCCACCAGTCGCAAGCTGCGCGAACTGGGCATCTGCACCGTGGCCCTGCTCACCGGCGCCAAGTACGAGTACCACCACCACGCTCCGGATTTCCTGGGTGCTGGCGGCACCCAGGCGCAGCTGGATGCGCTCAACGCCTTCGTCAAGACCGATCCACGCGGCATCCCGCGTGATCCCTCCCTGAGTGAACTGGAAACGCTGGTGATCCGTTATGCCGCGCAGATGACGCTGGACGTGAAGGTGACCGACGAGGTCTTTGACGCCCTGCGCCAGCATTTCAACGAGACCCAGATCGTCGAGCTGACCAGCGCGATTGCCACCTACAACATGGTGGCGCGGTTCCTGGTGGCCTTGCAGGTCACACCGGAATCTTGACCTTTTCCTCAGTTTTGTTTGCTCCGCAAGGCACTTCCTTTCCCCCACTCACTCCCCACTCACTCCCCCCGCCCTCTCCCGCCCCGCCGGGCGGAAGAGGGAGCCTCATTTGACCTCGTGCTCCGGCGACGGAATCACGGGCGAGGCTTTGCCACTGCGGCTTCACGCGGAGATTTCAGGGCAATGGTCGTAGTTAATGGGGATCGACCGGTACGCCTTGGGCTCGTCGCTGGCACCCAGTAGCCAGCCGGAGCCGAGCCTGTGTCCACCGAGGTCTCTACGACCGTGGGCCGGAAATATTGCCGAGAAGAGAAAAGTGGCGACGTCTGCGTTGTAGAAGCTGAATCGGAGACCAGAAGCCAAATCCAGGCTCCCTCTTCCGCCCGGTGGGGCGGCTACGCAACGGCTTGCCGTTGCGCGCCCATGGCGGGCATCAGCCCGCACTCGCATTGCGAGTGCTAAGGGCGGGGGGAGTGAGTGGGGAAGAGAAAGCCGTGGCGCCAGCCGCAGCACCGACAAACAAGACCACTAAAACGCGGACAACCTCAATCCGGCTTGATATCGTTGTCCTTCACCACCTTGCCCCAGATATCCATCTGGCGCTCGATGAAGGCCTGCCCGGCCTGCGGCGTGCCGCCCAGCACGTCGATGCCCTGGGCATCCAGACGCTTGGCGACCTCGGGGTTCTTCATGACCTTGTTGATGGCATCGTTCATGCGCTGGACGATGGCCGCGGGCGTCTTGGCCGGGGCCAGCACGGCCCACCAGGCCGGCGCGTCGAAACCGGCAAAACCGCTTTCGGCAATCGTCGGCACGTCCGGCAGGTCAGGCGCGCGTTTGCTGGTGGTCACCGCCAGCGCGCGCATGCGTTTGCTGTCAATGTGGGGCTTGGTCACGAAGACCGAGCCGATGGAGAGGGGCACGTGGCCGGCAACGGCGTCGTTCATCAGCGGGCCACCGCCCTTGTACGGGATGTGGGTGAAGTTCAGGCCGCCGTTCTTGCCCAGCAGCGCCATGGCCAGATGCCCCAGGCTGCCTGAACCGATCGAGCCGTAGCTCGCGCCCTTGGCGGCCTTGGCAGCGGCCACCACGTCGGCGAAAGTCTTGAACTCGGAGCCCGCATGCGTGGCCAGGACCATGGGCGAGGTGCCGATCACGACGACCGTGCTCAGATCCTTCTTCGAGTCGAAGGGCAGGTTGGGAATCAGGCTGGGATTGACGCCATGGGTGTCGAACACCACGGCGAAGGTGTAGCCATCAGCGGGCGCAGCAGCCACGGCGGCCGCCCCGATGGAGCCGGAGGCACCGCCCTTGTTCTCGACGATGATGTTCTGCCCCAGCTCCTGCTGCAGGTAGGGCGCCAGCAGGCGCGAGACCTGGTCCACCGAGCCACCGGGCGGGAACACCGCCACCAGCTTGATGGCCTGACGGGCCGGCCATTCCTGGGCCAAGGCCGCCTGACCCAGCCCGAGGCAGGCGGCGCCGGCCAGGGCCAGCCACAGGCGCAGGGCAGTACGTTTTTTCATCATGGGGTCTACTCCTTGGGTCGTGCAGAATCGCCCCATGGTAAGTCCAAAGTCCGTCCCGTCCACTCCGCAAGAACCCCAAGCCGGCCTGCTGGCCGCACCGAGCTGGCAACACGAGCAGCCCGTCGCCCTGCTGCCGCACGTCCTGCGCCTGACGGCACCCAACCCCGGCCTGATGACCGGCCCCGGCACCAACAGCTATCTGATCGGCGACGTCGCCACGGGCTGGCTGGTCATCGACCCGGGCCCGGACGAGCCGGCGCACATCGAACGCCTGTGGCAGGCTGCCGGCGGTGACATCCGCCTCATCATCTGCACCCACTCGCATGCCGACCACGCCCCGGCCGCTCGGCCCCTGCAGGCGCTGTGCGCACAGCGCGGCGGCAACACCCCGCCCGTGCTGGGCCTGCCGTCGGCGCCCACCGCCAGCCCCGTCAGCCACTTCGTGCCCGACCGTGTCCTGGCCGATGGCGAGCACCTCACCCTGCAAACCGCCGATGGCAGCCCGCGCCACAGCCTGCAGGCCATCCACACGCCAGGCCACGCGGCCAACCACCTATGCCTGATGCTGGCGCAGGACCGCCTGCTGTTCTCGGGCGACCACATCCTCAACGGCAGCACCACGGTGATCAACCCGCCCGATGGCAACATGACGGCCTACCTCGACGCGCTGGACGCACTGGACGCGGCCTGCCTTGCCCTGGGCCTGGGCTACATCCTGCCGGCGCACGGCCACGTGATGGACGAGGCACGCACCGTCATCTCGAAACTGAAAGCCCACCGGCTGGCCCGCGAAGCCAAGGTGCGCGTGGCCATGCAGGCCCGGCCCCAGGGCACGCTGGACGACTGGGTGACCCTTGCCTACGACGACGTCCCGCAAGGCATCTGGCCGCTGGCCAAACGCTCTCTGCTGGCCCATGTCGAACGGCTGCAATCACAAGGCACACCATGAGCGAACCCGTGCGCCTGTCCAAGCGGCTGGCCGCGCTGCTGCCCTGCTCGCGCAGCGAGGCCGAACAGTACATCGAGGGCGGCTGGGTCCGGGTCAACGGCCAGGTGGTGGAAGAGCCGCATTTCCGGGTGCTGCACGAGAAGATCGAACTCGACCCGAACGCCCGGCTGATGGAGCTCCCACCGGTGACGCTGCTGCTGCACAAACCCGCCGGCCAGTCAGCTCCCCTTCAGCTCTTGAGCGCCGCCTCGCACTGGCACGACGACCCCAGCGGCGTTCGCGTGCTCAAGCGCCACTTCAACCAGCTCACCCCCCTGGTGCCGCTGGAGGGCGCCGCCAGCGGCCTGCTGGTGTACACCCAGGACGCTCGCGTGGCGCGAAAACTGAGCGAAGACGAGCGCCTGATCGAGGTGGAAGTGACGGTCGAAGTCCAGGGCGAGGTCTCGGTCGAGCAACTGGCGCTGCTGATGCGCAGCACCGACGCGCGCGGCCAGCCGCTGCCCCCGCTCAAGGCCAGCCTCAACAGCAGCGGGGAGGGCCGCAGCAAACTGCGCTTTGCCATCAAGGGCGTGCACCCCGGCCTGATCGCCTACGTGTGCGAACGCGCCCGCCTGCAGATCCTGACCATGAAACGCATCCGCATCGGGCGCGTGCCCATGACCCAATTGCCGCCCGGGCAATGGCGCTACCTGCAGGCCCACGAACGTTTCTAGCGCCCAGGGAAGATGACAACGGCGCTGCTAAACTGAACGCGCAAGGTCAAAACAGGGAGCGACATGAACAGTACGACAGTGCGCCACGGCATCGCCGCCTACCGTCTCCGGTTTTCCGGCAGCGGCGGCGAGTACTTCCGGGTCTGGATCGTCAACCTGCTGCTGTCCATCGTCACGCTGGGCCTGTACACGCCCTGGGCGCGCCGGCGCACCGCGCGTTATTTCTACGACCACACCATGATCGCCGGCAGCCCGCTGGAGTTCACCGCGCCGCTGCGCAAGATGGTGGTGAGCTTCATCCTCTTTGTCCTGCTTTACCTGGCCTACAAGATTGCCGCCGAGACCGGGCAAGAGACCATGGTGCTGGTCTTCATCGTAGGCGCCGCCCTGCTGGCGCCCTATATCTGGGGCAGCGCCATGCGCTTTCGCCTGGCCAGCACGCGCTGGCGCGGCCTGCAGCTGCACTTCGCCGCCAGCTGGAAGGACGTCTACGTGGCCAGCTGGCCGATCTTCCTGATGGCCGCGATGTGGGTCGGCATCAACTACGGGCTCGACGCCTTGGCCGCCGACCTGCCCACCCCAACTGCGAGCACCTCGCGCGGCACCCCCGTGCCCGCTTGGCCCACCGTGAGTCCGACCATGTGGGGGCTGATCGCCATCGGCCTGGCACTCAGCGTGCTGTGCATCATCCGCGTGGAGTTCAACTACAAGAGCCTGCTGGTGCTGCGTGCCGGCATCGGCAAACAACACGGCCGCTGGAAACCGGTCTACAGCGACTTCGTGCGCATCTGGGGCGCAACCATCGTCGTGTTCCTGGGCGGCGTGGCCCTGATTCTGGCGCTGGCCGCCGGCTCGGTTTACACCGTTCAGTCGATGTTCAGCACGGCCCGCGGTCCGGCCATGTTCCTGCTGATCTTCATCATCGTGATCGTCGCCATCCTGGCCCTGGTCCTCGCATCGGCGCCGGCCCGCGCCTACCGCGAAGCCCGCATGTTCAAGCTGATCTGGAGCAATGTGGGCCTGAGCCAGATCGCCCGCTTCAAGTGCGATCTGCGGCACTGGCCCTTTGTGCGCCTGCGCATCAAGAACACCCTGCTCACCTTCCTGACCCTGGGTTTTTACCGCCCCTTTGCGCGCGTCAGCGAATACCGCATGAAATCCGACTCGGTCACACTGCACGTCAAGGGCGGGTTGGACCAATTGGTCGGCGAACTGGTGCGCCAGCAGGATGGCCTGGGCGATGCGCTGGCCGATGTCGCGGGCCTGGACATCGTGGGCTAGCAAGAGGCCACCCATGTCAGAGACGACACCCAGCCCCGCCGCGCCCCTGCGGGCCAAATGGTTCAACGGCCGCCACAGCCGTCCGCGTGAGGTGCTGATCGCGCTGGAGCCCGGCCCCCGCGGTCCGACCCTGCACCTGCATGTGGTGGACCTGGCGCATGCCGCCTCGCGCCGCTTCGAATACGACGAGGTCGAGTGGCCACCCCAGTGGAGTGCAGGGCGCGCACCGGAGCGCATCACCGTGGCGCTGCGCGACCACGGCAGCGTGGAGATCGACCAGCCCCAGGCCTGGCAGCAGGCCCTGGCCGCCGCAGGTGCCCGCCCCGGCCTGGCCCAGCGCATGCAGACCCATTGGCCCGTGCTGCTGGGCGTGCTGCTCGTGGCCGTGGCCGGCCTGCTGGCCTTCTATCGCTGGGGCACGCCCTGGGCGGCGGCCCAGCTCAGCCGCCATGTGCCGCTGGCGTGGGAGCTCAGCCTGAGCCAGAAGGCCATGGCCCAGGTCGACCAGGCCTGGCTCAAACCCAGCCAACTCCCCCCCGAGCGCCAGCAGGATCTGCGCACGCAGTTCACCGAGCTGCTGGCCCGCCTGTCACCGCAGCTCAAGCGTTATCCGGCCTACGCCCCACGCTATGAGCTGTACTTCCGACGCGGCATGGGCCCCAACGCCTTTGCCCTGCCCGGTGGCACCCTGGTAATGACCGACGAACTGGTCGAGGCCGCCGCCAAACAGGGCCTGGGCGACGACGCGCTGCTGGGCGTGCTGGCCCACGAGATCGGCCACGTCGAACACCGCCACGGTACCCGGCTCATCGTCGAGCAGGGCGTGCTCAACGTCGGCCTCGGGCTGGCCCTGGGCGACGTCTCCAGCCTGGTGTCCATGACCAGCACGGTGCTGACCGGCCTGGCCTACCGTCGCCAGCACGAGAACGAATCCGACTGCTTTGCGCTGCAGCTGATGACGCTGGCGCAGCGCCCCACCGCCCCCATGGCCGACCTACTGCTGGGCATGTCCCGCGGCGGCAAACCGACGGCCGAGGCTGAGCCCAAAGCCGGCAGCAGCACGATGGGGGACTGGTTCAGCACCCACCCGGCCACGCCCGAGCGCGCCCAGCGACTGAAGGCCGGGCTCGGTGCCGCGGCCTGCCCGGGCTGAAGCCTCAGGCGCGGAACAGTCGGCCGCGCGCCGCCTGCGTGATGGCCGCCACCGCCGGGTGCTTGATGCGCCGCTCCACCGAAACCGCATAGAACTCCTCGACCAACTCCTCGTCGCCGCGGCCGAGCACCTCCACGCCGTAATGGGCCACGGTCTCGGCTTCAAGCACGCTGGGCGACATGAACACCCCCCGGCCTTCCCGTCCGAAGGCCGTCATCAGTGCACCGTCGTCGAACTCGCCCACGAAGCGCGGCTGGATCTGGTGACGTGCCAGCCAGGCGTCAAGCTGCTGACGCACCGAGGAGGCCGCCCCCTGGATCAGCATGGGGGCGCCGTGCAGGCACTGAGGGAAAGCGCCCTGCAGCTGGCTGCGCAGCGCCGGGGCGCAGAAAAAGCTCATGCGCGAGGTGCCCAGGGCGTGGTTGTAGGCTTTCACACTAATGCGCCGCGTCAGCGGCTCGTCGGCAATCACCAGGTCCAGCCGGTGCAGGGCCAGCTGCGCCAGCAGATCGGGGAACTTGCCCTCCACGCCGATCAGCCGCACCGGCACCTCCAGGTCCATGGCGGGCTCCAGCAGGCGGTAGGCGACCGACTTGGCCACCGAGTCCGCCACCCCCACGCGAAAGTCCAGCACCCGCGGCCCGCTCAGCGGCTGGCGCAAGGCCGCCTCCAGTTCGGCGCCGAGCGTGAAGATCTCGTCGGCATAGCCCAGGGCCACGCGGCCGTCGTCGGTGAGTTCGAGCTGGCGGCCGCTCTTGCGGAACAGCTTGCGTCCCAGCCTTTCTTCGAGCAACTTGATCTGGCCAGACAGGGTTTGCGGCGTTGTGTGTAATTGCTCACCCGCCTTGAGAATTCCGCCAGATCTTGCGGCCACCCAGAAATAGTGCAGATGCTTGAAGTTCATGGGACCTCTTTCACTTCGGTTTTCTCGATCTATTTTCTTTGAAAATACGAATTTACCGGAATATCAACAAACCTTAAAGTATTTCCTGCGGGCGCTTTCTGCCCGCTCAACCTGTCCGCAGAAAGGAAACTGCCATGCGTTTAAGCGCCAAGAGCCGGTTTGCCGTCGGTGCCATGATTGATCTCGCCCTGCGCGAGACCACGGGGCCCGTGCCCCTGAACTCCATCGGGCTGCGGCTGCAGATCTCGCTGTCTTATCTGGAACAACTGTTCAGCAAGCTGCGCCAGTACGGTCTGGTGGAGAGCACGCGCGGACCGGGCGGGGGCTACACCCTGGGCCGCAACGCGCAGCAGATCAGCGTTGCCGACATCATCCGCGCGGTCGAAGGTGCGCGCGCCCTGCAGGCCGATGCCTCGACCGATGCCGGCGAAGCAGGCTGGCAATTGACACAGGATCTGTGGAGCGGCCTGAACAGCCGCATGATGGAGCATCTGCAGTCCATCAAACTGCAACAGCTCTGCGAGGAGCAGCGCGCCAAGGGTGTGCAGGTGGAGGCGCGCCCTGCCAGCCGGCGCGGCATCTTTGCCCAGCGCAAGCTCGAACCCGTCAAGACCACCGCGCCGAACTCGGTGTTCGCTCTGGCGGGGGCACTCGCCGGCAAGCAGCGCTGAGAAAAAATGGGCGCTGCCGCGGCAGCGTCCATGGTGATAAGTGTGAAGTTGGCCGATAAGCCGGATTCTGTGCGCCGCAGTTGCCTGCGGTGTGACCGCCATTAATCTGGGCCGGGGGTCGCCCCACCGGCTCGGTGCTACCTACCCGCACACTCGGGGGGCCCCGTCAGCGTGTGCCTATTTGGTATTGCTGCGCGTAGAGATTGCCCGTTTCACCCGCATCGGGTTACCCCGCTGCGACTCGTCTCTGTTGCTCTGATCCTCACCTCACGGTGGAGAGGTGTTACCTCCTACGCTGCCCTGTGCAGTCCGGACGTTCCTCCAGCGCGCCCTTTCGGGACTAGCGCCAGCGGCGGTCTGGCCAACTTCACAGACCGGATTATCCCAGCAAGACCGCCGTTGCGCCGCCGCGTATCATGGCGGCCTCTTCTGCTTGATCAATACAAGCCAAGGAACGCCATGATCCGTCTGACCGAACTCAAGCTCCCGCTGGAGCACGCCCCCGAGGCGCTGCCCGCGCTCATCGCTGCGACGCTGGGCATCGCGCGCGGCGACATCACCCGCCACACCGTCTACAAGCGCAGCTTCGATGCGCGCAAGGCCGAGCTACAGCAGGTCTACATCGTCGATATCGAGGTCTCGCCAGCGCTCGAAACCTCCGTCCTTGCCAGGTTTCCCAGGCATCCGCACGTCGGCCCCAGCCCCGACCTGGTCTACCACCCGGTGGCGCAGGCCCCGGCCGGCCTGCAGGAGCGGCCGGTGGTGGTGGGCTTCGGGCCGTGCGGCATCTTCGCCGCACTGATCCTGGCGCAGATGGGCTTCCGGCCCATCGTGCTGGAGCGAGGCACCACGGTGCGACAACGCACCCAGGACACCTGGGGCCTGTGGCGCAAGAACGTCCTCAAACCGGAGTCGAACGTGCAGTTCGGCGAAGGTGGCGCCGGCACCTTCAGTGACGGCAAGCTCTACAGCCAGATCAAGGACCCGCGCCACCTGGGCCGCAAGGTCATGAACGAATTCGTCAAGGCCGGCGCGCCTGCGGAGATCCTGTTTGAGGCGCACCCGCACATCGGCACCTTCAAGCTGGTCAAGGTGGTGGAGAACATCCGCGAGCAGATCATCGCCCTGGGCGGCGAGATCCGCTTCGAGCAGCGCGTGACCGACGTGCTGCTGGACGATGCTCCGGGAGGAAAACGGTTGCGGGGCATGACGGTACTGGATCTGGCGACCAACACTCCCTACGAGTTGCGCGCCTCGCACGTGGTGATGGCCCTGGGCCACAGCTCGCGCGACACCTTTGCCATGCTGTGGGATCGCGGCGTGAGCATGCTGGCCAAACCCTTCTCGATCGGCTTCCGGATCGAGCATCCGCAGGGCCTGATCGACCGCGCGCGCTGGGGCAAGCACGCGGGCCACCCCCTGCTGGGCGCGGCCGACTACAAGCTGGTGCACCACGCGAAGAACGGCCGTGCGGTGTACAGCTTCTGCATGTGCCCGGGCGGCACGGTGGTGGCCGCCACCTCCGAGCCGGGCCGCGTGGTCACCAACGGCATGAGCCAGTACTCGCGCAACGAGCGCAACGCGAATGCCGGCATCGTGGTCGGCATCGATCCGGTGGACTTCCCGAATGGGACAACCGACGTGGCCGACTGGCAAGCCGCTTTCGGCACCGAGGACGGCCTGCACTACGCCGTGCAGGCGGCGGCCATGGCGCAACAACATCCCGCGCAACGCCACCCGCTCGCCGGCATCGTGCTGCAGCGCAAGCTGGAGGCCCAGGCCTACGTGCTGGGTGGCAGCAACTATGAGGCACCGGGCCAGCTGGTCGGTGACTTCATCGAAGGCAAGTCATCGAAGGATTTCGGCAGCGTGCTGCCCTCCTACAAGCCCGGTGTGCGCCTGGGCAGCCTGTACGATGCCCTGCCCGCCTACGCCATCGAGGCCATGCGCGAGGCACTGCCCGCCTTCGGCCGCAAGATCAAGGGCTTCGACATGCAGGATGCGGTGCTGACGGGCGTGGAGACACGTACTTCCTCGCCACTGCGCATCCCGCGCAGCGAGAACCTGCAGAGCCTGAACGTGCGCGGCCTCTACCCGGCCGGCGAGGGCGCGGGTTATGCCGGCGGGATCCTGTCCGCTGGCGTGGACGGCATCAAGGTGGCCGAGGCGCTGGCGCTGGATCTGCTGGCCTGAACGGCCCGGCGTGCCTCGCGCGCGAGACCTCAGTTGGCGGGCGGCACCTTGGGTTTTTGCGGTGGCGGCACGGCCTGGGGCTTGCGCACGCGCGGCGGCAACGGCGTGTCGGTGCCAGGCGGCACCGGCAAGGCCTCGGGTCCGCAGGCCGCCCGCACTCTTGCCCCGTAGGTTGTCACCGCATACTGCGATGGCTCCATCTTGTTGCGCCGCTTGAACTCGTTGTAGTCGGCCCAGGCCTCGTCACAGGTCTGCGCCAAGGCACCCGTCGCCGCCCCCGTCAGGACCAGCAAGGCCAGGATCTGCAAGCTTCGTTTCATGACGCCCCCACTTTCTCGTTCCTGAACAGTGAATCTGCCCCCGCCCTCCATCTCGCCCTCATTGTGGTCAGAGCAGGGGGGCCATGCAAGCCTTTGCGGCTTCGGACCGAACAAAAAAAGGCCGGGCCCTGCGGGTCCGGCCTGATCTTGAATCGGTCGGTGCAGCCGATCAGCCCTGCGCGTTCTGCAGCGCGGCAATTCGTTCCTCGATCGGCGGGTGCGTCGAGAACAACTTGCCAATGCCGCCGGCAATGCCCATGGCAGCCATGCTCTTGGGCAACTCGGCCGTATGCAGGCCGCCCAGGCGGGCCAGGGCGTTGATCATCGGCTGGCGACGACCCATGAGCTGGGCGGCACCGGCATCGGCGCGGAATTCACGCTGGCGCGAGAACCAGGCCACGATGATGGCGGCCAGGACGCCGAGGAGGATGTCCATCACGATGGTGGTGACGAAGTAGCCGATGCCGGGGCCGGAGTTCTCGGAGTCGCCCTTGCGCAGGAAGCTGTCCACGGCATAGCCGATCACGCGGCTGATGAAGACCACGAAGGTGTTCATCACGCCCTGGATCAGGGTCATGGTCACCATGTCGCCATTGGCGATGTGCGCCACCTCGTGGCCGATCACGGCCTCCACCTCTTCACGCGTCATGTTGCGCAGCAGACCGGTGGAGACGGCCACCAGGGCCGAGTTCTTGAAGGCGCCCGTGGCAAAGGCATTGGGGTCGCCTTCGAAGATGCCGACTTCAGGCATACCGATGCCGGCCTGATCAGCGAACTTGCGCACGGTGTTGACGATCCAGGCCTCATCCGGTGTCTGCGGCTGCTCGATGATCTGTACGCCGGCACTCCACTTGGCCACGGGCTTGCTGATCAGCAGCGAGATGATGGCGCCGCCAAAACCCATGATGAGCGCAAAGCCCAGCAGCGCGCCCAAGTCCAGGCCATTGGCCGTCAGGAACTTGTTCACGCCAAGCAGACTTGCGACGATGCCCAGCACCACCACGACAGCGAGGTTGGTCAGGACGAACAGAATGATGCGTTTCATGATTTCCTTCTCAGACAGACCGACACATGCGGTCCGATGGCGGGAATGGTAAGGGTGAATGTGGCGAATTCAAGCGCGGGCGCTGCTATTTCCCCATCAAATGTGGCTATTTGATCCGCCGCCGACTGTCGCTGGCCGGGCTGGGCGAAACACTTGGGCGTCTGCGTAAAAAAGCGGCGCCTCGTTCTGTGGCCACCAGCCCGGCACGCCCAGCACCGGCAAGGGGACAAAAGGCTTGCCCGCGAGCTTCTGCGCCTGCAGGTCCCGAGCCAGCCAGCCGTCCCACTCACCCACGGTGAGGTTCTGCGGTACGCGGTAGACGTGCGCGGTGATGGCCTTGCGCGGCTGTACCAGTTTCTCCAGCAGGGCGTGACCGAAGATCGTCAGCCGGGCCTGTGCCCACAGCGGCCTCAGGGCGATGAAGAGACACTCCCAGTCACGCGCAAGCATCGCCTCCCACAGCGCATCGGGCGCCTGCAGCAGGGCGGCGTTCTCGTCGAACAAGGTGATGGCATCGCGCACCGGGCCGCGCACGGGCTGCACACCGTCGGCCGCAATCTGCGCCGCCTGCAAGGCATTGAGGCGCCGCTTGGCTTGCGGGAAATGCAGCCAGATCAGGCCGTTGAAGAAGTCATGCAGACCGTCGCGCGTGGGCACTCTCTGCCGGTCATGGATGTACTGTTCGTAGGCCGTGCCCGCCGGCAGCTCGCCCTGTGACACGAAACGAACCGGCGAGTCGGCGGCACCATCGAGCACCTCTGCGCAGGAGCGGCCCGTCGTCACCTGCTGTGCCAGCGGCTCCCCGAGCGCCCGCAACGACGCCAGCCAGGGCGCATCCCAGACTATCCGCTCCAGACCATGCGCCATGGCAGCGCTTCTCCCGAGCGCAGGGGCTTGAGTTCGGCTTCGCCGAAGGGAAAACTTTCGGCGGGTGTCCAGCTCTCGCGGCGCAGCTTGATCGTGCCCGCGTTACGCGGCAGGCCGTAGAAATCGGCGCCGAAGAAGCTGGCGAAACCCTCCAGCTTGTCCAGCGCGCCGGCGGCATCGAAGGCCTCGGCGTACATCTCGATCGCAGCGTGTGCCGTGTAGCAGCCAGCGCAGCCGGTGGCGTGCTCCTTCAGGTGCGCCGGGTGGGGTGCGCTGTCGGTGCCCAGGAAAAACTTCGGGCTGCCGCTGATGGCCGCAGCGACCAGGGCCTGGCGGTGCACTTCCCTCTTCAGCACGGGCAGGCAGTAGTAATGCGGCCGGATGCCACCGGTGAAGATGGCATTGCGGTTGTAGAGCAGATGGTGCGCGGTGATGGTGGCGCCCGTGTAGCGATCGCTCTCCATCACGTACTGCGCCGCCTCTTTCGTCGTGATGTGCTCGAACACGATCTTGAGCTCGGGAAAGTCGCGGCGCAAGGGCTTCAACTGCTGTTCGATGAACACGGCCTCGCGGTCGAACAGGTCGATCTCGGGGCTGGTGACCTCGCCATGAACCAGCAGCAGCAGGCCCTCGCGCTGCATGGCCTCCAGCGTCTTGTAGGTCTTGCGGATATCCGTCACGCCGGCATCGCTGTTGGTGGTGGCGCCGGCCGGGTAGAGCTTGCAGGCCACCACGCCCGCCGCCCTGGCGCGCTCGATCTCCTCGGGCGGCAGCTTGTCGGTGAGGTAGAGCGTCATCAGCGGCTCGAAGGCCACCCCTGCCGGCACGGCGGCACGAATGCGCGCGCGGTAGTGCGCCGCCTCGTTCGCGGTCGTCACTGGCGGCTTGAGGTTGGGCATGATGATGGCGCGGCCAAACTGCCGCGCCGTGTGCGGCACCACCGTCGCCAGCGCCGCACCGTCGCGCACATGCAGATGCCAGTCGTCGGGGCGGGTGATCGTGATTTCTTGGGTCATGCCGCTATTGTCCCAAAACGCCAACCCCTATCCAGCGAGGCGCGGGCGCCCGCAGAAAACCGGAGCGACCTTGATGGTCGTGAGGATTTTCTGTGGGCTGCAACGACGCAATGCGCCCGCGCAGTAGCGCCGATGTCAGTGCGCGAGGATCTTGTTGAGGAAATCCTTGGTACGTGGCTGGCGATTCTCGGGCTGGCCGAAAAACTCGTCCTTGCTGCAGTCTTCCAGGATGCGGCCGCCCACGTCGATGAAGATCACACGGTTGGCCACCTTGCGGGCGAAACCCATCTCGTGCGTGACCACCATCATGGTCATGCCCTCCCTGGCCAAAGTCATCATCACATCCAGCACCTCGCCCACCATCTCGGGGTCCAGCGCCGAAGTGGGCTCGTCGAACAGCATCACGATCGGGTCCATGCTCAAGGCGCGGGCAATCGCCACGCGCTGCTGCTGACCGCCCGAGAGCTGGCCCGGAAACTTGTCCTTGTGCGCCATCAGGCCCACGCGGTCCAGCATCTTCAGGCCACGAACCTTGGCGTCATCAACGCTGCGGCCCAGCACCTTGACCTGCGCGATGGTGAGGTTTTCGGTGACGGACAGGTGCGGGAACAGCTCGAAGCTCTGAAACACCATCCCGACGCGGCTGCGCAGCTTGGGCAGGTCGGTGCCGGGGGCGTAGAGATTGACGCCATCCACCAGGATCTCGCCCTGCTGGATCGGCTCCAGGCCGTTGACGGTCTTGATCAGCGTGGACTTGCCCGAGCCCGAAGGGCCGCAGACCACCACCACGTCGCCCTTGCTGATACTCACCGAGCAGTTGTTGAGCACCTGCACCGGGCCGTACCACTTCGAAACGTTCTTGATTTCAATCATTCCATGTCTCCTGTAGAGCCGCCTCAGAAGAGGCATGCGCCTCCTCGGGGGGCCGCGAACGAATGTGAGCTTGGGGGGCCATATCGGGCTCCTAGCGCACGATGGCGATCCTGGCCTGCAGGCGCTTGACGCTCCAGGACAGGGCAAAGCAGATCACGAAATACACCACGGCGGCCAGCAGGTAGGCCTCTTCCGGCCTTCCGTAGATCTTGCCGGCATTGGTGAAGCCCTTGAGCAGGTCGTAGGCGCCGATGGCATAGACCAGCGAGGTGTCCTGGAACAGGATGATGGTCTGCGTCAGGAGCACCGGCAGCATGTTGCGGAAAGCTTGCGGCAGCACCACCAGGCGCATGTTCTGGCCATAGCTCATGCCCAAGGCCTGACCGGCAAAGACCTGGCCGCGAGGGATGGACTGGATGCCCGCGCGCATGATCTCGCTGAAGTAGGCCGCCTCGAAGGCGATGAAGGTGATGATGGCCGACAGCTCGGCACCGATGGGCCTGCCGATCAGGAAGGGGATCAGCAGGAAGAACCACAGGATCACCATCACCAGCGGGATCGAGCGCATGCCGTTGACGTAGATGGTGGCCGGCAGCATCAGCGCCTTCTTGCCCGACAGGCGCATGAGCGCCAGCAAGGTACCGAAGAAGATGCCGCCCAAAGTGGCGATGAGGGTCAGCTTGATGCTGAACCACAGGCCGCCCAGCACGAACTTGCTGATGATGTCCCAGCTCAGGAAGGTGAGGTCGAGGCCGAGCATCTCAATGTGCTCCGCCGGTACCGCCGGCAACGATGAAGCCGGGGATCTGCACGCGCTTCTCGATGTATGCGAAGGCGCGGTTGACCGCAAAGGCCGACAGCATGTAGAGCGCCGTCACGGCCAGGTAGACCTCCACGCCGCGCGAGGTTTCCTCCTGCGCCTGCATGGCGAACATGGTGAGCTCGGCGATCGACACGGCGAAGGCCACGGCCGAGTTCTTCAGCAGGTTCATGGACTCGCTGGTCAGCGGCGGCAGGATGATGCGAAAAGCCATCGGCAGGATCACATAGCGATAGGCCTGCGCCGTGGTGAAGCCCATGGCCAGGGCCGCGTAGCGCTGCCCGCGCGGCAGGGCCTGGATGCCCGCGCGCACCTGCTCGGCGATACGCGCGGAGGTGAAGAAACCCAGGGCGAACACCACCAGCACGAAGCCCGGCACCTGCTGGAAGATCGGGAATATCTTGGGCACCACGAAGTACCAGAGGAAGACCTGCACCAGCAAGGGGATGTTGCGGAACAGCTCCACCCAGACCGTCGCCAGGCGCACCAGCCAGGGGCGGTCCTGCAAGGTGCGCAGCGTGCCCATGAGCGCGCCCATCACCACCGCCACCACCCAGGAGCAGCCGGCCACCGCCAGCGTCCAGCCCCAGGCGTCGATCATCCATTCCAGGTAGGTGCGGCCGCTGCCGTCGTCGTTGAGGAATACCTGCCAGTCCCAGCTCATGTGCGGTGTCTCCGTATGGCCTGACGCCCGGTGCGTCGCCCTTCACTCACAAGCAAAAACCCCGCCCGGAGAGTGTCCGGGGCGGGGTTTGTCACGCGTTTAGACCTGAGCCCCTTATTTCCTGGCGTAGTCTTCCATGGGCTTGTCGTTCGGGGCGGCCCAGGCACCCTTGGTGCTGTCGCTGACGGCCAGGCCGACCTTGTTGTTCTTCGGGGGGATGGGCTGCATGAACCACTTGTCGTAGATCCTGGCCATCTCGCCGGACTGCATCATGCCCTTGAGCGTGTCATCGGCCAGCTTCTTGAAGGCCGGGTCGTCCTTGCGCAGCATGATGGCGATGGGCTCGACCGAGAGTACCTCGCCCACGACCTTGAAATCGGCCGGGTTCTTGGCATTGGCGATGTTGCCGGCCAGGATGGAGCCGTCCATCACGAAGGCATCGGCGCGACCGGATTCGAGCAGCAGGAAGCTGTCGGCGTGGTCTTTGCCGTAGATTTCATTGAAGTTGATGCCTTGGGCACGCTCGTTCCTGCGCAGCGTCTGCACCGAGGTGGTGCCGGTGGTGGTGGCAACGCTCTTGCCGTTGAGCTGGGCGATCGAGGTCAGACCGGAATTGGCCTTGACCGCCATGCGCACTTCCTCCACGAAGGTGGTCACGGCAAAGGCCACGTCCTTCTGGCGGGTGGCGTTGTTGGTGGTGGAGCCGCACTCGATGTCGACGGTACCGTTCTGCGTCAGCGGGATGCGGTTCTGCGAGGTGACCGACTGGTACTTCACTTCGAGCTTCTTGCCAACAGCCTTCTCCACATCGGCCACGATGCGCTGGCACAACTCGACGTGGAAGCCGGCGTACTTGCCGTCACCCAGGGTGTAGGACAGGGCGCCCGAGGAATCACGCACGCCCATGGTGATGCTGCCCGAGGCCTTGACCTTGGCCAGAGTGTCATTGCCCTGGGCCTGTGCGCCCGCGACGAGGGTGGTGGCGATGGCGAGGGCCAGCAGATGCTTCTTCATGCGTAACTCCTAGAAAAGAGAAAATTCAGATCGTGAGTATCCGGCAAATCCCGAGCCGGGATATGCCCCCTGGGGTGATTAAAGGACGGCTGCCGTCGTTTTGGCAACACAGGACTACCCTCATGAAGCCGGTCCGCCACCGGCCAGAAAGCGCCAGAGCGCTTCGGCCGTGCGCTTGGGCAACTGCTTGCCTTGGGGTTTTTCCCGATACAAGCGCATGTCCATGGTGATCTGCAGACCCGACAGGGCCGCCGGCGCCGCACTGACCAGACGGCCGGCCCGCAGATCATTGCGCACCGCGCTATGAGGCAGGAAGGCCAGGCCATGGCCTTCAAGCGCCATGGCCTTGAGACCTTCAGCCATATCGGTCTCATAGACGCGGTCCAGATGGATGGCCGTGCCTGCCTGCTTGAGCATGACATCCACCACCTGGCCCAGGTAGGCGCCCGGCGCATACCCCAGATAGGGCAGGGGCTGCTCGGCGCGCCCGGGCAGCAGGAACAGGGGCTGACCCTGGGCATCGGGCCGCGCATACGGCGCAATGGTCTCCTGCCCCAGGCTGACCAGCTCGTAGCGCTCGGCATCGAGCTGAAACGGGTGCGAGGGATGGTGGTAGGCCAGCAGCAGGTCGCAGCTGCCTTCGGTCAGGCGGATCACCGCATCGTGCACGTTAAGGGCAATCAGTCGGCTCTTGAAGGGGCCGAAGTTTTCGCGCAGGCTGGACACCCAGGCCGGGAAGAAGGTGAAGGCCAGGGTGTGGGGCACGGCGAACTCGATCACGTCCTCACCCGCGGCCGTGTGGCTGCGCAGCATGGCGCGGGTGTGTTGCAGGGCTTGCAGCATCTCCAGCGCCTGGCCGTAAAGGGTTTCACCGGCCGGGGTCAGGCGCGTGGGATAGGCGCTGCGGTCCACCAGGTCGGTGCCGGCCCAGGCCTCCAGCGACTGGATGCGCCGGGAAAATGCCGGCTGCGTGACGTGACGCAGCTGGGCGGAGCGGCTGAAGCTGCGCGTCTCGGCCAGGCTGACGAAGTCTTCAAGCCACTTGGTCTCCATGCCCTCGATTATGGGGGGAGGCCAGCCGCAGCTGCGCCCTCAGGCGCTGAGGGTGCAGTTGCGTCCGGCCTGCTTGGCGCGGTACAGGGTCTTGTCGGCCAGTTCAATCACCGCCTCGATGGAATCGCCGGGCTGGCAGGCGGCCAGGCCAGCGGAGAAGCTCAGCCGCAGGCCGGGCGCGATGGCATCGAAGGACACCTGGGCCAGACTTTCGCGCATGCGCTGCACCACCTGCAAGGCTTCCTTCTGTCCGATGCCGGGTAGCGCCAGCAGGAACTCCTCACCACCCCAGCGCGCCAGCACGTCGCCGGCGCGCAGCGTGGGCAGGACGCTTTGCGCAAAGGTGCGCAGCACGATATCGCCGGCCTGGTGGCCGTGGCTGTCGTTGATCTGCTTGAAGTGGTCCAGGTCCAGCAGCACCACGCTCATGACCTCGCCGCTGCGCAGCTGGCGCTTCTGCTCCGCACGCACCAGCTCCATCATGTGACGCCGGTTCACCAGGCCGGTCAGCTCGTCCTGGATCGCCAGCAGCCGGATCTGCTCCAGCGAAGCCTCGAGCTCCTGCTTCTGCCGGCGCAGGCGTTCCCGTAGCGCGCCCATGCGCACCGACAAGACCGAGATGCCGCCCAGCACGATGACCCCAAACGCCAGGTGCACCCCCTCCACCGCAAGCGGGTAACGCAGCGGTTCAGTCTGGCTCTTCCAGGCCATGGTGAGCGCCAGCAAAATGAAGGTGAACAGGGCCAAGCCGCGCGCCTGGCGCGGCGTGAGGCTGAACATGCTGTAAGCCAGCACCAACACCAGAATCGCCAGCACGGCGCCACGCGCCGGACCGGTGATGGCGTAGGCCCCCACCATGGCCAGCACGCCGTGCACGGTCTGCGGCAGTGTCAGCGCAGGATCGGCCGGGGCCAGGCGCTCGCTCCAGCCGCTGCGCAGCAGCCCATAGAACAGCAGCGACCCGCCGAGGTAAAACAGCGTGAGCCAGGCCGACGCCGTGGCATCGATAAAGCCCAGCAGGACCTCCGCCGCCTGCAAGAGAGCGAACAACAGGTAGACGGCCATGGTCAGCAAGACCATCGCCAGGTACGCACGACGTCGCCCGGGGGGGCCCAACAACATGGCGGCAAGGCTGGATTTCACGGCGGCACCCACGGCAGGCAGTCACATCGTTGTGAATCTGAGGAGGCGGACAACATCTCGATCCCTCTCAAGAGGCGGCTTGCGAGGGATCATGCCGCGAGTCCGGGCGGCGGTCTAGTCCGAGTTTTGCTGCAGCGCCCACATGCGTGCATAAGTGCCGTTTTTGCCCAGCAGTTCACCATGCGAGCCGCGTTCGATGATGCGCCCAGCCTCCATGACCAGGATTTCGTGCGCGTCCACCACGGTGGACAGCCGGTGCGCGATGACCAGGGTGGTCTTGCCCTGGGCCACGCCCCTGAGCTCGGCCTGGATGGCGCGCTCGTTGGCCGAGTCCAGTGCCGAGGTGGCCTCGTCGAAGATCAGCACGGGCGGGTTCTTGAGCAGGGTGCGTGCGATCGCCACACGCTGCTTCTCGCCGCCCGACAACTTGAGCCCGCGCTCGCCGACCATGGTGTCGTAGCCCTTGGGTACGGCGGTGATAAAGGCGTGGATATGGGCGGCGCGCGCCGCTTCTTCCACCTCGGCGCGGCTTGCTCCGGGCCGGCCGTAGGCGATGTTGTATTCGACCGTGTCGTTGAACAGCACGGTATCCTGCGGCACGATGCCGATGGCCTGCCGCAGGCTGGACTGGGTGACCTGACGAATGTCCTGCCCG
This sequence comes from Hylemonella sp., assembly GCA_030695415.1. GTDB lineage: Bacteria > Pseudomonadota > Gammaproteobacteria > Burkholderiales > Burkholderiaceae_C > Hylemonella. The sequence continues at coordinate 54,698 of JAUYQZ010000017.1, forward strand.
GCAATGGTGATGCGCCCGCCACTGACGTCATAAAACCGGAACAGAAGGCGCGCCAGGGTGGACTTGCCCGCCCCCGAGGGGCCAACCACGGCCACGGTCTTGCCAGGAGGGATCAGGAAGCTCACGTCATGCAGGATGGGGCGTGCCGGGTCATAGGCGAATTTCACGTTTTCGAAGCGGACTTCGGCCTGCGCCAGCTGCAAGGGCTGCGCACCCGGCGCGTCGGCCACCTCGCGCTCACGCTCCAGCAGGGTGAACATCTTGTCGATGTCGGTCAGGCTCTGCTTGATCTCGCGGTACAGCACGCCCAGGAAGCCCAGCGGGATATAGAGCTGGATCATCAGCGCGTTGATCATGACCAGGTCGCCCAGCGTCATGCGGCCGTCCACCACACCCTGGGTGGCGCGCCAGAGCATGGCCACCAGGCCGGTGGCGATGATGAGCTGCTGCCCGGTGTTGAGCACGCTCAGGCTGGTCTGGCTCTTGACGGCGGCGCGGCGGTACTGCTCCAGGTTCTCGTCGTAACGGCGGGCCTCGAACTCCTCATTGTTGAAGTACTTGACGGTCTCGTAGTTCAGCAACGAATCGACGGCGCGGCTGTGCGCGGTGGAATCGAGCTCGTTCATGCGGCGGCGGAAACGCGTGCGCCATTCGGTCACCGTCACCGTGAAGATGATGTAACTCACCAGCGCGGCCAGCGTGATCCAGACGAAGCCGAAGTCGAACTTGACGGCCAGCAGCGTGAGCACCAGCGTGAATTCGATCAGCGTGGGCACGATGCTGTAGAGAGAGTAGGAGATCAGCGAATGCACGGCGCGCGTGCCGCGCTCGATGTCGCGCGTCATGCCGCCGGTCTGCCGCTCCAGATGAAACCGCAGGCTCAGGGCGTGCAGGTGGCGGAACACCTGCAGCGAGATGGTGCGCGCCGCCCCCTCGGTGGCCTTGGCGAAGACCAGCTCGCGCAGTTCGGTGAACAGCGAGGTCATGAAGCGCAGGGCGCCGTAGGCCAGCAGCAGGGCGGCGGGCACCAGCCACAGCACGGCCGGGTCGCTCGGACGCAGGCTCACACCGTCCACCAGCTCCTTGAGCAGCAGGGGCACACCCACGTTGGACACCTTGGCGCCAACCATGAAACTCAGCGCGGCGATGACACGCCACTTGTAAGTCCACAGGTAGGGGAACAGGCGCCGCAGGGTGTCCCACTCGGAACGCGTCGGGCTGGCGGCAGGCTGGGCGGGGACTTGGGGAGCGGCGGTTTCGCCGTGGCTGCGCATGGGGGACAATCACTTATAAGGTTTTCACAGATTGTCACCCATGAGCGAACTTCCCAGCACCGCAGCCCTCCAGCCCCCGTCCGACGAGGAGTTGGTGCTCAAGGTCATCCCGATGCCAGCCGACAGCAATGCCAATGGCGACATCTTCGGCGGCTGGGTCATGGCGCAGGTCGACCTGGCCGGCTCGGTCATCCCGGCGCGCTACGCGGGCGGTCGCATCGCCACGGTGGCAGTGAACGAATTCATCTTCAAGCAACCGGTGCGCGTGGGCGACATCCTGTCCTTCTACTCGAAGCTCACCCGCATAGGCAAGACCTCGATCACGGTGAAGGTGGAGGTCTATGCCGAGCGCTTCCTGGCCCAGGGTCAGTTCGTCAAGGTGACGGAAGCCAATCTGACCTACGTGGCCATCGACGACCAGGGCAAACCCCGCCTGGTGCCGCGCCGGCCTTGAAGCAAGAGACCCGCTGGGCAGGCCTCAGCTTTCAGACCTTGCTGAAATCAGGTTTTCTCTTTTCCATAAAAGCACCAAAGGCTTCGCGCGCCGCCGGCTCGCGCAGCATGCGCCCGAAGCTCGCGCCCTCCTCGCCCATCTGCGCCACGATCTGGGCCGCCTGGCCCTTTTTCATCAGGCGTTTGGTCTCGATCAGCGAAGACAAGGGCTTGGCCGCCAGCTTGCGCGCCTGCGCCTGCGCGTAGCCGTTCGCCTCGGTGGGCGGCAGCACCCGGTTCACCAGACCGGCTTCCTGCGCCGCCTCGGCCATGAAGGGCTCGCCCAGCAGCAGAGCCTCGGCCGCGCGGTGGTAACCGAACATCTGCGGCACCGTGAGGCTGGCTGCGAACTCCGGGCACAGGCCCAGATTGACGAAAGGCATGGAGAAGGCCGCGTTGTCGCCGGCATAGACCAGGTCGCAATGAAACAGCAGGGTGGTGCCGATGCCCACGGCCGGGCCACTCACCGCGGCGATCACCGGCTTGGGGAACCCGGCCAGCGCGCGCATGAAGCGCCAGACCGGCGCCTCCGGGTCCGCGGGCGGCGCGTTGAGGAAGTCGCCGATGTCGTTGCCGGCGGAGAACACGGTCTCATGCCCCTGGAACACCAGCACGCGCACGGCCGGGTCGCTCGCCGCCTGCGCCACGGCATCAGCCAGGGTGGCGTACATGGCCGAGGTGATGGAGTTCTTGCGCTCCAGGCGGTTGAAGCTCAGGGTGCAGACACCGGCTTCGGTGTGGACGAGGATGTCGGACATGGTGGTCATTCCTTGAAATAGACGATCTGGTGCGAAGTACAAAGCAGGGTACCGGCCTCGTTCCAGAGCTGGGCCGACTGGTCAAAAAAGCCGTTGCGGAATTCCTGGCCGCGCGCCTGGCCCAGCAGGTAGCCGCTGCCGGTTTCCCGCAGCTCTTTTTCACCGGCGTGGAAATAGGTGGTGATGGACACGGTGCCGGCCGGCACGCGCGTGGCGCGGCGCAACCAGACCCGCGGGTAGAAGATGTCGGACAGGGCCAGCAGGGAGCAGAAGTCCAGCGGGCGCGGAGGCTGGTCGCGCATCCACAGCTGAGAAACGCTGTGGTCATGCGGGCGCCCGTCCCAGGCCTGCGGGATCAGGCCGCTGAGCGGCCGCAACTCGTAATGGTCCAACCAGGCCATGGCTTGGTCATAGCGCATGGTCGGAGCCTCGGCGGGCCGGGGCACCGCCGGCATAGGCAGGTCCGACAGGCTCCAGGTCTCGCGTCGTACGGCCGTGATCGCGGTGGCCGTGGTGGCCACCACCGGCTGGCCTTGGGCGTCGTTCTGCACGATGGCTGCCGTCCAGTGCTGGGTGGAACGGTTGGTCCGCACCGCTTGCAGCTGCACCTCGAACGGCCCTTGCGCCAGGGCGCCGGCGTAGTTGACCGTGATGGACAGCGGCACGCCCAGCAAGGCCGGATGCTGCAGGATGGCCTTCAAAAGGGTGGCCGCCGTGGTGCCGCCGAACGGACCCACCATGTTCCAGTAGGCCTCGGTCGTGCGGCCCGCATAGCGGCCGGGCGCGATGGGGTCGAGCGCGAGTGCAGTGTCGAAGGCGTGCGATTTCATGGTGACGTAGTGTGCACCTGCGCCTTCGCCGCGTCCGTCCCCTGCGATATGACGCGGATGGCCCGCCGCGCCAGCGCGCCGCCGCCAGCAATGGGCAGGCTGCGTGCCAACGCTGAGCTCATCGCTCAGACCCGCTCGAAAATGCCGGCTGCACCCTGACCTGTGCCGACGCACATGGTCACCATGCCGTACTTCAAGTTGTGGCGATGCAGGGCATGCACGACAGTGGCCGCGCGGATGGCGCCGGTGGCGCCCAGCGGGTGGCCCAGCGCAATGGCACCGCCCATCGGATTGACCTTGCTCGCATCCAGCCCCAGCGTATTGATCACGGCCAGCGATTGCGCGGCGAACGCCTCGTTCAGTTCGATCCAGTCCATGTCGTCCTGCTTCAGGCCTGCATAACGCAAGGCCGCAGGGATGGCTTCGATCGGGCCGATGCCCATGATGTGCGGGGGTACGCCGCGGCTGGCGTAGCTCACGAAGCGCGCGAGTGGCTTGAGCCCGAAGCGCTTGACCGCCGATTCACTCGCCAGGATCAGCGCGCCCGCGCCATCGGATGTCTGCGAGCTGTTGCCCGCTGTCACCGAGCCGCGTGCGGCGAATACCGTCCTGAGCTTGGACAGGCCTTCAATGGTCGTGTCAGGGCGCGCACCTTCATCGAGGTTCACCATGCGGGTGGCCAGCGTCACTTCTGCGGAGTCGAGATCGACGCTGCGATCGGTTACTTCAACCGGCGTGATTTCGTCGGTGAACTCACCCGCCTTCATCGCCGCGATTGCCTTCATGTGCGAGTGGTAGGCGAATTCGTCCTGCGCGTCACGGCTGACCTTCCACTGCTGCGCCACCTTCTCTGCCGTGAGGCCCATGCCATAGGCAATGCCGTAGCTTTCGATGTCATCCGGATTGGAGAAGATGGCGGGCGAAAGCGAGGGCGAATTGCCCATCATCGGCACCATGCTCATGCTCTCGGTGCCGGCTGCGATCATCACGTCGGCTTCGCCCACACGGATGCGGTCGGCGGCCATCTGCACTGCCGACAGCCCCGAAGCGCAAAAGCGATTGACCGTGATGCCGCCCACGCTCTTGGGCAACCCCGCGAGCACGGCGCCGATACGCGCCACGTTCAGGCCCTGTTGTGCTTCGGTGATCGCGCAGCCGCAGATCACGTCTTCGATGGCGGCTGGGTCGAGCCCCGGCACCTGTGCAAGCGCTGCGCGCAGCGTGGTCGCCAGCAGGTCGTCGGGGCGCGTGTTGCGAAAGAACCCGCGATGCGAGCGCCCGATGGGCGTGCGGGTGGCGGCGACGATATAGGCGTCCTGGATCTGTTTGCTCATGTTGTACTTTCTTCGGTCGGTTTGAAAGCAGACGCCTCAATTGCGTACCGGCTTGCCCGTGGACAGCATCCCCATGATCCGCTCCTGTGTCTTTTCGTGCACGAGCAGGGCGCAGAACGCCTGGCGCTCCAGCGTCATGAGGTATTCCTCCGTCACCATCGTGCCGGTATCGACATCGCCGCCGGTCACGACATTCGCGATCAGCGATGCAATGTGGAAATCGTGCTGGCTGATGAACCCCCCATCGCGCATGTTCACCAGTTGACCCTGAATCGTCGCCTTGCCGCTTCGGCCGGCCACCGGGAACTGGCGCCTCTGCGGCGCGCGATAGCCGCCGGCATACATCGCCCTGGCTTCATTGATCGCCACGAACAGCAACTCGTCCTTGTTGGGCACGATGATGTCGCTGTCCAGCAGGTAGCCCAGCTTGCGCGACTCGATCGCGCTGGTGCCGACCTTGGCCATCGCGGCCGCCGTGAAGCCCTCGGTGAGAAAAGGCAGCAGATCCTTGTGGGTTGAAAGCGCCTGCACCTCGGCCGCCCGGCGTGCAATATAGGTGAGACCGCCCGCGCCAGGTACCAGGCCGACACCCACTTCGACCAGGCCGATGTAGCTTTCCATCGCGGCGACGCGACGGGCGCAATGCACGGCAATCTCGCAGCCGCCACCCAACGCCATGCCGCGGATGGCCGCGATCACCGGCACGTTGGCATAGCGCAGGCGCAGCATGGTCTGCTGCAGATGGCCCTCGGCTTCGTCGATCGCGCTGATGCCGACGGCGACGAACGCCGGCAACATGGCCTGCAGGTCCGCGCCAACCGAGAACGGCTCGTCGCCCGACCAGATCACGATGCCCTGATAGTCTTTTTCTGCCATCTCGACAGCCATCTGCAGACCCTCGGCCACTTCGGGGCTGATGGCATGCACCTTGGTTTTGATGCTGGCGAGCAGCACCTGGTCGTCGAGGGTCCACAACCGGATCGCGTCGTCTTCATGCAGCGTCTTGCCTGCCGTCGTGTAGCTCGGCGCGTTGCTTCCCGCAACCGCTTCGGGAAAATGCTGGCGCGAATACACAGGAAGTACGCGGCGTGGCTCGAACTTGCCGGTCGTCGGGTTCCACGAACCTTCGGGTGTATGCACGCCGCCTGCATCGGCGACCGGGCCTTTGAACACCCACTCGGGCAGCGGCGCATTGGAGAGCGTCTTGCCGGCTGCAATGTCTTCATTGATCCACTGGGCCACCTGCAGCCAGCCCGCTTCCTGCCAGAGCTCGAACGGGCCCTGGCTCATGCCGAAGCCCCAGCGCATCGCAAAGTCAACGTCGCGCGCGGTCTCGGCGATAGACGCAAGATGCACGGCTGCGTAGTGAAAGCTGTTGCGCAGGATCGCCCAGAGGAATTGCCCCTGCGCGCCTTCAGCGTTGCGAAGCAGCTTCAGCCTTTCGCCCGCAGGCTTTTTCAGCATGCGGCCATAGACCTCGTCGGCCTTCTCGCCGCCGGCCACATAGTCCTTCGACTCCAGGTCAAAGCGCAGCACATCGCGCCCGACTTTCTTGTAGAAACCGGCCTTGCTCTTCTGGCCGAGGTTGCCCATCTCCAGCAGCGTCTTGAGCACCTCGGGCGTGGCGAAACTCGGATAGAACGGATCGCTCTTTTCGTCGAGGTTGTCCTGCAGGGTCTTCACGACGTGCGCCATCGTGTCCAGGCCCACGACGTCGGCCGTGCGGAAGGTGCCGCTCGATGCCCGGCCGAGCTTCTTGCCCGTCAGGTCATCGACCACATCGAACGTGAGGCCGAAGTTCTCGACTTCCTTCATGGTGGACAGCATGCCCGCGATACCCACGCGGTTGGCCACGAAGTTGGGCGTGTCGTGGGCGCGGATCACGCCCTTGCCCAAGCCGCTGGTCACAAAGGCTTCGAGGTCGTCGAGCACCCGGGGATCGGTGGTCGGGGTGTTGATCAGCTCGACCAGCGTCATGTAACGCGGCGGGTTGAAGAAGTGGATGCCGCAAAAACGCGGCTTGATGGACTCGGGCAGGGCTTCGCTCAGCTTTGTGATCGACAGGCCCGAGGTGTTGCTCGCGACGATGGCGCCTTCACCGATGAAAGGCGCGATCTTGTGGTACAGGTCGGTCTTCCAGTCCATGCGTTCGGCAATCGCCTCGATGATCAGGTCGCACTCCTTGAGAACATCCATGTGTTCCTCGTAGTTGGCCTGCTGGATCAGGGCCGCGTCTTCGGGCACGCCCAGCGGTGCGGGCTTGAGCTTTTTCAACCCTTCGATCGCGCGGCTGACGATGCCGTTTTTCGGCCCCTCTTTGGCAGGCAGGTCAAACAGCACCACCGGCACCTTGAGGTTGACCAGATGGGCGGCGATCTGCGCACCCATCACGCCGGCACCGAGTACGGCGACTTTTTTGACTTGGAATCTTGACATGTCTTCTCCTGTTGCCTCTCCCCGTGGGAGAGGGTTAGGGTGAGGGCTCTCCAAGGCCGCCCTCACCCCCGCCCTCTCCCCGAAGGAGAGGGAGTTAAATCAATTAATGCGCACCCAGGTCTGGGTCCGCCCGAAGGGACCGAACGAGCCCCGGACTTCAAGTTTTTTGCCGCCTTCGGTGGGTGTCAGGCGCAGCGTGTAGTTGCGGCCGTTTTCGGGGTCCAGGATCTTCCCGCCCTCCCACACCTCTTTGCCTTCGGCCTTTTTGGCGCCGCGGATGATCTCCAGGCCGAGAATCGGCTTGTCCTTGCGGTCATCGCTGCAGGGGTCGCAGACGTCGTCGGGCTTGACGTCCTTGCCCAGGCGCGTGGCGATCCTGCCGCTGAGCACACCGGCGCTCTCGACAATCCGGATCTCGGCCTTGGCCTCCCCGGTCTTGTCGTCCACATTGCGCCACAGGCCGACAGGTGTCATCTGGGCCAGGGCCGGGAAGGCAAGCGCTCCCAAAACAATAGCTGTCAGCGCACGGTACATAAGGGCTCCAGGGCTAAAAAGCATGTAAAACAAGCGTCAGCCGGTCAGGCCAGCGCAGCGTCCGTGTCCATCAGCGCCTTGCTGCCGCTGCGCGCGGTGCGCATCAGCGTCGCGGTCTCGGGGAACAGTTTCGCGAAGTAGAAGCGCGCTGTCTGCACCTTGGCCAGATAGAAGGGGTCGGCCGGCTTGCCTTGGGAATCCGCGGCGGCGATTTCGCGCAGCGCGGTTTGCGCCATGCGCGCCCAGAAGTAACCAAACACCAGGTGGCCGGCCACACGCAAGTAATCCACCGCAGCCGCACCCACTTCGTCGGGATTCTGGAAACCCTTGAAACCAATTTCGGTCGTGAACGGGGTCATCTGGTCGGCCAGCCCGGCCAGCGGGTTG
>JAUYQZ010000022.1 GCA_030695415.1 Hylemonella sp.
GATGACCTCGCCGTCGCCCCGCAGCACCTGGTAGACCACGCTGGGCGCGGTGGTGATCAGGTCCTGGTCGAATTCACGCTCCAGCCGCTCCTGCACGATCTCCATGTGCAGCAGGCCCAGGAAGCCGCAGCGGAAGCCGAAGCCCAGGGCTTGCGACACTTCGGGCTCGAAATGCAATGAGGCATCGTTGAGCTTGAGCTTTTCCAGGCTGTCGCGCAGGGCTTCGTACTGGTTGGCTTCGGTGGGGTACAGGCCGGCAAACACCTGCGGCTGGATTTCCTTGAAGCCGGGCAAGGCCTCGGTGGCCGGACCGGCGTTGTTGGGCAGCTTCTTTTCCAGCGTCACGGTATCGCCCACCTTGGCGGCCTGCAGCTCGCGGATACCGGCAATGATGTAACCCACTTCGCCGGCCCGCAGAGACTCACGCGGCTGGTTGGCCGGCGTGAACACGCCCAGGCTGCCGGCTTCGTAGACGGCGTTGGCGGCCATCAGCCGGATGCGCTCGCCCTTGAGCAGGCGACCGTCGACCACCCGCACCAGCATGACCACGCCAACGTAGCTGTCGAACCAGCTGTCGACGATCATGGCGCGCAGCGGGCCGTCCGGATCACCCTTGGGCGCTGGAATCCGGGCGACGATGGCCTCCAGGATGTCGTCCACGCCCATGCCGGTCTTGGCCGAACAGGGAATGGCGTCGTCGGCGTCGATGCCGATCACATCCTCGATCTCGGACTTGGCATTCTCGGGATCGGCATTGGGCAGATCCATCTTGTTGAGTACCGGCAGCACCTCGACACCCAGATCGAGCGCGGTGTAGCAATTGGCAACCGTCTGCGCTTCCACACCCTGGCTGGCATCAACCACCAGCAAGGCGCCCTCGCAGGCCGAGAGTGATCGGCTGACCTCGTAGGAAAAATCCACGTGGCCGGGCGTGTCGATCAGATTGAGGTTGTAGACCTGTCCGTCACGCGCCTTGTATTGCAGCGCCGCAGTCTGCGCCTTGATGGTTATCCCACGCTCTTTCTCGATATCCATGGAGTCGAGCACCTGTGCCTCCATCTCGCGATCTTCCAAGCCGCCACAGCGCTGGATCAAGCGGTCTGCCAGCGTCGATTTGCCATGATCGATGTGCGCGATGATCGAAAAATTTCTGATGTGCTTCATCAACGAGAACGCTTAAGTGGTTGAATTTAAAAAGACGCGGGCAAGAAAAAGGGCGCGTCGGGTTGTGACGCGCCCTGAACCAACAATCTATGGCAACTGCGATAGTTGGAGCTTCATTGTAGGCAAAAAGGTCGCCCCGTACAGCCCGAAAAATCGCAAATTTCCTTCGTTGCGACGTCACAACAAGAATTTATCAACAGTTTATCAACAGATTTGGGCGCGCTTGGCTTGAACAACTTGTGGGTGATCTGTGGATCCTTCTGCATGAAGGCTCACAGATCCCGTATGGTGGATTCAGAGCACGTTCATATGCATGTAATGCGCATCAAATCCTCGGGCATTCTAACCAAAATGTCCATCTCCGGCAAATAAGTCAGTAAATACAAACTTATCGCCAAATATCGGGCGAGGGAAATACTGAGAATATTTTTGAGCTCCAGGCCCCATAAAGCAATGCCCCCAGCCCGAATCAGGATGGGGGGCCCGGGCCCAACAAGCTCTCAGCGCTGAGGGCGAATCACCGCGTACTGGGCCCATTCACCCCGGCGGAACAGTACATGGACCGGCTTGCCTTTCTCGAGCTTGCCCTGCAGAGCTTCGAATTCGCGCACGCTGGCGACCTCGATATTCGCCAGGGCCAGGATCACATCGCCCTCGCGCAGGCCGGCACGGGCGGCGGCCTCGACCGCTGATTCCACCCGCACGCCGCCCTTGAGATTGAGCTCCTTTTTCTGCGACTCGCTCAGTTCGGTCACGGTCAGGCCCAGGGTCGGCGCCGCACCGGAACGCGGCTTGTCCTCACGCTCCTTGCGCGCCACCGGCTTCTCGGCCTCGAACTCACCAATGGTTACCGCGAGCTCCTTGCTGCTGCCGCGGCGAAACACGGTCAGCGCGCTGCGCGTACCCGGCTTGAGGCTGCCGACCACGCGCGGCAAGTCGGCCGATTTCTCGATGGTCTTGCCATCGACCCGGGTGATGATGTCGCCGGCTTCCACCCCGGCCTTCTCGGCGGGCGAGCCGGTCTCCACCCCACGCACCAGTGCGCCTTGGGGCTTGCCCAGGCCGATGGCCTCAGCCACCTCCTTCGTCACCTGGTCGATCTGCACGCCGATACGGCCGCGCGTCACGCGCCCGCTGGCACGCAGCTGCTCGCTCACGCGCATGGCCTCGTCGATCGGAATCGCGAAGGCAATGCCCATGTAGCCGCCCGAGCGAGAATAGATCTGGCTGTTGATGCCTACGACCTCGCCGCGCAAGTTGATCAGCGGTCCGCCCGAGTTGCCGGGGTTGATGGCCACGTCCGTCTGGATCAGGGGCAGGTAGTCGCCTGTGTCGCGCTGCTTGGCGCTGACGATGCCAGCCGTCACGGTGTTCTCCAGGCCGAAGGGCGAGCCGATAGCCATCACCCACTCACCCACTTTGAGTCGGCTCACGTCACCGATCTTCACCGCCGGAAGGCCGATCGCGTCGATCTTGACAACCGCCACGTCGGTGCGCTTGTCGGCCCCCACGATGCGCGCCTTGAATTCGCGCTTGTCGGGCAGCGTGACGAGCACTTCGTCGGCTCCATCCACCACGTGGGCATTGGTCATGATGAAACCATCAGCGGACACGACGAAGCCGGAGCCCACCCCGCGCGGCTGCTCCTCGGGCTGCGGCCGGCCCGAGCGTGGCGCCTGGCGCGGCAGGTTGGGCGGCACCGGCAATCCGAAACGACGGAAGAACTCCAGCATCTCTTCGTCCACACCGCTGTCCTCAGCGGCGCGGGGGTTGATTTTTTCCAGCGTGCGGATGTTGACCACCGAAGGCCCGACCTGATCGACCAGTTCGGTGAAATCGGGCAGGCCACGCCCTTGAGCGAAGGCCGCGCCGTTCATGAACGAGAAGGCCATTGCCAGCAGGAAAATCGTCCCCGATGTGAACAGCTTGCGCCTGAACCTGGTGGACACCGATATTGCCGTCACAGACATGTTGAACCTCGTGTGATCAAACGATTGAAGAAAAAAAGGAAAGCCATGAATACAGGGCTCATGGCGTGCGCTCAAGCCCCTGCGAGAAAACCTGCAGGGTCTGGGCCGGAACCTCACCCACGATCGTCAGCCACCAGGAAGCCCCGCCAGCCATGACGCGGCGTACCAGCGCATGGGTGGCGCCCAGGGCTTGCAACCCTTCGTGGGCATGCCGGCGTGGGTCATAGGACTCGATGAACACCGAGACCGAGGCCAGCCCATCTGAAAACACCCATTGCACCGCATCCGCACCCTTGGCCGAAGGGCGGCGGTAGCAACTCATGGCGCGGAAGCCGGGCACCTCCTGGGCCAGTCGCCAGCCTTCGGCCGCCGGCGTGGTCTTCACCATCGCAGGAGTCTCAAGCTTGTAGCCCTCGGTGTTGCCCATCATGCGGCTGAGTTTTTCCATACTCACAGGCGCATCAAGCTGAAGCTCCGAGAAAGCCACCTGTTCCAGAACGCGACCCTGCGCGTCCAGAGTCTGCAGCTTGACCACCAGTCCCGTACGCTTTTCGCTCCAGATGAGGTAGCCAAATCGCAACTTGTCACGGGGGACCAGCTGCACGATGTCAGCTTCGAAGCCGGCCACCCGCTCGCTTCCCTGCGCGCTGGCGCTGTAGTGCTGATCTATGGCTGCGTCCACGGACTTGAGCAGGTTCGGGAACAAGCCCAGAGCCTCGCGCTTCTCCGCCACGGCCACCCCGCTCTGCGGTGAGAAGGTGATCACCTCGTCATTGCGCCGGAAGGTCGAACGCGGCGTGCCGGTCAGCGACTCCACGCGCTCCATCTGCTGCTGGCCGTCGCACACGTGCCAGACGCGAGCGCTGGCCATGTTGCCACCGGAGGACACCACCAGGGTTCCGATGTAGGCACGGCGGCGCGAGGCCTCGTGCATGCGCAGCAGCCATTCGGAAATGCTGCGCTCGCGCGCTGGCGGCGAGGCTGCGGGGGCCAGCGACTGCTCCGCACCGGCCACCGGCAGCAGGCCATACAGCAGGGCGACCAGGACGCCCAGGCGCAGCCAGGTGACAAACGACATTGAAGACATATCCATGCCGGTTTCAGCGCGACGGGCGCTCAAACGTCGCATTGCGCAGGAAACCCGCCGGCATCTGAAGGGCTGATGTCCCTCCCAGCTGCTGATGGGCGGAGATCAGCTGGTCCAGCCGTGGATCACGGATCATGACGGGCGTTTCAGCGCCTGCGGCCGGTGCCGCCGATGCGGGCAACGGCACGGCAACCGCCATCTGTGCGCTTGGCTGCAAGGGGAATGTCAGTTGCCAGCCCAGCACGGCGACCACCGCCAGGGAACTCAGGCCGGCCACCAGCTTCCAGCGCCACACACCATCGTTGGCGCTGGGCTGTACGGTGACCCGACCCACCCTGACGCCCGGCTGCGCGGGAACACTCTCCTGCTGCAGACGCAGTCTCAGGCGCGCCAGGAAGGCGGCGTCATGCCCATTGACCGCTGCGCCGGCACCTGCACGCAAGACATCGCCGACCAGGTGGTAGCTGTGCCAAAACGATTGCGCCTCAGCGCTGGACTCCAGGACGTCGAGAGCCTGCGTGAACTCCGCACCCCGCAGTTCGCCATCGGCCAATGCCGAAGCCAGTTCATGGTCCTGCTCTGCCTGCTGCATCCGGATTCCTTGCATGTCTGTTCCTACCATCGTTTGCCTGTCTGTCGGTCCAGCATGGGACGCACCCTCGCAGAGATCGCCTCGCGCGCCCGGAAAATGCGCGAACGCACTGTGCCGATCGGGCAGTTCATCACAGCGGCAATGTCCTCGTAACTCAATCCCTCGATCTCGCGCAGGGTCACCGCCTGCCGCAAATCATCCGGCAGGGCCTCCAGGCCCGCCTGCACAGCCTCAGCGATCTCGCGAGCGGCCAGCAGGGTTTCCGGCGTTTCCTCCGCTATTGGTTCGTTTCCTGGCTGAAAAGTTTCATCGTCATCGCCCGCAGGCCGCCATGCGGCCTCGGTGACCAGGGGGTCGTTCTTGAGTTCCAGCAAGGTTTTCTTGGCCGTATTGACCGCAATGCGATACAGCCAGGTATAAAACTGCGCCTCGCCGCGGAACTGATGCAGCGCCCGGTAGGCGCGAATAAAGGTCTCCTGCGCGATGTCTTCCACGAGATCAACGTCGCGCACCATGCGCGCGATCAGGCGCTGGATGCGGCGCTGGTACTTGATGACCAGCAACTCAAAGGCCCGCTTGTCCCCCGCCTGGGCGCGCTCCACCAGCTGGGCGTCGCTGTCACCCGGGGCAAGCGGTGCCTCCTTCACGATCCCGACTCCGGGTGTGCGCGGGGTTCGGACGGATTCCTTGTGGCCGCGACCGGCGCGTACACGGCGCGGCGCAGACTGATCCACATCAGCGGCGCCATCTGACGCTCTGGCCAGAGCCAGAAACCCCGTCCGTCCAATGGCAGGAATTCCAGCAACAAGCCATGCTGCCAGTCCAGGCGCGCCCGGACCTTGCCATCGTGGCGCCGCCCCTGAGCCTCCCAGCTCCATGACTGCCCATCCCAAGCCAGCAGCCCTTCCTCGGGGCGCCGCAGTTCTGCATGAGCCAACACGGCGCCACTCAGCGCGAACAGCACGGCGAGGCCGTGAACAGAAGTGAGTCGCTCCGACTGCAGGGCCCAGGCGATGCAGGTCAGTGCGCCCAGCAACCAAGGCAGCAGGATGCCGACCCTGCGCACGTTAGAGCGCCCCACCGGATACGAAACCGCTGGGGCGCTGTGCATGGTGATGGGCAGTCGTGCGCTTCAGATGCGCTTGAAGACCAGGGTACCGTTGGTTCCGCCGAAGCCGAAATTGTTCTTCACCGCGACGTTGATCTTCATGTCCCGCGCGGTGTTGGCGCAGTAATCGAGATCGCACTCCGGATCCTGGTTGAAGATATTGATGGTGGGCGGGCTCTTCTGGTGATGCAACGCAAGTACGGTGAAGACCGACTCGATGCCGCCAGCGCCACCCAGGAGGTGACCGGTCATGGATTTGGTCGAATTGACCACGGCCTTCTTCGCGTGCTCACCCAGCGCCGCCTTGATGGCGTTGGTCTCGTTGGTGTCGCCCAAGGGCGTGGAAGTACCGTGTGCATTCAGGTAATCGACCTGATCAGCGTTGACCCCAGCGTTGCGCATCGCCCCCAGCATGGCGCGACGGGGACCATCCATATTTGGTGCGGTCATGTGGCCGGCGTCCGCGCTCATGCCAAAACCGGCCAATTCAGCGTAGATCCTGGCACCGCGCGCCTTGGCGTGCTCGTACTCTTCAAGCACCATGACACCCGCCCCCTCGCCCAGAACGAAACCATCGCGATCCTTGTCCCAGGGACGCGATGCCGTCATGGGATCGTCGTTGCGGGTGGACAGGGCGCGCATCGCCGCAAAGCCACCCACGCCCAGCGGAGACACCGTGGCTTCGGAGCCACCCGCAATCATCACGTCGGCGTCGCCATACTCGATCAGTCGGCCCGCCTGACCGATGCTATGCAGGCCCGTGGTGCAAGCCGTGACGATGGCCAGATTCGGGCCCTTGAAACCGTAACGCATCGAGACATGGCCGGAAATCATGTTGATGATGGAGGCCGGCACGAAGAAGGGAGAAATCCGGCGCGGACCCCGGCTGGCGTACTCGGCATGCGTCTCTTCGATCAGCGGCAGACCACCAATGCCCGAGCCGATCAGGCAGCCGATGCGTACCGCCTGCTCTTCATTGAGGCCTTCACCCGTCGGCAGGCCCGAATCTTCCACCGCCTGCATGGCCGCGGCAACGCCGTAGTGGATGAAGGTGTCCATCGTGCGAGCTTCCTTGCTGCCGATGTACTTCTCAAGTTCGAAACCCTTGACCTCGCCGGCAATCTTGCAGGAAAAGCTGGAGGCATCGAATCGGGTGATCAGACCAATGCCGGAGCGGCCCGCCAGCAGACTGGACCAGGACTCCCCCACGGTATTGCCAACCGGGCTGATACAGCCCATACCTGTTACGACGACGCGACGACGGGACATAGATTTCTGAGCAGGCTAGTAAACAGGAACCACCGCAAACGCAACACCCCATCCGGATGGGCAGGCCGCTTGCGGAGACGGGCGGCAGGGCGCGCCGCAACCGCCGGGGTGGCCATCAGGCCTTATGGTGCGCCTTGGCGTAGTCGATGGCGTTTTGCACCGTGGTGATCTTCTCGGCGTCTTCGTCCGGGATCTCGATGCCAAACTCATCTTCAAGGGCCATCACCAGTTCAACGGTGTCCAGAGAGTCGGCGCCCAGGTCAGCCACGAAAGCCTTCTCGCTGGTTACCTGGGACTCTTCCACACCGAGTTGTTCGGCAATGATTTTTTTGACGCGTGCTTCGATATCGCTCATGTGTTCCCTCAGAGGGTTGTAAATGAATCCGTGATTTTAGCTGGCCCGGGAAAAGGGTTTTCCCGGGCTGCTGCCGCACGGATAATTCGGCTTGATCCTTGCATCGTTACATGTACATGCCGCCGTTGACGTGCAGCTCCTGCCCCGTCACGTAGCCGGCATGCGGCGAGGCCAGGTAGGCCACGGCGTGCGCAATGTCGGCCGGCTTGCCCAGATGGCCCAGTGGAATCTGCCCCAAGAGGGCTTTCTGCTGCTCTTCAGGCAGGTGGGCCGTCATGTCGGTTTCGATGAAACCCGGCGCCACGCAGTTCACCGTGATGTTGCGCGTGCCGAGTTCTCGCGCCAAGGCACGCGTCATGCCGGCCACGCCGGCTTTGGCTGCGGCGTAGTTGGCCTGGCCCGGATTGCCCGAGGCGCCAACGACCGAGGTGATGCTGATGATGCGGCCGTATCGCTGCTTCATCATGGTACGCATCACCGCCCGGCTCATGCGGAACACCGCCTTGAGGTTGGTATCCAGCACCTCGTCCCACTCGCCATCTTTCATGCGCATGGCCAGGTTGTCACGCGTGATGCCGGCATTGTTGACCAGCACGTGCAGGGCGCCCTGCTCCTTGACGATGGCGTCGATGGCAGCATCGCAGCCTGCGGCATCGTTGACGTTGAGCTTGATGCCCTTGCAACCATTGAAGGCCGCCAGGGCCGCGCTGATCTTCGCGGCGCCTTCGTCGCTGGTCGCGGTTCCAATGACCTTGAGACCCCGGTGAGCCAGCTCGTACGCGATGGCTGCGCCGATGCCGCGCGAGGCGCCCGTCACCAGGGCGACCTGCCCCTCAAACTTGATGTCACTCATGCCAAAGCTCCTTTGACTTCCACCAGCGTGGCCGGATCGAACAGGGCCATGCCCGTGAGTTCCGGGTCGATGCGCTTGACCATGCCGGCCAGCACCTTGCCCGGACCGCATTCCACGATGTGGGCGATGCCGTGTGCCTTGATGGACTGTACGCATTCCACCCAGCGTACCGGGCCAAAGGCCTGGCGGTACAGGGCGTCGCGGATGCGATCGGCATCGACCTCCACCGCCACATCGATATTGTTGATGAGCGTGATGCGCGGCTCGCCCAGATCCAACTCCTCGAGACGCTCGCGCAACTTCTCGGCGGCCGGTTTCATGAGGCTGGAGTGGAAAGGTGCGGACACCGGCAGCGACAGGGCGCGCTTCGCACCGTTGGCCTTGAGCACTTCGCAGGCCTTCTCGACCGCAGCTTTGGATCCCGCAATCACGGTCTGGGCCGGATCATTGAAATTCACGGCTTCGACCACTTCGTTCGAATCCGGACCGAAGGACTGCACCACCTCGGCACAGCCCGCGATCACCTTGGCCGCATCCATCCCGAGGATGGCGGCCATGGCGCCAGTGCCCACTGGCACCGCCTCCTGCATGGCCTGGGCACGGAAGCGCACCAGTGGCACGGCCTGCGACAGCGTCAGCATGCCGGCCGCCACCATGGCCGAATACTCACCCAGGGAATGGCCAGCCACAGCGGCTGGGGTGACGCCGGTCTCGCTCATCCAGACACGGTAGGCGGCCACGCCAGCCACCAGCATGACAGGCTGGGTGTTGGTGGTCAGGGCCAATGCCTCCTTGGGGCCTTCCTTGATCAGCTGACCCAGGTTTTCGCCCAGGGCATCGGAGGCTTCCTGCAACGCTTCGCGCACTTCAGGATGGTCGCCCCAGGCGTCGAGCATGCCGACCGACTGCGACCCCTGGCCCGGAAAGACAAAGGCAAAAGGTTTCATGGTGATGACTTGGTAGTGTGTGGTTGGGATTGGAGCGGCCGTCTGTGGCGACCCCCGCCTACATTTTCAGCAGGACCGATCCCCAGGTGAAGCCGCCACCGACGCCTTCGAGCATGACCAGCTGACCCGGTTTGACGCGGCCGCTGCGCACGCCGACGTCCAGCGCCAGCGGGATCGAGGCGGCCGACGTGTTGCCGTGCTGGTCCACGGTCACGATCACCTTGTCCATGGGCAGCTTCAGCTTCTTGGCCGTGCCCTGCATGATGCGGATATTGGCCTGGTGCGGGATCAGCCAGTCGATGTCGCTTTCCTGCCTGCCGGCCTTGGCCAGCACCGCGCGGGCCGTCTCTTCCAGCACGCCCACGGCCAGCTTGAAGACCGCCTGACCGTCCATCTTGAGCAGAGGGTCACCCAAGACGATGCCGCCGCAGACATGGCCCGGCGTGCACAGGATGTCGACATGCTTGCCATCGGCGTGCAGGTCGCTGGCCAGGATGCCCGGCTCGTGCGAGGCCTCCAGCACCACGGCGCCGGCACCGTCACCGAACAGCACGCAGGTGGTCCGGTCCTTGAAATCGATGATGCGCGAGAACACCTCCGCCCCAACCACCAGCGCCTTGCTGGCCGCACCGCTCTTGATCATGGCATCGGCCACGGTCAGGGCGTAGACAAAGCCGCTGCAGACAGCCTGAACGTCAAAAGCTGCGCAACCGTTGGCGCCGATCTTGTTCTGCAGGATGCACGCTGCCGACGGGAACACCATGTCAGGTGTCGAGGTCGCCACAATGATCAGATCAATGTCCTTGGCGGCGACTCCGGCTGCATCCAGAGCCCGCCGGGCCGCTTCCGCGCCCAGGTCGCTGCTGGTCACGCCGCGTTCGGCAAAGTGACGGGCACGGATGCCGGTACGCTCGACGATCCACTCATCCGAGCTTTCGACGCCATCGGCGGCCAGTTGGGCCACCAGATCGGCATTGCTCAGGCGCTTGGGCGGCAGGAAACTGCCGGTACCGGTGATGCGGGAATAAGGACTCATGGATGGTTCTGCTTGAAATTCCGGTACGGGCCGGCGGCCCACCCCGGCTACTCTGCAGCGGCCACACCGGCCAGCAGCGGAGCAGCGTGCGCAATACGGGCTTGGACCCGCTCGAGCAGCTTGTTCCGGGCTGCATCATACGCGCGGTTCAGCGCCTGCTCAAAAGCCAGCTCGTCGGCCGAGCCGTGGCTTTTGAAGACCAGGCCCCGCAGCCCCAGCAGGGCGGCACCGTTGTAGCGCCGGTAGTCCATCTTCTTTTTCAATGAAGATAGGACGGGATAGGCGACGATAGCCGCCATTTTAGTGAATATATTGCGGGAAAAGCCCTGTTTCAGGAAACCGCCAATCATCGAGGCCAGGCCCTCGCTGGCCTTCAGAGCCACATTACCGACAAATCCATCGCAAACCACGATATCCGTCGTTCCCTTGAAGATATCGTTACCTTCGACATTTCCGTAAAAATTCAGATCGCCAGAATTGGCAGCAGATCTAAGCAATTCACCGGCTTTTTTAATGACTTCGCTGCCTTTAATGACTTCTTCGCCGATGTTCAGCAATCCGACCGAGGGGTTCGGATCATCGCGCAGCACAGACACCAGGGCCGAGCCCATGACGGCAAACTGCAGCAGATGCTCTGCGGTGCAATCGACGTTGGCCCCAAGGTCCAGCACCGTGGTCGCCCCGCCGGCCGCGTTGGGCAGTTGGGTGGCAATCGCTGGCCGGTCGATGCCCTCCATGGTCTTGAGCACGTAACGGGCGATCGCCATCAGGGCGCCCGTGTTGCCCGCCGAGACGGCAGCCTGGGCTGTGCCGGCCTTGACCTGCTCGATGGCCACCCGCATGGAAGAGTCCTTCTTGCGGCGCAGGGCGACCTCGATCGGATCGTCCATGCCGACCACCTCGCTGGCGGGCACGACACGGGCACGCGCATGGGTCGGGCCGCTCAGGCGCTCGGGCAGGCCAACCAGGAGCAGCTCGGCATCAGGGTGGTGGTCCAGGAAGTTGCGGCACGCCGCCAGCGTGACGCGGGGGCCGTGGTCGCCCCCCATGCAGTCCACAGCAATCGTGATCATGGGTGAGGTGAGCGATCAGGCGCTACAGGGACCGGAAAGAAGATCAACATCAAGACAAAGGCCCGAGCTACCCACTGTGTAGCGTCGGGCCCTGTAGAACCTGAACGGATCAGGCTTCGGACTTGGTCTTCAGCACCTTGCGGCCACGGTAAAAGCCGTTGGGGCTGATGTGGTGACGCAAGTGGGTTTCACCCGTGGTCGGCTCGACAGCGATGCCGGGCACGTTCAGGGCGTTGTGCGAACGGTGCATGCCGCGCTTGGAGGGCGACTTCTTGTTTTGCTGGACTGCCATGGTTGGCTCCTGGTAATCAGGCCGCGCGACGGACGCTCGGCACAGGTTGATCAAAGATGGGACGGCTCGGCACGGTTCGGGGCCGTGCGAAACCGCGAATTATAGCCTAAAGGTTGATTCTGGAGCAGTTTCACAAACCGCCCGGCCCACCTCAGCCGGACTTGCCGCCCTTGAGCCCGGCCAACACGGCAAAGGGATGGGGCTTCTCGGCCTGGGCGGCTTCGAAATCCGCGTCCTGGACGACCAGCTTGACCTCGGTCGGGCAGAGCTCATGGCGGGGCACCACGGGCAGCTCCATCAGCAGCTCGTCCTCGACCAGCTCCTGGAGGTTGAAGTCCTGAACCAGGGCCAGCACATCCTCTTCAGCCTCTTCGTCCTCCACCTCCGCCTGCTTCTCGCTGGCGACGAAACGGAAAGAACGCTCCACGACCACCGGGATATCGGCCGGCCCCAGGCAACGCTGACAGGTCATGGGCAGGCTGGTCCGCGCACTCAGATGCAGCCAGACCTGCCCCTGAGCACCGGGGTGGGCCAGGAATTCGCCGTGTGCCTCCCAATGGACCGGGTGGTCCGCGCCCTGGCCACCGGTTTCGGCCAACAGGCGCTCATATTTTGATAGCGGATCGTGACCGGCAAGCGATGCCCCTGCCTGGGCAAAGGCCTGAATATCCAGCCGGCGCGAATGAAACTCTTGTGCCATGAGGGCAGTGTAAGAGAATTGGCGCATGACCACCCGCGCCCCCCGCCCCCTCATCCTCGGGTCGACCTCGTCGTACCGCCGTGAACTGCTGGCGCGCCTGCGCCTGCCCTTTGAGGTGATCTCGCCCGAGGTCGACGAAACCCCCTTGCCCGGCGAAAGCCCGCGTGATCTGGCGCTGCGCCTGGCGCTGGCCAAGGCCCGCGCGGTGGCCGCACGCCATCCCTCGGCCGTGGTGATCGGTTCGGACCAGGTCGCCGACCTGGGCGGCGAGCCGCTGGGCAAACCCGGCACGCACGAGCGCGCCGTGGCCCAATTGCGCCGCATGCGCGGGCGCACCGTCATCTTCCAGACCGCCGTGGCCGTGGCCTGCCGGGACAGCGGCTTCGAACAGGTCGAACTGGCACCCGTTCATGTCCGTTTTCGCGAACTGACGGACGCCGAGATCGAGTTCTACCTGCGTGCCGAGACGCCCTATGACTGCGCAGGCAGCGCCAAAAGCGAAGGCCTGGGCATCGCGCTGCTGGAATCCATCGAGAGCGACGACCCCACCGCACTGATCGGCCTGCCACTGATCCGCACAGCCCGGCTGCTGCAGGCGGCCGGGCTGGCGCTGCTGACACCTGCCCAAAGCGCCGCATGACAACGCCTGGCAAGCTCTATCTGGTACCGGCGCCGCTGGACTTCGGCTGTGAGGCACAAACGCCCCTGAGCGACGTGCTGCCCACCGGCACGCTGGTCACAGCCGCGCGGCTGCAGCACTGGATCTGCGAAAACGCCAAGAGCGCCCGCGCCTACCTCAAGCGCGTGGGCGAACTGCAGCCCCTGGCGCATACCTTGCAGGCACTCGACCTCCAGGAATTGCCGCGCGAAGTCCACAAGAAGGGCGACCACGGCCCCACCAGCTTCGATCCCCGCCCTTGGCTGGCCCCGGCCCTGGCCGGCCATGACATCGGACTGCTGAGCGAGGCCGGCATGCCGGCCGTCGCCGATCCGGGCTCGTCGGTCGTGCGCGCGGCGCACGAACTGGGCATCATCGTGGTGCCGCTGGTCGGTCCGGTCTCCTTGCTACTGGCGCTGGCCGCCAGCGGCCTGTCGGGCCAGAACTTCGCCTTCGTCGGTTACCTGCCGCAGGATGCGGCCGAGCGAGCCACCCGCATCCGCGAGCTGGAATCATTGGCACTCAAGACCGGACAGACCCAACTCTTTATCGAAACGCCCTACCGCAATGCGGCCATACAGGACGCCTTGCTCAAGACCCTGCAGCACAACACCCGGCTGGCTGTGGCCAGTGGCCTGACGCTGGCCACGGCGCAGGTTCGCAGCAACACCGTCAAGCAATGGAAACAGCAGGCACTGGCGCCGGACAAGGACACGCCGGCGGTGTACGCCATCGGGCGCTGAGCGCCTCGCAGGGCAGGCCTGCTTGTTGTCCGGCAGGATCGTCCCCATAATGGACCGGTATGAAGCTGCTTCGACTGCCGCGCTCGAAGGTCAGATTGGGGGAGCCCTTGCCATGGAACGTCCGTGACGAGAGCACCCGGCTCCTGCTGTCACGCGGCCACATCGTCGATAGCGAAGAGCAACTCGATGCCCTGCTGAACCGTGGCGCCTTCGTCGATGTCGAGGAGGCCCGTGCGGTCGCTCACCTCGCTGACCCGGCCGCCCAAGAGCGCGCCAGCCTCTCCGCCCTGAAACGACCCGAGAATCTGTTCAGCCTGTGGGACCACACCACCGAGGAGATGCACCAGCTCATGGCCACGCTGCCGGCCACGCTGCCGGACACGCCGCCCGCGCCGAACCAGATCACGGCCTTTGCCGGCCGGCTGATCGACCTGGTAGATCAGGACGTGGACATGGCGCTGTACCACATGGTCCGGCAGGAATCGGCTCATCATTACTACTATGGCTACTACCATGCCATCCATACCTCTGTTCTGTGTCTGCTGATGGCGCGCCGGCTGCAATGGCCGTCAGCCAAGATGCTGAGCCTGGTACACGCCGCCCTCACCATGAACCTGTCCATCCTGCAACTGCAGGGCGTGATGGCCGAGCAGGATGAGCCCATGCGCGAAAGCCAGAAGACGCAGATCCGCGCGCACCCGGAACTGGCGGTCCAATGGCTGGCCGGGGCCGGCGTCACCGATGGCGACTGGCTGACGGCTATCGCGCAGCACCATGAGCACGCGGATGGCAACGGCTATCCGCAGGGCCGGACCGACCCCACCGACCTGGCTGTCGCCTTGCGTGTCGCCGATGTCTTCACCTCCAAGATCAGTCCGCGCAAACTGCGCGCTGCACTTCCGATCCAGGAGGCCGCCCGGCAACTGTTCCGGGAAGACCATGGCGGCCCACTCTCATCGGCCGTCATCAAGGAGTTTGGACTCTACCCGCCAGGTGAGGTCGTCAAACTGAGCAGTGGAGAGATCGGGATCGTGATGAGACGCACCGACAGCGTGAAATGCCCGCTGGTGGCATCCATCACCGATACCCAGGGCCATCCGACCGTCCACACCGTCCAGCGCGACACCTCCCAGGCGCCGTACACCATCGTCGGTCCCGTGGCCGACAAGACGCTGGTCGCCCGCATGCCACCGGAGCGGATCTACGGCTACCAGCCGATCGCAGCTGCCAGCCCACCGGGCGCGGGCACAACCCTCCAGCATCGCCTGGCGTGATGCCCGGCGGCGACCGCTCAGCGCCAGCCCGCCTGCGCGCGCACGGCCTTGACCGACCCCTCGCCGATCGCCGCGCCGAAACGCTTGATCAGGCGTTCGGCCACGTTCGGATGACGCGTGTAATCGACAATCTCCTCGGCCTTGACCACTTCGCGCGCCACATAGTCCAGGTTGCCCAGCTGGTCGGCCAGGCCCAGGTCCACGGCCTGCTGACCGGTCCAGAACAGGCCGCTGAACATATCGGGCGTTTCCTTCAGGCGCTTGCCGCGCCCCGTCTTGACGACGTCGATGAACTGCTTGTGGATCTGGTCCAGCATGGTCTGGGCAAAGGCGCGCTGTTTCTCGGTCTGCGGGCTGAAGGGGTCGAGAAAGCCCTTGTTCTCGCCGGCCGTCATGAGGCGTCGCTCGACGCCGAGCTTGTCCATCAGCCCGGTGAAGCCGAAACCGTCCATGAGCACGCCGATGCTGCCCACGATGCTGGCCTTGTCAACGTAGATCTTGTCGGCCGAGACGGCGATGTAATAGGCGGCCGAGGCGCAGGCCTCTTCCACCACCGCGTAGACCGGCTTGTTGTGCTTGGCCTTCAGACGACGGATCTCATCGTTGATGATGCCGGCCTGCACCGGGCTGCCGCCGGGCGAGTTGATCAGCAGCACCACGGCCTGGGCGCCATGGTCCTCGAAGGCGTTGCGAATTGCGGCCACCACAAGATCGGCGCTGGCCTCGCTGTCCGAGGCAATTTCACCCTGAATCTCCACCAGGGCGGTATGGCGCGTGCTGGGGGCACTGCCCCCCTGACCCAGACCGGAAACCAGCCAGACGAGCAAAAGCAGGACCGCCAGCGTCGACAGGCGGCTGATGATCTTCCAGCGCCGCGCCGCGCGCTGCTCCTCCAGCGCGGCAAAGGCCAGTTTTTCCAGCACGGCGCGCTCCCAGCCCGGGGCTGAGGCCGCAGCCGCGGATGCTTCCTGTTTGGAACGGCCGGGTTCGGCGCCGAAGTTGTCACTCATGTCAGAACTCAATAGGTTTCAGGTTGTAGGCAGTATGCCAGTGCACGACGCCGTCCTGCTCGGTCAGGGCAATCTTGACCAGCCCCCCGCGGCAGGGCCCGCCGCGGCAGGCGCCGGACTCCGGCGAGTACAGCGCGCCATGCGTGGAGCAGATCAGCCAGTGGCCGGTGATGTCGAAAAAGTGGTTCGGCTGGTAGTCCAGCTCCATGGCCACGTGGGTGCAGCGGTTCAGGTAGGCCTGTGCCCGGCCCGCGTACCGGATGGCAAAGGCGCGGCAGGTCTGGCCGCCGTAGACCACGTCAAAGGGCACGCCCAGGCCGCCGTCGGCCAGGTCGGCCGAGTTGCACAGGGGGATCAGGGCCTCGTCCGCCATCGGGGTCAGGCGTGGGCTAGAAGCCAGTCGTGCAAGTCGCGCACCGAGTGCGCCACATGCAGCGGCTGCAGCGCATGGAAGGCCTCGGGTTCATGGGCGCCATAACTCACCCCCACGCTGGGGCAGCCGGCATTGAGCGCCATCTGCAGGTCATGCGTGGTGTCGCCGATCATGAGCGTGCGCTCGGGCTCCACACCGAACTCTCGCATGAGCTCCTGCAACATGCGGGGATGGGGCTTGCCCGCGGTTTCGTCGGCCGTGCGCGAGCCGTTGAACACGCCCTTGAGCTGCACCGTGTGCAGCACCTCGTCCAGCCCGCGCCGGCTCTTGCCCGTCGCGACGGCCAACCAATGATGTCGAGCCTTCAGGTCGGCCAGCAAGTCCAGCACGCCAGAGAACAGGCTCAGGTCGTTCTGGTGCGCCAGGTAGTGAAATCGGTAGCGCTCGCCCAGCAGGGGGTATTTGTCGGCCGGCACGTCAGGCGCGGCGTGCGCCAGCGCTTGCATCAGACCCATGCCGATCACATAAGCGGCATCCTTGTCGCTGGGTACGGTGCCGCCCACGTCGCGCACCGCGTTCTGGATGCAGCGCGTGATGATGGCCGTGGAATCGAACAGCGTGCCATCCCAGTCGAAGGCGATCAGGTCGTACTGTCTTGGTCGGGAACTCATGAGGTCTTCAAGTCTTGTCGGGGATGGCCTGGGCCAGGAACTGTTCCAACTCCGGCGGCAAGGGGGCCAGCAGCTCGATGCGCTCCTCGCTGGCCGGATGGTTGAACTGTAAACGCCAGGCATGCAGGAACATGCGCCGCAGGGGCACACAGCCCTCAGATGCGACGGGTTTCTGCAGCGCCTTGTTGAGCTCGAAATCACCGTACTTGTCATCACCCACGATGGGCAGGTCTTCGGAAGCCAGGTGCACGCGGATCTGGTGCGTGCGGCCGGTCTTGATGGTCACCTCCAGCAGGCTGTAGCCGGGCGAGCCCGCCGCACGGCTACGTACCTTGACCAGGGTGACGGACTTCATGCCGTCCGGGTCATCCCGGCTGACCACCTTGACACGGCGCTCACCGTCGTCCAGCAGGTATTTGTGCAGGGGTTTGTCCAGCACCTTCTTGTTCAGCGGCCACTGGCCGGCCACCAAGGCGAGATAGGTCTTGCCGGTCTCGCGCTCACGAAACTGGTCCTGCATGTGTTTGAGCGCGCTGCGCTTCTTGGCCAGCAACAGGATGCCGCTGGTCTCGCGGTCCAGCCGGTGGACCAACTCCAGGAACTTCGCCTGCGGGCGCGCCATGCGCAGCTGCTCAATGACCCCGAAACTCACACCGGAGCCGCCATGCACCGCCACGCCGGCCGGCTTGTCCACGGCCAGCACGGCCTCGTCCTCGAACAGCACGGGAAATTCGCGCGCCGGCGCGCCCTTGGCCACCAGGCCCGCCATGGTCTCGGCCTTTTCCGTCGCCCGCTCGGACAGTCGCACGGGCGGCAACCGCACCACATCACCGGCCGCTATCCTTGTATCTGCTGAGGCCCGGCCTTTGTTAACCCTCACTTCGCCACTGCGAATGATGCGGTAAACATGGGTCTTGGGCACGCCCTTGAGCTGGCGCAGCAGGAAGTTGTCCAGGCGCTGGCCAGCTGATTCCTCATCAACTTGGACCTGTTTCACTTCAGGGCTGGCAGGGGCCGATTTGCCCCCTATAATGTGTTTCACTAGCGACGCGCTGTAAGTGGTTGATTTGTCTGGAGTTTAGTCCACATGACACCACCGGCCGCGCTGGAAGGTCGATGTCACCGACCACCGGGTACGCAAACCGCAAGCCAGCTGCTTGCCGTGGCCTGCCCAGTGGAAGGCGCAACCGACGCCTTGAAACACTGAACGGAATACCTAGTGCTGCCAGCCACAAGCTGGCCGCCGGATCTAAGCGAAATGTTTGTGTTGATGAGCCTGAACCTCATGTGCCTGCAGTGCGTACGCGTGCTGATCAATGGCACGGGTCAGCCATCAGCGCCCGCCCTGCGGGCCGCCTGGGCCACCAAGTTGGTGGTGGCCCCACACTCTCCTCCCCTCGCCCCCATCCACGCGCCTATGCCGCGGCTCACCAACTGAGCCTGCGGTTCTCCGGCAATTCCATCCGTTTCGAAGCGTCAGTTCCGGCATCGTGCGCCCGCACAGGGCATGTGTACTGATGTAAAGGAAACCATCCCATGAAACGGATGCTGATCAACGCCACGCAGGCCGAAGAACGCCGCCTGGCCATTGTCGACGGGCAAAAGCTCCTCGACTACGAAATCGAGGTCGAAGGGCGCGAACAGCGCAAGGGTAACATCTACAAGGCCGTCGTCACGCGCGTCGAGCCCTCGCTCGAAGCCTGCTTCGTCGACTACGGCGAAGACCGCCACGGTTTCCTGCCTTTCAAGGAGATCTCCCGCAACTACTTCCAGCAGGGTGTCTCGGTCAGCCAGGCCCGCATCCAGGACGCCATCAAGGAAGGCCAGGAACTGCTGGTCCAGGTGGAGAAGGAAGAGCGCGGCAACAAGGGCGCCGCCCTGACCACCTTCGTCTCGCTGGCCGGCCGTTATGTCGTGCTGATGCCCAACAACCCGCGTGGCGGTGGCGTCAGCCGCCGCATCGAGGGTGACGACCGGGCGGAGCTGAAAGAGGCGCTCGACCAGCTCGAGTACCCCAACGGCATGTCCATCATCGCGCGCACTGCCGGCATCGGCCGCGCCGCGCCCGAGCTGCAGTGGGACCTGAACTACCTGCTCAAGCTGTGGACCGCCATCGACGGCGCCGCCAAGGGCGGCAAGGGCGCCTACCTGATCTACCAGGAATCGAGCCTGGTGATCCGCGCCATCCGCGACTACTTCAACAACGACATCGGCGACATCCTGATCGACACCGACGACGTGTACGACCAGGCCCAGCAGTTCATGGCGCACGTCATGCCCGAGCATGCCGCCCGCGTGAAGCGCTACCGCGACAACGCGCCGCTGTTCAGCCGCTTCCAGATCGAACACCAGATCGAGTCGGCCTACGCCCGCACCGTGACCCTGCCTTCGGGCGGCGCCATCGTGATCGACCACACCGAAGCCCTGGTCTCGGTGGACGTCAACTCGGCACGCGCCATCAAGGGCAGCGACATCGAGGAAACCGCCACCCGCACCAACCTGGAGGCCGCCGACGAAGTGGCACGCCAGATGCGTCTGCGCGACCTGGGTGGCCTGATCGTGATCGACTTCATCGACATGGAAGAGTCGAAGAACCGCCGCGAAGTGGAAAGCCGCCTGCGCGACGCGCTGCGCGAGGACCGCGCCCGTGTGCAGTTCGGCACCATCAGCAAATTCGGCCTGATGGAAATGAGCCGCCAGCGTCTGCGCCCGGCCCTCTCCGAAGGTGCGTCCATCCCCTGTCCGCGTTGCGGCGGCTCCGGCCACATCCGCGACACCGAGAGCTCGGCCCTGCAGATCCTGCGCATCATCCAGGAAGAGGCGCAGAAGGACAACACCGCCGCCGTGCACGTGCAGGTGCCGGTGGACGTCGCATCCTTCCTGCTCAACGAAAAGCGCAACGAAATCACCAAGATCGAGCTCAAGCAGCGCCTGAACGTGCTGATGGTGCCCAACAAGTCGCTGGAAACACCGAACTACAAGCTCGAGCGCCTCAAGCACGACGACCCGCGCCTGGACCACATCGAAGCCAGCTACCAGATGGTCGAGGAGATCGAGGATCCCACCGCCGTCACGCGCCGCTCGCAGGAGCCGACCAACAAGCAGACCCCGGTCATCAAGGGCGTGCTGCCCGATGCACCGGCGCCGATCGTGGAGCCGAAGCCGGTGGCCGAGCCGCAACAAGCCGTCAAGCCCGTGGCACGCAAAGCGCAGGAGCCCGCCAGCGCAGGTTTTGTCGGCTGGCTCAAGGGCCTGTTCAGCAGCAAACCGGCCGCCGAGCCGGCCAAGACTGCCGAGAAGAAGGAAGAGAAACGCGAAGGCCGTGACGGCCGTGGTGGCCGTGACGGCAACCGCAGCGAAGGCCGCGGTGAAGGCCGAGGCCGTGGTGGCCGCGGCGGCCGGGGCGAGCGTGGTGAGCGCCAGGAACGCGGCGACCGCAACGAGCCACGCAGCAACCGTGGCGAGCGCGGTCAGCGCGCTGACGCCGAGCCGCGCGCTCCCCAGACGGCAGAAGCCGGCGGTGAGGCGCAGCCGCGTCAGGAACGCGCACCGCGCAATGGCGAGCAGCGTGGTCGTGGCGAACGCGGTGAGCAACAGCGCGGCGAGCGCCAGGAACGTGGCAACCGCGGCGACCGCCCGGGCCAGCGCGGCGACAACGAGCCGCGTGCTCCCCAGACGGCAGAGGCCGGCGGTGAACCGCAGCCGCGTCAGGAACGCCCTGCGCGCAACAACGAACCGCGTGGCCGCAATGGTGAACGCGGCGAGCGCCAGGAACGCGGCGAACGCACCGAGCGCGGTCCGCGCCCCGAGGGCGAGCGTCGCCCCGCCGAAGACATCCGCCCGCAGGACGGCAACGCCGAGCAGCAACTGCCCGTCGAAGCCCTGAACGGCGTCGACACGCAACCCATGGCCGATGCTCGCCCTGAAGGCGAGGGCAACGGTCAGCGTGATCGCCGCTCGCGTGACCGCTACGGCCGTGACCGCCAGCGCGGCGAACGCGGCGAACGCGGTGAGCGTGGTGAACGCCAGGAACGGCCGGCCCAGGAATCGGCCGCCACGGAGAACGCCATCGACGGCGAGCGCACGCCGGCTCCGGCAGCAGAAGTTCGCAGCGCACCGGCTCCGGCCAAGACCGCTGCGCCTGCAGAGGCTGCATCCGCCCCGGCCGCGCGCGCACTACCGCGCGTCAAAGGCTATACCCTGCCGCTGTCCGACCTGAACCAGATCGCCAGTACCGCGGGTCTGCAATGGGTCAACTCCGACGCCGAGAAGATCGCCGTCGTGCAGGCCGCGATTGCCGCCGAGCCCAAGCCGATCCATGTGCCGCGCGAGCGGCCAGCTCCGGTGATGATCGACGAGGGTCCGCTGATCCTGGTCGAGACGCGCAAGGATCTGCGGGAGATGACGCTGCCCTTCGAGCAGGGCTCCGCGCAGGGTTGAACCTCGGCTCGGTCCAAACAGAAAGGCACCTTAGGGTGCCTTTTCTGTTTTCTCCCGCGGTCTTGTCCGTGTTGCACGCCGGAGCTCGCCCCGGCAAGGCCTTGTCCGCAAGAATCGTCGGAAGAACCAGGCCGGCAACGATAATCACCCCATGACGAGCCCCGCCCCACAAGAAGCCGAGCGCCGCAAAGCCGACCAGGAACTGCTGTTCAAAGGCATCGCGATCGCATTGATCGGCGTGGTGATCCTGCTGGGCCCCCGGTTCGCCCGATCGCCAGCTGTGCAGGAGCTGATGATCGGCGGCGCCGTGGTGGGCTGGTTCGCCCTGGTGCTGGGTGGCGCCTTTCTAGGCCAGTACTTTTTGCGTCGCCGCACGCGCCGGTAAACCGAGCCGGGAGGGCGACACGTACTGCTGGCGGAAGATCTCGAAAGGCATGGTGTCGGCGGCCTCGATGGCGCGCTGCCGCTCAAGCGACTGACGCGCCATCGACTCAAAACGCAACTGTTGCTGCGGCGTCCATGGCCGGGCCAGCAGATCCTCGCGCGTCTGCTTCGAACGCGCACGCACGAAGCGCAGGAAAGAGTTGTCATGTCCGCTGGCCATCTCGGTCAGCACACGTGCCGAGGGCAGTCGATCCGGCTCGCCCAGCATCGTGCGAGCGGACAAGAGGGCGGCGCTGTAGTCACTGCAAGCGTGCGCCGCATCGAGCCTGCGGGCAATCGGTCCGCAGGCCTCGATCAGCTCAAGCCCCCAGTCCGCCAGCGCGACGGCGCGGCCGCCACGCTGCAGTTTCAGACCGGGTTCGCGCCCGCGCGCGGCCGTGAGGTGCTGGTTGCGCGCCAGTTCGGCGATCTCCTGCGGCGAGTCACTCGGGCTCTCGCATTGCAGGCAGTGCAGCAGGAAGACATCCAGGAAACGCATGGTTTGTGCGTTGATGCCCACGGGCTCGAAGGGGTCCAGGTCCATGAGTCGCACCTCCACGTACTCCACGCCGCGCTCACGCAGCGCGTGCAGCGGGCGCTCGCCCTGGAAGATGGTGCGCTTGGGACGGATGGTGCCGTAGAACTCGTTCTCGATCTGCAGCAGGCTGGTGGCGAGCTGGTTGTAGTCGCCGCCCGGATTCAACACACCTAGGGCTTCGTAGGCCGGCCAGGGCCGCGTGAGCGCGTCGTGCAGCGAGGCGGCGTAACCTTCAAGACTGTTGTAGCTCACGGCCAGCGAAGCCTGCGCATCGCTCTGGTAGCCCAGGCGCCCCATGCGCAATGAGGTGCCGTGCGGCATGTACAGCGCCTTGCCGCCCAGCGCCTGCAACTCGTGCTGGCGCCCTTCGACAAACGTGGGGCACACGGCCGGCGAGGCGCCAAAGAGGTAAAGCAGCAGGAAGGCGTGGCGGCGGAAGTTGCGGATCAGCGCGAAGTACTGCGCGTTGCTCACGCCGGGCAGCGACCAGTTGTAGTGGATGCCCGAGATGGTCTGCATGCGCCGGCCGTAGCGGTGGCCCAGGCCCATGCGGTAGACGCTCTTGGCGCGACCGATGTTGGAGGAACCGTAACGACCCAGCGGAATCGTCTCGTCGGTCGGCAGGCCGCAGGGCATGCTGGAGACCCAGAGCATCTCATCACCGGCCTCGCGCAGGGTACGGTAGGTGTATTGGTGGGTCTCGGTCAGCTCGTCCAGGCAGGCCTGCACGCCGGCGTGCACGCCGGTGATGAGCTCGAGTTGCGACTCGGAATAGTCGGTGGTGATATGCGGGTGCGTGAGCGCAGAGCCCAGTGCGATCGGGTGTGGCGTGAGCGCCAGCTTGCCGTCGGGCAGCGCGCGCAGGCTTTCCTTCTCGATGCCGCGCCGGATGCCCAGCAGGCGCTCGGGGGTCAGCTCAGAGGCGGCAGCGGGGTTGCTCATGCGGAGGATCCTGCAACTGTTCTATTTATCATCGGAACCGGAAGGTACCATGACGGGATAAACCCTGCTGCTCGGGGACAAGAGCCATCCACCTTTCCAAATGAGCGACAGCCCGAACACCCTCATCACCCAAGGCCCGCTGGCCGACACCCAGGCCATGTTTGCCGCGCTGCAGCAGCGCGCACGAGTCGCTGGTGTGACACTGCGCAAGCCGCCACCTCTGCCCACGGGCTGCTGCGGGCGCGGTTGCAACGGCTGCGTCTGGGAGGGGTTTTATGAGGCGGCGCAATACTGGCAGCAGGAAGCACAAGGACAGTTGTCGCGCTGAACCCACTCACATGTCCCTGGTACTCACCGCCGCCCTGGGCTACACGCTCATGAGCGTCCTCACCTACGCGGTCTATGCAGCGGACAAGTCGGCCGCACTCCGGAAGCGCCGCCGCGTGCCTGAACGTACCCTGCACCTGCTCGCCCTGCTGGGCGGCTGGCCGGGTGCGCTGCTGGCGCAACAACAGTTGCGGCACAAGACGAGCAAGCCGCGCTTCCTGCTTGTGTACTGGCTCACCGTGGTGGGTAACTTCGCTGGACTGCTGGCCATCACCGGTTTGCGTTGAAGGCCGTGGAACGGACTCTTTCAGCGCAAACTCAACCTTTGCCCAGCATCGCCATCGCCCGCCCCACCTCGTGCGTGCCCTGCGCGCTGCCGCTGCCGGGCACTGTTTCGCTGGTGCGGTCCAGCACCTCGGCCAGGTGTTGCTGCAGGCGCACGTCGGCGTTCTCGTCGATACCGATCCACGCGCCCTGTGTCATCGTGATGTGGGCCGCCTCCACGCTGCCCGCACCCGCACAGAGCGTGGTGCGCGTGGGTGCATCCGCGCTGGCCAGCACCAACATGGCGGGCACCACGGCCTCGGGCTGCAGGGCGCGCAGCACTTCGGGGGGCATCAAGTCTTCGGTCATGCGCGTGGCAGCGGTGGGGGCCAGACAGTTGACACGGATATCGTTCTTGGCGCCTTCCAGCGCCAGGGTCTGCATCAGGCCCACCAGCGCCAGCTTGGCCGCGCCGTAATTGGACTGGCCGAAGTTGCCATAGAGACCGCTGGAAGACGTCGTCATCACGATGCGGCCATACTTCTGCGCGATCATGTGGGGCCACACGGCCTTGCAGCAGTGCACGGCGCCCATCAGGTGCACATCCAGCACCAGGCGGAAGTCGGCCAGTTCCATCTTGGCGAAGGTCTTGTCGCGCAGGATGCCGGCGTTGTTGACCAGGATGTCCACCCGGCCCCAGGCGTCCACCGCCTGCTGCACCATGGCCTGCACGGCCTCGAAATCGGTGACGGAAGCGGCATTGGCGATCGCCTCGCCGCCAGCGGCGCGGATCTCGTCCACCACCTGTTGCGCGGCGCTGGCCGAACCGCCCGAGCCGTCGCGGGCGCCGCCCAGGTCGTTCACCACCACCTTGGCACCACGCCGGGCCAAAGCCAGCGCATGCTGGCGGCCCAGGCCGCCGCCGGCACCGGTCACGATGGCCACCCGGCCCTTGAAGTCGATCATGCTGTCTCCTTGTTGACTATCGATATGTGCTCAAATCTTATCGGACGAACACGCCCCTCACCGTCACCAGATCGACAGCCATGGAATTGAACCGCACCGTCATCGAGAGCCCGCCGCGCGACGCCGCCACCGTGGTGATGCTGCGCGACGCGTCCGCCGGGCTGGAGGTGTTCCTGCTCAGGCGCCACAGCGCCTCGGATGTACTGGGCGGTGCCTATGTGTTTCCTGGCGGCAAGATCGACGCGGAAGACGCCGCGCTGATCCCCCAACTGGACCAGCCCCTGGCCACCCTGCACGCCGCGCTGGGCGAGCCCGAAACAGCAGCCGAACTGGCGGCGAGCTGTTATGTGGCGGCGCTACGCGAGGCCTTCGAGGAATCAGGCGTTCTCTACGCGCATGGCGCCCGCGCCGACCAGGTGGCGCAGGCCACCGCCTTGCTGCGCGAAGGCCATGGCTTTGCCGAACTGCTGCTGCAGCTGGGCCTGCGGCTGGACACGCGCAGCGTGCTGCCCTGGTCGCGCTGGGTCACGCCCAGGATGGCTTCGGTCAGCAGCAAGCGTTTCGACACACGCTTCTTCGTCGCCGCCGTGCCGTCCGTTCAGACGGCGCGCCACGACAACCATGAAGCCACCGAAAGCGTGTGGGTCACGCCCCGTGCAGCGCTGGAACAGTACCGCGATGGGCAGATCGATCTGGCGCCGCCCCAGATCATGAGCCTGGCGCACCTGGCCCGCCACGGCAGCGTGGCCGGCATCCTGGCCGAAGCCCGTGGCAAGCGCCCGGCGCTGGTGCAGCCCGAACCCTTTGACGACGAGCACGGCACGCGCGTGCTGTGCTATCCCGGCGACCCGCGCCATACGGTGCGCGAACGCGCACTGCCCGGCCCCACACGGCTACGCTACCAGGGCAAGCGTTTCGTGCCCGAGGCTGGCTTCGAGGCGCTGTTCAGCTGAGTCAGGAATTGGCGCGCTTCTTGAGCCAGCGCATCAGCCCGCCCACCAGCGGCAGCTTTTCGTAAAGCTCCTCGGCAGCATCCCAGTAGTCACGGTGCGAGCGGATGCGCCCGTCCTGCGCCAGGCGCAGGTGCGAGGCACCGCGGATGGTCTGCAACTGGCTCGTCTTGAAGTTGCGGAATCGAAAGTGAAAGTCCCAGCCAAGAAAGACCTGCTCACCATCGACCACGCGGCTGGTGACGACGAAATGCGGCTCGTCCAGCGACTGGAACATGTGCTGGAAGATGTGCTGGATGGCCGGGACGCCGCGCACCTCGTTGAACGGGTCCTTGAAGTAGGCGTCCTCGGTGTAGAACTGGTTGAAGCGCTCCACGCTCTGCGGCGTCAGCGTTTCAAAGAAAACGGCGATTCTCTCGACGGCGTGGGACACGGGCTCAGGCTCCAGTGAATTTTCTGACCAGGGGGAAGTACAGGCGGTAGGGCAGCAAGCGCATGAACTTGAGCCAGCGTGTGAAGCGTTTGGGGAAATGCAGCTCGAAGGCGCCGCGCGCCCAGCCCGCCAGCATCTCGCGGGCCGCCACCTCGGGCGTGATGAGGGCGGGCATCTTGAAATCGTTCTGTGCGGTCAGCGGCGTCTCGACGAAGCCGGGATTGACCACGCTTACACCGAGGCCCAGGGCGTGCAGGTCCAGGTAGAGGGCTTCGGCCAGGTTGATGAGGGCGGCCTTGGTCGGCCCGTAGGCCAGGCTCTTCGGCAGGCCGCGGAAACCCGCCACGCTGCTGACCAGGCTCAGGTGTCCGCCCTGCCCGCGCGCGGCCTGCGCCTGGAGCAGGGGGAGCACGGCGTCGAGCAGGTAGAGCGCGCCCACGTAGTTGACCTGCTCGTGGCGCAGCATCTCCTCCAGCTGGTAGGCACGCGCATCGACGGGCAGGTAGTAACCGGCGCAGTACACGACCAGGTCCAGCGGCCCGCGCGCCGCCACGGCATCGGTGGCCAGTTGCAAGGCGCGGCGGTCCGTCACGTCCAGGGGCAGGGCCACGGCCCGCGCGCGGCCCTGGGCGTCATCGCCCGGATGCCGGGCGACCCAGGCGTCGAGTTCTGCGCCCTTGCGCGCCGAGACGAAGACGGTGGCGCCCTGCCCATGCAGCAGGTCCGCACATGCCTGGCCGATGCCACTCGAGGCGCCGACCAGCCAGACCGTCTTGCCGGCCCAGTCACGCAGGGGAGGATTGAGGGACATGGTCAGCGCCTGGTGAAGGACAGGGTGACTTCGCCCAGCTTCACGCCCCATTTGCTCATGGTGGCGCGGTTGAGCATGACGCGGTCGTCCATCTGGTACATCCAGTCATCGAAGCGCACGACGATGTTGCGCCCGTCCACCGGCAGGTCCAGGTAGTAGCCCCAATAGAAGGCATTGCCGCGCTCCTCGCCCTGGGCCTCGCCCACGACGTCGCCGGCCGTACCGATGTAGCGGCCCTGCGCGCCCACGCCGGGTTGGCGCTTGAGGGTCCAGATGCGCTTTTGCTTCGTGCCGTCGGAGTAGACAAAATCCTCGTCCAGCACGCCAACTTCACGGCCCGGCTCGCCCGTCCAGCTGCAGTTCATCACCACGGTAAAGCGCTTGACGACCTTGCCCGAGCGGTCGGTGAAGACGCCCCAGGCGTCGACCGTGCCATTGAAATAGCGGCGCAGGTCGAGTTGCGGCTTCTCGCCCTCGTAATCGGCGACGGTGGGCGAGGCACAACCGGCCAGGGTGGTGGCGCCGAGCGCGGCGGTGCCGGCAAGCAGTAGACGTCGTTTCATGATGAGCCTTTACGGTGGATGAACGAAACATAGAGCAGGCCGCCGGCCGCCAGCTTGAGCACGCAGGGCAGCAGGCAATAGGCGACGGTCAGCGCCTGCAGCGCCTGCGGCTCACGTGCGCCGGGTGCATAGCCGTACAAGCCCAGCAGCGGCAGGGCCAGGCCGGCGGCCAGGGCGAGGTTGAGCTTGGTGGCGAAGTTCCACCAGCCGAAGTAGGCACCCTGCACGCGGCCCAGGTCGCCGGCGCGCGAGATCAGGCCCGCCAGCATGGCGCCGGGCATGACCAGATCCGCCCCCAGGGCCGCACCAGAAAGCGCGCAGATGGCGATGAAGAGCCAGGCATCGCCCGCACCCA
This sequence comes from Hylemonella sp., assembly GCA_030695415.1. Lineage (GTDB taxonomy): Bacteria > Pseudomonadota > Gammaproteobacteria > Burkholderiales > Burkholderiaceae_C > Hylemonella. The sequence continues at coordinate 28,188 of JAUYQZ010000022.1, forward strand.
GCGTGCTGGCCCAGACGAAGACCGCCACCGCCAGCAGCATGCCGGCCAGCCAGCTGCGCGCCAGCCCCCAGCGGCGCACGGCGGCCAGCCACAGCGGCATGGACAGCGCGGCGCTCAGGAAATAGCTGCCAAGAAACAGGGGTTCCATATTGGCCGGGGCCTGCAAGCGGTCCTGGATAAAGAACAGGATGAGCGTGGCCGGGACCGCGCTGGCGATGCCGTTGAGCATGAAGACCGCGAGCAGGCGACGAAAAGGCAGGCGCCGCAGGGGTAGCCAGAGATTGCCGGCCTCGGCCGCCGTGCCGGTGACGGCATCGGCCGCCGGGCGCGGTCCCGCACGCCAGGCCAGCCAGCCCAGCAGCAGGGCCAGCCAGAACAGGCCCACCATGGCTTCCAGGCCCCAGAGCACGGGCACCACGGAAGCCAGCAGCACGCCGACCAGCCCCAGCCCCTCGCGCCAGGCCACCAGCCGGCTCTGGCGCAGGGCGTCGCCACCCAGCAGCGCGCCCCAGGACTGGTGCGACAGCGTGACCGCGCTGAAGCTCGCGTAGGTCAGCATCAGCAGCACGGCGCTCAAGGCCAGCAGCCCGTTGCCGCTGCGCAGCGGCGGGAAGAACAGCAGGGCGAAGCCTGCACCCATCAGCACGCAGGCCGCCGCGGCCCAGGCCAGCAGCGCAGCGGGCGAGCGACGATAGAAACGGTCGCTGGCACGGCCCAGCAGCGGATCGATCAGCGCATCGAACAGGCGCGTGACCAGCAGCAGCGCGCCCAGCGTGGCCAGGGGCACGCCGAACTCGCGCGCGTAGTGGTTGGGCAACAGCACGTAGAGGGGCAGCGCCACAAAGGCCAGCGGCAGGCCCAGCAGGCCGTAGCGGCCGGCTTGCGCGAGGGTCAGTGGGGTGGTCATGGCGAGCGACCGTTCAGCGCCCGCCCTGGCCGAGCAGGGCCAGTCGCAGCTTGGGTGCCGAGGTCCGGTCCGACAGCCAGATGCCGAAGAACAGGCGCGCAAACTCGGCGTCGGCAATTTCACCCGTGGGCTTGCCGTTGAAATAGAACTGCGCGCCACGGCCCGGCAGATGCACGCCGGTCAGTCGGTCGCCAGACGCGACATCCATAAAGGCGGTCTGCATGGCCTGCACCCAGGCCTGCGCCTGGGCGTCGCTGAAGCTGCCAACGCGGCGCATCTCGTCGATCGAGCGCTCGGCGATATCGCGCGCCTTGAAGTTGCGCAGATACTGCAGCTCCAGCGCATAACGGTGGCGTGCCAGTGACGCGACATCGAAGCCGGGCTCGACCCACAGGCTGGCCCGGTAGACATCGAAACCCCACCAGCTGTAGAGCCCGCTGCCCGCCTGGCGCGGCTTCTCCAGCAAGGGCTGGGCCGCAAGAGCGAGCGGCGCCGCCGCGAGCTCGGCGTGCGCCGGGCCAAGCGCCAGCAGCAGAGCGAGCCCGACGACAGTTGCTACGCTTTTTGTAGCGTGTACTGCACCACGTCGATATTGGCTTCGTCGAAGGCCGCCTCGCAGTAGGCGAGATAGAACTCCCATAGGTGCATGAACCTTTCGTCAAATCCGAGTTGCAGGATGCGGTTGCGTTCGGCCAGGAACTGGCGGCGCCAGCGGCGCAGGGTTTCGGCGTAGTCAGGGCCGAAGGACAGCTCGTCCACCACTTTCAGGCCTGCGGCTTCGGCATGGCGGCGGAACTCGGCCGGGCTGGGCAGGCAACCACCGGGGAAGATGTACTGCTGGATGAAGTCGGTCGAGCTGACGTAGCGCTCGAACAGGCGGTCCTCGATGACGATGCTCTGGACGCAGGCACGCCCGCCGCTCTTGAGCAGACGCGCCACCGTCTGGAAATAGGTGGGCCAGTATTCCTGGCCCACGGCTTCGACCATCTCGATGGAGCAGATCGCATCGTAGGGACCGTCGTTGATGTCGCGGTAGTCCTGCAGACGCAGGTCGGCGCGCGCGACCGCCTCGGGACCCAGCTTGCTCATGCGTTCCTGGCCCCAGCCGAGCTGCTCGGTGCTGAGCGTGACCCCCGTCAGCGAAGCCTCGAATTCCGTGACGGCCATCTCGGCCAGTGCGCCCCAGCCGCAGCCGATCTCCAGCACGCGGTCACCCGGCTGCACGCCGGCCAGGCGCAGCGCGCGCCGCACCTTGGCCTGCTGTGCGGCAACCATGTCGCCGGCCAGGTTGCCCTCGAACCAGGCCGAGGAGTAGTTCATGGTGCCGTCCAGCCACAGGCGGTAGAAGGCATTGCCCAGGTCGTAGTGGGCGTGGATGTTCTTGCGGCTGTTGGTCTTGGTGTTGCGGTGGAAGAGGTGGCGCAGGCGATAGAACAGGCTACCCAGCCAGCTGCCGTAGATCACATCCTCCAGCTCCTGGCGGTTGCGGATGAACAGGCGCAGCAGCGCGGCCAGGTCGGAGCAGGTCCACTGGCCGTCCATGTAACTCTCGGCAAAACCAATGTCGCCGGACTTGAGCGTGTGGCCGAACACAGCCCAGTCTTTCAGCACCAGGCTGGCGTGGGGCGCCTCGCCGCTGCCATAGCGCAGCTGTGTGCTGTCGGGTAGCTGCAGGGTGAGCGTGCCGTGACGCAGGCGTTCGAGCAGACGCAGGACGGAACGGGCACTGGCGGGCGCGCTGCGCGGCAGCACGAGGCGGGAAGCCGTGGTGGTGTTCATGGCGTAGAAGCGGGAGGAATGGAACGGGTGACGAAGTCGGCCGGCGGCACCGGCTTGCGGAAAAAAGGCACGCGCTTGAACCACAGGCGCAAGGCCTGCCAGTGGATATGCGCGATCAGCGCCAGCGTCATGGCCGGCTGGCGCAGCAGCACGCGGCGCGCGCTGCGGGCGGTATAGGTCTGCAGCACCCCGCTCACGCTGGTCTGCAGCAGCAGGCCCTGCGCGTCGTCCAGGTCGACACAGGCCACGGTGCGCTCGATGCCCTCGCGCTGCGCCCGCATGAAGCGGAAACGGTACTCGCCCTCGACCCGGCAGAACGGGGAGACGTGGAAGACCTTGCTGGCGCGTTGCTCCTGCCCATAGCGCGGAGCGTCGAGCAGGTAGCAGTGGCGCTCGCCGAAGGTGTTGTTGACCTCGGCCACGATGGCGCGCAGGGTGCCGTCGGCGCGGTGGCAGTACCAGAAGCTCACCGGCTTGAAGGTATAGCCCAGCACGCGCGGGTAGCAATGCAGCCAGATCTCACCGTCAGCATCAGGGATGCCTTCGCGCAACAGCAACTCCTCGACCCACCCCAGCGCCCCACCCTGCGCGGCGCTGCGGCCGTCGCCGTGGTCGGCGTCATGGAAGCTGAGCCAGCCGGCGCGGTTGTGCGCCAGTTCGCCGGCACCCAAGCTGCGCATGCTGCGCAGCGGTAGCATGAGAAAGAAGGTCGGATAGGAAAACACATGACGCGCCGGACGCAAGCGCGTGTGGCGCACCTGGCCGCAGCCGATCAGGGGCACGCCTTGATCGCTCACGCCGCCTCCCGCTGGGCCAGCTGGGTCAGCAGCTGCCGTGCCACCGACAGGCCGGACTTGAGACCATCTTCGTGGAAACCATAGCCCGTCCAGGCGCCGGCATACCAGGTGTGCTGGCGCCCCTGGAGATCCGGCAGCGCCTTCTGCGCCGAGATGGCACCGAGGTCGAACACGGGGTGGGCGTACTCATAGTCCCCCAGCACGTGCTGCGGCGCAATCTCGCGCAGAGGATTGAGCGAGACCACCACCGGCTGCTCGAAGGGCAGCGGCTGCAGCTGATTGAGCAGATAGTGCAGGCAGACCCGGCTGCTTTCCTGATCGGTTGCGGTGGCGCGTTCGTAGTTCCAGGCGGCCCAGGCCAGGCGGCGTTCCGGCAGCACCGAGGCATCCGTGTGCAGGACGGCACGATTGGGCTGGTAACGGATGGCCCCCAGCACGCGCGTCTCTTCGGTCGAGGGCTGGCGCAGCAGGGCCAGCGCCTGGTCGGAGTGGGTGGCGAGCACGACCTGGTCGAAGCGCTGGGCCCCCTGGTCGGTGGTGATCAGCACGCCGCGCTCGTCGCGCTCGATGGCGCGCACCGGCGTGTTCAGGCGCTTGTCGGGGATGCGGGCGACGATCTTGTCGACGTAGCGGCGCGCGCCCCCCGTCACCGTCCACCACTGCGGCCGGCCACTCACCTGGATCAGGCCGTGGTTGTGGCAGAACCGGATCATGGTGGCGACCGGGAACTCCAGCATCTGCGCCGTCGGGCAACTCCAGATGCAGGCCATCATGGGCAGGAAGTACCAGTCGCGGAATTCTCTGCTGAAGCGCTGCTCGTCCAGCCACTGGCCCAGGGGCTGGGCCAGCCGGGCATCTGCCTCGGACTCGGCCAGCGCCGTGGCGAGCCTGTTGAAGTGAAGCACCTCGCGCAGCATGCCCAGAAAGCGCCAGTTGAAGAGATTGCGTCGCTGGGCAAAGACGCTGTTGAGGCTTGCTCCATTCCATTCCAGCCGGCGGCCGGCCTCACCGGCCTGCACCGAAAAGGACATGTCGGTCTTGGCGGTGGCAATGCCCAGTTCGCCGAACAGGCGGATCAGGTTAGGGTAGGTGCGCTCGTTGAACACCAGGAAGCCGGTGTCCACACCCCAGGTGGTCGGCCCGTGCGCGGTGGGCAGGGTCACGTCCACGGTGTGGGTATGGCCACCGAAATAGTGGCCGGCCTCGTACAAGGTCAGCTCGGCGTGGCCTTGCAGCGCGTGGGCCACGGCCAGGCCCGAGATGCCGGAACCGACGATGGCGATCTTCATGTGCAAGCCCCCGCCTGGACACGCCCGGCCCTGACGGATCCGTCGGAAGGCACGCCCTGGACCTGCAATTTCAAATTTGACATGGACAAAATATTGAATAAACCGCTAATATCGCGCTCATTCGAAACATTATCCTTTTTTGTCCTAGACAAAATCAAAATTGTGAAAGACCACATCGCAAACACAGGAATAGAGCAGGCAGTCGCCGGACCGCTGCCTGGCGACGCCCTGCCGATCGCCGCCGTGGAGCGCGAGACTGGACTGTCCAAGGATACATTACGGGTCTGGGAGCGCCGCTACGGTTTCCCCCAGCCTGAGCGCGATGGTTTCGATGAGCGCATCTACCCCGTCGCACAGGTGGAGCGTCTTCGGCTGATCACCCGGCTGCTCAACAGTGGCCTACGCCCGGGGCGTGTGGTTCCGCTGCCGCTGCAGGATCTGCAGCAAATGGTGCAGCGGACCGCACCCGCGGCGGCGCCCGCCCAGACCGCAACGGAGTTGCAGGGCCTGATGTCTCTGCTGAAGCGGCACGAGGCGGCGGAACTACGCCGTGCGCTCAACCAGTCTGTACTGCGCCTGGGTCTGGCGCAATTTCTGACGCAGGTGCTGGCGCCGCTGAACGCCATGATCGGCGAGGCATGGATGCACGGCGACATCCAGGTGTTCGAGGAGCACATGTACACCGAGAGTGTGACCGCTCTTCTGCGCAGCTCGCTGGGCGGCGCTTCAGGCCTGCCGCAGCCGGGCCGCCCGCGCGTCCTGCTGACCACCTTCCCGCAGGAGCCCCACGCGCTGGGCCTGCTGATGGCCGAGACCATGCTGATGCTGGAGGGCTGCGAGTGCATTTCCCTGGGCACGCAGACGCCTGTGTCGGAAATCGTGCAGGCAGCGCTGGCCCATCGCGTGCAAATGGTCGGCCTGAGCTTCAGTCCGGTGTACAACACGCTGCTGCTGCTGCGCGGGCTGCAGGAACTGCGTAGCCAGTTGCCGGCCGGAGTGGAGATCTGGGCCGGTGGCAGTCACCCGGTGCTTCAGCGCCGCATCCCGCCCGGCGTCACACGGGTGACGCAGCTGTCGGATATCCCGCCGCTGCTGGCGGCCTGGAGCGCCGGCGCGCCTGTTGCCCAGATTCCGGGTTGAGCGCGACGGCACCCGCTCAGGCGCTGCCACTCCCGCGCTTCATCACCAGATCGGCCAGCAAAAGGCTGGACTCGCCCAGGCGCGCCGCCAGGATGCGCGCAATATTTCGGTAAATGGCTGACGCACTCTCGGGGTTGGCATCAATGAGTTCGCGGTAAAAGCGCATGGCCACCAGCGGACTGATGGCACGCACCGTCGCCGAACGCACGTCGTTGCCGACCAGGGCCATCTCGCCAAAGCACTCTCCCGGACCCAGGCGCGCCAGCTCGACCGGTTTGCCGTCGCGCGTCTTCTCGATCACCACGTCGCCGCCGATCAGCACATAGAAGGAGTTGCCCATGTCGCCTTCGCGAAAAACCGCTTCGCCGGTCTGCACCGTGAAATGTTCGCCCGTGGCCAGCGTGGCCAGCAAGCAGGGCTGAGTCATGCCGGCGAAGATCGGCACCTTCTGCGCGATCTTCTGGATGATGGCCGGGTCGAGCTTGAGCGCCGGTGCAGCGCGCTGCGGCAGCACCTCGGCGCGCACCCGCTCGGTGATGCTCTGAACGATGGCTGGATCGATGCCCATATTGTTATGTCCCCTGTGGTGTGCCGCCTGCTGACGGTCCAAGGCGAATCTTACACAGCAGCGCCCACGCCGCCAGGCCCCCGGCGTGGCATTTTGCACATGATTGCACAGAATGACGGACGTCCCCATAATGACTTCGATGAATGTCATTCCCGAGGCGCCGCCGACCGTCCTGGACGTGGAGGCCTCCGGCTTCGGTCGCCTGAGCTATCCCATCGAAGTCGGCTACGTCTTGCCAGACGGCCATGTGTTCTGCACCCTGATCCGGCCTGAGCCGCAGTGGACCCATTGGGACCCGCAGGCCGCGCAGCTGCACCGGATCCCCCGCCCGGCCCTGCTCAGCCGCGGCCGCCCGGTGGCCGAGGTGGCCGAGCTGCTGAACCGGCAATTGCAGGGGCGCACTGTCTACTCGGACGGCTGGAACCACGACTACACCTGGCTGGCCCTTCTGTTCGAGGCCGCTGGCCAGCAGCCGCGTTTCAAACTGGACAACCTGCGCGCCCTGCTGCGGGAGGAGGAAGCCGAGCGCTGGCACGCCGTCAAGCAGCAGATCGCCGACGAGCGCGGGGCCCAGCGCCACCGCGCCAGCACCGACGCCCAGCTGCTTCAGCTGACCCTGCAACGTGTGCGCCACGGCGCCGCCGTGCCGTCCTGAGTACCCGGCGGCCCGTATACTGGTCCACCGTAAGCCGCCGCCCCATGACCCCTTACCGGCTGAGAAAGGGGCGGCGATAATATTCATGCCGCTCGTTTCATTCAATATCCTGCTCGCATGTCCACACTCACCATCGTCTTTGCCGACCTGACCGGAAGCACCGGTCTGTTCGAGGCGCTGGGCAATGTCAGGGCGGCAGAGGTGGTGACCCGCACCACGCACGGGATCGGCAAGCTGTGCCATTCACGCGGGGGCCGCGTCATCAAGTACCTGGGCGACGGCGTGCTCGCCTCCTTCGCCGACAACCAGGCGGCCGTCCTGGCCATGATCGAGATGCAGCGCCTGCAGCGCGAACGCAGCACCAGCATGCCCGGCCTGAGCAAGATGCAGATCAAGGTGGGCCTGGCGCGCGGCGAGGTGGTGGAGCAGGACGGCGACTGCTTCGGAGACGCCGTCAACATGGCATCGCGCCTGAGCGACCTTTCCGGCGCCGAGCAGATCTTCGCCTCCGAAAGCGTGATTGATGCGCTCTACAGCGATGGCGAGATCAACTACCGCAACCTCGGCCCCATGGACATCCGCGGCAAGAGCGAGCCCGCCATCGTGTACCGCATCGACTGGCAGCGCGAGACCACATCCGAGATCATGACCATGCAGGCCGGCCTGGAGACCGTGGGGGCACCCAGCAGTCGCCTGCCCAGCACCATCGAGCTGGTATGGCGCGACCATAACATCCTGTTTGAGGCGATGGACATGCCGGTCTTCCTGGGCCGCGGCAACGACGCCCAGTTCGCCGTGCTGGACCCGCGCGTCTCGCGCCTGCATGCCCGGCTGGACCGTCGCGGCGAGCTGTTCGTCCTGTCCGACATCAGCAGCTACGGCACCTGGGTGCGTTTCGCCGGCTCTTCCGCCGTGATCGCTCTGCGGCGCCAGGAATGCGTGCTGCTGGACAAGGGTGAGATGGCCTTGGGTGCCTCCTTCGACGACCCGACCGCACCGGTCGTCAGTTTCTGGTTTACCAACAAGAACAATTGACCTTGGGTCTGCCCACCCCATGACCCGCCGGGCCATTCCCAAGCTGATCGACGATCTGCGCGCCTACCAGGCCGAACTGGAAGCGCAGAACAGCGTGCTGGAGTTCAGCCGCATCGCCGCCGAAGGCGCCTCGGAACGCTTCGAGTCCCTGTTCTCCAACGTGCCGCTGGGCCTCATGGTGGTGGACGAGTTCGGCATGGTCGAGCAGAGCAACGCCATGGCGCTCAAGCTGTTCCGCCCCAGGGAGTCCGATCCGCCCCTGAACTTCCTGCTGCCCCTGGTCACCCCCGACCATGTCGAGCGAGTGCAGCAGTCGCTGGACGAAGCCAAGATCAAAGGACGCAGCGACACCAACGAAGTTGTCTTCTCCAGCGGTCTGGAAGCACGCTTCACGGGCGACCTGCACATCGCCCGCATCCAGTACTCGCAGGACCGCGAGCTGACCCACTTCATCTGCGCCGTGATCGACCAGGGCCCGCTGCTGACCGAGCGGCGCGCGCTACAGGAACGCCGGCGCGCGCTGCAGGAAAGCGCGCTGGCCCTGCAGCAGCGCAATGAGGAACTGCGCCTGAGCGAAAACCGCCTCGCCGCCATCATCAATTCCTCACTGGACGCCATCATCTGCGTCGACGGCGAGCAGCGCATCACCGTCTTCAATCCGGCCGCCGCCGCGCTCTTCCAGTGCCCTCCCGAGCAGGCGCTCAAGACCTCGCTGGGGCGCTTTCTGCCCGAAGCCATCGACACGATCGCCGCCACCGGCCTCTCGACCCAGGCCACCCTGGGGGAGGTCATCGGGCGTACCGTAGAAGGTCGCCCCTTGATGCTCGAAGTCAGCGTCTCGCGCGAACGCCAGCCAGAAGGCGACGGCGACATCACTACCGTCTTCGCGCGCGACCTGACCACCCGCCGCGAGATGGAGATCCAGCGCAACAGGCTCGAAGCCCAGCTGCGCGAAGCGCACAAGATGCAGGCCATCGGCACCATGGCCGGCGGCATCGCGCACGACTTCAACAACATTCTGGGTGCCATCCTGGGCAACGTCACGCTGGCGCGTCAGGACGCCGCGGGCGACTCTCCCGTGCAGATCTGCCTGACCGAAGTCGAGAAGGCCGGCCGGCGCGGACGTGACCTGGTGCGCCAGATCCTGACCTTCAGCCGCAACGAAGCGCCCAAGCGCTACCCCATCCAGCTGGCCGAGGTGGTGCAGGAATCGGTGCGCCTGATGAAGGTGACGCTGCCACCCGCAGTGGACCTGCAGGTGCGCCTGCGCGAGACCCCGGCCGTGCTGGCCGACGCCACCCAGGTCGAGCAGGCCCTGATCAACCTGTGCACCAACGCCATCCACGCCATCGGCAGCGCTCGTGGCACGGTCAGCATCGCACTCGACAGTACGGCCCCCGACATGCTGGAGTGCCAACGCCTGGGCCTGGCGGAGGGCCGCTACGTGACCCTGGCCGTGGTGCACGGCGTCATGCGCACCCACCTGGGCACGGTGGACGTGAGCAGCCTGCCGGGCCAGGGCAGCGAATTCACGCTCTATTTCCCTGTGGCCGACGAAGACAGCGCGCCCGCACCGGTCGAAGCCACACGCCTGCAGACCGTCATGGGCTTCGGCCGGCACGTCATGTACGTGGACGACGACCAGGCCCTGGCCTTCCTGGTCGAACGCGTGCTGGGGCGACGCGGCTTCAAGGTCAGCGTCTTCACCGATCCGCAGGCCGCGCTGGCCGCGCTGCGCGCACAACCTGATGACTACGACCTGCTGGTGACCGACTACAACATGCCGGGTTACAGCGGCGTGGAACTGCTCAAGGACGCGTCCCGCATCCGGCCCAGGCTGCCCATGGCGCTGGCCTCGGGCTACATCACACCCGAGATCGAGGCCAGCGCGCTGGAAGCCGGCGCACGCGCCCTCATCCACAAGCCCAACGACGTCGCCGAACTGTGCGACACCGTGCAGCGATTGATCCAAGGTGATAACAAACGCTGAGAGCTGGTGAATCAATCTGCTGCGCAACCCGATCGCCACGATTTCTTCACAAGTTCTGAACCCGTTGTGATGCCGAATATCCCCTGCCTGCACGCCGACGACGCGCTGCTGGTGCTGGACAAACCCGCCGGCCTGCTCGCGGTGCCCGGGCGTGGCGCTGACAAGCAGGACTGCGCCAGCACCCGCGCGCAGGCGCTGTGGCCCGATGCGCTGATCGTCCACCGCCTGGACATGGCCACCTCCGGCCTGCTGCTGATGGCGCGCGGTGCGGCCATGCAGCGCACGCTGAGCATGGCCTTCGAATCACGCTCGGTGCATAAACGCTACGTGGCGCTGGTCGCCGGCCACGTGCTGCCGCCGGCTGCTGACTGGGGCGAGATCGACCTGCCGCTGATGGGCGACTGGCCGAACCGGCCCCGCCAGCGGGTCGATGCGCAGGGCAAACCCAGCCTCACGCGCTGGCGCGTGCTCGCGCACGACACCGATGCCCAAGGCCGGCCGCAGACCCGGCTGGAACTGGAGCCCGTCACGGGCCGCACGCACCAGCTGCGCGTGCACCTGCAGGCCATCGGCCACCCCATCCTGGGCGATGCACTCTATGCCGACGAAGACAGCCGCGCGCGCAGCCCGCGCCTGCTGCTGCACGCCGGCGAGCTGGCACTTACCCACCCCGTCACGGGGGAGGCCCTGCACTGGCACAGCCCGCCCCCTTTCTGATGCCCACGGAGAACTTCATGGCCGACACCCACCTCTACATCCTCACCGGCGCCTCGCGCGGCATGGGTCTGGCCATGGCCCGGCAACTGCTGGCGCCCGAGCACACCCTGCTGTGCATCTCTCGCCAGGACAACGCTGCGCTGGCGGCCCAGGCAGCCCAGGCCGGCTGCAAACTGGAACAGTGGACGCAGGACCTGTCACACAGCAGCGAGGCCGCGGCCATGCTGCACCAGTGGCTGGGCCGCCCCGGCGTGCGCCATGCCGGCGCTACGCTGATCAACAACGCCGGCATGATCCCCCGGATCGCGCCGCTGTCAGATATTTCTCCCGAGGATCTGGCCCAGGCCCTGCGCGTGGGCCTGGAAGCCCCCATGGCCCTGAGCGCCGCCTTCCTCGCCGCCACCGAAGGCTGGCAGGTCCCGCGCCGCATCCTCAACATCTCCTCCGGCCTGGGCCGACGCCCCATGGCCTCGCAAGCCGCCTACTGCGCGGCGAAGGCCGGCATGGACCACTCCACGCGCTGCCTGGCCCTGGAAGAAGCACGCAAACCGAACGGCGCCAGAGTCTGCTCGCTGGCCCCCGGCGTGATCGACACCGACATGCAGGTCCAGCTGCGCGGCGCAGACGCTGCTAGTTTCCCCGACCGCGCGCGTTTCGAGCAGCTCAAGAGCGGCGGCCAGCTCGACAGCCCCGAAGCCGCTGCGCGCAAGGTGCTGGCCTTCCTGGCCCACAGCGACTTCGGCAGCGAACCGGTCGCCGATATCCGGGGCTAGTGCAAGGTCAGGACGGGGGCACTTCAGGCCGGCCTATTGCGTGACGGCTTGATAAGCATCAAGATCCAGGTTCCCCAAGCGACCGCTTTGACGGCACACTGAGCCCATCTGATCGTCACGCCCATGACACCCCGCAAGCAACGCAGCCTGGCCGCCAAACTGGCGCTGGTCGGCACCCCCTTCTTGCTGCTGGCCCTGCTGGCCACGGCGGCCACGCTGTGGGTGTCCTGGCAGCTCGACGGCGGGGCCGCAGCTGTCAACGAGGCGGGGCGCATGCGCATGCAGGCCTACCGCATGTCGCTGAGCCTGAGCACCGGCCAGACCGGCGAACTGCCGCAGCTGGCGCAGGAATTCGAGGGCAGCCTGAGCGTGCTGCGCCACGGCGATCCCGAACGCCCGCTCTTCGTGCCCTGGGACGAGACCGTGCAGCAGTACTTCGGCGTCATCGAGCAGGACTGGGAAGGCTTTCGCCAGCTGCTTGGCGCACCGGACATCGTCGGGCGACCGCAGCTGCTTCGCGACCTGACCATCGACTTCGTCACCCACATCGACGCCTTCGTGCACGCCATCGAAACGCACATCTCGCGCTGGACCGCCATCCTGCACCTGCTGCAGACCACGCTGATGGCCCTGGTCATCCTGGGCGCCGTGGTGATGCTCTACGTGGGCCAGTTGCTGGTGCTCGAACCCGTGGGCCTGCTCAAGCGCGCCATCGAGAAGATCCAGGGCGGCGACTTCGACGCCCGCGTGGACCGCGTCAGCAGCGACGAGTTCGGCACCCTGGCCGAAGGCTTCAACGACATGGCCGCGCACCTGCAGTCCATGTACCGCCACCTGGAGGCCAAGGTGGCCGAAAAGACCGCCGAACTGGAGGAAAAACGCGAACGCCTGGCCAGTCTCTACGAGGTGACGGCCCTGGTGGCGCATGCCACCTCGCTGGACGAACTGGCCCAGGGCTTCGTGCGCGCCATCCAGCGAATCGCCCATGCCGACGGCGTGGCGCTGCGCTGGTCCGACCAGAGCAACCAGCGCTACCTCATGCTGGCCGCCCAGGGCCTGCCCGCCGAGATGGTGGAGGCCGAGCACTGCATCCACAAGGGTGACTGCCATTGCGGCGCCGGCATCACGGCCGAAACCGGCCTGCGCGTGATCCCCATCCACGCCCTGGGCGACACCCGCGACCGCCTGTGCGGCCAGGCCGGCTACGAATCGCTGGTCAACATTCCGGTGCGCCTGCACGAGCGTCTGATGGGCGAAGTCGACCTCTTCTTCCACGCCCGCACCGAGCCCTCGGAGGCCGAGCGCTCGCTGCTCGAAGCCCTGGCCAGCCATCTGGCCGGCGCCATGGAGAACCTGCGCCTCAATGCACTGGAGAAGGAAGCCGCCGTCTCGCAGGAACGCCACCTGCTCGCACGCGAGCTGCACGACTCCATCGCGCAGTCGCTGGCCTTCCTCAAGATCCAGGTGCAGCTCATGCGCGACGCCCTGGCCTCGGGGGAAGCAAAACAAATCGCCCAGGTGCTCGAGGAGATCGACGCCGGCGTGCGCGAGAGCTACGGCGACGTGCGCGAGTTGCTCATGCACTTCCGCACCCGCACCAACACCGAGGACATCGAAACTGCGCTCACCACCACGCTGAACAAGTTCGAGCTGCAAAGCGGCCTGAAGGCCCACCTGCAGATGCAGGGCCAGGGCCTGCCGCTGGCGCCGGACCTGCAGATCCAGGTGCTGCACATCGTGCAGGAGGCCCTGTCCAATGTGCGCAAGCACGCACGCGCCAGCCAGGTCTGGCTGGACGTGCAGCAGCAGCCCGAGTGGCGCTTCGAGGTGCGCGACGACGGCAGCGGCTTCGACACCCGTGACGACAGCATCGACGACAGCCACGTGGGCCTGCGCATCATGCGCGAGCGCGCCGAGCGCATCGGCGCCCGTGTTGAAGTCATCTCCACCCCAGGCCGCGGCACTTCCGCGGTGCTCACCCTGCCCGCGCAACTGGTCGCCGCCCGCGCACCGGCGCCCGCCCCTTCCGTTCTGGAACATGCCCCAAACTGACCGCATCCGCATCCTGGTGGTCGACGACCACACCCTGTTCCGCCGCGGCCTGATTGCCCTGCTGGCGCGCGAGGCCCACTTCGAAGTCGTGGGCGACGCCGCCGACGCCGGCGAAGCCCAGCGCCGCGCGCAGGAACTGCAGCCCGATCTGATCCTGCTGGACAACCACCTGCCCGGCGTGCGCGGGGTCGATGCCCTGCCCGCCCTGCGCGAAGCCGCGCCCCAGGCCCGCGTGCTCATGCTGACCGTGAGCGAGGACGAACAGGACCTGGGCACCGCGCTCAAGGCCGGCGCCGCCGGCTACCTGCTCAAGACCATCGAGGGTGATACCCTGGCCACGGCCATAGGCCGCGTCATGCGCGGTGAGAACGTGGTGGCGCCCGAGATGACCAGCAAGCTGGTCTCGGCCTTCCAGGGCGGGCGGGCTACCGCCCCGGCGGCGGTCCCGGTGGCAACACCGGCCCAGGCCCTGCTGGCACAACTCTCGCCTCGCGAGCGCGACATCCTGCGCGGCATCGCCCGCGGCGCCAGCAACAAGGAGATCGGCACCGAGCTCGGCATCGCCGAGACCACGGTCAAGATCCACGTGCAGCACGTGCTGCGCAAACTCGATGTGAGCACGCGCGTGCAGGCGGCGGTGCTGGCCACCAGCGCGGGCGTGGCCTGAGCCCGTGGGCTTCGCGCTGGATTTGATCCAGCGCAAAGTTCGCCCAATTAACGCCTCCGACTAGTTCTTTCGGAGGATGCCCACCCTCCCCCCCGCTACCTATGAAGGATGGCGGGGGAAGCTGCCGATTTCTACAGTCCACACATCCTCAAAGGAGATGTGACATGGACAGAAACAGACAGGCGCTCTCGGTGCTGATCGTCAGCACGCTGGCCTTCACCGTGTGCTTCATGGTGTGGATGATGTTCGGCGTGATCGGCATCCCGATCAAGAAGACGCTGGGCCTCAACGCCACCGAATTCGGCCTGCTCACGGCCACTCCGGTGCTCACCGGCTCGCTGATCCGCGTGCCGCTGGGCATCTGGACCGACCGGTACGGCGGGCGCATCGTCATGGCCATCCTGATGGCCAGCACCGTGCCGGCCATCTGGCTCATGGCCTATGCCACGGCCTACTGGCACTTCCTGGTCATCGGCCTGTTCGTGGGCCTGGCTGGTGGCTCCTTCTCGGTAGGCACGCCCTATGTAGCACGCTGGTATCCGAGGAACCGCCAGGGCATGGCCATGGGCGTCTACGGCGCGGGCAACTCGGGCGCGGCGGTCAACAAGTTCATCGCCCCGGCCCTGGTGGTGGCCTTCGGCTGGACCATGGTGCCGCAGGTCTATGCGGCCATCATGCTGGGCACGGTGGTGGTCTTCTGGCTGTTCAGCCACAGCGACCCGGCCCACCTGGTGCCCAGCCACGTCAAGTTCAGCGACCAGCTCAAGGCCCTGAAGGACCCCAAGGTCATCAAGTACTGCCAGTACTACAGCATCGTGTTCGGCGGCTACGTGGCGCTCTCGCTATGGATGGTGCAGTACTACGTGGGCGAATACGGCCTGGACATCCGCGCCGCCGCGCTGCTGGCGGCCTGCTTCTCGCTGCCCGGCGGCGTGCTGCGTGCGGTGGGCGGCTGGCTCAGTGACAAGTATGGCGCCCACAGCGTGACCTGGTGGGTGATGTGGGTGAGCTGGATCTGCCTGTTCCTGCTCTCTTATCCGCAGTTCGACTTCACCGTCGCCACCATCGAGGGTCCCAAGACCTTCCACTTCGGCCTCAATGTCTACGCCTTCACCGGCCTGATGTTCATCCTGGGCATCGCCTGGGCCTTCGGCAAGGCCAGCGTGTTCAAGTACATCAGCGACGACTACCCGACCAACATCGGCACCATCAGCGGCATCGTGGGCCTGGCCGGCGGCTTGGGCGGCTTCGTGCTGCCCATCCTGTTCGGTGTGCTGGTGGACCTGACGGGCATCCGCTCCAGCGCTTTCATGCTGATGTACGGCGTGGTCTGGGTCTCGCTGATCTGGATGTACTGGACCGAGGTGCGCCGCGCCGAAGTCATGGGTGGCAAAGCCACCGCCTTCAGCCTCAAGGGCTGACCCTCCCACGAGTCCCAAGAAAGGAATCTCATCATGGCAAGAACTCAAAACTGGACGCCGGAGGATCCGAAGTTCTGGCGCGAACAGGGCAGCGCGCTGGCCTGGCGCACCTGCGGCGTCACCACCTTTTCGCTGATCTTCTCGTTCGCGACCTGGTTCATCATGAGCGCCGTGGTGGTGCGCATGCCGGCCATCGGCTTCAAGTTCACCACCACCGAGCTGTTCTGGCTGGCCGCCATTCCAGGCCTGGCCTCGGGCATCCTCCGGCTGATCCATTCCAACTTCATCCCGGTGCTGGGCACGCGGCCGGTGGTCAGCATCTCGACCATCATCAAGGTCATCCCCATGGTCTGGCTGGGCTACGCCGTGCAGGACCTGAGCACGCCGTGGGCCACCTTCATGATCATCGGTTTCCTGTGCGGGCTGGGCGGCGGCGACTTCTCGTCCTTCATGCCCTCGACCAGCATCTTCTTCCCCAAACGCCTGCAGGGCACGGCCATGGGCATCCAGGCCGGCATCGGCAACTTCGGCGTCTCGGTGGCGCAGTTCGTCGCGCCCTGGATCATCGGCTTTGCTGCGCTCGGGGCCACCGTCGGTGGACCGCAGCTGTTCACGAAGATCGACATCCTCAAGGACATCGCGGTCACGAAGGACGCCAGCGGCGTGGTGACGGACATCGTGGCCAAGCGTCCCGACCTGGCCGCCGCCACGGTGATCACACGCGAGGGCGCCGTGATCAAGGACATCGCCATCCAGGAGACGGAGACCACCAAAAATATGAAGGTGGAACTCAAGAAGAACGAGGCCGGCCTGATCACCGATGTGGTGGTCAAGAAGGTGATCAAGAAGGATCTGTGGCTGCAGAACGCCGCCTTCATCTGGGTGCCCTTCCTGGTGCTGGCCTTCATCCTCTCGGCGGTCTTCCTGCGCAGCATCCAGCTGCCTTCGCGTGGCTTCATGGGCCAGTTCGAGATCCTGAGCACACGCAACCGTGCCCGGGTGCACACCTGGAACTGCACCATCACCTACATCTGCTCCTTCGGCTCTTTCTCCGGCTTCTCGGCCGCCTTCCCCATGCTGATCAAGACGCTGTACGGCGGCTTCGACGGCGCGCCCGATCCGCTGACCTACGCCTACCTCGGCCCGCTGATCGGCGGCCTGGTGCGCATGCTCACCGGCGGCATCTTCGACAAGATCGGTGGTAGCAAGGGCATGCACTGGACCACCATCGGGCAAGTTGGCGGCGTGGCCTTCCTGGTGTTCGGCGGCTACCTGACGCCCACCAGCGTGGAGCAGTTCTCCGGTTTCCTCTGGGGCATGCTGTTCATCTTCCTGATGTCGGGCATCAACAACGCAGCCACCTTCCGCCAGTACCCCATCGTCTTCGCCTACTCGCCGGGCAAGGGTGCACAGATGCTGGGCTGGACGGGCGCGTGGGCGGCTTTCGGCCCCTTCGTGTGGAACGTACTGATCGCCACCTCGATCGAGAAGACGGGCACCGTGACGGCCTTCTTCCTGGGCACCGCCGTCTTCTACATCTACTCGCTGGGCGTCAACTGGTGGTACTACACCCGCCAGGGCGCCGAGCGCTTCGACTACGGCAACACCGGCGGCACCTGGTGGGACAAGCTGTCCGACGCCGATAAGGACCGCATGAAACGCATCGACCTGCATCAGCCGGTGTGAACGGCCGTCGCAAGCAATACACCACAGGACTGCCATGGACACCATCGTCAACAGCGGCGCCATTGCCTACGGCCTGGTACTGGTCGCGGCCACCTTCGTCCGCACCCCGGTCACCGAGGCCCTGCGCATCGACGCCCTGTTCATGCCGCAGGCTGACGAAAGGACGCGCCCCCTGAACCTGATCTTCGGGCTGCTGATTGCCGGCTACGGCGCCTGGTCGCTGTGGGCCGCCCTGCGATGAGCGCCACCGCCTGCACGTCCCTGTCTGACTGACGCACTTTCACTTTCTCAAGGACCCATACCATGAGCCACTTCCTTGACCGGCTTAGCTACTTCTCCCAACCCCGGGAATCCTTCTCCCAGGACCACGGCGTCACCACCGGCGAAGACCGCAGCTGGGAAGACGCCTACCGCGACCGCTGGGCGCACGACAAGATCGTGCGTTCCACGCACGGCGTGAATTGCACCGGATCCTGTTCCTGGAAAATCTACGTCAAGGGCGGCATCGTCACCTGGGAAACGCAGCAGACCGACTACCCGCGCACGCGCTG
Source organism: Hylemonella sp. (assembly GCA_030695415.1). Taxonomy (GTDB): domain Bacteria; phylum Pseudomonadota; class Gammaproteobacteria; order Burkholderiales; family Burkholderiaceae_C; genus Hylemonella. The sequence continues at coordinate 46,215 of JAUYQZ010000022.1, forward strand.
GGACATGCCCAACCACGAGCCACGCGGCTGTGCGCGCGGCGCCAGCTACAGCTGGTACCTGTACAGCGCCAACCGCGTCAAATACCCGATGGTGCGCGGCCGCCTGCTGAAGAGTTGGCGCGAAGCGCGCCTGGCGCACGGCCCGGTCGAGGCCTGGGCGTCCATCGTCGAGAACGATGCGAAACGGCGTGACTACCAGCAGGTGCGCGGCCTCGGCGGCTTCGTCCGCTCGAGCTGGGACGAAGTGAACGAAATCATCGCCGCCGCCAACGTGTACACCATCAAGCAGCACGGACCGGACCGGATCATCGGTTTCTCGCCCATCCCGGCCATGTCGATGGTGAGCTATGCCGCAGGCAGCCGCTATCTCAGCCTGATCGGCGGCGTGTGCATGAGCTTCTACGACTGGTACTGCGACCTGCCGCCGTCCAGCCCGCAGATCTGGGGCGAACAGACCGACGTGCCGGAATCGGCCGACTGGTACAACTCGACCTACATCATCGCCTGGGGCTCGAACGTGCCGCAGACGCGCACACCGGACGCCCACTTCTTCACCGAGGTTCGCTACAAGGGCGCGAAGACGGTGGCGATCACACCTGACTACTCCGAAGTCGCCAAGCTGGCCGACATATGGATGAATCCCAAGCAGGGCACCGATGCCGCCGTGGCGATGGCCATGGGCCACGTCATCCTGAAGGAGTTCTACTTTCCGGAAAACGGTGAGCCCGACGAGTGCCGGGCCGCCCCAAGCTCGTCGGCCCCCCTCGGGGGGCGGACGCCGACAGGCGGCCTGGGGGCAGGCAGGTCGGCCTACTTCGACGACTACGTGCGCCGCTATACCGACATGCCGATGCTGGTGATGCTCAAGGAGCACACGCTGCCGGGCGGCGAGGTCATCATGGTGCCCGACCGCTATGTGCGCGCATCGGATTTCAACGGCAAGCTCGGTCAGGCCAATAACCCGGAATGGAAGACGGTCGCCTTCGACGACGAGGGCAAGGTCGTGCTGCCGCACGGCGCCATCGGTTTCCGCTGGGGTCCGGACGGACGTGCCGACGAGGGTCAGTGGAACCTGGAAGCGAAGGAAGCGCGCCATGGCAGCGACGTCACGCTGAAGCTGTCGCTGCTTGAGGGCGACACACCGAGCAGCGAAACCGCGAAGGTGGGTTTCCCCTACTTCGGCGGCATCGTCAGCGAACATTTTCCGCACAACACGCAGACCGACGTACTGGTCCGCACCGTGCCCGTGCAGCGCATCGCACTCGGCAAGGCGGGCGAAAAGCGCGAAGCGCTGGTCGCCACGGTGTTCGATCTGCAGGTTGCCAACTACGGCGTGGCACGCGGCTTGCCGGGTGAGCTGGCCGCCAGGGATTTCGACGACGACACGCCTTACACGCCGGCCTGGCAGGAGCGCATCACCGGCACGCCGCGCGCCCAGCTGATCACCGTGGCGCGCCAGTTCGCTGACAACGCGCACAAGACGCACGGCAAGTCGATGGTCATCATCGGCGCCGCGATGAACCACTGGTATCACAGTGACATGAACTACCGCGGCGTCATCAACATGCTGATGATGTGCGGCTGCATCGGCCAGAGCGGCGGTGGCTGGGCGCACTACGTGGGCCAGGAAAAGCTGCGCCCGCAGACCGGCTGGACTGCACTGGCGTTCGCGCTCGACTGGATACGCCCGCCGCGGCAGATGAACAGCACCAGCTTCTTCTACGCGCACACCGATCAGTGGCGCTACGAAAAGCTGGGCATGGAAGAAGTCGTTTCGCCGCTGGCCGACAAGGCGATCTATGGCGGAAGCATGATCGACTACAACGTGCGCGCCGAGCGCATGGGCTGGCTGCCGTCGGCACCGCAACTGCAGACCAATCCGCTTCAGGTGGTGAAGGATGCCGCCGCCGCCGGGCTCGACCCGAAGGCATACGCAGTGCGGGGACTCCTGGACGGCACGCTGAAGATGAGCTGCACCGACCCCGACCACCCCGACAACTGGCCGCGCAACATGTTCGTGTGGCGCTCCAACCTGCTGGGTTCGAGCGGCAAGGGCCACGAGTACTTCCTGAAGCATCTGCTCGGCACCAGCAACGGCGTGCAGGGCAAGGATCTGGGTGTCGAGGAAGCCAAACCCACCGAAGTCGTCTGGCACGACCAGGCGCCGGAAGGAAAGCTCGACCTGCTGGTAACGCTCGACTTCCGCATGAGCACCACCTGCCTGTACAGCGACATCGTGCTGCCGACTGCCACCTGGTACGAGAAGAACGATCTCAATACCAGCGACATGCACCCGTTTATCCACCCGCTGTCGACAGCGGTCGATCCGGCCTGGCAGTCGCGCAGCGACTGGGACATCTACAAGGGCTTCGCGAAGAAGTTCAGCGAGGTCTGCGTCGGTCACCTGGGTGTCGAGCGCGAACTGGTGTTGACACCGCTGATGCACGACAGCCCGTCCGAGCTGGCACAACCCTTCGACGTGAAGGACTGGCGGCGCGGCGAGTGCGACCTGATTCCGGGCAAGACCGCCCCGAATCTGGTGGTGGTCGAGCGCGATTACCCGAATGTGTTCAAGCGCTTCACTGCGCTGGGCCCGCTGATGGCCAAGGTCGGCAACGGCGGCAAGGGCATTGCGTGGAACACGCAGACCGAAGTGAAACAGCTCGGCGAACTGAGCGGTCTGGTCACCGCCGAGGGCGTGACCTGCGGCATGCCGAAGATCGAAACGGATATCGACGCTGCCGAAGTGGTGCTGATGCTGGCGCCGGAAACCAACGGCCATGTCGCCGTCAAGGCGTGGGAAGCGCTGGGAAAACAGACCGGGCTCGACCACACCCATCTGGCGATACACCGCGAAGACGAGAAGATCCGCTTTCGCGACATCCAGGCACAGCCGCGCAAGATCATCAGTTCCCCCACGTGGAGCGGCATCGAGTCGGAAACCGTGTCGTACAACGCCGGCTACACCAACGTGCACGAAATGATTCCGTGGCGCACGCTGACCGGCCGCCAGCAGTTCTACATGGACCACCCGTGGATGATCGCCTTCGGCGAAGGCTTCACCAGCTACCGCCCGCCGGTGGACCTGAAGACCACGGCCGGCATCCAGGGCATCAAGCCGAACGGCAACCCGGAAATCGCGCTCAACTTCATCACGCCGCATCAGAAGTGGGGCATCCACTCGACCTACACCGACAACCTGCTGATGCTCACGCTGAGCCGCGGCGGCCCCTGCGTGTGGATGAGCGAAGACGACGCGAAACGCGCCGGCATCGTCGACAACGACTGGATCGAGCTGTTCAACCTCAACGGCGCCATCGCGGCCCGCGCCGTGGTGAGCCAGCGGGTCAAGCCGGGCATGGTGATGATGTATCACGCGCAGGAAAAGATCGTGAATACGCCGGGGTCGGAAATCACCGGCGCGCGCGGCGGCATCCACAACTCGGTCACGCGCATTGTGCTCAAGCCCACGCACATGATCGGCGGCTACGCGCAATTCAGCTACGGCTTCAACTACTCCGGAACCATCGGTACCAACCGCGACGAGTTCGTGGTGGTGCGCAAGATGAAGCGCATCGACTGGCTCGACAACGAAGCCGCGACGGCCGACACGACTCACGCCTGAGGATACTGATCATGAAAATACGCGCACAGATCGGCATGGTGCTGAATCTCGACAAGTGCATCGGTTGCCACACCTGTTCGGTCACCTGCAAGAACGTGTGGACCAGCCGACCCGGCATGGAATACGCCTGGTTCAACAACGTCGAAACCAAGCCCGGCATCGGCTACCCGAAGGAATGGGAAAACCAGGACAAGTGGCAGGGCGGCTGGGTGCGCCGGGCAGACGGCAGCATTGCGCCGCGCCAGGGCGGCAAGTGGCAGCTGCTGATGAAGATTTTCGCCAACCCGCACCTGCCGGAGATCGACGACTACTACGAACCCTTCACCTTCGACTACGACCACCTGCAGTCGGCGCCGGAAATGAAGGCGACGCCCACCGCGCGGCCGCGCAGCCTGATCACCGGCAAGCGCATGGAAAAGATCGAGTGGGGCCCGAACTGGGAGGAATTTCTCGGCGGCGAATTTTCGAAGCGGTCGAAGGACAGCAACTTCGAAGAGGTGCAGAAGGACATCTACGGCCAGTTCGAAAACACCTTCATGATGTATCTG
>JAUYQZ010000040.1 GCA_030695415.1 Hylemonella sp.
GACCGCCGAACAGGTGGAAAGGCTGCGCGCCGAGTTCGGCATCTACGCCGTCAGCACCGGACGTATCTGCGTCGCCGCGCTCAACACGCGCAACATCGACTACGTCGCCAAGGCCATCGCCACGGTGCTGAAGAAGTAACAAAGCTATTGCGAGCAAAAACGGGCGCGGCTATAATCCGCGCCTCTTGAATATTCCTCGATAGCTCAGTCGGTAGAGCGCCGGACTGTTAATCCGTAGGTCCCTGGTTCGAGCCCAGGTCGAGGAGCCAGATTCCCCTTGCGGGGTATAGAAAGCCTGCTACTTAATTGATAGCAGGCTTTTTTGTTGGTGACGTGGCATTCTGCTTCCTGAGTCACTGCGCCAGGAGACGCAGACCCGCCGCGCAAAACCCTGCAGACAGTCATCTTGTTGGATCCTGACCAAGGAGAGGATGGCACGGACGAGTAGGATGGCTTCATCGCCAACTCGTGACAGCAGAGACATCATGGAAGACACACGCTGCTGCGGCTCAGGTACCTGCCTGATCGATGCGCATGGACGGTGCTGGTGTGGCCAGCAATGGGACGGCGAAAAGATGTGCTCGCCGGGTCAGGCGCCCGCTGCCCATGAAGAAGAGCCCGCTGTCGACGACCCATTGAAGGTGGGTGATGCCAAGCGGGTGCACGGCCTGCACCTCACCCTTTTGTTGACGCTTGGAATGTTTGGAGCTCCGGCCATGGCCACTGAAGAACCCAGTTTTGAGGTCTTGTCCAAGCACGATCACATCGAGTTGCGCCGCTACCCGGCTTTCATCGTGGCCGAAACCTATGTCGACGGCGATATGGACGCCGCTTCAAGCAAAGGCTTTCGCGCCATCGCGGATTACATCTTTGGCAACAACGTGGCGGCGGGTTCGGCCCCCAACCAGGGTGCAGAAAAGATTTCGATGACCGCCCCTGTGACGATGGAGCCCGTCAAGCCAGCGTCGCAGAAGATCGCCATGACGGCGCCTGTCGCCCTGGAGCCCGTGGCAAATTCCGGGCAAGCCAGCCAGGAGTTGCGGGCCATGCAAGGTGCCAATCGGTGGCGGGTGCATTTTGTGATGCCCAGTGCCTACACGCTCGACACCCTGCCCAAACCGAACAATCCAGCCGTGCAGTTGCGTGAGGTCCCTGCGAAAACCTGGGCGGTGCTGCGCTACTCGGGCTTCAACACCGAAGCCGGAATCCAGCAGCGCTCAGATGAGTTGGTGGCCTGGCTGCTTGCACAGAAGATAAAGTCCACCGGCAGCCCGCAGCTGGCACGCTACAACCCACCCTGGACCTTGCCCATGTTCCGTCGCAACGAAATCATGATTGAGACGGAGTAAGCGACTGGGTGTTTGTCCTCATGGGTTCTCTCAAGTCGCCGTTTCGATCCCAGAGCGAGGAGCAGGATCAAAAGGCCTCGCTGCAGGGCAAGGCATTGTGTGGCGCTCGTGACGCTTGTTGTGGCGGCAAGGAAAAAGGGATCTGACCTTTCGGTCAGATCCCTTCTGATCTGGTGGGTCCTGAGTGACTCGAACACTCGACCTACGGATTAAGAGTCCGCTGCTCTACCAACTGAGCTAAGAACCCAGACCTCGATTATTGCATAAAAATCCGCCTCATCGAGGTGGCGCAGGAGACAAAATGCGCTGTGACGGCGTTGGCGTCACACAGGAGAAACGACCATGATCAGACCATTCATCCTTGCCCTGTCCGCACTCGTGCTGATGGGCTGCGGCGCCGAAACGGCGACCACGGCAGCCACTGTGGGAGCGGCCAAAAAGCTGGAACTGGAGCAGGCCAAGCAGACCATGGAGCAGGCGAAGCAGAAGGTCGGCGAGTCCATGCAGCAGATGCAGCAGGCGCCTGCGCGTGCGGCCGACTAAGTCCCGGATCGGGCTAGTCGCCTAGGCTGCCGCTGAGCTCCAGCCAGCGCTCCTCGAGCAGGTTCAGTTCGTCCTGCAGGGCGCCCAGCCGCTTGCCCAATTCATTGATCTCGTCGATGCCGGGTTGACCGGACAGCCGCTCTTCTAGCAGCGCCTTCTCCTGCATCAGTTCCGACATGCGGGTCTCGCACTGTTCGAATTCCTTGCGCAGCTGGCGAGTGCGGTTGTCCTCACGTCGTGGGCGAGCCGGCTCGGGTGCCGCCAAGGCGGGCGGGGGCGGTGGAGCGCTTGCCGCTGCGGAGGCTGCGGCACTGGCTCCCTTGAGGGCTTCACGCTGGCGCTTGGCCTCGTCGAGCAGGTAGCGCTGGTAATCATCCAGATCGCCGTCGAAGGGGCTGATGCCGCCACGCGAGACCAGCCAGAATTCGTCGCAGACGGCGCGCAGCAGGGCGCGGTCGTGGCTGACCAGCATCACGGTGCCCTCGAACTCGTTGAGCGCCATGCCCAGCGCCTCGCGGGTGGCGAGGTCCAGGTGGTTGGTGGGCTCGTCCAGCAGCAGCAGGTTGGGGCGTTGCCAGACCAGCATGCACAGCACCAGGCGTGCCTTCTCGCCGCCACTCATGGTGCCCACGGTCTGTTTGACCTGGTCACCGGTGAAGTTGAAGCCGCCCAGGAAACTGCGCAGGTCCTGCTCGCGCGTGGCCTGGCCGCTGAGGGCGCCACGGGCCGTGGTGTCCTTGACCAGGTGGATCATGTGCTCCAGCGGCGTGTCCTGCGGGCGCAGCACGTCGAGTTCCTGCTGGGCGAAGTAACCAATGGACAGGCCCTTGCCCTCGATGATCTCGCCCGCCAGGGGAGCCAGGTCGCGCGCGATGGTCTTGACCACCGTGGACTTGCCCTGGCCGTTGGCACCCAGGATGCCGATGCGCTGGCCGGCCAGCACCGACTTGCTGACGTTCTTCACGATCACGGTCGGTGGCGTGCCGGCCGGCGCGCCTTCGGGGGGCGGGTAGCCGAAGTCGATCCCCTGCATGGACAGCATGGGGTTGGGCAGGTTGGCCGGTTCCTTGAACTCGAAGGTGAAATCGGCCTCGGCCAGCAGCGGGCCGATCTTCTCCATGCGGTCCAGCGCCTTGACCCGGCTCTGGGCCTGCTTGGCCTTGCTGGCCTGGGCCTTGAAGCGGTCGATGAACTTCTTCAGGTGGGCGATCTTTTCCTGCTGCTTGGCGTAGGACGCCTGCTGCAGTTCCATCTTCTCGGCCCGCATGTCCTCGAACTTGGTGTAGTTGCCACCGTAGCGGTTGAGCTTGGCGGTCTCGATGTGCACCGTGACGTTGGTCACGGCATCGAGAAACTCGCGGTCGTGGCTGATGACCAGCATGGTGCCGGCATAGCGCTGCAGCCAGGCTTCCAGCCAGACCAGGGCGTCAAGGTCCAGGTGGTTGGTCGGCTCGTCCAGCAGCAGCAGGTCCGAGGGGCACATGAGGGCGCGCGCCAGCTGCAGGCGCATGCGCCAGCCACCGGAGAAGCTGTTGACGGGTTTGTCGAGCTCGGTCGTCCTGAAGCCCAGACCCAGGATCAGCGCCTGGGCGCGGGACGGTGCGTCGTGGGCGCCGGCGTCGTGCAGTTCCATGTAGGCATGGGCCATGCGCTCGCCGTCCTCGGTGGCTTCGGCGGCCGTGACCTCGGCCTGCGCCGCGACCAGCCGCGTGTCGCCGGCGATCACGAAATCGGTGGCACTCTCGCTCGTTTCGGGCATGTCCTGGGCCACCTGGCCCAGGCGCCACTGCGCCGGGACGCTGCAGTCGCCACTGTCCTCGTGCAGGGTGCCGTTGAGCAGGGCGAACAGCGTGGACTTGCCGGCGCCGTTTCGGCCGACCAGGCCGACTTTCTCGCCGGGGTTGATGGTGACGGAGGCAGCATCCAGCAGCACCCTGGCGCCGCGGCGCAGGGTGACGTTTTTCAGAGTGATCATGGTTTCTTCAGTAGTGCTTCACGGGTGACCAGCAGAACCTGGTCTTCACCGGCACTGGTTTGCAGCCAGGCGACTTCCAGGCGCGGGAAGGCCGCCTCGAAGTGCTCGCGCTCATTGCCGATCTCCAGGACCAGCACGGCGTGTTCGCTCATTTTTGTCGGGGCATCGCGCAGCAGGCGGCGGATGAAATCCATGCCGTCGCTGCCTCCGGCCAAGGCCAGCTCGGGCTCGGCACGGTACTCGGCGGGCAAGGCAGCCATGCTCTGGGCATTGACGTAGGGTGGATTGCAGAGGATCAGGTCGTAAGGTCCCCGCACGCTGGCCAGTCCGTCCGAGGGCAGCAGCGTGATACGGTCATGCAGGGCGTGTTTGTCGACGTTGATCCGTGCGACTTCCAGCGCTTCAGCGGAGAGGTCGGCAGCGTCTACGGTGACTTCAGGCCAGGTCAGGGCGGCCAGCACGGCCAGGCTGCCGTTGCCGGTACACAGATCCAGCACGCGCTTTGTGTACTCGCCCAGCCACGCATCGATGGTGCCGTCGGCGATCAATTCGGCAATGAAGCTGCGCGGCACGATGGCGCGTTCGTCCACATAGAATGGCACGCCCTGGAGCCAGGCCTCGCGGGTCAGGTAGGCGGCGGGCTTGCGCGTGGTGATGCGTTGTCGAAGCAGGGCCGCGACCTGGACCTGTTCTTGCGGGTTGACCGGGCGATCGGCCGCCGTGTCGAGATCGTCCAGCGGCAGTCCCAGCTGCCAGAGCACCAGCCACGCGGCCTCATCGAAGGGGGTGCCGGTGCCGTGGCCGTAGGCCAGACCGGCAGCATCGAACTCCTTGGCGCCGGCCTCGATCAGTTCGATCACGGTCGGCAGCTTCGTCGCGACCTGGTTCATGACGCGAGCTTTTCCAGCACGCGCCGGTAGATGTTTTTCAGCGGCTCGATGTCATCCACCGGCACATACTCATCAATTTTGTGGATGGTGGCGTTGGTGGGACCGAGTTCGATCACCTGCGGGCAGATCTGCGCGATGAAGCGGCCGTCACTGGTGCCGCCACTGGTGGAGAGTTCGGTCTCGATGCCCGTCTCGGCGCGGATGGCATCGCGCACGGCGTCGACCAGCGTGCCCGGGGTGGTCAGGAAGGGCAGGCCGCCGACGGTCCAGGTGAGGTCGTACTCCAGCTCGTGCTTGTCCAGTACGGTCGTGAGTCGCTGTTGCAGGCTCTGGGGCGTGGATTCGGTACAGAAACGGAAGTTGAAGTCCACCACCAGCGTGCCAGGGATGACGTTGCTGGCACCGGTGCCGCCGTGGATGTTGCTGACCTGCCAGGTCGTGGGTGGAAAGAAATCATTGCCCTGGTCCCATGCGATGGCGGTGAGCTCGGCCAGTGCCGGGGCGAACTGGTGGATCGGATTCCTGGCCAGGTGCGGGTAGGCAATATGGCCCTGCACGCCCTTGACCGTGAGCTTGCCGCTCATGGTGCCGCGGCGGCCGTTCTTGATCATGTCTCCGGTGCGCTGCACCGAGGTCGGCTCGCCGACGATGCAGTAGTCCAGCTTTTCGCCGCGCGCCTTCAGGGTCTGGCAGACCACGACGGTGCCGTCCACGGCCGGGCCCTCCTCGTCGCTGGTCAGCAACAGGGCGATGTTGAGCGGGGCCTGCGCTTTGGCCGCAAGGAATTCCTCCACGGCCACCACAAAGGCGGCGATCGAGGCCTTCATGTCGCTGCTGCCCCGGCCGTAGAGTTTGCCCTCGCGGTGCGTCGGCGTGAACGGGTCCTGGCTCCATTGGGCGACCGGGCCGGTGGGTACCACGTCGGTGTGGCCGGCAAAGACGAGCAGCGGGGCGCCGGGCCGGGCGATGCGCCTGGCCCACAGGTTGCTCACGCGGAAATCGGCCGGGCCGCTGTCGATGGACTCGCAGGTGAAGCCCAGCGGCTTGAGGCGTTCGGCCAACAGGGCCTGGCAGCCCGCGTCATCCGGGGTGACGGAGGGCCGCGCGATCAGTTGTTCGGTCAGTTGCAGGGTACGGGACATGGATGAGGTTCGATCGGGCCGCTCAGTGCCTCACGTCCAGCGTGATCTCGGTGAAGGACGGCCCGTCGTCCTGATGCTCGTCGGCGGCCTGGCCCTGGGCCGGTTTCTGGAAGTCGTTCTGCAGGCGCCACATGAGGTTGGTCGGCGAGTCGGAATTGGCCAGACCTTCCTTGCGGTCGACCACGCCGTCGGTGATGAGGCGGGCGATGTCCTGCTCGAAGTTCTGCGAGCCTTCGGCCATGGCCTTTTCCAGCGCTTCCTTGATGCTGGAGAAGTCACCCTTCTCGATCAGGTCGGAGATCAGCTTGGTGTTGAGCATGATCTCCACCGCCGGGGTCCGGCTGCCCGTGGCGGTACGCAGCAGGCGCTGCGAGACGATGGCCTTGAGCGCGCTGGAGAGGTCGCCCAGCATGGTCTGGCGTACTTCCACCGGGTAGAAACTCAGGATACGGTTGAGCGCCTGGTAGCTGTTGTTGGCGTGCATGGTGGCCAGGCAGAGGTGGCCGGACTGGGCGTAGGCGATGGCCGCAGACATGGTTTCGCGGTCGCGGATCTCACCGATCATGATCACATCGGGCGCCTGTCGCAGCGCATTCTGCAGGGCCGTGCCGAGGTTCTTGGTGTCGGCGCCGATCTCGCGCTGGTTGACCACGGAGCGCTTGTTCTTGAACAGGTACTCGATCGGGTCCTCGATGGTCAGGATGTGACCCGAGGCGTTCTCGTTGCGGTAGTCGATCATGGCCGCCAGCGTGGTGCTCTTGCCCATGCCGGTGGCGCCCACCATCAGGATCAGGCCGCGCTTCTCCATGATCAGGTCGCCCAGGATGGGCGGCAGCGAGAGCGAGCCCAGGGAGGGGATCTCTCCCGAGACGAAGCGGATCACCGCGGCCACCGTACCGCGCTGGCGCATGGCACTCAGACGGAAGCGCCCGACGCCAGCCAGCGGGAAGCCCATGTTGAGCTCGCTGTAGGCATCGAGCTCAGCCAGGCGTTCCTCGGGGATGATCTCCGCCAGCAGATTGCGCGGCGCATCAGCCGGCAGCGGCTGGTTGTTGATCGGCACGCACTGCCCGTTGATGCGGATCAGTGCCGGCGAGTGGGCCGAAAGATAGATGTCCGAGGCCTTCTTCTCGGACATCAGTCGCAGTATGCGTTCCATCATGCCCATCGTGCTGCTCATCGCTGCTCTCCCCTTGTCGTCTATCGAGTTCGTCCGCCGCAAGTGCGATCAGTCGCGCAACAGGTCATTCAGGCTGGTCTTGGAACGGGTCTGGGCGTCCACGCGCTTGACGATGACGGCACAGTACAGGCTGTACTTGCCGTCGGCACTGGGCAGGTTGCCCGAGACCACCACCGAGCCGGCCGGTACGCGGCCGTAATGCACTTCGCCGGTGGCGCGGTCGTAGATCTTGGTGCTCTGGCCGATGTAGACGCCCATGGAGATGACCGAGTTTTCCTCGACGACCACGCCCTCGACGATCTCCGAGCGCGCGCCGATGAAACAGTTGTCCTCGATGATGGTCGGGCCAGCCTGCACGGGTTCGAGCACACCGCCGATGCCGACGCCGCCCGACAGGTGCACGTTCTTGCCGATCTGGGCGCAGGAGCCCACCGTGGCCCAGGTGTCGACCATGGTGTTCTCGTCGACGTAGGCGCCGATGTTCACGTAGCTGGGCATCAGGATGGCGCCCTTGGCGATGAAGCTGCCGCGGCGGGCCACGGCCGGTGGCACCACGCGCACGCCGGTCGCCTTCATTTCCTCTGCCGAGAGGTGGGAGAACTTGGTCTGCACCTTGTCGTAGAAGCCCAGGTCGCCGGCCCGGATGATCTCGTTGTCCTTGAGTCGGAAGGACAGCAGAACGGCCTTCTTGATCCACTGGTGCACGGTCCACTTGCCGACGGACTCGCGCGTGGCCACGCGCAGGCGACCCTTGTTCATCTCGGAGATGACATGCTCGACGGCGTCGGCCACTTCCTTGGGGGCGGACTGGACGGAGATGTTGGCGCGGTTTTCCCAGGCGGCTTCGATGATCTGTTGCAGTTGTTGGCTCATGGCGATGGTTCAGTTCTTCAGTTTCTGGATTGGACGAATTTGACGATGCGTTCGGCCGCTTCTGTGCACTCGGCGGTTTCGGCCACCAGCGCCATGCGGATGCGCCCGGCGCCAGGGTTGAGGCCGCGGGCCTCGCGCGCCAGGTAGCTGCCGGGCAAAACAGTCACATTGTAAAGAGCGTAGAGATCCCGGGCGAAATCGGTGTCGCTGCCCCGGATGCCAGCCCAGAGGTAGAAGGCCGCGTCGGGCAGGGCCACGTCCATCACGGCGCTCAGCATGGGCGTGACCTGGGCAAACTTGGCGCGGTAGAGGTTGCGGTTCTCGATGACGTGCTGCTCGTCGTTCCAGGCGGCGATGCTGGCGGCCTGCACCACGTGGCTCATGGCGCTGCCGTGGTAGGTACGGTAGAGCAGGAAGGCCTTCATGAGGTCCGTGTTGCCCGCCACGAAGCCGCTGCGCATGCCTGGAACGTTGCTGCGCTTGGACAGGCTGGTCAGGGCGATCAGGTTCCTGAAGTCGCTGCGGCCCAGTTTCACGGCCGCTTCCAGGCCACCCAGCGGCGGCTCGTCCCGGAAGTAGATCTCGCTGTAGCACTCGTCGGAGGCGATGACGAAACCGTAGCGGTCGCTCAGCTCGAACAGCTTCTTCCATTCTTCCAGTGGCATCACGGCGCCGGTCGGGTTGCCGGGGGAGCAGGTGAAGATCAGCTGGGTGCGGGCCCAGACCTCGGCGGGCACGCTGTCCCAGTCCACGGCGAAATTGCGCGCCGGGTCGCTGGGCACGTAATAAGGCTGGGCGCCCGCCAGCAGGGCTGCGCCTTCGTAGATTTGATAGAAGGGGTTCGGGCACAGGACCACGGCGCCCGGCTGGCTGCCATCGACCACGGTCTGTGTCAGCGCGAACAGCGCCTCGCGCGTGCCATTCACAGGCAACACCTGGGAGCCCGGGTTGACGGTCACGCCGTAGCGACGCTGCAGCCAGCCTGCCACGGCCTCCCTGAGTGCGGGCTCGCCGGCCGTTGGGGGGTAGCCGGTCAGGCCGGTGTCGAGGGCCGCTGTCAGGGCGTGCTTGATGAAATCGGGGGTGGGGTGCTTGGGTTCGCCGATGCCCAGGCTGATCGGCCGGTAGGCCGGATTGGGCGTGACGCCGGCAAAAAGCTGTCGCAGCCGCTCGAAGGGGTAGGGCTGCAGGCGTTGGAGCAGGGGGTTCATGGGAGGGAATTATCCCGGAACTCCCCAGCGCCGGCCGGGCTGCCCCGGCCAGGCGCTCAGCTTCTGGGGGTCTTGGTCAGGTAGTGCAGCACCAGCTTGTCCTGCTGCGTGAGGCCCTGGAACGCCACGCCGGTGAAGTGGGACGCGCCGTCCTGCGCCTTGTGGCTGTGGCAGACCGTGGCCTTGAGCGTGAGGGTGGCGGGTTCGCCCTCAACCTCCGTGAGGATGCTGATGCCGATGGTCTTGCCTACGGCGGCAACGGTCTCGGCCGTGCTGAACATGGTGCCCTGCATGCTGATGTCCAGCAACTGGCCGTGCTGGTTCAGTGCAGCGGACTGGACGGTGACCGGCCATCTTGTCTTGGTGCGCATGGACTGGCGTACCTGGCGCGCATCGACCTGGTTGGGGTAGGCCAGCAAGGCATAGACAAAGGGCTTGTCGTAGGTCTGCAGCACCTTGCTGATGAAGGAGAACTCGTACTGGCCGGTAAATCCACGCACGATGCAGACATCGCCCTCCGTCAGGCCGGTGTCCTCGCCCTCCGGACCCTGGGGGCCCACCATGACGCCCCGGTTCTCGATGGCGCCGAAGAGCTGGCCCTCCTTTTTGGTGGCGCCCTCCACCAGCCGACGCACCTGCAACGCGATGCCGGGCCGCAGGCCGAGCTCCTTGAGGGAGATTTGCAGCACATGGTTCTGCGGAGTTTCGCTGGCAGCCTGAGTCATGGTAGGGAGTTTCTATGAGGTGCGGGCCAAAAAAGGGTGAATCTACACGGTCCGTCAGGCGGCCACCATCGCGCCTGACACGGCAATGTGAACAAATGCAACCGAGTGGGGTTTTCCCGTAGCACACATCCCGCATCCGCGCACGATTTTCGTGCGGGCCGGGACGGTATGATTTCAGGCTGTTCCCGCCACCCGACTGTTCTCACCGTGCGCCTCACCTCCATCAAGCTCTCCGGGTTCAAGTCCTTCGCCGAACCGACCACCTTCATGCTGCCCGGGCAACTGGTCGGCGTGGTCGGCCCCAACGGCTGCGGCAAGTCCAACATCATGGATGCCGTGCGCTGGGTGCTGGGCGAGAGCCGCGCCAGCGAGTTGCGCGGCGAGTCCATGCAGGACGTGATCTTCAATGGCACCACCACGCGCAAACCCGCCAGCCGCTCCAGCGTGGAACTGGTGTTCGACAACGCCGACCACCGCGCTGGCGGCCCCTTCCGCGACTATGCGGAAATCGCCGTCAAGCGCGTGCTCACCCGTGATGGGACCAGCAGCTACTACATCAACAACCAGCCGGTGCGCCGGCGCGACGTGCAGGACGTGTTCCTGGGCACCGGCCTGGGCCCGCGCGCTTACGCCATCATCGGCCAGGGCACGATCAGCCGCATCATTGAATCCAAGCCGGAAGAGCTGCGGCTGTTCCTCGAAGAGGCGGCAGGCGTATCCAAGTACAAGGAACGTCGCCGCGAGACCGAGAACCGCCTCTCCGACACGCGCGAGAACCTGACCCGGGTGGAAGACATCCTGCGCGAGCTCAACGCCAACCTGGAGAAGCTGGAGCGTCAGGCTGAAGTCGCGCAGAAGTACAACACCCTGCAGGCCGACGCCACGCTCAAGCAGCAGCAGCTCTGGTTCCTCAGGCGCTCCGAGGCCGAGGCCGACCAGACGAAGATCAAGCAGGAGGGCGAGAAGGCCGTCATCGAGCTCGAATCGCGCGTGGCCGACCTGCGCCATATCGAGGCGGATCTGGAAACCATTCGGCAGGCGCATTACGCCGCCGGCGACCAGGTCAACCAGGCCCAGGGCCTGCTGTATGAGGCCAGCACCGAGGTCGGCCGCCTGGAGGCGGAGATCCGCTTCGTGGTCGAGGGCCGGCAGCGTGTCGAGGAGCGACTGGTTACCCTGAAGGAGCAGACCGCCCAGTGGGCCACGCGCAAGCAGGACGCCCTGGCCGAGATCGAAAGCCTGGCCGAACTGGCCCTCGTCGGTGAAGAGAAGACCACCGAACTGGCGGCCCAGCTGGAAGAACAGGCGCAGGCCCTGCCCGATATGGAAGAGGCCTTGCGCCAGGCCCAGAGCCGAGCCAACGAGCAGCGCGGCAGCGTGACCCAGGTGCAGCAGCAGATCCAGGTGCTGGCCGCCGAGCAGCGCAGCATCGAGGAGCAGTCGCGCCAGCTGCAGCAGCGCCGCGAGCGCCTGGACACCGACCGCAAGGCCCTGGCCGCGCCCGACGAGGCGCGCCTGCAGGGTCTGCAGACCCAGTTGACCCAGGCCAGCGAAGCCGCCAGCGTCGCCGACGCCCGCCTGCAGGAACTGCAGGACAGCGTGCCGCAGCTGGACGAGGCGCGCCGCACCCGGCAGGACAGCGTCAACACCGAGTCCTCCAGACAGGCCGATCTGTCGGCACGCATGGAAGCGCTCAAGGCCCTGCAGGAGAAGGTCAAGACCGACGGCAAGCTGCAGCCCTGGCTCGCCAAGCATGGCCTGGCCGACCTGCAGGCCCTGTGGACCAAGTTGCACATCGAGCAGGGCTGGGAAAGTGCCCTGGAAGCCGCGCTGCGCGAACGCATGGGCGCGCTGGAAGTCAGCCGCATCGACATGGTCAAGGCCTTCGGTAACGACGCGCCGCCGGCCAAGCTGGCTTTCTACAGCGCGCCGTCCGCCGGTGCGCCGGAGAAGGCAGGCGGCCTGCCTCGCCTGGCCGACCTGCTGCGCGTGAACGACGCCGGCCTCAAGGCCGTGCTGGTGGACTGGCTGCAGGGCTGTTTCGTGGCCCAGAGCTTCGAAGAGGCTTTGGCCCAGCGCGCCCAGCTTCAGCCGGGCGAAACGCTGTACGTGAAGAGCGGCCACGCCGTCACGGCGCACAGCGTGAGTTTCTATGCCCAGGATTCCGAGCAGGCTGGTCTGCTGGCCCGGGCCCAGGAAATCGAGAACCTGGAAAAACAGCTGCGCGCCCAGTCGCTCATCAACGAAGAGGCTCGCAGCGCCCTGGTTCGCGCCGAGGCCGCCTATGCCGATGCCTCGCAGCGCCTGGTCACGGCGCGTCGTGAAGCCAGCGAAACGCAGAGCCGTGCGCACGAGTTGCAGGTCGAGACCCTGCGTCTCACCCAGTTGGCCGAGCAGACCCGTGCCCGCAGCGAGCAGATCGCCGGCGACCTGGCTGAAGTCGACGCCCTGCTGGAAGAGTTGCAGGAGCGCCGTGTGGCTGCCGAAGGCCGCTTCGAGGAGCTGGACATGCAGTTGGCCGACAGCCAGGAGCGCCATGCCCAGCTCGACGAGCGCGTGCTCGAGTCGGAACGCAAGCTCAACGCCTGCCGCGAGCAGCAACGCAGCCTGGAACGCCAGGCCCAGGAAGCCACCTTCTCGCTGCGCACCCTGGACGCCCGCAAGGCAGAGCTGGCCCGCGCCATCGACACCGCCGAGCAGCAGGCCGCCACCATCACGGCGGACGAGCAGCGCGCCCGCGACGAACTCACCCGCCTGACCGATGCCGCCGCCCAGGCTGGACTGCAGAACGCGCTGGCCTTGAAGATCGAGCGCGAGCAGGCCCTGGGCGCCAAGCGCAGCGAATACGACGATCTCACGGCCAAGCTGCGTGCCAGCGACGAACGCCGCATCAAGCTCGAGCGCGAGCTCGATCCGCTACGCCTGCGCATCCAGGACATGCAGCTCAAGGAGCAGGCCGCACGCCTGGGATTCGAGCAGTACGCCCAGTTGCTGGCGGACGCCCACGCGGATCTGGAAGGGGTCGCCCGGTCCATCGCGGACGGCAATGTGCGCCTCACCGGCCTGCAGGGTGAGATCGACCGCCTGAACCGCGAGATTGCCGCGCTCGGTGCCGTCAACCTGGCCGCCCTCGAAGAGCTCGCCAGCGCGAGCGAACGCAAGCACTTCCTCGATGCCCAGTCGGCCGACCTGAACGACGCCATGAACACGCTGGAAGACGCCATCCGCAAGATCGACGGCGAAACGCGCGAACTGCTGGCCGGCACCTTCAAGACCGTCAACGAGCACTTCGGCAAGATGTTCCCCGAGCTCTTCGGTGGTGGCCAGGCCCGCCTGATCATGACGGGCGACGAGATCCTGGACGCCGGCGTCCAAGTCATGGCCCAGCCGCCCGGCAAGAAGAACCAGACGATCCATCTGCTCTCAGGTGGCGAGAAGGCGCTGACGGCCATTGCACTGGTGTTCGCCATTTTCCAGCTCAACCCCGCGCCCTTCTGTCTGCTCGACGAGGTCGATGCGCCGCTGGACGACGCCAACACCGAGCGCTACGCCAAGCTGGTGAGCAGCATGAGCCGCGGCACCCAGTTCCTCTTCATCAGCCACAACAAGATCGCCATGGAGATGGCCGAGCAGTTGATCGGCGTGACCATGCAGGAGCAGGGCGTCTCACGCATCGTGGCGGTGGACATGGAGTCTGCCGTGTCCATGGCCGAGGCCGCTTGACGCCTCGCGGAGCGCCGTACCGATGAGCAAACTGCAAATCGGACTGGCCATCGTTGGCGCCCTGCTGCTGGCGGCCATCGTGGCGCATGGCGCGTGGATCTCACGCCGCAACCAGCCGCGCCAGGCCGAGCCAGAGGGTCCGCCCATCGAGCCCCATGGTCTGGACGAGCCCTCGTTCGCCACGGCCCGTTCGCAGGGGGCTCCTGAAGATGCCGACGGCTTGATGCTCCCGCCCCAGCTGGAACGCAAGCCCTTGCTAGACCCCTTGATCGATATCAGCGCGGCCATCGAGCTGGAGCACCCGGTCAGCGGTGAGGCGCTGCTGCAGCACATGCCGGCTACGCGCCGCGTGGGCAGCAAGCCCTACGCCATCGAGGGTCAGGATCCCGCCACGCGCCAGTGGGAGCCGCCCCAGGCCGGCCGGCGCTACCTCGCCCTTCAGGCGGGCGTGCAACTGGCCAATCGCGCCGGTCCGCTCAACGAGATCGAATACTCGGAATTTGTCGTGAAGACGCAGGCGCTGGCCGATGCCTTGGGCGGCACCCCCGAATTCCCCGACATGCGGGACGCCGTGGCCCGTGCCCGCGAGCTCGATGGCTTTGCCAGCGAGCACGACGCGCAGCTCAGCGTCACGCTGCGTGCTCGCCAGACGGCCTGGAGTGCCGGTTATGTGCTGCAGAATGCGGCGCGCCTGGGCTTCGTCGCCGGCGTGCTGCCCGGGCGAATGGTGCTGCCCGCCAATGTTGGTGGGCAGCCGCCGGTGCTGGGCCTGCATTACGACGCGCAGGCCGCGCAGGCCGCCGACCCCGCCCACACGGCGATCCGTGACATGACGCTGACCCTGGACGTGGCCCAGGTGGCGCGCTCCGAGCAGCCCTATGTGCGGCTGCGCGAGGCCGCCACGCGCCTGGCGGAGGTGATGGACGGCCAGATCACCGATGACGACGGCCAGCCGCTGAGCGCTGACGCCATGGACCTGATCGGCGCCGAACTCGAGAACCTCTACGACAAGCTCGACGAGCGCGAGCTGTCGGCCGGCTCGGTGCTGGCGCGACGGCTTTTTTCCTGATTTTTCCTGGATTTGATGAGCACGTCCGATCTGTTCGATACGGCGCCCGCGGGTGGCCCGGATCTGCAACGTGTGCAGGAACTGCAGCGCCTGCTGCACCACCACGCGCACCGTTACTACGTGCTGGATGCGCCCGAAATCCCCGACGCCGAGTACGACCGGCTGTTCCGCGAGTTGCAGACCCTCGAGGCAGCGCATCCGGAGCTGCTGACGCCGGATTCGCCCACCCAGCGCGTGGGCGGCCGGCCCCTGGACCAATTTGCCAGCGTGCGCCACGCCGTGCCCATGCTGAGCATCCGCACCGAGACCGATACCGAGGCCAGCGGGGCGCAGAACTTCGACGCCCGGGTGCGGCGCGAACTCGGTTTGACCGAAACCGACCCACCCACCGAGTACGCGGCCGAACCCAAGTTCGATGGCCTGGCCCTCAACCTGCGTTACGAGCAGGGCGTGCTGGTGCAGGCGGCCACGCGGGGCGATGGCGAGGTGGGCGAGGACGTGACGCAGAACATCCGCACCATCGGCCAAATTCCTTTGCGTTTGCCTGAGGGTGTCCCGCCCGTGCTGGAGGTGCGCGGCGAGGTCTATCTGCGTCGTGATGACTTTGAATCGCTGAACGAGAAGCAGCGCGAGAAGGGTGAGAAGACCTTCGTCAATCCGCGCAACGCTGCCGCCGGTGCCGTGCGCCAGCTGGACCCGGCCATCGCCGCGCAGCGCCCGCTGAGCTTTTTCGCCTACGGCCTGGGCGAGGTGTCGCCGGGGGCGCTGCATTTTCAGAGCCACCATGAACTGATGCAGGGATTGAAGGCCTGGGGCTTGCCGGTCTGCGAGCATGCCGCCCTGGCACGGGGCGCGGAAGAACTGGTGGCCTACCACCGGCGCATCGGCGCGCTGCGCGACAGCCTGCCCTATGACATCGACGGCGTGGTCTACAAGGTCAACAGCCTGGCGCTGCAGGCGCAGATGGGTTTCGTGACGCGCGAGCCGCGCTGGGCCGTGGCGCACAAGTACCCGGCGCAGGAGATGCTGACGACAGTACAGGCCATCGAGGTTCAGGTCGGCCGTACCGGCAAGCTCACCCCGGTGGCCAAACTCGCACCGGTGTTCGTGGGCGGTGTCACGGTGACCAATGCCACCCTGCACAACGAAGACGAGGCCCGTCGCAAGGACGTGCGCGTGGGCGATACCGTCATCGTGCGCCGTGCCGGTGACGTCATCCCCGAAGTGGTGGCCGTGCTGCCCGAGAAACGCCAGCCCGGCGCCGAAGTGTTCACCATGCCGCGCATCTGCCCGGTCTGCGGATCGGCCGCCGTCCGCGAGGAAGACGAAGCCGACTACCGTTGCACCGGCGGCCTGTTCTGCAGTGCCCAGCGCAAGCAGGCCATCCTGCACTTTGCGCAGCGTCGCGCGGTCGAGGTCGAGGGCCTGGGCGAGAAGCTGGTGGACCAGCTGGTTGATGGCGGCGTGGTCAAGACCCTGCCCGATCTCTACCGCTTGGGCCTCACGGCGCTGGCCAGCCTGGAGCGCATGGCTGACAAGTCGGCGCAGAACATCGTCGACGCGCTGGAGAAGTCCAAACAGACCACCTTGCCACGCTTCATTTTCGGCCTGGGCATCCGGCACGTGGGCGAGGCCACGGCCAAAGCCCTGGCGCGCCATTTCGGCCAGCTTGACGCCATCCTGGACGCCAGTGAGGACCAGTTGCTGCAGGTGCCTGACGTCGGCCCCGTGGTGGCGCAGAGCATCCGGACGTTCTTCGCGCAGCCCCACAACCGCGAGGTGGTCGAGCAGCTGCGCGCCTGCGGCTTGCGCTGGGAAGAGGGCGAGCCCAGCCCGGCGGCCCAGCTGCCCCTGGCCGGCAAGACCTTTGTGCTGACCGGCACCTTGCCCACGCTAAGCCGCGAGGACGCCAAGGGCATGCTGGAGGCCGCTGGCGCCAAGGTGGCCGGCTCGGTCAGCAAGAAGACCGATTACGTGGTGGCTGGCGAGGAAGCGGGCAGCAAGCTGGACAAGGCGCGCGAGCTGGGCATCGCGGTGCTGGACGAGGCGGGGCTGCGCGCGCTGTTGGCGGCCTAGGCTCGGCGGACGGCGGGCTGCACGAAGGCAGGAACAGCCCCGGATTTCCTCCCCGTCTTCATTTGCTGATGAGCGCAAATTGCGTTACGCTGCCTTGGCGTCGTGGGCGACAGGCTGGGTCACCGGACAGGGGTTGACCGGGCTTCATCATCAACTGGATCGAATTCCATGAAGAATCTGCTTGTGGACTGGCAATTCAAGCGCATCGGCGCCCGCCTGGGTGCCGGTTTCGGCGTTGTTCTGGCGCTCATGGTGCTGATGCTGGTGGCGACCGTGCTTCAGCTTTGGCGCATCCAGTCCCACAACGCCGACAACGAACGCCATACCGAGCGGCTGGTGCTGGTCCAGGAGTGGTCGGCCCTGGTGCGTACCAATCTGGACCGTGCCCTGACAGCCACCCGCCTCGATGCAGCCATCGGCGACGACGATGCGGTGCGCGGCCGTATGGAGGGTGTGCTGGGCCAGCTCAATGTCGAGATGTCTGCCACGGCGTCGGCGACGGTGGAACTGCAGAAAAAGGTGGTGGCTGTTTCAGACGAGCCGGCGGTGGCCGCGTTGATCGCACGGGTCAACGATGCGCGCAACCGGTTCGTGGCGCTGCGCGCGAACATCCGTGACGATATCCAGATGGGGGAAGGCGGAAAGCGCGTGGAGGGCGAGTTGCTGCCACTGGCGCAGTCCATGGTCAAGACCCTGGACGAGTTGACGGCTCACCTGAAGGGGGCCAGCACCCAGGCCACACAGGAACTGGCCGACAACGTGCGCCAGGCGCAAGCGCTGCTGCTCGTGATCTGCGCCATCGCCCTGGCCGCCGGCGTGCTGATCGCCTGGCTGACCACGCGTTCCATCACCCGGCCCATGCGCGATGCGGTCCAGATCGCCGACAAGATTGCCCAGGGCGACCTGACGCACAGCTTCCAGAGCACGCGCGAGGATGAGATCGGATCCCTGCTGCGCCGACTGTCCCTGATGCAACAGAAGCTGCACCAGGCCTTGAGCGCCATCAGCGAGGCCACGACCCAGATCAGCCATGTCAGCGGCGAAGTGGCCAGCGGCAACGCCGACCTGGCGCAGCGCACCGAAAGGGCGGCCAGCAGTCTGCAGGAGACGGCGTCTTCCATGGACCAGCTCACCGGCACGGTGCAGCACTCGGCCGAGTCGGCGCGCACGGCCAGCGAACTGTCTGCCACGTCGACCCAGGTGGCTCGGCGCGGGGGTGAAGTCGTGGCGCAGGTGGTGGCCACCATGGACGAGATCAACCAGAGTTCCAGCCAGATCGCCAGCATCATCAGCGTGATCGACGGCATTGCCTTCCAGACCAATATCCTGGCCCTCAACGCGGCCGTGGAGGCCGCCCGCGCCGGCGAGCAGGGGCGTGGTTTTGCCGTGGTGGCGTCCGAGGTACGCAGCCTGGCGCAGCGTTCGGCCGAGGCGGCGCGCGAGATCAAGACCCTGATCGACGCGAGCGTGAGCAAGGTCGGGGCCGGTGCCCGGCTGGTGCACGATGCGGGCAACACCATGGGCGACATCGTGGCGAGTGTGCAGCGCGTCACCGACATGATCGCCGGCATCAGCGCGGCTGCCACTGCGCAGAACCAGGGCATCGGCAAGATGAACCAGGCCGTCGGCGAGCTCGACGAGATGACGCAGCAGAATGCCGCGTTGGTGGAGCAGTCGACCGCAGCGGCTGAGAGCTTGAAGGATCAGGCGCAGCGGCTGGCCGCCATCGTGGCGAACTTCAGGCTTTCCTGAGCGGCGGACTCAGGCCTCCAGCAGCTTCGCGACCACGCTGCGCAGCCCGGCTGGCTTGAACGGCTTGACGAGATAGGCGTTGGCGCCAGCCCGCTGGCCAGTTTCCCGGTCCTCGGGGCGGTCGTTGGAGGACAGCAGGACGATCCGGACGTTGGCCAGCTGTTCATCGCTGCGCAGCTCCGCACAGACCCTGTAACCATCATGCTCACCGGGCATGACCACGTCCAGCAGCACGAGGTCGGGCCGGACGTGACGCGCCACGTTCAGACCGGCGCTTCCATTGGAAGCTTCGTAGAGTTCGTATCCGGATTCGGCCAGGGCCCACTTCACCAGCTGCCGTGACTGCGCATGGTCATCGATAATCAGGATCTTCTTCATTCGAGGCAGTTTAGATCAAGTTCATGGCAAACCGCGAAATACTGCGCATGGGCGATGCGCGCCTGCTGCGTGTGGCCCAGCCCGTGACCGACTTCGACAGCGATGCGCTGCACCTGCTGATCACCGACCTGCTCGACACCATGGTCGCGGCCAACGGCGCCGGCCTGGCGGCGCCGCAGATCGGCGTGG
This sequence comes from Hylemonella sp., assembly GCA_030695415.1. Classification (GTDB taxonomy): domain Bacteria; phylum Pseudomonadota; class Gammaproteobacteria; order Burkholderiales; family Burkholderiaceae_C; genus Hylemonella. The sequence continues at coordinate 19,076 of JAUYQZ010000040.1, forward strand.
ATTTGCAGGTGGTGATCTTCGGCAGCGGTGAGTTCAACCCGCGCTACCCCGACGCGCCCGTGGTGCCGCGCACCGTGTTGTGCAATCCGGTCATCACGCCGCTGGGTGAAGAGGAACAGCTGGGCTGGGAAGGCTGCCTTTCGGTGCCCGGGCTGCGCGGTGTGGTGCCGCGCTTCGCAAGAATTCGCTACACCGGCTTCGATCAATATGGCGACCCGGTCGACCGCACCGTCGAGGGTTTCCACGCCCGCGTGGTGCAGCACGAGTGCGACCACCTGATCGGCAAGCTCTACCCCATGCGGGTGCGGGATTTCACGCAGTTCGGCTATACCGAGGTGCTGTTCCCGGGCCTGGACGCGGCGCAGGACGACTGAAGACGGGCCGGCGCAGTTGATGCGCCGGCCCGGGCCTCAGGTCAGAGTGGCTTGATCTGCACCTTGCGCCACTTGATCGGGCCGCCGACCGCGCCCTTGACGCCGGCACCGTACTGAAGCGCAAACGGGCCGCTGGCGTATTTGCCGTTGCGCAGGCTGACAGTCTGCACGCCGTTGAATTTCACCGTGATCAGATCGCCCTGGGCCGTGATTTCCAGGGTGTTCCACTTGCCGCCGGCCTTGTGGACGAGGGGCACGGGGACGGCGGCGAAATCGACGATCGCGCCCGTGCCGTATTTCGGGTCCGGACGGATGTCCCAGATATTGACTTCGTAGGAACTGTCGGCGGCGATCTTGGCCGGGTCGGCGGCGCGGATGAAGATGCCGCTGTTGGTGTCGGTGGCAGCCCAGAATTCGGCGTAGATGACAAAGTCCTTGTAGGCGTTCTTCGAGACCAGGTAGCTGGTCTTGCCCTGGTCGGCCACGATCGCCCCGTTTTCGGCCCGCCAGTTGGCGTCACCCAGCCGGTTCCAGTTGTCCAGGCCCTTCTCGCCGTCGATCAGCGTGGTCCAGCCGGAGCCAGGCCAGCTGGCGCAGCCGGCCAGACCCGATACCAGGGTGAGCAGGGCGAGCCTGCGTGAGAACGTCAGTTTCATGGGGGTGTCTCCTCGGTGGTTGTGTAGCGGCCGCAGCGCAGGGCCGCAGGCACACTATCGCACGGGCAGGGGGAGCCCTGTCAAGCCGGCTCAGGACGCCAGCACGTCCAGCAGCTCGGTTTCGATGGCGATCTGCGCGCGGTTGTTCTGCAGCGCGTCGCCGCTGATCAGAAAGGTGTCGTCCACACGCTCGCCCAGGGTGTTGACCTTGGCCAGTTGCAGGTTGATGCGGTGGCGGGCCAGCACGCGCGCCACCCGGTAGAGCAGGCCGGCCTGGTCGCTGGCCGAAATGCTGAGCAGCCAGCGTTGCGCCTTTTCATCGGGCTTGAGGCTCACCCGCGGCGTGATGGGGAAGCTCTTGACGCGGCGTGAGAGCCGGCCGCGACCGGGTTCGGGCAGGGGCGCAGCCTCGGCGATGGCGCGCGCCAGCTCCGACTCGACCATGCTGGTCGTCTCGCGGTAGTGATCCTGCATACCGGGCGAAACGACCTGGAAGGTATCGAGCGCATAGCCGTTGCGCGCGGTGTGGATGCGCGCGTCCTGGATGCTGAAGCCGCCCTGTTCGAAATAGCCGCAGATGCGCGCGAACAGGTCGGGCTGGTCCGGCGTGTAGACCAGTACCTGCAGGCCCTCGCCCACGGAGGACCGGCGCGCACGCACGATGGGCTGGTCGGTTCCGACAAAGCGGGAGACGTGACGGGTATGCCAGGCGATGTCGTCGGCGTCGTGGCGCATGAAATAGCTCACGTCCAGCGTATCCCAGAGCTTCTTGTGCGCATCAAAGGGCAGGCTGTGCAGGGCCAGCTTCACCAGGGCCTCGCGTTTGTGCGACTCGACCTCGGCGTCGGGCGAGGGAGCATGTCCGCCCAGGGCGCGCAGCGTGTAGCGGTACAGATCCTCCAGCAGCTTGCCCTTCCAGGCATTCCAGACCTTCGGGCTGGTGCCGCGGATGTCCGCCACCGTCAGCAGGTACAGGGCGGTGAGGTATCGCTCGTTGCCGACCTTTTTGGCAAAGGCGGCAATGACGTCGGGGTCGCTCAGGTCGGACTTCTGCGCGATGCGGCTCATGGACAGGTGCTCCCTGACCAGGAACGCGATCAGGCGCGCGTCCTCGCGGCTGATGCCGTGCTGGCTGGCAAAACGCCGCACCTCCACCGCGCCCAGGTCGGAGTGGTCGCCGCCGCGGCCCTTGGCAATGTCGTGGAAGAGGGCCGCCGCGTAAAGGATCCAGGGCTGATCCCAACCGGCGCCCAGCTGCGAGCAGAAAGGGTACTCGTGCGCGTGCTCGGCCATGAAGAAGCGGCGCACATTGCGCAGCACCATGAGGATGTGCTGGTCCACCGTGTAGACGTGGAACAGGTCGTGCTGCATCTGGCCGACGATGCGCCGGAAGACCCAGAGGTAGCGGCCCAGGACCGAGGTCTGGTTCATCAGGCGCATGGCGTGCGTGATGCCGCGTGGCTCCTGCAGGATCTGCATGAAGGTACGGCGGTTGACCGGGTCCTGACGGAACTTCGCGGTCATCAGGCCGCGCGCGTTGTACAGCGCGCGCAGGGTGCGCGCCGACAGGCCCTTGACCCCGTCGGTGCTCTGGTAGACCAGGAAGGTCTCCAGGATGGCGTGCGGCTCGCGCTTGTAGAGGTCGTCGCTGACCACTTCGATCAGGCCGCCCTTGTCGAGGAATCGGTCGTTGATGGGGCGAGGCGCCTGGGCGCTCGGATGCAGCCGCTCTTCGATATTGAGCAGCAGGATCTGGTTGAGCTGGGTCACGGCCTTGGCGGCCCAGTAGTAGTGGCGCATCAGCGCCTCGCTGGCGCGCACCTTGGTACGGACCTCTGCCGTATCTGAAGAATAGTCAAAGGTATTGGCCACGGCGGTCTGCAGGTCGAACACCAGCCGGTCCTCGCGCCGGCCGGCGACCAGATGCAGGCGCAGGCGGATCAGCTCCAGCATGGCTTCGTTGCGCTTGAGCTGGCGCACCTCGAAAGGCGTCGCCAGGCCGGTGCGGGCCAGTTCGTCCCAGGACTTGCCGTACCCGGCGGCCTGGGCCACCCAGAGGATGATCTGCAGGTCGCGCAGGCCACCGGGCGATTCCTTGCAGTTGGGCTCCAGAGCGTAGGGCGTGTCTTCGAACTTGTTGTGACGCTGCTGCATCTCCAGGGTCTTGGCGACGAAGAAAGCCCGCGGGTCGATGGCCTGGCGAAAGCGCCAGCGGAAATCCTTGTAGAGCGACGGGTTGCCGCAGATCAGGCGCGACTCCAGCAGCGCCGTCTGCACCGTCACGTCCTTGGCCGCCTCGGCCAGGCATTCGTCGACCGTGCGCACGCTGGAGCCGATCTCCAGCCCGGCGTCCCAGCAGCTGCTGATGAACGTCTCGATGCGACGGCGCAGGAGCTCGTCCGTGTCGGGTGATTCACCTTCGGGCAGCAGCAGCAGCACGTCGATGTCAGAGTGCGGGAAGAGCTCGCCGCGCCCGAAGCCGCCGACGGCCACCAGGGCCGCGCCGGGGCCGAAGCCGGCCAGTTTCGCGAGCGTCTTGAGGGTGTCGTCAGCCAGGCGCGCGAGCTGGCGCAGGGCGGCGTGCACACCGCGCGTGGAGGCACCGCTGTGGCTGACGTTGTGGAGCAGTTCCGCCTTGCGGGCGCGGTACTGCTCTCTGAGCATCGGAGGGGTCGCTAGCATGGCGACGTATCAGCGGGAATCAGGCCAGGGCCGCAGTTTTCACGAAGGCCGGGGGGGGCGGGCTGCCCGCGGAGAGGGTCAACACCTCGTAGCCGGTCGGCGTGACCAGCACCGTGTGTTCCCACTGGGCCGAGAGCGAGTGGTCCTTGGTGACGATGGTCCAGCCGTCGCCCAGCTCCTTGATCTCGCGCTTGCCCGCATTGATCATGGGCTCAATGGTGAAGGTCATGCCGGGCACCAGCTCGGTCAGCGTCCCGGGCTTGCCGTAGTGGAGGATCTGCGGATCCTCATGGAAGACCTGGCCGATGCCGTGGCCGCAGAACTCGCGCACCACCGAAAAACCGTTGCTTTCAGCGAATTTCTGGATCGCCCAGCCGATGTCGCCCAGGTGGGCGCCCGGCTTGACCTGCTCGATGCCGTGCCACATGGCCTCGTAGGTGAAGGAGCACAGGCGTTTGGCGGCGATGGAGGCATCGCCGACGATGAACATGCGGCTGGTGTCACCGAACCAGCCGTCCTTGATGACGGTGACGTCGATGTTCACGATGTCGCCCTTCTTGAGCACCTTGTCGCCGGGAATGCCGTGGCAGACCACATGGTTGATCGAGGTGCACAGCGAGGCCGGGAAAGGCGGGTAACCGGAAGGCTGGTAGCCCAGGGTGGCGGAGGTCGTGCCCTGGGTCTTCATGTACGCGGCCGCCAGGCGGTCGATTTCGCCCGTGGTGATGCCGGGCTTCACGTGGGGGGTCAGGTAATCCAGCACTTCGGCCGCCAGCCGGCAGGCCAGGCGCATGCCGGCGATGCCTGCTTCGTCTTTGTAGGTGATCGTCATGGGGTGCAATTATCCCATTGGAGACGGCTTTATGTCCGTGGCAGGCTGACAGAGGCATGGTGCGGAAGTCAGGCCACCACCCCGGAACAGACGGGAGGGGGCCCAAAAGGCGTGGGATGTCGGAGCTAAAATCTCTGCTTTCCCCCGGACACCCGTCCACCACCCCCTCAAGGCCACCCCAGTGACCCTGCATATCTCCTCTTTCGAGGGCGGCAGCGCCCTCAGCCCGTTTCGCGTTCAGCAGCTCCTGCCCCGTCTGCAGGCCATCCACGACAAGGTCAGCGGCATAGCTGCCCGCTATGTTCACCTGGTGGCCTGCGACAGCGAGCCGACCTCCGGACTCAAGCAGCAGCTGGCAGCCCTGATGAGCTACGGGGATCCTTACGCCGGGCCGGCCGAGGGTCCGCTGGTGGTGGTGGCGCCGCGCCTGGGCACGGTCTCGCCCTGGGCCTCCAAGGCCACCGACATCGCGCACAACTGCGGCCTGGCCGTGCACCGCGTGGAGCGCGTGGTCGAATACCGCCTCACGCTCAAATCGGGCCTGCTGGGCAAGAACGCCCTGACGCCGGAGCAACTGGGCCAGGTGGCTGCGCTCTTGCACGACCGCATGACGGAAAGTGCCATGGCCACCCGTGAGGAAGCCTGCGGCCTGTTCACTGAACTGCACCCGGCGCCCATGGAGCATGTGGACATCCTGGGCGGTGGCCGTGCCGCGCTGGAAAAGGCCAATGTGCAATTTGGCCTGGCCCTGGCCGAGGACGAGATCGAGTACCTGGTCAAAGCCTTCACGGACCTCAAGCGCAACCCGACCGACGTCGAACTCATGATGTTCGCCCAGGCCAACAGCGAACATTGCCGCCACAAGATCTTCAACGCCGACTTCACCATCGACGGTGTGCGCCAGCCGCGCAGCATGTTCGGCATGATCCGCAACACCCACCAGCTCAGCCCGCAGCACACGGTGGTGGCCTATTCGGACAACGCCTCCATCATGGAAGGCAACACGGTCGAGCGGTTCATCGCAAAGATGGGGCAGGGCTCGGCACCCGCTTACCAGAAGACCGAAGCCCTGAACCACGTGCTGATGAAGGTCGAGACGCACAACCACCCGACCGCCATCTCCCCCTTCCCCGGTGCTTCCACGGGCGCCGGCGGCGAGATCCGTGACGAGGGCGCCACCGGCCGCGGCTCCAAGCCCAAGGCCGGCCTGACGGGCTTCACGGTTTCCAAGCTCTGGGGCGGCTGGGCCGATGAAAAGGGCGGCAAGCCCGAGCACATCGCCAGCCCGCTGCAGATCATGACCGAAGGCCCGCTGGGGGGCGCCGCCTTCAACAACGAGTTCGGCCGGCCCAATCTGGCGGGTTATTTCCGCGAGTACGAGCAGGCTGTGTCCAGCGACGTGGACACGGTGCAGCGTGCTTACCACAAGCCCATCATGATCGCCGGCGGCGTCGGTGTCATTGACGCCGGCCAGACCCAGAAGATCCTGTTCCCTGCCGGCACCCTGCTGATCCAGCTCGGCGGCCCGGGCATGCGTATCGGCATGGGCGGCAGTGCCGCCAGCTCCATGGCCACGGGCGCCAACGCGGCCGAGCTGGACTTTGATTCCGTGCAGCGTGGCAACCCCGAGATCGAGCGCCGCGCGCAGGAGGTCATCAACCACTGCTGGGCCCAGGGTGACAAGAACCCCATCCTGGCCATCCACGACGTGGGCGCGGGCGGCCTGTCCAATGCCTTCCCCGAATTGACCAACGACGCCGGACGCGGTGCACGTTTCGATTTGCGCGCCCTGCCGCTCGAAGAATCGGGCCTGGCGCCCAAGGAAATCTGGAGCAACGAGAGCCAGGAACGCTATGTGATGGCCATCGCGCCCGAGTCGCTGGAACAGTTCAAGTCTTTCTGCGAACGCGAGCGTTGCCCCTTTGCCGTCGTGGGCGTGGCCACCGAAGAGCGCCAGCTGGTGCTGGCCGACGCGGGTGCTGAATCCCCCGTGGACATGCCCATGAATGTGCTGCTGGGCAAGCCGCCCAAGATGCACCGCGACGTGAAGACCATCGCGCGGCGGTTCTTGCCGCTGGACCTCACAGGGGTGGAACTGCAGAAGGCCGTGATCGACGTGCTGAGCCATCCGACCGTGGCTTCCAAGCGTTTCCTCATCACCATCGGCGACCGCACCGTGGGCGGCCTCACCCATCGTGACCAGATGGTCGGCCCCTGGCAGGTGCCGGTGGCCGACGTCGCCGTGACCCTGGCCGACTACGCCGGTTTCAAGGGCGAGGCCATGAGCATGGGCGAGCGCACGCCCCTGGCCGCGCTGGATGCGCCGGCCTCCGGTCGCATGGCCGTGGCCGAGGCCATCACCAACCTGCTGGCCGCACCCATCGAACTGTCGCGCGTCAAGCTCTCGGCCAACTGGATGGCCGCCTGCGGCGAGCCCGGCGAGGACGCCGCGCTGTACGCCACGGTGCAGGCCGTGGGCATGGAACTGTGCCCAGCGCTGGGCATCTCCATTCCCGTGGGCAAGGACAGCCTGTCCATGCGCACGCAGTGGAGCGATGGCAATGACAAGAAGAAGGTCACATCACCGGTCTCGCTGATCGTCAGCGCCTTCGCCACGCTGGGCGATGTGCGCGGCACGCTGACACCGCAACTGGACAACACGGCGGATACCACGCTGCTGCTGGTCGATCTGGGCAAGGGCCGCCATCGCATGGCCGGCTCCATCTTGGCGCAGACGCTGAACCAGACCGGTGACACCGTGCCGGACCTGGACGATCCGCAGGACCTGATCAACCTGGTCAAGGCCGTGAACGACCTGCGCGCGCAGGGCAGGATCCTGGCCTACCACGACCGCAGCGACGGCGGCCTGCTGGCCGCGGCGGCCGAGATGGCCTTTGCCGGCCACGTGGGTGTGGCGCTCAATGTCGACATGCTCGTCACCGAGGGTGACGGCATTTCTGACAGCCGCATGGACCAGGGCGACAGCAAGAACTGGGCGGCCCAGGTCAGCGCGCGCCGCGAGGAACTCACGCTCAAGGCCCTGTTCAACGAGGAGCTGGGCGTGCTGCTGCAGGTCAGGAGCGAAGACCGCGATGCGGTGATGCAGGTGCTGCGCGAACATGGTCTGTCCAAACACAGCCATGTGGTCGGCAAGACGCGACCGGCCGGTGGCCCGGTCAGCGCAGGGGTAGGGGAACTGCAGGTCTGGCGCGATGCCAAGGCCGTTTTCTCCGCCAAGCTGTTTGATCTGCACCAGGTCTGGGACAGCGTGAGCTGGAAGATCAACCAGCAGCGCGACAACACGGCCTGTGCCGACCAGGAGCATGCGGCCGCCGGCGCGCCCAACGATCCGGGCTTGCACGTGCACCTCACCTTTGATCCTGCGCAGCAGCTGGCACCCGCGCTGCTCAAGAGCCGACCGAAAGTGGCCGTGCTGCGCGAGCAGGGCGTGAACTCGCACGTGGAGATGGCGTATGCCTTCACCGAGGCCGGCTTCGAAGCGTTTGATGTGCACATGACCGACCTGCAAAGCGGCCGCGCGAACCTCAAGGACTTCAAGGGCGTGGTCGCCTGTGGCGGCTTCAGCTACGGCGACACCCTGGGCGCCGGCATCGGCTGGGCGCGTTCCATCACCTTCAATCCAGTGCTGTCCGGGCAGTTCCAGGCCTTCTTTGCCCGCCCCGACACCTTCGGCCTGGGCGTGTGCAACGGCTGCCAGATGTTTGCCGAACTGGCCGACATCATCCCCGGTGCGCAGGACTGGCCGCGTTTCACCACCAACCGCAGCGAGCGCTTCGAGGCCCGCCTGTCCATGGTGGAGGTGCTGCCGTCACCCAGCCTGTTTTTCCAGGGCATGGCGGGCAGCCGCCTGCCGATCGCCGTGGCGCACGGCGAGGGTTACGCCAACTTTGCCTACCGCGGCAACGCGGCGAAGGCGACTGCGGCCATGCGTTTCGTGGACAACGCGGGGGCGGCCACCGAGGCCTACCCCTTCAACCCCAACGGCAGCGCCGGTGGACTGACCGCAGTCACCACGGCCGACGGTCGTTTCACGGCCATGATGCCGCACCCCGAGCGCGTGTTCCGTAATGTCCAGATGAGCTGGACCTCGCTGGACAAGAGCCAGTCCAGCCCCTGGATGCAGCTTTGGCGCAACGCACGCAAGTGGGTGGGCTGAGACGGGCCCGGCGGGCGTACGACCGCCGGGTTTATCGGTTAAGCTCCCCGCGGTAGTCTTACACGCCCGCGAACATAAGAATGAATCCCCGATCCCTGCTGCGGATCCTGGTCTCAGGCGTTCTTTTGCTCGCTCTGATGCTGGGCTGGCTGCTCTACCAAAGCCACGGCTCGGCAGTCAAGCGCGGTATTGATGATGCCGACAATCTGGCGGGCGCCCTGCAAGGCCAGTTCACGGCCACCCTGCGGCGCATCGACGCCAATCTCCACAGTATTGCAGCTCAACTGCCGCCGGACGCGCTGAACCAGAAGGTCACGTCGCGCTACCGCGCCCAGATCGAAGCCATCCTGAAGCCCTACGGCCGCAATTTCCCGGAGGTGAACGGCTATTTCGTCTGGGATGGCGACGGGGAATATCTCTACGATACGACGTCGATACCGCCGACCTCACAGCGGCGCAACATTGGCACGCGGGCGGGCTTCCAGCATCTCAAGCTCAACCCGGACGTGGCCATTGCCTTTTCGGACTCGATACGCGGCGTTGTCACCGGTCAAACATCCGTGGCGGTCTATGTTCCCGTGCGCGATGCCCGTGGACGGTTGCAGGCGGTGGTGACAGCCACCCTGAACCTGGAGCGGATTGCCCAGGGCTTGGAGCAGTTGCAGACCCCTGCGGGCAGCGTGGTCTTCATGCGACGCAGCGACGATCACAAGCTGGTCATCCGCCATCCATTCCGCGATAGTGAACTCAACAAACCTGTGCGCAACGCCATCCAGCAGCGTATCGATGCCGGCGAGATGGCCGGCCGGGATCGTTTCCGGGCCGTCACGGATGGCGAATATCGCCTCTATGGGTTTCGAAAGCTTGAAGGTTACCCCTTCTACATGGTCGTGGGGCTGGCCGAGCGGGGGCTCCTGGCCGAATGGCGCAGGAACGTCGTGATCGTGGTGTCCGGTCTGCTGCTCATGACGCTGGCGCTGGGTTTTGCGCTTTGGCGGGTGAACCGCATCGAACGCCTGCGGCTGGACGCGCAGCGGGAGGCCCAGGAAGCGCACGAACTGCTCCAGGAGGCGATTGACAGCATGTCGGCTGGGATCATCATCTATGACCCCAGCGATCGCCTGGTGATGCGTAACCAGGCGGTGCTGGACATCTATGGAACCCTGAAAGACCAGATTGAACCTGGCAAGACCTTCGAGGAGATCACCCGTGCCGGGATCGAGCGCGGCGTCTTCGATGATGCGAAGGGGCGGGAAGAACAATGGTTGGCAGAGCGTACGCAGCGGCACAAGTCTCCCGACGGCAAGCCACATGAGCTGGCACTGGACAACGGTCATTGGCTGCTCTACAGCGAGCACCGCACGCCAGGGGGTTATATCGTTGGCAGCCGCATCGACATCACCGAGCGCAAGCGGCTCGAAGTTGAGTTGCGCGAACAGGCCACTACCGATGCCCTGACGGGCCTGCCCAATCGCCGACATTTCCTGCGTCGGCTCGAGGATGAACTCGAGCGCGTGCGCCGCCGCACCACAAGCGAAGCCTGCGTGCTGATGCTGGATCTGGACCATTTCAAGCGCATCAACGACCAGTACGGCCACGCCGCCGGCGACAGCCTGCTGCGCCATTTCTCCAACCTGCTGCGCAACGAACTGCGTGCCACCGACACGGCCGGCCGCATGGGTGGCGAGGAGTTCGCCGTGATCCTGCCCGGCAGCGCTCTGCAGGCGGCTCTGGGCTTTGCCCAGCGCGTCTGCGGCAAGCTGGCCGAGCACCCCATGAGTTTTGGGGGCCATGAGGTCGGTATCACGGTCAGCATTGGCGTCGCCTCCATCTCGGACGATGACCTGTCGGCCGATGCCGTGCTGTCGCGGGCCGATCGGGCGCTTTACCAGGCCAAGGATGGCGGCCGCAACCGCGTCGAGCTCGCGGACAAGCCCGCTTGACAGCCTCGCCGCGAGGCCGACATACTGCCACGCAGTAGACCGGTCTGCCTGGGGGCTGACCCAAATCCGAAAGGGCGCCCGATGAACACCTTCAATCCGCTCGCGCAGAACAGTGCCGTCAACGGCCTCATCACGGCCATCTCGCGCAATACCGAGGACGGCGTACTCGCCAAACATCTGGGGGCCCAGTCCTGGTACATCGTGGCCGATTACCTGCACCCGCACGCCTACGAGCGCGGTCATCTTCTGATCTCGCAGGGCGCGAAGGACCGCAACCTCTATTTTCTGGAGTCGGGCAACCTCAAGGTCGACGTCAAGACCGACAGCGGCCTGCTGCAGTTGGCCATCCTCGGCCCGGGGACTGTCGTGGGCGAGGGCAGCTTCTTCTCCCATCTGCCGCGTAATGCCTCGGTGGGGGCCTACAGCAACTGCAAGGTCTGGACCATGAGCCCCGAGGATTTCGAGACCCTGGGCAAGAAGCATCCTACCGTGGCGCTTTCCCTGTCCATGGCCCTGAGCGCCATCATGGCCACGCGCATGCTCGACGTCAGCAAGCGTATCGCCAGCACCTGAGAACTTGCGAATAAATCTACTGCGCTTGCCCGTCGCGGCGTTGGGCGGTGCGCGCCATCCTCACGTACCGCAAGTACGTTCCGGTGGCTGTGCTCCGTCCGCCTTGCGCTCGAGTCGCTCGCTACGATTTCTTCACAAGTTCAGCGGCTTCAAGCTTCCCAGGCCGCTATCAGCTTCGCAATTGCCTGCTCGGGGTCCGCTTCGGCCGTGATGGCACGCACCACCGCCAGCGAACCCACGCCCGTGGCCTTGATCTCCGGCAGTTCGGCCGCAGAGATGCCACCAATGCCGACGCCCGGATAGTTCCGCATCAGCCGCGCATAGGCCGCCAGTCGGCCGGGGCCCTGCGCCGCGGTGGCCATGCGTTTGAGTGTGGTGGGGTAGACCGCACCCATGGCCACGTAGCTCGGGCTCACCGTGTCGGCGCGCACCATCTCGGCGTAGCCGTGGCTGGACAGTCCCAGGCGCAGGCCGGCGGCGCGGATGGCCGCGAAGTCGGCAATCTCCATGTCCTCCTGGCCCAGGTGCACACCGTAGGCACCGGCGGCGATGGCCTGGCGCCAGTGGTCGTTGATGAAGAGCAGCGCGGATGTACCGCGCACCGCCTCCACCGCAGCCTGCACCTCGCGTTGCACGGCCGCGGCATCGTCGGACTTGAAACGCAGCTGCACCGTGGGCACACCGGCGCGCGCCACGCGCCCCACCCATTGGGCGTCGGGCAGCACAGCGTAAAGACCCAGGGCCTTGGGGCAGGAAGGGAAGGCATCGGCACGCGGCCAGGGCCGCAGGCCGAAATCGGCCGGCTCGTCAGGCCAGGCCTGCGGGTCGAAGCCGCCGGTGCGTTGCACCATCGCCAGCCAGGCCAGCGCGACGCATTCGGCATCGATCTCGATGAAGCCCAGGGCCAGGCAAGCCTGCTTGGCGTGGCGGTAGACCGCGTCGTCGCGGCTGTAGTTCAGGGCGGGCTCGCCGACAAGGGGCAGGGCCAGATTCTGGTGCGCGGCGACGATGGCCTGCGCTTCGGGTGTCAGTTGCAGCATGGGGTGCGTGATCAAGCGTTATGCCAGAAGGGGGTGCCCAGTACGGGCGTGGAGGGTTGAGCGGCGTCCTGTTCGCTCATGGCGCCGGAGCGCCAGGCGTCGCGCCCGGCCTGGGTGGCGGCGGAGAACGCGCCGGCCATGGCCACCGGGTCCTGCGCCAGGGCCACCGCCGTGTTGAGCAGCACGCCGTCGTAACCCCACTCCATGACGGTGCAGGCGTGGGAGGGCTTGCCCAGGCCGGCGTCCACGATCATGGGCACGTTCAGGCGCTCGCGCAGCATGCGCATGGCGTAGGGGTTGATGGGGCCCTTGCCGGTGCCGATAGGTGCCGCCCAGGGCATGACGGCCTGGCAGCCGACGTCCACCAGGCGCTGGCATAGCACCAGGTCCTCGGTGGTGTAGGGAAGCACCTTGAAGCCATCCTTGATGAGCTTATCTGCTGCTTCGACGAGGTTCAGCGTGTCGGGTTGCAGCGTGTAGTCGTCGCCGATCAGCTCGAGCTTGATCCAGGGCGTCTCGAAGACCTCGCGCGCCATCTGCGCCGTGGTGATGACTTCCTGCACGCTGTGGCAGCCGGCGGTATTGGGCAGCACGGGCACCTTGAGCGCCTTGAGCAGTTCCCAGAAGGCGTTGCCGCTTTCGTGTGGCACGGCACCCTGGCGACGCAGCGAGGCGGTCAGCATGGCGGGCTTGGCCAGCTTCACCGCGGCTTCGAGCACAGCCGGCGACGGGTAGCGCGAGGTGCCCAGCAGCAGGCGGCTGTGGAAGGTTTCGCCGTAGAGGACGAGAGGATCTTGGACAGGCTGCATGTCAGTGGTCCGGTTCATTTGGCAATCGTGTTTGATTGGAGGAGCCTGGTCGGGGAACGCCGTGGAACCGGCTTTGCCGGGCCACTGGCGTTGCCCCCTGCAAGGGGGGTGGCGGAGCGACACGCAGTGCGCGGAGCCTGGGGGTGAGCCATGTCATCCGCCGGTGACGGGAGAGATGATTTCGACGCGGTCGCCTTCGTTCAGCAGATGCTGGGCGTACTGCGTTTTCGGGACGAATTGGGTGTTGACCGCGGCGGCGAAGGGCGGCCTCGCCTCGATGGCCGTGATGGCATCGAGCAGCGTGGCGCCCGCGGCCAGCACCTGTTCTTGTTTGTTGATGATGACTTTCATGAGCGTCAGGCCGCGGTTTCCATGCGCAGGTCCAGCGAGGCCGCGAGTGTCGTGGTCTGCTCCTGCACGTACTCCAGCACCACGTCCAGCAGCGCCGGCGAGATCATGAAGCCGTGGCGGTACAGACCGTTGACCTGCAGCATGCGCGGGCCGAGATGGCGGACGGCAGGCAGGTTGTCGGGCAGGGTGGGGCGGCACTGGGTGGCGATCTCCAGGATGCGCGCCTCGGCAAAACCCGGGTGCACGGCATAGGCCGCGCTCAGCAGTTCCAGCGTGGAGCGCACGCTGGGCGGCGAGAGGTCGTTGCTCTCGATCTCGGTCGCACCGATCACGAACAGGCCGTCCTGCTTGGGCGCGATGTAGATGGGGTAACGCGGATGGATCAGGCGTGTCGGGCGGCTCAAGGCCACTTCGGGGGCGTGGATGCGCGCCACCTCGCCGCGCACGCCGCGCAGCTGGCCCCATTGGGCGTTGGCGCCCAGGCCCCGGCAGTCGAAGAGCCAGTCGGCTTGCCCTGCGGTCCCGGGCTCAAAGTCCCCGGGTGCCCGCGGGCTGTCCCAGTGGAGATCCACCTTCAAGGCCTGCAGTTCGTGCAGGAGCGCAGCCAGCAACTGGCGGTTGTCGAGCTGGCCCTCACCGGGCAGGTAGAGACCCTGGGCAAAGCGGTTTTCCAGGCTGGGTTCGAGTTGTTTGACGCCGGCCGCGTCCAGCGCCTGCACCTTGGGCAGGGCCGGGTTCTTGTCGTTGGTGGCCTGCAGCTGGCCCGCGAAGCGACGCGCCTCGGCCGCGTCCTGGCGGTGCCAGAGGATCAGGGTGCCCTCCTGCTGGAAGAACACGGGCTGCGAGAGCTGCGCCAGCAATTGGGGCCAGCGCGTGAGCGCATGGCGGCCCATCTCGACCACGCTGGCCTCGGTGATCGCCGATTCAGCCAGCGGCGCGAGCATGGCGGCGGCAATGCGTGCCGGCGAACTTTGCGCGTCGGACTTGCCCGCTTCATAGACGGTGACGCGGTGGCCGGCACGTGCCAGCTGCCAGGCCAGCAGCCGGCCCATGAGGCCGGCGCCGAGCACCACGGAGGATGGACCTTGGTTCGTGGTGGCCATGTCAATTGAACTCATAATGCGCGCCATGACCACGATCACGACGAACGAAAAACACTACCCGCGTGTGCTGTCCATCGCGGGCTCCGACAGCGGCGGTGGTGCCGGCATCCAGGCCGATCTCAAGACCTTCAGCGCCCTGGGCTGTTACGGCATGACGGCTATCACGGCCCTCACGGCGCAGAACACGCAGGGTGTGCGCGGCATCCATGGCGTGCCGCCCGAGTTCCTGGCTGCGCAGATCGACGCGGTGATCGAGGACATCGGCGCTGACGCCGTGAAGATTGGCATGCTGCACGCGCCGGGCATCGTGCGCGTGGTCGCGCAGGCCGTTCGGCGGCACGGGCTGAAGCACGTGGTGCTCGACCCGGTCATGGTGGCTACCAGTGGTGACCGCCTGATCGCCGAAGAGACCGTGGCCGTGCTGGTGCAGGAACTCTTTCCCCTGGCCACCGTGATCACGCCCAATCTGGACGAGGCCGAACTGCTGCTGGGCCACAAGATCACCGGCATCGCAGGCCTCGAACCCGCAGCCAGGGAACTGCTGGCCCTGGGAGCGCCCAATGTGCTGCTCAAGGGTGGGCACCTGCAGGGTGACGAGGTGGTGGATCTGCTGCTGCAGCCAGGCCACGCGCCGGTGCGCCTGGCTTCGGTGCGCATCGCCAGCCAGAACGTGCACGGCACCGGTTGCACCCTGTCCTCGGCCATCGCCGCGCACCTGGCCCTGGGGCATGCGCTGGAGGAAGCCGTGCGCCTGGCGCGCCTCTACATCCTGGGCGCCATTGCCGCCGGGGCGGACGTGCGCACCGGGCAGGGCCACGGCCCGCTCAACCACGGGCATGCGCCGGTGGCCATGCGGATTCTGGCGGGGACACACTGAGACGTTCACGCGTTTCATATCAAAGCAGCAGGGGGAGGGGCCGGAGCCGGTGGTCGTGGACCTGGCGTGGGGCCTGCTTCCCTGCGTGAGCATTACCTCAATCAGGTTCAAAGGGACTTTCTCAGTCGACGCGGCAGCTGCCACGCCAACACCCCTAGCAAATGTGCCCGGATGGACACGGACGAATTGTACGGCGTAGCGAAAAGGCCGGTGCCTAGGCGCGCGGCCGCAGACAGTGCTGATAAGCACGGCAAGGCCGCGCAACGCCGGCAGCGGCCTTTGCAGTAGCCGTCCTCAGTCGAAGACGGGCGATTCCACGCCTAGCACCTTGTGCAGCTTGGGGCTGGTGGTCGTGTACTGCAGATGCACCTTCTTGTCCGGGAAGATGATGGGCATGGCGCCGAAGGCGGCCAGCGCGCATTCATGGAAGCCCGAGAGGATGAGCTTCTTCTTGCCGGGGTAGGTGTTGATGTCACCCACGGCAAAGATGCCGGGCATGCTGGTGGAGAACTTCTCGGTGTCCACCACGAGCTGCTTGCGCTCGATCTGCAGGCCCCACTCGGCGATCGGGCCCAGCTTCGGGCTCAGGCCGAAGAAGACCAGCAGCACGTCCAGCGGCACCACGCGGGTGACGCCGTCGCCGCCCGTGACCTTGATGGCGCTGAGCTTGCCGTCCTTCTCGTCAAAGCCCGTCACTTGGCCGACGATGAACTGCATCTCGTAGGCGTCGCACAGCTCGCGCATCTTCGCCACGCTGGCCGGGGCGGCCTTGAAGCCGTCTCGGCGGTGCAGCAGGATCACGCTCTCGGCCTTGTTCGGGCCTTCGTTTGTGAAATTCAGCGTCCAGTCCAGGGCGGAGTCGCCGCCGCCCACGATGATCAGGTTCTTGCCGGCAAAGTCGGCCGGGTTCCTGACGCGGTAGTGCAGCTGTGTGCCATCGAACTTGTCCAGGCCATCCACCTTGAGCGTGCGCGGCTCGAAGGCGCCCACGCCAGCGGCGATGAAGATGGTCTTGGTCAGGAACTGCGTGCCCTTGCTGGTCTCGACAAAGAAACGGCCATCGTCCTGCTTGCGCACCACCGTGACCGTCTGGCCCAGGTGAAAGGTGGCCCCAAAGGGCGCGATCTGCTTGAGCAGCGCGTCCGTCAGTTCCTTGCCCGTGCACACAGGCACGGCCGGGATGTCGTAGATCGGCTTGTCGGGGTAGAGCTCAATGGGCTGGCCGCCGGGGTAGGCCAGCGAATCGATCACATGGGCCTTGATCTCGAGCAGGCCGAGCTCGAAGACCTGGAACAGGCCGACCGGGCCGGCGCCGATGATGACGGCATCAGTCTCGATCGGACCCTCATGGGCCTGGGCGGTCTGAATCACAGCTTGACTGGTGTTGAGTTCCATTTATCGAATCAGCTCTTTGAGCTTGGCGGTCTTGTCTTTCCAGTCGTCTGCGTCGGGCAGCGGGGCTTTGCGTTTGGTGATGCTCTTCCAGGTCGGAAGCTTGGCCAGATCGGCGTTGAGCTTGGTCATGTGCTGCTGGTCGGCCGGGACATCCTCTTCGGCGTAGATCGCATTGACCGGGCACTCGGGGATGCAGACGGCGCAGTCGATGCATTCATCCGGATCGATGGTCAGGAAGTTGGGACCTTCGCGGAAGCAGTCGACGGGGCAGACATCCACACAGTCGGTGTATTTGCAGCGGATGCAGGATTCGATGACGACGTGGGTCATGTTGTAGTTCTTGCCAAGACTAAAAGGCTTGATTTTATTGGCTTTTGAGCCTGACGGGTATTCTCGCCCTTGCCCGGTCGAGGGTTGTTGAGATGGATCAAGCCCTTCGGACGGCCTTGGCGCTCAATTTACCAGTACCGCGCCCGAGGTTTTGTGGCTGGCCGTATCCACGAGAATCAGTGAACCCAGGCCGCGCGAACGGGAGAAAGGCAGGGCCGGAATGGCCTCCTGCAGGACCAGTTCGACATGGCCGATGGCATTGGGCCCCAGCTGTGTGGCGTCCTCTTCGGCCAGGGTGTTGATGTCCAGGCGGTGCACGATGCGTTTGACCCGGGCCTTCACCCAGCGGTGCCCGTGCAAGGCCCAATAGGCCCGACCGGCCACCAGGGGCTCGTCGTCCATCCAGGCCACGGTGGCCAGCAGCTCGCGTGTCGTCAGGTTCTGGCCCACGGCCAGCAGCCAGTCGCCGCGCGAGACATCCACCTCGCGGTCCAGCACGATGCCGGCGCTGTGCCCGGCCACCACGCTACCGGGCTGGCGCACGTGGTTCAGCACCTGGGCCACGACGGCGGTCTGGCCGCTGGGGAAAATCTTCACGGTGTCGCCCGCCTGCACGTCTCCCGCAGCCACCCGGCCCCAAAAGACGCGGCGGCCCTGCGAGGTATCGCTGGACGAAGAGAACTTCTCCACCCATTGCACCGGGAAGGCCAGGGGCAGGGCCGTGTCGGCAGCCGTGACCGGCAGCTGTTCCAGGATGTCCAGCAGGGGCGGGCCCTGGTAGCCGCACCAGCCGGCCTGCTCAGGCGCGTCGACCACGTTCCAGCCCTGCAGGGCCGAGACCGGCACAGTGGCGCGTACATCCAGTCCGGCGCTCCGGGCAAAGGCGTGCAGGGCGGCGCTGATGTGCTTGAAGGCCAGTACAGCGTCGTCGATCGCGTCGAGCTTGTTGACGGCAAAGACGATGGAGGGCACGCGCAGCAGTTGCAGCAGCAGGCTGTGGCGGCGTGTCTGTGGCAAGAGCGTCAGGGCCGGGTCTCGCCAGTCCAGCTTGGTCGCATCGACCAGCACCACGGCAGCGTCGGCACTCGATGCCGCCGTGACCATGTTGCGCGTGTACTGCTCATGGCCCGGCGCGTCGCCGATGATGAACTTGCGCGTTTCGGTGCTGAAGTAGCGGTAGGCCACGTCGATGGTGATGCCCTGCTCGCGCTCGGCGCTCAGGCCGTCGGTGAGCAGGGCCAGGTCCGTCTTGCCCTGGCGCTGCACGCCGGCCAGGTGGTCCTGCAGCACGGCACGGCTGTCGACCAGCAGGCGGCCGATCAGGGTGCTCTTGCCGTCGTCAACCGAGCCGCAGGTGATGAATTTGAGGGCGTCCATCAGAAATAGCCATCCTTCTTACGTTTCTCCATGGACGCATCAGACGTCTGGTCATCCATGCGCGTGGCACCACGCTCGCTGACCTCGGCGGCCAGGGTCTCGATCACGATCTCGCTGGCGCTGGCGGCCAGGCTGGCCACGGGGCAGGTGCAGGTGATGTCGCCCACGGTGCGGAAGCGCACGTCGCGCACCACGACCTGCTCGCCCTCGCGCGGCGGCGTGAGTTCGGTCACGGGCGCCAGCATGCCGCGGCGGTCCACCACCTGGCGCTTGTGCGTGTAGTAGATCGAGGGCAGGGCGATGTGCTCGCGCTCGATGTACTGCCAGACGTCCAGCTCGGTCCAGTTGCTGATGGGGAACACGCGGAAATGTTCGCCCGGGGCCAGGCGGGTGTTGAACAGGGTCCAGAGCTCGGGACGCTGGGCCTTTGGCTGCCATTGGCCGAAGCTGTCGCGGTGCGAGAAGATGCGCTCCTTGGCGCGGGCTTTTTCCTCGTCGCGGCGGGCACCGCCGATCAGCGCGTCGAAGCGGAATTCCTCGATGGCCTCTAGCAGCGTGACCGACTGGTGCACGTTGCGGCTCTCGCCCGGGTGGGCCAGGCGCACAGTGCCGCGTTGCATGGAGTCCTCCACGCTGCGCACGATGAGCTCCGCACCCAGTTCGGCCGCGCGCTGGTCACGGAAGGCCGTGACCTCGGGAAAGTTGTGACCCGTGTCGATCATCAGCAGGGGATAGGGAACTCGGCCGATACCGGAGGGGCCTTCCTTGCCCCCGAAGGCCTTCTCGGCGCACTTGAGCATCACCAGCGAATCCTTGCCGCCGGAGAACAGCAGGGCCGGACGCTCGAAGGTGGCTGCCACCTCGCGCAGGATGAAGATGGTCTCTTCCTCAAGAGCGTCGAGGTGGGCGTTGCTCAGGTGATGCTCGGTATGGGTGAGCAATTCCTGTTCTGTACGTGCATTCATGCGGTTTCTCCCTGTTTCGTCGTGTCGTTCGTCACGTGCAGGCCGCATTCCTTGGCCTTTTCCTTTTGGCTACGGCCGGGCTCTGGCGAGCCCTTAACTTCAGCTGTGCTGAAGTTAGCCTGCGCCGAAACGAAAGCGCCATGCGTGTCGCTTTGCGACACAGCCACTTCGTGGCCGGAATGCGGTTCGACATGCAAACCGCATTCCTTGGCGCTTTCGTTTTCCCACCACCAGCGCCCGGCGCGGAAGTCTTCACCGAGCGAGATGGCGCGGGTGCAGGGCTCGCAGCCGATGCTGGGGTAGAACTGGTCGTGCAGGGTGTTGTAGGCCACGTCGTTGACCTGGATGTAGTGCCAGACCTCACCCCAGGTCCACTCGGCCAGGGGATTGAACTTCAGGCGGTGTGCGTTGCTGTCGTCGATGAAGGGCACGTCGGCGCGCGCGCCGGACTGTTCGCGGCGCAGGCCGGTGACCCAGGCGCGTTTGTCGGCCAGGGCGCGCTCCAGCGGCTCCATCTTGCGGACCTGGCAGCAGGCCTTGCGCAGCCCGATGCTCTTGTACATGGCGTCCTTGCCTTCGCGCTGCACGAAAGCCACCACGGCTTCGGTCTGCGGCTGGAAGATTTCCACCGGCGCACGCGATGTGGCTTTGAGCTGGTGCATCAGTTCCAGGGTCGGGGTGTGCATGCGGCCGGTGTCGAGCACAAAGATGCCGATGTTGAGTTGCAGACTGTTGATCAGGTGGGCCAGCACCATGTCTTCGGCCCCCAGACTGCAGGCCAGGCTGACCAGGGAGGGGCCGCCGGGCATGACGGGCGCGTAGTCGCGCGCCGCCTGCTGCAGCAGCTCCTGCGTGCGGGCCAGCTTGGCGGGGTAGTCGCTGCTGGCGCGGGCGTTGAGTTCGGTGGCTTTCATCGCTGCTTTCGGATCAGGCGGCTTGCACGAAGCGCGGGCGCGACGACACAGCGTCGCCCTGGTAATAGGTCTTGAAACGCGCCAGCTGGCGCTGCGCCACGGCCAGGTCCTGGTCGGCACGCAGCACGGCCACGTCGAAGCCGTTGCGCGCAAGCAGCGGCAATTGGTCCACCAGCACGTCGCCCGTGGCGCGAATCTCGCCCCGATAACCCAGGCGGCGGCGCAAGAGGAAGGCCTGGCTGTGCGCGCGGCCGTCGGTGAAGCTGGGGAAATGCAGGTCGATGCGGTCCACCGCGGCAAGTTCCAGCTCGCGCGGGTCGGCGTCGTTGGCCAGCTCCAGCACGTGCAGGCCTTCGGGGCGCGAGATGTGTTGATGGGACGTCAGCAGTTTCATCGGGCTTCCTGTCAGGCGGTCGTCGTCTCGGGGGCCGGCAGCACGTGGCGTGCCAGGTTGGCGGCGGTCTTGAAAGGCTCCAGGCCGATGCGGCGCAGGGTGTCAATGAAGAGCTCTCTGCCCTGGCGTTCGCTGCGATAGACCTCCAGCAGGGCCTCGATCACCTCGGGCACTTCGTGGGCCGAGAAGGACGGGCCAATGACCTTGCCCGGCACCGGCGCGCCCGACAGCAGCTTGCCGTCGGAGCCACCCACCGTGACCTGGTACCACTCGCGTCCGTCCTTGTCCACGCCCAGGATGCCGATGTGGCCGCTGTGGTGATGGCCGCAGGAGTTGATGCAGCCGCTGATGTGCAGGTCGATCTCGCCCAGGTCGTGCAGCTCGTCCAGGTCCTGGTAACGCGCCGTGATGGCCTCAGCCAGAGGTAGCGAGCGGGCATTGGCCAGGTCGCAGAAATCGCCGCCGGGGCAGGCGATCATGTCGGTCAGCAGGCCGATATTCGGTTTGGCCAGGCCCAGGTGGCGCGCTTCGCGCCAGAGCTCGGCGAGCTGGTCGCAGCGCACCCGGGGCAGCAGCAGGTTCTGCTGGTGCGTCACGCGCACTTCACCGCCGCTGTAGCGCTCGGCCAGTTCGGCCACGGCGTCGAGTTGCGCCGCCCTGGCGTCACCCGGGGCCTGGCCCAGGCGCTTGAAGGACAGGGTGACGGCGCGCAGGTCCGGGTTCTGGTGCACGCTGACGTTGCGCTGCAGCCAGCGGCCGAACTCGATATCGTTCTCGGCTGCGGCCTTGAGGATCTGGAATACCTTGGCGTCGGTCGTCTTGCGGTCGCCGCTCAGCGTGGGCGGCGCGAAGTTCGCGCTGATGCGCTCGAACTCTGCGGCGGTGATGGTGTGCGGGGCGCCGTCATGCTCCACGATCTGGCGGTATTCCTCTTCCACCTCTTGATGAAAGCGTTGGCCTTCGGCCTTCACCAGGATCTTGATGCGGGCCTTGTACTTGTTGTCGCGCCGGCCCCAGCGGTTGTAGACCCGCACCACGGCCTCGACGTAGTTGAGGATCTGGTCGCAGGGCAGGAACTCGCGGATGGTGGTGGCGATGACCGGGGTGCGGCCCATGCCGCCACCCACCAGCACCTTGAAGCCCAGCGTTCCTTCGGTATCGCGCAGCAGCTGCAGGCCCACGTCGTGCCAGGCAATGGCGGCGCGATCTTCACGCGCGCCGGTGATGGCGATCTTGAACTTGCGGGGGAGGTGCGCGAACTCGGGGTGCAGCGTGCTCCACTGGCGCAGGATCTCGGCGAAGGGGCGCGGGTCGGCCACCTCGTCCACGGCAATGCCGGCCAGCGCGTCGCTGGTGATGTTGCGGATGCAGTTGCCGCTGGTCTGGATGCCGTGCATGCCCACCGAGGCCAGCAGGTCCATGACGTCGGCGCTCCGGTCCATGGAAATCCAGTTGAACTGCACGTTCTGGCGCGTCGTGAAGTGCGCGTAGCCGGTGGTCAGCCGGCTGCCGATGGCCTTGCCGTCGCGCAGCTGGATGTCGCCCAGCTTGTTCTGCGCTGCCACGGCACCCTGGAACACTTCCTTGCCGGGCTGGTCGTACTCGCGGGCAATCATGGCCAGCACACGCAGCTGGGCGCTGGAGAGTTCGCCGTAGGGCACGGCCACGCGCAGCATGGGCGCATGGCGCTGCACGTACCAGCCGTTCTGCAGGCGAAGTGGGCGGAATTCCTCCTCGCTGAGCTGGCCGTTCAGGCGGCGCGTGAGCTGGTCGCGGTACTGCTCGGCGCGCAGGCGCACGAACTGTCGGTCGAAGTCGGTGTATTGGTACATGGGCCGCGACTTTAGGGGCGAGCCCATCGATTCCAAACGACTTTTTTCTTGGATCCCTATAAGTATTGGTAATAAGGCCGTGCGCAGGCCCTTCGGAATCCCCGGGGGCCGCGTCTCAGCCGGTAGCGGACGGCAGCCCCTTGGCCAGCAAGCTGCGTTCCACCAGGGCCAGGCAGGCCGCGGCGTCCACCGCCAGGGCGGCCTGGATTTTGGGAATCCGGGTCTCCCAGCCGGGCTGGGGATAGGGGACGTGCTCGCGCCGGTCCATGATGCTCTGGCCTTCGGCCAAGCCGTCCGGCACCACGCGCACGCGGCCGGATTCGGTCTTGAACAGGTCCGGC
The DNA here is from genome assembly GCA_030695415.1 of Hylemonella sp. Taxonomy (GTDB): domain Bacteria; phylum Pseudomonadota; class Gammaproteobacteria; order Burkholderiales; family Burkholderiaceae_C; genus Hylemonella. Next base: position 42,041 of record JAUYQZ010000040.1, read on the forward strand.
TGCAGCAGCCAGGCCAGGCCCAGCAGGCCCGGGGCCGGGCAGGCCGGCACGGTTCCGTGCGCCAGCCGGGCCTGGTAGCCGGCGTGCTGGCGGGTCGCATGGAGCAGGGTCTCGGTGGCAGGGTTCGGCCGCTGGGCGGCGAGTCTTTCGATCAGCGCCAGCGGCAGGGGCGCGGCCTGTGTCACGTCCAGGCCCAGCATCGTCAGCTTGAAACCAGCGGTCAGCACCAGGTCGGCCGCATGCGGGTCGTGCCAGAAATTGGCTTCCGCCACCGGCGACACGTCACCCGGCGCCGCCACGCTGCCGCCGGCCACCACCACCTGGGCCAGCAGCTCGGGCAGCTGCGGCTCCAGGCGCAGGGCCTGGGCCACATTGCCCAGCGGGCCGGCGCAGACCAGGCTCAACTGGCCCGGGTAGGCCTGGGCCAGTTCCACGATGCAGCGCGCGGCCGAGCGTTCGTCGGGGCCATGCGCTTCGGTCGGGCGCCGCGGCAGGTCACCCAGGCCGTCGGCACCAGAAGCCTCGGGGTCGTGCCACCAGGTCGGCTTGCGCGTGGGCGTGGCCACGCCGCTGCAGACCGGCAGATCGGTGCGCCCGGCCAGGGTGCACAGCAGCAGGGCATTGCGCGTGGCCTGGGCCACGGTGAGGTGGCCAAAGGTGGTGGTGACGGCCAGCAGGTCCAGGTCGGGTTGGGAGAGCGCGAAGTACAGCGCCAGCGCGTCGTCGGCGCCGGGGTCGCAGTCGATGATGATCTTGTGGCCCATGGTGGGCGCATTGTCGGCCAAAGCTCAGCCTTCCCGCCGCGCATGCAGCGCGCGCGCCAGGCTGGCCTCCACGGGCCAGGGCTCTGCGCCCAGGCGGGCGGCCAGCAGTTCGGCGCAGAGCATGGCGAAGCTCAGACCTCTTGAACCCATGGCCGCGCTGATCCACAGCGTGGGCTGCGGGCCTTCTTCCAGCGGGCCGACCAGGGGCAGGCGGTCGGCGCTGACGCAGCGGGTGCCGCCCCAGCCGCGCGCGGCCTCCGGCGTGAAGGAAGGTGATAACTGCTGTGCCGCGGCGGGCAGCAGGGTGCGCAGCTTGTCGAGGTTGGTGTGGTGGTGTTCGCTGGCCGTGGCCGGTGGCTGGGTCGCCTCCTCATAGGTGGCGCCGGCGTACCAGGCCAGGCCATCTTCTGTGGGCACGGCGGGGATGAGAGCGCCCAGGCCGTTGACGGGGAAGGGCGGCAGCGCGCTTTCATCACCCGGCTGGCGCAGGCCGCTGCTCATCACGCCGCGCATTTCCTGCAGGGCCGGCAGTTGGGCGTCCAGGCCCAGCGGGGCCAGCAGGCGCGGCGCATCGGCCGCATTGGCCAGCACCACGTGGCTGGCGCTGGTCAGCAGCTTTCCTTCGCGGTCCAGCAGCTGCCACATCATGCCGAAGCGTTGCAGCCGCTCCACCTTGGTGTTGCCCCGGAAGGTCACGCCCGTGTGCTTCAGCCAGGCCCGCACCAGGCGCGCGGGTTTGATCCAGGCGGCTTGGGCGTGCCACAGCGCGGGCACGTCCGCCATGCCAGTGCGCCAGGGTTCGGTGCCCGTGGGGGCCAGGTGCGTGATCTGCTGGCCCTCGGCGGGCCAGTGGGCCGGCAGGCCGGTGTTGCCATCCAGGCGCTGCTCCAGCACGCCACTGGCGTCCCAGTCCTGCCCGGCCTGCAGCAGGCGCTGCGCTTCGGCGCGCATGAGGCGCAGGCCGGAACGTGTGAGGCGCGAACGCGGGCTGTCGTCCACCGAGACATGGGGTACCAGCAGGCCGGCGGGCAAACCCGAGGCGCCAGCGGCTGCTTCGGGCGCAGCGTCCAGCACCTGAACCTGCCAGCCGCGCCGCGCGAGTACCGCTGCGACGCTGGCCCCGGCCAGGCCGGCGCCGATCACCGCGCAAGTGCCGGGTGCGGCCGCCTCGGTGCGCAGGGTTTCGCGGTGGGTCTTGAGTTCCCAGGGAGGATCGTAGCGCCCGTGATGTGCTTCCAGCACAAAGCCGCTTTCCGACAGCAGTTTGTGCAGATCGGTCGTCAGCTTGTCGAAGTTGAGGTGTGTGCCGCGCCGGCAGCAGCGCGCCAGGGCCTTGAGGCTCCAGCGGTCCCAGGGCAGGGTGCTGTCGAGAAAGACGGCATCGGCCTCGAACTGCTGCTCGCGCAGCAGGGTTTGCAGTTCACCTGCGCAAAGCGTCAGCTGCAGCCGGCCCTCGGCCAGGGACAAGCGATGCATGCCGGGCAGCAGGCCGCTCCACTGCGCCAGCAGCTCATCGACCAGCGCCCCTTGTTCCGGCGTAGCCGCGGCGCGTAGCACCTCGGCCGCGGGCGGTGAGGCGGTGAGGGCGACGAGGTGCAGCACACGAGGGCGCTGCGCCCCGTCTTGCCAGCACTGCCAGAGCGCAAGCAGGCGTGTCGCGTCCAAGCGCGTGTCGAGCACTCGCCAGGCCGCTTGGCCATCCGGTTGCGGCGGCAGCAAGGTGCGCGCCGATTCGTTCACTTGGGGCGTGGGAGACGCTTATGCCTTCGGCGGCACATAGCCCGCCGCAGCGTCGGCGCCGCTGCCGAAGAAGTGGTTCTCCATCTGGCGGGCCAGGTACTGGCGGGCGCGGGCATCGGCCAGGTTCAGGCGGTTCTCGTTGACCAGCATGGTCTGGTGCTTGAGCCAGGCGGCCCAGGCTTCCTTGCTGACGCCTTCCCAGATGCGCTTGCCCAGTTCGCCCGGGTAGGGCGGGAAGTCCATGCCTTCGGCTTCCTTGCCGAGCTTGATGCAGTTGACCATGCGTGCCATGAGTAGCCTCTTTCGATGTTCAGATGTTTAAGTAATTAGCTACTGAAATTTTATTGGTTCCAGTTTTGAGCATGTCTCTCCAGAATCCCAGCCATCGCAACCCGATATGAGATCTGACAAGGAAGAAACATGACGCAACGCCGAGACTTTATCAAGCTTTCATTGGCCTTCGTCCTGGCAGGGATGGCTATGGCCAGTCTGGCCCAGCCAGCAGTCACCTTGCTCAACGTGTCTTACGACCCGACGCGTGAACTCTACGTCGAGGTCAACGCCGCTTTCAGCAAGCACTGGAAGTCCAGGACCGGTCAGAACCTGACCCTCCAGCAGTCGCACGGTGGCTCGGGCAAGCAGGCCCGTTCCATCATTGACGGCCTGGACGCTGATGTGGCCACCCTGGCTCTGGCCGGCGACACCGACGCACTGCACAAGAACGGCGGCTGGATCCCCAAGGACTGGCAGAAGCGCCTGCCCTTGAACTCTTCGCCCTACACCTCCACCATCGTGCTGGTGGTGCGCCAGGGCAATCCCAAGGGCATCAAGGACTGGGATGACCTGATCCGTCCGGACGTCAAGGTCATCACGCCCAATCCCAAGACCTCGGGCGGTGCGCGCTGGAATTACCTGGCCGCCTGGGAATTTGCCAAGCGCAAGTACGGCAGTGAGGCCAAGGCCAAGGAGTTCGTGGCCACGCTCTACAGCAACGTGCCGGTGCTCGACACCGGTGCGCGCGGCTCCTCGGTCACGTTTGCCCAGCGCGCCCAGGGGGATGTTTTCATCTCCTGGGAGAACGAGGCCTACCTGCTGGAAAAGGAGTTCGGCAACAAGGTCGACTTCATCTACCCCAGCCTGTCCATCCTGGCCGAGCCGGCCGTGACCATTGTCGACAAGAACGTCGACAGAAAGGGCACCCGCGCTGTGGCTCAGGCCTATCTGGAGTTCCTCTATACCGAGGAGGCCCAGGACATCATCGGCAAGCACTTTTACCGTCCGACCTCGGCCAAAGCCCAGGCCAGGTACGCCAAACAGTTCCCCAAGCTCAATCTCTTCCGGATCGAGGACGCTTTCGGCGGCTGGGACCAGGCGGCCAGGCTGCACTTCGCAGACGGCGGCACCTTCGACCAGATCTACAGCCGCAGGTGAGGCGGACCCGGGCCAAGGACAGCTAAGTAATAAGCAAAGAAGAATTGATTCGTTGGAGATTCGCGCCCCGGTCCCCAGAATCCGGTGACCGACACGGACTACCGCTCTCATGACCCGATTGACCATCGTTCCCGGCTGGCGTGTTTCGACGCCCGGTCACTGGCAAAGCCTCTGGGCCTTGCAGTGGCCCGGCGCCCTGCGCGTGCGGCAGGAGGACTGGGAACACCCGGGCCGCAACGCGTTGCCTCGCTGGTGCCCATGCGCCTGTTTGCAGTCGCTGTAGGCCGACGCCAGGCTTGACCACCCACAACCCCATTTGGAAATCGCATGAAGAAAAACATCCCTCATCTGCTGGCCGTTCTTGCCCTCAGCACCAGCGCCCTGGCTTCGGCCCAGAGCCTGCTCAATGTGTCCTACGATGTCTCGCGCGAGTTCTACAAGGACTACAACGCGGCCTTCGTGGCCCACACCAGGAAGACCACCGGCAAGGAACTCAAGGTCGACCAGTCGCATGCCGGCTCCAGTGCCCAGGCGCGTGCCGTGGCTGACGGCCTGGAGGCCGACGTGGTGAGCTTCAACACCACCACCGACATCGACTTCCTGGCGTCCAAAGGCGTCGTGGCGGCCGACTGGACCAAGCGTTTCCCCAACGGCGCCTCGCCCACCACCTCCACGATGCTGTTCCTGGTCCGCAACGGCAACCCCAAGGGCATCAAGGACTGGGACGACCTGATCAAGCCGGGCGTGCAGGTCGTGGTGGTCAACCCCAAGACCGGAGGCAACGGCCGCATGGCCTACCTGGCCGCCTGGGGGTATGTGCGCAGCAAGGGGGGCAGCGATGCGCAGGCCGCGGAGTTCGTGGGCAAGCTCTACAAGAACGTGCCGGTGCTGGCGCGCGGCGGGCGGGACGCCACGGGCATCTTCCTGCAGCGCAATATCGGCGACGTGCTGGTGACCTTCGAGTCCGAGGTGGTCTCGGTGGATCGCGAGTTCGGCGCCGGCAAGGTCGATGCCGTGCACCCCAGCGCCAGCATCGTGGCCGAGAACCCGGTCGCCGTCGTCGAGCGCACCGTGCAGAAAAAAGGCACGGCCGCCGAGGCCAGGGCCTACCTGGATTACCTCTACTCTGACGAGGGCCAGGAGATTGCGGCCAGGCACGGCATCCGGCCGCGTTCGGAGGCCGTGCTGAAGAAATACGCCAGCACCTTCAAGCCGCTCAAGCTCTTCACCGTGGCTGACTATTTCGGTTCGCTGGCCGAGGCGCAGAAGGTGCACTTCAACGACGGCGGCAAGTTCGATCAGCTCTACACGGTGAAATGACCCGCCCCCGAAACGCCTTCGGCGTCCGATGCTCACGGCCTGAGGCCGTGGCCCTTCAGTCTGTCCAAGCCTGCGCAGGCAGGCTTGGAGCCGCAGCCCTCAGCCCCTCAAGGGGGCGCCACCAGCGGCCCGGCAAAGCCGGTTCCGCGGTGGCCCACGAAAAGAAAGCATGAGTACCGCAATTTCTTCGCTGTCGCTGCCGGCGGTCGCCACCCCCCGGCGCGCCCCTCGGCGCGTGCTGCCCGGCTTCAAGCTGACGCTGGGCTTCACCATTCTTTACCTGAGCCTGATCGTTCTGATCCCGCTCTCGGCCCTGGTCTTCAAGACCTTCACGCTGAGCTGGGAGCAGTTCTGGGCTGCGGTCACCTCACCCCGCGTGCTGGCCTCCTACCGCCTGACCTTCGGCGCCTCGCTGATCGCCGCGCTGGTCAATGTGGTGTTCGGCCTGCTGGTGGCCTGGGTGCTGGTGCGCTACCGCTTCCCGGGCAAGAAGATCGTCGACGCGCTGGTGGACCTGCCCTTTGCGCTGCCCACGGCCGTGGCCGGCATCGCGCTCACGGCCCTACTGGCAGGCAATGGCTGGGTCGGCCAGGTCTTTGAACCCTGGGGTATCCAGCTGGCGTTCAACCCGAATGGCGTGGTGATCGCGCTGATCTTCATCGGACTGCCCTTTGTGGTGCGCACGGTGCAGCCGGTGCTGGAAGACGTGGAAAAAGAGCTGGAAGAGGCCGCCACCAGCCTGGGCGCCACGCGCTGGCAGACCTTTCGTTACGTCATTTTTCCGTCCATCGCGCCGGCCTTGCTCACGGGTTTTGCCATGGCCTTTGCCCGCGCCATCGGCGAGTATGGCTCAGTCATCTTCATCGCCGGCAACATGCCCATGGTGTCCGAGATCACGCCGCTCATCATCATCGGCAAGCTGGAACAGTATGACTACGCCGGTGCCACCGCCGTGGCCACCGTGCTGCTGGTGGTTTCCTTCATCCTGCTGCTGCTCATCAATGGACTGCAATCCTGGCAGCGTAAGCGTTCGGGAGCATCGGCATGAGCAACACTGCAAAACGCACGGCGCGCGCCGGCACCACCGAGCCGGCCTGGGTGCGCACCACCCTGATCGGCGTGGCGCTGGCCTTCATGTTCCTCTTCCTGGTGCTGCCGCTGGCGGCCGTGTTCACCGAGGCGCTGCGCAAGGGCTGGGAAGCCTATTGGGAAGCGCTCAAGGAGCCTGATGCCTGGGCCGCCATCCGCCTCACGCTGCTCACCGCGGCCATCGCCGTGCCGCTCAACCTGGTCTTCGGCGTGGCCGCGGCCTGGGCGATTGCCAAGTACGAGTTCCGCGGCAAGGCCTTCCTGACCACGCTGGTGGACCTGCCGTTTTCGGTCTCGCCCGTGGTGGCCGGCCTGATCTACGTGCTGGTCTTCGGCGCGCAGGGCTGGCTGGGCCCCTGGCTGCAGGCGCACGACATCCGGATCGTCTTCGCCGTGCCCGGCATCGTGCTCGCCACCGTCTTCGTCACCTTTCCCTTCATCGCGCGTGAGCTCATTCCGCTGATGCAGGCGCAGGGCAACGAGGAAGAGCAGGCTGCCATCGTGCTGGGCGCCACCGGCTGGCAGACCTTCTGGTACGTGACCTTGCCCAACATCAAGTGGGGCCTGATCTACGGCGTCATCCTCTGCAACGCGCGCGCCATGGGCGAGTTCGGCGCGGTCTCCGTGGTCTCGGGCCACATCCGCGGCCAGACCAACACCATGCCGCTGCACGTGGAGGTGCTCTACAACGAGTACCAGTCCGTCGCCGCCTTTGCCGTGGCTTCGCTGCTGGCCCTGCTGGCGCTGGTCACCCTGGTGATCAAGTCCGTGGTCGAGTGGCGGCACGAGCGTGAGCTGAAGGCTGCCGCCGAGCTGCCGCCTGAGAACCCGAACGCACGCCTCGCGCCTGCCGTTTCCTGAAAGTCCATCATGAGCATTGAAATCCGCGACATCAGCAAGCAGTTCGGCGACTTCCACGCCCTGCGCCAGGTCAATCTCGACATCCAGTCCGGTGAACTGGTCGCCTTGCTGGGCCCTTCGGGCTGCGGCAAGACCACGCTGCTGCGCATCATCGCCGGTCTGGAAACGCCGGACCAGGGCACCATCCTGTTCAGCGGCGAAGACACCACCGAGGTGCATGTGCGCGAGCGCAATGTGGGCTTCGTGTTCCAGCACTACGCGCTGTTCCGCCACATGACCGTGTTCGACAACGTGGCCTTCGGCCTGCGCATGAAACCGCGTGCTGTGCGTCCCAGCGAAACCCAGATCAAGGCCAAGGTGCATGAACTGCTGAGTCTGGTGCAACTGGACTGGCTGGCCGACCGTTACCCCTCCCAGCTCTCGGGCGGCCAGCGCCAGCGCATCGCCCTGGCGCGCGCGCTGGCCGTGGAGCCCAAGGTGCTGCTGCTGGACGAACCCTTCGGCGCGCTGGACGCCAAGGTGCGCAAGGAATTGCGCCGCTGGCTGCGCCGCCTGCACGATGAATTGCACGTGACCAGCATCTTCGTGACCCACGACCAGGAAGAGGCACTGGAGGTGGCCGACCGCGTGGTGCTCATGAACCATGGCCGGGTCGAGCAGATCGGCACGCCGCAGCAGGTCTGGGACCAGCCGGCCAGCCCCTTCGTCTACGGTTTCCTGGGCGACGTGAATCTGTTTCACGGCCGGGTGGAGCAGGGCGAAGTGGTGATCGGGGAGGGCCAGCAGGGCCTGCGCCTGGACTCGCCCGAACATCGCGGCGCGGACGACGGCAAGGCCTTTGCCTATGTGCGTCCGCACGACTTCGAGGTGCAGCGCTGGGTCACCGGTGCCACCGGCATCACGGCGCGCCTGAGCCGGGCCATTGTGGTCGGCCCGATTGCCAGACTGGAACTAATTCCCGAAGACGTGACTCAATCCGGGGAGAATAAGATTGTTGAGGTGCAGCTTGCTGCGTCACAATACCGCGAACTCGGTCTGACAGAGGGCGAACGGCTGGTGCTGACACCGCGCAAGGCCCGCGTCTTCGTAGAAGGAACCCCTGATCTTGCGCAAGCTGTTTGAACTCTCCCCCCGGCGCATCTACGCGCTGGTCTGTGGCATCTGCCTGGCCCTGCTGGCCTTCGGCCTCTACCTGCAGCACGTCGTGGGCCTGGAGCCCTGCCCCATGTGCATCGTGCAGCGCTACACCATGGTGCTGATCGCCATGGTCGCGGCACTCGGGGCCGCTGTGTCCGGGCACCGCAGCCACCAGGCCATCGCCGGATTGTTGGCCGTGCTGGCGGTGTTCGGCGCTTTCGTCGCCGCGCGCCAGAGCTGGCTGCAGTGGTACCCGCCCGAGATCGCCACCTGCGGGCGCGACTTCTACGGCATGATCGAAAATTTCCCCCTGCAGCGCGCCATCCCCATGATCTTCAAGGGTTCGGGCGACTGCACGGCCATCGACTGGACCTTCCTGGGCGGCACGATCGCCAACTGGGCCTTCCTCTGGTTCACGGCCTTTGCCTTGGTGGCGCTGCTGCTAGCCTGGCGTCTGCGCCGCTCAAGCTGACCCATTCCGGCGTTTGAGCGCCGGCGCCCTGGCTCATAATGGTTCGCACCGCGGCAGGCAGCGCGGTAGAGGAACTCATTCTGGGGGGCAAACCATGAACAATCTGAAAATCTCCACGCGCCTGCTGGTGCTGGTGGCGGTCCTGAGCGGCCTGCTGATCCTGATCGGCCTGACGGGCCTGTTCGGCAACAGCAAAAGCAATGAGGCCTTGCGTAGCGTGTACCAGGACCGTACCGTGGCCTTGGTGGAGTTGGAGGAAGTCGGTCAACTGGTCGTGCGCAACCGGGTGCTGGTCATGGACATGATCATGAATCCCGAACCCGCGAACATTGATCGGCGCGACAAGGAACTCAGGGCAAATCTCGAGGACGTCGGCAAGATCTGGGCGGCCTACATGGCCACCGAGCTCACCCCGGAAGAGAAGACGCTGGCCGACGAATTTGCAGCCCTTCACAAGAGCCTCGTCCAGGAAGGACTGCTGGTGGCGCGCGATTCGGTGCGCGCCGGCGATCCCGTCGAGGCGGATCGGAGCTACCGCGAGAAGATCAGTCCATTGGGCGCCAAGGCCCGGGAGGCGATGAAGAAGCTGGTGTCTCTGCAGGCCAGCGTCGCCAAGGCGGAGTACGAGGCCGCGGTGGGGCGCTACCAGACCATCCTGATCGTGTCGATAGTTGCCATTGCGGTGGGCGTCATTTTTGCCTGGGTACTTGGTCTGGCCCTGATTCGCGGCATTTCGCGTTCGCTCAGGGACGCCGTCCAACTGTCCGAGGCCGCGGCCCGCGGTGACCTGACCGTCCAGGTGAACGCCACCGGCAAGGACGAAGTGGCCCGTGTGCTGCAGTCGCTCACGGCCATGCAGCACAACCTGGCGCAGATCGTCAGCCGTGTGCGCCAGGGCAGCGAATCCGTCTCCACTGCTTCGGCAGAGATCGCGCAGGGCAACCAGGACCTGAGCGCGCGCACGGAGAGCCAGGCCAGCTCGCTGGAGGAAACCGCGGCTTCCATGGAGGAGCTGTCCTCCACGGTGAAGCAGAACGCCGACAACGCCCGCCAGGCCAATCAGCTGGCTCAGAGTGCGTCCACC
>JAUYQZ010000009.1 GCA_030695415.1 Hylemonella sp.
GCCGGAAGCGCCCACGCTGACAGCCTTGCCGGACACGCGCGAGGAGATCACGGCGATTGCCACAGCCATGGCGGCGGACCTCCAACGCGACACCTTCTTCGGGGCGCAGGCGAACCGCCAGAACGTGCTGGGCAGTGACCTCAAGCAGCGGCGCATCGTGGCGTTTGCGACCCACGGGCTGGTGGCAGGGGATTTGCCGGGGCTGGACCAGCCGGCGCTGGCGCTCTCACCCGCACCGGGCAAGTCGATCACGGACGGGCTGCTCAAGCTGGAGGACATCCTCAAACTCTCGCTGGATGCCGACCTGGTGGTGCTGTCGGCCTGCAATACCGCCGCCGCCGATGGCACCGGTGCCGAGGCAGTGTCCGGGCTGGGCCGGGGCTTCTTCTATGCGGGGGCACGCTCGGTGCTGGCCACGCACTGGCCGGTGGAAACGGTGTCGGCCCGCGAGCTGGTGACGCATCTGTTTGAGCGCTATACCAAGGACCCGCTACTCACGCGCGCGCAGGCGCTCAACCGAGCCATGCTCGACTTGATTGATACCGATGTCGCCAAAGATGGTCAGGGCCGCGCCGTGATGGCCTACGCTCACCCGGCCTTCTGGGCGCCCTATGCGCTGTACGGGGATCCGGGGAGGTAGATAAGCCCCCCTGAGCCGCTGCGCGCCTTCCCCCCAGGGGGACGACACCAGCGGTCGGGCGAAGCCCGTTCCGCGGCGTCCCTGGAAAAAACCGGGCTACAGGCTCAGCGCTCGTGCCGCAGCTTCAGCGACTGGGCGATCACCGGGTAGGTGCCAGGCGCCAACTCCTGCACAAAGCTCGAACCGTTGTCTTCGTCCTTGCGGCTCACCTCCGCCTTGGACTCCGCGGCCCCTGCGGCACGCGGATCGCGCAAGGTGATGACGAGTTGCTCGTCGCCGGTCACGCCGGCGAACTCGAAGAACTGGTCTGCGCGCAGAGGCAGCAGCACCTCCGTGCCTGCTTTCAGCGCGATGGCCTGATCGGCCGACGGGTAGATCTGCTGGCGCTTGCCCTGCGGGTTAATGTTCTCGATGACCACCAAGGAATCGAAGGTCGGCAGGACCTTGATCTTGATGCGGTCCCCGGTCCGAAAACCGCCCGTCACCGGCCGCAGGCCCGTCACGGTGCCCGCCTTGTCAAACGCCACGATGGCCACATGCGCTCCCTGGTAGTTGGGCTGGCCGTTCTGCAGCTCGATGGGCCGGGTCGGCAGGTCGGCCACGGTGTTCTCGGTGGCACCTACCGACTTGAAACCAAACAGGCCGCCAACGCCCCCCCCAGCCGTAGACACCAAGCCAGCCGTAGCCGCATTCAGCAGCAGCTTCTTGTAATTGATCGGGTTGGTCAGATCGTTGGTCAGCTTGTTCTGGCGCCACTCGGAAAAGACCCCCATGGCGAACTTGAAGGCCACGTTAAGCAGCAGGCCCCAGACAAAAAATTTGGGTTGCACCTCTTCCGAGCTGCCTGCGCCGGGCGCGGCCGGCGAGCCGGTCGCCGTAGGGGGTGTCTGCGCGCGCGCAGGCATCAGCAGTGAGGCCATGAGCAGACCCAGCAGAAGGCGGCTGGCATTTTTCTTCATCGTGAGGTCTCCTTGATGGACTGATCAGCAAGCTGGACGAGTTCTTTCAATCCGGCCGCTTGCGCCACGGCACGCGCGCGCTGGTAAGCGAGGTGCGCATCCGGAGCGGCCGTTCGACGCTGGATGTCGCCGATCAGCAGCCAGTCACGGGCAATCTTCTCCGGCACCGCCAGCTGACGGTCGATGGCGAGCGCGGCCTGTGCGGCCTGCAATGCGGCAGCGCCTGCACCCTGTGCCAACCGTGCGGCGGCCAGCAGCCGCCAGGCATTGGCCACTTCGCGCTCCTCGGATTGCTCACGCAGCAGCGGCAGGGCGGCTTCGGCCAGCGCCACGGTCTGCGCGGCATGGCCTTGCGCCCAGGCCGTGCGTGCCTGCAGCAGTTGCACCCGGCCACGCTCAGCGCAGCGCGCCTCGCACAAAGCCGTCAGACGCGACAACCGGGTCTGTGCCAAGTCGCCACGCTCCAGCACGAGCAAGGCTTGCACCTGCAAGAGCAGCGCCTGTACCTGCAGGGGGGCTTCTGTGACCTGGCTGGCATGCTCCAGCGCCTGCTGTGTCTGCCCCAGCGCCAGCTCGGCCTGAGCCTGTTGCAGGCGGTTGCGCGAGGCGGCGCCCGCATCGTCAAAACTGCTGTGCAGCCGGGCGGCCTCGGCGAAGTGCCTGGCCGCCGCGCCGTAGTCGCCCTGGGCATAACGTCGCGCACCGCTGGTCTCCAGCGCCTGCGCCTGCACCCGCAGCCGCGGCTCAGGCGGAGGTTTGGGGGAGGAACCGCAAGCGGCCAGCAAGGCAGCGGCCAGCAGCGCGGCGTAGCGCCACGTTTCAGCGCGGTGCACGGCTGCCCTCTGCGCGCGGATCGCTGTCCGCCTTGAGTGAGGGCGAGGCCGGTGCATCGATCAGGTTCTTGATCGGCCAGGCCGTCTTTGCCCCGGTCAGGATCTCGCGCACGTCGCCGGCCACGGCCCGGCCGTCCTGCAGCATTGGGGGCACCGTGCTCTCGGCCTCCGCCGTGATCTTCTCGATGTGTTCGACGATGCCCTGCGCCTTGTCCAGCAAGCCCGGCAGGCGGTGATTGACCGTGGAAAGCGTCTTGTCCAGCTGCACCAGGCCGGCCTCGGCCTTGCCCACGGCGCGGGTGGCGGCCTGCCCCACGTCGCCGAGTTGCTGGTTGCCGGTCTTGAGCAGGGTGTTGAGCGAGGTCGTGGCCTCGCGCACCTGACCCAGCGTGGCGGGTAGCCCCTGGCGCGAGTCAGCCAGCGTGCCAGTGATGATCTTGATGTCACCCAGGATGGGCAGGATCTTGTCGCGCAGACTGTTGGCCATGGCGGTCAGGCCGTCGGCGCGCGTGAAGGCCAGCCGGGCGCCATTGGCGGCCAGCCGCGTGCGATCCGGCCCCGGCAGGATCTCCAGAACGGCCGAGCCGACCAGGCCCTCCTTGCGCAGTTCGATCACGGCATCGCGCGTGACGAAGCGCATCGAATCGGCGTCGATCTCCAGTTCCACCTCCACCTGGCCATCAGGCCGCAGCGTCACCGTGTCCACGGCGCCCACCTTGAAACCCGCGATCTTGACCGACTGCCCCTTGTTGATGTCCTGGGCCGATTCGGTCACGAAGGTGAGCACGGCCGTCTGGCGCAGCAGGCCCTGGCGCACGAAGATGGCCGCCATGATCAGCACGGTGACCAGCAGGCCCGCCAACAGGAAACGCCGCGTTCCCCGGTGCAACAGGGCAACTTCACTGTCCTGCTCAATCAGGATGGACATGTCTGGACCTCGGGAGACTCGGCCCCCAGTACTGCCGTGGCGTGGCATTGCGGCAAGTCCGGCAGGCCGTGCGCGTCAAGATCAACGAACAGGGTGGGCCGGAAGGGATGGAACTCATGATAGACCGACTCCAGCGCAATCACCACCTCGGCCTGGCCCCGCGAAAGTCCGTTGAAGGCACGGTCCAGCACCAGCAGCTCCGACGGGCGCATCAGCTGCAACACGAAGCCGACCCGCCAGCGCTCCATCCGGTCGAGCCGCATGGGCTGCTCCCGGCCCAGGCCAGGCAAGCGGTCTTCGCTGACGCCGCACAGGCGAAAGGCGAGCTGCAGCTTGTGCTCCCATTCGCTCAGCTTGAAGGTGTCGGGCTCGCGACCATAACGCAGCGCCAGCGACAGGTTGGCCGAGACCGACATCGCACCCAGCAACCCGCCATCGGCCGGCAGCACGGCCACGTCGGGCAAGGCCTCCAGCGCGACGACTGCGGCATCGATGCTGGCCATGTCCGGCACGACCAGCCGGTAGCGGCCACCGCGGTCCAGCGGCAGGCTCAGCAGGGTCTGGCCGTCCTGAAGCAGCAGCACCTGTCGGTGCGCCAGCCTTGCCTCGAAGGCCACGGTCATTTCACCTCTTCGATCGTCAGCAGGGCCGCAGCGTAGCCCGTCGAGCAGCGCTTCTTGATGGACAGGTTGCGCGTGCTCGCCGGGTTGGCGCATTCGCTCTCGGCCGGCGCCGCCGCGCCCACTGTCACCAGCTGGATGTCCTTCGCGGCCACGGCATCCACCACCGAGAAAGGCCCGGCCGGTTTGAGTCCAGCACCGCTGAAATCGCGCGGGTTGTCGGTCACGATGGCCAGCAGGGTGTTCTTGCCGGGCGGACCTTCGGCCGACAGTTGCCAGGCGGGTCGCGGCAGGCGCATCGTGCCGCCGGGCTCGATCAGGTTATTGCGATCGATCTGGTTGGGGAACAGCAAATCGAAGGTCTCGCCGTCGGAGCCCACCATCACCAGGTAGACATAGCCGCCCTCACGCGATGTCAGTGTGAAGTCCACCGTGTCGACACCGATCTTGAGCGCAGGCTTGGCCGCGGTCAGGGTCACCAGGCGGCGGTCATCACGGCTGTTGTAGATATCCTGCAGCGCCGCCTGCGCGGAGGGTTTGGTGACTGCAGCAGGGGACAGCGCCGCAACCGGCGCAGGCGTAGCGGCCGGTGCAGCCGGTGCGGTCACGACTGGAAGCGGAACGGGAAGCTGCGGCAGGGCCGGTGCGGCCACGGCGCTCGTCGCGTCCTTGGCCGCATAACTGAGCACCATGGAGGGGTTGCCGTTCACCGACACGTGATGCGGCAGGAAACCCTGCACATTCTTGAGCTTCTCGTTGATACGGTCCTGCGCACAGGCCTGGATCTCGCCAGCCGACAGGCCACCGCTGCCATCCGTGTCCTTGGCAGCACCGGCCAGGCAGGCCAGCCAGGCCTGCGTCGCCACCCCGCCCCGACCGGGTTGGTCGAGCGAGACTTCGCTGTCGCGGGCGGCTGCAATGTGCACGAAGTTGGCGCCGCCACTGCCCGCAGGCTTGGGCGCGTTGATGCTGCGTGTCAGCACATTGGTGGGTTTGACGCAGCTCTGCCCGGCGGTATAGGACTTGGGAGCGAAAGGCGCGTTGCCGACCGAACGCGTGGTCACGCCGCCGGAATGACAGGCATCGAGGAAAACAATGGTCTTCTGCGACTTGGCCGACAAACGCTTGAGCCGGTCTTCCATCTCGGCATCGGTGAAGGGCTGCCCATCAACGGTGATCAGGGACTCGGCGCAGCGCTCGGTGCCCGCCTCCTGCACCAGCTGACGCCCGCCATGGCCCGAGTAGTAGATGAACACCTGGTCATCGCCACCGAGCTTGCTCTCCAATTCGTCGAAGGCCTTGTGCATGCCTTCCAGGGTGAGTTGCCCATCACTCAGCGCACGGATATTGGCCTGCGGCACACCCATGCGGCGAGCGATCTCCGTCGCCGTCGCGGTATCAAATGGCACGCCCTTGAGTTTGGGGATATTGCCCTGGTAGTCGCCGATGGTCATGATCAGCGCGTGCGCGGCCACCGCCGGGGGCTTGCTGAAGCCGCGGATGCCGGTGGTGGCGATCAGGTTGCCCCGTCCGCTGCGCCCATCGTCAAGCTGCAGCAGCGCCGCGCCACTGAGCGGCTTGGCCCCGGCCTTCCTGTCGGCGACGGGATCGGCAGCATGACCGATGGTGGCACTCGAGGCGAGGGCGACAGCAGCGACGCCCAGGAAAAATTGCTTCGCGAGTTTCATCGGTCTGATTCCTGCAGGGTTGGAGGTAAAGCGGCCACGCTGAAGGTGTCGCTCATCGCGGCGAGAATAGTGGCAAAGGCAGAGGCTGTCCATCCGTTTGTCGTTTCCCAGCACATCAGTTCATGTCTGCGCGCGAAGCGCAAACGGCGGGCGGCCACATCGGCTGCGCGATGGAGCGTCAGGCCCTGCTCGATCATCAAGGCGTCTTCCTGCCAATGGTCCGCCGGGTCTTCAAGCAGCCAGTAAACCAACATCACGTCAGAAAAAACTTTCTGTACAAAACCCGGGTCCTCGATCAGGTCGACGATGCGTCCGGCCTCATGCCGGGAACGCGCCACCAGATGGTCCAGGTCTCCTTTGAGCCGGCGCCGCTGCGCTGCTGTGGCGCCCTCCAGGCGCACCGCCAGCACAGCCAGCAGGCGTCGGCCCTGCACCTGGGTTTCCATATCCTGCACGCGGCTGTTGGCCAGCCAGTTCTTCGACAGGCCATAGTAGACCCGCGAGAGCGCAAAGTACGACAGTCCCAACGAGAGCGGTGCCGAGGCATCGAGGTACCAGTCCGTCAGATTGACCACGGCGAATGCCAGGACCACCAGCGCGCCCTGCAAAGCACCGAACACCGTATCGAACACCTCGATACGGGTCTGTCGGTACAGGGCGATCGCCATGCCCCAGATCAGCAGCAAGGCCGCCAGCTTCATCACCCACTTGGGTCGCTCGCGCAGGTAGTCACCGTTCTTGAAGTTGTCGATGGCTGTGGCCATGATCTCCACACCCGGGTGGATGTGCGCCACCGGCGTGCCCTTGATGTCGAACAGGCTGGGCGCCGTGGAGCCGATGATGATGATCTTGTTCTTGAATTCATCCACCGGTCGCAGCTTCTTGTCCGCCTTCAGATCACGATAGACATCGACGAAGGAGACGTAGGGGTAGGTAAAGGGCTTGCCGCGCCAGTTGAGCAAGACCTCGGGCTGATCGGCCCCGGGGTAAGCGAACTCCTCGGCGATGCGCTGCGGCATCGAGGGAATGCTCCAGCCGGCGTGTTCAATCCAGGTCGGGTAACTGCGAATGATGCCGTCGGCATCGGGGGTCACCTGGTGCGTGCCCAGGCGTCCGTTGTCCAGCGCCGCCGGCACCTTGGGCAGGATGATGGCGATGGGCGTCTGCGCTTCGGCTCCCGCCTGCACGGCCCGCGCACCAGGCAGCGCACCGACCGGAATACGGCTGAGGCGGTCGTTCTGCGGATCCAGCCGCAGCATGGGGAAGAAGGTCGTGGTCGAGCGCGCGATGTCGGCGTTGAAGGCCGCGTCGCTTTCGGGTCGCTGCACGTCGGAGTCGGAGAACAGGATGTCGAAGACGATGGCGCGTGGCGCCTGCGCCTCCAGCCCTCGCACCATGTCGCCCAGCACACGGTTCGGCCAGGGCCAGCGGCCCTGTTCCTTGGCCATGCCGGCCAGGCTGGCCTCGTCGATGTCGAGGATGACGATGTCCGGGTCGGGCTTGGGCACGAGCAGGCGGTGAGAGATCAGCGTGTCGAACAGCTTGGTGTCGGCGGCGGCCACCATATTGAGCAGCCCCAGATCGGCCACGATGAGCGTCGTGAACACCAGGGCGAACAGTAGATAGGCCCGCGCACCGAGCCGCCGCACCACCGAGACAAAGGCGGCTTGACGGCGTTTGATCCAGTTCATCAACGCCGCCCTCATCGCTTGATCCAGTACACCAGCAAAGCCACCAATACATCGATCAGGAACACGGCCACCATGCTGTTGCCCACGGCCTGGATGGCGACGCCCGGGAGGTCGCGCGAGGAACGCCCGGAACTGCTGCCGTGGTGGCAGGCGATCACCCCGATCAGCAGGCCCATGACCGCACTCTTGAGCAGGCTCAGCAGTGTCAGCCAGGGATCGGCCAGCTCCAGGAAGTGCCCGGTCACCTGCAGCAGGGGCAAGCCCTGGAGCAGGGATACCGCCAGCCAGCCGCTGACCACGGCCACGAACTGAAAGAATATTGTGACAACGGGCAAGCCCAGTGTCAGCCCCAGGATGCGCGGCAGCAGCAGGTAGTCCGCGGGCGCGACGCCCATGCGCCGCAGGGCCTTGAACTCGTCGTGCTGATTCATCACGGCCAGCTCCGAAGCCATGGACCCGCTGCTTCGCGCCACCAACACCAGGCCCGACAGCAGCGGCGCCAGCTCGAAGAACAGGCCATAAAACAACCAGGACTGCGCCACGTCACTGTTCTGCCCGGCCAGCGCGGTCAGCTGGGTCACGGCCGCCGCCCCCGTCAACGCCGCCAGCGCGCCCGCCACGGGCAGAGCAGCGATGCCCGTGGTGTGGATCTGCCGGTACAACTGGTAGCGCAGCTGTGGCTCGCCGAACCGGGTCCACCGGGTCAGGGCCAGCCAGGCCATCAGCGCATAGCCGTAGAGGCGGCTGCCGCCCAGAGCGCTCACCCGGAGACCTTTCGGGCCAGTCGTTGCGTCAGCGGCGGATTCCAGCCCCAGACATGGACATCGGAGCGGCCCTTCACAGCCTGCGGGCCCAGATCGACCAGCCCGCCGGCACCACCGACGGCGGCGGCCACCTCCTGCGAGCAGATCACCGGGTATCCAAGCGTCTTGCTCAGGGATTCCAGCTGGGATGCGGTGTTGACCGCGTCGCCGATCACGGTGAAATCGCGCCGCCGGCGCGTGCCCACATAACCGGCCAGCACCTCCCCTGTGTGGATGCCGATGCCGATCTGCAAGGGTTCCTGCCCCTGGGCCTGAATCTCCTCGTTGAGCCGGGCCAGGCGAACCAGCATGTCCTGCGCGGCTTCCAGGGCGTTGCGCCCGGGTGCATCCAGCGGCTGCGGCACGCCAAAGGTGGCCATGAGGCCGTCACCGATGAATTTGTCGATCGCGCCGCCACTGCCATGGATGGCGTCCGACATCTCGGCGTAATAGCGATTGAGCAGTTCGATGATCTGCTCGGGCGTGCTCTTCTCGCCGCGCGCCGTGAAGCCGCGGATGTCAGCAAACAGGATCGTCACGCGGCTACGCTGGCCTCCTGCGTCGGGCTGCAGGCTGCCGCGCAGAATGGCGCGCATCACCTGCGGACTCACGTGCCCGGCGAATGCCGTGCGCAGCAACTGCTTTTCACGGTAGTGCCGGACCGACTCCCAGACCAGACGGGCGAGAAAGGCCAGCACGGCGATGGCCAGCAGGCTGCCCAGGGGCAGGTACCAGCCGCGCCACAAACCCAGCACCGAAACTCCTGTGATCACGACGGCCACGCCCACCAGGGCGACCGTCTTGATCCAGCCATTGCGACCGAACCAGAGCAAGGCCATGGCCAGCGCCAGCGGCCAGGACAAGGTCGTCTCCACCGGATCGACCCAGCCGCGACCCAGCAGTGACCGCAGGGCCTGCACATGCACCAGGGCTGCCGGGCCGCTGCGACTCTCGGGGTCCCAGGCGGCCAGGGGGACCGGCAGCCGGTAACGCGTTTCGTTGGGCAGCAGACTGGCCACCAACACCACCCGCCCCCGGACCAGCTTTTGCAGCTCTTCCGCCTGGCCCTGGCGCAACCAGGTCAGCACCGTTTGCAGCGAGGTGTATTCGATCGGTCCGCCCACCGTGTAATCGATCAGACCGCGCGCCGAGCTTTCGCGTCCCAGCTCCCTGGCCATCAGGTCAGCCAGCGAGGGATTGCGGTCCTCGTCGATGCAACGGCGCTGGTTGATGCGGCGCACGATGCCGTCGCGGTCTTCGCACAGCACCAGCGAACTCAGTGCCTGATCGCCGGCGGCCTGCAGCAACTCGGGGGCGATTGGCCGCAGACGACGCTCCAGGCCCATGGGCTGGCCCAGCACCAAGGGGGTCGTGGCACGCAGCTTGCGCACCCCCTCCAGCAGGGGCGCATCCACGCCCTTGATCAGGAAGTCGTAGGAACGTACAGGCAGCGGCGCCGCGATACCGACCACGGCAGGGCGGGCGGCAGCCAGCCCCGTGAAGAGCTCCCCCAGATAGCGGTGCCATAGGGCGTAGGGCTCGGGGAAGGATTCGTAGGCCCGCTCATCCAGGCCGATAACCACCACGTCCTGCGGCAGGGCCCCCGGCGCCAGGGCACGCAACCAGCGCGACTGTTCGTCGTAGAGCGCCCGGTCCGCCGGCCGTAAAGCGTCGGAGGCCATCACCCCAAGGACCAGGACACAAAGGACAAGAAAGCCGACGAATATCTCGCGTTGTTGCCGAAGCATCGTCTGATTATGGGTCAGGCCCCGTCCGCCCCCGGCCGCCGCGGCGGGCAAGTTCCCCCCGCGTCAACAATTCCCGCCCCCTGTTTCCTTCACACAACGCTAGCGCCCTTTCACCCCAGACTTGAAATGGGCCGAAATTGCCTTATCATTGGCACTCACTGGATTCGAGTGCTAACAACTTGAGTCCAATGCCAAGTTAATGAGCACCAACTCCGGTTCTCAGATCTTCCAACCCTTTGTTTCAAACTCTAGGAGATTCCTGATGAAACTGCGTCCTCTGGCCGATCGCGTGATTGTCAAACGCGTTGAAAACGAAACCAAGACCGCCTCCGGCATCGTCATTCCCGACAGCGCCGCCGAGAAGCCCGACCAGGGCGAAGTCCTGGCTGTGGGCCCCGGCCGCAAGAACGACAAGGGCGAGATCGTCGCCATGAACGTCAAGATCGGCGACCGCGTCCTGTTCGGCAAGTACAGCGGCCAGACCGTCAAGGTTGGCGGCGACGAACTCCTCGTGATGAAAGAGGAAGACCTCTTTGCCGTGGTTGAGAAATAAATCTCAAGCCCACTCATTCACTCTATTGAACTGAATTCGGAGAAATCAAATGGCAGCTAAAGACGTAATTTTCGGCGGTGAAGCACGTGCCCGCATGGTCGAGGGTGTGAACATCCTGGCCAACGCGGTCAAAGTGACCCTGGGCCCCAAGGGCCGCAACGTGGTGCTCGAGCGCTCCTTCGGCGCCCCCACCGTGACCAAGGACGGTGTGTCCGTGGCCAAGGAAATCGAGCTCAAGGACAAGCTGCAGAACATGGGCGCGCAGATGGTCAAGGAAGTCGCTTCCAAGACCTCCGACAACGCCGGTGACGGCACCACCACCGCCACCGTGCTGGCCCAGGCCATCGTGCGCGAAGGCATGAAGTACGTGGCCGCCGGCATGAACCCGATGGACCTGAAGCGCGGCATCGACAAGGCCGTGACGGCCCTGATCGAGGAGCTGAAGAAGGCCTCCAAGCCCACCACCACCTCCAAGGAAATCGCCCAGGTCGGCTCCATCTCTGCCAACAGCGACGTCAGCATCGGCGAGATCATCGCCAATGCCATGGACAAGGTCGGCAAGGAAGGCGTGATCACCGTGGAAGACGGCAAGTCCCTGCAGAACGAACTCGACGTGGTCGAGGGCATGCAGTTCGACCGCGGCTACCTGTCGCCCTACTTCATCAACAACCCCGAGAAGCAGGCCGCCCTGCTGGACAACCCCTTCGTGCTGCTGTACGACAAGAAGGTGTCCAACATCCGTGACCTGCTGCCCACGCTGGAGCAGGTCGCCAAGGCCGGCCGTCCGCTGCTGATCATTGCCGAAGACGTCGAAGGCGAAGCCCTGGCGACCCTGGTGGTCAACACCATCCGCGGCATCCTGAAGGTCGTGGCCGTCAAGGCACCGGGCTTCGGCGATCGTCGCAAGGCCATGCTGGAAGACATCGCCATCCTGACCGGCGGCAAGGTCATTGCTGAAGAAGTGGGCCTGACCCTCGAGAAGGTGACCCTGGCCGATCTGGGCCAGGCCAAGCGTATCGAAGTGGGCAAGGAAAACACCATCATCATCGACGGCAACGGCGCTGCTGCTGACATCGAAGCCCGCGTCAAGCAAGTGCGCGTGCAGATCGAGGAAGCCACCAGCGACTACGACCGCGAGAAGCTGCAAGAGCGCGTGGCCAAGCTGGCCGGCGGCGTGGCCGTGATCAAGGTCGGCGCAGCCACCGAAGTCGAGATGAAGGAAAAGAAGGCCCGCGTGGAAGACGCCCTGCACGCCACCCGCGCTGCCGTGGAAGAAGGCATCGTGGCCGGTGGTGGCGTGGCCCTGCTGCGCGCCCGTCAGGCTGCTGGCACTATCAAGGGTGACAACCCCGATCAGGACGCCGGCATCAAGCTGGTGCTCAAGGCCATCGAGTCTCCCCTGCGCGAGATCGTCTACAACGCTGGCGGCGAGCCCAGCGTGGTCGTCAACGCCGTTCTGGCTGGCAAGGGCAACTACGGCTTCAATGCCGCCAACGACACCTACGGCGACATGATCGAGATGGGCATTCTGGACCCGACCAAGGTGACCCGCACCGCGCTGCAGAACGCTGCATCGGTTTCGTCGCTGATGCTGACCACCGAGTGCATGGTGTCCGAGTCCCCGAAGGACGAGGCAGGTGCCGGCGGCGGCATGCCTGGCGGTATGGGTGGCATGGGCGGCATGGGCGACATGGGCATGTAATTGCTCCTTGCCTGAGGGCACATGGCGGCGTTGCAAACGCTTGCCGTGCTTTGAAGCACTGTCAGCGCGTTTGCGCCTTGCCCTGTGCCCTCATGCTGCGTCGACGAGCATCACTGCTCTCGAACAGAAAACAAAAAAACCCGCAGTGCTCGCGCACTGCGGGTTTTTTCTTGGGGCTGACGGTATCAGGCGACCGGCTTGAAGTCGTAGCCGTTGCCCAGCTTCTCGATGCGGCCGAAGGCCGGGAAGGGGAAGTGGAAGCCACCGGCGGTCATGTTCTGTTGCACCATCATCTCGAAGACCTTGCGGCGCACCTCACGCGCAGCGACAGGGTCCATGTCGAATACCACGGCCATGTCGGGGTTGCGGGCAAACAGCTGCGGAATATTGGTCAGGTCCGCCAGGTAGGTGAACTGGAAGCGGTAGCTCTGTGCCACGAACAGCGTATGACCGGGCGTGTGGCCGAAGGCCGCCACCGACCGAAGGCTGTTCACGCCACGAATGATCTCGCTGCCCGGCTCGAACTTGACGAGACGGTCCGCACCCAGGTCGCCCATGACACGGCGCACGTTCTGGAAGGCACCCTTCATCCCCTCGGGGGCGGCCGCCATGCGCGCGTTGTCCATCCAGAAGTCGTACTCCACCGTCGGCACCATGATCATGGCGTTCGGGAACACCAGCTGGCCGGCCTTGGTGCGCACGCCATTGATGTGGTCGCCGTGGAAATGGCTCAGAATCACGGTGTCGATGTCCTCGACCTTGAAGCCGGCAGCATTGAGGTTGCTCACCAGCCGGCCCGTCGTCGCCGGGCCGTTGTCGGCAAAGCCGGTGTCGATCAACACGCGACGGTTGCCCATCACGATCAGGAAGGCGGTGTAGGGCACGTCGATGTACTCGGTGGGCAGGTTCTGCGAGCGCAGCAGCGCCTGCACCTGGTCCAGCGGAGTGTTGCGCACGAACTCGGCGGCCAGGGGGCGGCGGGTCACGCCGTCATTGAGCGCGATGACCTCCATGTCACCCATCTGCTGGCGGCGAAAGCCAACCTGCACCACGCTGGGCGCCCCGAAGTTGGGGGCATTCTGGGCCACCAGCGGCATGAAAGAGCCTGCCAGGTAGGCAGCCCCTGCGGCACCACCGCCGACGAGCAAGTCGCGTCGATTGATCATGGATAACTCCTGTTGAGGTTGTGGGAAAAACTTGCGCATCGTCGCTGACTTGGCGCTAACGCGCCGGGCACCGCCAAATACACCGGCATCCAGGCCGGGAATTCTGCGTTTCAACGCGGCGCCGGCACGACGGTCATCCGCGCAAGCGGCGCAAGAGGCCCAAAGTGGCGCCCAGAGGGCTTTCCTTGCGGGATCAGTCTAGGCGCAGATGGGTCGGCGGCAAGTCCGCCTGATAGCGCTCGTACATGGCCTCGTACATTCGCTCCAGTTGCAGGGTGAACCGACAGCTGTCGAACAAAGGCGCCGTCAGGCGGTTTCTCTCAAGCTTGTCACGGATGCCCTTCAAACGCGCACCGTCCAAAGCCAGGGCAACCGCCAGTTCTTCATAGTCCGCCAAATTGGCCGCCACCAGTTCGGGCAGGCCGAGCGCGTGGAGCAGGCTGGCGGCCATGCGGCCTGCGAACGACTCCCCCAGGCATGTCAGTACAGGCAAACCCGTCCACAAGGCATCGCTGGCAGTGGTACCGGCGTTATAGGGTTGCGTATCCAGGAAGAGGTCGGCGACACGATAACGCGCCAGGTACTCCGGCAACGTCAAACGTTCTAAGGTCGTGACCACTCGCCCCCGGTCAACGCCGCGCCGTTGCGCTTCTTTCTTCAGGTTCTCCGCTGCCTCTGAGGTCTCGGCATACAAGAAAATGACGCCATCTTCCACCTGGAGCAACACCCGCATCCAGATATCAAATATGTTCGGGTTGAATTTGTAGTTGCTGTTGAAACAGCAGAACACGAATCCCTCTTCGGGGAGTCCCAACTCTGCGCGCGTGAACCTCCTGTCGGAGATGCTGCGTTTTGAGTCGTTCGGCTGGTAGCTTGGAAGATAGGCGATCTTCTCCACATAGAACGTTTGATGCGCCTCAGGGACGAGAACCGCATCTGCGATCAGGTACTCATAGTAGGGTGCGCCCATCGTCCCCAAATAGCCGAGATAGCTCACCTGAACCGGCGCCGCCCTGTATGCAAATATGCCGGTTCTCGCATACTCTGTATGTCCACCAAGATCGATGCCAAGATCTATCTCCAATGAGCGCGCCAAGCTTGCCACCTCCAGATCGCTCTTGCCATTGACGTCGATAAACTGGTCAAAGGCTGAGCGAACCCTCTGTCGTACGACATCCTCATCACCAGGCCCCCACGAGAACGCGATCAGTTCGAATCGGGACCGATCCTGCAACTCAAAAATCTCGACCATCAGATTGGCCACAGGGTGGTTGCGGAAATCGGCCGAAAAATAGCCGATCCGAATCCGCTCACCTCGCTTTCGCTTGGGAATGCCTCCAAGAGCTGGGCTCTCGGGATATTTATCTGCAATCAGTAGTTCGGCAGCTTTGCGCTGCAGCTTCAGGTTCGAAACAAGCGCCAGCAGAAAGAAGGGGTCTGTGACCCTCCGTCCCTGTTCGACACTCTCTCCAAGTTGCTTCAGATCACTCGCGTGGTCTGCCCAGTCACAAACCTTCATCCTGACGGCCAGCAAAGCGCCATGGACGTACTCCGCCGCCGGATCCAATTGAAGGCACTTTTGATAACTCTGCACGGCGTCGGCGTGGCGCTTCAGCTTCAAACTGACATTGGCAAGGTTGAAGTGGGCATCCAGAAATTTCGCATTCAGCACGATCGCCTCTCGAAACGCAAGCGCCGCAGCTGCATGGCGATTTAGAGCCGCAAGAACGAGGCCATAGTTATGGAATGCCTCCGGTGACTTTGGGTTGAGTCCGATCGCTTTTTGACAGGCTGCCTCCGCTTCCCCGAGACGACCCTCGTTGCACAAAACTCCGCCCAGATTCGTGTAGGCGGCATCCAGGCCGGGTTGCAGCTCAATTCCCTTCTGCAGCGCTGCTATGGCTCGATCATTTTGTTTCTGCTCTGACAGCAAACGACCCAGATTGACATATGGAAAGGCATAGTCAGGCGCCAGGGATATGGCGCGTCTGAGACAGACTTCTGCCTCGCCATACGCATGCATTTCCAGAAATCGCAAGCCAATGTTGTTTTGCGCATCCGCAGAACCGAGCGTGCGTGAGGAAGCACCCTCCAGGGATATTTTTGCCGCCTCCATTTGACCCAGGCCCGTCAGCGCGATTCCGCGATGAAACCAGCCTTCAGGCACTTCGGGATTGATTTCCAGTGCCTTGTCACACCACCACAGTGCTGTCCGGAAGTCACGGCGCGCATTCGAGATTTGCGCCGTGTTCAAGCATTCGGAAAGAAGACGTTGGTCCATCTACTCGGTCAAACCATGGTTAATTCCATGCG
Organism: Hylemonella sp.; assembly: GCA_030695415.1. GTDB lineage: Bacteria > Pseudomonadota > Gammaproteobacteria > Burkholderiales > Burkholderiaceae_C > Hylemonella. Next base: position 15,645 of record JAUYQZ010000009.1, read on the forward strand.
GCACTAGCATCGCAGGCGCAGCAGCAGTCCCGCAGTGGAGGCATCCAGTCCGTTGATATCACCGCTGGTCAGGCGCGGCTCAATGGCCTGGGCCAGCACCTTGCCCAACTCCACGCCCCACTGGTCGAAGCTGTTGATGCCCCAGAGCGACCCCGCCACGAAAACCCGGTGCTCGTACAGCGCGATCAGCGCGCCCAGGCTGGCCGGCGTCAAGGCCTCCAGCACCAGGAAGGTGCTGGGCCGGTTGCCGGGCATGTGTCGTTGGCCACCGGCGTCCTCCTGCCCCAGCATCAGTGCCTGGGCCTGGGCCAGGCCATTGGCCAGCAGCTTGTGATGGTGCTCCGGCAGGTCGTGCGCCACCTGCTTCACGGCGATGAACTCCACCGGAATCACGTCGCTGCCCTGGTGCAGCATCTGGAAGTAGGCGTGCTGGCCGTTCGCGGCGGGCTCGCCCCAGATCACCGGTGAGGTGGCATGCGGCAGGGCCTGCCCGGCCGCATCCACGCGCTTGCCATTGCTCTCCATCTCCAGCTGCTGCAGGTAGGCCTGCATGCGACGCAAGCCACTGTGGTACGGCGCCACGCTGCGGCTCGTGAAACCGTGGAAATTGCGGTACCAGACGTCCAGCAGGGCCAGTTGCACCGGCAGGTTCTGCGCCAGCGGCGCTGTGCGAAAGTGCTCGTCCATGGCATGCGCTCCCGCCAGCAGCTCACGGAAACGCTGCGGGCCGACGGCAATGGCCACCGGCAGGCCGATGGCCGACCACATGGAATAGCGCCCGCCCACCCAGTCCCAGAAGCCAAAGGTGGTACGGATGCCAAACTCGGCCGCCGCCTGCACATTGCTGGTCAGCGCACAGAAGTGGCGCGCGATATCACGCCCACCCTGCGCCTCGAACCAGGCCCGGGCGGAGCGGGCATTGGTCATGGTCTCTAGTGTCGTGAAGGACTTGGAGGCCACCAGGAACAAGGTGCTCTCAGGCCGAACCTGGCGCAGCACGCTGCTGAGCTCGTGTCCGTCCACGCTGGAAACAAAGTGGTAGCGCTTGCGGTGGTCAACGAACTCGTCCAGCGCCAGCACGGCCATCTGGGGCCCCAGATCCGAGCCGCCAATACCGATGTTCACCACGTCGGTGATGGCTGCATCTTCACGCACCGCCTGCGCGTAGACCAGCATGGCGTCCAGCACGCTGTGCACTTCCCGCAGTTCGTTCTGCACATAGGGCGTCATCTCAGGGAACGCAGATCCCTTGGGAGAACGCAGCAGAAAGTGCATGGCGGCCCGGTCTTCCGTGCTGTTGACGTGCTCGCCACGGAACATGGCCTCACGGTGCTGCTCCAGCCCACACTGGCGGGCCAGTCCAGTCAGCTCGGCCTGAATGGCGCTGTTGATCAGGTTCTTGGACAAGTCTGCAAAGACATGGGGCGCCTGCAGACTCAGGCGCCCGAATCGCCCCTCATCGGTGGCAAAGGCCTGCCGGAGATCCAGGGTGCGGCCCTGTGCGTCGTACAGGGCGCGCAAGGCCGTCCAGGCCGGCGTGCGGTCGCAACGGATGCGGTTCATCAGGCGGCCCGAATCAATTGCTCGAGCTTCGCCGTGTCGAGCGCGAAGGCACGCAGGCCTTCGGCCAGTTTCTCGGTGGCCATGGCGTCTTCGTTGAGCGCATAGCGAAAGCCCGGTTCGTCGTATTGGACGACCGGCAAGTCCAGCGCCCGCGCGGCGGCGGCGTCCAGGACCCGCGCCACCGGTGCGTCGCCCTGCGCCAGCTGTGCCAGCAGCTCGGGCGAGATGGTCAGCAGGTCACAGCCCGCCAGCGCCACGATCTGGCCCACGTTGCGGAAACTCGCGCCCATCACCTCGGTGGCGATGCCATGGCGTTTGTAATGGTTGTAGATGGCACGCACCGACTTCACGCCCGGGTCGCTCGCGCCGCTGTTCGCCGCCTCGTTCCAGGCGCTGCCTGCCGTCTTCTTGTACCAGTCGTAGATGCGGCCCACGAAGGGCGAGATCAGCTGCACCTTTGCCTGCCCGCAGGCCACGGCCTGGGTGAAGGAGAACAGCAACGTGAGGTTGGTGTGGATGCCCTGCTGCTCCAGTTGCGCGGCGGCCTGGATGCCTTCCCAGGTGGCGGCGATCTTGATCAGCACGCGGTCGATATGGATGCCCTGGGCCTGGTAGAGCTCGATGAGGCGCTCAGCACGTGCCACCGTGGCCTGTGTGTCAAAACTCAAACGGGCATCGACCTCGGTCGAGACCCGCCCCGGTATCAGCGCCAGGATCTCGCAACCGAAACGCACCAGCAGCCGGTCGACGATCTCGTCCAGCGCCCGGTCGCGGAACCGGTCCACGGTCTCTTGCAGCAAGGGTTGGTAGTCGGGCTTTTGTACCGCCTTGAGGATGAGCGAAGGATTGGTCGTCGCATCCTGCGGCCTCGCAGCAGCCAGCTGGCGGAAATCGCCCGTATCGGCCACCACGGTGGTGAACTGGCGCAGCGCATCGAGTTGGTTCATGGGCTTGAATTATCGATGAACCTGGAAACTGCGGTTGACCGCTTGTTTCCGCTAGCAGGATCTCGGCATGTGGAGGCATGCTCCCACGACAGAACTCACCTGTTGAGCCATGCCGCTGCACACCCGCTTGCGCTGCCCTGCGGCACGCTGGGTGCGTTGCTCCTTCTTGCAGGCAGGAGCCTGCCGCGTCGTCACGCCTTCCCAGCCCACCCCATGACAGCCCACTCGGGTGCGCTCAACCGCAGTCTCCAGGTTGAAATAAAATTACACCTTCTCTTCATTTCATGTAACCCTGCCCGCCTTACCGAGGCACCCCACTGGAGTCCCCATGCTTGACCGCATCCGCGCTTCGCTCCCCTCGCTGGCCCCGGCCGAACAGCGCGTGGGCCAACTCGTACTAGCCGATCCGCGCGCCTTTGCCAATCTGCCGGTCAGCGAGCTGGCCGACCGCTCGCACGTGAGCAAACCCACGGTGGTCCGCTTCTGCCGCAGCATGGGCTACGACGGCCTGTCCGACTTCAAGCTCAAGCTCGCGGGCACGGTGAGCGAGGGCGTGCCCTTCATCCACCGCAGCGTCGACGTGGACGACAAGACCAGCGACGTGGTGGTCAAGGTCATCGACAACACGGTGTCGGCTTTCCTCAAGTACCGCAACAACGCCAGCACCGCCGCCATCGACAAGGCCGTGGCCGTGCTGGCCGCCACCTACAAGACCGGCAAGCGCATCGAGTTCATCGGCGCAGGCAATTCGGGCATCGTGGCGCTGGACGCACAGCACAAGTTCTTCCGCCTGGGTGTGAACACCGTGGCCTACAGCGACGGCCACATGCAGGTCATGAGCGCCTCGCTCATGGGGCCGGGTGACTGCATGGTGATCATCTCCAACTCGGGCCGCACGCGCGACCTGATGGACGCCTGCGACATCGCCCGCAAGAACGGCGCTACCACCATCGTCATCACCACCAGCGGCTCGCCCCTGGCCATGGCCGGCCACATCCATCTGGCCGCTGACCACCCCGAGGGCTACGACCGCTACAGCCCCATGGTGTCGCGCCTGCTGCACCTGATGATCGTGGACATCCTGGCCACCTGCGTGGCCCTGCGCATCGGCGGCAACCGCCTGCAACCCATGCTCAAGGAAATGAAGAACAACCTGCGCAACAAGCGTTACGCCTGAGGCCCTGCGCCACAAGGAGCGTCTCAAGGATGGCGGGCCACCAAAGCCCCATCCAGCTCCACCGCTCCGTACCAGGCGCGGGTTTGCGATTGCGTGTTGTCGCTGTCGGTCATGATGGCCACGCTGATCAGGCGCCCCGGATCTTCGCCGAAGACCGCGCGGAAGTCGGCGCGGATGTCCCGCTCATACGCCAGCCACTGGTTCAGGCGGGTCTCGGCCGACTCCACCACCAGTTTACGGATGCGATCCGTGCGCGGATTGGTGATGACGCTGCCCGTCGGACGCGTCGGGCACCAGACGTACATCAGGGTCGCATAGGGCAGAGGCTCGCCCGTCATGAGCTGCGCCAGTTCGGACACCATGAGGTCACGCGTTGACAGACGCGCGCGATCGCCATCGAAGCTCAGCACGACCCGCACCACCGAATCCTCGGCCTCGCGCCGCGCCATGTCAGAGGCCGGCATCAGCGCGGGCACCTTCCAGGAGAAACGGATGAGCCCCAGCTGCTGGGGCTCCAGCACCAGCTTGCGCCGCAACAGACTGGCCGAAGACTCTGCAATCACCTCCAGCACGTCCCGGCCGCCGTAGCTTGCCGCCCGGTAGTCCGTGGACGCCTTGCCCGGCAGGGGCATGTGCTGCCAGCCCTGAAAGGCCCGCGACTCGCCCGCAGACGCTCCCGGCGATGGTGCCTTCGAGGCACAAGCAGTGAGGGCGAGCAGCGCCAACATGGCAGAGCCGAGGGCGCAGAAGCCCCGCCATGGCGCAACATCCGGTCTGCAAATCCATCTCTTCACAAGGCGGCTCCTGTCCATGAAAACATGTGCGTCACTCCATAAAGAAAGCCCCGCCACCTTGCGGTGACGGGGCTTCGCGTCAACTCAATACTGGCTTACGCCAGTGCTGAATTAGAACTGAACAACCAGGCCAACGGCAGAGCCGACGGTCTTCTGCTCGGCGATGTTTCCACCGGTGCCAGTGGAAGCGTCGAACTTGCCGGTGGTGCCGACACGGCCGTACACGTAGGTCTGCTTGCTCAGAGCGTAGTTCACACCCACCACGTAGTCAGAACCCTTGGAGTCAGCGCCACCGGTGATGGTGCGGGTGTTGTTGCCGATACCGGCCAGCAGGGTGGCCTTGCCCATCGGGACGGACACTTGAACGTTGGTCTCTTTGTCTTCCGTATCAATGGGAGAAGCGGCGGCGGTCGATGCCTTCCGGGCGATCATGCCAACACGGACTTCAGCGACGCCGAAGTTGTAGGCACCAAACAAGGACGTGCCCTTGGTCACGCCTTCGGGAACGCCAACACCGCCAGCGTAGCTGCTGTTGTTACCAAAACCAATACCTGCTTGCAGCGGGCCGCTGGCGTAACGCAGCGTACCCTGGGTCACGGTGCTCTTGGTGTCGGAAACCGTGGAGGAAGTATCCGTGGTGCCGTACAGAACAGCAGCCGTGAAGCCGCTCATGTTGGGCGTGCTGTAGACGACCGAGTTGGCGACGTTCGAGCCAGCACTGTCGGCGTTATAGAGGTTGCCGATATCCAGGCGGGTCGCGCCGAAGTAGGACGAGGAAGCGCCGATACCGAACAGGAGGGAGCTGTTGCGGCCGAGGGACACGGAACCGAAGCCGCCGGACAGACCGACGTTGGCCTGACGGCTCATGTTGGCGGCGCTGGTGGTGCCGTTGCCGGCGCCGGAGACACCGAGGTTGCCGTTGGCAACATAGATGTCCTGCTCCAGGTTGAAGGTGGCCTTCATGCCGCCGCCCAGGTCCTCGGAGCCCTTGATGCCCCACAGGCTGGACACGGCGTTGTGCGACTCAATGCCGTTACGCTTGCTCTCGGTGGTGGCGGAGGTGGTGAGGGTGGTGTTGGCGTAGCCAGCGTCCAGACGGCCGTAGACGGAAACTTGAGCGAAAGAAGCGGTGGCAGCCAGGGCAGCCACGGCAATCAGGGTCTTTTTCATGTTGAAAGTTCTCCAAAGGTTTAACAAGGGGCTCCAAAGGGAGTTTTCGTTGCCCCGGCTAACCTCCTCTAACAAGGAAGTTGCGTGTATTGCACCAGAGCCCGATGGACGGGTCAAAGGAAACCCCCACGGCCTGCGGATTCGCCCCCTGTTTCGTTGTGACCCTGCAACATTGCACAAAGAAGAGGCAACGCGGATTCCGTTCGACCGAATGTTTTATCAATAAGCTCTAAAATTGGCGCCATTAATAGCGCTTTATTTATGCAAACTTTGCTGGTGAATCGGGCGGTGAGCATGTCCCAGTTCAAGAAGAACCCCGCCGCCGTGCTGCGCCAGGCCGAAGGCCGCCCGGTGGCCGTGCTGAACCACAACCGCGTCGGGTTCTACCTCCTGGAGCCCCCCCTGCTCCAAGTCCTGCTGGAGGAGTTGGGCCGGCTGCGCCAGGCCGACCCGGCTCATGCCGGGGCGGCGCCCCACCAACAGCTGATCGAAGCCTTGTTGAGCCAGGCCAAAGCGGCAAGCGCTTGAGTTCGAGACAATCCTGCCTATGACCACGCCCACCGATGCCCTGCTCAGCGCCGCCGACACGGCCCTGCGCACCCTGTTTGCTCCGCCTCGTGCCGCACGCCCCATGCCGCAGCCGGCCACGCCGGGCGCCGATCTGACGGACCAGGAAAAGCGCCTGTCGGCTGCACTCATGCGCGTGAACCACGTGGGCGAGGTCTGCGCCCAGGCGCTCTACACGGCTCAGGCCCTGACCACACCCGACCCGGCCCTGCGCGCGCACTTCACGCGGGCCTGTGCCGAGGAGACCGACCACCTGGCCTGGACCCAACAGCGCCTGGACGAACTGGGCTCGCGCACTTCCCTTCTCAATCCGCTGTGGTACGCCGGCGCCTTTGGCATCGGCCTGCTGGCAGGGCGCTTGGGCAACGCCGTCAGCCTGGGTTTCGTGGTGGAGACCGAACGCCAGGTGGAAGCCCACCTGATGAGCCACATGGACCGGCTGCCCGCGGGCGACACCGCCTCACGCGCCATCGTGGCGCAGATGGCCGCCGACGAGGCGGCCCATGCCGTGGACGCGCAGAAGGCCGGGGCGATGGAGCTGCCGGGGCCGGTGCAGGGCCTGATGAAGGCAGCGGCCAGAGTGATGACCACCACCGCGCACTACGTCTGAGAAAACCGCTTCGACTTCCCTCGCTTGCGCTGACTTTGCCTTCCCCGTTCGCGCTGAGCCTGTCGAAGCGCAGCGCAATGCCAAGCAGGGACTTCGACCAGCTCAGTCCGGACGGAAATGGTTGTCAGGCCTCCAGCACCTCAAAGCCGGTCGTGATCTCGGCCGTCTTGCCCAGCATGATGCTGGCCGAGCAGTACTTGTCGTGGCTCATCTTGATGGCACGCTCCACGGCGGCCGCTGGAATGCCTTTGCCGGTCACGGTGAAGTGCATATGGATCTTCGTGAAGACCTTGGGGTCTTCCGTGGCGCGCTCGCTGCTGAGCTTGACGCTGCAGCCGCGCACCTCGTGCCGGCCACGCTTGAGGATGAGCACCACGTCGTAAGCGGTGCAGCCACCGGTGCCAGCCAGCACGGTTTCCATGGGCCGCGGGGCCAGGTTCTGGCCACCATTCTCGGGCTTGGCGGCGTCGGGCGCGCCGTCCATCATCAGCACGTGGCCACTACCAGTTTCGGCCACGAAACCCATGCCCGAGCGTGCGCCGGTGGCGCCGGTCCAGCTGACTGTGCATTCCATGTTCTGTTCCTTGTCAAAATGCGGGTTGCATTAAATTATCCCCGCACACCGGTTCCCGCATGAAAACACGCCCGCTCCAGCCCGCCGACTACCTGAAAAAGATCCTGACCGCCCGGGTCTACGACGTGGCCGTGGAATCGCCCTTCGAGCCCGCCAAGGCCTTGAGCCGCCGCCTGCACAACAAGGTACTGCTCAAGCGCGAGGACCAGCAGGCAGTGTTCAGCTTCAAGCTGCGCGGCGCCTACAACAAGATGGCGCATCTGACGCCCGAGCAGCTAAAGAAGGGCGTGATCTGCGCCTCGGCCGGCAACCACGCCCAGGGCGTGGCGCTGGGTGCCAACCGGCTGGGCGCGCGCGCCGTGATCGTGATGCCCACGACCACGCCGCAGCTCAAGGTTGACGCCGTCAAGGCCTTGGGCGGCGAGGTGCTGCTGCATGGCGACAGCTACTCCGACGCCCACACCCAGGCCCTGACCCTGCAGAAGAAGCAGGGGCTGACCTTCGTGCACCCCTTCGACGATCCGGACGTGATTGCCGGCCAGGGCACGATTGCCATGGAGATGCTGCGCCAGCACCAGGGCCCGCTGGATGCCGTCTTCGTGGCCATCGGCGGCGGCGGGCTGATCAGCGGTGTGGCGGCCTACATCAAGGCGGTGCGCCCCGAGATCAAGGTCATCGGCGTTCAGATGAACGACTCCAACGCCATGATCCAGTCGGTGCGCGCGGGCAAGCGCGTGACGCTGCAGGACGTGGGCCTGTTCTCGGACGGCACCGCCGTGAAGCTGGTGGGCGAGGAAACCTTCCGCCTGACGCGCAAGCTGGTGGACGACTACATCGAGGTCGACACCGACGCCGTCTGCGCGGCCATCAAGGACGTGTTTGTCGACACCCGCTCCATCGTGGAGCCGGCTGGCGCGCTGGCGGTGGCCGCGATCAAGCAGTACGTCGCCAAGCACAAGACGAAGGGCCAGACCTACGCTGCCATACTGTGCGGCGCCAACATGAACTTCGACCGCCTGCGCTTCGTGGCCGAGCGCGCCGAGGTGGGCGAGGAGCGCGAGGCGCTGTTTGCCGTGACCATCCCCGAAGAACGCGGCAGCTTCCGCCGCTTCTGCGAACTGATCGGCACCCTGCCGGGCGGGCCGCGCAATGTGACCGAGTTCAATTACCGCATCAGTGACGACCGGGAAGCCCATGTGTTCGTCGGCCTCACCACATCGGCCAAGGGCGAGAGCGGCAAGATCGCCACCCACTTCAAGCGACATGGCTTTGCCGCGCTGGACCTGACGCACGATGACCTGGCGCAGGAACACATCCGCCACATGGTGGGCGGCCACTCCAAGCTGGCGCTGGACGAACGCCTGCTGCGCTTTGTCTTCCCCGAGCGGCCGGGCGCCCTGATGAAGTTCCTGAGCCTGATGCGCCCGGGCTGGAACATCAGCCTGTTCCACTACCGCAACCAGGGCGCCGATTACGGTCGCATCCTGGTGGGCATCCAGGTGCCGAAGACCGACGACAAGGCTTTTGCCAAATTCCTCGATGCCCTGGGTTATGCCTATGTGGAGGAGACCCGCAACCCGGCCTACCGGATGTTCCTGCAAGCCTGAACCCTGCTTTCGCACCGAGTCCACATACCGTTCGGACTGAGCCTGTCGAAGTCCCCGCAACGCTTCGACAAGCCCAGAGCGAACGGGGAAAACCTCAACACACCCATCCGGAGCCAAAATGACTTACGAACTGATCCAGGTCCGCACCGAAGCCGGCAAGGTCGGCATCATCACCCTGAACCGCCCCAAGCAGCTCAATGCCCTGAATGACCAGCTGATGGACGAGCTGGGCGCTGCACTCAAGGCCTTCGATGCCGACGCAGCCATCGGCTGCATGGTCATCACCGGCAGCGAAAAGGCCTTTGCCGCTGGCGCCGACATCGGCGCCATGGCCGGCTACAGCTTTGCCGACGTCTACAAGGGCGACTACATCACGCGCAACTGGGAACAGATCCGAAGCATCCGCAAGCCGGTGATCGCCGCCGTCAGCGGCTTTGCCCTGGGTGGCGGCTGCGAGTTGGCCATGATGTGCGACTTCATCATTGCCGCCGACAACGCCCGCTTCGGCCAGCCCGAGATCAAGCTGGGCGTCATCCCCGGCGCCGGCGGCACGCAACGCCTGCCGCGTGCGGTGGGCAAGGCCAAGGCCATGGACATGACGCTGACCGGCCGCATGATGGACGCCGCCGAGGCCGAGCGCGCCGGCCTGGTCAGCCGGGTCGTGGCGCTGGACAAGCTGATGGAGGAAACGCTGGCCGCCGCCCTGATGATCTGCGACTACTCGCAGGTGGCCGTGATGGCCGCCAAAGAGGCGGTCAACCGCGCCTTTGAAGGCACACTGAGCGACGGCATCATGTTTGAGCGCCGACTGTTCCACGCCCTGTTCGCCACCGCTGACCAGAAGGAGGGTATGGACGCCTTCGTCAGCAAGCGCAAGCCGGCCTTCCGGAATTGCTGAGGCGCCAAAAAACGCTATAATTTCGCCCTGTCGGTGATATAGCTCAGTTGGTTAGAGCGCAGCATTCATAATGCTGATGTCGGTGGTTCAAATCCACCTATCACCACCAAACACCTCGAAACCCGCATGAGCCCCCGCTCTGCGGGTTTCTTTGCATGACCACCGCCATGTTCCCGCAAATTCCGGCCTGGATCGATCGCCCCGCCCAGTACTCAAAAAAGCGTGCCCGTTGCTGCCACGCGGTCAGCGCCGGAATGGCTCTTGCACGCCTTCCCTGAATTTGCAGGCTTCACTACACCACTCATGAGCGTCCCCGAACTTGACCGCGCACTGGCTGCCATCAACGCGGGCAGGTTCGAGGAAGCTTATCGGGGCCTGGAGCAGTTGCTCAGAAGGTCCCCGGGCCATATCGATGCCCGTTACCTGCAGGGCGTGGCAGCACAGTCCTTGAATCGCCTGGACGAGGCACTGCTGCATTACAACAAGGTGCTAAAAATGGCGCCACAGCATTCGGGGGCTCACTACAACAAGGCGCTCGCACTCACTGGCCTGGAGCGTCATTCCGATGCGCTCGCCAGCCACGATGCGGCCATTCGATTGATGCCGGACAACTTCTGGGCGCTGGTCAATCGAGGCAACTCGCAAGCGGCGCTGCAACGCTACCAGGCCGCGCTGACAGACTACGACCAGGCGCTCAAGATCAAACCGGATTTCCCCGAGGCTTTGACGAACAAGGGGAACGCCCTGGCCGAACTGGGGCTGTTCGAGCAGGCCGTGGCCCACCATCAGCGCGCCCTTCAGATCGATCCGGCCCACCTTCCCGCCTGGGTCAATCTAAGCGGCACCTACATCAAAGCCCGTCGATTCGAACAGGCCCTCGAGGCAGCGGATCGGGCCGTTCAATTGCACCCGGAGAATACTGACGCATTGGTTCACAAAGGGGTGGCCTTGACCGAACTGGGCCAGGAGGGACTGGCCTTGACTGTTCTGGAGCAGGTGACCCGGCTTGAGCCCGGACATCCACTCGCCTGGGTTTCCCTGGGCAATGCCCAGGCGGCACTACTGCGCTACACGGATGCGCTGGCCAGCTATGACCGCGGCATGGCCCGGCAACCCCAGAGCGTGCAGGCGCTGACCAACAAGGCTTCCGCGCTGGACGATATCAACCAGAATGCCGCGGCTGAAGAATGCTATCTGAAGGCCCTCGCTGTTGAGCCGGAAAACCCGGACACCCACTGGAACCTGTCCGTGCTGCTGCTGAAGCAGTCTCGCTTCACTGATGCCTGGCCACACTTCGAGTATCGGTGGGATATGAGCAATTCCGGAAAAAAGCAGTTCGCTACACAGCATCCGCGCTGGGACGGCCAGGCTTCGGAGCGGCCGCTGCTGCTCTGGGGCGAACAGGGGATTGGCGACCAGACTCTCTACGCCAGCATCCTGCCCGAACTTACCGACCTGCCCCAGCGCAAAACGGTGGCTCTGGATAAACGCCTGATCCCCCTGTTTCAGCGCTCCATGCCCGGCTTCGAGTTCATCGATCTGGAGCAGGTCAGCGATGCGCTGGACTTCGCAGAACATCTGCCCCTGGGGTCTCTCCCACGGTTGTTTCGCCCTGATCTGGACAGCTTTGGCCGCGCGCGCTGCCCCTTCCTGCTGGCCGATGCAGCCCGTGCGGCCACGCTGCGCAACCAAGTCTCCCGCCCCGGCAAGCTGGTCTGCGGCGTCTCCTGGTGGAGCAACCGCAAGGGCATCGGCAAGCACAAGAGCATCAGCCTGGCGCAGATGCTCACGCCGCTGGCCTCCGAGCCACTGCATTTCGTGAACCTCCAATATGGCGACACCGCAACCGAGCGGGACGCCCTGCAGGCGCAGCACGGCATCGCCGTGCAGAACGTCGACGAAGTGAACAACTTCAATGACATCGACGGCCTGGCCGCCTTGATCGAGGCCTGCGACGTGGTCATCACCACCAGCAACACCACAGCGCACCTGGCTGGGGCGCTGGGCAAGCAGACCTTGCTCTTGCTGCCATCAGGCAAGGGCCGGCTCTGGTACTGGGTCGAGCATGAAGGCCATAGCCTCTGGTACCCCAGCATCATGATCTGCCAACAGACCATCGCGGGCGATTGGCTTGAGCCCATGCGCGTCTTGAAGGCCCACCTTGAACTGAAGCTGCCCCGTTGATCGATGCCTTTGAGCAAGCAAAATCGTGCTTCCTGAAAGGCTTTGTTCTCTGGGGTGAGCAAGGCGTGGGTGACCAGATCCTGTACGCCAGCGTCCTGAACGATCTGGTTGGCCTTCGGCGCAAGAAGCTGGTGGCGGTGGACAAGCGACTGATCCCACTCTTCCGGCGTTCCATGCCCAGTTTTGACTTCCCCGAGCTGGCCAGGCCAGTGATGGCCTTGACTTTGCCGAGCAGCTACCACTAGGCTCGTTGCCGCACCACTTTCGACCCACGCTGGCCAGCTTTGCCGCTGCGCGTCACCCCTACCTGGTGACTGACCCGGCCCACACCGCAGCCTTGCGCCAGAAGATCACCCAGCCGGGCAAACGGGTCGTCGGCGTTTCCTGGTCCAGCAGCGGCAAGAGCATCGGCCTGGAGCCAATGCTCTTGCCGCTGGCCTCCGAGCCGCTGCATTTCGTGAATCTCCAGCATGGGGACACCGCCGCCGAGCGGAAGGCACTGCAGGCGTTACACGGCATCACCGTGCAGAACGTCGACGAAGTGGACAACTTCAACGACATCGACGGCCTGGCCGCGCTGATCGATGCCTGCGACATCGTCATCACCACCAGCAACACCACCGCCCACCTGGCGGGAGCGCTGGGGAAGGAAACACTGCTCTTGCTACCATTGGGCAAGGGCAAGCTTTGGTACTGAACGGCCCAGCAGGGGCAGAGCCTCTGGTACCCCAGCATCCAGATGTTTACGTAATCCGGGCTTGGCCAATGGCTGCAACCTCTCGAAATTCTCAAGAAGCACCTTGAAGAGAACAAGACATGAAACTGGAAAAAATCACTGTCGTCGTTGGCTTTGACCAGCGTGAAGCCATTGCCTACCACGTGTTCTGTCAGAGCGTGCTGGAGAAGGCGTCCATGCCTGTGCAGTTCATCCCCTTGGCGGAGAACACGCTGACCGACTACAAGGAAACACATACCGATGGCAGCAACCGCTTCATTTACTCGCGTTTCCTGGCGCCGTATCTCTGCAGTTTCCAGGGCTGGGCGCTCTTCGCCGATGGCGACATGATCTGCCAGAACGACATCAAACAATTGTGGGATCTGCGAGATGAATCGAAGGCGGTACAGGTGGTGCAACACGACTACCAGACCAAGGCGCACACCAAGTACCTGGGCAACAAGAACGAGAACTACCCGCGCAAGAACTGGTCCAGCGTGATCCTGTGGAACTGCGCCCACCCGGCGCATCGCGTGCTGACACCGGAGTTCATCCAGAAACAGGCCGGCGCCTATCTGCACCGATTTAGCTGGCTGGAAGACAGCCAGATCGGCGCGCTGCCCAGGGAGTGGAATTGGCTGGCCATCGAGTACCCGGACAACGAACAGGCCAAGCTGATCCACTACACGCTGGGCACGCCTTGCTTCAAGGACTATGCCGATACGGCCATGGCGGACAAATGGCAGTCAGCTTATGACCGCGTGATCGAGGGCATGGGCAAGTAGCGGCTCAGGTCTGCCTGCTGAAGCTCGCGTCGAGCAACTCATCCATGATGGCAGTCATCTTGATGGTCTCGAATTCATCCGCAGCAACGGCGGCGAAGTCCCGCCAGCGGTCCCGCTCCAGCGCAGCTGACATCCTCTCGATCAGCAGTGCCTCGTCAGCGATATCGGCGTACTTAAGGTAGCCTGCCGGGTCATCCTCAGGCTCAGACAGGATGTAGCAGTTGTTGTTGGCCAGATAGCAAATCCGGAAGGAGTTGACGTGAGAATACTTGCTGTCCTGGATGATGTTCAACTGGACCTTGGCACGGGCAATCCTGTCGTTGCGCAAGAAATAGGGGCAGCTGTGGTCCACCTCCCCCTTGAACCCGGCCGCATTGATACGCTCGACAAGCGCCTTGCGCCGCGGCGACATCATCCCGAAAAAGTAGTAGTCCAGGTCCTTGGTCGCCCGGTGCGATATGTCCCTCATCTTCGGATGAAACCCCCAGCGCAGAAACTGGGAGTTTGTACCGTACTTCTCGTACTCTCCAATATTATTCTGAACCACATCCCAGGCGAACAACCCTGACTTGATCATCGGCATATACCCGCCGAGAAAATCCACCTTCGCCGGGTTGTGGTTCAGCATGTCATTGCCGATGATTTCCGTATTGACGTTCACGTACTTAACTTCGCTTTTCATCAAGGACGTAATGGAATCCTTATTCAGAAAGTAAGCGCCGATGACCAGATTGACGCAGTTGGAATCCACTGACGCTCCGGAAAGGATCACTCGATGACCCAAGTCCTCCAGCGAATGTTTCAAAACCAGGATGAAATCCCGGCGTAGATGAAAAAGCCATTCCGGCCCCATGTAGGCAATATTAAAGTTCATGTCTGCTTATGAAAGTCAGGATTTTTTGGCCTGTGCTACTTAGAAGCAAAGGGATTGTTTGCGCGAAGGGCATCATATAACTCCCCAACTGTAGAATCTGACCATCCCTCAGCCTCTGGATAAACACCATGAACCGCTGTTTCTCATTTTCACTGGGCCACTGGCTAGCCGCTCTGTTCGCCTGCCTGGCCGCTGCCGCAGCCCCACCCTTGGCCGCGCAAACGCTCGACCCCCAGCGCATCCCACCGATCGCGGCAAAGGCCGAACGTGGTGTGCTGCGTGTTGTGGCCCCCCCCGATGTCCTGATGGACGGGCGGCCCGCGCGCCTGGCGCCGGGCGCGCGCATCCGTGACCGCAACAACCTGATGGTGGTGTCGGGCGCTCTTACCGGGCAGGACCTTCTGGTGCGCTACACGCGCGACCCGCTGGGACTGGTGCACGAGGTCTGGGTCCTGACGGCTGCCGAGGCGGCGGCGCTTAACCCGCCACGCCCTGCGCTCCCGGCCTATTGAAGCTGCGGCCCGCTGGCTGCTCCACGCCATCGAACCCGCTGCCCAGGGCAGCAGACGCCACGCTCTTCCCGAGTGGACAACCGGATCACCCCCATGAGCAAGAAAGTTTTCATCAAGACCTTTGGCTGCCAGATGAACGAGTACGACTCGGACAAGATGGCCGACGTGCTGGGCGCCGCCCAGGGCTATGAGCCCACGCAGGACGTGGAAGAGGCGGACCTGATCCTCTTCAACACCTGTTCGGTGCGCGAGAAGGCGCAGGAAAAGGTGTTCTCCGACCTGGGGCGGGTGCAGCACCTGAAGAAGAAGGGCGTGAAGATCGGCGTGGGCGGCTGCGTGGCCAGCCAGGAAGGCGCCGAGATTATTCGCCGCGCGCCCTACGTGGACGTGGTTTTCGGCCCGCAAACACTGCACCGCCTGCCCGAGCTGCTGAACGCGCGCGATGCCCAGAACCGCCCGCAGGTGGACATCAGCTTCCCCGAGATCGAAAAGTTTGACCATCTGCCTCCCGCCAAGGTGGAAGGCTCAACCGCCTTCGTCAGCATCATGGAAGGCTGCTCCAAATACTGCAGCTACTGCGTGGTTCCCTACACGCGCGGCGAGGAGGTGAGTCGCCCCTTTGAGGACGTGCTGGTGGAGATTGCCGGCCTGGCCGACCAGGGCGTGAAAGAGGTCAACCTGCTGGGGCAGAACGTGAACGCCTGGCGAGCCCCCATGGGCAACACGACCGAGACCGCCGACTTCGCCACCCTGATCGACTACGTGGCCGAGATCCCGGGCATCGAGCGCATCCGCTACACCACCAGCCACCCCAACGAGTTCACGCCTTCGCTGATCGCGGCCTACGAGCGGGTGCCCAAGCTGGTCAGCCACCTGCACCTGCCGGTGCAGCACGGCAGCGACCGCATCCTGATGGCCATGAAACGCGGCTACA
The DNA here is from genome assembly GCA_030695415.1 of Hylemonella sp. GTDB lineage: Bacteria > Pseudomonadota > Gammaproteobacteria > Burkholderiales > Burkholderiaceae_C > Hylemonella. The sequence continues at coordinate 31,556 of JAUYQZ010000009.1, forward strand.
CGGCCATGGAGTACAAGAGCACGGTGCGCAAGCTGCGCGCCATCCGCCCCGACATGTCCATCAGCAGCGACTTCATCGTTGGCTTTCCCGGCGAGACGGAGGATGATTTCAGCCGGATGATGAAGCTGATTGACGAGGTGGGTTTCGACAACTCCTTCAGCTTCATCTTCAGCCCGCGGCCGGGCACCCCCGCGGCCAATCTGCACGACGAGACGCCACACGAAGTGAAGCTCAAGCGCCTGCAGCTGCTGCAGGCAGCGATCGAATCCAACCTGAAGCAGATCAGCGCCAGCCGCCTGGGCACGGTGCAGCGCATTTTGGTGGAAGGGCCGTCGAAACGGGATGCCGAGGAACTGATGGGCCGCACCGAATGCAACCGGGTGGTGAACTTCAAGGCGCCCAAACGCCTGATCGGCCAGATGGTCGACGTGACCATCACCGAAGCGCTGCACTACAGCCTGCGCGGCGAGGTGGCGATGAACGGCTGAGCGGCGAGCCCCTCACCCTGCCCTCTCCCCTGCGGGGGGGCAACAAGCCTTCAGAAGGGGCGGGGCATGCCTTTCATGCCGCCCATGCGCTTCATGAGCTTCATCATGCCGCCACCCTTCATCTTCTTCATCATGTCCTGCATCTGCTCGAATTCCTTGAGCATGCGGTTCACGTCCTGCACCTGCACACCCGCGCCGGCAGCGATGCGGCGTTTGCGCGTGGCCTTGATGAGCTCAGGCTTGCGCCGCTCCAGCTTGGTCATGCTGTTGATGATGCCTTCCTTGCGACGCAGGTCCTTCTCGACCTTATCGGTATCCACCTGGCCGGCCTTGGCGGCCATCTGCGCGGGCAGCTTGTCCATCAGGCTGGAGAGGCCACCCATCTGCTTCATCTGCTGAAGCTGGGCCAGGAAGTCGTTGAGGTCGAAGCCCGCGCCACTCTTGACCTTGGCGGCCAGCTTCTGCGCGGCCTCCATGTCCACGCCGGCGGTGACCTGTTCGACCAGGGCCACGATGTCGCCCATGCCCAGCACACGGCCCGCATGGCGCTGAGCGTCGAAGACCTCCAGGCCGTCGAGCTTTTCGCTGGTACCGGCGAACTTGATGGGCACGCCGGTGACGGAGCGCACCGACAGGGCCGCACCGCCGCGTGAATCGCCATCGGTCTTGGTCAGGATGATGCCGGTCAGCGGCAGGGCTTCCTTGAAGGCGCGGGCGGTGTTGATGGCGTCCTGGCCCTGCATGGCGTCGACCACAAACAGCGTCTCGACAGGGTTCAGAACGGTATGCAATTCGCGGATCTCGCGCATCAGCGCCTCGTCGATGGCCAGGCGGCCGGCGGTGTCGACCAGCAGCACGTCGAAGAAGTGTTTCTTCGCGTAGTCCAGCGCGGCACGGGCGATGTCAACCGGCTTTTGATCCGGCGAGCTGGGGAACCACTCGGCGCCAGCCTGGGCAGTCACGGTCTTGAGCTGCTCGATGGCGGCGGGACGGTACACGTCGCCGGAGACGGTCAGCACCTTCTTCTTGCGCTTCTCGATCAGGTGGCGGGCCAGCTTGGCCGTGGTGGTGGTCTTGCCGGCGCCCTGCAGGCCGGCCATGAGGATCACGGCCGGCGGCTGGGCCGCGAGGTTGATGTCGGCCACGCCCTCGCCCATGGTGGCGGCGAGTTCGCGGTTGACGATGCCCACCAGGGCCTGGCCTGGCGTGAGCGAGCCCATGACAGCCTGGCCCAGGGCCTGGTCCTTGACGCGGGCGATGAAGTCGCGCACCACGGGCAGGGCCACGTCGGCCTCCAGCAGGGCCATGCGCACCTCGCGCAGCATGTCAGCCACGTTGGATTCGGTGATGCGGGCCTGGCCGCGAATTTCCTTGACCAGGCGGCTGAGTTTGTCGGTGAGGGCGGAGGCCATGGGTGTGTTCCTGTGAGCTAGGGCCTGTCCACACTAATTTCTCAAGTGCGAACGGGGTGAAAACAGTGCAAGTCTAGGCGCGCGACGACGCCCAGGCTGACCGCCTGGGCTAGGAGAGCAACAACGAGTGGCGCTGTTTTCACCCCGTGCCCTTCGGGTTGCGGCCAAAAAAGTCATGCGGGGTATTCCCCGGCAAGTCCGCGCAACACCCCGCATGACTTTTTTGATCCGCAACGCATCTTGAGAAATTAGTGTGGACAGGCCCAAAGGCAATAGCGCGCCAGCCGGAAGCTGGTCAGAAGGCAAAACGCTAAACTGTGCACATGATTTTAACCAGTGCCTCCACCGCGGGCATAGCCTTGGCCGTTCTTGCTGCGCTGGCCTACGCCGCACTGGCCTGGCGCCTGTCACCGGTAGCTGCATGGCGCACCGTCGTGCTGGCCTGGGTGCTGCACGGCCTGCTGCTGGGCTGGAGCCTGCTGGGGGATACACCGCGTTTCGGCTTTGCCCCGGCGCTTTCGGTCACGGTCTGGCTGGTGGCCGCGATTTACGCGGTTGAGATCCAGCTCTACCCGCAGCTGCAGACCCGCTGGGCGCTCTCCGTGCTGGGCACTGGCGCTGTCCTGCTGGCGCTGCTGTTTCCCGGGCAGGCCCTGCAGGCCAGCGCCTCGGCCTGGCTGCCGCTGCACCTGGCGCTGGGTATCGCCTCCTACGGGCTGTTTGCAGTGGCTGTGGTGCATGCCCTGCTGATGCTGCGTGCCGAGGAGCGCATCCGCCGGGCCACCGATCCGCAAAGCGGCCTGCCGCTGCTGACGCTGGAGCGCCTGACTTTCCGCTTCGTCACGGCCGGCTTCGTGCTGCTGTCGGCCACCTTGCTGGCCGGCCTGCTGTTCGATGAGCTGCTCTACGGCGCCGCCTGGAACTGGAGCCACAAGATCGTTTTCTCCATGCTGTCCTGGGCGGTCTTTGCCATTCTGTTGATCGGGCGGGCACGCTTTGGCTGGCGCGGCTGGCGTGCTGCGCGCCTGTTGTTCACCGGTGCCGGGCTGCTGCTGCTGGCCTACGTGGGCTCGCGTTTCGTGCTTGAAATCGTCCTCGGGCGGAGCACCTCTTGAAGTTCCTGCTGTTTCTCGCCATCGTGCTGCTGGTCGCCTGGATGTGGCGCTCCAGCCGCCGTCGCGACAAACGCCCCGACCAGGCCGCCGCCCCACCACAAGCCAGTCCTCAGGAAATGGTGCGCTGCGCGCACTGCGGCGTGCACCTGCCCCGGGGGGATGCCGTGGTAGGCCGCATCGCTCAGTACTGCAGCCGTGAGCACCAGCAGAACGCGGAACCTTGAGCATGGATCCGCGGGACAACGTGCACTCGTGGTTTGGCGCTTCGCTGCTGGACGAGCGGCTGGAGGCGCCCAAGGAACAGCAGGAATTCAGACGGCTGTGGCTGGGCTTCATGACGGCGCGCGTCATGCTGGGTCTGGTGCTGCTGCTGCTGCAAGTGACCCTGTATGCGCTGGGCCAGGCACCCAACATCTGGCTCGCACTGCTTTGCGGCAGCTATTTCGCCGCCACGCTGATGGTGCGTGTGGCACCTCGCCCGCGCCGCCTGGGTCAGTCCTTCGACCAGCCCTGGCTGTCCAGCATCGGCGTGGACGTGCTGGTCTTCACGGTCCTGCATCTGCTGCCCGGCAGCAGCATCAACTACGCGCCCCTGTACGCCCTGCCCGTGCTGCAGGCGGCGGTGCTGGGCTCCTTGACCCTGGCCATGGGTACCGCCGCCGGCGTCACCCTGCTCTTGCTGCTGCACAGCACCTGGCAGGCGCTGCGCGGCGCAGGGGACGCCACGCCTTTTTTCATCCAGGCAGCGCTCACAGGCGCGGGCAGCTTCGTCATCGCCTTCCTCGCCCACCAGTTGTCGGCCCGGCTGGCCAGCGAACAGCAGCGTGCCCGGCGCAGCCAGCATGCCATGCGCATTCAGCAGCAGGTCAACGACCTGGTCATCGAAGCGCTGACCGATGGCATCCTGGTGGTGGACGTGCGCGGCACCGTGCACGCGGCCAATCCGGCGGCACGCCACATGCTGCAGGCTGATGCACGGCCGATCAGGCACACGCCCTTCAGCCTGGCCGGCGAGCCCGGCTGGCAAGCACTCTCCGAACTGGCCTTCCAGGTCTTCACCGGGCGCGGAGACTTCCACCACGCCGACATCGGCATCGAGCATCTTGGGCAGGGCAACCGGCGCCTGCGCGTGCGCACCCGCATGACCACCGCCCATTGGGGTGAATCCGAGATCCTGTGTGTCATGTTCCTGCAGGATCTGCGCGAGATGGAAGCCCGCATGCGCACCGAGAAGCTGGCCGCCATGGGGCGCATGTCGGCCGCCGTGGCGCACGAGATCCGCAACCCGCTGGCGGCCATCGCCCAGGCCAATGCCCTGCTGGAAGAGGACATCCAGGAGCCGCGGCACATCCGCCTGACCCAGATGATCCGCCAGAACGCCAAGCGCCTGGACCGGATCGTGGACGACGTGCTCAACGTCTCGCGCGCCGGCCATCAGGCCGCCGCCTTCGATCCGCACACCCTGGAGCTGAACCAGGCCGTGCTGCGCATCTGCCGCGACTGGGCCCAGCAGACGCAAAGCAGTCCCATGCTGGGCCTGCACCTCGCACGCACGCCGATGCCTGTCAATTTTGACCCCGAGCACCTGCACCGCGTGCTGGTCAATCTGCTCGACAATGCCCGCCGCTACGCGAGTCGCCAGGCCGATGCCATCCAGGTTCATACCCAGCTGCAGGCCAGCGGTCAGGTACAACTGGCCGTCTGGAGCGACGGCCCGCCCATGGATCCCTCGGTCGAGCAGCACCTGTTCGAACCCTTTTTCTCCTCCGAAAGCCGTTCCAGCGGGCTGGGCCTGTATATTTGCCGGGAATTGTGCGAAGGGCACGGTGCCACCATCGGCTACCAGCGCGCCCGCCGCATCGCACGCGACACCCTGATGGACGGAAACGAATTCTTCATGTCCCCGCGCCGCGCACTGGCCGCCGACGGCCCGGCGCCGGTCTTGAGCTCAACGGCGTCGCCATGACCCAACCCGCACCTGCCGCCAAACCGCACATCCTGGTCGTGGACGACGAACCCGACCTGCGCACCCTCTACGAGCTGACCCTGCTGCGCGAGGGTTACCACGTCGACGTGGCCGAAACGGTGGCTGACGCCTGGAGGCACCTGCAGGAACGCCGCTACGAGGTGCTGATCACCGACATGCGCCTGCCCGACGGGCTAGGCATCGAGTTGATTCAACGGCTGCGCGCCCAGCAGCGCGGCGAGCGCTGCGTGGTCATCACGGCCTATGGTTCGGCGGAGAACGCCGTGGAGTCGCTCAAGGCGGGCGCCTTCGACTACCTGACCAAGCCGGTCGACCTGAAACAGTTCCGTACCGTCATCGCCTCGGCCGCGCAGGATGCGCTTGCCCCCCGGGCCGCGCCCCTGCCTGCGTCGGCCGCCGCCGCCACACCCCGCACGGCGTCGCCCCCCCGCGGCGGTGACGCGGCGCTGCACCGTCTGGTCGGCAGTTCGCCCGCCATACGCCAGGTGCGCGAGCGCATTCTCAAGGTGGCACGCAGCATGGCGCCGGTGCTGATTTGCGGCGAGTCCGGCACCGGCAAGGAACTCACCGCCCTGGCGCTGCACGCCAACAGTCATCGGGGCGATGGCCCGATGGTGGCGGTGAACTGCAGCGCCATCCCGGAAAACCTGCTCGAAACCGAATTCTTTGGCGTGCGCAAGGGGGCCTACACGGGTGCCAGCCAGGACCGCGATGGCTATTTCCAGGCTGCGCGCGGCGGCACCCTGTTCCTGGACGAAATCGGCGACCTGCCGCTGTCCATGCAGTCCAAGCTGCTGCGCGCCATCCAGGAGCGCTGCGTGCGCCCGGTGGGCGGCACGCAGGAAGAGGTCGTGGACGTGCGCATCGTCAGTGCCTCCCACAAACAGCTGGCGCGCGAGGTGCAGCAAGGCCGCTTCCGGCAGGATCTGTACTACCGCCTCAATGTGATCGAGATCGACATCCCGCCACTGCGTGAGCGCCGCGAGGACCTGCCCGTTTTGTGCGAGGCCCTGCTACGACGCATCGGCCAGGAGTCCGGCATCCCGGCCCCCCACCTGCCGCCCGAGACCCTGGCCCAGCTGGCCAAGCACCCACTGAATGGGAATGTGCGCGAACTTGAAAACCTGTTGCACCGCGCCATGGCGCTGAGTGAGGGTGGCGAACTGAGTTTCGACACCCTCGACACCACACCGGCCATCCTGGACCCGGCCGACCTGGACCTGGCGCCCACCGTACCCGGGGTGTTGCCGCCCAGCGCAGCACCTGACCCTGTGGCCCAGGTGGACGGACTGCCGGCCGATCTGCAAGGCCACCTGGACCGCCAGGAACGCGAGATCCTGATCAAGGCGCTGCAGGAAACCGGGTTCAACCGCACGGCAGCTGCGGCCAAGCTGGGCCTGAGCTTGCGCCAGATCCGCTACCGGATCGCGCGCCTGAACATCGACACCCCACAGGGCAACGACCCCGGCGCATGAGCACTGCCCGCCCACCCGCAGGCGCCCCTACCGCAGCCCGTCTGGGCGGAGGTTCCCCGTGAGCCAGTCCCCGCCTGCAGAACGCGACCGGCTCTGGGATGGCGGCTGGTATCGCTTTGCACGCCGGCTGGACTCGCCAAACTTCGGGCCGCGCCCGGCCAATGCCACCGTCGACCTGCTGCTCGTCCACTCCATCAGCCTGCCACCGGGCCAGTACGGCGGCGACGAAGTGCAGCGCCTGTTCACCAACACCCTGGACTGGAACGCCCACCCCTATTTCAGGAGCATCGAGGGCATGCAGGTCTCCTCGCACTTCTACGTCCGCCGCGGGGGCGAGCTCTGGCAGTTCGTCAGCTGCGACGAACGTGCCTGGCATGCCGGTGTCTCCTGCTACCGCGGACGCGACAACTGCAACGACGACTCGATCGGCATTGAACTCGAGGGCCTGGAAGGTGAGTCTTTCGAGGCCGAGCAGTACGAGACCCTGGGCAGTCTGTGTGCGGCTCTGGGCCAGCGCTACCCGGTGCAGCACATCGCCGGGCACGAACATGTGGCACCCGGGCGCAAAGCGGATCCCGGCCCGGGCTTCGAGTGGACGCAATTGCAGCGTGCCCTGGGCTGGCCGCCTCGGTACTTTCCCGGAGAATCCGCCTAGGCCGCTCGCCCCGCGGTCAATGCGTCGCGCAGCGCATCACCTCAGCAAAAAGAGCCGCGCCAGACTGCATGCGGTCTGGCGCGGGGAATCCGCTGCCGTGCCGCATGTCTGCTGGCCTTCGGCGAGCGAATGATGTGATTTGCGGCGCCGCGCCGCGCCAGCATTGGGCTCGGCGCTCCCTGTTTTCGCAACGCGCCGCGAGACCTTTTCCTGCATCAGGAATACCATGCGCTGTAGGTAGCGCGCTACACTACCTGTAGTGGCTTGTATTCATCCCACACACCATATATAGTGCTTTCCGCTGGCAATGCTTTTCTTCCAACGAGCGCATCGCGAGCCAGAATACGCCCCCGAGAACCAACAACAAATTTGCTGACGACGAGGAAATAATGCAAACCGCCTTGAACCCCGCCACCCCCGCCCTGCACACCGGTGTCCTGACCATGCAAACCCAGGAAAACACGGCTGCCACCCCCCTGAACAACTACCAGATCATCCGCCGCAACGGTGCCGTCGTGCCGTTCGAGCCGAGCAAGATCGCCGTGGCCATGATGAAGGCCTTCCTGGCCGTGCACGGCACCCAGGGCGCCGCGTCAGCCAGCGTGCGCGAGGTGGTGGACGCCCTGACGCAAAACGTTGTGCGCGCGCTGATGCGCTCGCGCCCGGGCGGCGGCACCTTCCATATCGAAGACGTGCAGGACCAGGTCGAACTGGGCCTGATGCGCGGCGGCCACCACGAGATTGCCCGCGCCTACGTGCTCTACCGCGAGCGCCGCACCCAGGAGCGCGCCCAGCAATCCGCCCAGGCCGCACCGAAAGCGCCCCAGTTGCATGTGATCGATGGCGGCCAGCGCGTTGCGCTGGATCTGGGCAGCCTGCAGCAACTGATCGAGAACGCCTGCGCCGGTCTGGGCGCCGACATCAAGCCCGATCCCATCGTCGCCGAGACCATGCGCAATCTGTACGACGGCGTGCCGATCGACGAGGTCTTCAAGGCCGCCATCCTGGCCGCCCGTACCCTGATCGAAAAAGACCCGGACTACACCTACGCCACTGCGCGCCTGCTGTTTCACACCATCGCCCGTGAAGTGCTGGGCCGCGACGTGCCGCAAGCCGGCATGGGCCAAGCCTATGCAGAGTACTTCCCCGACTTCATCAAGAAGGGCGTGGACAACGAGCTGCTCAACCCGGACATGCTGCAGTTCGACCTCCAGCGCCTGGGCGCCGCGCTCAAGGCCGATCGCGACCTGCAGTTCGACTATCTGGGCCTGCAGACCCTGTACGACCGCTATTTCCTGCACGTGCGCAAGAGCCGCATCGAACTGCCGCAAGCCTTTTTCATGCGTGTGGCGATGGGCCTGTCGCTGGGCGAGATTGACCGCGAGGCGCGCGCCATCGAGTTCTATGAGGTGCTGTCCTCCTTCGACTTCATGTCGTCCACACCCACCCTGTTCAACGCGGGCACGCTGCGCTCGCAGCTCTCCAGCTGCTACCTGACCACCGTGCCCGACGACCTGGACGGTATCTACGAGTCCATCAAGGAAAACGCCCTGCTGTCCAAGTTTGCCGGCGGCCTGGGCAATGACTGGACCCGCGTGCGCGCCCTGGGCTCCCATATCAAGGGCACCAACGGCGAGTCGCAGGGCGTGGTGCCCTTCCTCAAGGTCGTGAACGACACCGCCGTGGCGGTGAACCAGGGCGGCAAGCGCAAGGGCGCGGTCTGCACCTACCTCGAAACCTGGCACCTCGACATTGAAGAGTTCCTGGAACTGCGCAAGAACACGGGCGACGACCGCCGCCGCACGCACGACATGAACACGGCCAACTGGATCCCCGACCTGTTCATGCGCCGCGTGATGGAAAAGGGCGAGTGGACGCTGTTCTCCCCGTCCGACGTGCCGGACCTGCACGACCTCTTCGGCATCGCCTTCGAGAAGGCCTACGTGGTCTATGAAGAAAGAGCCAAGCGCGGCGAGATCAAGCCCAGCAAGACGGTGCCGGCCACCGACATGTGGCGCAAGATGCTCTCCATGCTGTTCGAGACGGGCCACCCCTGGATCACCTTCAAGGATGCCTGCAACGTGCGCTCGCCGCAGCAGCACGCCGGCGTGGTGCACTCGTCCAACCTGTGCACCGAGATCACGCTCAACACCAGCGACACCGAAACCGCGGTCTGCAACCTGGGCTCCGTCAACCTGCGCCAGCACCTGAAAAACGGGGCGGTCGACCAGGAGAAGCTGAAGAAGACCATCTCCACGGCCATGCGCATGCTGGACAACGTGATCGACATCAACTACTACGCTGTCCAGAAGGCGCGCGACTCCAACATGCGCCATCGCCCGGTCGGGCTGGGCCTCATGGGCTTTCAGGACTGCCTGTACGAGCTGCGTGTGCCCTACGCTTCGCAGGCTGCCGTTGAATTTGCCGACACGTCCATGGAGGCGATCTGCTACCACGCTTACTGGGCTTCCACCGAGCTGGCCAAAGAACGCGGCCGGTACGCCAGCTACAAAGGCTCGCTCTGGGACAAAGGCATACTGCCGCTGGATACGCTGGACATGCTGCTTGAGGCGCGCGGTGGTTATGTTGAAGTCGACCGTTCCGCCACGCTGGACTGGGAAGCCCTGCGCAAAAAGATTGCCCGGGACGGCATGCGCAACTCCAACTGCGTTGCCATTGCGCCTACCGCCACCATCTCCAACATCATTGGGGTAGACGCCTGTATCGAGCCCTGCTTCGGCAACCTCTCGGTGAAATCCAACCTGTCGGGCGAATTCACGGTCATCAATGGCTACCTGGTCAATGACCTGAAACGCCTCGGCCTGTGGGACGAAGTGATGGTGGTGGACCTCAAGCACTTTGACGGATCGCTGCGCCCGATTGACCGCGTCCCGCAGGACATCAAGGCGCTGTATGCGACCGCATTTGAAGTGGAAACGTCGTGGATCGTAGAGGCGGCCGCCCGCCGCCAGAAATGGATTGACCAGGCACAGTCGCTCAACATCTACATGGCGGGCGCTTCAGGCAAGAAGCTCGATGAGACCTACAAGCTGGCCTGGGTGCGCGGACTGAAAACCACCTACTACCTGCGCACCATGAGCGCCACGCACGTCGAGAAATCCACCGTGAAAGCGGGCAAGATGAACGCCGTTTCATCAGGCCCTGAGGCCGCAAGCGGCAGCATGAGCGCGCTTGAAGCTGCGGCCGCTGCGGCGCAAGCCCAGATGGGCGCATCGCCCGCAACCGACATCAAGTTCTGCGCGATTGACGACCCTGGTTGCGAGGCTTGCCAATAAAAAATTGCCGCATCGCGCGCTGGAATTTATCGCGCGATTCGAGGCAAACCCGACGCAATTGAACAACACTAATTTGCAGCGGTATGAATGAACACTTTTCATTTTTTATCGCCGCTTTCATAATCATGCAATATTGGAAATCACTATGCTGACCTGGGACGAAGAAGTCAAACCATCGTTGCAGAAATCTCTCGCCAACGGTTTGCCCGACAGCCGCTCGATGGCGCTTCCGCCACTGTCCCCTGCTCAGGCCCAGGAGCCAGCGCGCATGCCGCACGATGACGCCTCTGCACCTGCGCAAGCCATCGTTGCACCGGCAGCTACGGCCAGCGAAAATCCTGCGGTAGCACCTGGCAAGGCAAAGCGCATCAAAGCGGCCGACAAACGCATCATCAACGGCCAGACGGACGTCAATCAGCTGGTGCCCTTCAAGTACAAATGGGCGTGGGAAAAGTACCTCGCCTCCTGCGCCAATCACTGGATGCCGCAGGAAGTCAACATGACGCGCGATATCGCGCTCTGGAAAGACCCTAACGGCTTGACCGAAGACGAGCGTCGCCTGGTCAAACGCAACCTGGGTTTCTTTGTGACGGCCGATTCACTCGCAGCCAACAACATCGTGCTGGGAACCTACCGCCACATCACAGCCCCTGAGTGCCGCCAGTTCCTGTTGCGCCAGGCTTTCGAAGAAGCCATTCACACCCACGCCTACCAGTACATCACCGAGTCGCTGGGCCTGGACGAGAGCGAGATCTTCAACGCCTACAACGAAGTGCAGTCCATCAGGGACAAGGACCAGTTCCTGATTCCTTTCATTGAAGTGATCTCGGATCCCCACTTCAAGACCGGCACCCTGGAGACCGACCAGACCCTGCTCAAGTCATTGATCGTATTTGCCTGCCTGATGGAAGGCCTGTTCTTCTATGTGGGCTTCACGCAGATTCTTGCCCTGGGGCGCCAGAACAAAATGACCGGTGCAGCCGAGCAGTACCAGTACATCCTGCGCGACGAGTCCATGCATTGCAACTTCGGCATCGACTTGATCAACCAGCTAAAAATGGAAAACCCGCAGCTCTGGACCGCAGAGTTCAAGGCCGAAATCAAGGCGCTGTTCATGCAAGCGGTCGAACTAGAATACCGCTACGCCGAAGACACCATGCCGCGCGGTGTGCTGGGGCTAAACGCCTCCATGTTCAAGGGCTACCTCCGCTACATCGCCAATCGCCGCGCTACCCAAATTGGACTTGAAACCCTCTTCCCCAACGAGGAGAATCCGTTTCCGTGGATGAGCGAAATGATTGACCTGAAAAAAGAACGAAACTTTTTTGAAACCCGTGTGATTGAGTACCAATCGGGTGGTGCCCTTTCCTGGGACTGACTGATACAAGACACCAACAACAATGATTTTTAAATTTGCAATGAACCATGACAGCACCCCAGAGTGCGCGCTGGTCCTTGCTCCTGTGTTCGCGGCGCTGGGCTCTCATTATCGACAGCCCAACGCCTTGAATCGCTTCTCGTCCTCCAAGCGTGAAGTGCTCTTAGCAACGTGATCGAGGAGAAAACTATGGCAACTGCGAAAAAACCTGCGGCTAAAAAAGCCGCCCCCCAGAAAGCGCCGGCTAAAAAAGTAGCGGCCAAGAAAGCACCCGCGACAAAAGTAACAGCGACAAAAGCGCCGATTGCAAAAGCGCCGGCTAAAAAAGTACCTGCCAAAAAAGCGAGCGCTGTAAAAACGCCAGCGAAAAAAGTGGCCGCTAAACCAGTAGTCGCCAAAAAAGCGCCCGCAAAAAAGGCACCCGCCAAAAAAGTAGCGGCGACAAAAACGCCTGCGAAAAAAGTGGTTGCCAAAAAGGTCGCTGCAAAAAAGGCACCTGCTGCAAAAGCTCCCGCCAAAAAAGTAAGCGCCACAAAATTGCCTGCAAAAAAGGCAGCTGCAAAAAAAGTAGTCGCTCCCAAAGCGCCCGCCAAAAAAGTAGCAGTTGCCAAGCCCGCCGCAAAAAAAGCAACCCCTGCCAAGCCGGTAGCCAAGCCGGCACCCAAGCCCGTCGCAAAAAAGCCTGCTGCGAAGAAAGTCACAAAAAAGCCCGCGGTCAAAGCATCTGGAGCAACCGCTACCCCGGCGGCTCAGACGATCCTGAACCCACAAGCGGCCTGGCCGTTTCCGACAGCCAGCAAGCCATAAGCCGTCACGGTTTTCTGCTGGAGGCCCGATGTCGCAAGATGTCGGGCTTTTTTATGCCTCACCGGCATTCATGCCGGAAATTGCTATTAATTCAATAGCTGTCAGCGCACGTAGCTATTGGGCTAAGACTGTATTTTATCGAAATCCAGGGTGTAGTTTTGTCCGCCACGGCTGGCGATCTTGTGCGCACCCACCCGGTTCCCCAGCGTAGCGCAGCGGACCAGCGACCAGCCCTGCTCCAGCCCGAACAGCAGCGCCCCACGGAACGCATCACCGCAGCCTGTTGGATCAATTACAGCTTCAGCCTTCACAGGGGCTACCGCTGTTTTTTCACCGTCCACCCAGACCTCGCACCCCTCGGCACCCAGCGTCACCACCAAGCCCTGCACGCGCCGGGAAATCTCGGCGCAGGACAGCCCCGTGCGGTCACTGAGCATTCTGGCTTCGTAATCATTGACCGTCACCCAGCTTGCAAGCTCCACGAAATGAGCAAGTTCCTGGCCGTCAAACATGGGCAAGCCCTGGCCCGGATCAAATACAAACGGGATACCCGCCGCCTTGAACTGTTCGGCATGCTGCAGCATGGCATCGCGACCGTCCGGCGAAATAATGCCCAGCTTGATATCACTGCGCGCCTCGATCCGGCTGATGTGGGCCTGCATCATCGCGCCCGGGTGAAACGCCGTGATCTGGTTGTTGTCGCGGTCGGTCATGATCATGGCCTGTGCGGTGTAGGTATCACCGACTTCACGGACAAATTCGGTGCTGATGCCCAGTGTTTGCAGGCGTGCCACGTAGTCAGCACCGTCGGCACCGACCGTGGCCATGGGCAAGGGCGTGCCGCCGAGTTGCTGCAGGCTGTAAGCGACGTTACCGGCGCACCCACCGAATTCACGCCGCAGGGCGGGCACCAGAAAAGACACGTTGAGGATGTGCAACTGGTCGGGCAGTATCTGCTCGGAAAAGCGGCCCTCGAAAGTCATGATGGTGTCAAACGCCAGGGAGCCACAAATTACAGCAGACATTCAGTTCTCAGTTCAATCAGGGATAAAAAGCCAGAATACGGTAGCCCGCCACCCGCAAGGGAACGGATGCCAAGGAAGGCGCGGAAGAGTCCGATGATGGCGCGCTCGCAGGCTCGCCATCGCCCGATACGTTCATGGTGACGGTGCCAGCCAGCACCGAATGAGCGGCCAGCGTGCCAGTGCTAACGCCAAACTGCGCGGGCGCCAGCACGCGGCGCACCAGCGCGTGGTCCCGGGTATCGGTCAGGGTGACCTCCAGCGAGGGCGTTTCCAGGGGGATGGCGCCGGTATTCTTGAACGCAAAACTGAGGCGATAAACATCAGGGCCGAGCCTGTTGAAGCTTGAACTGTCAATCACCACCGACTCGATATGGCGTGGCAGCCGGACGTCACAACGCAGCGCAGCGCAAAGCGTCTGCAGCAGGGGCGCAAGCCGCGGTTGCAGCGCCGCCAGGGTGTCTTTTTGCTGCATCGTCCACTGCAAAGCCAGCGCCGCCAGCAACAAGAGCGACAGCGCGCCCAGCGACCACCGTGCCAGGGGCTTTTTCCAGAAGGCTTTGCGCCGTGCATCGCGTACAAAAGAGACATCGTCTGGCGTCTCGTCATTCGCCACGTCGATAGGCGCTACGTCGGCATCCACCGACGTGGAATCGGCCAAGTCCGGGATCTCGACACCAGAGGCATCGACACTGGCGGTGTGCACCAGGTCCGGACGGTGCGGTGGAACGTCGACATTTTCCGCCTGGGTCTCCAGGTAGGGAGATTTTTGTCGCGCCTGCTTCCAGCTTGCCGGGTCAAAATCGTCAGCGCTCTCCTGCGCATTATCTTGTCCGGCCAGTGCAGGCATCAAGGGCAACCTGTCAGCAAACGACTTGCCGTGGTCCGGCGTTGGCGCCATGGAGGCCGCGATGGGCTCGGGCGGAGCCCCTGATTCTGGCGCACCATGCGACTGGGCCGCCTGCCCGATCGCGGCGACGTCATCAGACGTCAAGACCGGAGGCGCGAGCGCCACAGCGTCATCCGCCAGCAGATACGCTGACGCATCAAACACCTCGGCGCAATGCCCGCAGCGCACCCAGCCTTGCGAGACTTTGAGTTGATCGGCCACGACTTTGAACATCGTGCCGCAGGCGGGGCAGCGCGTAATCAGGCTCATTTAGCGCCGTATTGTAGGAGGTCGTTGCCGGGAAACTGCGGCTGCGGGGCAAGGTTTATGCGTGCGTTCGACGAGCACTCAAAACTGCGCAGTCATCAGGATCCAGCCGTCCTCCTGCTGGTGCACCTGAAGCTGGCAATAGGGCAAATAGGCCGCCTTGAGTTCATCGGCCTGGCGCTCCAGAATGCCTGCAAGCACCAGATTCCCGCCCTTTTCAACATGCGCGCACAGCAGCGGCGCCAACACCCTCAGCGGCGTTGCCAAAATATTGGCCAGCACCGTCTGGTAGGCGCCGACCGCCTTGTCGGGCAATCCCGCCTGCAGACGGGCATGATTGGCCTCGGCATTGGCCCGCGTGGCCCCGACAGCCGCTTCGTCAATGTCAACGGCATCAATGTCCAGCGCGCCAAACTTGGCCGCGCCGATGGCCAGGATGCCTGAGCCGCAACCGTAGTCCAGAACCCGCCCCAGCGACTTGCCTGCGGCGCCCTGCCCGGCTAGCCATTGCAGGCACATGCGCGTGGTCGGGTGGGTTCCCGTGCCGAAGGCCAGCCCCGGATCGAGCCGTATCACTTGCTTCGCTTGCGCAGGGGGCTCATGCCAGGTCGGCACGATCCAGAAGTCCGGCGTGATTTCAACGGGGGTGAACTGCGACTGCGTCAGCCGCACCCAGTCCTGTTCGGGCACGGCTTGCACGGCCACCAGCTGGCAACCGGCAAAAAATTCCTGAAGCGCCAGCACCGAGGCGGCATCCCGGGCCAAAGCCTCGGTCGCAAACAGCGCCACCATGCGCGAACGCTCCCAGCCCGCTTTGGGCGGCGGCATGCCGGGCTCGCCAAACAAAGCCTGCTCGGCCGGTGTATGGGCATCGGCGTCTTCCACCGAGACGCTGAGCGCATCCAGCGCATCCAGCGCCTCACTGAGCGTCTCGACCTCGTGGACCGGCGCCAGCAGAATCAGTTCGTACATGCTCATCGCAAGGCCTTAACGTTCGCGCTTTGACAACCACTCTTCAAGGTAGTGGATGTTGGTGCCCCCGTCCATGAACTTGGCGTCCACCATGAGTTCGCGGTGCAGCGGAATATTGGTGTTGATGCCCTCGACCACGGTTTCAGCCAGCGCGGTGCTCATGCGGGCCAGCGCCTGCTCGCGCGTGTCGCCGTGGACAATGATCTTGCCAATCATCGAGTCATAGTTGGGCGGCACGAAGTAGTTGGCATAAATATGCGAATCCACCCGCACCCCCGGGCCGCCCGGTGTGTGCCAGGTGGTGATGCGCCCTGGCGAGGGGGTGAACTTGTACGGATCTTCCGCATTGATGCGGCATTCAATCGCATGCCCCCTGAGCTGGACATCGCGCTGGGCAAAAGGCAGTTTGACACCGGCCGCCACCATGATCTGGGTCCTCACGATGTCAATGCCCGTGATCAACTCCGTGACCGGATGCTCGACCTGCACGCGCGTGTTCATCTCGATGAAATAGAACTCACCGTTTTCGTAGAGGAATTCAAACGTGCCAACGCCGCGGTAGCCGATTTTCTTGACGGCCGCGACGCAGCGGTCGCCTATTCGCTCAATATGCTTGCGCGGAATGCCTGGCGCAGGCGCTTCCTCAATGATGTTTTGGTGGCGACGCTGCATGGAGCAGTCGCGCTCGCCCAGCCAGACCGCATTTTTGTACTGGTCAGCCAGAATCTGGATCTCGATGTGCCGCGGGTTCTGCAGGAATTTCTCCATGTAGACCTCGGGATTGCCAAAGGCCGCTCCAGCTTCGGCCTTGGTGGTTTGCACCGCGTGCAGCAGGGCCGCTTCGGTATGTACCACGCGCATGCCGCGCCCGCCGCCGCCGCCAGCAGCCTTGATGATGACCGGGTAGCCGATCTGCTTGGCGGTGCGCTTGATGATGACCGGGTCATCGGGCAGCGCGCCTTCAGAGCCGGGCACGCACGGCACGCCCGCCTTGATCATGGTCTGCTTGGCCGACACCTTGTCACCCATCATGCGGATCGACTCCGGTGAAGGGCCAATAAACTTGAAACCGCTCTTTTCGACCCGCTCTGCAAAGTCCGCGTTCTCGCTCAGGAAGCCGTAGCCGGGGTGAATGGCTTCGGCGTCAGTCACCTCGGCCGCCGAAATAATGGCAGGCATATTGAGATAGCTCAGAGCCGAAGCAGCGGGCCCGATACACACCGCCTCGTCAGCCAGCTTGATGTATTTCGCCTCGCGGTCCGCTTCGGAATAAACCATCACGGCCTTGATGCCGAGTTCCCGGCAGGCGCGCTGAATCCGCAAAGCGATCTCTCCGCGGTTAGCGATCAGTATTTTTTTGAACATGCGTCGAAGGGCCTGGTCTGGCTGGTTGTGCAAGCGGGCAGCGCGCCTGCTTATTCAATGATGAAGAGGGGCTGTCCGTATTCCACGGCCTGGCCATTTTCTGAAAGAATCCTGGTCACGGTGCCCGCCTTGTCGGCTTCGATCTCGTTAAGAATCTTCATGGCCTCAATGATGCAGATCGTCTCACCTTCCTTGACCACCGTGCCGAGTTCGACAAAGGGCTTGGCGCCGGGGCTGGCGGAACGGTAGAAAGTGCCCACCATGGGCGACTTGACGGCGTGACCGGCGGGAGCCGCTGGCGCAGCTTCGGCCACAGCCGAAACGCCCGCCACGGGGGCGGCCACCATGGCCACGGCAGGCTGATGCATCACAACAGGAGCACCACTGGATTTGACAATGCGTACCTTGCCCTCGGCTTCGGTAATCTCAAGTTCAGACACGTTAGACTCTGAAACCAGGTCGATCAGTGTCTTGAGTTTTCTTAAATCCATAGATTCTCTCCAACGACGGTAGGTGCTGGCGCGAAGACTTCAGCACGCAGCTTTAAATTCATCTGGAAGCCGGCCTGGACACCCAAGCACACACCGAACTTCCTTCTTTTTTCACTTACTCTCTGCTTTTACGCCTTAAAGCACCTATCAGTTAACTATTTCGCGTGACAGCGGCCTGACAGGCTCGGCAAAGCGCAGAGTTTACCTCAAGCCAGGACCGGCAAAACCAGCCCCCGGGGTTTAAGTCGCACAGCGCAGCCTACGTCCAAAGTGATGAGAAAAGGACAGTTAAGCGAAAATACCGCAATTTCGAAACACTCGCGGCACCTTGCAGGCGCGCCTGCACCCTTGACCAGAACCCGCGCTGGTCATCGGCTGTTGGCTGTTGGCTGTTGGCTGTTGGCTGTTTGAGGACTATTTGAGTTTGGCCCAGAGCGCCAAGTCTTCTGGCGAAACTTGGCCAAGCTTGCGGTGAAGCAACTGGCCGGACGCGCCAAACACCACCGAAAAAGGCAAGCCCCCCGTCTGGTTGCCCAGCGACTTGCTCAGTTCAGTTCCTGCCAAGCCCGCCATGCCGACCGGGAAATTCAGTGGTTTGCTTTGCAGCCAGGTCCGCACCGCGCTGGGCTGGTCAACGGCCAGGCCCACAACCTGAATGTTTTTTTCCTTGTTTTCCTGGTAGAAGTAGTCCAGTAAAGGAAGCTCTTCAACGCAAGGAGGGCACCAGGTGGCCCAGAAATTCACCAGCACCACCTTGCCGCGAAAACTGCTCATGGGCAGATTCTTGCCGTCCGGGGTATCAAAATTCAGATTCCAGAACGACTCGGCCGCCCTCTCGGGCTCGCCGGCCACCACATCGTGGGGCTGGAATTTCCACCAGGCCGCACCGGCACCGGCTATACCTGCCGCCGTCGCGACGCCGCCATAAAGCATATTTCTGCGTTTCACTTGCTTGGTTCCAAAAGAGATTCAAAAGGGGTAGACAGCAATTTTTGCACGGCGGCCAGGTCGCCGCGCGGCGTGCGGCCTTTGGCGTCTGGCCGCAAGGCGCCGCGCAGGTCGTCGTGGTCGTAGACCATCAAGTGCACGCCAACCGTCTCATTCAGGGGTTTGCACGCACTGCGCAGGCTCAGCGCTTCCACACTGCCGCCGGTAAAGCCGGTGACGGTGCGCGGCTCGTAAGCGACGTTGTGCTCGATCAGGGCAATTTCGGCCGACTTCGGGTCATCGCAAAACAGCTGGATGTAGATATCGGACAGCCGCGTGGCCGTTCCGTGCCAGACAGCGCCTGCCAGATAGGGCCGAAATTGCTTCAAGCGCTCCATCCAGACCAGCGCCAGCGCGCGCAGGGCCGCCAGTTCGGCGGGCTGGGTGTCGGCGAAAAACAGCGTAATGTACTCGCGCACAGCGTCTTCCAGCTCCTCGTTGCCAGGCAATTCGGTGCGTGCAGGCAGCGCCAACTGCTTGATCGCGCGGCGTTTGGCAGGACCGTATTCCAGTCCTTCCTCAACCACCAGCGCGGCGGCGGTGGCGGCAATTTCAGATTTGAGGGTATGCAAGTTCAAGGGCGACTGGCTGGAGGGCCAGAAGCGAATAGTTAAGGAGACTCGTCAGCGCGCAAACGATTGCGCACAAGTTAGTCCCGTGTCAGCGGCTAAAGTTCAAAGTCACCAGGAATGCTATTAAATATAGAGCAGATCACATCCGCCAGCATTGCATCAAAAGCCTTTTCCGTTTAAACCCAAGAGCGTGCATCGGAGCCTCCCTAAAATATCGGCCATGCACATACATATTTTGGGGATTTGCGGCACCTTCATGGGCGGCTTGGCGGCTTTGGCGCGCGAGGCGGGGCACCAGGTCACGGGCTGCGACACCAGCGTCTATCCGCCCATGAGCGACCAATTGCGCGCCCTGGGGATTGAGTTGATTGAAGGCTACAGCGCCGACCAGCTGGCCCAAGCCGGTTTTCGGCCCGACATGTTTGTCGTGGGCAATGTCGTGTCGCGGGCGACGCTGGCCGATGGAGCCCCGAAATTTCCGCTGATGGAAGCCATTTTGGACCGTGGCCTGCCCTATACCAGCGGCCCGCAATGGCTGGCCGAACATGTGCTGCAGGGCCGCCACGTCCTCGCCGTGGCCGGCACCCACGGCAAAACCACCACCACCGCCATGCTGGCCTGGATACTGGAGCACGCCGGGCTCCAGCCCGGCTTTTTGGTCGGTGGCGTGCCGCTCAACTTTGGCGTGTCGGCCCGCCTGGGCCAGGGCACAACCTTTGTCATCGAGGCGGACGAATACGACACCGCGTTTTTCGACAAGCGCAGCAAATTCGTGCATTACCGTCCGCGCACCGCCATTCTGAACAACCTGGAGTTCGACCACGCCGACATTTTTGACGACCTGGCGGCCATCGAACGCCAGTTTCATCACCTGGTGCGCACCGTCCCCTCACAAGGGCGCGTGGTCGTGAATGCCACACAGGACAGTCTGCAGCGCGTGCTGGCCCAGGGTTGCTGGAGTGAGCAAGTACGCTTTGGCGGCAGCCCGCGGAATCAAGGCGGCTTCACCGCCCAAGGCGAGCCCAACGACTTCAAGGTGCTCAAAGCCGGGCACACCGCAGCCCATGTGCAGTGGACGATCAGCGGCGTCCATAACCAGCTCAATGCCCTGGCAGCCATCGCGGCGGCCGAGCATGTGGGCGTCGCCCCCGAACTGGCGGCGCAGGCGCTGGCCGGCTTCCAGAACGTCAAACGCCGCATGGAAGTGCGCGGCGTGGTCCCCTTTGGTCAAGGCGCCATCACGGTGTACGACGATTTCGCCCACCACCCGACCGCCATCCACACCACCGTGGACGGCCTGCGCCGCCAGCTCAACGGCGCAGGAAAAGGCACTGCGCGCATCCTCGCCATCTTTGAGCCGCGCAGCAACACCATGAAGCTGGGCACCATGACCGCGCAACTGCCCTGGAGCCTGGAGCAGGCTGACCTGGCGTTTTGCCACGCCGGCGGGCTGGACTGGGACGCCGCCACCGCCTTGGCCTCCATGGGCGAAAAGGCGCTAGTAGCCAACACGCTTGACCAGTTGGTGAGCCAAGTCAAGGCGGCCGCCAAGCCAGGCGACCACTTGCTGTGCATGAGCAATGGAGGGTTTGGCGGAATTCACGCCAAACTACTCGAAGCGCTCCGGGATTGACGTTGTTTCCTGGGGGAGCCCGGACCGCAAAATGCTATAAATTTAATAGCTACTCAATGCCTACCTGCTTGGGCTAGAGGTCAAAAATATCAAATAATTTGATCCATTCAGCCTGCAGACCCCAGCTTGAGCTGCAGCGGCGATGGTCCCTGCCAGCCGCCACTGTGCCCATCCCGCTGCCCGCTGGCGAGCGACTCATTCAGTAACTGATGCTGAGCGAATCCGCATCAATATGCACCACCGGCTTGGCCAGCGCGGCACTGGCTGCGCGGGCAAAATCCTGCGCCCATTGGGCATCTGCGAACCCGGCCGGCCCAGCAGCTTGGGCCACCACCACCACCTTGTCGGCCATCAGCAGCTTGCCGGTGGGCCGCAGCGGCTCGCACCCCATCTGGGTGAACTGTTCATCGAGCCACTTGCGTGCGCTCTCGTGCGGCAGGGGCTGCACTTCATTGAGGTCGATACGCACGGGGGGGCCGTCTCTGAATGTCACGCTAACTTCGCTGTGCATGGCTGACTCCTGATGGGGTGAATGATGAAATGCTGGCGCCAATTTCGGCGGCTTGGGGTGTCGAAAATTCGCAGCAGAACCTTATTTTGCCCTGCGCGCCAGCACAGCGGCAGACAAGGACTCCAGCACCGTCAGGGAATCGTCCCAGCCCAGGCAAGCGTCGGTGATGCTCTTGCCGTATTCCAGCGCCGCGGCGTCGTCCTTGCCCGCCGTGAACTTTTGCGCACCGGAACGCAGGTGGCTTTCGACCATGAGGCCAAACACCTGGCGCGAGCCGCCAGCCACCTGGGCCGCAATGTCGCGGGCCACGTCCACCTGCTTTTCGTACTGCTTGGCGCTGTTGGCATGGCTGCAATCGACCATCAGGGTCGCGGGCAATTTGGCCGCCTCAAGCTCCTTGCAGGCTGCGGCCACACTGACAGCATCGTAATTGGGTGTCTTTCCACCGCGCAAAATGACGTGGCAGTCCTTGTTGCCCTTGGTTTGCACCACTGCGACCTGGCCGTTTTTGTGCACCGACAAAAAGTGGTGGCCGCGTGCCGCTGCCTGGATCGCGTCGGTGGCAATGCGGATGTTGCCATCGGTGCCGTTTTTAAAGCCAATCGGTGCCGACAAGCCGGAAGCCAGCTCGCGGTGCACCTGGCTTTCGGTGGTGCGTGCGCCAATGGCGCCCCAGGAGATCAGGTCGCCGATGTACTGCGGGGAAATGACATCCAGAAACTCGCTGCCGGCCGGCAGTCCGAGGCGGTTGATCTCGATCAGCAACTGGCGCGCAATGCGCAGGCCTTCGTCGATCCGGTAGCTCTCATCAAGGTAGGGGTCATTGATCAGCCCTTTCCAGCCGACGGTGGTGCGTGGTTTTTCAAAGTACACGCGCATCACAATTTCGAGCGTACCGGCGTACTTCTTGCGCTGCTCGGCCAGGCGGCGCGCGTACTCCACGGCGGCGACGGGGTCGTGGATGGAACACGGGCCAATCACCACCAGCAGGCGGTCATCCTTGCCCGCGATGATGTTGTGAATGCTTTTGCGGGTCTGGGTGATCAGCGACTCAACCGCCGTGCCGCGAATCGGGAAAAAGCGGATTAAATGCTCGGGTGGAGGTAGCACGGTGATGTCCTTGATGCGTTCGTCGTCGGTCTGGCTGGTTTTTTCGACGCTCGCATACCAGCCTTCAGGGGCGGGGCTGGCAGAGATGGCTTTGGCATTCATCGCAGGCTTCCTTTTTAGATTTCAGACAAGTTCAAAGAATCAGCAAAAAATTGAAGAGGCAAAAAAAAACCGCCGGGCGTCCGGCGGTTTTTGGAGATTTGTTGCGTTTTTTTGGGTTACGCGAAAGTCTCTCTACCGCCGGAGGCGCTTGAGAACCAAAAGTAACCGAAATGAAATTTCGCTAAATTCATACTTTTAATATAGCACAGGTCAACAAAACACCCCCGCAAAGCGGCTCAGGCGGTGCCGCCCACCGTCAGCCCGTCAATGCGCAAAGTGGGCTGGCCCACGCCCACGGGAACGCTCTGGCCTTCCTTGCCGCAGGTGCCGACGCCGCTGTCGAGCTGCATGTCATTGCCCATCATGGTGACGCGGGTCAGCGCGTCCGGGCCGTTACCGACAATGGTGGCGCCCTTGACGGGGTAGAGGATTTTGCCGTTTTCAACCCAGAACGCTTCACTGGCCGAAAACACGAACTTGCCTGAGGTGATGTCGACCTGGCCGCCGGCAAAGTTGGTCGCGTACAGGCCTTTTTTGATGCTCGCCACAATTTCCTCGGGCGCCTTGTCGCCGCCCAGCATGAAGGTGTTGGTCATGCGCGGCATGGGCACATGGGCGTAGCTTTCGCGGCGGCCGTTGCCCGTGGGTTTGACCTTCATCAGGCGCGCATTGAGCGAATCCTGGATGTAGCCCTTCAGGATGCCGTCCTCGATCAGCACGTTGCGCTGGCTGGCATGGCCTTCATCATCCACATTCAGCGAGCCGCGGCGGTCTGCAAGCGTGCCGTCATCGAGCACCGTGACCCCCTTGGCCGCCACGCGCTGGCCGATACGGCCTGAAAACGCACTGGAGCCTTTGCGGTTGAAATCACCCTCCAGCCCGTGGCCAATCGCCTCGTGCAACAAGATGCCAGGCCAGCCCGAGCCGAGCACCACGGTCATTTCGCCGGCAGGCGCGGGGCGCGCATCCAGGTTGGTCAGCGCCGCATTCACGGCAGCGTCCACGTACTCCCCAATTTGTGCGTCGTCGAAATAGGCCAGGCCAAAGCGACCACCGCCGCCACCAGAACCCACCTCGCGCCGGCCTTTTTGCTCGGCAATCACCGTCACGCTCAAGCGCACCAGCGGGCGCACATCGGCGGCCAGCGTGCCGTCGGCGCGCGCCACCATGACCACGTCATATTCGCTGGCCAGTCCGGCCATCACCTGCACGATACGCGGATCTTTGGCTTTGGCGAGCTTTTCCACCTTTTCAAGCAGCTTGACTTTGGCGGTGCTGCCGAGCGTGGCAATCGGGTCCAGACCCTGGTACAGCGATCGGCTGCTGGCAATTTTTCGGGTGGGCGTTTTCACGCGGCCGGCCTTGGCTGCGGCCGAGATACTGCGCACGGTGCGCGCTGCGTCGAGCAGCGAGGCTTCGGAAATATCATCGGAGTAGGCAAATGCGGTTTTCTCGCCGCTGACGGCGCGCACGCCCACGCCCTGGTCAATGCTGAAGGAGCCGGTTTTCACGATCCCTTCCTCCAGGCTCCAGCCTTCACTGCGGGTGTACTGAAAGTAGAGGTCGGCGTCGTCCACCCCATAAGAGGTGATTTCGCCGAGGGCGCGGCTCAGGGAGGCTTCGGTCAGGCCGAAGGGCTCCAGCAGGAGTTTTTGGGCAATGACCAGACGCCCGGACGTGGACTCGTGCGTGGGTGACGCAGGACGCGCCAGGGGCCGCGCTCCCACACTGGTTTGACGAGCGGACGCAGGGACAGATTTGAGTGAGGTCATCAGGCCATTGTAGGCAGTCTGACGCTGGCACGTCCCGGCAAGGCTTATGCCTGCCGCCAGGACCGTAATGCGCCGGAAATCAAAGCGTCAGGTCGCTGACGGCGGCGCCCGGCCCATGGGTCTTGCACAGGTCAAGCTCCTTGTCGCGCTCTTTTTCGTCCGAAAACATCTGGCTTTGGCCAATCACCTGGCCATTGCCGGCCTTGAGCGTGAAATACGGGGCGCCATCTTTTCCGGCGAGGCGGTGGTAACGAGCATCGTCGGCTGCGTTTTTCTTGACCGACTCGATCCCGTTGACCGCACTGGCTTTGGTCTCATACATCTCACTGGTCAAAATGACCTGCCCGGAATCGCCCTGCAGCGTGAAGAAATACTTGTTGTTCTTGGACAGCTTGAGCTCAAATTTTCCGGCCATGGCAGTGCTCCTGGAGAGGGTTGGTAATGACTCAACATGTTACCGATTGCCGCGCCAGCCGTTGACCTCATCCAGGCCAGAAACACGGACCGCGTTGACATGCATCAAGCGGCCACCAATCACCCGTCAGCGCAGCTAGTGTGGTGTTGCACGCTATCCGGTACATAAAACCGCGTCTTTTTGTCCATGGCGGCGTTGCAAATCCGCGCAATAGCGGGGCTATTGCTGTGGTTTGCGCCTTGCCCTGAACAAAAAACCATCGGTTTTATTTGTACCATCAAGCATGCAACACCACACTAGCGCTTGACCCTGGCAATCGACATCAGCATGCCCAGCGCCAGCCCCAGCGTTACCATGGCGGTGCCGCCGTAACTGATGAAAGGCAGCGGCACGCCCACCACGGGCAGGATGCCGCTGACCATCCCCATGTTGACAAACGCATAGGTGAAGAAAATCGTGGTCAGCGCACCGGCCAGCAGCCGCGCAAACAGCGTCGAGGCTTGCAGCGCAATGGCCAGGCCGCGCCAGATCAGGAAAATAAACCCGGCAATGAGCAGCAAATTGCCGACCAGCCCGAACTCTTCGGAGTAAGCCGCAAAGATAAAGTCCGTGGTGCGCTCGGGAATGAATGCCAGGTGCGTCTGCGTGCCGGCCATGAAGCCCTTGCCGAACACGCCGCCAGAGCCAATCGCAATCATGCCCTGAATGATGTGAAACCCCTTGCCCAGCGGGTCGCGCGTCGGGTCGAGCAAGGTGCAGATGCGCTGCTGCTGGTAGTCATGCAGGATGGACCAGCGCACCCCGTCGGCACACAGTTGCGGCTCAAACCACACCAGCAGGAAAATGCCGGCCAAGCCCAGCACCACGGGCGGCGCAATCAGCTTCCAGCTCAGGCCGGCAAAGAAAATAACCGCCAGGCCCGCCGCCAACACCAGCAAGGAGGTGCCCAGATCGGGTTGTTTCATGATCAGTCCGATGGGAATCACCAGCAACACACCCGCCACCAGAAAATCCAGCGGCCGCAACTGGCCTTCGCGCTTCTGGAACCACCAGGCCAGCATCAGAGGCATGGCGATTTTCAGGATTTCGCTCGGCTGAATCACCATCCCGACGTTGAGCCAGCGCCGCGCCCCTTTTTTTGTGATGCCAAAGATGGCGACAGCCACCAACAGCGCCACGCCCATCACATACAGCGGGACAGCAAGGCTCATCAGGCGCTGCGGCGGTATCTGCGCCACCACAAACATGATGGCCCCGGCAATCAGCATGTTGCGGCCATGGTCCACAAAGCGGGTGCCATGTTCGTAGCCCGACGAGTACATGATGAGCAAGCCTGCGCAGGCCAGCAGGAACACCGCAAACGCAAGCAGCCCATCAAAGCCCTGCAGCATGGGAAGAGTTCTCTTGTAGAAAGAGGGTTTGTCAAAAACGGCGGACATCGCTCATTATCCCGCGCCCGGAGCCCGCCTGGCCTGCAGACTGCCTGAATTCAGATGCCATCGGGGGGCAGCGCAGTACGCGAAGCGACAAGCGTGGGGGCACCTCTCTCGTTTCAGGCAATCAGGATCTCCACCACGGTCTGCCCCGGCGTGCTGTGCAGCGACAGCGTGGCACCTATCGCCTGGGCCCGCTCGCGCATCGACTGCAGGCCCTTGCGCAGCGGGGCCGTCGCATCAAAGCCGCAGCCGTTGTCCACCAGGCGCAGCCGCGTGCCCTGGGGTGTCATCGTCGCCTCGATGCGCAGCACGCTGGCGTGAGCGTGCTGCAGCACATTGGAAAGCGCCTCGAACACCATGAACTGCAGCTGCCGCATGGCCTGCGCGTCCAGGCGCCGCACCGGCTCCAGCAGATCCACGCCCCACTGCAGTTCGATATCGGACGCCGCAAGGCGCGGCTCCAGCCGGTAGCGCAGATTGGCCAGCAAGGCCGTCACGTCACCTGGCGGCAGGTTCATGGTGTCGATGGACAGCTTGAGCTGGTCCAGCGTGTCGCGCAGGGTCTGGAGCAGCTCCTGCTGGCTGACCCGGCCCGACTGAAGCTGGCGGATGGCCGAACTGATGTGGGATCCCACGCCGTCGTGCATATCGCGCAGGATCCGGGTACGCTCGGCTGTGCGCTCCTGCTCGCGCGCCAGGATTTCAAGAATGCGGTAGCTTTCGGCAAGCTCGACTTCTTTTTGCGACACGCGCGCGGCCAGCGTGGCCAGCAGATCGCGCGCCTGGGCGCTCGCAGTGCGAAACCGTGCAATCACGATGTAGCCCAGCCCCAGGCCGAACAGCACCGAGGAATACCGCAGCAGGGTATTCGCGGCATAGGTCGGGTTAATGCGAAACACATACAGGTCGCGCAGGCCGAACAAAACGTTAATCAACAAGGCCACCGCCACAACCCGGTGCGCCGTCGAGGCCTGGCGCAATGCCTGCCACAGAAAAAAGACGCCAAAGCTCAACAGCGTAGCCCCCAGGACCGCGTACCAGAGCGTCAGCGCCAGCGGTTCGCCCCCACCCAGCGCCCACGCGGCCATGCCGACGCTAGCGGCCATCAGCAGGCCCAGCCAGCGGCGAAACCACAGCGCTGCAGGGCGCCGGCCCCAGCCCGCCACTTCAACGCAAAACAGCGCCATATTGACACCCCAGGCACCCAGCGCCACCACCTGCAGCGCACCCCACCAAGGCCAGGGCACGGGCGGGTTTTCGATCAGGGTATCGCTGACGGCCAGCGTCCAGAACAGCTCGGCCAGTCCGGCAAACAGGTAGAGCGGGTCGCGCCGGGTCCGACCCGCGTGATCGGGGGCCGTCTGGGTAACCCACAGCGACAGCGCCATCAGTCCAACCACCAGGCTGAATGCCATCACCACCAGTGAACTGGTGCCGCGCCAGTGGTAATTACGCAGGTAGGCGGCATACACCGCCTCCTGCGGACCCACCACCAGCGCAGAGAGTCCGCCGCGACGCCCCACATCGGCACGGATGTGCACCCGGATCAGGTTGGAGGAGCGCAGCAACGCGGGCGAGAGGGCGACATAACGCGGCACCCGTGCATAGTCTGCACCGTTGTAATTCAGCAAGTCGCCCTGGCGCTGCAGCAGTGTGCCGTTGAGCCAGATCTCGTAGGCGTTGCCAAGGCGCGGCAGGTACAGCCCCCAGGGATCGACAGGCGACTCGGGCAAATCAAATGGCAGGTCAAACACCGCCTCGCCGCGCTGACCCTTGTTAAAACGGTCCCAGTGATAGGGCAGCTGCAGATTCTGGATGGTCGTGGCGCCATTGACCGTCACGCTGGCCCGCGCCTGGGTCAACTCTTGCGTCTGGGCCTGCGCCACGCCGACCAGCGCGAGCCAGCCCAGCAGCACCGACAGCAGCCACCCGACAGATGCAGATCTCCAGAGCCTTTTAGCGCACAACGCCATC
>JAUYQZ010000043.1 GCA_030695415.1 Hylemonella sp.
GGCGACAAACGCGGCGAAGTCCAGCATGTCGATCTTCTCGAGCTGGCTGGCCGCGCCGAACTCGGGCGTCATCACGTACATGGGCAGGTCCACGTGCGGCACGATGGCCGCGTCGCCCTGGCCGATGCCCGAGGTCTCGACGATGACGAGATCGAAACCAGCGCACTTGCAGGCGGCCAGCACATCGGGCAGGGCAGCGCTGATCTCGCTGCCGGCGTCGCGCGTGGCCAGCGAACGCATGAAGACGCGCTGCCCCTGGCTCCAGGGCGAAATGGCATTCATGCGGATGCGGTCACCCAGCAGGGCACCACCACTCTTGCGGCGCGACGGGTCGATGCTGATGACGGCCACACGCAGCGCATCACCCTGGTCCAGGCGCAGGCGGCGGATCAACTCGTCGGTCAGGCTGGATTTGCCGGCGCCACCGGTGCCGGTGATGCCCAGCACGGGCACCTTGCGGGTCGCGGCCCGCTCACGCAGGGTCGCGATGAGCCCGGCGTCGGCCTTCCCGTTCTCCAGCGCAGTGATGAGCTGGGCCAGCGCGCGCCAAGCGGCCTCGCTGCCGCCCTGAATGGCGTCGAGGTTCCTCGGCGCCAGTGTGCTGATATCCCGGTCGCAGCGCATGACCATCTCGCCGATCATGCCGGCCAGGCCCATGCGCTGGCCGTCTTCGGGGCTGTAGATGCGCGTCACGCCGTAGGCTTGCAGTTCGCGGATCTCGCTGGGCACGATGACACCGCCACCGCCGCCGAAAACCTGGATGTGCTCACCGCCACGCGCCTTGAGCAGGTCCATCATGTACTTGAAGTACTCGACGTGACCGCCCTGGTAGGAGCTGATGGCGATGCCCTGCACGTCTTCCTGCAAGGCTGCCGTGACCACCTCGTCCACGCTGCGGTTGTGCCCCAGGTGGATGACCTCGGCACCCATGCCCTGCAGGATGCGCCGCATGATGTTGATGGCCGCGTCGTGACCGTCGAAGAGGCTGGCGGCTGTGACGAAGCGCACCTTGTGCGTGGGGCGGTAATTCGCGAGGGCCTTGAAGTCGGCGGACAGATCGGTCATGGTGAGTCCACGTTGACGTTTACGTAAACGTCAATCTTAACGTTTTCGTCCGGTTCAACCAAGAAAAAGGGGCGCCTGAGCGCCCCTTTTTCCTTGTGCAGCACTCGCGCTGCTGATTACCTGTACAGCACTTGCGGCAGCCACATGCCGATCGCCGGGAAGTTGTACAGCAGGATGATGGCCACGACCTGGATGCCCATGAAAGGCAACATGCCGGCAAAGATCTGGTTCAGCGTCACGTGCGGCGGGCTCACACCCTTCAGGTAGAAAGCCGCCATGGCCACCGGCGGGCTCAGGAAGGCGGTCTGCAGGTTCAGGGCCACCAGCAGGCCGAAGAACAGCGGATCGACACCAAAGTTGTCCAGCAGCGGGATGAAGATGGGCATGAAGATCACGATGATCTCGGTCCACTCCAGCGGCCAACCCAGCACAAAGATGATGACCTGGCTGAGCACCAGGAACTGGGTCTTGGTGAGGTTCATCGACATGACCCAGTTCTCCACCAGCTCCTGGCCGCCCAGCAAGGCAAAGGCCGCCGAGAAGATGGCCGAGCCGACGAAGAGCCAGCACACCATGGCCGAGGTCTTGGCCGTGAGGAACACGCTTTCCTTGACCACGTCCAGCGTCAGCTGCCTGTAGGCCGCAGCCAGCAGGAAGCCGCCCAGGGCGCCGACGGCCGCCGCCTCGGTCGGCGTGGCCAGGCCCATCACGATGGAACCCAGCACCGACAGGATCAGCACCAGCAAAGGGAAGAAGCTGGTCAGCAGCATCTTGAACACTTCCAGGCGCGTGAAACTCAGCAGACCGTAGTAGACGGCCAGGGCCAACGCACCCACACCCAGACCGATCCAGAAACCGACAGGAGCAGGCTTGCTGGTCGCGGCCGGCTCGGCGCTGGCAGCCACCGGCTCGGCTGCCGGTTCAGCCACGGCTTCAGCGGCAGCAGGTGCGGGGCTGGCGCTTGCTTCCTGCTCTGCCCCCGGAGGCGCGGCGAGCCCGTCTTCTTCTTCATCAGCGGCCGCCTCAATATTGCTCTCGCCCATGCTTTGCAGCGTGGAGGTTTCTTCCAGCGGCGGCACGCTGGTGACCCCCGAATAACTCCAAAAAGCCACGAACAGGAAGAGAACCATGGGCGCCAGCACGACGGCCAGTTGCTTGAGGATGTAGCTGGTCGGCACATCGGCATTGCGCCGGCCCTTGAGCGCCTTGAGCAGCGCCGGCAGGGCACGCGCCGAGTGCGAGGGGGCGATCTTCTCCATCAGCGGCGGCAGCGGGATGTAGCGCTCGGCCGCCGAGAGCGGGGGCGCCATATGGGGCTTGAGCTTGGCGACGATGATCACGTAAAGGATGTACAGACCGGCCAGCATGAGCCCGGGGAAGAAGGCGCCGGCATAGAGCTGCACCACCGAGACACCGGCCGTGGCGCCGTAGACGATCAGCATGACCGAGGGAGGGATCAGGATGCCCAGGCAGCCGCCGGCCGTGATGGCGCCGGCCGACATCTTGACGTCATAGCCGGCGCGCAGCATCTGCGGCAGGGCCAGCAGGCCCATGAGCGTGACCACGGCGCCGACGATGCCGGTGGCCGTCGCAAACACCGCACAGGTCACCAGGGTGGCCACGGCCAGCGCGCCGGGCAGGCGCGCCAGGGCCAGGTGCAGGCTGTGGAACAGCTTTTCAATCAGGTTGGCGCGCTCGACTAGGTAGCCCATGAACACGAACAGCGGGATCGAGATCAGCACGTCGTTGCTCATGACCTTGAAGGCGGCGGACACCATCAGGTCCAGCGTCTTGGTCGTGTTTTCCTCGTAGGCGATCCAGGTGAAGATCATGCCCATGCCCATGAGCGTGAAGGCCGTGGGGAAGCCCAGCATGATGGCAACCACCACCAGCGAGAGCATCAGCAGACCAATGTGACCGTTGGTGATCTTGTCGACGCTGACCAGCATGGTCAGGGCGGCCAGGATGATCAGCCCCATGAGGCCGAAGCCAAACCAGAGTTCTTTGCGGATTTTCATTTGTGGGCGCCTTCCTTGACGACGTACTTGTCCAGCGCCTGGATGTCTTCGTCTTTCACGTGGACCATGGCCTTGAGTTTCTCGACGTCGACTTCCTCCACGTCTTCTTCGCGCGAGGGCCATACGCCGTCACGAATGCACATGATGCAGCGGATGATTTCGACGATGCCTTGCAGCAGCAGGATGCCGCCCGAGAGCGGGATGATGAACTTGAAGGGGTACATCGGCAGCGGCTCGGCCGAGAAGGTCTGCTCGTTGATCGCCAGGGATTCGTTGAAGTAGGTCCAGCCAGCCCAGGTCAGCGCCGTGATGCCGGGCAGAAAAAACACGAAGTAGAGGATCAGGTCCAGGGTGGCCTGGGTGCGCGGCTGGAAGAAGCCGTAGAGCACATCGCCGCGCACGTGGCCGTTCTTGGCAAGTGTGTAGGCGCCCGCCGTCATGAACAGGGTGCCGTACATCATGATCTGGAAGTCCAGCATCCAGGCGTGAGGCTGGTTAAACAGGTAGCGCGAGGCCACCTCCCAGCTGATCATGAGGGTGAGGATGAGGGCGGTCCAGGCGAAGATCTTGCCGATCCAGGTGGACAGGCGATCGACCGCAAGCAGGAAGTTCTGCATAGTGTTCCCAGCAGGTCAGGTTGTAGTCAGAGAGACAGAATGAACTGAGGGCGCCATGGCTTGCACCACGGCGCCCTCAGCGGGCCGACGGGATTCTACCCGCTCAGACCATCAGGCCTTCTTGGCCGGCTTCTTGCCGAAGTAGTGACGGGAGGCCATCTTGAAGTCGACCATGTAGTCGTTCTGCCATTGGGTGGTGCGCTCGGCGAAGGCCTTCTGCGACTCGATCACCTTCTTGAACAGCGGGTTCTCTGCGCTCTTCTTCTCGATGATCTTGTCCCAGGAAGCCAGCTGGGCCTGCAGGATGGCGTCCGGCGTCTTGTAGAACTTGACACCGACCTTCTTGAGTTCGATGTAGTCCTTGGAGTTGCGCTCGATCGCCTTCCAGCTCATGTCGGCGCTGGCGGCTTGCACGCCGTAGTCGATCATGGCCTTGAGTTCGGCCGGCAGCGAGTCGTACTTGCCCTTGTTGAACAGGATTTCGAACTGCTCGCCAGACTGGTGGAAGCTCTGCAGCATGCAGTTCTTCACCACATCAGGGAAGCCCAGCAGGCGGTCGGAAGAGGCGTTATTGAACTCGGCGCCGTCGATCAGGCCACGATCCAGGGCCGGCACGATTTCGCCGCCGGGCAGCGGGTTCACGGCAGCACCCATGTCGGTGTACATGTCAACGGCCAGGCCCACGGTGCGGAACTTCACGCCCTTGACGTCGCCCAGCTTGGCGATCGGCTTCTTGAACCAGCCGAAGGGCTGGGTGGGCATGGGGCCGTAAAGGTAGGAGACGACGTCCATGTTGATGGACTTGTAGATCTCTTCCAGCATGGCCTTGCCGCCACCGTAGTTGTGCCAGGCCAGAACCATGTTGGGGTCCATGCCGAAGGCCGGACCAGAGCCCCACAGGGCCAGCGCAGACTGCTTGCCGTAGTGGTAGGCCACCACGCCGTGGCCACCGTCCAGGGTGCCCTTGTTCACGGCTTCCAGCAGCTGGAAGGCCGGCACGACGGAGCCCGAAGGCAGCACTTCGATCTTGAGCTTGCCGCCAGACATGGCGTTGACCTTGGACGCGAAGTCGCTGGCGTACTCGTGGAAGATGTCCTTGGACGGCCAGGTGCTCTGAAAGCGCAGGCTGGTGGTGGTTTGCGCAGTGGCGACCATGGGGGCAGCCATGGCGCCGGCGGCGACGGCGACGCCCTTGAGCAGGCTGCGGCGATTGGGGGTTGTCTTATCGGTCAAGATGTTCTCCGGTAGTGATCGGTGCGATGAGTTTGCTTACCATCGGGGACGCATTCTGCGCCTGAGTGGGCTTGCGTACTGCTAGGGGTTTTCACCAGTATTTCACGCTTCCTGAAAAACAGTTCTCAAGAATAGACAGGTACAGCAGGGCGGGATGCTGGTACAAAGCGGCTGTGCACCAGCACATTAGCCCTACAAATAAAAAGGAGACGCTCATGGATCGACGGCATTTTTTCCAGAATTCGGCCTTGGTCACCACTGGCGCCTTGGCCGGTTGCGCCTTGCCGGGCGTGGCCCAGAACAAGGCCAAGACCCCCTTTGAGGTCAGTGATACCTACATCCCCATCGTCGGCAGCGACGAGATGTTCCCCGTGCGCCGCATCTATTGCATTGGGCGCAACTACCGAGCCCATGCGATTGAAATGGGTTCCAACCCGGATCGTGAACCGCCCTTTTTCTTCCAGAAGCCGACCGACGCCATCCAGTACGTGACCCCTGGCACTGTGGCTGACCACCCCTACCCTTCCCTGACCAAGAACTACCACTACGAGGCCGAACTGGTGGCTTGCCTGGGCAAGGGCGGGCGCAACATCCCGGTCGAGAAGGCCTTGGAACTGGTCTACGGCTACACCCTGGGCCTGGACATGACACGACGCGACCTGCAGCGCGCCATGGGCGACCAGAAGAAGCCCTGGGAAATCGGCAAGAGCTTCGACAGGTCGGCGCCTATCGGTGCCGTGCACAAGCTCGGTCAGGTCGAGCATTTCACCAAGGGCAACATCTGGCTCAAGGTCAACGGCACCGTCAAGCAGAACGCCAACCTGAACCAGATGATCTGGAGCGTCGCCGAGCAGATCAGCCAGCTCTCGCAGGCCAACGAGCTCTTCCCTGGCGACATCATCTACTCGGGCACACCGGAGAACGTGGGGCCGGTGGTCAAGGGTGATGTGATCGAGATGCACATCGACGGGCTGCCCAATCTGAGCGTCAAGATCGTCTGAGTCCCGTCTGCCATCCGGCAGCGAGGGTCGTGTCACCTGTCTGACGCGGCCCTTTTTTTTGCGTATCCTTGGGGGTTCGTTCTGCGGCCAGCCTCACCCCTGACTCCCCTATGAATCCGATCCAGCTCTTCGACCCGGCCTCCAGCACTTATACCTACCTGCTGTTCGACCCCGTCTCGCGCGAGGCGCTCATCATCGACCCGGTCGACGAGCAGGTCGAGCGCGACCTGCGTGTGCTGCGTGAGTACGGCCTCAACCTTCTGTGGGCCGTGGAAACCCACGCCCATGCGGACCACATCACCAGCGCCGGCCTGCTGGCTGAGCATGCGGGGGCACGCACCGCTGCGCCTGCGGCTTGCGGGATCCTCACCGCGGCCGTCCAGCTGCAGCACGACGCCACCCTGGGTTTTGGCAGCCAGCAGATTCAGGCGCTGCACACGCCGGGCCACACAGCAGGCAGCATGAGTTACGTCTGGGAGTCCGAAGGCCGGCGCCATGTCTTTACCGGGGATACGCTGCTGATCAACAGCTGTGGTCGCACGGACTTCCAGTCCGGCAGTGCCGAGGCGCTTTACCGCAGCCTGACCCAGGTGTTGTTCGCGCTGCCGGACGACACCCTGGTCTGGCCGGCGCACGACTACCAGGGCCGCAGCCACTCGACCATCGGTGCCGAGAAGGCGACTAACGCGCGGGTGGCGGGCAAGTCGCTGGCCGAGTTCATGGCGATCATGGACAGTCTGAACCTGCCCAAGCCCAAGCGCATCGAGGAAGCCGTGCCGGCCAACCTGCAGTCGGGCCTGCGCCACGATGCCGATGGGGCGGCGCTCATGGCCGTGCGCGCCGCCGAAGGCTACGCGGGCAATGTCACGCCGCAGCTGGCCTGGTCATGGGTGCAAGCCGGCGAGGCCGTGCTGGTGGATGTGCGCAGCGATGCCGAGCGCGAGTGGGTTGGCTTCGTTCCGGGAGGGGTCGGCGTGGCGTGGAAGCAGTGGCCCGGCATGATCGCGAACCCTGATTTCGATGCGGCTGTCCACGCCGCTGTTCCCGCTGGCAAGAAGGCGGTCATGCTCTGCCGCAGCGGGGTCCGGTCGATTGCGGCCGCCCGTCGCGCCACGGAGCTCGGGCTGGAGGCGTACAACATCCTGGAGGGTTTCGAAGGGGATCCGGACGCGTTGGCGCATCGAGGCCGCAAAGGGGGCTGGCGCTACCACGGTTTGCCCTGGCGCCAGGGCTAGGGCCTGTTGAGGCCCCGATCCAGGGGCATCCTTTATGATCGGGCGCGTTGCCCACGGATCCCAAACCATGTCTTTCCTCGCCCTCGACGTTGGCAACACCCGCTTGAAGTGGGCCCTCTACGACGCGCCGCGACCCGGCGCACAGCTTCTGGCCCAGGGCGCGGAGTTCCTCGATCACATCGACCGCCTGGCTGAGACCGCCTGGGCCGACCTGCCCTCGCCGAGCTGCATGCTCGGCTGCGTGGTCGCCAGTGACGCCGTGAAGCACCGCGTCGAAGCCCAGATGGAGCACTGGGACGTCACCCCGCACTGGGTCATTTCCAGCGCCCAGGAAGCGGGCCTGAGCAATGGCTATGACCACCCCGCCCGTCTGGGTCCGGACCGCTGGGTGGCCATGATCGGCGCCTGGCACCGCATGCTGGCGATGGGCGCGCCGCGACCCATCGTGGTGTCCATGGTGGGCACGGCCGTCACGGTGGAAGCCATCGATGCCCGCGGCCTCTTTCTCGGAGGCTATATCCTGCCGGGCCACGGCATCATGCTGCGGGCGCTGGAATCCGGCACCGCCGGCCTGCACGTGCCAACGGGCGAGGTCCGCCCCTTTCCCACCAACACCAGCGATGCACTGACCAGCGGCGGCACTTACGCGATTGCCGGTGCGATGGAGCGCATGGTGGACCATTTGCGGGAGCACTGTGGCGCCGAGCCCTGGTGCGTCATGGCCGGCGGCGCGGGCTGGAAGATGGCGCCCAGCCTGGCCACGGCTTTCGAGCTCCACGACACGCTGATCTTTGACGGTCTGCTGCAGATCGCCGCGCACCGCGGCTTCTGCCTCCCGCGCTGAAGCGTCTTCAGCGCTTGGCCGCCAGCCAGGCCTCGGCCAGCTTCACCCAGTAGCTTGCCCCCAGCGGGATGAGTTCGTCATTGAAGTCGTAGCTCGGGTTGTGCAGGCTGCAGGGCCCACCGCCGTGGCCCATCTCGCGATGCACGCCGTCGCCATTGCCGATGAAGGCATATGCACCAGGCTTGGCCAGCAGCATGTAGGCAAAGTCTTCCGCGCCCATGGTGGGCTCCTGCTTGAGCACATTGCTCTCGCCGACGATGCCCGCCATGACCTTGCGCGCGAAGGCCACCTCCTGCTCGGCATTGATGGTGGGCGGATAGTTGCGTTCGAAGACGAACTCGCAGCGAGCGCCGAAGGCCGCACACGTGTGCTGCGCGACCTCGCGCATGCGAGCCTCAATCTGGTCCAGCACCTCCAGCGTGAAGGTGCGCACCGTGCCCTGCAGTTCGCAGCTGTCGGCGATGACGTTCGTGGCGTCGCCCGCATGGATCATGGTGACCGAGATCACGCCGGAATCGATGGGTTTGATGTTGCGGCTGATGATGGTCTGGAAGGCCTGCACCATCTGGCAGGCCACCAGCACCGGGTCCACCGCGTTGTGCGGCATGGCGGCGTGCCCACCCTTGCCCCGGATGACAACCTTGAATTCATTGCTCGACGCCATCACGGGCCCCGGGCTCAGCGCAAAGGTTCCCGCACGCATGCCCGGCCAGTTGTGCATGCCAAACACCGCCTCCATCGGGAATTTCTCGAACAGGCCATCCTTGATCATCTCGTTGGCCCCGGCGCCGCCTTCTTCGGCGGGCTGGAAGATCAGGTAGACAGTGCCGTCGAAATCGCGGTGCTGTGCCAGATGCTGGGCCGCAGCGAGCAGCATGGCCGTATGGCCGTCATGGCCGCAGGCGTGCATCTTGCCGTCATGGCGGCTGGCGTGGGCAAAGGTGTTGCCCTCCTGCAGGGGCAGGGCGTCCATATCGGCACGCAGCCCGATTGCTCGGGGGGACTGGCCCTGCCGGATGATCCCCACCACGCCGGTTCCAGCCAGACCACGGTGCACGGGTATGCCCCACTCCGTGAGCTTGGCGGCGACCAGTTCGGCGGTGCGTTGCTCCTGGAAGGAGAGCTCGGGGTGTGCGTGGATGTCGCGCCGGATGGCCGCCATGCTGGCGGCCTGGGCGACGATGGAATCGATGACCTTCATGGGTGAGAGTCTATGCCCTCGGCTAAGCCCTTGTCATGCGGGGTCTTCCCCGGCGATCCTCAGGTCCGGACGCGGCCGTCGCCGATCAGCATGGACAGTTCGACGAAGGTCGAGGCGACATGCTGGGTGGGCGAGAAGTTGACCTGAAAACCACCCAGGCTCTGGCTGCCGATGGACTCGATGCCCTGGATCAGTCCCTCGCGGCTGTTGATGCGCGCACCGGCACGCTTGAGCCCCTCGGTCACGACCTTGGCGGCAAGGTAGCCTTCCATGCTGGAAAAGTTGGCCTGGGCGCTACCGCCAGCCTTCTTCACGGCTTCGGCAAACTCCCGGGCGATCGGCCGCGCGAGGGAATAGGGCGAGGGCATGACCTGCGAGACCACGACGCCGGCGCCATCCTTGCCCAGCTCGTCGGCCAAGGCCTGCGTGCCCACGAAGGACACGTTGTAGAAAGTACCGCCATAGCCGGCGGCACGGGCCGCACGGATATACGCCGCGCAAGATTTGTAGGCGCTGATCTGCACCACCGCGTCTGGCGCTGCCGCGCCGAGCTTTCGCACGGCATCCGCCACGTCCACCGAATTGCGCTCCACCGTGGCTTGCGCCACCGGTTTGAGATCCATTTTGGACAGCGCCAGAGTCACGCCGTCCAGACCGGCCTTGCCGTAGGCATCGTTCTGGTAGAAGACAGCGATCTTCTTGAGACCCAGGTTGGTGAGCTGCCTGACAATCAATGCGGTTTCATCGTTGTAGGAAGCGCGCAGATGGAACACCTGCCTGTTGAAAGGCTCACGCAAACCCATGGCGCCTGTGAATGGCGCTATGAAGGGCACCTGGGCCTTGGTCAGCAAGGGCAGCGCAGCCAGACTGGTCGGCGTGCCGATGTAGCCGAAGAGCGCGAACACATCTTCGTTGATCAGCTTCTGGGTATTGGCCGCGCACCGGTCGGGCTCGTAACCGTCGTCCAGGGTCTTGATCTCGACGATCTTGCCTGCGACGCCGCCTTGCGCGTTGACCTGATCAAACCAGATCTTGGCCCCCTGGTGGAACTGGATGCCCAGCTCTGCGGCGGGACCGGTGAAGGCGGCCGACTGGCCAAGGATGATCTTGTTGCTACCTTGCGCCTTGAGCAAGGCGGGCGAAGCCAACAGCGACGCGGCGGCCAAGCCAATCTGACGGCGTGTAACCATGATGCTTCCTGACATTCAACTGTGTAGGCGGGCTGAGCCGGCATGACAGGCCCAAACCAAATGAACGAGTATTCATTATGGCCATACCCGAAAAGAGAAAGCCCTCGTAAGAGGGCTTTCTTGATTTGGTTGCGCGAGGAGGATTTGAACCTCCGACCTTTGGGTTATGAGCCCAACGAGCTACCAGGCTGCTCCATCGCGCGGTAATCTAGCATTGTAGCTTATTCCGGCTTCGCTGTCTCAGAAGATTCAGCGGGGCGGTCCACCAGCTCAACCAGAGCCATGGGGGCGTTGTCACCGACGCGGAAACCCATCTTGAGAATGCGGGTGTAGCCGCCCGGACGCGTCTTGAAACGCGGGCCGAGATCGTTGAACAGCTTGGTGACGCTGTCGCGATCACGCAAGCGATCAAAAGCGAGGCGGCGGTTGGCCAGCGTCGCTTCCTTGGCCAGGGTGATCATGGGTTCGACCACACGACGAAGTTCCTTGGCCTTCGGCACGGTGGTCTTGATGACCTCGTGCTCGATCAGCGAATTCATCATGTTGCGCAGCATGGCGAGGCGGTGCTCGCTGGTGCGGTTAAGTTTACGGAGACCGTGTCCGTGACGCATGGTGCTTTCCTTTCGTTATAAACAGACAGCCGTATCAGGTACTGCCTGGTGCACACGACCCGGTGTTCCGGGTCTTCTAAAAAATCAACGGGCGAGGCTGCTTGAGCAGCCTCGTTCCCGCCTTGTTTATCGCTTTTCGAGCGCGGCCGGCGGCCAGTTCTCGAGCTTCATGCCCAAGGTCAGACCGCGGGAAGCGAGCACTTCCTTGATCTCGTTGAGCGACTTGCGACCCAGATTCGGGGTCTTGAGCAGTTCGTTCTCGGAGCGCTGGATCAGGTCGCCGATGTAATAGATGTTCTCGGCCTTGAGGCAGTTGGCCGAACGCACGGTCAGTTCGAGTTCGTCGACCGGACGCAGCAGGATCGGATCGAACTGGCTGCCGCTGCGCGGTGCCGGGGCGTCGAAAGCGGCGAGTTCGCTGCCCTCGAGCTGCGCAAACACTGCCAGCTGCTCCACCAGGATCTTGGCGGAGGCGCGCACGGCGTCTTCGGCGGTGATGGCACCGTTGGTCTCGATCTCGACGACCAGCTTGTCCAGGTCGGTACGCTGCTCGACGCGGGCGCTCTCGACGGTGTAGCTCACGCGCTTGACCGGGGAGAAGGAAGCATCCAGGACGATGCGGCCGATCGACTTGGTCGGCTCGTCGCCGTAGCGACGCATGGTACCCGGCACATAACCGCGGCCCTTCTCGACCTTGATCTGCATGTCGAGCTTGCCACCAGCCGACAGCGTGGCGATCACGTGGCCCGGGTTGATGATCTCGACATCGTGAGGGGTCTGGATGTCAGCAGCGGTGACCATACCCTCGCCGTCCTTGCGCAGGCTCAGCGTGACTTCGTCACGGTTGTGCAGCTTGAACACCACACCCTTGAGGTTCAGCAGAATGTTGACCACGTCTTCCTGCACACCGTCGATGGACGAGTACTCGTGCAGCACGCCGGCAATGGTCACCTCGGTCGCCGCGTAACCAGGCATCGACGACAGCAGAACACGACGCAACGCGTTACCCAGGGTATGGCCATAGCCACGCTCAAACGGCTCCAGCGCCACTTTGGCGCGGTTCGGGCCGAGTTGTTCGACGTTGATTGCTTTGGGTTTCAGCAGACTCGTTTGCATGCAGACTTCCTGTCAATACCCCCGGCTCGTTACACCGGTAAGGCTGGTGAAGCGCCTGACCGGTATAGCTCCCGGTCAGGGACGAAAAACTTCAGGGTCGGCGGTTGCGCAGCAACCTCACCAACACCCTGTTTACCTTGAGTACAACTCGACGATCAGCGATTCGTTGATGTCGGACCCGAACTCATCGCGATCGGGCACCTTCTTGAACGTACCTTCGGCCTTGTCGAGATTCACTTCCACCCAGGCCGGCATGCCAACCTGCTGTGCCAGTTGCAGTGCTTCCACCACACGGTTCTGCTTCTTCGACTTTTCGCGCACGGCGATCACATCACCAGCCTTCACCGAGAACGAAGGAATGTTGACAGACTTGCCATTCACAGTCACCGCCTTGTGCGAGACCATCTGACGTGCTTCCGCACGGGTCGAACCGAAACCCATGCGATACACCACGTTGTCCAGGCGGCACTCGAGGAGGAACAGCAGGTTCGCGCCGGTGTTGCCCTTGCGACGATCGGCTTCCTCGAAGTAGCGGCGGAACTGGCGCTCCAGCACGCCATACATACGCTTGACCTTCTGCTTCTCACGCAGCTGCAGACCGAAGTCTGAAGTGCGGGCGCCCGAAGTACGGCCATGCTGGCCGGGCTTGGAGTCGAACTTGGCCTTGTCGCTGATCGAACGACGTGCGCTCTTGAGGAACAGGTCCGTGCCTTCACGGCGGGAGAGTTTGGCCTTGGGGCCGAGATTGCGTGCCACTTGAACTTCCTTCTATGTCAACTGCCGCAGAAAACTGCGGGAGCCACCAGCGCAATGCCGGTGGCGGTGGGCTTGTTGAAAATGTGTCGCGAACCGCTTAGATGCGGCGACGCTTCTGCGGACGGCAGCCGTTGTGCGGCACCGGGGTCACGTCGGAGATCAGGTTGATGCGAATGCCCAGTGCGGCCAGAGCACGCACCGAAGACTCGCGACCCGGGCCGGGGCCCTTGATTTCGACATCGAGGTTCTTGATACCCTGCTCCATGGCCGCGCGACCAGCGACTTCGGAAGCCACCTGGGCAGCGAACGGAGTGGACTTGCGCGAGCCCTTGAAGCCCTGGCCACCCGACGAGGCCCACGACAGGGCATTGCCCTGGCGATCGGTGATCGTGATGATGGTGTTGTTGAAGGAGGCGTGCACGTGAGCGACACCGTCAGCCACGTTCTTGCGAACCTTCTTGCGCACACGTTGCGCGGCATTATTGGCGGGAGCTTTAGCCATGGTGATCTTTCAATGCCAGTTTATTTCTTCAGTGCTGCGGCGCCCTTGCGCGGACCCTTGCGGGTACGGGCATTGGTGCGCGTGCGCTGGCCGCGCATGGGCAGGCCACGGCGGTGACGGAAGCCGCGGTAGCAGCCGATGTCCATCAAACGCTTGATGTTCATCGTAGTCTCGCGACGCAGGTCACCCTCAATGGTGATACCGGCGATCTGGTCGCGGATTTTTTCCAGATCAGAGTCGGTCAGATCTTTGATCTTCTTGGAATATGCAATGCCGCAAGCATCGCAAATTTTGCGAGCGCTCGTGCGACCGATGCCGAAGATGGCGGTCAAGCCAATCTCTGCATGCTTATGCGGCGGAATGTTGATGCCAGCGATACGTGCCATTTTCGTCCTCTATAACTCTTGCAATCAGCCTTGACGCTGCTTGTGGCGGGGATCCGTGCAGATCACGCGCACCACACCCTTGCGGCGGATGATTTTGCAGTTGCGGCAAATTTTCTTGACCGAAGCCGAAACTCTCATTTCATTCTCCTAAAACTTCTAAAGCCTGGTTCCGGACAATCCGGAACCTGCAAATTCATTTGGCCCTGAATACGATCCGTGCCCGCGTCAAGTCGTAAGGCGTCAACTCGACAGTCACCTTGTCACCCGGCAGGATACGGATGTAATGCATCCGCATCTTGCCGGAAATATGTCCCAGCACGACGTGCCCGTTTTCCAGCTTCACGCGAAAGGTCGCGTTGGGCAGGTTCTCCAGCACTTCGCCCTGCATCTGAATCACATCGTCTTTCGCCATCTCTTTCAGACACCTGGCGTCGCCTTGAAATTGGCTTTCTTCAACAGCGATTCATACTGCTGCGACATCATGTAGTTCTGCACCTGGGCCATGAAGTCCATGGTCACCACCACGATGATCAGCAGGGAGGTACCGCCAAAGTAGAACGGGACGTTGTACTTCAGGATCAGGAACTCGGGCAACAGACAAACAAAGGTGATATAGATCGCTCCGGCCATCGTCAGACGCAAAAGGATGCGGTCGATGTGCTTCGCGGTCTGGTCACCGGGGCGAATGCCGGGTATGAAGGCACCACCCTTTTTCAGGTTGTCGGCCGTCTCGCGGCTGTTGAACACCAGCGCCGTGTAGAAAAAACAGAAGAAAACGATCGCCGACGCATAGAACATCACGTAAACGGGCTGACCCGGCGACAGACTGGCTGCGATGTCCTTGAGCCATACCATCGAATCGCCGCTGCTGAACCAGCTCACCACAGTGGCGGGCAGCAGAATGATGCTTGATGCGAAGATGGGCGGAATCACGCCAGCCATATTCAGCTTGAGCGGCAGGTGCGAGGACTGGCCGCCGTAGACCTTGTTGCCGACCTGGCGACGCGCATAGTTCACCAGGATCTTGCGCTGACCACGCTCGACGAACACCACAAAGTAGGTGACCAGCACCACCAGTGTGACGATGATCAAAGCGGCGATGATGCTCATGGCGCCAGTACGAACCAGCTCCAGCAGCCCGCCAATGGCGCCCGGCAGACCTGCAGCGATACCGCCGAAGATCAGGATCGAGATGCCGTTGCCCAGACCGCGTTCGGTGATCTGCTCACCCAACCACATCAGGAACATGGTGCCCGCCGTCAGCGTGACGACAGCCGTCACGCGGAAGCCGAAGCCGGGAGCCACCACCAGGCCGGCAGAGCTCTCCAGAGCGACCGCAATGCCGAGGGACTGGAAAAGCGCCAGGCCCAGCGTCGCGTACCGCGTGTACTGCGTGATCTTGCGACGGCCGGCCTCACCTTCCTTCTTGATCTGCTCGAAGGCGGGCAGCACGTAGGTCAACAGCTGCATGATGATCGATGCCGAGATGTACGGCATGATCCCCAGTGCGAACACGGTGAAGCGCGACAGTGCGCCACCCGAGAACATGTTGAACAGGTTCAGGATGCCGCCCTGCTGGCCGTCGAACAGGGCCTTGAGCTGGTCCGGATTGATGCCCGGCACGGGGATGTGCGCGCCAATGCGGTACACCACCAATGCGAGCAGCAAAAAGACGAGCCGACGACGCAGGTCGCCAAACTTGCCGGTTTTCGCTATCTGAGCCGCGTTCGTTGCCACGTCGTTCTACTCTCGATCTTTGCTTCAGGCCACGCTGCCACCGGCTGCCTCGATGGCAGCCTTGGCGCCAGCGGTGGCACCGATGCCATTGAGCTTGACAGCCTTCTTGATCTCGCCGGACTTGATGACCTTGATCACCTTGGCCAGCTGGCCGACCAGACCGGCCTGCTTGAGCGTGAGGATGTCGACCGTGTCGGCGCCCAACTGCTCCAGTGCGCTGAGAGTGACCTCGGCGTTGTACTTGAGCAGCTGCGACTTGAAGCCGCGCTTGGGCAGACGGCGATGCATAGGCATCTGGCCGCCTTCGAAGCCGACCTTGTGGTAGCCGCCCGAACGGGATTTCTGACCCTTGTGGCCGCGACCGGCGGTCTTGCCCAGGCCGGAGCCGATGCCGCGACCGACGCGACGCTTGGCGTGCTTGGCGCCCGCAGCGGGTTTGATGCTATTGAGTTCCATCATCGGCCTCTCAGAGAACCTTGACCAGATAGCTGATCTTGTTGATCATGCCGCGCACGGCAGGGGAGTCCTGCAGTTCGCTGACGCTGTTCAGCTTGCGCAGACCCAGGCCACGCACGGTGGCACGGTGCGATTCCTTGCAGCCGATCGGGCTGCGAACCAGCTGGACTTTGACGGTTTGTTGCGTAGTCATGTCTGAAACTCCCGATTAAGCGAAGAGTTCTTCAACGGTCTTGCCGCGCTTGGCTGCCACACCCGCAGGGGTGCTGCAGTTGCTCAGCGCGTCCAGCGTGGCACGAACCATGTTGTAGGGATTGGTCGAACCGTGGCTCTTGGCCACGATGTCGGTGATGCCCATCACCTCAAAGATGGCACGCA
The DNA here is from genome assembly GCA_030695415.1 of Hylemonella sp. Taxonomy (GTDB): domain Bacteria; phylum Pseudomonadota; class Gammaproteobacteria; order Burkholderiales; family Burkholderiaceae_C; genus Hylemonella. Next base: position 16,347 of record JAUYQZ010000043.1, read on the forward strand.
TGGGGCCGCCGGCGATGATGCCCGTACCCTTGGGGGCCGGCGCCATCATGACGTTGGCCGCGCCGTGGCGACCCATCACCTGGTGGTGCAGGGTGCCGTTCTTGAGCGACACCTTGAGCATGTTGCGACGGGCCTCTTCCATGGCCTTCTGCACGGCAGCCGGCACTTCCTTGGATTTGCCCTTGCCCATGCCGACGCGGCCGTCGCCGTCACCGACCACAGTCAGTGCTGCGAAACCCAGAATACGACCACCCTTGACCACCTTGGTCACGCGGTTGACCGCAATCATCTTCTCGCGCAGGCCGTCCTCGGGACCCTCGGCCCCTTTGCCCTGCATCTTTGCTTGAACTTTAGCCATCTTTAATTCCGATCTGCTTAGAACTGCAAGCCCGCTTCACGTGCCGCATCGGCCAGCGCCTTGACGCGGCCGTGGTACGCGAAACCGGCGCGGTCAAACGCCACCTTGTCGACGCCGGCAGCCTTGGCCTTCTCGGCGATACGCTTGCCAATCAGCTGGGCTGCGTTGGCATTGCCACCCTTGCCCGAAGCGCCGAGCGACTTGCGCACATCGGCTTCTGCCGTGGAGGCACTGGCCAGCACCTTGGCGCCGTCGCCGGAGATCACGCTGGCGTAGATGTGCAAATTGGTGCGGGTCACGGTCAAACGCGCCACGCCTTGCGTCGCAATGCGGATGCGGGTCTGACGGGCCCGGCGAAGACGCTGCTCTTTCTTGGTCATCATGGTGCAGCTCCTTATTTCTTCTTGGTCTCTTTGATCGTGACCTTCTCATCCGCATAACGGATGCCCTTGCCCTTGTAGGGCTCGGGAGGACGGACGGCACGGATTTCAGCGGCGATCTGGCCGACGCGCTGACGATCTGCACCCTTGATCACGATTTCCGTGGGGGCCGGGGTGGCCACCGTGATGCCCGCAGGCATCTCGATGTTCACCGGGTGGGAGTAACCCACGGCCAGGTTGAGCTTGGCACCGGAAGCCTGGGCCTTGTAGCCCACGCCGATCAGCGTCAGCTTCTTCTCGAAGCCCTTGCTCACGCCGTTGACCATGTTGTTCACCAGCTGACGCATGGTGCCGCTCATGGCATTGGCTTCACGAGATTCGTTGGCGGGGGCAAAGCTCAGTTTGCCACCCTCGTTGCTCACCTTGACCAGAGCCGACTGGGTCAGCGACAGCGTGCCACCGGCACCCTTGACGCTGATCTGATCAGCCTTGATCGAGACATCCACCCCGGTCGGGATGGCAATAGGCATTTTTCCTACGCGCGACATTTCAGTTTCTCCTCAATGCCTTAGGCGACGTAGCACAGCACTTCGCCACCGACACCGGTAGCGCGCGCCTTGCGATCTGTCATGACACCCTTGGGGGTGGTCACGATGGCCACGCCCAGACCATTCTGGACATGGGGAATTGAATCTCGGCCTTTGTACACGCGCAGGCCGGGACGGCTCACGCGCTCGATGCGCTCGATCACCGGGCGACCGGCGTAGTACTTCAGGGCAATTTCAAGTTCGGACTTGCCACCTTCGGACTTCACCTGGAAGCCGTCGATATAGCCTTCGTCCTTCAGAACCTGCGCGATGGCGATCTTCACTTTGGAAGAAGGCACCGACACGGAGGTCTTGGCCACCATCTGCGCGTTACGGATACGCGTCAGCAGGTCGGCGATGGGATCACTCATGCTCATCTCAAATCTCCTGTCGCTTACCAGCTGGCCTTGGTGACACCGGGGATGTCACCGGCAAAAGCCAACTCACGGATCTTGGCGCGAGCCAGACCGAATTGGCGGAACGTACCACGCGGACGACCAGTGATGGCGCAACGATTGCGCTGGCGCGTCGGGTTGGCATTGCGCGGCAGCTTCTGCAGGCCCAGACGGGCTGCTGCGCGCTCTTCGTCGCTGCGCTTCATGTCGCTGGCGATGGCCTTGAGTTCCGCGTGTTTCTTCGCGTACTTGGCGACCAGTTTGTCTCGCTTGAGCTCGCGCTCGATCAAAGCTACTTTAGCCACAGGTCACCTCAGTTCTTGAAGGGGAATTTGAAGCCGGCGAGCAGTGCCTTGCACTCTTCGTCCGTCCGGGCCGTCGTCGTGATGCTGATGTTCAGACCACGCAGGGCATCCACCTTGTCGTATTCGATTTCGGGGAAGATGATCTGTTCCTTGACGCCGATGTTGTAGTTGCCACGGCCGTCGAAGGCGCGACCCGAGATGCCACGGAAGTCACGCACGCGGGGCAGGGCCACGGTGACGAAACGGTCCAGGAACTCGTACATCTGGACGCCACGCAGGGTCACCATGCAGCCAATCGCTTGCTGCTCACGGATCTTGAAACCGGCGATGGCCTTCTTGGCCTTGGTCACGACCGGCTTCTGGCCGGCGATCTTGGTCAGGTCGCCCACGGCGTTGTCCATGACCTTCTTGTCGGCGACGGCCTCGCTCACACCCATGTTCAGGGTGATCTTGGTCAGGCGCGGCACCTGCATAGGCGACTTGTAGCCGAACTTGGCGGTCAACTCAGGGACCACCTTCTCGCGATAGTGTTGTTGCAGACGTGCCATGTTTATGCCACCTTGATTTCTTCGCCGCTGGACTTGTAAACGCGAACGCGTTTGCCGTCAGCCAGCAGCTTGATGCCCACGCGGTCGGCCTTGCCGGTTGCCGCATTGAAAATGGCCACATTGGACTGATGGATGGGCATGGACTTCTCCACGATGCCGCCAGTCGTACCCTTCATGGGGTTGGGCTTGGTGTGCTTCTTCACCGTGTTCACGCCCTCGATCAGCACGTGGCTGTCGTCCTTGCGCAGAGCGATCTTGCCGCGCTTGCCCTTGTCGCGCCCGGTGAGGACGATGACTTCGTCGCCTTTGCGAATCTTGTTCATGGCCGTGTCCTTAGAGAACTTCAGGAGCCAGGGACACGATCTTCATGAACTTCTCGGTACGCAGTTCGCGCGTGACCGGGCCGAAGATGCGGGTGCCGATGGGCTCCAGCTTGTTGTTGAGCAGCACGGCGGCATTGCCGTCGAACTTGACCAGGGAGCCATCGCCACGGCGGATGCCCTTGGCGGTGCGGACCACCACAGCGCTGTAGATCTCGCCTTTTTTGACGCGACCACGCGGAGCGGCTTCCTTGATGCTCACCTTGATGACGTCACCGACGCTGGCGTAGCGACGCTTGGAACCGCCGAGCACCTTGATGCACAAAACGGACTTCGCGCCGGTGTTGTCGGCGACTTCTAACCGAGATTCTGTCTGGATCATTTCAATATTCCCAACTTGCACCGAGAGGCACTGCCATGCAGCACACAACCGATCAGTCTTGGGCCCGTCGTCCCCGGCATGAACCACTCACACCGCTTCCGCTGGGCAGAAACTTCAGCTTTTTCAAGCGAAGCCCGCAATTGTGCCAAACAATTAGCGGGGCGTCAAGCGTCTTGTTCGGACGGCCAGCTTAAATACCTCCGAGCCAGGCCCAGGAAGTCGGCCAGCGCCGGGCCTCCCCCCGTCTCCTCGGCCAGGATGACCGCCACCCGTGGCGCCAGTGATGCGGCCAAGGCGGCGTCCAGAAAGAGCAGCCGGGAACGTCGGGCAAGGACATCCTCAACAGTTAGCGCGTACTCATAACGAACCGCGAAACGCACCATGGCCTCGTCCAGACCCGGTGCCAGCGCTTGCCCCGCCCCCGGCAGGGCCTTAAGTACGGCCTGCTCACTCCCATATATATGAAGGCCAGCCGGGGCAGACAAGGACGGACTTGGGGGGCTCCCCGCCTGCTCCGCCCCCACCAGTTTCAGCCGTTCACTCACGCCCGCCGGCTTTTCAGGCAGCAGCCCGGCCTGGAAACACCGCGTCAGCACGTCCTCGGCCATGGCGCGGTAGGTGGTCCATTTGCCGCCGGTGACCGTGACCAGCCCGGTGGCGCTGACCAGCACCGTGTGCTCGCGACTCAGGCTACCCGTGTCGGAATCGTCACCGGTCGGCCGCACCAGGGGGCGCAGGCCGACCCAGATGCTTTTCACATCGGCGCGCGTCGGCGCGCGCGCCAGGTAGCGCGCCGCCTCGCCCAGAATAAAGTCCAACTCCGCGCGCAGGGGCCGCGGCTCTCGTGGAAGATCGCCGCGCGGGGTGTCGGTCGTGCCCAACACCAGCTTGCCCAGCCAGGGTACGGCGAACAACACCCGCCCGTCGGCCGTCTTCGGAACCAGCAGTGCGTGCTCACCCGGCAGGAAATCCCGGTCCACCACCACGTGCACACCCTGGCTCGGCGCCACCACGGGCGTCACCGCCTTGCCGTGGCCCGCGCCGTCCAACTGGCGCAGGCCGTCCACCCAGACCCCCGTGGCATTGACCACGCAGCGGGCACGCACTTCATAGCTCTGCCCCCCCATCGCGTCACGGCAGCGCAGGCCCAGCAGACGGGTGTTCTCGTGCAGCAGCTCGGTGACCGGGCAGTAATTGAGCAGCAGCGCGCCCTCACGCGCGGCCGTGCGCGCCAGTGCCAGCGCCAGGCGCGCATCGTCGAACTGACCGTCCCAGTACGACACGCCGCCGCGCAGGCCCGCGGGCTGCAGATTGGGCAGGGCAGCCCGCGTCTGCGCACGGTCGAGGAAAGCGGTGGGCCCCAGACCGGCGCGCCCCGCCAGCAGGTCGTAGAGCTTGAGCCCGATGCCATAGAACGGCGCCTGCCACCAGGCATAGGAGGGCATCACAAACGACAGGCGGGAGGCCAGGTGCGGGGCGTTGCGCAGCACGGTGCCACGCTCGTGCAGCGCCTCGCGCACCAACGCCAGATTGCCCTGGGCCAGGTAGCGCACGCCGCCATGCAACAGCTTGGTCGAGCGCGAAGACGTGCCACCGGCGAAATCATGCGACTCCAGCAGCACAACAGACAGACCGCGCGCCGCGGCGTCCAGCGCCACGCCCAGGCCCGTGGCACCGCCCCCCACGACGGCCAGGTCCCAGGTGCGCGGCTCGGCCAGCCGCGCCAGCAAGTCGGCGCGCCGCGTGGGCAGGGGCATGTCCGTTGCCACGCTCAGCCCCGGGACCAGCCGCGCGCACGGTCCACCGCCTCGCGCCAGCGCGCCAGCTTGTCCCGCCGAGCCGACGCCGGCAGGCGCGGCTCGAAACGGCGCTGCAAGCGCCACAGGGCCGACAGCTCGTCGGCACCCGACCAAAGGCCGGAGGCCAGACCGGCCAGCCCTGCGGCACCGAAGGCCGTGGTCTCGGTGAGCGCGGGACGCAGCACGGGTACTCCCAGGCAGTCGGCCTGCATCTGCATCAACAGGTCGTTGCGGCTGGCGCCGCCGTCCACTCGCAGCTCGCGCAGCGGCACACCGGCGTCCTGCCCCATGGCATGGAACACGTCGGCGGTCTGCAGGGCGATGGCCTCCAGCGCGGCGCGCGCGATGTGGCCGCGGGTGGTGCCGCGTGTCATGCCCACCAGGATGCCGCGCGCATGGCCGTCCCAGTCGGGCGCGCCCAGACCGGCAAAGGCCGGCACCAGGTAGACGTCCTGCGTGTCAGGCACGCTGCTCGCCAGGGCCTCGACCTCGGCCGCCGACTGGATGATCTGCAGGCCGTCGCGCAGCCACTGGATGGTGGCGCCCGCCATGAAGACCGAGCCTTCGAGCGCGTAACACGCCGGGGTATGGGGCCCGAGCCAGGCCACCGTGCCCAGGAGCTTGTGCCGGCTGGTCACAGCGGCATCGCCGGTATTCATCAGCATGAAACAGCCCGTGCCATAGGTGTTCTTGGCCATGCCCGGCGCAAAACAGGCCTGGCCGAAGGTGGCGGCCTGCTGGTCGCCCGCGATACCGGCCACAGGCACAGCCGCACCTAGCAGGCTGGCCTCGGTTTCGCCGAATACGCCGCTGGAGGGGTGCACGTACGGCAGCACCGCACGCGGGATGTCGAAGAGCCGCAGCAGCTCATCGTCCCACCGCAGGGTGTGGATGTTGAAGAGCAGAGTGCGGGAGGCATTGCTGGCGTCGGTAGCGTGCAAACGGCCACCCGTCAGATTCCAGAGCAGCCAGCTGTCGATGGTGCCGAAAGCCAGTTCTCCGACTTCGGCCCGCGCACGCGCGCCGGGCACGTGGTCCAGCAGCCACTGCAGCTTGGTGGCCGAGAAGTAGGCGTCCAGCACCAGCCCCGTCTTGCGCTGGATGCGCGACGCCCAGCGCGGGCGCAAGCGGGCACACAGCTCAGCGGTGCGCCGGTCTTGCCAGACGATGGCCGGCGCCACCGGCTCGCCCGTGGCGCGATCCCACAGCACCGTGGTCTCGCGCTGGTTGGTGATGGCCATTGCGCGCAACTGATGCGCGCCCAGGCTGGCGCGCGCCAGCGCCTGGCGGGCCACGGCCAGCTGCGAGCGCCAGATCTCACTGGCATCGTGCTCGACCCAGCCGGGTTGCGGGAAATGCTGGGTGAATTCCTGCTGCGCCAGGGCCACCACGGTACCGCGCCGGTCGAAGACAATGGCACGCGAACTGGTGGTGCCCTGGTCGAGGGCGAGGATGTGGTCCATGAGGCAGCAGGTTATCGCAAACTGCGACAATCCACACCCGGATTTCACCTCGGGCGACCCAGGAACAACACATGAGCGAACGCATTGCATTCATCGGCGGCGGCAACATGGCCAGCGCCATCATCGGCGGCCTGATCAAGCAGGGTCGGCCGGCATCGTCCTTCGAGGTGGTCGAACCCTTTGCCGAGGCGCGCCAGGCGCTGAAGGACAAGTTCGGCATCGTCGCCCATGAACAGGCCGGGGCTTTCCTCCAGGGGGTCACACTGGCCGTCTGGGCCACCAAGCCGCAGACCTTCAAGGAAGCCACCGGGCCGGTGCGCGCCCATGTGGCGGGCGCCCTGCACCTGAGCGTGGCCGCCGGTATCCCCAGCAGCAGCATCGCGCGCTGGCTGGGCAGCGAGCGCATTGTGCGCAGCATGCCCAACACGCCAGCCCTCATCGGCCTGGGCATGACCGGCCTGTATGCGCGCGGCGGCGTCACGGCACAGGACCGCGCGCTGATCGAGAGCGTGACCGCCACCATGGGCGAATCGCTCTGGGTGGAGCGTGAGGAACAGCTCGACGCCGTCACCGCCCTGTCCGGCTCCGGGCCGGCCTACGTGTTCTATTTCCTCGAAGCCATGACGCAAGCCGGCACCGAGATGGGGCTCCCCGCCGAGCAGGCCTACAAGCTGGCCGTGGAAACCTTCCGCGGCGCCAGCGCGCTGGCCAAGGCATCGAGCGAGCCACCCGAAGTGCTCCGCCAGCGCGTCACCTCCAAGGGAGGCACCACCCATGCGGCCCTCACGAGCATGGAGGAGAGCCAGATGAAGGCGCTGTTCGGGAAAGCTCTGCATGCGGCCGAGCGCCGGGCGCGCGAACTCGGCATCGAGTTCGGGAAAGACTGAACGGGTTCAGCGCAAGGCGTAGCCGGCCACGATGCCGGCAAACAGCGTGAAGCCCAGCCAGTGGTTCAGGCGGAAGGCCTTGAAGCACCCTTCGCGCGTCCGGTCGTGGATGAGGCGGTGGTGCCAGACCACCTGGGCCGTGGCCACCACCAGGGCCAGGAACCAGGCCCAGGGCGCCAGCCGCTCGACCAGCAGCACGGTCCAGATCAGCAACTGCATCACGTAAAAGCTGGTCACCGCCGCCACGTCCCAGGACCCCAGCGTGATGGCCGAGGTCTTCATGCCGATGCGCAAGTCGTCATCGCGGTCGACCATGGCGTACTCGGTGTCATAGGCCAGCACCCAGAACAGGTTGCCGATCAGCAGCCCCCAGGCCAGTGCCGGTACCTCGCCGCGCACGGCTGCGAAGGCCATGGGAATGCCGAAGCTGAAGGCCACGCCCAGCACGGCCTGCGGCATGGCGAAGAAGCGCTTGGCATAGGGATAAATGATGGCCACGGCCAGCGCTGCGAACGACCAGGCCACCGCCACCGGGTTGGTCGTGAGCACCAGGCCGAAGGCCAGCAGGGCCAGCACGGCACCCAGCCACAAGGCCTCGCGCACCGAGACCTTGCCGGCAGTCACGGGGCGCTGTGCCGTGCGCTTCACATGCTTGTCGAAGTCGCGGTCGGCCACGTCGTTGAGGCAGCAGCCGGCGCTGCGCATGAGGATGGTGCCCAGCACGAACACCAGCACGAGATGCCAGCCCGGGAAACCGCCAGCCGCCACCCACAGCGCGCTCAAGCTCGGCCAGAGCAGCAGCAGCCAGCCGGCAGGGCGGTCCCAGCGGATGAGGTCCAGATAAAGGGAAAGCTTATTCTTCAAGCAGGGAACGCAGCATCCAGGCGGTCTGCTCGTGCACCGTGAGGCGCTGGGTCAGCAGGTCGGCAGTGGGTTCGTCACCGGCCTTGTCGGCCAGCGGGAACAGGTTGCGCGCGGTGCGCGCCACGGCTTCGTGGCCCTGCACCAGGATGCGCACCATCTCCAGCGCCTTGGGCGGCTTGACCGGCGCGTCGGGCACCGACGCCAGCTTGCCGAACTGGGCATAGGAACCAGGTGCTGGATGGCCCAGCGAGCGAATGCGCTCGGCGATCGGGTCCACCGCAGTCCACAGCTCGGTGTACTGCGTCATGAACATGGTGTGCAGGGTGTTGAACATCGGCCCTGTCACGTTCCAGTGGAAGTTGTGCGTGGTCAGGTAAAGCGTGTAGGTGTCGGCCAGCAGGTGGCTCAGGCCCTTGGCGATGGCGGCGCGGTCTTTTTCGCTGATGCCGATGTTGATGGTGGGGGCGGTGCTCTTGGCCATGATCACTCCTTGATGAAAAGCTCACTCCGACAGGCGCTTGGCGCCGGGCAGTTCGCAGGCGTAGATGGCATTGCGCAACAAGGCGATGGCCTCGTAACGCGTGAAGCTGCGCCGCCACACCAGCACCACGCGGCGCGTCGGCGCCTCGCCGCCGAAAGGCAGGTACTTGATGAAGTTGTCTTCCTGGCCCGAGCCCTTGGCCTTGCCCCTGGGTGTCAGGGCCGACTTGGGGATGCTCAGGCGTGGCACCAGGGTCACGCCCATGCCGGCGGCCACCATGTGCTTGATGGTCTCCAGCGAGGAGCCTTCGAAGCTCTTGCGGATGCCCTCGGCGTTGCTGGAGAAGCGCGCGAACTCGGGGCAGACCTCCAGCACGTGGTCGCGAAAACAATGACCGGTTCCGAGGAGCAGCATGGTCTCTGCCTTGAGCTCTTCGGTGCTGATGCTGTCCTTGCTGGCCAAGGGATGGTTGACCGGCACCGCGGCGTAGAACGGTTCGTCGTAGAGCGGCGCCACCGCCAGGCCGGCGTCCGGAAAAGGCTCGGCGAGGATGGCGCAGTCGATCTCGCCGGTGCGCAGCATCTCCAGCAGCTTGACCGTGAAATTCTCCTGCAGCATCAAGGGCATCTGCGGCGTGTGCGTGATCATCTGGCGGACCAGGTCGGGCAGCAGGTAGGGGCCGATGGTGTAGATCACACCGAGCTTGAGCGGGCCCGACAGCGGGTCCTTGCCGCGCTTGGCGATCTCCTTGATGCTCGCGGCCTGCTCCAGCACGGCCTGCGCCTGGCGCACGATCTCCTCGCCCAGCGGCGTGACCGTCACCTCATTGGCGCTGCGCTCGAAGAGCTTGACGTCGAGCTCCTCCTCGATCTTCTTCACCGCCACTGACAGCGTCGGCTGCGACACATAGCATGCCTCGGCCGCGCGACCGAAGTGCTTCTCGCGGGCGACCGCAACGATGTATTTGAGTTCGGTGAGCGTCATGATGAAGGCCTGTTCCCACTGGATTGTGGCATCCCGTGAGCGATTCCGATAGTGCCTCTCAAGGCGCCGTCACCCGCAACTGAAGCAGACGCGGGCGCTGCGTGGCGGCATCGCTGCTGTAACTGCCCGCGGGGGTGCTGCGGCCGCTGCGTGCCATGGTGACCCACTGCCCCAGCGGCGCCTGCACCGTGGTGGCCAGCGCGCTGCGCTCCTGCGTGGGCAATGCCTGCCCGGGCTGCTGCTGCACGCTGGCGGTCTGCACCTCGACCTCCACCGTCGCGGGCTGTCCGCCGCCGGGCCAGCGCGGCCGCAGCTGCAGGCTTTGCCCGGCCTGCAACCAGATCAGGCCCTGCTGCACCCCAGCTCCCGTCATCGCGCCAGCCGCCTGCACGGACTGCACCCACTGCAAGGGCGTGGTCTGCGCAAAACTCAGCCGCGCCTGGCTGCCGTTGCGCACCTGGAGTTGCTGCGGCGCCATCAGCGGCGCCTGCGGGCGCGTGCCGACGACATACCCCCCGCCAACTTCCTCGATCTCGCGCAGCTCCAGCACCAGGTCACGCTGCGGCAACTGGGCTGCCGCCGGCAGGGCCAGCAGGGCAGACAGGAGAAGGACCAGATGGCGCATGGAGGGTTTCACCTTGGGTTTGTTTGCATTGTGCCAAAGCAGGCACGCGCCAAGGCATCGCCAGCGTCGTGCCACAATTTGACGCTGCGGCGGGCTCCCGGCCTGTCATGCACATCCCACCCGCACGGAAGATACCTTGAGCCTGCTCTTCACCCCCTTTGACCTGCCCGCCCCGCGCGGCCCCCTGGCTCTGCCCAACCGCATCGTCATCGCGCCCATGTGCCAGTACTCGGCCGTTGATGGCGCAGCCACCGACTGGCACCTCGCGCACTGGACCAGCCTGCTCAACAGCGGTGCCGGCCTCCTCACCATCGAGGCCACCGGCGTCACGCCCGACGGCCGCATCACGCCCCATTGCCTGGGCCTGTGGGACGAGCGCACGGAACAGGCGCTGGGCGACACGCTGCAGCGCGCGCGCAAACAGGCGCCCCCCATGCCGGTCTGCATCCAGCTCGCCCACGCCGGGCGCAAGGGCTCCAGCGCGGCCCCCTGGCATGGCGGCGGGCTGCTGAGCCCGGCCCAGGGCGGCTGGCTGCCGCTGGCGCCTTCGGCGCTGCCGCAGCTGCCCGACGAGCCGCCGCCCGAAGCGATGTCGGCCGCCCAGCTGCTTGAAGTGCGCGAGGCCTTCGTGGCCGCCGCCCAACGCGCACAGCGCATCGGCATCGACGCCATCGAGCTGCACGCCGCACACGGCTACCTGCTGCACCAGTTCCTATCGCCCCTGGCCAACCAGCGCACGGACAACTACGGTGGCAGCCTAGAGAACCGCATGCGTTATCCGCTGGAGGTATTTGCCGCCGTGCGCGCCGTCTTCGACGGCCCCCTGGGCGTGCGCGTCTCGGCGACCGACTGGGTCGAAGGCGGCTGGGACGGACAGCAGACGGCAGAGTTTTCCCGCCAGCTCAAGGCATTGGGCTGCAACTTCATGCACGTCTCCACCGCCGGCGTCTCGCCGCAGCAGAAGATCACCCTGGGCCCTGGCTACCAGGTGCCCTATGCGCGTGAGGTCCGCCAGGCCTGCGGCCTGCCCACCACCGCGGTGGGCCTGATCACCGATCCGAAACAAGCCGAGGACATCCTGCAGGCCGGCGATGCCGACCTGATCGCCATCGCCCGCGCCGTGCTCTACAAACCGCGCTGGCCCTGGGAGGCCGCCGTGGCCCTCGGCGGCCAGGTACAGGCCAGTGAACCTTATTGGCGCTGCCTGCCGCGCGAGGCGCAGGGCATCTTCGGCAACGTACGGATCGGGATGCGCTGAGCGCTGCCCCAGCCGCGCGTTATCGCCAACGCGAAACTTGCGAAGCAATCGTAGCGAGCGGCCCGAGCGCAAGGCGGACGGAGCACAGCCACCGGAACGTACTTCCTGTACGTGAGGATGGCGCGCACCGCCCAACGCGGCGAACGGATCGCGCAGTAGATTGTTTCGTAAGTTTCAGGGCCGCTGGCGCAACACCAGCGCCGGCAGGTCCAGCGACTTGATTCGCAGCGCGGCCTGGTCGGCCTCGGCCTGGCGCATGAAGGGGCCCACACGCACGCGCATCAGCGGTCCCTTGGGGCTTTCGAAGGTTTCGGCGCCCGCCTCCAGCCCCAGACCCTGCACCTGGGCCAAGGCCTTCTGCGCGTTGGCCTCCTGGGCGTAGGCGCCCACCTGGATCACCCACACATACCGCTGCGCTTGCGGCGCACTGGCGGCACGGGCCGGGCGCGGGGCCGTCGCCGGTACGGGCGGGGTGACCGCCGCGGTGGGACCCGCCGCGAGACGCGGTGCGGGGGCCGGCGGCACAGCGGGTTCCGGCCGGGCCGCTACCGCACTGCGGTCTGCGGCGTTGACCATGGCCGACTTGCCCGCTGCTGCGGGCCGGGCCGTCGAAGGTGTTTGTGGCGCGCTCGCGGCCTGGGCCACGCGGGGCGCCTCGGGCGCGGAAGCCGCCAGCACGGGCGCCGGCGCCGCTTGCGGCGCACTGGCCGCTGCAAGCGGACGGGGACTGCTGGCTTCGGTCGGCGCAGAAGCCACCGAGGCAGGCGCCGGGGCGGCGGCCAGCGCACGCACCTGGCCGGACTCGCCACCCGCCTGGGGCCGCTCCTCACGCGTCGCCAGTTGCGGCAAAGTACTGTCCATGCCCTGGAACCCGTTCAGCACGGCCAGCACCAGTGCCAGCACCGCCGCATTGCCCAGACCCAGCAGCATCAGGCGGCGATTGTCCGGTGCCTGGCTGGCCAGCGTAGTGGCGGCGTCCCTGACCTCAGGCGAGGCAAGCAGCGCGGCCGATATCTTCTCGTTGCAATGCGTGTAGAACCAGGCGTTGGCATACAGGCCGGGGACCACGAAGGCCACCGTCAGCAGCAGCAGGAAGAGCAGCAGGGCGCTGGTGTCGGAATAGTTGAGCAGCAGCTTGCCCACGCCGAAGACCAGCAGCACCGTACCGAACAGGGCCGCCACATAGGCCAGGGCCCAGCCCCACATGCGGCGGTACACCAGCCAGTTGAAGGTGGTCCAGTAGGCCGCCCAGTTCCAGCTGCTGCCCGCCTTGCCTTCGCCGTCGAAGCGCGCAAAGTGACGCAGGTAGAAGTCCTGCCCGCGCGGGCCGATGGTGGCGCGGTACAGATAGGCGGTATCGCCGGAAGCAAGCTTGTGGGAGGGTTCCTTGGCCATCACTGATGTTCCAGGTATGTCCGGAGTCTAATTCACATTGACCGCCATGCCACGTCTGGCGTACCGTGGATGCTACAAATTTGCAACTGACCGGCGGCGCACGAGTTCAGGCCTTTAAGTAATCCGTACGGCTGCCCAGCCAGCGCATGACGTGGCGCTCGGCCAGGTCCGGGTGGCGGTCCAGCATCACGGGCGCCGCCTCGCGGGCCCAGGCCAGCAGGTGGCTGTCTTCCGCCAGGTCGGCAAAACGCAGCAGGGCCGCGCCCGACTGGCGCGCGCCCAGGAACTCGCCCGGCCCGCGGATGTCCAGGTCGCGCCGCGCGATCTCGAAGCCGTCGCTGGTCTCGGCCATGGCCCTCAGGCGCTCGCGCGCCGTCTCGCCCAGGCGCGGCGCATCCCCGGTGGAGTACAGCAGCACGCAGGCCGAGGCCGCCGCCCCGCGCCCCACCCGCCCCCGCAGCTGGTGCAGTTGCGAGAGGCCAAAACGCTCGGCATGCTCGATCACCATCAGCGTGGCATTGGGCACGTCCACCCCCACCTCAATCACCGTGGTGCTGACCAGCACGCCCATCTGCCCGCCCGTGAAGAGCGACATCACCGCCTTCTTCTCGGCCACGGGCATGCGCGAATGGAGCAGGCCAACGAGAATACCGGGCAGTGCTGCGCTCAGCTCAGCGTGCGTTTCTGTCGCATTGCTGAGGTCCAGCATCTCGCTCTCTTCGATCAGCGGGCAGACCCAGTAGACCTGCCGGCCCTGTTCCAGCTGGCCGCGGATGCGCTGGATCACCTCGTCGCGCCGCTGCTCGGACACGACCTTGGTCACGATGGGGCTGCGCCCCGGAGGTAGCTCGTCGATGGTGGAAACGTCCAGATCGGCGTAATAACTCATGGCCAGCGTCCTGGGTATAGGGGTCGCCGTCATCATCAACATGTGTGGCTCCAGGTCCTCGCCGTTGGTCTTGCTGCGCAAAGCCAATCTCTGCGCGACGCCGAAGCGGTGCTGCTCGTCGATGATGGCCAGCGCCAGGTTCCGGAACTGCACCTGGTCCTGGATCACTGCGTGCGTGCCCACCACCAGGCCGGCCTCGCCGCGTTCGATCAGGCCCAGCATCTCGGTCCGCTCTTTTTTCTTCTGGCTGCCCGTGAGCCAGGCCACGCGCACGCCCAGCGGCTCCAGCCAGCCCACCAGCTTGCGGAAATGCTGGTCGGCCAGGATTTCGGTGGGCGCCATCAGCGCGCACTGCCAGCCCGCGTCCATGCAGATGGTGGCGGCCAGCGCGGCCACCACCGTCTTGCCGGAGCCCACGTCGCCCTGCAGCAGGCGGTGCATGGGTTTGTGCATCGCCAGGTCTTGTGCGATCTCCGTACACACCCGGCGCTGTGCCCCGGTCAGCTGGAACGGCAGGGCGGCCAGCAGGCGCTCGTGCAACGCACCCGCGCCCTTGGTGTGCAGCACAGGCGCGCGCAGATGCTCACGCTCGCGGCGCGACTGCAGCTGCGACAGCTGTTGGGCCAGCAGCTCCTCGGCCTTCAGGCGCAACCAGGCGGGGTGCGTGTGGTCCTCCAGCTGGGCCAGCGAGACATCGGGCGTGGGGTGGTGCAAGAAGGTCAGGGCCTGGCGCAGGTCCCACAGCGGCTTGAACTTGAGCCCGGCCGCCAGCTCGGTCGGAAAGGTGTCGGACAACTCGGCGCGCGCCAGGCCGCTGAGCACCGCCTTGCGCAGATAGGCCTGGGGCAGCGTGGCCACCGTGGGGTAGACGGGCGTGAGCGCCGTGGGCAGATCGCCACTGGCAGCGCGCGTGTGCGGGTGCATCATGGTCCAGCCCAGGAAACCACCGCGCAATTCGCCGCGCGCGCGAATCTTCGTGCCCACGGCCAGGGCCTTCTGCTGGGATGGATAGAAATTGAAGAAGCGCAGCACGCAGGTGTCGCTGCCGTCGTTCACCGTCACCAACAGCTGGCGGCGCGGACGGTAGGCCACCTCGCAGGCCGTGACTTCGGCCTCGATCTGCGCCGTGTCGCCCTCGCGCGCCTCGCTCAGTTTCGTGATGCGGGTCTCGTCCTCGTAGCGCAGCGGCAGGTGCAGGGCCAGGTCGATGTCGCGCTTGAGGCCCAGCTTCTGCAGGGCCTTCTGGGGTGCCGACAAGGGCTTGTCGGCGTCTTTGTCAGGGGCGCGGTCCCGGGTCATGCGCGAATTGTGCCCGCCCGCGGCGCCCCTTTCAGGCTCTGCTTACTGCGGCTCGATCTTCGCGTCGCGGATCGCCTTGGTCCACTTCGCGGTTTCCCGCTGGCTGCGCTGCGCCAGGGCTTCGGGGGTGCCGGGCTCCGTGGCGAAGCCGATGGCCGCGAAGCGCTCCTGGATGTCCTTGCTCTGCGCCGCGGCGTTGATGGCCTGGTTGAGTTTGGCCACAACATCCGGCGGGGTGCCGGCAGGCGCGAAGACCGCGAAGTAGGCGATCAGTTCATAGTCCTTCAGGCCCAGCGCCTCGTTCACCGTGGGCAGTTCGGGAATGGCAGCCGAGCGCGTCATCGAGGTGACGGCCAGGCCACGGATCTTGCCTGCCTTCACCTGTGGCAGCGTCACCGCGAAGTCGGCGCTGAACATCATCACCTGGCCGCCGATCAGGTCGGTCATCGCGGCCGGGCCGCTCTTGTAGGGCACGTTGGTCATCTGCACGCCGGCCATGCTGGACAGCATCTCCGACGACACCAGCTGCGAGGTGCTGGCGCTGGCGAAGGTCACGTGCCCAGGCTTGGCCTTGGCCAGGTCGACGAACTCGCGCAGGGTCCTGGCCGGCACGTCGTTGTTCACCGCCACGATCAGCGGCACCGAGCCCTGGTAACCCACCGGCACGAAGGCCGTGTCCTGGTCGTAGGGCAGCTTCTTCATCAGGCTCTTGAGCGCGGCGTTGGTGCTGTTGGTGCCGAACAGGATGGTGTAGCCGTCCGGCGCCGACTTGGCCACGGCGTCGGCACCCAGCATGCCGTTCACGCCGGCCTTGTTCTCGATCACGATGGGTTGGCCCAGGGTCTCGGACATCCTGGCCGCAAAGGCGCGGCCGATCTGGTCGGTGGCGCTGCCGGCGGCGAAGGGCACGATGCCCTTGATGGGCTTGTTCGGATAGGGTTGCGCAGAGGCAGCCGTGGCACCGAGCACGAGGGTGCCCAGCAGGATCAGAAGGCGTGAAATGGCTGGCATGAAAGTCTCCTTGCTTTGATAAGTCATCAGTTTCAGGTCCGGTCCGGCTCCAGTGGGAGGTCGAGGATGGCACCGCTCAGGCTCTTGCCATGGGCATCCAGTGCCAGCGAGCGCGTCACACCGCCACCGAGCGCATCATGCATGACGAAATGCACCGCGCCCAACTGCGGCAGCGCATAACGATCCACTGCCCCGTGCACGCTGTCGCTGTACCAGGCACGCACGCGCTCGGCGCTCAGGGCGCGCTCCAGCACCGGGTAGTCGGCCGGATCGAGCGCGATGACGCTCAGCGTGGCGCGGTTGCCCTTGTCGCCGGAGCGGGCGTAAGCGATGTCACCAATCTTCGTCATGTCAGAGCTCCAGCACCTGGCAGGAGGCTGCCACCGCACTGCGCGGCATCAGGGCCGAGGCCGCTGCCACCACCTCGCGCACCGATTGCGTCACCCCGCCGCCGCCGGCCGGGCCGTTGAGATAGAGCGCCTCCACCTCCTGCCCGACCCGTTCGGCCTGCGCGCGCGTCGCGGCACGCACGGCCAGGCGCACGCGCACCTCGTAGGGCTCGCGGTCGGCTCCCAGGCCGGGGCCATGCATGGCGTTGACGCCGATCAACTCAGCCCGTTGCTCCAGCCCGCCCAGGCCGATGTGCTGCAGGCGATGCTTCAGCACCGACAGGGCCAGCTCGCCGCGCGCCCGTGCGCCGGGACCGGCGTAGGAGATCTGCCCCTCGCCGATGAATCCATCGCGGTAGCCCAGCGTCACCTTCAACTGCTCGGGCCGGGCGCTGCCGCCCGCGCCCCGCACCCGCACGCGATCGGCGCCCACCTCCTGCAGCTGCACGCGCGAGAAATCGGCCACCACATCGGGCTGCAGGTAGCACTGCGGGTCTTCCAGTTCGTAGAGCAGCTGGGCGGTGCAGGTGAGGCGGTCCACGCGCCCGCCGGTGCCGGCCAGCTTGGTGATGACGGCCTGGCCATCGGCCTGCACCTCGGCCAGCGGAAAGCCCAGGTCTTCCAGGCGCGGGATGTCGATGCGGCCGGGGTCAGCGATGTAGCCACCGCTGACCTGCGCCGCGCACTCCAGCAGGTGGCCGATCACGATGCCCTGCCCGAGCAAGGGCCAGTCGTCGGCGCGCCAGCCAAAGTGATGCATGAGCGGCGCGAGGAACAGGGCCGGGTCGGCCACGCGGCCGGTGATCACCACCTCCGCACCCGACTGCAGCGCCGGCAGCAGCGCGTCCGCACCCAGATAGGCATTGGCCGAGATCAGGCCGCCGTCCAGACTGCGCACCGTCTGCTCCGAATCCAGCAGGGGCACATCATTCGCCTGCATCCAGGTCAGCACGTCGTCGCCCTGCACCACCGCCACGCGCAAGCGCGGCAGTCCCAGTTCACGCGCCACCTGCAGCACGGCGTGGCCCGCGGCCAGCGGGTTCGCCGCCCCCATATTGGTGACGATGCGCGTTCCCTGGCGCACGCAGGGCAGCAGCACGGCGCGCATGCGCTCCTCCAGCAGCGGGTCGTAACCGCGCTGCGGGTCCTGGCTGCGCCGCAGCTGGGCCAGTGCAATGGTGCGTTCGGCCAGGCATTCGAACACCAGCACGTCGAGTTCGCCACGCTCGGCCAGGTCCCGGGCGGGATCGATGCGGTCGCCCGAATAGCCGGCGCCCGATCCGATGCGGAAGGCTTTCATGCGGGACATTATTTCATCCGCCTCCGTGAGAACGCCACGGGATAACCCGGCCGTGCGAAAATCACCGCCTTCTTTTCACTTGGCACGGGTCTGTCCAGCCCTCAAGCACATGACACAAGCCCCCGGCGCCGCGCGCGCCCACACCCTCAGCGATTTCGACTTCGAACTCCCGCCCGAACTCATCGCCCAGCACCCGGCAGTTGAACGCAGCGCCTCGCGCCTGCTCGACGGCCGCGCCGCCACCCCGGTGAACCGCATCTTTCGAGAACTCCCAGGGCTCTTGCAGCCCGGCGACCTGCTGGTCTTCAACGACACCAAGGTGGTCAAGGCCCGTTTATTTGGGGAGAAGCCTACCGGCGGCAAGCTGGAGCTGCTGATCGAGCGCGTGCTGACCGGCCATGAGGTGGTGGCCC
Organism: Hylemonella sp.; assembly: GCA_030695415.1. Classification (GTDB taxonomy): domain Bacteria; phylum Pseudomonadota; class Gammaproteobacteria; order Burkholderiales; family Burkholderiaceae_C; genus Hylemonella. The sequence continues at coordinate 34,679 of JAUYQZ010000043.1, forward strand.
ACATGAAGGTCAGCAAACGCCCAGCCGTGGGCACCGTGCTGCAGATGACCGGGGGCTACACCGCCGAACTGCTGGGCCGCTGGCCCGATGAAGAAGGACAACTGTTCCGCCTGCGCTTCAGCGACGAGCCGCACGCGCTGATGGAACAGCACGGCCACGTGCCCCTGCCGCCGTATATTGAACGTCACCCCGACCAGGGTGACGAGAACGACCACGGCGACAGCGCCGAGGACGTGGCGCGTTACCAGACCGTCTTCGCCGCCAAACCCGGCGCCGCCGCCGCGCCCACTGCCGCTCTGCATTTCGATCAAGGCGTGCTGACCGCACTGGAGGCGCGCGGCGTGCAGCGCGCCAGCGTCACCCTGCATGTGGGCGCCGGCACCTTCTCACCCGTGAAGACCGAGAACATCGCCGAGCACCGCATGCACAGCGAGTGGTACGAGGTGCCCGCCGCCACGCAGCAGGCGATTGCGGAAACGAAAGCCCGGGGCGGGCGCATCGTGGCCGTGGGCACCACCACCATCCGCACCCTCGAATCCTGGGCGAAAACCGGCCTGGCCAGCGGTGACACCGAAATCTTCATCACCCCGGGCTTCGAGTTCAAGGTGGTGGACCTGCTGATCACCAACTTCCATCTGCCCAAGTCCACGCTGATGATGCTGGTGAGCGCCTTTGCGGGCTACGAGCACATCATGGGCTTGTACCGGCATGCGATAAATGAGCGTTACCGCTTCTTCAGTTATGGGGATGCGATGCTGCTGGAGCGATCGCGGTAGGCGCCCGTAGAATACGAGGGACCGCTTGCATGGATAAACCGCCGTGTTGAACACCGACTTCCGCCCCTCCCAACTCCCCGAGTTCACCCCGCCGTCGGCGCCGCACACCAAGCTCAGAAAAGCTGCGGCCGGGTACGCCCTGGTCGCGCTCTCAGGGAGCGTGGGGCTGGTCTTCGTGCTGCTGGCCAGCTACCTGACCCGCCTCGCGCTGGCACCGGCCATCGCCATCGGCGTGCTGCTGGCCATGCACCTGGGCACGGTGCTCGTGGCGCGGCTGCAGCAAGGCGAGTGGCTGGGGCTGACCGGGCTCCTGATTACTGTACTGGCCGCCCTGGCTGCCACGGCGGCAGCCGGCCGGGCGGACCCGAGTGAGCACTTGGCGCCGGCAGGCGGTTACGTTCCCTTGCCCGCCACGGAAAGCTGGACGGCGCAAAGCGCCCACGCCATGGCCGACTCCGCAGGCCCCATCGTGGTGATCATCGGCGCCCTCATCAGCAGCTGGTTTGCGGTGCATAACGCCAGGCCGCGATAGTCTGCGTAGGTATCCCCGGACCCGGCAGCCAGTCATCTTTCTGGCTGGCGCCGACGCCGATATCCTCTTCACCCCAAGGTTCGAATTCAAGGTGGCCGACCTGCTGGTCACCAAATCCACTTGGCCAAGTCCACCCTCATGATGCTGGTGAGCGCCTTCGCGGGCTACGGGCACATCCTGGGGCTGTACCAGCATGCGATCAGCCAGCACTACCGCTTCTTCAGCTATGGGGATGCGATGTTATTGGAACGGGCTCGATAAGCTACCTGCCGGTCGGCTCGCGTGCCTCGCCTTCCCCCGAAAACTTACTCCAAGCCGAATCGGGCTGCCAGTTCTTGACCCAGGCCAACATCTGCTCTGCCGGCATGGGGCGGGCGATGCCGTAACCCTGGGCCAGCTCGCAACCCAGGTGCAAGAGCGCGGTGCCATGTGCCACGGTTTCCACGCCTTCCGCGATGACTTCGCGTTTGAAGGCCGATGCCAGCCCGATCACCCCTTGCAAAATGGCCAGGTCATCCGGATCTTCAAGCATGTCGCGCACAAAACTCTGGTCGATCTTGAGTTGTGCAACCTTCAAGCGCCTGAGGTAGGTCAGCGATGAATATCCCGTTCCAAAATCATCCAGAGCAAACGCAACCCCGATCTGGGCGCATTCTTCAACGACTCGGGAGACTTGCGCGATGTCGTCCAGCGCGCTGGTCTCCAGAACCTCGAGGTCCATCTTTCCCCGGGGAACCTCAGGATGCTGAGACAGGATGGTGCGTAACCGGCCGACAAAATCCGTTTGCTGCAACTGGCGGGCCCCCACGTTGACACTTACCGGGAGATCCAGCCCGGCTGCATGCCAGCGTTCGATCTGGGTCAGAGCCGTATCCATCACCCATTCGCCCACAGCGATGGCCAAGGGATCGTTCTCGATTTCTGACAGAAATGTGGCTGGCGCAAGCAAGCCTTTTTCCGGATGCTGCCAGCGAATCAAGGCCTCTGCGCCTATGACCTCGCCCGTGCGCATATTGACCTTGGGCTGGTAGTACAAGACGAATTCGCGCCGTTCAAGCGCCTGACGAATGTCTTCCAGGCTTTTGTGATGGACGCGCACGTAGCTGTCGTGATCCGAGTCAAAGATCCGGTAGCGGTTCCTTCCCATCAACTTGGCCTGGTACATGGCCTGATCGGCCTGGCGCAAAAGTTGATCAGGATCGATGTCCGCCTGGGGATAGAAAGTCACACCCATGCTGGCCGAGCCTTGCAGCACCAGGTCGCCGACACGGGCCTCTGCGGCAGCTGCCAACAGAATGCGGTCGAGCATGGGCCAGCAACTTTCCGGGCTGTCCAGGTCGATAAACACCGCCACAAATTCGTCACCTCCGATACGCGCCAGCGTATCGCCCTCACGCAAGCAACCCTTGATGGCGTGAGCCTGGGCAATCAGGAATCGGTCCCCGACGTCATGTCCATAAGAATCGTTCACACTTTTGAACGCATCCAGGTCTATGTAGGCGACCGCCAACATCTTTTCCCGCCGTCGCACCTGCCCCATCGCCTGGTTCAGTCGATCCCGCAAAAGCAAGCGATTGGGCAGTTGAGTCAGTGGGTCAAACTTGGCCATCTGCTCAAGCTGGCTTTGATACCTTCTGATGGCCGTGACGTCCCAGTTGGTTCCCACGACCCGTTCGGCCACACCATCCGGATTTCGCAGGACGCGCCCGTGCGCTTCGATGTAGCGAATCTCTCCATCCGGCCAAAGGATGCGAAAGGTGACACCATACTCACCGACGCCAGCCACCGCATTTTGAAAGCTCGCCTTCACTGCCTCCAGGTCTTGGGGATGGATGACCTGAGCCCACGCTTCAAAGGTCCCGGCGAAGTTCTCGCGTTGAATCTTGTAGAGCGAAAAACAATTCTCATCCCAGGTCAGCTTGCCGGTCGGCAGGTCCACCTCCCAGATGGCGACTCGCCCCGAATCGGTAGCGATCAGCCGACGCTCTTCACTGCGCCGCAGCATGTCATCAGCGGCCTTTCGGCTGCTGATGTCCTGGAAGGTACCGTAGATCCTGACTGCCTTGCCGCTGTGCATTTCGGCAAAACCCTGCGTTCGTACCCATTTGTGCTGGCCGTCCGCAGCAATGATGGGCAACTCCAGATCGTAGGACGTGCCGCTGTCGATCGCGGCCTGTACTGCGGCGGAAATGGTGGGACGCGCTTCGGGCGCGAAAATGTTGATGCCCTCCTCCAGCGCCGGCTCTATGGACGGCTCGATCCCAGCAATGCGAAACGTTTCCTGGGTCCAGCTCAGCTTCATGGACTGCAGATCGACTTCCCACCCGCCGACCTTGGCGATTGCACCGGTGTGCTCCAGCATTTCACTGCTGCGCTTGAGATCCGCATAGGACCGTTCCAGCGCGAGGCGTGCGTTCACGCTTTCCGTGATGTCCCTGGTCACACCGACAAAATGGGTCAGGCCTTTTTGCTGGTCCAGCACGGGGGTGATCGTCAAGGCATTCCAGAAAGGGCTGCCATCCTTGCGGTAGTTCAGGATTTCGCCATGGAAACCCTGGCGCTGCCGCAATGCCGCGCGTATCGATTGAATCGTCTCGGGGTCGGTGTCGGGCCCTTGCAGAAATCTGCAATTGCGCCCCAGTACTTCTGCTTCGCTGTAACCCGTGATCTCCACAAACGCGGCGTTCGTCGCGACAATCAGGTAGTCGGATGTGGTGAGGATGACGCCCTGGGAGATGGCCTGGAGCGCCGCCGCATTAGAGCGTTGTGTTGACTGCGCCTGCTTGAGCTCGGTCATGTCGGTGATCGCGACGCGCGTCGTCAGTGCACCGAGTTCATCTTTGACATTGACAGCGCCCAGCACGCACGAAAGCCGGGATCCGTCACTGCGCACGAGACGAAGCTCCACGCTCATCGCTTGCTGGCCTGCCCCTAATCTTTTGCGCAGCAGATACCACGCATCCTGATCCTCTTTGGCAATCAAGTGAGTCCATGGCTTCTGTATCACCCCCCCGCGCGATACGCCCAGTAAACCGGCCGCAGTCAAGTTGCACGCCAGAATCAAACCCGCGTCACTGACCGTGATGTAGCCAATCGGGGCCTGTTCAAAAAGATCGAGGTAGCGGCCCTGGGCGGCCCCCAGAGCCGACTGGGACTGACGCAACTCTTCGTTTTGCATCTCCAGTTCGATCTGGTGCACCTGCAGTTCGTGCAACATGGCGCGGGCGGCCTCTGGCGTCAGATCCCGGTCCATGACCGGTGCCTTGCGCTCCCACTGGGCTTGTGCCCGTTGGCGCAGCAGGGGATCGCTCATGACGCCAAGGTCCTTGCGCCGCCTACACCCTGCGTACCGTCGTTACCGGCGCCGGTGCGCGAGAGCTCCAAGCCAGCGACGGGAAAGGTAAGGGGCTCTGGCGCGACCGATGTCGCGGGTGGATTGAGCACTCGCTCTACAACGATAGCGTTGCCTTCCTGCTGACTTGCCATGACGGGTCTCAGTTGTTTCCGAATGCCGGTGCCCAGCCCATGCATTTTTCAGCGGGCTAGATTGATTTCTTATACCCGACCAAGCCCTAGCTTGTCTGTGCACCGGGATGATTTTCCGCGCGGCCCGGACAAGCTCTGCCCCGCAGGGGCGCCCCCTCCCTCAGCAGCTGCTCAAACTCGGCCTGCGGCAGTGGCTTGGAATACAGATGGCCTTGGTGCAGCACGCAGCCCCGACCGGCACGGCATGGCATGGCACGGCACGGACCTACTTCAAGGCCCGCGCATGATGCGCAAAGTGGTCCGCCATGAAACTCGCAATGAAGTAATAACTATGGTCGTAACCCGCATGGCGGCGCAGCGTCAGCGGGTGACCGGCGGCGGTGCAGGCGGCCTCAAGCAGCTCGGGGCGCAGTTGCTTGCGCAGGAATTCATCGGTCTCGCCCTGGTCCACCAGGATGGGCAGGCGCTCGCTGGCTGTGGCGATCAGTTCCACGGCATCCCATTCCTTCCACGCTGAAACGTCCTCACCCAGATACTCGGTGAAGGCCTTCTGGCCCCAGGGCACCTGGGTGGGCGCGACCACGGGGGCGAAAGCCGAGACGCTGCGGTAACGACCCGGGTTGCGCAGCGCGGTGACGAGCGCGCCGTGGCCGCCCATGCTGTGGCCGAAGATGCCGCGCGCATCCGTGGCGGGGAAGTTCTGCTCGATCAGCGCAGGCAGCTCCTGCGCCACATAGTCCGCCATGCGGTAGTGCTGCGACCACGGCGCCTGCGTCGCGTTGAGGTAGAAGCCGGCGCCTTCGCCCAGGTCGTACGTGTCTTCATTGGGCACGCCGGGGCCGCGCGGGCTGGTGTCGGGGGCGACGAGGATGAAGCCGTGGCGCGCGGCATGTTCCTGCGCGCCGGCCTTGGTGATGAAGGTCTGCTCGTTGCAGGTCAGGCCGGCCAGGTAATAGAGCACGGGGCATCTCTGCCCATCGACGGCGGCGGGCGGCAGGTAGACGCCGAACTTCATCTCGCAGCCCACCGTGGTGGATGGGTGTTTCCAGACTTCCTGGCGGCCGCCGAAGCTGGCGTGGCGCTCTACGCGGTTCATGTCTTCTCTCCTCTGATCGCTTCAGTAATGGATGACGGTGCGGATGGACTTGCCTTCGTGCATCAGGTCGAAAGCCTCGTTGATGTCTTTCAGCTCCCGCGTGTGCGTGACAAAGGGCGCGAGCTGGATATCGCCCTTCATGGCGTCTTCCACCATGCCCGGCAATTGGCTGCGGCCCTTGACGCCGCCGAAGGCGGTGCCCAGCCAGCGGCGGCCGGTGACGAGCTGGAAGGGGCGCGTGGAAATCTCCTGCCCCGCGCCGGCCACGCCGATGATGACGCTCTGGCCCCAGCCGCGGTGCGCGCATTCCAGCGCGGCGCGCATGACGTTGACGTTGCCGATGCACTCGAAGCTGTGGTCCACGCCCCAGGTGGTCATCTCCACAATAACCTGCTGGATGGGTTTGTCGTGGTCCTTGGGGTTGATGCAGTCGGTCGCGCCGAAGGTGCGGGCCAGATCGAACTTGCCCGGGTTGGTGTCCACGGCAATGATGCGGCCGGCTTTCGCCTGCTTGGCGCCCTGGATCACGGCCAGGCCGATGCCGCCCAGGCCGAACACCGCCACGCTGTCGCCGGGCTGCACCTTGGCGGTGTTTTTCACAGCGCCCAGGCCGGTGGTGACGCCGCAGCCCAGCAGGCAGACCTGCTCGGGGTTGGCCGCGGGGTTGATCTTGGCCAGCGACACCTCGGCCACCACCGTGTACTCGCTGAAGGTGGAGCAGCCCATGTAGTGGTAGATGGGCTGGCCGTTGTAGGAGAAGCGGGTGGTGCCGTCGGGCATCACGCCCTTGCCCTGGGTCGCGCGCACGGCCACGCAAAGGTTGGTCTTGCCGCTCTTGCAGAACAGGCACTCGCCGCATTCGGCGGTGTAGAGCGGAATGACGTGGTCCCCCGGCTTCACGCTGGTGACGCCCTCGCCCACTTCCACCACCACGCCTGCGCCCTCGTGGCCCAGCACCACGGGGAACAGGCCCTCGGGGTCCTCGCCGCTCAAGGTGAAGGCGTCGGTGTGGCAGACGCCGGTGTGCGTGATCTTCACCAGTACCTCGCCTTTTTTCGGCGGCGCCACGTCGATCTCGACGATCTGCAGGGGCTGGCCGGCAGCAAAGGCAACGGCGGCGCGTGATTTCATGGGGAAGTTCCAGTCAGGGGTCGGGTCAAAAACAAAGGGACGCGCAGGGCGTCCGTGGCTGGCAGAGATTCTGCGGCAAACGGTCGTGGCTTTCCGGGCCGGTGCCTGATAACCCTGCCAGCCCTTCGACAAACTCAGGGCGAACGGGAACCCGGCGCCGCATGAAGAAAGCCCGGCATGCCGGGCTTGGCCTGAGGGTGCGGCCGGGGCCGCTGCGCCTTATTCGGCCTTGATGCCGGCGTGCGCGGCCACGCGCGACCAGCGCACGAGTTCGGAACGCATGAAGTCGGTGGCCTGGTCGGGGTTGAGGAACACGAAGTCGAAACCCATGCCTTCGAGCTTGGCCTTCATCTCGGGCTGCTTGAGCACCTGGGTGTAGGCAGCATGCAGGCGCTTGACCACGGCTGGCGGCGTGCCGGCGGGCGCGTAGAGGGCGAACCAGTTGGAGACCTCGGCGCCGGGGTAGCCGGACTCGATGAGTGTGGGCGTCTGGGGCAGTTCGCGGTGGCGCTGCTTGGCGGCCACGGCCAGCACGCGGATGCGGCCCTGCTTGATGAAGGGCAGCGCGTTCTGCAGCGGGCTGAACATGTAGTCCAGCTGGCCGCCCACCAGGTCGTTCATGGCCTGCGACTGGCCCTTGTAGGGGATGTGGTTGCTGCTGGTGCCGGCGAGCTGGTTGAAGTATTCGGCCGTCAGGTGCTGCGAGCTGCCCAGCCCGGCCGAGCCGTAGTTGAGCGCGCCGGGTTTGCTGCGCGCCAGCTCCACGAAGTCCTTGACGCTGCTGGCTTTCACATTGCTGTTGACCACCAGCGCCACATCGGTCTGGCCGACCAGGGCCACGGCCTGGAAGTCCTTGAGCAGGTCGTAGGGCAGCTTGCGGTAGACGGCCACATTGGTGGCGATGGTGTTGGGCGTGAACAGCAGGGTGTAGCCGTCGGCCTTGGCCTTGGCCACGAACTCGGTACCGATGTTGCCGCCCGCGCCGGTCTTGTTCTCGACCACCACGGGCTGGCCCAGCAGCTCGCCGACCTTCTGGCCCACGGTGCGGGCCATGACGTCGGTGCCGCCGCCGGCCGACACGGGCACGACGACCTGGATCGGGCGTTGCGGGAAGTTCTGGGCCAGCGCGTGCGACAGCAGGGCCGTGCCCAGCAACAGGCCGGCAGAGATGCGGTTCAGAGCGTTCATGGGGTCTCCTTGTCTTGTGAGGGTGAGTCTTCTGACGATAATCGTACTTATCATCAAAACAAGTCAGGAAAACACTGACACCCCAGGAGACACGCCATGCCCCGCACCGCCAACCCCGCCCTGATCGACGACCTCGTCATCGCCAACCACATCCTGGTCAACGAAGGCGTGCTTGACGGCTTCGGCCACATCAGCGTGCGCCATGACCAGCAGCCCGACCGCTTTCTGATCGCGCGCAGCATGGCGCCAGGCCTGGTGACGGCCGACGACATCGTGGCCTGCGACCTGGACGGCAAGGTGCACGACGAGCGCGGCCGCAAGAGCTATGTGGAGCGCTTCATCCACAGCGAGATCTACCGCGTTCGCCCCGACGTGATGGCGGTGATCCACAGCCACTCGCCCGCCGTGATTCCCTTTGGCGTGACGGGCGCGCGCCTGCGGCCGATCTGCCACATGAGCGGTTTCCTGGGCGCGCAGGTGCCGGTGTTCGAGATCCGCCACACGGCTGGCGAAAACAGCGACCTGCTGATCCGCAACCAGGCGCTGGGCCAGGCCCTGGCCAAGGACCTGGGGCTGGCCGCCGTGGCGCTGCTGCGCGGGCACGGCAATGTGGTGGTGGGTTTCTCCATCCAGCAGGTGGTGTTTCGCGCCATCTACACCGAGAGCAACGCGCGCCTGCAAAGCGAGGCCATGCGCCTGGGCGAGATCAACTACCTGACGCCCGAGGAGGCCCAGGCCACCTCGGACATGAACGACGAGCATCTGGGCCGGCCCTGGGAAGTGTGGAAGAAACGGGCGCAGCAGAACCGCTTCTGAGCACGCCCGCTGGGGTGCCAGCCTAAAATCGGCCCCACACCATGCTGAAATTCGAACTGCTCAAGACCGACGGCCACGCGCGCCGCGGCCGCCTCACGCTCAACCACGGCGTCATTGAAACCCCCGTCTTCATGCCCGTGGGCACCTACGGCACGGTCAAGGGCGTGATGCCGCGCAGCCTGGAGGACATGGGCGCGCAGATCATCCTGGGCAACACCTTCCACCTCTGGATGCGCCCGGGTCGCGAGGTGATGAACAGCTTTGGCGGACTGCACGGCTTCGAGCAATGGCACAAGCCCATCCTCACCGACTCGGGCGGATTTCAG
>JAUYQZ010000031.1 GCA_030695415.1 Hylemonella sp.
TCACTGGTGGGTCTCAGCGGTGAGGTCGGTGCGCAGGCGCTCTACCACGCAACGTCAAGGATTTACCGCGGCATGTGCGACGGCCAGTGGCCAGACGATTCGGACTGGCTGGTGCAACTGATGGAGGTGGTTGCGCAGACAAAAACTGCGGTGGCCGATTACCGCCAAGCCCAGCCAATGCCGACCCAGGCCGGCGCGAGCTGATCGGCGTCCCGCCTATTTGCCGTAAGCCAGGTCGCGCACGGCGCGCGTGATCAGGATGCACACCCCGGCAGCGCACCGCTACCGGGGGTTCCCGCTACATGTTGGTGTAGTTGGGGCCGCCGCCGCCCTCGGGCGTGACCCAGACGATGTTCTGCAGGGGATCCTTGATGTCGCAGGTCTTGCAGTGCACGCAGTTCTGCGCGTTGATCTGCAGGCGCTCGCTCTTGTCCTCGTTCTGCACGAACTCGTAGACGCCGGCCGGGCAGTAGCGGCTCTCGGGGCCGGCGTACTTGGCCAGGTTGATGCTCACCGGCACGCTGGCGTCCTTGAGCGTCAGGTGGGCGGGCTGGTCTTCGGCGTGGTTGGTGTTGCTGATGAACACGCTGGAGAGGCGGTCGAAGGTGAGCTTGCCGTCCGGTTTCGGGTACGTGATGGGCGCACACTCGGCGGCAGGCTTGAGGCGCGTGTGGTCGGCCTCTTTGCGATGAATGGTCCAGGGCGGGGTCTTGATGCCGATCTTCGGCAGGAACCAGTTCTCGATGCCGGTCATGATGGCGCCAACCAGGTTGCCCTTCTTGAACCACTGCTTGAAGTTGCGCGACTTGTGCAGTTCGTCGTAGAGCCAGCTCTGGGCGAAGTTGACCGGGTAGGCGTTCACCTCGTCGTGCGCACGGCCGCTGGCCAGCGCCCCGTACAGCGCCTCGGCGGCCAGCATGCCGCTCTTGATGGCGGCGTGGCTGCCCTTGATGCGGCTGGCGTTCAGGGTGCCGGCCTCGCAGCCCACCAGGGCGCCGCCGGGGAAGACCAGCTTGGGCAGGCTCAGCAGGCCGCCGGCCGTGATGGCGCGCGCGCCGTAGCCGATACGCTTGCCGCCTTCAATATGTTTGCGGATGGCGGGGTGGGTCTTCCAGCGCTGCATTTCCTCAAAGGGGCTCAGGTAGGGGTTCTGGTAGTCCAGGCCGGTGACGAAGCCCAGGGTGACCTTGTTGCCCTCCAGGTGGTAGAGGAAACCGCCGCCGTAGGTGCTGTTGTCCATGGGCCAGCCGGCGGTGTGCACCACGCGGCCGGGCTGGGCCTGCGCGGCCGGCACTTCCCACAGTTCCTTGATGCCCAGGGCATAGCTCTGCGGATCCCGGCCTTCGTCGAGCTTGTACTTCGCGATGATCTGCTTGCCCAGGTGGCCGCGCGCGCCTTCGGCGAACACGGTGTACTTGGCGTGCAGTTCCATGCCGAGCTGGAAACCGCCGTGCGGCTGGCTGTCCTTGCCGATGCCCAGATTGCCGGTGGCCACGCCCTTGACAGAACCATCCTCGTTGTAGAGCACCTCGGCGGCCGTGAAGCCGGGGAAGATCTCCACGCCCAGGGCCTCGGCCTGCTCGCCCAGCCACTTGGTGAGCACACCGAGGCTGATGACGTAGCAGCCCTCGTTGTGGAAGTTGTCGGGCACCAGGAAGTTGGGGGTGCGCTTGACGCCGGTCTTGCTCAGGAAGAGCACGTCGTCGCCGGTGACGGGCTGGTGCAGCGGGGCGTCCATGTCCTTCCACTTGGGGAAGAGTTCGGTGAGGGCGATGGGGTCCATCACCGCGCCGGAGAGGATGTGGGCGCCCGGTTCGCCGCCTTTTTCCAGCACGACGACGGAGACGTCCTGGCCTTTTTCTGCGGCCAACTGCTTGAGGCGGATGGCGGTGGACAGGCCGCCGGGGCCGCCGCCGACAACGACCACGTCGTATTCCATGGCTTCGCGGGGGCCGAACTGGGCAAGGATTTCTTCGTTCGTCATGGCGGCTGCTTTCGTAGGAAGTCGCTTGATAATGGGCCTGTCGTCGGGCCGGATGTTAGGGCTAAACGCTGGCCCGGCCTGTCGGATTTGCGACTGATTTTATGCCGGTTCGGGATGAAAATAGAACGGTCGTTCTATTTTTTTGATATGACTCAGAAAGGGCCTGTCATGGCTTACAGCATCGATCTTTCCGGCCGCGTGGCCTTCATCACCGGCGCCTCGGGCGGCCTGGGGGCGCAGTTCGCCCGCACGCTGTCGCGGGCCGGCGCTGCGGTGGTGCTGGCCAGCCGCCGCACCGAGAAACTCAAGGAACTGCGCGCGCAGATCGAGGGCGAGGGGGGCGACGCCCACGTGGTGGAACTGGACGTGACGGATATCGCCTCCATCAAGTCGGCGGTGGCGCACGCCGAGACCGAGGTGGGTTCCATCGACATCCTGATCAACAACTCGGGCGTCAGCACCACGCAGCGTCTGGTGGACGTGAGCGAGGAAGACTACGACTTCGTCATGACGACCAACACCAAGGGCGCCTTCTTCGTGGCGCAGGAAGTGGGCAAGCGCATGCTGGCGCGCGCCAAGGGCGCGGCGCCGGGCACCTTCACGGGCGGGCGCATCGTCAACATCGCCTCCATGGCGGGCCTGAGGGTGCTGCCGCAGATCGGCGTGTACTGCATGAGCAAGGCCGCCGTGGTGCACATGACGCGCGCCATGGCCGTGGAGTGGGGCAAGTTCGGCATCAACGTCAACGCGCTGTGCCCGGGCTACATCGACACCGAGATCAACCACCACCACTGGCAGACCGAGCAGGGGCAGAAGCTCATCGCCATGCTGCCGCGCAAGCGCGTGGGCCAGCCAGCCGACCTGGACGCGGTGCTGGTGATGCTGTGCGCCAACGAAAGCCACTTCATCAACGGCGCCGTGATCCAGGCCGACGACGGTTTCGCGGTCTGAGGGTGCCGTCCGCTGCCAGCGGGATGCGGCTGCGCGGTCTTGCCACGGTCTGCGATTGCCGATATAAACCCCTGAAGTTGCCTTGTGACGCAGAGCACAGACCAAGGAGGGGTGCGCTAGCACCGGCATCATGAATCTGTCCGTTTCAAACGGCGGCACGGCCCGCACACTGAGCCTGCTGGCCAATCTGGTCATCATGCTGGTTCTGGTGCTGTCGAGTGCCTTTGCGGTCGATGCCTGGCGCCAGAACCGGCGCTCGGAGATCCAGCAGATGGAGTCCGTCGTGGCCCTGATGACGCGCACGCTGGACACCTTTCTGCTGGCGGAGCAGGCCGGACTCCTGTCGCTGGCCGACGCAATCGAGGCCCTGCCGGGCGGTCTGGGCAACCTGGCCGGCGTGCAGAAAGTGTTGGCGGCGCACCAGGCTTACCGGCCCGAACTCCTCATGGCGTTTGTGGCCCGCATGGACGGTCAGTTGCTGGCGTCTTCGCACACCAGCCTTCTCAGCGGACTGCCCAGCATCGCGGACCAGCCTTCGTTCCGGACCTTCAAGGAGCAGTACCAGGAGTCCCGTTCCGTCTATGTGGGGCGTGTCCAGGTCAGCAGGACCACCGGGCAATTGGCGTTCTCCCTGCGCTACGTCATACGCGACAAGGCCGGCAAGCCGCTCGCCAGCATTGCCGCGGTGATGCCGACGGGGTTTCTGGAGTCGCTCTGGAAGGACGCGCCCAGCCTGGAGAAGATGACACTGGGGGTGCTTCGGGACGACGGCTACCTGCTGGGCCGGCACCCCGTGCCTGAAGGCGTTGTCCAGGAGGAGGTCTTTACCCATCCACGCACGGGCGCCCTCATCGCCCACCTGCAGGACCATGCCTACCCCGCGGCGGGGACGGTCGAAGGGGCCAGCAGCCTGCTCGGCGTGAACGATTTTGTCTATGTCTTCCGGCGCCTGGCGCATTTCCCGCTGACGGTGTTTGTGGCCCAGCCAGCAAGGCAGATCCAGGGGTTCTGGTTGAGTGCGATAGCCGGTCCGGCCGCGCTGCTGCTGCTGCTGACCCTGGCGATCAAATTCGCCTCGATCAGGCTGATACGCCAGGACCGGGCGGCACAGGCCCAGGGCCTTCAGGCAGAGGCGGCCTTGCGCAAGAGCGAGTCCGAGCAGCGATTCCTGATCGATCACCTGATGGCGGGCGTGATCATCCACGATGCGCGGGGTGAGGTCCTGCGCTGCAATCTGGAAGCCAGCCACGTGCTCGGTCTGAGCTTTGAGCAGATGGCGGGCCGCGAGCTGATCGACCCGGCCTGGGGTTTCCTGCAGGAGGATGGCAGCCCCATGCCGCTGGCGCAGTATCCGGTGTCGCAGGTCCTGGCCACGGGCAAATCGATCACGAACCTGGTGGTGGGGGTGCGCAAGCCCCAGAGGAGCGAGCCCACCTGGGCCTTGTGCCGCGCCGATCCCTGGTTCGACGAGGCCGGGCAGCTGGACAAGATCATCGTGACCTTTGTCGAGATCACCGACAGGCTCACCGCCCAAACCAAGCTGGAGGTGGCCAACGCGGAGATGCGCCGCGTCAACGAGCAGCTGGCCGAGGTGGCGCACTTCGATGCGCTCACGCATCTGCCGAATCGCGTGCTGCTGGCTGACCGGCTGCAGCAGGCGATGGCGTATTCCTCGCGCAGCCGCAAGTCGGTGGCCGTGGCTTTCCTGGACCTGGACGGCTTCAAGGAAGTCAACGACAAGTACGGGCACCTCACGGGCGACCACTTGCTGGTGGCCATCTCCCGGCGCCTGAAGACGGCCTTGCGTGAAGGCGATACGCTGTCGCGCATAGGCGGCGACGAGTTCGTGGCCGTCATGACCGATCTTTCCGATGGACACGATGCCGAGCCCCTGCTGCAGCGCCTGCTGCAGGTGGCGGCCGAGCCGGTGCACGTGGAGGGGCATGACCTGCAGGTTTCCGCGAGCATCGGCGTCACCGTCTTTCCGCAGGACGGCGCCAGCCCGGAACAACTGTTGCGCCATGCCGACCAGGCCATGTACCAGGCCAAGCAGGCGGGCAAGAACCGCATCCACCTCTTCGACGTGGCCAGCGATGCCGCGATCCGGGTCCGGCGCGAGAGTGTGGAACAGATCGGCGCAGCGCTTCAGCACCGTGAATTCGTTTTGCACTACCAGCCACAGGTCAATATGGCGACGGGCGAGGTCGTCGGAGCCGAGGCCCTGATTCGCTGGCAGCACCCGCAAAGGGGCCTGCTGGCGCCGGGCCAGTTCCTGCCGGTCATCGAAGACCATGACCTGGCGGTCGGCATTGGCGAGCAGGTGATGGAGATGGCCCTGGAGCAGATGGCGCTGTGGCAGGGAACGGGCATCCACCTGCCGGTCAGCGTGAATGTGTTTTCGCGACAGATGGAGCAGGGCGACTTCGTCCAGAAGTTGCGCACGCTGTTCGCACGGCATCCCGACGTGCAGCCCGGTAGCCTGGAGCTGGAGATCGTCGAGACCAGCGCACTGGCCGACATCGACATGGTGTCCGCACTCATGCAGGGCTGTGCGGGCATCGGGGTGGCCTTCGCGCTCGACGACTTCGGCACGGGCTACTCGTCCCTCACCTATCTGAAGAAGTTGCCGGCCAAGCGGCTCAAGATCGACCAGAGCTTCGTGCGCGACATGCTGGAGGATCAGGACGATCTGGCCATCGTCCAGGGCGTGATCGGCCTGTCCCGGGCCTTTGGCCGGGAGGTCATGGCGGAGGGGGTGGAGACGGTGGCGCATGGCCGGATGCTGGTCTCCATGGGCTGTGAGCTGGCCCAGGGCTACGGCATCGCCCGCCCCATGCCCGGCGCCGACCTTGCGCGCTGGCTGGCCCAGTGGACGGCGCAAGCACCCTGGATCCGGCGGCCGGACTGAAGCTGCGGCAGCCCAAGCCGGGCGTTTCTTGATCCTGGTCATGCCCACGGCCGTCGGCGGGCGCAAAATAAAACGATGACCATCATCAAAGTTCCTCCTGCCGAGTTGCGCCTGAGCGTTGATGCCCGGGCGCTGGGTTTTGCCGACACCTCCGAGCTGGTGGACCAGCCGCTGCCCTGGATCGGCCAGGAAAGGGCCGAGCAGGCGGCGCGTTTCGGCCTGCAGATGGAGCAGCCGGACTACAACCTCTTCGTGCTGGGCGACGTGGGCAGTGGGCGCACCACGCTGCTGACGCAGATGATGCGCGAGGTGGCGGCCGGCCGGCCGGTGCCGCCCGACCTGTGCTACCTGCACAACTTCGACGCGCCCGAGCGCCCGCGTGCCTTGCGCATGCCGCCGGGCCAGGGTCGGCAGCTGCGCAGCCTGGTGCAGCAGTTGCTCAAGACCTTGCAGGCCGAGATTCCCAAACGGCTGGGGGGCGAGGACTTCCGCGCCGAGAGCGAGCATCTGCAGAAGACCTGCCAGGCCGAGGACCAGCGCGCCTATGCCGAGCTTGACGCCTATGCCGAGGCACGCCACTTCGCCATCATCCGCGACGAAGGTCACCTGGTGCTGACCCTGCGCGACGACAAAGGCGAGCCGATGACCGAAGGCAAGCTGCTGGCCCTGCCGAAGGACAAGCGCGCCGAGGCCGACCGGCTGGAAGAGGAGCTGCGCGGCGAGATCACCCGCTACCTGGACAAGACACGGGCGCTGGAGCGCGTGCTGAACGAGGGCCTGGCCGCGCTGCGCCGCCAGGTCATCAAGCCGATGCTGGAGCGCGAGCTGCAGGAGATCCGCAACGAGTTGCGCAAGCAGATCAAGGACACGGTCAAGCTGGGCGGCTACCTGGACCAGGTGGCGCACGATGTGCTGGAGAACCTGGAGTTGTTCCAGCCCGGTGGCGAGGAGGACGACGTGCGCCAGGTCGCCTTGGCCAGTGTGCTCACGCGCTACAGCGTGAACCTCGTGGTGGACCACCACGGCCACGCGGGCGCGCCGGTGATCGTGGAGGACAACCCGCTGTTCCGGGCCCTGTTCGGCAGCATCGAATACCAGAGCGAAAACGATGTGCTGGTGACGGACTATTCGCGCATCCGCGCGGGCAGCCTGCTGCGCGCCCATGGCGGTTTTCTCATGCTGCACCTGCGCGACCTGCTGGCCGACGAGCCGGTGTGGGAGAAGCTGCGCCGATTCCTGCGTAGCGGTCGCCTGCAGATCGAGGAGCCGGGCATGCTCTATGCGCCGATCGCCGCGGTCTCGCTGCAGCCCGAGCCGGTGGACGTGGACGTGAAGATCATCCTGGTGGCTTCGGTGGAGGAGTACTACGCCGTGCAGGAGGGCGACCCGGAATTCGCCCGGCGTTTCCGTTGCAAGGTGGACTTTGCGGAGAGCTTCACGGCCAGTGCCCAGACCCGCCGCGCCACCGCCATCTTCGTGGCCCACACCTGCCGCAAGCTGGGCCTGCCGCACTTCAATGCGGCGGCCGTGGCCGCGCTGCTGGAGGAAGCCCACCGCGAGGCCGAGGACCAGGCGCGCCAGAGCGCCATCTTCGCGCACAGCGAAGCGCTGGTGATGGAGGCCGCGGCCATGGCGCGCGCGCGCGGTGCGGCGCTGGTGGACGCTCCGGACGTGCTGGATGCGCGGCGCTCGCGCATCCACCGCCACGACTACCCCGAGCAGCGCCTGCAGGAGACCATCAGCGACGGCGAGCGCCTGCTGGACGTGGACGGCGAGCGGGTGGCGCAGGTCAACGGCCTGACGGTGGTGGACCTGGGCGACTACCGTTTCGGCTTCCCCGTGCGCGTGACGGCGCGCACCCATGCGGGCGACGAGGGGCTGCTCAACATCGAGCGCGAGGTGGAGCTGTCGGGCCCCATCCATGACAAGGGCGTGCTCATACTGCACAGCTACCTGTCCTCGCTGTTCGCCCACATCGCGCCGCTGGCGCTCAATGCGGCGGTGGTGTTCGAGCAGGAGTACAGCGGCGTGGAGGGCGACTCGGCCTCCTGTGCCGAGCTCTATGCGCTGCTGTCATCGCTCAGCGGTCTGCCGCTGCAGCAGGGCATTGCCGTGACGGGCGCACTGAACCAGCATGGCGAGATGCTGCCGGTGGGCGGCATCAACGAGAAGATCGAAGGCTATTTCCGCAGTTGTGAACTGCTGGGTCTGAGCGGCCGCCAGGGCGTGCTGATCCCGCGCCGCAACCGCCGTCATCTCATGTTGGCGCCGCGCGTGGTGGACGCGGTGGCCCAGGGGCAGTTCCATATCTGGACGGCCGACAGTGCTGGCGAGGGTATGGCCTTGTTGACGGGTCAGCCCTTCGGGATACTGGAGCCCGGCGGCTACCCGGCCGACACGGTGCTGGGGCGCGCGCAGAGGACGCTGCAGGACTACCGCAAGGCCTGCCAGGCCTCGGGCGCCAGGCCGGAGCGCCGGCCACGCACGCTCAAGTAGCTTTCATCCCTGCCCGGTGGACCATGTGCTGCGAGGCGTCCGCTGGCCCCACTGCATGGCGCATGCCCTTGGGACGGGTGTTCCCTGGCGATGCATGTGTTGACCAGCTCCTGCCTGCAAAGCTTTGTCGTTCGGCAGACAAGTCTGACAAACCCGTTCCGGTAGGGGTATATGTAACAACCCGGCCTATGTGAACAAATTCATATGTTTGCCTACTAATTCCCCCCGCAGCACTGGTCAAGCCGACGATGTATCCATAACCTTGCGCCCATACTTCATTCAAAAAAAAGTTGGGGATTCTTATGCGAACTGTTCTGAGTGCGGCCTTGGGCGTGCTGTTGTCGGTCACCGGGGTGTCCGCCCTGGCGCAAAAGGGGGGCGAACCGATCCTGATCGGCCAGAGCGCAGGCCTGAGCGGCGGCCAGGCGGCCTACAGTGCCGATGTGCGCAAAGGGCTTGAGGCCTATTTCAGCCAGGTCAACAAGAGCGGCGGCATCAATGGCCGGCCGATCAAGCTGCTCGTCGAGGACGACGCGGGCAAGAAAGCCAATGTGCTGACCAATACGAAGAAGCTGGTTGAAACCGATCGCGTGCTGGCGCTTATCGGCTACACGAGCGGCGCGGGCGTGGAGGAGTCACTGGACTATCTCGACAAGATCAAGGTGCCCATGCTGTCGCCCATGACCGGCAATATGGGCATCCGGGCTTCCATGCACAGAAACCTGTTCCATACCCGTGCCGGGTATGACGCCGAGATGAAAAAGGTGATCGGCAACATGGCCACGATGGGCCTGAGCAGCTTTGGTCTGGTGTATCTGGATGACGTGGGACCGGGCAACGCCAAGGCGATGCACGATGCGCTCCAGCTCAACAAGCTCACCGCGGTGATCGAGACCCCCGTGAGCCGGAATGCCGTGGACTTCAATGCCGCCATCGACAAACTGCACAAGGCCAATCCGGCGGTCGTGGTGTTCATCACCAACAGCGTCCCGCTGGTGAAGATCATCCAGGGCCTGCGCGCCAAAGGATTCAACGGGCAGTTCGTCACCAGTTCGTTCGCAGGCATCAAGGTGATCGAGGAGCTCAAGGACAAGGCACCGGGCCTGATCCTCAGCGAGGTGTTGCCCAGTCCGAACCGTATGCAGTACAAGCTGGTCAAGGAGCATCACCAGGTGCTCAAGGAATTCGCACCCGAGGCCATACCGAACTACACCACGCTGGAGGCCCATGTGGCGGCCAAGGTGCTGGTGGAAGGCTTGCGCCGTGCCGGCAGCAACCTGACGCCCGAAAAGCTGGTGGAGGTGCTGGAAGACATCCGCAGGCTTGATCTGGGGGGCTACGAGATCAACTTCTCGCCCAAGAGCCGTGATGGTTCGGTCTACGTGAACACGGGCGTGGTGTCGCTCGACGGCGCGCTGCGCTTCTGAGATCCCGGTCCGGGCCGCCGGGTCCATGGGCGGCTCACTGCAGCATGAAGGTCTGGTACTCCAGGGCATCGAGTTTGCGGTTGAGGATCCACAGGCCGATCAGCACGGTCAAGAGCATGGCCACGGCAAAGCCGTAGCCGAACCAGTTGGCGCCCAGTTGCAGCGAGAGCGCGGTGAACACCAGGTTGAACAGGGGCAGCAGGCCGGTCAGCAGCAGCACGGCGCGCCGCTGGTCCAGGTAGAACAGCACGTTCAGGATACCCAGCAGAACCACCTGCAGCGCGGCGCTGACCACGTCGATGTAGAGCAGGGGCAGGTAAAGCGTCGAGATGCCCAGGAAGGTCAGGATGGTCTCGCCCAGCACCAGTGTGATCAGCACGGCGATGGCCTGGATCTTGGCGATGTCGAACAGGCCCCGGCGCACGTAATAGACCATGTGGTTGCGCATGCGCTCGATGTAGTCCAGCGTGGCGCCCTCGCGCACGGCGTCGTAGAACTTGATGTAGTACTCCACGAAGTCGGTCTCGATGCGCACCAGGAACACGGCCATGCCGGGGATCACCGACAGGTAGGACAGGAAGATGGGGATGTCGTAGATGACCGAGGCGTGCAGCGGCCCGATCACGGCCTGGCCGGTGTCGGGGTGGTACCAGAACATGATCTTGTCGATCCAGGCGCCCAGGTTGAACAGCAGGCCCGAGGCCATGAGGCTGACGTACATCGCGCCGGGCTTCCAGATGTCGAAGGCAATGAAGTGGTCGGAGTGGTAGTTGCGGTAGACCAGCCAGACCATGCCCATGAGCAGCAGCACGTGGCCTGCCACAAAGCCCATCAGCAGGCCCTCCAGGCCGAGCACGGTGCGCAGCAGCAGCGCCAGCACGATGGTGGCGGCGTAGCCCAGGAAGAAGATGAGCACGATGGCGCGGTAGTGCTTCATGCCGGTGAGGAAGACCGTCGCGATCCAGATCGCCGACATGACCGACAGGCCGGCGGCAAAGAGCAGGCGGTAGAGCACGCTTTGCTCGGGGAAGAGCAGGGCGGCGGCCGGCAGCGCCAGCAGCAGGCTCAGGCTCATGGCCAGCAGCATCAGGCCATTGAAATTGGGCATGATCGCCAGGCTGTTCTTGGCGAAGATCTGGTCGGCCACAAAGCGGGTGAAGGAGAGCTGGACCGCGCCTGTGAGGATCAGCGAGATCAGGAACAGGTAGGTCACCGTCACCTGGAACTGGCTGATGGAGGCGTCGGCATCGACGGCGCCGATGCTGAACACACCGATCAGCAGGATGCCCAGGATGGACAGCACCCAGGGCCCCGAGCTGATGATGCCGGCATAGGCGTAGGCCTGCAGCAGGCCGGCGTAGGTCCGCTTCTTGAGGAGCTTGCGCAGCTCGAAGCCTATGCCTGCCATTGGAAGTTCTTCTCGTAGAGATCGCGGTAGCGCCCGAACATGATGTCCTGCGAGTAGTAGGTCTCGACCCGGCGGATGGCGGCTTCGCTGGCGCGCTGCCACAGCTCAGGATCACTCAGCAGCTCGACCGAGGCCTGCGCCAGCGCTTCCGGGTCGGCGATGCGCACCACGCGCCCGGAGGCGCCGATGGCGGCGTCCTCACCGGGCAGGCCATAGACCAGCTGCTGGCAGGAGCCGACATCGGTGGCCACGGTGGGCACCCCGGCGGCATAGCCCTCCAGGATCACCAGCGGCAGGGCTTCGCTGATGGAACTGAGCACGACCAGGCCCACCTGTTGCAGCAGGTCGGTGAGCTTCTGGAAGCCCAGGAACTTGACCTTGCCTTCGAGTCCCAGCTGCGCCACCAGATCGCGGCATTCGCGCGCGTACTCCGGGGACTCATCTTCGGGGCCGGCGATCCAGCCCTCGGCCTCGGGCAGGCGGCTGACCACGCCGCGCATGGCGCGGATGAAGGTCTTGATGTCCTTGATGGGCACGACCCGGCCGATCAGGCACAGCACGGGCGGCGGCGTGGCTGGGCGCAGGGCCCGCAAGGCGGCGAAGCGCGGGACATCGATGCCATTGGGCACGTTGCAGGTTCGCTCGGGGGGGGCGCCGTCCAGCAGCTGGCGCTGGCGATTGGCCTCGTACAGCGCGACGATGTCATCGGCCGCCTGGTAGGTCAGGTAGCCCAGGTGTTCAAAGAAGCGGATCCAGAGCTCGCGGAAGTAGCTCAGACGCGAGGGATCGTGCTCGAAGACACTGCGGTTGTCCTTGAGCCACTGCGCCTGGTAGAGATCGATCTTGCGCTCCTTCACGTAGATGCCGTGCTCGCTGAGCATGAAGGGACGCTGGTGGCGGTGCTTGAGCAGCACGCCCAGGATGCCGGCATAACCGGTCGAGATGGCGTGGTACAGGCGCGCCTTCGGAGCGCGCAGCGCCACCTCGCGCAGCCGCCAGAACGGCGTGTGGATGGTGCGGATGGTCCAGAAGTAGTCGACGAAGGAGGGGTCGGTGCTGCGCTGGCGGTAGCTTTTCTTGATGTACTCCCAGGACGCGCGACTGTAGAGGAAGACCTCCTCGCTGAGTTTGCCGTCCGGGCCGGCCTCGTCCATCAGTTGCGAGAAAAGATGCGGGCAGGCGGGGTGCTTGATGTCGCCGTACAGCATCTCGTGCATGCGCTGCACGTCCTGCATGACCCCCGCCTGGGCCTGCACCGGCAGCACCGGCGGGGTTTCACGGCCGTCGTACAGATAGCTCACCTCCAGATGCACCAGGTTGTCGGGCAGGGCGTAGCGCATGGGGCCGTAGTCCTGCGGGCGGGAGCCGAGGAAGATGGCGCCGAAGCGCAGCTGCGGGAAGCCGCGGATGATCTGGTTGACCCAGCTCGACACGCCGCCGGCCACGTAGGGGAAGGTGCCCTCGAGCAGCAGCAGGACATCGACCTCAGTGGCCTGCGGCAGCGGTTTTTCAGAGGTGGGGGAGGTGGTGGTATTCACTGAGCTTGCTGACGGTTTCACGGCCCGTCCAGAGGTTGACCACGGCCGTGGTGCCGGCCGTGGTGTTGAGGTGGGCCAACTGCGCCAGATGGGCATGGACGCGGTCGAAGCGGCGGCGCAGGAAATCGACCTCGGCGAGGTAGGGAATCACGCAGGCCGGCGGCAACCCCTGCGCCTGGGCGCGGCTCAGGACTTCGTCGGCGCCCTCGATGTCCTGCTGGGCCAGCAGGATGCGCCCTTGCAGCAGCAGCATACCCGGGCTGGGCGGGATGCCGAGGGCGAGCGCCGCCTCCAGGTAGTCGCGCGCCTGGTGCAGGATGTGGCGGCGCAGTTCACCCTGGGCCAGGCAGGCGTAGATCAGCTCCCAGTGCAGTCCGGCCAGATGGCGCAGGCAGTCGAAGCGCTGCTCGACGGTGAGCTCGGTGTCGAGCTGGGCGCGCTCGCGCTGGATGTCACGGGAAATATGCTTTTCCTCGCTGTCGAGCATGCCGAAGGCGAGCAGACGCACGTCATCGGTCTCGTCGCCCAGCAGGTCTTCCAGGATGGGATTGGCCACCCGGCCGGGCACGGCCTGCAGGGTGAGCAGCGCCTGCATGCGGATCGGGCCCGGTACCTGCGGCTCCAGCCGCGAGCGGATCGAACCCTGGCTGCTGCGAACGTGGTCGGAGGCCTGCACGTCGTACTCCGGCAGCGCGACCGAGGTGGGGTGCGCCTGGTGCGATTGCTGTTGCGCGTGCCGCAGCGAGCGGCGCGTGATCAGCACGATGCAGGCCGGTCCGACCAGTGGCGCGATGAAGGCGAAGTTGAAGAGCAGCAGCAGCGTGAGCGCACGCTGGCTGCGCAGATGCGTGGGCACCAGGGGCAGGCAGCCGGCCGCGATCACCAGGCTCAGCGCTGCATGCGCGCCCAGGAACAGCACCAGCGTGGTCAGGCTGCTGGACTGGGTCAGAGGCAGCAGCCAGGGGCCGACGGGGTCGCCCAGCAGGTGCAGAAAGTGATCGGCTGCGGCCATGGCGTGCTCAGGGTTGCAGGGCCGCGGCCAGCGCCTGCACCGGGTCTTCACCGCTCAGACTGATGGGGCGCAGGCGCACTCCCATGGACTCCACGGTGCCTTTGAAGCGGCTGTCCAGCCACTGCTCGATGCGCAGCGTGAAGCCGGCGACAGCGGCCGGGCTGGCCAGGGGCATGAGGATGGCCACCACCGGCTGGCCCTGCACTTCGGTCTGCCAGTAGACATCCAGCCCGCGCTTGATGCGCAGGAACTCGGCCGGGATGTTCTGCCGCAGCTCGCCTTCGAAACGCATGACGATGATCTGGCTGCTCATGCCGGTGCGTTCCCGCAGGCCGAGCATGCGCGCCAGTTCCTCGGCAAACTGGACGGGCATACCGGGCAGGCGTTGCTGGAGGGTGCGCACCGCCGGGCCGCTGCACACGCTGTCGGCGTAGTAGCTCAGGATGACGGACATCATCTGCAGGTTCTCGACGTTGAGCCCGAAGAAAGGCATGCGGGTCACCGCCAGCACGCCGATCATGTGGTCGCTGCCCGCGATCAGCGGTGCGACCACCAGTTGCTGCGTGTCGCGGTTCAGGCTCAGGTCGTGCCCGGCAATATGGGCCAGCTGCTGCTCCTGCAAGGCCAGGCGCAGCAGTTCATCGTCGTCGCGCAGCGCATCAGGCTCGCCCAGCTGCACGATCTTCTCGCCCAGCACGTGGCTCTCGCCGCGCGGGACCAGGGTGTGCAGTGCGGCGGACTCGATGCTGACGTACTGGGCCAGCAGCTGCAGCAGTTCCTGCGCGCCCGGCATGGGGCTGCTGGCGTCGCCGCCGGTGGTGATGGCGCGCAATCGCACCAGCGCGTCGCGCAGGGAGTTGGGGCGCGCCAGCATTTCATGTTCCAGCCGGTCGTGCGAGAGGTTGAGCAAAAGGTGCCGCTTGGTGATGCGCGAGATGCGCTCGGCCAGGTAGACGTTGGATTCCTCCAGCAGGAGGTTGCGGTCGCGCCAGACGTCGCTGTACTCGCCGCACAAGAGCACCAGCAGGCCGCCCGCGAAGAAGTACTCCAGGTCGAAGCTGGCCGGCAGTCGGCCGAACTGATCGGCCAGGTACCAGCCGATGATCAGCGGGACGCAAGCGGCCAGCCCGGCGGTGACGCCATAGCGCAGCGCCACCAGCGCCGGGGCGAACCAGATCCAGGGAAACAGCGATTGCACGAGCAGCGGATCCTGCGGCTTGACCAGCCAGGCCAGGGCGACGGCCGCCGCGGGGATCAGCAGGACCTCGGCCGACTGGTACCAGCGGCCCAGCAGCTCAGGCGCCAGCAGGCGCGCCCGGGAGGCGCGCCTGAGCAGCCAGCGCAGGTGCGATCGCAACATCGGTCCCTTTAGCGCGGCGTCGTGGCCTCGTTGCCCAGACGCACGCTGGCGAGCAGGCCGCCGATCAGCTGATGGGCCACGGCCGACACGCCGTCACGGCTCCAGCCGCTGCGCGCGCCCGAGGCGCTCCAGACGACGCGGCCGCTGCCCAGGTCGATGATCCGGAGCGTGACGCCGACCACGGGCTCCCCGTCCAGACCGACCTTGTAGCGCCACTCTTCGACACTGCCGGTGATGGCGTAGCGCGCGCCCTGTTCGCGGGCCCATTTCTGGGCCTCCTCGCTGAGCTTGCGCTCGGTGGGTTCGAACAGGCTGTCGCGCGAGAGCGCCGCCGGATAGCGCTGCAGGCCACCGACGCCGCGGCCCAGCAGGTGGTGCTCGACCAGGGCCTCGGCCGAGAGCCCGGCTTGCGGCGTCTCGGTGCTGTTGACCACCGGCAGCAGGGCCCAGCGGGCCTGGGGGTCCAGCACCTCCTTGCCCACGGTGGAGCTGGTGGTGCTGGCGCAGCCGGCCAGCAGCAGGGCGGCGAGCCCGATCAGTGCGGTTTTCATGGGGTTCATGGGAATGGCCTCCTAAAAGTAGTGGCGGTAACGGATGGAAAGGGTGGACAGGGACGCGCTGCCCGGGACGGTGCCGTCGCTGTTGAGGAACTGGATGGCCAGATGGTCCGGGCCGCGAATCGGGCCGGCGACACCCAGCGTGGTGATGTAGCCCTCACCCACCACGCTGTTGTTGGTGAGGCAGACGTCGGCATAAGGCCGCCAGGCGCGGCTGTAGTCGTTCTGCAGGCTCAGCCCGGAGAGGTTGTCGCCCACGGCCAGGCACGCGCCCACCGTGGTGCTGTCCTGCGGGATGAAGTAGCCGACGGCGTCGATCGTGCCGGCGGTGATGCTGGTCTGCAGGTAGGCGGGCAGGCGCTGCAGGGTTTGCGGCGAGAGGCCGCCGTCGCGGCTGTAGGCCCGGTTCTGCAGGTAGAGACGGGCGCGCCAGTCCGGGTAGGTGTTGCGGAAATGGTGGCCGGCTTCGAGCTCCACGCTGGTGCCGCTGCCCAGGTAGTCGTCGTACTGGGTGTAATAGCGGCTCAGGCGCGGGGAGGCACGCAGGTAGTTGCGCTTGTCCAGGGTGTAGGTCAGCGCGCCCTGCAGGCCGCTTTCGTAGCCGGCCGCGCGCAAGGGCAGGCTGAGCTCGGAGGTGCCGCGGTGGTCCAGTTCGAGTTCGTAGGCCAGGCGGTGCATCCAGCGCCCCCTGTGCTGCAGGCTCAGACCGTTGTAGCTTGCCAGCTCGGTGCGGCGCGTGAGCACGGCCCGGGTCTCGCGCTCCCGTTCCAGCCAGCGCAACTCGGCCTTGTCGATCCGGTCAGAGCCCGGCAGCAGCGTGGCGTAATCGGCGTCGCTGCTGCTTTGGCGGACCTGCGACCAGCCCAGGTAGAGATGCAGTTGCTGGGAGAGCACCAGCCGGGCTTCCAGCTCGCTGCCCAGACGTTCCAGCTGGCCCAGTTTGTCCTGGAAGGTGCGCAGCTGCAGGTAGTGGGCCTGTTTCGGAGCCTGTTGCCGGAAGTGTTCGTGCAGCGCCGCAGCGTCGGACTCGCGCGCCATATTGCGGAACGCCGTGTCGATTGCCAGCGGGGTCTGGCCGGTGGCCAGCGCCAGATCGATGCGGCTGGTGGGCGGCAGCATCTGGTCCCGGCCCTGCAGCAGCTGCGCCATGCGCGGCCTGTCCTGCTGCAGCTGCGCCAGCTGGGCTTCGGCCCAGACCGGTGCGGGTCGTCGTGCCAGCGCGTAGCGCTGCAGCATCCAGTGGCGGGCGCTCTCGGGCAGCTCCCGCGTCAGTGCCCAGGCCAGCACCAGCTCGTCGCGCCCGGCGGGGGCGAGCAGCTCGGGGTCGGCGCCACGGAACTGTGCCAGCAACTGACGCATCAGGGCCTGGCTGGGATCACCCGGCCGGTTGTTCAGCGACAGTCGCACCCAGGTCTGGAACTCGGGGCGGCGCATGAGTTCGCCCAGATCGCTGCGGCCCGCGCGCAGCGTGGCCAGTTGCTGCCAGGCCTGGCGGCGCACACGGTCGGCCATGCCGGTCAGGCCTTGCGGGTCCAGCGCGTCGGCGTAGCCGGCCAGCAGCAGCGCGTCGTCGGGCGTGCGCGCCAGCGCCATGCGGTACCAGCGCGCGGACTGGCGGGCCTGGCCCAGCACCAGTCGACCGGCGGCGTAGGCCGGCCAGTAGGCCGGTGCACCCTGGGCGCGTGGCTGGTGCTGCGCCAGGGCCTGTTCGAGTTCGCGCTGCCAGCCCGCTTCGATCAGGAACCAGAGGGTGGTGATGGTGGTGGTGTCGTCGCGCGGCGCGAGCCGCTGCGCCCGCCGCAGGTCGGCCCAGGCCAGCGTCAACTCGCGGCGACGCTGGTGGAACTGCGCGCGGCCCAGCAGGAAGGTCAGGTTCTCCTCGGCCAGGCTGCGCTGCTGCGGATCCAGGCCCGCATAGATGCGGGCCTGGGCGGCGGTTTCGCCGCGCTCCGCGTGAATCTCCAGGGCCAGCAGCAACTGCTCCAGCTGGCCGAAGCGGTGCCAGGCCAGCAAGGCCAGTTCGGCGGCGCGCTGCGGCTGCTGCTGGCGGGTCAGGAAGATCAGCCGGCTCCAGTCACCGAGCTCAGCGCCCGGCGCATCGACCGAGCGGGCATAGGCCTGCTGCGACACTGCGTAGTCCCGGGTCTCCCAGGCCACCTGGCCCAGCAGGCGCCAGAAATCGAGCTCCTGGTCGGGAACGCGGTGCATGTGCTGGCGCATCAGGGCCACCGCCTCGTCGAGCTGGTCGCGCCGCAGCCGGATGAACACGGCCTGCACCAGGGTCTCCGGGTCCAGCGGCTCCAGCTGCAGGCGCTCGGTGTACAGCGCCAGCGCGCGGTCTTCATCGCCGCCATGTGCGGCAAGACGGGCGGCCAGGTCCAGCAGCAGGGGCAACTGGCGCTGGCGGTACTGCGCCTCGAAGAAGCGCGAGCCGCGCTGGGGCTCGGAAGAGGTCTCGAACAGCCAGAAAATGTCGTTCCACTGCTGGGCGCTGAGCGGGCCCTGCTCGGCCAGGTAGAGCCAGGCCGGCAGGGCGCTGGTCGGGTCGTCCAGCGCGGGTGCCAGGCGCAGCAGCGCGACCAGGGTGTCCGGCGAGCGGTCACCCATGGCAAACAGGGCGCGCCACTGCTCGGCGGCGATGTCGGTGCGCGCCAGCCATTCGGCCACCTGGGCGAGCCGCCGGCGCCAGTCGCGATCGGCGGGCCGTTCACGCACCGCCTGGCGCGCCACACGCAGGGCCGGCTCAAGCTGGGCGTTGCCCAGAAAGACGTCGTAGGCGAGCCTGAAATCGTCGGCCTGGAAGCGGCGCAAGGGGGCCTCCGGCTCGGCGGGTGGCCCAGGCGCGTCCTGCGCCTGGGCCAGGCTGGCACACAGGCCCAGCAGCAGTGTGCAGGCGAGTTTCACGGCGCCTTCCTCTCACCACCGGGCAGGTGGAAGACCAGTTGGCGGGCGTAACGCGCGGCCAGCGGCGGGTCGCCAGCCGCCAGCGCCAGCCGCACCAGGTAGCGCAGCGTGGCCAGATCGGTCTCCAGGTTGCCCAGATGCGCTTGCGCGGCCTGCAGTGCCTGCGGGTACAGACCGCCGGCGGTCAGGGCGTTGATGCCGAGCTGGTAGCGGCGGCGCGCCTGGACCAGCTCGGTGCTGCGCGCGCGGGCCAGCAGGAAATAGTGGGACGCCCAGGCGTACTCCTGGCGGCTCATGGCTTCGTGGGCCAGCTGTTCGAGGTCGGCCAGGGTCAGCGCCGAGGCATGGCGCTTGAGCATCTGTGCGCCGAGTTCCGACAGGTTCAGGCGGTAGGCGAGCGCGGCGTAGCTGTGCGCCAGCGCCTCGGGCAGCGGGTCGTTCATCGCCTGGCGCATCACCTCGGCCAGACGCTCGCGCAGGCGGGCCAGCTCGGCCGCGGCGGGGCGGGCGCGCAGCTGTCGCTCATAGGCCAGGACCAGCAGCTCGTGCGCGATCGCACGCCGGCGCGGGTCCTCGCTGCGGCTGTGGAGCCGCACCAGCGTCTCCAGCTCGCGCGCATCCATGCTGGCGGCGCGGTGGCGGGCCAGCAGCAGGGCAGCGTCGGCGTTGCGGGTGTCGGCACGGTACAGATTGCGGACGTAGGACAGCGACAGCTCGTCGAGTTCGACCTGGTCGTAGAGGCGCTGGAGCAGCACCTTTTTCGGGAACACCAGGGTGTACAGCGTGAGCATCACCAGCACCACCAGCAGCAGTTGCCAGGCGCTCGCCAGTCGTTGACGGGGGATCTCCCCGTCAGCGCTGGCATATCGCTTCGAGCGGTCGGGCAGCATGGGTGGCCGGCAGGGTGTAGTGGAAGGTGTTGGCCTGGCGTCGCACGGCCTGCAGTTCGCGGCCGGCCACGCTCACGCGGCAGGCCCCGGCATCGGCCAGGCTGAATTCCAGCGGGACTTCGCCCTCCAGCGTCCAGCGCTGGCGCTCGCCCTGCCGTTCGTAGGCCGTGATGCGCGCATTGGCCGACTCCAGTCGCGGCGCGGGGGCGCCGGTCGAGGTGAGCACGAGTTCGGCGGCGTCTGCGCCCAGATGCACATAGCTGCCCTCGCGGCCCGCGCGGTAACCGGCCACCGCCTGGCTGCGTGCCAGATCGGGCGCGCCGAGTTGGGCGGGCAGCCGCAGGGTGCGCAGTGGGCCGGCACCGCGCACGCGCCAGCCGGTGCGGGTGCGGGCGACCACGAAGCGCTGGAAGTCGAGCACCTTGCGGGCGTAGTCGCCGGCGTGCACCGGGGTGATGTCCTGGCGCAGCGCGTAGGCCATGATGCGGTCGAAGGACTGCATGCCCGCCCGCTTGGTCAGCAGGTAGGTGTGGAAGTAGATGTTGATGGGCTTGAGCCGGCGTGGCTCCTCGGTGAATTCGAAGGTCTCGATCACGCGTTCGAAGCCGTAGTAGGGGCCACGCCAGTTGTTGGTGTAGACGTTCTCGTTCTGGTTCGGGGCGAAGACCTGGTAATGCGGCCCCCGTGCCAGCCCCATGCCCTCCACCTGCGTGAGGGTCGGCTGCGCGCGGGTGGCGGTGGTGTCGCCGCCGTTCATGTTCAGCAGGCCGGCGCCGTAGGCCATGCCCACGGCCTCGCTGCCCGGGATGCAGTCGCCGGTCCACAGGAACATCGCGACCTTCTTGCCCGGGGGGGCCAGCCGGGTCTCGATGTACTTCACCGAGCCCACGATTTCCCGCTCCAGGCTGAAGGTGTAGCCGGGCAGGTTCAGGTTGTAGGCTTCTTCGCCGCTCTTTGGCTTTTTCCCGGCGGCCAGCCGGCCCCACTTGAAGGGGTGCGAGTAGCTGTGGGTGGCGATGGCCACATGTGGCGCACGGAAGATGTCGCGCGCCGCCTTTTCCGCCAGCGCGGACAGCTCGGGGTACAGCCCCTGCGGCGAGGTCTCGGCCTCGATCACGGAGATCGTCATCGGGATGGGGTAGCGCTGGACCACCCGGTCGCGCAGCAGCTCGCCGGCCAGAGGATTGCCCGGCAGTTCAGCGCGGCTGACAAAGCCGTCGCCGTCCATGTGGACCAGCAGCATGCGACGGCCGCTCTCGGTCGTGACGTCGGGCACCGGCATGGCGGGCAGCTGCAGGCCCTGCTGGAAGAACTCGAAGGGATTGATGACCCAGCGGTTGCCGACCTGGGTTCCCGGCAGGGTGACCGTGACGTAGGGATACAGCGCATACCCGCCCCAGGGGGTGAGGGCTGCCGCCACCTGGCGCAGCTCACCGCGGCGCAGGGTCAGCAGGGGGGTGCCGCGCCCGGGGGCGAGCGGGAAGAAACCGTCGGCCGAGGGCCGGGGCCGGGTCTCGAAGCCCAGCATGGCGTGCTGTTGTTCGATCTGGATGGGGGCGGCGCTGCGCACCGCGTTCTCCTGTTTCAGCTCGAGCGTGCGGGCCAGTGAGGAGTCGAGCAGGAACTCGAGCTGGTTGAGCACGAGCAGGGGCACCGCGTCGGCCACCTGGCGCGACAGCCAGGCCAGCAGCTGCTCGCGCGCGTTCGAATCGGGCGCGCGCTCCAGCCACAGCACGATGCCTGCGTAGCGACCCGCCAGCCGCAGCTCGGGCAGGTGGGCGGTATCGACAAAGTCGGGTACGTAGCCCAGGTGCTGCAGGGGCAGGGAGCCATGCACCACGGGACCGATCTCGCGCTGCTCGTACTCGCTGGCCACGGGGCTGTGCACCACCAGCACCCGCCGCGGCATGACCTCGACGCTGCTCACGCCCAGGGTGTCGAGCTCGGGGCTGGCCACCCAGGGGATGAAGCCCAGGCCCTCAATGCGGCGGGCTGTCTCGCGCGCGAGCGCGCGCTCGGCGGGCGGCACGTAGTCGATGGCGATGACGGGCAGGCGGTAGTTTTTCTGCACCTCCTGCAGGCGGGCCAGCAGCCAGGCGCGGTCGGCCTCGGGGACGAGGCCATAGCGCTTGCTGCCGGCTTCGTAGCGCTGGAACAGCGATTCGGCGGCCACGGCATCGACCCAGCGGTGGGTCTGGGGCAGGATCTCGAAGCCCCGGTTGAAGATCAGCCGGATCGAGGGGTAACGGCGCGCGAGCTCATGGACCACCGCCACCATGCCGGCTTCCTGCGCCGCGCGCTCCTGCGGCGTGTGCGCAAAGCGGTGGTAGGCGTCCAGGGTGTCGACGAAGAAGGTGCGCAGGCCGCGCTGCCAGAGCGGATCGATCACCTGCTCGGCGAAGAAGGCCGGCCATTGCGGATCGGTCTGGTCGATCAGCTGGCTGCCCCAGTCCTTGTTTTCGCCGCGCAACCAGGCCGCCGGCAGGAGCCGCGCGTAGGGCAGCGAGGGCTGGACTTCGCCCAGCGACACATAGGCGGCCAGACGTGTTCGGCCCAGGTCAGGAGCCGGTCCGGCGGGCAGGTAGGCGGGCTCGACGACCGCGAGGTCGAAGGCCTTCAGCTCGTCCCACGGCACTTGGGCGCCATAGTAGAAGGCTGCCGATGCGAAGGATGCAGGGGGGGCGGAATGGGTCTGTGAAAGTGAAGAAAGTGGGACGAGAGAAATCAGCAGGCAGAGCAGATAACGTATTGGCATCAAAGATGCGCAGGCCCACAGCTGCTACACAGCGGGGCCCGACGACTGTAGTTTTAGGAATTCGCCAGCGTCTCCATGGCATTTGTAAGTATACGTTTCATTGCTCAATACCCGGCCGTGCATAGTTCACGCTTTTGGCGATAAGAGCGTTGATTTTGTTGAGGAAAACCGGCCCGGGCGGTGGGCCGTTTCCATCGATTCCGGAGGGGTATCGCCGGGCCCGGCGCGACCTCAACCCTGCGCCGGGCGGTAGCCGAGAGGGTTGCCTTGTTGCCAGCGCCAGCTGTCGGCGCACATGGCGTCGAGCCCGTGTTGGGGACGCCAGCCGAGCAGCTGGATGGCGCGCTCGGGCGAGGCGTAGGAAGCCGCGATGTCGCCGGCGCGGCGTGCCGCAAAGCTGTAGGGCACGGTCTGCCCGCTGGCTTTCTCGAAGGCCCGCACCAACTCCAGCACGCTGTAGCCCTGGCCGGTGCCGAGATTGATGGCCGTGCAACCGGCTGCCTTCTCGAGATGGGCGAGTGTCCTGACGTGGCCGAGGGCCAGGTCGACCACGTGGATGAAGTCGCGCACCCCGGTGCCATCGGGCGTCGGGTAGTCCTGGCCCCAGATCTGCAGACGCTCCCGCTGCCCGGCGGCCACCTGACTCACATAGGGCATCAGGTTGTTCGGGATGCCCTGGGGGTCCTCGCCGATCAGTCCGCTCGGGTGGGCACCGATGGGATTGAAGTAACGCAGGATGCCGATGTGCCAGGCGGGATCGCTGCGGTACAGGTCACGCAGGATGTCCTCGATCATCAGCTTGGTCCGCCCGTAGGGATTGGTCGCCGACAGGGGGTGGTCCTCGGTGATGGGCAAGTGCAGCGGGTCGCCGTAGACGGTGGCCGAGGAACTGAAGACCAGCTTGTTCACATGGCACGCGCCCATGGCGTGCAGCAGGCTCAGCGTGCCGAGCACGTTGTTGTCGTAATAGCGCAGGGGTTGCTCGACGGACTCGCCCACCGCCTTCAGGCCGGCGAAGTGGATGACCGCGCTGGCGCCGGACTGGCGCAGGGCATCGGTGAGCGCCTGCGGGTGGCGGATATCACCTTCGACCAGACGCACCGCGCGGCCGGTGATGCGTTCCACACGGCGCAGGGACTCCGGGCTGCTGTTGGAGAAATTGTCGTAGACCGTGACCTCATGGCCGGCCTGCAGCAGCTCAACACAGGTGTGGCTGCCGATATAGCCAGCACCTCCGGTAACGAAAATCATCTGCGGACATCCATGATGGGTAGGGACGACCGATTCTAGGTCGGGGCCGCAAGACGGTGCGTGACTTACCTCACGAACTTCGCTGTTTCGGCACGCGGCCCAGCAGATAGAACTCCGGGTTGGGTTGCATATTGCTGAACGAGGCCATGCGGTTGGACAGGCCGAAGAAGGCCGTGATGGCGGCAATGTCCCAGGCGTCCTCGTCGCTGAAGCCGTGCGCGTGCAGGGCGTCGAAGTCTTCCTCGCCGATCTCGTGCGAGCGCTGGCAGACCTTCATGGCGAAGTCCAGCATGGCGCGCTGGCGTGGCGTGATGTCGGCCTTGCGGTAGTTCACCGCGACCTGGTCGGCCACCAGGGGCTTCTTCTCGTAGATGCGCAGGATGGCGCCGTGTGCCACCACGCAGTACAGGCACTGGTTGGCCGCGCTGGTGGTGGTGACGATCATCTCGCGGTCCCCCTTGCTGAGCCCCGAGTCTTCCTTGAGCATGAGCGCGTCGTGGTAGGCGAAGAAGGCGCGCCATTCGGCCGGGCGGCGCGCCAGAGCGAGGAAGACGTTGGGGATGAAACCGGATTTTTCCTGAACCTCGAGGATCCGGGCGCGGATGTCCTCGGGCAGGTCCTTGAGTTCGGGGTGGGGGTAGCGGCTCATGGGGTTGGTCTCGCGTAATGGTCGGCGGATTATCAACCGGGCTGGAGCCGCTCGGATTCGATGATGTCCTCGCCCGGCTGATCGCGCAGCACGCCGGCGATCAGGGCCCGGGCAATGCGCTCTGGCGTCACGGCCCGGTAGCGACGTGGAATCAGGGGGCGCAGGGCGCGGGCCACCATCAGGCCGATGCGTTCGCCCGGGCGCGACTCGGTGCGCTCGGCGTCGATCAGCGAGGGGCGCACCACGGTGTAGACCGGGTAAGCCAGGGCGCGGATGCCGGCCTCGGCCTCCGCCTTGGTGTGCAGGTAGAAATTGCCCTGCAGGCTGGCACCCAGCGAAGAGTTGAGCGCATAGCGGCTGGCACCGGCGGCGCGGGCCAGCCGGCCCGCCTGGATGGGCAGGTCGCGGTCGACTGCGGCAAAGGCGGCTTGCGAGCCGGCGGTCTTGATCGTCGTGCCCAGGGCACAGATGACGGCGTCCACCTGCCACCAGGGCGCATCGGGGGGCAGGGCGGTGAAGTCGAGTACCGGGTTGAGCAGCCTGGGGTGGGCGGGCAGGGGCCGACGTGTGGGGGCGACGACCTGGTGGATGAAAGGCTCGGCCAGCGCGGCGGCCAGGACCTCACGACCGACGGCGCCGGTGGCTCCGAGCAGCAACAGGCGCAGGGTGGATGTAGATGTAGGTGCGGTCATGGCGGGATCAGCCGGCGGTGAGCTTGTGCACCAGGTCGGCGGTGGTGCTGGCCCGGTACTTGCGCATCAGGCGGGCACGGTAGATCTCGACTGTACGGTAGCTGATGGCCAGGGCCTTGCCGATCTCCTTGGAGGTCAGGCCTTCGAGCAGGTGGGCGGCCACCTCGCGCTCGCGCGCGGTCAGTTCGGCCTTGACGGGGCGGCGTGCGCTGAGGTCTTCCAGGGTCCAGATGCCGGCGCCCAGCGGCTCGGCCGGGTCCAGCGCATGGCCGGTGACGTGGCACCAGAAGACCTCCCCCTTGAAACGCCCGTCGACCCGCTTCATGATGCGGTCATCGGCATATCTGCCCTGGCGGTTCATGATGGGGACGATGCGCGCGCCGATGCGCTCGAATTCTTCGGCGCTGGGGTAGAGGACCTGGAAGGACTGGCCCACCAGTGCCTCGCGGCTGGCGCCGAACATCTCGCAGAGCTGGCGGTTGCAGTCCATGATGATGCGGTCGCGCGACAGCACCATGCCGATGGGGGCGTATTCGAAGGCGAGGCGGTAGTCGATGTCCATAGGGGTCGGATTCTAGGCATAACTACGTATCCGGATAAGTAGTACGGTTACGGCTATGCTGGTTCAGAGTTTTTAAAAAGGAGAACAGCGTGAACAAGGTGTACCCCAGTGCGGCGAAGGCCATTGAAGGCGTGGTTCGCGACGGCCAGTTGCTGGCCGTGGGCGGCTTCGGCCTGTGCGGCATCCCCGAGGCCCTGATCGACGCCGTGCGTGACGCCGGCATCAAGAACCTCACCGCCATTTCCAACAATGCGGGCGTGGACGATTTCGGCTTGGGCAAGCTGCTGCAGACCCGCCAGGTCAAGAAGATGATTTCCAGCTACGTGGGCGAGAACAAGGAGTTCGAGCGCCAGTACCTGGCCGGTGAGCTGGAACTGGAGTTCACGCCCCAGGGCACGCTGGCCGAGAAGCTGCGCGCCGGTGGCGCGGGCATTCCGGCCTTCTTCACCAAAACCGGTGTCGGCACCATCGTGGCCGAGGGCAAGGAGCTGCGCGAGTTCGACGGTGAGACCTATGTGATGGAGCGCTCCCTGCTGCCCGATGTGGCGCTGATCAAGGCCGACATTGCCGACCGCTCGGGCAACCTGCGCTTCAACCTGACGGCGCGCAACTTCAACCCGGCCGCCGCCATGGCCGGCAAGATCTGCATCGTGGAGGTGGAGCGCATCGTCGCCACCGGCGAACTGGCGCCCGACGACGTGCACCTGCCGGGCATCTACGTGCACCGCATCGTGCACAACCCCACGCCCGAGAAGCGCATCGAGAAGCGCACCACCCGCGACCGTAAAGTTTGAGGAGAAAGAACATGCCCTGGACCCAGGAACAGATGGCCGCCCGTGCGGCGCAGGAGCTGCAGGACGGCTTCTATGTGAATCTCGGCATCGGCATCCCGACGCTGGTGGCCAATTTCGTGCCCGACCACGTCGAGGTGTGGCTGCAGAGCGAAAACGGCATGCTGGGCATCGGCCCCTTTCCCTACGAGGACGAGGTGGACGCCGACCTGATCAACGCCGGCAAGCAGACCGTCACCACCATCAAGGGCTCGGCCATCTTCGGCAGCCACGAGAGCTTTGCCATGATCCGCGGCGGCAAGATCAACCTGTCCATCCTGGGCGCCATGCAGGTCAGTGGCAAAGGCGACCTGGCCAACTGGATGATCCCCGGCAAGATGGTCAAGGGCATGGGCGGTGCCATGGACCTGGTGGCGGGCGTGCCGCGCTGCATCGTGCTGATGGAGCATGTGGCGAAGAAGAAGGACGGCACGGAAGACTTCAAGATCCTGCCCGAATGCACGCTCCCCCTGACCGGCAAGGCCGTGATCGACCGCATCATCACCGACCTCGGCGTGATGGACATCACCCCGCAGGGCCTCAAGCTGGTGGAGCTGGCCCCCGGCGTGACGCGCGAGTTCATCCAGTCCAAGACCGGCGTGCCCCTGGTCTGAGCGTCGACGGTTTGAAAAAAGGCCCCGCTGGGGCCTTTTTTCTTTCGGCTATGTGCGGTAACGCACAGAGCGGCAGTGGGTGGGGGCTCATGCTGGTTTGGTGCTCATGCGCACATAGCAGGAGCAACACCATGAAGACTAAGCCGCAAGCCAGCCGCCCGGAAGGCCAGGCCGTATGCGCTTGATGAACAGTTTCTGGGCCCTTCTGGGTCAGCGGGAGCCCGAGACGCCGGAGGCCGTGGTGGAGCGCGTGCGCGAGGCCATCGATGCGGTATTGCGGGAGCAGCTCGGCGAGGAGGGCTTCGCACTCAAGGTGCGGGTGTGCTTTGCGCGGGATATCGAGTGCCTGTGGTACCTGCGCCCGGAGATCATGAACGCCATTGCCAGCCAGCGCGGGGAAGCGGTGGCGAAGGCCTGCATGACCCGCTTGACCCTGCTGTTCAAGGGGCAGCATCCCGGCGCTGAGTCCTCACGCTTCAGTACGCTATAGGCGCGCTGGCCGGGCCTGTTGTTCACACGAGCAAGGCCTCTCCAAACGCCTGCCGGAGCCCAGGGAGCTGTTTGCGCCGCAGGCGCTGGAGTCTTGCAGGATCTGAATCAGCCGATCCAGCGCACCCCGCCCTGCACGATTTCGTCGAAGAAGCCGCGCAGGGATGCCGGGCTCATGCCATAGGGATCGAACTGGGACTTGCCCGAATACTTCAGGAAGATGTCACGGTTCTCTGCGATCGATGAGATCAGACCCATGTTCCAGCTGCTGAAGCGGCGCGAGGCAATCTCGCCAAAATCCAGAATCGCTGGCGCGCTGTGGCGGCGATCGTTCAGGATGCGCAGGTACACCTTGTTGACTTCCTCTCGGTCGCCCTCGAGTTGCTGCAGGAAGATGCCGTTGGCCAGGCACAGCGCGCCCGTGACACCGACGGCCGCGTTATTGCGCTGCGAGGTCTGCAGGATGTCCTTGACGTCTGAGGGGCCGAGCGTCTGGCCGGAGTTGCTGGCGTAGGTCAGCTGAACGAGCATGGGGTGTTCTCCATTGAGTGCGTGGCCCGATTATCCCGCGAGCGGATGACCTTCTGCTGTGAATGGTCGGTGAAATAGTTCACGGTTGCGCGCTGGTTTAGGGGCTCGGCGACCTCTGATGGGAATGTGAAACCCCTCCCGTGCATTTCATCGCTGCGCGACCGTGGCTGCGCCACGTCCGAAACAGTCCCCCGGACTGTTTCGAGCGAACCAGTGGGTTTGATCCCTCATGAGTCCGCAGAATGAAAAACCGGCCGCAAGGGCCGGTTTTTTACTCTGGAGCGGGTGATGGGAATCGAACCCACGTATGCAGCTTGGGAAGCTGCCGTTCTGCCATTGAACTACACCCGCGGCACGCAGAATTGTACGCCGGAACGGCAGCGCATCCAGCGACCGCGGTGCGCTGCCGTGGTCGCTACTTCACTTCTATCGTCGCGCGCATGCCGCCGTCGGCGAGCTTCCTGGTCGACATCACGTCGTCGAACACGCCAGTGCGCACCGGCAGGAACCACCATTCGGTCGTGTGGCCAGCCGAAATTTCGATCCGGCGGATCGGGCCGTAGACTTCGGCCGTCACTTTGCCCGCTGCATCCAGTGCCACGACCTTGCGCGTGTAGACCATATCGGCAAGGCCTGCCGAACCGAAGTAGTAGGGCTGGGTGCCGGTGTTTTCGAGCCGCAGCTTGTACAGCTTGCCGGCCTCCAGCG
This sequence comes from Hylemonella sp., assembly GCA_030695415.1. Lineage (GTDB taxonomy): Bacteria > Pseudomonadota > Gammaproteobacteria > Burkholderiales > Burkholderiaceae_C > Hylemonella. The sequence goes on from JAUYQZ010000031.1 coordinate 28,517, forward strand.
TCAGTGAGTCGGGGGTGAAGCGGTGCTGGCCGTCGACGGTGCCCAGCTTCAGCGTGACGGTGATGGGCTCCTGTTTGGTCAGGTCGGCAGCCTGTGCGTGCAGCGAAGCGGCGAGGGCTGCCGTCAAGGCAATGCGAATGAAGCGATGGATGCTGTTCACCACAAGTCTCCCGAGTGTCTATACAGGCGCATGCGACCGCGCCGGAAAGGTTTTGTTGCGTAAAAGCCGCACTTCACGCCGGTCGGGAATCTCTCCCTACGGCCACGCGGCGTGTCTCTCTATATTGCGCCCGGCGTCAAATTCATTAGAGCACGAATAGTTCATTGTCCAACCGAGGAGCTCCCATGCACAAGCCCACGCTGCTCGCAGCAGCTATTACCGGCTGTTTCATCCTTCCGTCGGCAGCTTTCGCGCAGTCCACTGCACCGAAAACCGGCGAAGTCGATACGGTCACCGTTCGCGGCAGCATCCTGCCCTACAAACTCGAACACATTCCGGGCTCCACCTCGGTGCTCGACACCGAACAGCTGGAAGCCCAGCGTCCGTTCTCGATCAAGGAAGCGCTGCGCACCGTGCCGGGCGTACATGTGGTCGATGAGGATTCCTTCGGTCTGGGTCTGAACATCGGCATCCGCGGTCTGAACCCGCGCCGTACCTCGCGCACGCTTTTGCTGGAAGACGGCATGCCGCTGTTCCTCGCGCCTTACGGCGATCCGTCGGCACATTACTCGACGCCGATCGATCGCGTGGAACGCATCGAGGTGGTGAAGGGTTCGGGCCAGGTGCTCTACGGCCCGCAGACCATCGGCGGCATGATCAACTTCGTCACCAAGCCGATTCCGAAGAAGGGTGTGGCCGGCAGCGTCAGCGCGACCTGGGGCAACAACGACTACCAGGGGCTGCACGCCAATGTCGGTGTGGGTGGCGAAATGGGTGGCGTCATGCTCGACGTCATCGAAAAGAAGGGGGACGGTGTCCGCAAGAACCACGACTTCGACGTGTTCGAAGTCAGCATGAAGGGCCAGTTGAACATCAACCGGGATCACACGCTGATCGGCAAGATCGGTCATTACAAGGAAGATTCGCACATCACCGAAACAGGTCTCGGGTCAGTCGAGTACGCGGAAGACAAGTTCCAGGCACCGACCGGCCGCAACGACCGTTTCCTGCACGAGCGCAACAGCCTGCAGCTGCAGCACATTTTTCAGATCAACGATGCGGCAAAGCTGAGCACTCAGGCCTATTACGTCGACGCTGACCGTGCTTCGTTCCGCCAGATCAGCGATCCAGGCCAGAATGCCGGCCGGTCGCGACTCGATCAATGTGACCCCACCAGCCTTCGAAACAACCTGGCCAATGCCGATCAGTGCGGAGGCAGGTGGCGCCCGCGCGACTACCGCTACTGGGGCATCGAGCCGCGCCTCGACTTCAAGCACAACACCTTCGGCATCGCCAGTGATGCGGTGATCGGCTTCCGTTATCACGAGGAAGACATCAAGCGTAACCAGTTCCGCGACACTGATCCGCGCATCCAGAACTTGAGTTTCACCCGGTCCCTGATAGGCCAGAACGGAACCGTAGGCCATCGTGAGCAGATCGACATCACCGTCGAAGCCAAGTCCTACTATGTGCAGAACACCTTCTACGTCGGTGATTTCTCCATCACGCCGGGCGTGCGCTACGAAGACCTGAAGATCAAGACCGATGTGCGCCGTGCCGAAGGCCAACCGCAGGACAACCCTGAGTCCTTCCTGAACAACAATCAGTCCAAGGTGCTGCCGGGCTTTGGCATCGCCTGGAATGGCATACAGAACACGACGGTGTTCGCCGGTGTGCACAAGGGTTTCGCGCCGCCGCGCCCGGATCGCGACATCGTCGCCCCGGGCGGTGCAAATACCGCCAATGTGAACAAGACGCGACCGGAAGAAAGTACGAATTGGGAGCTTGGCCTGCGCTCGTCCTACTTCAAGGGCATCAGTCTGCAGTCGACGCTGTTCTACACCGACTTTGACCAGATCGTCATTGAGGATAACGGACGCTTCTTCAACGGTGGCAAATCCGAGCAGACAGGTCTGGAGGTGGCAGGTCGCATTGACTTCGGCCAGTTGTACAACTCGACCCACAACATTTACCTGACTGGGTCCTGGACGAATCTGTTTTCGGCCAAGTTCAAGCGGGACGTCGCGGAAGAAAATATCGTGAGCGGCAACCGCTTGCCTTATGCGCCCAAGCATCTGCTGTCGGTCGCCGTCGGTTATCAGAACCCGCACGGCTTCGATGCCCGCCTCGGTGCCGATCGCGTCAGCGAACAGTTTGCCGACGGAGAAAACACGCGGGTTGAAAACCTGACCGGCCAGGAGGGCACCATCCCGTCCTACACGGTGTTCAACGCGACAATGAACTTCCGTCCGCAAGGCTCGAAAACCAGCTATTTCCTGAGCGCCTACAATCTGACCGACCGCGAATATCTGGTCAGCCGGGTCGATGGCAAGTTCGCCGGCCGCGCACGTCAGGTGATCGCCGGCATCCGCTACGCGTTCTGATCGCGTTCTTCCGGTAAGGGGGCCACTCTGCGGAGTGGCCTTTTTTGTTTGGCGGGCGCGGCGGACGAGCCTGGCCATTCGCTGTAGACTTCAAAGGTGACTTCCCACATGTCCTCCATCACCCTGAACGGCGAAGCGCGGGCGCTGGCACCGGATACCACGGTCGGCGCGCTGCTCGCGGCACTCGATCTGGCCGGCAAGCGGGTCGCGGTCGAGCGCAATGGCTGCATCGTGCCGCGTGCGCAGCATGCCGAGATGCGCCTGGCCAATGGCGACCGCGTTGAAATCGTCGTTGCGGTGGGTGGGGGCTGATCCGGACATATACAGATGAGCAGTGATACATGGCAGGTCGGCAGTCGCACGTTTTCGTCGCGATTGCTGGTGGGCACGGGCAAGTACCGTGATTTCGACGAAACACGCGATGCAATCGAAGCGTCGGGCGCCGAAATCATCACGGTGGCGATCCGTCGCACCAATATCGGACAGGAACCGGGCCAGCCCAGCCTGCTCGATGTGCTGCCGCCGGATCGCTATACGCTGCTGCCCAACACCGCCGGCTGCTATACCGCCGACGATGCGGTACGCACCTTGCGCCTGGCGCGCGAACTGCTCGACGGCCACAATCTTGTGAAGCTCGAAGTGCTGGGCGACGCCGAAACGCTGTTCCCCGACATGCCGCAGACGCTGGCCGCCGCCGAAACGCTGGTGAAGGACGGTTTCGACGTCATGGTGTATTGCTCGGACGATCCGATACAGGCCAGGCGGCTGGAAGAAATCGGCTGCGTGGCGGTGATGCCGCTGGCCAGCCTGATCGGCTCGGGCATGGGCATCCTGAATCCGTGGAACCTGCGGCTCATCATCGACAACGCGCGCGTGCCGGTCATCGTCGACGCCGGCGTCGGCACCGCGTCGGATGCTGCCATCGCGATGGAACTGGGCTGCGACGGCGTACTGATGAATACCGCAATCGCCAAGGCGCAGCAGCCGGTGCTGATGGCCAGCGCGATGAGAAAGGCGGTCGAAGCCGGCCGCGAGGCCTGTCTCGCCGGCCGCATGCCGCGCAAGCTGTACAGCGCTGCGCCCAGTTCGCCCACTTCCGGCCTGATCACGCCGGGCAGCTGAGCCGCCTTTGCCTGCTTCCATCGTCCGACACCGCGGCCCGAATGGGCCGCCCGCCTGATTGCCTTCGATGACCGATACCCCGGACAGCCCCGAACACCACCGTCACATCCGCAGCTATGTGCTGCGCCAGGGCCGCATGTCGCCCGCGCAGACGCGATCCATCGAAGAAGGCATGCCGCGCTGGGGCATCCCGTACGCAGCGCAAGCGATCGACTGCGCGGCCGTGTTCGGGCGGCATGCGCCGGTGGTGCTGGAAATCGGTTTCGGCATGGGCTTCACCACCGCCGAAATCGCGGCCGCGCGACCGGACACCGACTTCATCGGCATCGAAGTGCATGGCCCGGGCGTGGGGTCGATGTTCAAGCTGATCGCAGAACAGGGTCTGAACAATGTGCGGGTGATCCAGCACGATGCGGTCGAAGTGCTGCGCGACATGATTCCCGCCGCCTCGCTGGCTGGCATCCATGTGTATTTCCCCGACCCGTGGCCGAAGAAGCGCCACCTGAAGCGCCGCCTGATCCAGCCGCCGCTGGTGGCTCAGCTCGCGTCGAAACTGGCGCCCGGCGGCTACCTGCACTGTGCGACCGACATCGAGGACTACGGCCAGCAGATGCTGGACGTGCTGTCGGCCGAACCTTTGCTCGAGAACACCGCCGACGGCTTCGCGCCGCGCCCGGACTACCGTCCGCTGACTAAATTCGAAGCGCGTGGCCTGCGTCTCGGGCACGGCGTGTGGGACGTCATTTTCCGCCGCGTCGCCTGAGTTCTGGCCGGTGTTGGGCATCGCTGCGCTCACCCCAACCTACACGCCGGGCTGGATTCGCAACCTCGCCTCACTAGTAGGTTG
>JAUYQZ010000033.1 GCA_030695415.1 Hylemonella sp.
ACCTGAGCCTGAACCTCGCGGGCGTGGTGTCGCAGCGCCTCATCCCGGGGCTGCACCAGAAGCTGGTGCCCGCAGTGGAGGTGCTGTTGGCCTCGCCTTTCATCTCCGACCTGATCAGCAAAGGGGAGTTCTCTGGCATCAAGGAGGCCATGGGCCATAGCACCGAGATCGGCATGTGCACCTTCGACCAGGCCCTCTACAAACTCTTCAAGGACGGGCAGATCTCGCTGGAGGAAGCCCTGCACAACGCCGACTCGCGCACCGACCTGGCGCTGCGCATCCGCCTGGCGGCCGGCGTCAACGCCTCGGACACCGGCGAGCTGTCGATCGACACCTCGACCCAGGCGCAGGCCGCATCGCGGCTGGCCTGAGCGCCACGCGCCGTTCATGGAACACTGGCCTCTGCCCTCCTTCTTCAAAGACGGCAGAGTCGCGCCAGACCCCTTGCGGGTCGACGCCATCGTTTTCACCACCGACGGAAAAACCCTGGACGGCCAGATCGACCACTTCGAGCCCGACCGCCAGACAGCCCTGTTCGTGCCGCGCAATGCATCGGACATTGTTCCGCTGCATTTCACGGACATCAAGAGCATCCAGCTCCTGCCGCCGATTCCGATGGTGCCGGACACGGAGCTGTCAGCGCAGTACCAGGCTGCGGGCGGCCAGGCCGTCCACCCGGACACACGCCCGTTCTTCGTGCGCTTTGTCGATGGCGAGCAGCTGCGCGGCCATACCCGGGGGTTCGTCAAGACCGACCAGGGCATCTTCATTTTCCTGGTGACCGAGGCCGAGCTGTCGGTGCGCATCTTCATCCCCGGCACCTCACTCGAATCTCACCAGGTGGGCGGTCTGCTGGGGCAGCAGCTCGTGCAGGCCCGGCTGGTCAACCCGACCACGATAGAGCAGGCCCTGGAGGAGCAGAAGCGCCGACGCGGGGCCAGCACGCCCATCAGCGCACCCGAGGCGCTGACGGACAAAATCGGTGAGATCGGCAGCTTCTCGCCCGTGCGCCTGGGCGACATCCTTATCAACCAGGGGCTGGTGTCGCGCGAGCAAATGTTTACGGCCCTGGGGCGCATGACGGGCCCGCAGCACCACCGGCTGGGCCACATCCTGGTAGAGATGGGCGCGCTGACCCATGACCAGCTCACGCAGGCCGTGGCCGAGCAGCTCAACATCCCGCTGGTGGCGCTCGGTGGCTTCACCATCGGGCACGAGGTGCTGGCCCTGGTGACCAAGGAGTTCGCCGTCGAGCACCAGGTGCTGCCCCTGGTACTGACCGACAAGGCGCTGATCGTGGCCGTCGAAAGCCCCATCGACACCGACTACCTGGACGAGTTGCGCTTCTCGGCGCAGAAGCAGATCACGCCGGTGATCGCCCCGGCCGAAGAACTGGCGGCGCGCATCGCGCTCGAATACTCGCAGGCGGCCTTCGATGTCGTGGATTTCTCGATCGATGAGGAACTGCGCCAGCTCACCAAGCGGCTGGGCCAGGACGATGCCGCGCCGGAGCACGCCGATCTGTACCGCCAGGTATCTGACAACGACTCCCTGGTGGTTCGTCTGGTCAACAAGACGATCATCGATGCACAGAAGCTCGGCGCCTCGGACATCCACATCGAGTCGTACCCCGAGCCGCAGCCTTCCCTGATCCGCTTGCGCGTGGACGGCGACCTGCGCGAATACCTGCGTATTCCGTTCGTTCTGCGCGCACCCCTGCTCTCGCGGCTCAAGATCATGGCCAACCTGGACATCTCTGAGCACCGCATGCCGCAGGACGGCAAGATCGACTTCTCGCGCTTCGCGCCGACCCGGCTGGAGCTGCGCGTGGCCGTGCTGCCCACCTCCAACGGCCTCGAAGACATGGTGATGCGCCTGCTCGCGTCGTCCAAGCCGATCCGGCTGGACAAGCTGGGCATGGATGCGGCCCTGGCCAAGCAGCTCCAGCGCATGGTGCACCGCAGCTGCGGGCTCATCCTGGTGTGCGGGCCCACGGGCTCGGGCAAGACGACCACGCTGCACTCGCTGCTGGCCGAGGTCAACACGCCGGAGAACAAGATCTGGACGGCGGAAGACCCCATCGAGATCACCCACCAGGGGCTGCGCCAGATCCAGATGGTGCCGCGCATCGGCCTGACCTTTGCCGCCGCCATGCGGGCCTTCCTGCGCGCCGACCCGGACATCATCATGGTGGGCGAGATGCGCGACAGCGAGACCGCCCACATCGCCATCGAGGCCTCGCTCACCGGTCACCTGGTGATGTCGACCCTGCACACCAACAGCGCGCCGGAGAGCGTGGTGCGCCTGCTGGACATGGGCCTGGACCCCTTCAACTTCTCCGACGCGCTGGTCGGTGTGCTCAGCCAGCGCCTGGCGCGGCGTCTGTGCAAGCATTGCAGGCAGCCCGCACCCGATGCGCAGGAGCAACTGCAGCACATGCTGGCCGAATACTGTCTGGGCAGCGAACGCCAGCCTCAGGAGCTGCTCGCCCAGTGGCGCCAGCAATACGGCAATGCCCAGGGCGAGATCGCTCTGTACAACCCCAAGGGTTGCGGGAAATGCAACGATACGGGCTACAAGGGCCGGGTGGGCGTCTACGAACTGATGACGGCCACGCCGGCGATCAAGAAGCTGATCCAGTCCCGTGCGCCGGTGGAGCAGATCTTCAGGATCGCCACCGGCGAGGGCATGCTGCGCCTGACGCAATACGGCATCCTCAAGGTCCTCGAAGGCCTCACCGACTACCGCAGCATACACACGGCGACCCACTGAGGCCGGGACGCACTGGAGAACGGTGAGGGAGCGCCGGCAGTCGGCGCTTCCACTTCAACCCCTCTGTCCTCATCCAGCCGCGTTCCGGCGCATGCGAGCACGCGCCAGCAGCTTGCGCAGTTCTTCCGCCCACAGCACCGTGCTGGCCAGCGCCACCAGGGGCAGCAGGTTCTGCGGCGGCAGCGGCACCGTGTAGAACAGCGTGTTCATGGGGGGGAAGTAGATCACCGCGGCCTGCAGCAGGACGGACAGCGTGAGGCCGCCGGCCAGCCAGGGGTTGCGCAGCAGGCGCGGGCCCAGCGCGCTGGCGGTGGCCGACTGGCAGTTGAGCACGTTGAACCAGGCACACATGGCAAGGAGGGTGAAGGTTTCAGTGCCGGCCACGGGCAGCGGCACGCCCTGTTGCAGGCGCCAGGCGAACCAGCCGAAGGTGACGGCGGCGATCATGGGCGTCATCAGCGCCACGCGCTTGAGCAGAAGGGGGCCGAGCAGCGGGTCGTCGCGCGGTATGGGCTGGCGCTGCATTTCGTGGCCGTCGGGTGGGTCCATCACGAGGTTCACGGTGACGGTGCCTTCGGTGACGATATTGATCCACAGGATCTGCACCGCCGCCAGCGGCAGCGGCAGGCCCGCCAGCAGCGCCAGCAGCAGCACCAGCAGAGCGGCCATGGAGGTAGCAAACAGGTAGAGGATGACCTTCTTGAGATTGCCGTAGACCACCCGGCCCTGCTGCACCGCGCCGACGATGGTGGCGAAGTTGTCGTCGGTGATGACGATCTTGGCCGCGCTCTTGGCCACCTCGGTCCCGGTGATGCCCATCGCCACGCCCACATCTGCGCGTGCCAGCGCGGGCGCGTCGTTCACGCCGTCGCCCGTCATCGCCACGGTGTGGCCCTGGGCCTGCAGCGCCTCCACGATGCGCAGCTTCTGGGCCGGCTGCACGCGCGCGAACACGGCGATGTTCGGCAGTTCCTCGCGCAGCTCGGGCTCGCCCATGCGTTCGAGCTCGAGACCGTCCACGGCGCGGTCGCCCTCCCGGGCGATGCCCAGTTCGCGCGCGATGGCCAGGCCGGTGAGCTTGTGGTCGCCCGTGACCATGATGGTGCGGATGCCGGCGGCGCGGCACTCGGCCACGGCCACCTTCACCTCCTCGCGCGGTGGGTCGATCTGGCCCACCAGGCCGAGCAGGCGCGCCCGCCCGTGCAACGCGTCGAAACCCTCGGCCGCATCGAGCACGTCGTCGTCCACCTCGGCGAAGGCCAGCACGCGCAGGGCCTGCGCGGCCATGGCCTCGGCGGCGGCGCGCGCGGTGTGCACCAGGGCGGCCTCGGCCGGCGGCAGCAGGCGCAGCACGGCCTCGGGCGCGCCCTTGATCAGCACCCGGCGCGGTGCATGGGAGAACCGGTGGCGTGTGGCCATCAGCTTGGTGTCGGAGTCGAAGGGTAGCTCGGCCTCGCGCGGAGCGGCCTCGCGCAGCGCCGCCAGGTCCAGGCCGCCCTTGCGCGCCAGCACCAGCAGGGCCCCTTCGGTCGGGTCGCCCAGCACGCTCCAGGCGCCGCGATCGTCCTCGGGCGGCACGAGGCCGGCATCGTTGCACAGGGCGGCGGCCTGCAGCAGATCGCGCACCGCGGGCTCGGCGGCATCGGCGGTGTGGCCGTCCTCCTGCAGGGTGCCCGTGGGTGTGTAGCCGATGCCCTCCACCGTGATGCGGCGTTCACCGGGCAGCCACAGGGCCACGACCGTCATCTCGTTGCGCGTAAGGGTGCCGGTCTTGTCGCTACAGATGACAGTGGTGGAGCCCAGGGTCTCCACGGCCGAGAGGCGGCGGATGATGGCGCCGCGCGCAGCCATGCGCTGCATGCCCACGGCCAGTGCAATGGTCATGGCCACGGGCAGGCCCTCGGGCACCATGGACACCATCTGGCTGATCGCCACCATCAGCACCTGGGCCAGTGGCAATTCGCGCCACAGGCCCAGCAGCACGACCAGCACGAACAGGCCCAGCGCGGCGACCACCAACGCACGGCCGAACCCTTCCAGCCGCAGTTCCAGGGGCGTCGTGGGCTCCTCGGCGCCTTCGGTCAGGCCGGCGATGCGGCCCACCTCGGTGTGCACGCCCGTGGCCACCACCACGGCGCGCGCGCGCCCGGCGGTAGCGTAGGTGCCCGAATAGACCATGCAGTGCCGATCGGCCAGGCCCATGGCCGCGGCCACCGGCGTCACGGACTTGCTCACCGGCACGGATTCCCCGGTCAGTGCGGCCTCGGCCACCTGCAGCTGTGCCGCCTCGATCAGGCGTGCATCGGCGGCAATGGCGTCGCCAGCGGCCAGCAGCACGATATCGCCCGGCACCAGTTCAAGTGCTTCCACCACCGCCTCGCCGCCCTCGCGCAGCACGCGCACGCGCAGCGCGGAGAGGCGGCGCAGCGCGGCCATGGAACGCTCGGCGCGGCCCTCCTGGAAGCTGCCGATCAGCGCATTGATCAGCACCACGGCCAGGATGACAGCGGCGTCGCCCTGGTGGTCCAGCGCCACGGCCAGCACGGCGGCGACGAAGAGGATGTAGATCAGCGGGCTTTTGAACTGGCGCGCGAAGGTGCGCCACAGCGGCTTCGGGGGCGGCTCGGGCAGGGCGTTGGCACCGTGCTCGGCCCGGCGCTGCTGCACGGTGGCGGTGTCCAGGCCCTGACTGCGTGCGACACCCAGACCGTGCAGCACATCCTCGACATTCCTCGCATGCCAGTGCGGTGCTGGGTCACCGGGGCGAGGATCGGCTGGGGGAGCAGTCACGGGTGGATCTCCAATCGAGGTCGGCTGACGATTATCGCAACGCATCGGTTTGTGGGGATTTGTGATCGACGTCTTTCTTGATGCAGATCAGGCACTTGCAAGGCCGGGCAACCACAACCCCGGGCGACAATTGCTGCATGTCCCTGCATCCTGCGCTCGTCTTTCTTGGTGGGCTCGTCGTCATCCTGGTGGGTGCCGAGGTACTCCTGCGCGGCGCGGCGCGGATCGCCGCCCTGCTTCGTATCAAGCCCATCATCATTGGCCTGACCGTGGTTTCCGTGGGCACGAGCACGCCCGAGTTGGCCGTGGGCATTGCGGCCGCCGTCGAGGACAAGGGGGCGCTGGCGGTGGGCAACATCGCCGGCACCAATATCGTCAACATTCTCCTGATCCTGGGCCTGAGTGCGCTGATCAGACCGCTGCCGCTGAACCTGTTGAGCGTCCGGCTGGATGTGCCGGTGATGATTGCGACCGCGCTGGTCCTCCTCTTCATGGCCTGGGATGGTGTGCTGACCCGGCAGGAGGGCGGGACGCTGCTGTTCGCGGCCGTGATCTACACGATTGCGCTTGTTTACCTGAGTCGCCAGGAAAGCCCGGCGATGCAACGCGAGTTCGGTGAAGAGTACGCGCAGGGTCGCCAGCCGGTCGGGCTGGTACCGAGTGAGAAGCCCGGCTGGTTCGCGGCATGGAACAGTGCGCTGCTGGCAGCTGGCATTGCGCTGTGCGTATTGGGTGCCGAGTTGCTGGTCGCCAGCGGCTCCGACCTGGCGCGTGCCTATGGCGTCTCTGATGCGTTCATCGGCCTGACCATCGTGGCCATCGGCACCTCGGCACCCGAGCTTGCCACGACCCTGGTGGGTACCCTGCGCAACGACCGCGATGTCGCCATCGGCAACCTGATCGGCAGCAGCACTTACAACGTACTCGTCATCCTGGGGATCACCTGCCTGGTGCCTGCCGGCGGCGTGGACGTCAGTCGCGAGATTCTGTGGATCGACCTTCCTCTGGCGGCGCTGGTGGCCATCGTCTGTTACCCGGTGTTTCGCAGCGGACAGCAGGTGTCGCGAGTGGAGGGAGGGCTCTTCGTCACGGCGTACTTCATCTATCTGGCCAGCCTGATCTGGCTGCGCACCTGAATTCTCCTGCGCGCGCCTGGCGAGTCGGCATCGGCTGTACGGCGCGCGGAGGTGAACAGCCCCCGGTCCTGTTAGCGTCGAAGTCCCTTCGCCCCCTCTGGTGCCGCGGGCGCTGCTAGGATCGACCGCATGCCCCTGCTGAATCTGGACTTTCTCAGCCTGCCGCTGCTGGCGGCTTCGGCGCTGATCTTCGTCAGCGTGCTGGCCGGCGTGTTCTCGACCCGGGTGGGGTTCTCCTTCCTGCTGGTGTTCCTGGTCAGCGGCATCCTGGCCGGCGTGGACGGCCCGGGCGGGCTGGAATTCAACGACTACCGGCTGGGCTTCTGGGTCGGCAACATCGCGCTGGTCATCATCCTGCTCGACGGCGGCTTGCGTACGGATTACCCGACCTTCCGCACCGGCCTGCGTCCCGCACTGCTGCTGGCCTCGGTGGGGGTCCTTCTGACCACGGTCTTCACCGCGGCGGGTGCGGTCTGGCTGCTGGGGCTGAGCTGGACCAGCGCGCTGCTGCTGGGTGCAGTGGTCGGCTCCACCGACGCCGCGGCTGTGTTCTCGCTGCTCAAGACCTCGGGCGTGCGCCTGAGCGAGCGCGTCGCGACCACGCTGGAGATCGAGTCCGGCATGAACGACCCGATGGCGGTCTACCTGACGCTGACCCTGATCGGGCTGGCCACTGTGGCCGCCACGGGCGGCGCGGTCGAGCTGTCCGTGCTCGACATGCTGTGGTCGCTGGCGCAGCAGTTTGCCTTGGGCGGGGCGCTGGGCATCGGCCTGGGCTGGGCCTGCGCCGAGCTGTTCCGCCGCCTGCCGGGCCTGCAGGAATCGGGGGCCGTGACGGCGCTGCTGCTGGCCATGGCCGGGCTGGTCACGTTTTCCTTCGTTACCTGGGTGGGCGGCTCGGGTTTCCTGGCGGTCTATCTGTTCGGCATCGTGCTCAACCGGCGCGTCGCGGCCACGGTAGAGGCGGCGCTATCCGCGCTTGACGGCTATGCCTGGCTCTCGCAGGCGCTCATGTTCGTGCTGCTGGGGCTGCTGGTCACGCCCTCGGAGATCGTGGCCAATGGCTGGTCCGCGCTGGGCGTGGCGGCCCTGCTGATGTTTGTGGCGCGACCACTGGCGGTGTGGCTTTGCCTGGCGCCGCTGCGCTTCACCTGGCGCGAGATCACCTACATCGCCTGGGTGGGTTTGCGCGGGGCGGTGCCCATCGTGCTGGCCATCTTCCCCTTCATCGCCGGCTTGCCCGAGGCGCGCATCATCTTCAACGTGGCCTTCGTGGTGGTGCTGGCCTCGCTGCTGCTGCAGGGCAGCACCATCGCCTGGTTCGCCCGCCGCATGGGGGTGCTGCTGCCCGACAGCGACGATACGCCCGCGGTGCGCGCAGTCTTCGGCGACTTCGCGCTCGATGCCCGGGCCCGGGTGAGCGACCTATGTGCTTTCTATGGTCTGCAGGCGCCGCCGGACGCCGAGCTGGAGGTCGAGACCTGGCTGGTGCGGCACGTCAAACGTCCGCTGGTCGTCGGCGACCGCGTGCCGCTGGACCATGCCGAGTTGAGCGTGCGCACCATGCAGGAGGGCCGGGTGACGGGGGTGGGCCTCAAGCTGCCGCAGCCGGCGGATGACGGACCCTGAAGGTTGGCCCGCGGTGCGTGGTAGTGTGGATATCGTGTACTGGCGCCGCCGTTGGTGCAGTACGCGGTTAGAATTTTTTCGCCCGCCTTGTCGTGCGACTGGGCAGAGCGGCCACGGCTGCGATGCTGGCGCATGGTCCCTTGCCCAAGAACACTGATCTCCATGCCCCATGACGTCAGCCTGATCGCCACCATCGCCGCCGGCTTCGGACTGGCGATGGTGTTCGGCCTCATTGCCGCCAACCTGCGCATGCCGCCGCTGGTGGGCTATCTGCTGGCCGGCGTCATGATCGGCCCGGCCACGCCGGGTTTCGTGGCCGACGTGGGACTGGCCGGGCAACTGGCCGAGATCGGCGTCATGCTGCTCATGTTCGGCGTGGGCCTTCACTTCTCGCTGCAGGACCTGATGGCGGTGCGCCGCATTGCCGTGCCCGGGGCCGTGGTGCAGATCGCGGTAGCGACGCTGCTGGGCATGGGGCTTGCGATGTTCTGGGGCTGGGACCTGGGCGGGGCCCTGGTCTTCGGCCTGTGCCTGTCAGTCGCCAGCACCGTGGTGCTGCTGCGCGCCTTGGAGGCCAAGGGCCTGCTCAAGTCCATCAACGGCCAGATCGCCGTGGGCTGGTTGGTGGTGGAGGACCTGGTGATGGTCATGGTGCTGGTGCTGCTGCCGGCGCTGGCCGGGCTGTTGACGGCGGCTGGCGGCGGTCCAGCGGTCGCGACATCGTCCAGCGAGATCTGGGAGACCGTGGGGCTGACGCTGGCCAAGGTGACGGCCTTCGTCGTGCTCATGCTGGTGGTGGGGCGGCGGGTGCTGCCCAAGGCCCTGTGGTGGGTGGCGCGCACGGGTTCGCGCGAACTGTTCACGCTGAGCGTGGTGGCGGTGGCCGTGGGCGTGGCCTTCGGCGCGGCGGCACTGTTCGACGTGTCGTTTGCGCTGGGGGCCTTCTTCGCCGGCATGATGATGCGCGAGTCCGAGTTCAGCCACCGCGCGGCCGACGAGTCGCTGCCGCTGCGTGACGCCTTCGCCGTTCTGTTCTTTGTCTCGGTGGGCATGCTCTTCGATCCGGCCGTGATCTGGCAGCAGCCCGTCAAGCTGCTGGCGGTGGTGGCCATCATCATGGTCGGCAAGACGCTGGCGGCCATCGGCCTGGTGCTGTTGTTCCGCTACCCGCTCAACACCGCGCTGACCGTGGGCGCCAGCCTGGCGCAGATCGGCGAGTTCTCCTTCATCCTGGCCGGCATGGGTGTGGCCCTGGGGCTGATGCCGGTCGAGGGCCAGAGCCTGGTGCTGGCTGGGGCGCTGATTTCCATCGCCGCCAACGCGGCCCTGTTCACGGCCGTCGAACCCGCGCGGCGCTGGATCCTGGCACGCTCCGATCTCGCGCGCCGGCTGGAGCAACGCGACGACCCGCTGGCCGAACTGCCCATGAGCACCGACCTCAAGCTGCTGCGCAACCAGGTGGTGCTGATCGGCTACGGCCGCGTGGGCAAACGCATCGGACAGGCGCTGCGGGCGCAGAATATCCCGTATGTGGTGGTCGAGCAAAACCGCGAGTCGGTAGACGCGCTGCGCCGTGAGGGTATCCCCGCCGTCAGTGGCGACGCGCAGACGGCCGAGGTGCTCATCCAGGCCCACGTGACACAGGCGGCCATGCTGGTCATCGCCATTCCCGACACCATGAACGTGCGCAAGATGGTCGAGATCGCCCGCACGCTGAACCCTGCACTCCAGGTGGTGCTGCGCACGCACAACGAGGAAGAGGCGGAGCTGCTTGCCAAAGAAAGCCTGGGCACGGTCTTCCTCGGCGAGCACGAGCTTGCGCGCGGCATGACCGATCACATCCTGCGGAAGCTGCAGCCGGGCACCGCCGGCCCGGCCAACCATTGAGGCATCACGACATTAGAGAGTAGAGGAGAGTTCCGCCATGAAAACGCTCAAGCACATCCTCGTCGCCACCGACCTCTCGGCCCCGGCGCTGCCAGCCCTGGACCGAGGTTTCCAGCTCGCGGCGGCCAGCGGCGCACGTTGCACCGTGCTGCACGCGCTTGGCCTGGAGGCCATGGCGCTGCTGCGCGGCGTGCTGGGCGACAAGTCGCCGGCCGTCTCGGCGCGGCTGGTCGAGGAGGCCCAGGCCCGGCTCGACGCGCTGCTGCAGGACCCGGCGCGCCACCACGGCGTGGTGGCGACAGGGGTGATCGATCCGGGTCTGGCCGGTGACGCGGTGCCCGCGCGTGCGCAGGCCGAAGGCGTTGATCTGGTGCTGGTGGGGGCGCACGGCAGCGGCTTTTTGCAGCGCCTGCTGCTGGGTTCCACGGCCTCGCGGCTGCTGCGCAAGAGCAGGTGTCCGGTACTCGTGGTCAAGCAGGAGCCGCGTGGCGCTTACCAGCGCGCCCTGGTGGCCATGGATTTCTCGTCGGCCTCGCTGGACTCGATCCGTCTGGCGCGGCTGGTGGCGCCGGGGGCCGACCTGCTGCTGTTGCACGTGTTCGAAGTGCCGTTCGAGGGCAAGCTGCATTTCGCGGGCGTGGACGAACTGACGGTGCAGCAGTTCCGGATCGAGGCGCGCGAGCGCGCCGTGCAGCAATTGCATGCGCTGGCCGAACAGGCCGGCCTGGCGCCCACCGACTACACGGGCCTGGTGCTGCATGGCGAAGCCGTGCGTGAGCTGATGCAGCACGAGGAACGCCACCAGTGCGACCTGATCGTCATGGGCAAGCACGGCACGCACGTGACCGAGGAGCTGCTTCTGGGCAGTGTGACCAAGCGCGTGCTGGCCGAGTCGCAGGCCGACGTGCTGGTGGTGGTGGACCACCAGCCCCCGGCAGCCCGGATTGCCTGAGGCGGGTCCGCGGGCTGCGCACCTGCTGGCTGTGTGCGCGGCCTCTGGGTAAGATGTTCCCAGCATCAACTCCGGGAACTCGATCCATGACCCCAGCCCAGCCTCACTGGCGTTTCTTCCGTGCCGGCGGTTTCGACCAGGTCCGCCTGGACACCGCGGCCGAACTGCTCAACATCGGCCAGCTCGACCAGAAACTCTGGGTGGCCCTGTCCTGCCCGGTCAAGGGCATCGAATTCGACGCCCGCACCCTGTCCTTTGTCGACGGTGATGGTGACGGCCAGGTCCGCGCGCCCGAGCTGATCGCTGCGGTGCAGTGGGCGGCCGGACGCCTGAAAGACACCAACGTGCTGGCGCAGAAACTCCCGGGGGTGCCGTTGGCCGCCATCCGCGACGAGGACGAAGAGGGCGCCGCCATCGCCACCGCGGCGCGTGAGTTGCTGGCCGACATCGGCAGCACGGACGGCCTGGTGACGGTGGCCGCCGCCAATGCCGCGCAGACCCGCCACGCACAACGTGCACTGGCCGCCTGGGAAGCGGCCGGGCAGGCCGCCCGTCCGCTGGGCGAGGCCACCGCCGCAGCCCACGAGGCCCTGGTGGCCGTGGCCGAGAAGGTGGAAGACTGGTTCGTGCGCTGCCGCCTGGCGGCCTTCGATGCGCGTGCCGGCGCAGCCCTCAATGCGGCCGATGCAACGCTGCTCGCGCTGGGCGGCGCGACCCTGAAGCGCGAGGACGAAGGCGTGGCCGCCCTGCCGCTGGCGCACGTGCAGGCCGGTGCGGCGCTGCCGCTGGGCAGCGGGCTCAACCCGGCCTGGGCGGCGCGCATGGCCACCCTGCAGCAGGCCGCTGTGCGGCCACTGCTGGGTGAGCGCGCTCTGTTGACCGAGGCCGACTGGAATTCGCTGAAAGACCAGCTCGCGCCCTATGCCGCCTGGCTGGCCGCCAAGCCCGATGTGGCGGTCGAGGCCGATGCCGTGCGTCAGCTGGAGCGCCTGGCGCATTACGTGCGCGACCTGATGGCCCTGGCCAACAACTTCGTCGCCTTCCGCGATTTCTACACCCGGCAAGGCAAGGCCAGCTTCCAGGTCGGCACGCTTTACCTGGACGGCCGCTCGGCCGAACTCTGCGTGGCCGTCAACGACGCAGCCCGCCACGCCACGCTGGCCACGCTCTCGCGCATGTGCCTGGTTTATTGCGACTGCACCCGCGGCGCGGAGAAGCTCAGCATCGCCGCGGCCTTCACCGCGGGCGACTCGGACCAACTGATGGTGAGCCGCAACGGCGTGTTCTACGACCGCCTGGGCCGCGACTGGGACGCCACCATCACCAAGATCATCGACCACCCGATCAGCCTGCGCCAGGCCTTCTGGTCGCCCTACAAACGCGTGGCGCGTTTTGTCGGCGAACAGCTGCAGAAGATCGCCGCCAGCAAGGCCACGGCCTCGGATGACAAGCTGAGCACGGCCGTGGTGGACGGCACCAAGAAGGTGGCTGCGGCCCCCGCCGCACCAGCCACGCCCGCGCCCCCTTTCGACGTCGGCAAGTTCGCCGGCATCTTTGCTGCCATTGGCCTGGCCGTGGGCGCCATCGGCACGGCGCTGGCCTCGGTGCTGGTCGGTCTGCTGGCGCTCCAGTGGTGGCAGCTGCCGTTTGCGCTGGCCGGGCTGATGCTGGCGATCTCCGGCCCGGCCGTGATCCTGGCCTGGTTCAAGCTGCGCAGCCGCAACCTGGGTCCCATCCTGGACGCGAACGGCTGGGCCATCAACGCGCGCGCCAAGATCAACATCCCCTTCGGCACCTCGCTCACGCAGTTGGCGCACCTGCCGCCCAACGCCGAGCGCGCGCTGACCGATCCCTATGCGGAGAAGAAGCGGCCCTGGGCCCTGTACTTCGGGCTTGTGGCCGTGGTCCTGCTGGCGGCGTTTGCGTGGGCGCTACGGGATCAGTGGCGCTAGGCTGAGTCGCCTCAGTCCTTGGGGGCCGGCTCGCTGCCGGCCTTCAGTTCCTGGGTGACGGCCCGCAGGAAATCCAGTTGCTTGCCGTAGTTCCGGCAGCCTCCGCACATGAGCAGGTGCAGGCGCAGCGGCAGGCGTTCGCCGAGCGGGAGCTTGCGGTCCTGGGCTTCGGACATGAGGTGCGTGGCTTGCTTGCAGTTCAGCATGTTTTTTCCCCTTCGGCAAACCAGCCGCGTTCCAGGCACAGGCGCAGGGCGTTGCGCGCGCGGTGCAGGATGACGTTGCAGTTGGTGACGGTGATGCCAAGCTCCTGGCAGACCTCGGGCGTTTCGAAATCGAGGAACTCGCGCATCATGAAGACGCGTGCGGTGTTCTCGGGCAGGTGGTTCAGGCAGACCTCGAAGACATCCCAGAAATGCTGCTGGCGCAGGGCCGCTTCGGGGCTGCCCCAGTCGCGCGGGCGGGAGGCGGGGTTCCAGTGCGCGTTCTCGCGGAACAGGGACTCGAAGGTGTCGTCCAGGCTTTCCTCGCCGTCCGAGAAGGAAGAGACATTGGTACTGCGGCTCTGCTGGCGGATGATGTCCACGATCTTGTGGCGCAGGATGCCGAAGACCCAGGTCTTGGCCTCGGAGCGCCCGGCGAACTGCCGGGCATTGGCCAGCGCGGCCAGCAGGGCTTCCTGCACCGCGTCTTCGGCTGCGGCGGCATCGCGCAGCTGCAGGCGTGCGAAGCGCAGCATGTCGGGGCGGATGGCGGCCAGGTGCTCGTTGGCGATGGGCTGGCGCGGTTGTTCGGTGTCCATGGACTCTCTTTGTCGCGCCAGGGGCGGGTTTTCTTACAGGGTCACACGCCGCGGGCCCGCTCCGCGTGGAATTGCGCCACGAAGGCGCCAAAGCTGCCCGCGTCCAGCGCGGCGCGCACCTCGCGCATCAGGTTCAGGTAGTAATGCAGGTTGTGCACCGTGGCCAGCATGGGGCCCAGCATCTCGCCGCAGCGGTCCAGGTGGTGCAGGTAGGCGCGGCTGAAACCTTCGCGTCCGCCCTGGGCGTAGGGCAAGCCGGAATTGCCGGCGCAGGCGTAGCAGCTGCAGGTCTCGTCCAGCGGGCGCTCGTCGCTCTTGTGGCGCGCGTTGCGGATTTTCAGGTCACCGAAGCGCGTGAACAGGTGGCCGTTGCGCGCATTGCGCGTGGGCATCACGCAGTCGAACATGTCGATGCCGTGTTGCACGCCGTAGACCAGGTCTTCCGGGGTGCCCACGCCCATCAGGTAGTGCGGCTTGTGCGCCGGCAGCCGGGGGCCGCAGTGGCGCATCAGGCGCTGCATGTCCTCCTTGGGCTCGCCCACGCTGACGCCGCCCACCGCGATGCCGGGGAAATCCAGTTCTTCCAGCCCGGCCAATGACTCGTCACGCAGGGCCTCGTACATGCCGCCCTGCACGATGCCGAACAAGGCATTGGGGTTCTCCAGCCGCTCGAACTCGGTCTTGCAGCGCCTGGCCCAGCGCAGGCTCAGCTCCATGGAGACGCGGGCCTCGCGCTCGGTGGTCAGCTGCCCCTTGGTCTTAGGCTCCAGCGAGACATAGGGCGTGCACTCGTCGAACTGCATGACGATGTCGCTGTTGAGCACGGTCTGGATCTGCATCGAGACTTCGGGCGTGAGGAAGAGCTTGTCGCCATTGACCGGCGAGGAGAAGCGCACGCCCTCCTCGGAGATCTTGCGCATCTCGCCCAGGCTCCAGACCTGGAAACCCCCCGAATCGGTGAGGATGGGCTTGCCCCAGTTCTCGAAGCGGTGCAGGCCGCCAAACTGCTTCATCACGTCCAGGCCCGGGCGCATCCACAGGTGGAAGGTGTTGCCCAGGATGATTTGCGCGCCCATCTCGTGCAGGCTGCGCGGCATCATCCCCTTGACCGTGCCGTAGGTGCCCACCGGCATGAAGATGGGCGTCTGCACCACGCCGTGGTTGAGGGTCAGCGTGCCGCGCCGGGCGTGGCTGGCGGGGTCGGTTGTGAGCAGTTTGAAATCGAGCATGGCGGCTATTGTCGCCCTATCGAAACCGCTCGCGGCAGACACGGTGGTGCCCCGCCATGCGCCCTCCGCCGTGTGGGGCGGGTTCAGTCCGCTGCAGCGCGGCTGGCCGGTTGGTAGTCGTCTTCGGCGCCCGGCGGGATGGGCGGGTGGGCCTGGAGCGACAACTGGAATGCGTGAATCATCTTGCGGATGGGGCCACGCACCCACCCCTGCACGGCATTGACGTCCGTCTCTTCCTTGGGGTCTTGCACGAGGTTGAAGAGGTACGGTGTCTCCAGGTGGTTTGCACCGGCATTGGGTTCGACTTCCCAGACGAAGTGCATCTTCCAGTCGCGCCACTTGGCTGCACGCAGTTCGCTCTTGATGTAGTACACGAAGCCTTCGCGGCTGGACTTTTCCTGGGTGCCGCACCAGAACCCAAGCTGGTCCACGCCGTCGATGGGTCGGTCGGTGGGCAGCTCGGCACCAGCGATACCCGCCAGCGTGGGGAAAAGGTCGACCACGTGCACGATCTCGTTGGTCACACGTGCAGCGGGCACGCGGCCTGGCCACCGCACGATGAGCGGCACGCGCAGGCCACCTTCCATCGACGTGTGGTAGGTGCCCGTCCACGTGCCCGCGCTACCGCGCCAGGGGCGGCGGTATTCTGGGCCGTTGTCGCTCGCGAAGATGAACACGGTCTCGTCGTCGAGGCCGCAGTCGTGCACCGCATCGATGATCTGGCCAACGCGCGCGTCCATCTCCACCAGCGCGTCGGCAAAGTCGCCTTTTTGCGTGCGTCCCTCGAATTCACGGTGCGGAATGGTGGGGTAGTGAAGCTGCGTCAGCGGTACGTAGAGGAAGAAGGGCTTGTCGGCGCTGGCCTGCTCTCGCACGAATGCGCAACTGCGGCGCGTGAGTTCGGCATCGATGTTGCGGCGCATCTCCAGGTCATAGGGCTCGCGTTTCTCGGCCAGATGGCCTCGCCACCCCGCCATGACATGCGGCACGTCCACGACCTCCGGGTCGAAGCCGACCTGCTCGGTGAACATGCTCTCGTTGGTGGTGCGCGGGATGCCGTACCAGTCGTCAAAGCCGCGGTCCTTCGGGTACCGGCCCTCCTTGTCGCCCAGATGCCACTTGCCGTACATGGCCGTGGCATAGCCGCGTGACGACAGCAGCTCGGCTATCGT
This sequence comes from Hylemonella sp., assembly GCA_030695415.1. Lineage (GTDB taxonomy): Bacteria > Pseudomonadota > Gammaproteobacteria > Burkholderiales > Burkholderiaceae_C > Hylemonella. The sequence goes on from JAUYQZ010000033.1 coordinate 16,322, forward strand.
GATCTCCCAGGGATGGATGCCCTGAGGAAGCCCGGCCGGCACGGACTGCAGTGCGCCGGTGCGAATGGGGTGGCGACCCGTCATCAGGGCGGATCGCGTGGGAACGCAGTCGCTTTCGACATTGAAGTTGAGAAAGCGGGTGCCTTGCTCCGCAAGGGCATCGATGCGTGGCGTGGGGGCGCCGCGCAGCGCGCCGCCGCCATAACAACCGAGTTCACCCCAGCCGAGGTTGTCGGCCAGCACGAGCACGATGTTGGGGGGGCGCCCAGCCTTGGTGTTGCGGGTTGCGTGTGGCATGGGGTGTTGCGTGGACGGCATGGGCTGGTGGGGTCCTGGTCAATCGACAAGTTTGATGTTCAGCGTGGGCACGAGTTGTTCCCAATGGGTCACGGTGTCCTTGAGGAACTTGTCGAATGCGGCGCCGCTCATGGCCTGGGGTGTGATGCCGCCGTCGATCAGCTTCTTCTGGACTTCCGGCATCTGGACGATGCGGCTGATCTCCTCTGCCAGCCGCCGTGCGATCGGCTCCGGCAAGCCTGTGGGCGCCACGAGGCCGGCCCATTGCGTGAGCGAGATCTGCGGGTAACCGGCCTCGGTGAAGGTGGGCACGTCCGGGAGCGTGGGGTTGCGCCGGGGCGACGTCACGGCGAGCACGCGGACCTTGCCGTTCTTGTGTTGGGCCAGCATCGGGGCCAGGCCCAGCACCGCCACCGGCAACTGGTTGCCGACCAGGTCCGTCGACGCCTGTCCGCCGCCCTTGTAGGGAACGTGGATGAGCTTCACCTCTGCCACCTTGGCCCACCATTCCCCCACCACGTGTTGTGATGAGCCCACGCCCGAGGTGCCGTAGGCCAGTTTGCCCGGCTTGGCACGCGCGGCCGTGGCAACGTCGCCCAGCGTCTTGAAAGCCGATGCCGCCGGCACGGCCAGGCTGATGGGCTGGTCACCCACCATCGCCAGTCCCACCAGGTCGCGCTTGAACTTCCAGTTCGCGGTGGGACGCAGGGCGTCCAGCAATGCGGCGGAGTCGGACGCCAGGGCCAGGGTGTATCCGTCAGGTTTCGACTGCGCGGCATGTTGCATGCCGATGGCGCCCGAGGCGCCGGGGCGGTTCTCGACCACCACGCTCTGCTTGAGCGATTTGGCCAACTCGCTGCCCACCAGTCGTGCGACGGTGTCGTTGGTGCCCCCGGCAGCCTGTGGAACGATGATGCGAATCGGCTGGTCATCGGGCCAGGCGGCATGTACCAACGAAGGGGCAACAGCCAGTGAGACCAGCAGCGTTCCAAGCAATGGGTGGCGTTGCCAGTTGGCGGTGATGTGGGTCATGGCTGATGCCTCTTTGGGTTGGAGTGGGCTGTCAGTCTACGAATCTGGGTGAAAACCGCATAATCGCTTTTTCGTTTGTTGATATAGGCATTGCTTATCATGGCCCAGCACTCACCCATGGTCATGTCGCACCTGAAATTCCGTCATCTGATGCTGGTGGATTTCCTGGTGGCGCACGGAACCATCCACATGGCTGCGCGGCTGTTGAGCATCAGCCAGCCGGCCGCGACCGGCATGCTCAACGACTTGGAGCAGTTGCTGGGCGTGCGTCTCTTCACGCGCAGCCGCCAGGGCGTGGCGCCCACCCCGGCCGCGCGATCCGTGCTGGACAAGGCGCGAACACTGCTCAACGAATTCCACGACTTCACGGCCGCCGTCGCGCGGGCCGCCGAGGGACGCGAGATGGTGCTTCGGGTGGGCGTGGTTCCCCAGGCGTTCGTCGCCTACATGCCGCAGACCATCGAGCGTTTCCGCGCACTCGGAGGTGGGGCATTGCGTGCGCAGGAGGGCACGGCGCGCCAGCTGCTCGACCTGCTGTTCGAGGGCCAGCTCGATTGCGTCATCGGTCGCCTGCCCAGCGAAGGCCTGCCCGAAGGCCGGTTGGCCGCCGACCTCTCCATGGTGCCGATCTATCGCGATGACATCTGCGTTGTCGTGCGTCCAGCGCACCCGCTGCTCGCATTGCATCGCATCGGTTTCGAGCACATCGCACAGGCGCAATGGGTGCTGCAGCGGCGCGATTCGAGCGTGCGCCGTGCACTGGCAGAAGCCTTCCTGCGCGAGGGCATCCTGCCGCCCGATCCGGCCGTGGAAACCACGACCTACATCCAGAACCTCGCCGTGGTCGCGCAGTCTGACCTGCTGAGCATTACGCCGCGCCGCGCGGCCGAGCTACAGGTCCGGCTGGGACAGATCGCGATCCTCGACTTCCGGCTTGGTGTCGAGCCGATGCAGGTGAACATGCTGGTGCGTGCCGGCAGCGACCACCACACCATGCTCGCTTTGTTCAGGACGGCGCTGCTGGAGTGCGTCGCCGCCGAGGCGGCGAAGGAGGGTGTTGCCACAGCCCGGCGGCGTGCACGTCCGGTGGCCTTGCGAATCCCGGCCAACGGATCCCGCGGCCGGCCTTCTGCGAAGTGATGTCAGTCCGGCGTGCGGCGCTCCAACAGCATCGCATCGCCATAGCTGAAGAAGCGGTAGCGGTGTTCGATGGCGTGGCGGTACAACGCCATGATGTGTTCGTAACCGGCAAAGGCGCTGACCAGCATCATCAGCGTGCTTTTGGGCAGGTGGAAGTTGGTGACCAGCACATCGATCACCTGAAACTGAAATCCCGGCGTGATGAAGATCTGTGTGTCGCCCTCGGCCTGGCCGCTGGCGGCCCAGCTTTCCAGCGTGCGCACGGTGGTGGTGCCCACACCCACCACGCGGCCGCCGCGCGCGCGGCAGTCGGCAATGGCCTGTTGGGTCTCGGGCGGCACCCGGTACCACTCGGCGTGCATGGTGTGCTCGGCGATGTTGTCGGTCTTGACCGGCTGAAAGGTGCCGGCGCCCACGTGCAGCGTCACCTCGGCGGTGGCAATGCCACGCGCTCTCAGTTCGGCCAACACAGCCTCGTCAAAGTGCAACGCCGCCGTGGGCGCGGCCACGGCACCCGGGTGTTTGGCAAACACGGTCTGGTAGCGGCGCTCGTCCTCGGCATCGTCGCCGTGGGTGATGTAAGGCGGCAGCGGCACGTGGCCGTGGGCGGCCATCAGTGCGTGCGGCTCGCCTGAGAACTGGAAGCGGAACAGCTGCCCGTTGTTGTCGGGCCAGCGGCCCACCAAAGTCGCGGTGAAGCCGCCCAGCATGTGCAGCACCCCACCCACCTGGGGTTTTTTGCTGACCTTCATGTGGGCCACCACCTCGTGGTTGTGCAGCACCCGCTCCACCAGCAGCTCCACCTTGCCGCCGGTGGACTTTTCGCCGAACAGCCGGGCCTTGATGACCTGGGTGTTGTTGAAGACCACCAGATCGCCCGCGCGCAGCAGGCCAGGCAGTTCGCGGAACACGCGGTCCACGGGCGAGGCGGCGCGGCCGTCGAGCAGGCGCGAGGCGCTGCGTTCGGACGCGGGGTGTTGGGCAACGAGTTCGGGGGGCAGAGCGAAATCGAAGTCGCTCAGGGAAAAAGTACGCGAATCAGCGTTCATGTGCTTGAGGGCCGGACGGACCCGTTCCAAGAAATGCGGGAAGGCACAATTGTCCCATGGCCCATGCCCCCACCGCCCCCAAGCCCCTGTCGCCGGCCCAAAAGGCCATGCGCAAGCTGGGCTTGGTGCGCGACATCGACCTGGCCCTGCACCTGCCGCTGCGGTATGTGGACGAGACGCGCCTGCAGCGCATCGCCGATGTGCGCGATGGCGAGATGGGGCAGGTGGAGGGCACCGTGGCCCACAGCGGTGTGATGCCCGGCGCGCGCCGCCAGTTCAAGGCCTTGATCGACGACGGCAGCGACACGCTGGAGCTGCGCTTTTTCACTTTCTACCCCTCGCACCAGAAGGCCTTGGCCGAAGGCGCCCAGGTGCGCGTGCGCGGCGAGATGCGCGGCGGTTTTGCCGGCCGGCAGATGCTGCACCCCACGGTGATGCCCGCCGGCGGCCCGCTGCCGCAGGCGCTCACACCCGTCTACCCAAGCAGCGCCCAGCTCCCGCAAGCCTACCTGCGTCGTGCCGTCGAAAGCGGATTGACCCGGGCCGACCTGTCCGAAACCTTGCCGCCCGAAGCCGTGCGCGACCTCCCCGGCCGCGAGACCCGTGGCTGGACGCTGCGCGAGGCCTTGCGCTACCTGCACCACCCCGCGCCCGACGTGTCGCTGGCGGCACTGGAAGACCAGAGCCACCCCGCCTGGCAGCGCCTCAAGGCCGAGGAACTGCTGGCCCAGCAACTCTCACAGCTCACCGCCAAACGCGCGCGCGATGCCCTGCGCGCGCCGCCCCTGCGCACCCGCCCCGGCGGCCTGCACGAAAAGCTGCTGGCCGCCTTGCCCTTTGCCCTGACCGGCGCCCAGCGCCGTGTGGGCGAAGAAATCGCACTCGACCTGGCGCGGCGGGTGCCCATGCACCGCCTGCTGCAGGGCGACGTGGGCTCGGGCAAAACCGTGGTGTCTGCCCTCGCGGCGGCCATTGCCATCGACAGCGGCTGGCAATGTGCGTTGATGGCGCCCACGGAAATTTTGGCCGAACAGCACTTTGCCAAGCTGGTGGGCTGGCTGGAGCCGCTGGGCATCACCGTGGCCTGGCTCACCGGCAGCCAGAAAACCAAGCAGAAACGCGAGATGCTGGCGCAGGTGGAAAGCGGCGCCGCGCAGCTGGTGGTGGGCACCCACGCGGTCATCCAGGACAAGGTGAAGTTCAAGAACCTGGCGCTGGCGGTGATCGACGAGCAGCACCGCTTTGGCGTGGCGCAGCGGCTGGCTTTGAGGGAAAAAATGTCGGAGGGTGGGCAAGAGCCGCACATGCTGATGATGTCGGCCACGCCCATCCCACGCACCCTGGCCATGAGCTACTACGCCGACCTGGACGTTTCCACCATCGACGAGTTGCCGCCTGGGCGCACGCCCATCGTCACCAAGCTGCTCAGCGACAGCCGGCGCGATGAACTCATTGAGCGCATTGGTGCACAACTGGCGCAGGGGCGGCAGGTGTACTGGGTGTGCCCGCTGATCGAGGAAAGCGAGGCGCTGGACCTGAGCAACGCCACCGCCACACACGCCGAGTTGTCCGACAGCTTGCCCGGCGTGATGGTCGGTCTGCTGCACTCCCGCATGCCCGTGGCCGAAAAGAAAGCGGTCATGCAACTTTTCACCGAAGGCGTCATGGGCGTGCTGGTCAGCACCACCGTCATCGAGGTGGGGGTGGACGTGCCCAACGCTTCGCTGATGGTGATCGAACACGCCGAGCGCTTTGGTCTCAGCCAGCTGCACCAACTGCGTGGCCGCGTGGGGCGGGGCGCGGCGGCCTCGGCCTGTGTGCTGCTCTACAGCACGCCCGACGGCGGCCGCCTCGGCGAAACCGCCCGCGAGCGCCTGCGCGCCATGGCCGAGACCAACGACGGTTTCGAGATCGCCCGGCGCGACCTGGAGATCCGTGGCCCGGGCGAGTTTCTGGGCGCCCGCCAGTCGGGTGCGCCCTTGCTGCGTTTTGCCGACCTGGCCACCGACACCTACCTGCTCGAATGGGCCCGCGGCTGGGCGCCGAAGATGCTGGACCTGCACCCCGGGCTGGCCCGGCGCCACACCGAACGCTGGTTGGGTGGCAAGTCGGATTACCTCAAGGCTTGATCAAGGCAGTGGCTTCAAACCCAGTTCCAGCAAGAAGCGGTTGTGCGTTGCTTTGGCCACCGCAACCTCTTTCTCAATTGCCACCATTTGCTGGTGAGTGGCATCCAGATCAATCTCCGCCTCACCCACCGCCGTGCTGATGTAGCGCGAGATGTTTAGGTTGAAATCATTCTTCTGAATCTCGGCCATCTCCACCCGGCGTGAGTAGCGCGCCTCTTCCTCGCGGAACTGGTAGGTTTTGATGATCTTGGCGATGTGCTCCGGCTTGAGCTGGTTCTGGCGCTTGCCCTTTTCAAAGTGCTCCGCCGCGTTGATGAACAACACGTCGTCCGGCTTCTTGCACTTCTTCAGCACCAGGATGCAGACCGGAATGCCCGTGGAATAGAACAGGTTGGCGGGCAGGCCGATCACCGTGTCGATGTGTCCGTCCTTCAG
>JAUYQZ010000048.1 GCA_030695415.1 Hylemonella sp.
CTGCTGGTGATCAACATCGTCTACGCCTTCTTCGACACCTTTGCCATTGTCGACGCGGCCACCCACGGTGGTCCGGGCAAGGACACGTCCATCCTGGTCTACAAGGTCTACTACGATGGTTTCAAAGCGCTGGACATCAACGGTTCAGCGGCGCAGTCAGTGGTGCTGATGGCCATCGTGGTCGCGCTCACCGTGGTGCAGTTCCGCTTCGTCGAGAAAAAGGTTCAGTACTGATCATGATCGAACGGCGTCCCCTGCTGGATTTTGTCTCACACGTGATCCTGGCCATCGGCGTGCTGATCGTGTTCTTTCCAATCTACGTGACCTTCATCGGCTCGACCCAGACCGCGCAACAGATCACCAGCAGCAACCCCTTGTCGCTGATGCCGGGCAGCAACTTCCTCGAGAGCTACCGGCTGGCCCTGTTCGGCGGCAAGACCGAGGCCGGCGCCACCATCGGGGCGGCCTGGCCGATGATGCTGATCAGCCTGGCCAGCGCCCTGATCATCACCGTCGGAAAGATCGTGATCTCCCTGCTGTCGGCCTTCGCCATCGTGTACTTCCGCTTTCCCGCCAAGAACCTGGTGTTCTGGATGGTCTTTGTCACGCTGATGCTGCCGGTCGAGGTGCGCATCGGCCCGACCTACCAGGTCGTGTCCGACCTGGGCATGCTCAACACCATGGCGGGCCTGACGGTGCCGCTCATTGCCTCGGCCACGGCCACCTTCCTGTTCCGCCAGTTCTTCCTGACTGTGCCCGACGAGCTCGTCGAGGCCGCGCGCATGGACGGCGCGGGCCCCATGCGATTTTTCAAGGACGTGCTGCTGCCGCTGTCGCGGACTTCCATTGCGGCGCTGTTCGTGATCCAGTTCATCTATGGCTGGAACCAGTACCTGTGGCCGCTGCTGGTAACCACTGACGAGAAGATGTACCCCATCGTGATGGGCATCAAACGGCTGATTTTCGGCGAGGTCTATGTCGAATGGAACGTGGTCATGGCCACCGCCATCCTGGCCATGCTGCCGCCGGCCATCGTCGTGATCCTGATGCAGAAGTGGTTCGTCAAGGGTCTGGTGGACACCGAGAAATGACAGCGGCCAGACCTCCGCAAGCGCCGTCCCCAACCGACTGAAAAACATGGCTGCCATCCAACTCAAGAACGTCATCAAGCGCTACGGCACCGGCAAGAGCGCGCTGCAGGTCATTCACGGCATCAACGCCGACATCCGCGACCACGAGTTCATCGTCATCGTCGGCCCGTCGGGCTGCGGCAAGTCCACGCTGCTGCGCATGGTCGCGGGGCTGGAGGACATCAGCGGCGGCGAGATCCGCATCGGCCCGCGGGTGGTCAACGAGCTGGAGCCCGCCGAACGCGACATCGCCATGGTGTTCCAGAACTACGCGCTCTACCCGCACATGAGCGTGTTCGAGAATATGGCCTACGGCCTGAAGATCGCCAAGGTGCCCAAGGACGAGATCCGTGCGCGCGTGGACAAGGCCGCGCGCATCCTGGAGATCGAACCCTTCCTGGAACGCAAGCCGCGCGAGCTCTCGGGCGGCCAGCGCCAGCGCGTGGCCATGGGCCGCGCCATCGTGCGCCAGCCCCAGGCCTTCCTGTTCGACGAGCCGCTCTCCAACCTGGACGCCAAGCTGCGCGCGCAGACGCGCCTGGAGATCCAGAAGTTGCACCGCGAGCTCGGCATCACCTCGCTCTTCGTCACGCACGACCAGGTCGAGGCCATGACACTGGCGCAGCGCATGATGGTGATGAATGCCGGCGTGATGGAACAGTTCGGCACGCCGGCGGAGGTCTACCACCGCCCCGCCTCCACCTTCGTGGCCAGCTTCATCGGCGCGCCGCCCATGAACCTGCTGGCCAGCGCACCGCACGTCAAGCCCGGCACCCTGCTGGGCATCCGCCCCGAGCATCTGCAGCTTGTGCCGCAGCCGGCCCCCGACGGCTGGACCGTGCGGGTCGAGGCGGTCGAGATGCTGGGCGCCGAACACCTGCTCTACACGCACATCGGCAGCGAGCGGCTCATCGTGCGCGTGGACGAACGCCAGGGTCCCGCGCCGGCGCCGGGCAGCACGCTGCACGTGCGTGCGCAGGACGGCTGCCTGCACAGCTTCGACAAGGCCACTGGCAAGCGGCTGTGAACACCCCCCTGCAGCCCTGGCCCTACCCGCGCTGGATCGCGCACCGCGGTGCCGGCAAGCTGGCCCCGGAAAACACGCTGGCCGCCTTCCAGCTCGGGCACGCGCACGGCTGGCGCATGTTCGAATGCGACGTCAAGCTCAGCGCCGACGGCCTGCCCTTCCTCTTGCACGACGCCACGCTGGAGCGCACCAGCAACGGCCAGGGCACGGCAGGCCAACTGCCCTGGGCCGAGCTGGCTCGACTCGATGCCGGCAGCTGGCTGGCCCCCGTTTATGCGGGCGAGCCGATCCCCACGCTGGTCACGATCGCGCGTTTCTGCCTGGACCACGGCAGCCTGCTCAACATCGAGATCAAACCCACCCCCGGCACCGAGCGCCAGACCGGGGAGGTCGTGGCACAGGCCGCAGCCCGGCTATGGCAGGGCGCCAGCGTGCCACCCCTGCTCAGTTCCTTCCAGCCTGAATCCCTCTCGGGCGCACAGGCTGCGGCCCCGGCACTGCCGCGCGCCCTGCTGCTGGACAGCTTATGGGAGGGCTGGCTGGACACTGCGCGCAGATTGAACTGCGTGGCCGTGGTCTGCAAGTACACGCTGTGGGATGCCGCCCTCGTGGCCAGCGCCCGCGCGGCCGGCCTGCGCTGCCTGTGCTACACGGTGAACGACACCGTGGCTGCGCAGGACCTGCTGGCGCTGGGCCTCGACGGCCTGATCACCGACCGGGTGGACTACTTCGACCCCTCGCAGGCCGACGCCGTGGTCGTCAACGCGTCGAACGGCCGCCGCGTTGAAAGAAATGCCTAGAATCCGCCAGCGCGCTTTCCTGCTGAAGGCGCTGGTCCACGTGTCCACTCTCCCGGAAGTTTTCATGAAAAGAATCATCGCCATCGCCCTGCTGTCCGCTGCCATCGCCAGTCCCGCGCTGGCCCAACAACGCGAGAGCCACTGGTATGGCGCCCTGGACGCCGGCACCCTGAACATGCAAAACAGCCCATACGCCAGCCCGGGCTCCATGACCATTTCGGGCGGCTACCGCATGAACCGCAACCTGGCCCTCGAAGCCGGCGTGACCGCCATCGGCGACTCCACCCTGTATGGCTCGGGCACCTCCAGGACCGCGCGCCAGGGCGATATCCGCTTCCTGGCCGTCGGCATCCTGCCCGTGAGCCAGAACATCGAGCTGTTCGGCAAGGCCGGCATCGGCTTTCACAGCGCGCGCATCACCAACAACCTGAATGGTTCCTACAACCAGTACACCACGGGCAATGCCATCCTGGGCTTTGGCGGCCAGTTCAACTTCAACACCCGGTTCGGCCTGCGCCTTCAGTACGAGCACCTGGGCAAGTCCAAAGCCACCGACACGGACACAGGCGCCGACATCAGCCGGGTGTCCATTGGCGGCGTGCTCAATTTCTGAAGCCTGCACAGGCTGAGGAAGCAGCCGGGCGAAGCCCGGCTTTTTCATGCTCCAAGCTGCCGCTAGCGCCGCCAGCCGCGCGCCAGCAGCCACTGCGAGCTGGTCACCGCCAGCACCAGCAAGGCATAAGCCGTCATCCGGCCGTCACGCCCCAGCCACCACAGGCAGGCCAGCAGGACGGCCACCCCCACCACGAAGTTCACCAGCACCTGTGCCCACCAGGGCAGCGGTGTCCGCTTCCTGAAAAAGGGCCACGCCAGCAGCGGCACCAGCACGGCCAAAGCGAAGGCCGGGGCCATAAAGTTGAGCAGGTGCCAGAGGATGTCTTGGAGGGTCATGGGGCAGGCCGGGGCCGGTTAAGCATGGCACAAGCCATTGATGGAGATATAAATTTTATAATCTCGCCATGGCAGTCTGGGCATTAGGCATCAATCACACGACCGCGCCGCTCGATCTGCGCGGCCGTTTTGCCTTTGCGCTCGACCAATTGCCCCCCACCTTGCACGGCCTGCGCGGTGCGCTGCCCCGCCCGCCCGAAGCGGCCATCCTCTCCACCTGCAACCGCACGGAAATCTACTGCGCCAGCGAGCAGATGGAGCTGGCCCCCACGCTGGACTGGCTGGCCAAAAGCGGCGGTGTCTCGCCCGACGAGCTGCGCTCCCACACGTACGCCTTGCAGGGCAACGAGGCCGCGCGCCATGCTTTCCGGGTCGCCAGCGGGCTGGACTCCATGGTCCTGGGCGAACCGCAGATCCTGGGCCAGATGAAGGATGCCGTGCGCGTGGCCGAAGAAGCCGGCGCCCTGGGCTCCACGCTCAACCAGTTGTTCCAGCGCTCCTTTGCCGTGGCCAAGGAAGTGCGCACGTCCACCGAGATCGGCGCGCACTCCATCAGCATGGCGGCTGCGGCCGTGCGCCTGGCTGGCAACCTCTTCGAGGACCTGCGCCAGGTACGCATCCTCTTTGTCGGTGCCGGTGAAATGATCGAACTGGCGGCCACCCACTTCGCGGCCAAGAATCCCAAGGGCATGGTCATCGCCAACCGCACGCTGGACCGCGGTGAGAAACTCGCCAGCCGCTTCGGTGCCGAAGTCATGCGCCTGGCCGAGCTGCCCGAGCGCCTGCACGAGTTCGACGCCGTCATCAGCTGCACCGCCAGCACCCTGCCACTGATCGGCCTGGGCGCGGTGGAGCGCGCCCTCAAACAGCGCCGCCACCGCCCCATGTTCATGGTGGACCTGGCCGTGCCGCGCGACATCGAGCCCGAAGTCAAGGGCCTGTCCGACGTCTACCTCTACACCGTCGACGACCTGGCCGCCGTGGTGCAGACCGGCCAGGCCAACCGCCAGGCCGCCGTGGCCCAGGCCGAAGTCATCATCGACGCCGGCGTGCAAAGCTTCATGCACTGGATGGACCAGCGCAGCAGCGTGCCGCTGATCCAGCAGCTCAACGCTCAGGCCGACGAATGGCGCGCCGCCGAGATTGCGCGCGCCCGCAAGCTGCTGGCCAAGGGCGAGAACGTGGACGCCGTGCTCGAAGCCCTGTCCCGGGGCCTCACCCAGAAAATGCTGCACGGCGCCCTGGCCGAGCTGCATGCCGGCGACGCCGCTGCGCGTGAGCGCGCCAGCACCGCCATCCAGCACTTCTTCCTGCGCAAGGAACGTTAGCGGCGCTTTCCATGTCCGCGCGCCCTTCGACAAGCTCAGGGCGAACGGAAATGGACGCTCCCGGACTCACCCCTTCCGGGCTGAGCCTGTCAAAGCCCTCAACTCCTGCAAGCCTCCGTGAAACCCTTCCTCCGGCAACAACTCGAACGCTACGCCCAGCGCCTGGAGGAACTCAACTTCCTGCTCTCGCGTGAGGACATCATGTCCGACATGAGCCAGTTCCTCGTGCTCTCGCGCGAGCACAACGAGGTCACACAGATGGCCGGCCGCTACGCCCGTTACCAGCAGCGCGAAGCCGATCTGGCCAGTGCCCAGGGCATGCTGGCCGACCCCGACATGGCCGAGATGGCACAGGAAGAGATCAGCGCTGCGACGGCCGAGCTGACGCAGCTCGAAGAAGAGCTGCAGCGCCTGCTGCTGCCCAAGGACCCGGACGACGCGCGCAACGCCTTCATGGAGATTCGCGCGGGCACCGGCGGCGACGAATCGGCCCTGTTCGCCGGTGACCTGCTGCGCATGTACACCCGCTACTGCGAGCGCCGCGGCTGGAAGACCGAACTCATCAGCGAGTCGCCCAGCGAACTCGGCGGCTACAAGGAAGTGGTGCTGCGCATCGCGGGCGACCACGTCTACGGCGACCTGCGTTTCGAATCCGGCGGCCACCGCGTGCAGCGCGTGCCCGCCACCGAGACCCAGGGCCGCATCCACACCAGCGCCTGCACCGTGGCCGTGCTGCCCGAGCCCGACGAAGCCCAGGCCGTGCAGATCAACCCGTCCGACCTGCGCATCGACACC
>JAUYQZ010000007.1 GCA_030695415.1 Hylemonella sp.
AAGATCATCTGGGCGATATGGACTTCAAGGACGACGGTACCACCAACGGTATCTCGGCGCTGCAGATGGACATCAAGATCCAGGGCATCACCAAGGAGATCATGCAGGTCGCACTTGCCCAGGCCAAGGAAGCCCGCATGCACATCCTGGGCAAGATGCAGGAAGCCATGGGCGAAGCCAAGACCGAAGTCTCCAACGTCGCGCCCAAGCTCTTCACCATGAAGATCAACCCCGAGAAGATCCGCGACGTGATCGGCAAGGGCGGCGCCGTCATTCGTGCACTGACGGAAGAGACCGGCACGCAGATCAACATCGACGAAGACGGCACCATCACCATCGCTTCGACCGACTCGGCCAAGGCCGACGAAGCCAAGCGCCGCATCGAGCAGATCACGGCGGAAGTGGAAGTGGGCAAGGTCTACGAAGGCCCTGTCACCAAGATCCTCGACTTCGGTGCCCTGATCAACCTGCTGCCCGGCAAGGACGGCCTGCTGCACATCAGCCAGATCGCGCACGAGCGTGTCGAGCGCGTCACCGATTATTTGACCGAAGGCCAGATCGTTCGCGTGAAGGTGCTTGAGACCGACGAAAAAGGCCGCGTCAAGTTGTCGATGAAGGCGTTGGCCGATCGCAGCGCGGTCGAGCCGCAGCAGCAGCCCCAGTCGTGATTCCAGCGGTAATGCAAGCGGTCGAGATCAGCAGCTTCGGTGCGCCCGAGGTGTTGCGCCTCGGTGAGCGCCCGGTGCCGGTGGCGGCCGCGGGCGAGGTGCTGATTCGCGTCAGTGCGTCGGGCGTGAACCGCCCCGATGTGCTGCAGCGCACCGGCAACTACCCCGTGCCACCCGGCGCGTCCGACATTCCCGGCCTTGAAGTGGCGGGCGTGATCGCCTCGGGCGACGCAGCAGCCATGGCTGCCGCAGGCCTGAAGGTGGGCGACCGCGTCTGTGCGCTGGTGGCTGGCGGCGGTTATGCGCAGTGGTGCGTGGCGCCTGTGGGCCAGTGCCTGCCGGTCCCCGAAGGCTTGGACGACATCGCCGCCGCATCCCTGCCCGAGACCTTCTTCACCGTGTGGAGCAATGTGTTCGACCGCGCGCGCCTGCAAGCGGGCGAAACGCTGTTGATCCAGGGCGGCACCAGCGGCATCGGCGTGACCGCGATCCAGATGGCCAAGGCCTTGGGCGCTCGGGTCATCGCCACGGCAGGCAGCGACGACAAGTGCGCGGCTTGCCTTGAGCTGGGTGCCGATCACGCCATCAACTACAAGACGCAGGACTTCGTGGCCGCCGTGGCCGACCTCACGGGCGGGCAGGGCGTCAACGTCGTGCTCGACATGGTGGCCGGTGCTTACGTGGCGCGCGAGATCGACTGCCTGGCCGAAGATGGCCGGCTGGTCATCATCGCGGTGCAGGGTGGTGTGAAGGCCGAGTTCAATGCCGGCATGGTGCTGCGCAAGCGCCTCACCATCACCGGCTCGACCCTGCGCCCGCGCCCGATCGCCTTCAAGGCCGCCATTGCTCAAGCACTGCGCGAACGCGTCTGGCCGCTGCTGGTTCAGGGGCAGATCAAGCCCGTGATCCACCAGGTGTTTCCCGCCAGCGAAGCCGCGGCTGCGCACACGCTCATGGAATCCAACCGCCACATCGGCAAGCTCGTCCTGACCTGGGCATGACGGCATCCTAGACATGAAACCACTGATCGCAGGCAACTGGAAAATGAACGGCTCGCTGGCCGCCAACGAGGCGCTGGTGAAAGCCATGCTCGACGGCCTGGGCGGCCAGACGGCCGCAACCGACATGGCGCTGTGTGTACCCGCGCCTTACCTGTCGCAACTGCAGTCGCTGTTGACCGGCAGCACGATTGCATGGGGTGCGCAGGACCTGTCCAGCCACGAGCAGGGGGCATACACCGGTGAGGTGTCTGCCACCATGCTCAAGGACTTCGCCTGCCGCTATGCAATCGTGGGCCACTCCGAACGACGTCAATACCACGGCGAGACCGACGCGTTGGTGGCCGACAAGGCCAAGGTGGCACTGGCCCACGGCATCACGCCTATTGTTTGTGTGGGTGAAACGCTGGCCGAGCGTGAAGCAGGGCAGACCGAAGTTGTCGTCAAGCGGCAGCTGGCCGCGGTCATTCACGCGGTGGCACATTGCACCAGCGAGATCGTGGTGGCCTACGAGCCCGTCTGGGCCATCGGCACCGGCAAGACCGCGTCGCCCGAACAAGCGCAGCAGGTGCACGCGGTGCTGCGGGCCCAACTGGCCGCCGCCACGCAGCACCCCGAGCGTGTGCACATCCTCTATGGCGGCAGCATGAACGCAGCGAACGCCGCCAGCCTGCTGGCCCAGCCCGACATCGATGGCGGCCTGATTGGCGGCGCGTCGCTCAAGGCGGCCGACTTCCTTCAAATCGTGGCCTCTTCCCGTTGACCTTTCTCGTGTCTTCAAGGGCACATCGACAACCGTGATCCCGGAGTAAAAAATGAATGTTGTGTTGACCATCCTGCTGGCCGTGCAGATCCTCTCGGCCCTGACCATGATCGGCCTGATCCTCATGCAGCACGGCAAGGGCGCCGATGCGGGCGCAGCCTTCGGCGGCGGTGGCGCCGGTTCGGCCAGCCTGTTCGGTGCCTCTGGCGGTGCCAACTTCATGTCGCGTTCCACTGCGGTGTTGGCGGCTGTGTTCCTGGGTTGCACGCTGGGACTGGCCTACTTCGGCAACCTGCGCGAGGCGCCGAGTTCGGGCAGCGTGCTCGAAGGTGTCGCAGCGCCTGCGCAGCCCGCCGATCCCTCGCAGCAGATTCCAGGAGCTGGCCCCTCGGTTGCGCCTGCACCTGACGCAGCGCCAGCCCCAACCGGCCCGGCTCAGATCCCGGCGAAATGACCGCAAAGGCATGCCATCGCACTGTGCATGCCGAGCCATCTTCCATTCGAGTTGAAAAAGGCCCGCTGCCTCTCAAAACAGGGGGTGATTCAGGGTAAACTCCAATGCTTGTCAGCAAGGCTCACACAGACCTCGTGAGCCAGCAACGCAGACCAGCCGACGTGGTGAAATTGGTAGACACGCTATCTTGAGGGGGTAGTGGCGAAAGCTGTGCGAGTTCGAGTCTCGCCGTCGGCACCAATCTTTGGACAACACGGCCCCATGCCGTGTCAGTGGAATCGACCAAGATGAGTCTCGAACAATACCTACCTGTGCTCCTGTTCATCTTGGTGGGTATTGCCATCGGGATCATCCCCCAGGTGTTGGGCTACATCCTCGGCCCCAACCTCCCGGACGCAGAAAAGAACTCCCCGTACGAATGCGGCTTCGAAGCCTTCGAAGATGCCCGCATGAAGTTCGACGTGCGCTACTACCTCGTGGCCATCCTGTTCATCCTGTTCGATCTCGAAATCGCTTTCCTCATTCCATGGGCCGTGGCCTTCTCCGACATCGGCATGACCGGTTTCCTCGCGGGCGTTGTGTTTCTGGCCATCCTCACCGTAGGCTTTGCCTACGAGTGGAAGAAGGGCGCACTGGACTGGGAATGAACGACTTGCACACACACGAATGCACCGGAGCGGCTCATGATTGAAGGCGTATTCAAGGAAGGTTTTGTCACCACCAGCTACGACTCGGTGGTGAACTGGGCCAAGACCGGCTCGCTGTGGCCCATGACCTTTGGCCTGGCCTGTTGTGCGGTCGAAATGATGCACGCGGCCGCCGCGCGCTACGACATCGGGCGCTTCGGCTCCGAGGTGTTTCGCGCCAGCCCGCGCCAGTCCGACCTGATGATCGTGGCCGGCACCTTGTGCAACAAGATGGCACCCGCCCTGCGCAAGGTCTACGACCAGATGGCCGAGCCGCGCTGGGTGCTGTCCATGGGCTCGTGCGCCAACGGCGGCGGCTATTACCACTACAGCTACTCGGTGGTGCGCGGTTGTGACCGCATCGTGCCGGTGGACGTGTATGTTCCCGGGTGCCCGCCCACGGCCGAAGCGCTGTTGTACGGAATCATCCAGCTGCAGCAGAAGATCCGCCGCACCCAGACCATTGCCCGCGCCTGAGCGCTGGTTGCTTCACGGCGAAACGAGTCCCCAGAGACGCACCCATGACCAACACCTCAACGACCTCCTACGCAGTTGCACCGGAAGCCCTGAAGCTCGCCCTGGCCGAGTTGCTGGGTGATCGTGTTGTGTCGCTGGAGGTGGTGCGCGAAGAGCTGACGCTGGTCGTCAAGGCGTCCGACTATCTTGATGTCATGAAGACCCTGCGCGATGCACCTGTTGCAGCGTTCGAGCAGCTCATCGACCTGTGTGGCATGGACTACCAGACCTACGGCGAAGGTCGTTGGGAAGGCCAGCGTTTTGCTGCTGTGGTGCACCTGCTGTCGATCACCCACAACCATCGGGTGCGCGTGCGGGTGTTCTGCCCCGAGGACGATTTTCCTGTGTTGGCTTCGGTCACGCCGCTGTGGGCAGCAGCCAACTGGTACGAACGCGAAGCCTTTGATCTCTTCGGTATCGTGTTCGAGGGTCACGACGACCTGCGCCGCATCCTCACCGACTACGGCTTCATCGGTCATCCTTTCCGCAAAGACTTCCCGCTGTCCGGCCACGTCGAGATGCGCTACGACGCCGAGCGCCAGCGCGTGATTTACGAGCCGGTAAGTATCGAGCCCCGCGAAATCACGCCGCGCATCATCCGCGAAGACAACTACGGGGGCCTGCACTGAGGGCTCTGGCCTTCCTGCGACATCGTCATGGCTGAAATCAAGAACTACACCCTCAACTTCGGTCCGCAGCACCCGGCCGCTCACGGCGTGCTGCGCCTGGTGCTCGAGCTTGACGGCGAGGTTGTGCAACGCGCCGATCCGCACATCGGCCTGCTGCACCGCGCCACCGAAAAATTGGCCGAGCACAAGACCTATATCCAGTCGCTGCCCTACATGGACCGGCTGGACTATGTGTCGATGATGTGCAACGAGCACGCCTACTGCCTGGCGATCGAGAAGCTGCTGGGCATCGAGGTGCCGATCCGCGCGCAGTACATCCGTGTGATGTTCAGCGAGATCACGCGCCTGCTCAACCACCTGATGTGGCTGGGCTCGCACGGCAACGATTGCGGCAGCTCCACCATCCTGATCTACGCGTTCCGCGAGCGCGAAGACCTGTTCGACATGTACGAGGCGGTGTCGGGTGCGCGCATGCACGCGGCCTACTTCCGTCCGGGTGGTGTGTACCGCGATCTGCCGGACAGCATGGCGCAGTACAAGCACAGCAAGATCCGCAATGCGCGCGCCATGGAACAGATGAACACGAACCGCCAGGGTTCGCTGCTCGACTTCATCGACGACTTCACGAAGCGCTTCCCCACGTATCTCGCCGAGTACCACACGCTGCTGACCGACAACCGCATCTGGAAGCAGCGCACCGTGGGCATTGGCGTGGTCACGCCTGAACGTGCTCTCAACCTGGGCATGACCGGTCCCATGCTGCGCGGCTCCGGCATCGCCTGGGACCTGCGCAAGAAGCAGCCGTACGACGTGTACGGTGAGATGGACTTCGACATTCCCGTGGGCAAGACCGGTGACTGTTACGACCGCTACCTCGTGCGCATGGAAGAGATGAAGCAGTCCAATCGCATCATCGAACAGTGCTCGAAGTGGCTGCGCGCCAATCCCGGCCCGGTGATCACCGACAACCACAAGGTGGCAGCACCCGCCCGCGAGGCCATGAAGGCCAACATGGAAGAGCTGATCCACCACTTCAAGCTGTTCACCGAAGGCTTCCACGTGCCCGAAGGCGAAGCCTACGCAGCGGTCGAGCACCCCAAGGGTGAGTTCGGCATCTACCTGGTGAGTGACGGCGCCAACAAGCCTTACCGTCTGAAGATCCGCGCACCTGGTTTTGCGCACCTGGCCACGATGGACGAGATGGCGCGCGGCCACATGCTGGCCGACGCGGTGGCCATCATTGGCACCATGGACATTGTTTTCGGGGAGATCGACCGATGAGCACCGGCCACGCAGTTGTCGCAGTTGAATTCGGCAGCGCCACCCAGGAGCGCTTCGCGCGCGAAGTCGCCAAATACCCGGCCGATCAGGCGCAGTCGGCTGTGATGGCCTGCCTGTCCATCATCCAGCAAGAGATGGGTTTTGTGAGCGCGGGGGCCGAAGCCTCGCTGGCCGCCTACCTGGGCATGGAGCCGATCGCCGTGCACGAGGTGACGACTTTCTACAACATGTACAACCAGCAGCCGGTGGGCAAGTTCAAGCTCAACGTCTGCACCAACCTGCCGTGCCAGCTGCGCGACGGCCAGAACGCGCTGCACCATCTTGAACACAAGCTCGGCATCACCATGGGCGGCACCACCGCAGACGGCTTGTTCACCCTGCAACAAAGTGAATGCCTCGGCGCCTGCGCCGACTCGCCGGTGATGCTGGTCAACGACCGCCACATGTGCAGTTTCATGAGCAACGACAAGCTGGACCAGTTGATTGACGGCCTGCGTGCTTCAGAGGGACAGTCATGAACGCCGAACAGATCCTTTCGCAGTTCCGCGCCAACGGCGTGCAAACTTGCTTCCACGGCCGTCACATCAATCCCCAGATCTACGCCGACCTCGATGGCGGCAACTGGTCGCTCAAGGACTACGTGGCGCGCGGCGGGTATCAGGCCTTGCGCAAGGTGCTGGGCAAGGACGGCGCCGAGCCGGCGGGTGACCCACCGGTGGTGGGTATGACGCAGGACCAGGTGATCGCCACCCTGAAGGAATCGGCCTTGCGCGGTCGCGGTGGTGCGGGTTTCCCCACCGGACTGAAGTGGAGCTTCATGCCGCGCCAGTTCCCGGGACAGAAGTACCTGGTGTGCAATTCCGACGAGGGCGAGCCGGGCACCTGCAAGGACCGCGACATCCTCATGTACAACCCGCACATCGTGATCGAAGGCATGGCCATTGCCGCTTTCGCGATGGGCATCAGCGTGGGCTACAACTACATCCACGGCGAGATCTTCGAAGCCTACGACCGCTTTGAAGCGGCGCTGGAAGAAGCCCGTGCCGCCGGCCTGCTGGGCGACAACATCCTGGACAGCGGCTTCAACTTCCAGCTGCACGCGTTCCACGGTTTTGGCGCCTACATCTGCGGCGAAGAAACCGCGCTGCTCGAATCGCTCGAAGGCAAGAAGGGACAGCCCCGTTTCAAGCCACCGTTCCCGGCCAGCTTCGGCCTGTATGGCAAGCCCACCACCATCAACAACACCGAAACCTTCGCGGCGGTGCCCTGGATCATCCGCAACGGCGGCGCGGCGTACCTCGCTTGCGGCAAGCCCAACAACGGCGGCACCAAGATCTTCTCGGTCAGCGGCGATGTGGAGATGCCGGGCAACTACGAAGTGCCTATGGGTACACCTTTCAGCAAGCTGCTCGAGCTCGCCGGTGGCGTGCGCAAGGGCCGCACGCTCAAGGCTGTGATCCCCGGTGGTTCCTCGTCGCCGGTGTTGCCGGCGTCCATCATGATGGACTGCACCATGGACTACGACTCGATCGCCAAGGCCGGTTCCATGCTGGGCTCGGGCGCGGTGATTGTGATGGACGACAGCCGGTGCATGGTCGAGTCGCTCAAGCGCCTGTCCTACTTCTACATGCACGAGTCGTGTGGCCAGTGCACCCCGTGCCGCGAAGGCACGGGCTGGCTCTGGCGCATGGTCAGTCGCATCGACGAGGGCGAAGGCCGCCCGGCCGACATGGCGCTGCTGGACAACGTGGCCGAAAACATCATGGGCCGCACCATCTGCGCCCTGGGCGATGCTGCGGCCATGCCGGTGCGCGCCATGATCAAACATTTCCGGCACGAGTTCGAGGCCAAGATCGCCTCGGCCAACGCACCGGCCCAGGCTTGAAGAAAAGCAACACCATGGTTGAAATCGAACTCGACGGCAAGAAGGTGGAAGTGCCCCCGGGCAGCATGGTCATGCATGCGGCCGAAAAGGCCGGCACCTACATCCCGCACTTCTGTTATCACAAGAAACTGTCCATCGCGGCCAACTGCCGCATGTGTCTGGTCGACGTGGAGAAGGCGCCCAAGCCCATGCCCGCCTGCGCCACGCCGGTCACGCAGGGCATGATCGTGCGCACCAAGAGCGACAAGGCCATCAAGGCGCAACAGTCGGTGATGGAGTTCCTGCTCATCAACCACCCACTGGACTGCCCCATCTGCGATCAGGGCGGCGAGTGCCAGTTGCAGGATCTGGCCGTGGGCTATGGCAGTTCGGGTTCGCGATACGAAGAAGAGAAGCGCGTCGTCTTTCACAAGGACGTGGGCCCACTCATTTCCATGCAGGAGATGAGCCGTTGCATCCACTGCACCCGATGCGTCCGCTTTGGCCAGGAAGTGGCCGGCGTGATGGAGCTCGGCATGATCCACCGCGGCGAACACGCCGAGATCACCACGGTGCTGGGCGACACGGTCGACTCGGAGCTTTCGGGCAACATGATCGACATCTGCCCGGTCGGCGCGCTCACCAGCAAGCCGTTCCGCTACAGCGCACGTACCTGGGAGCTCTCCCGCCGCAAGAGCGTGAGCCCGCACGATTCCACTGGCGCCAACCTGATCGTTCAGGTGAAGAACCACAAGGTCATGCGCGTGGTGCCGTTGGAAAACGAAGCCGTCAACGAATGCTGGATCGCCGACCGCGACCGCTTCTCGTACGAAGCCGTCAACAGCGAAGACCGCCTGACCGCGCCCATGATCAAGCAGGGCGGTGAATGGAAGACGGTCGACTGGCAGACCGCGCTCGAATACGTGGCCAATGGCCTGAAGCAGGTCAAGAACGAACACGGCGCCGCTTCCATCGGCCTGCTGGCCAGCCCGCACAGCACGCTCGAAGAGCTGGCCCTGGCCGGCGCGCTGGTGCGCGGTCTGGGCAGCCAGAACATCGACGCGCGTCTGCGCCACGCCGATTTTTCCAACGCCGCCCCTGCGGGTGCGGCGCGCTGGCTCGGCTTGCCCGTTGCATCACTCTCCAACCTCCAGCGTGTGCTGGTGGTCGGCTCCAACCTGCGCAAGGACCACCCGCTGTTCGCGCAGCGCATCCGTCAGGCACAGCGCAAGGGTGCGCAGGTCAACGTGCTCAACGCCGTGGCGCAGGACTGGGCCATGCCGCTCAAGAACGTGGTGCTGGCCGACTGTGACGTCTGGGTGACGGCCTTGGCCGGCATCGCTGCTGCCATTGCCGCCGAGACCGGTGCGAGCGCGCCGGTGAATGCTGACGTGACCGACGCCCACCGGACTGTGGCCAAGTCGCTGCTGGGTGGCGAGCACAAGGCCATCCTGCTCGGCAACGCCGCCGCACACCACGAAAAAGCAGCCAGCTTGCTGTCGCTGGCCAATTGGATTGCTCAGCAGACCGGCGCCAGCGTGGGTTACCTGAGCGAAGCCGCCAACACCGTGGGCGCACAACTTGTGAACGCCGTGCCGGGGCAGGGCGGCTTGAACGCCGGCCAGATGCTGGGCAGTGCTCTGAAGGCGCTGG
Source organism: Hylemonella sp. (assembly GCA_030695415.1). Lineage (GTDB taxonomy): Bacteria > Pseudomonadota > Gammaproteobacteria > Burkholderiales > Burkholderiaceae_C > Hylemonella. Next base: position 9,513 of record JAUYQZ010000007.1, read on the forward strand.
TTCTGCTGAACACCGAACCCGGGCACGACAGCGCGGCGGGCGTCCAAGGCCTGGCCTCGGCTGGCATGGTTGTCACGCTCAGCCCGTTCAAGACCAACCTCGACATCAGCGACGTGTTGCTGCCGGTCGCTCCCTTCACCGAAACCTCGGGTTCCTTCGTCAACGCCGAAGGTCGGCTGCAGAGCTTCCACGCCGTCGTGCGCCCCCTGGGTGAAACGCGCCCGGCCTGGAAAGTGATCCGCGTGCTGGGCAACCTGCTGGGCCTGGCTGGTTTTGATGCCGACTCGTCGCAGGCTGTGTTGGCCAGCGCGTTGCCGGGGGTGGCCAGTGGCGCCGTTGTGGACGCTGCCCGCCTGAACAACGCCAGCACCGCATCGATCGATCTTTCTCCTGCCGTGGCAGAGCCCTGCGTGGCCAGCATCTACCAGCTCGATGGTCTGGTGCGCCGCGCTCCTGCGCTGCAACTGACCGCCGACGCTCGCGCCACCCTGATCGCTGACGAGGTGCACGCATGATCGACGCGATGTACAACGGCGGCCTGGGTCTGATTGCCGCCCCCTGGTGGACCACGGCGGCCTGGCCCGTGATCTGGAACCTGATCAAGATCGTGGCCGTGCTGGCGCCCCTGATGGGCGCAGTGGCCTACCTCACGCTGTGGGAGCGCAAGCTGCTCGGCTGGATTCAGGTGCGTCACGGACCCAACCGCGTCGGCCCCTTCGGTCTGCTGCAGCCGATTGCCGATGCGCTCAAGCTGCTGACCAAAGAACTGATCCGTCCGAGCGCTGCGAGCAACGGGCTGTTCCGCCTCGGTCCCATCATGGCCATCATGCCCGCGCTGGCTGCCTGGGTGGCGGTGCCCTTCGGCCCCGAAGCCGTGCTGGCCAATGTGAACGCGGGTCTGCTGGTGATCCTGGCCATCACCTCGATCGAGGTCTATGGCGTGATCATCGCGGGCTGGGCTTCGAACTCGAAATACGCCTTCCTCGGTGCGCTGCGCGCGTCGGCCCAGATGGTGAGCTACGAGATCGCCATCGGCTTCTGCTTCTTGATCGTGGTGATGACTGCAGGCAGTCTGAACCTGGTCGAGATCGTGAACTCCCAGGCGCGCGGCATGGCCGCCTCGCAAGGCCTGAACTTCCTGTCGTGGAACTGGCTGCCGCTGCTGCCCATCTTCTTCGTCTACATCATCTCGGGCGTGGCCGAAACCAACCGCCATCCGTTCGACGTGGTCGAAGGCGAGGCCGAGATCGTGGCGGGTCACATGGTCGAGTACTCGGGCATGGGCTTCGCCATCTTCTTCCTGGCTGAGTACGCCAGCATGTGGCTGATCTCGGTGCTGGCGGTGTTGATGTTCCTGGGTGGCTGGTTGCCACCCATTGACAGCGCACTGTTCAACTGGATTCCCGGCTGGATCTGGCTCGGCCTGAAAACCTTCGTTGTGGTGTCTATGTTCATCTGGATCCGCGCCACCTTTCCGCGCTTCCGCTACGACCAGATCATGCGTCTGGGCTGGAAGATCTTCATTCCCGTCACGCTCATCTACCTGCTGCTCGTCGGCGGTCTGATGCAGACGTCGTGGAACCTCTGGAAATAAAGAGGGCGATTGACCATGTCCACCATCACTGCCAACCCCGTCGCATCCCCTGCGGTCGTGGCACCGTTTTCGTTCCGCGACTTCCTCAACAGCTTCCTGCTGGTGGAGTTGTTCAAGGGCATGGCCCTGACCGGTCGCTACGCCTTCAAGCGCAAGATCACGGTGCAGTTTCCCGAAGAAAAGACGCCGCTGTCGCCGCGTTTCCGCGGATTGCATGCACTTCGCCGCTACGAAAATGGCGAAGAGCGCTGCATCGCGTGCAAGCTGTGTGAAGCGGTCTGCCCGGCCATGGCCATCACCATCGAGTCGGACGTGCGCGACGACGGTTCGCGCCGCACCACCCGCTACGACATCGACCTGACCAAGTGCATCTTCTGCGGCTTCTGCGAAGAGAGCTGCCCGGTGGACTCCATCGTCGAGACGCACATCTTCGAGTACCACGGCGAAAAGCGCGGTGACCTGTACTTCACCAAAGAGATGCTGCTGGCCGTGGGCGACCGCTACGAGACCGAGATTGCCGCTGCCCGGGCCGCCGACGCCCCTTACCGCTGATCCGTTCTGAGTCCGGAACTGCCCGGAACAGACGACACAAGAACAACGCCATGGATTACCAGACCGGCTTTTTTTACCTCTTTGCCGCGGTGCTGCTGTTTGCAGCCTTCCGCGTCATCACCGCGCGCAATCCTGTGCACGCTGTGTTGTTCCTGATGCTGGCGTTTTCGCAGGCGTCTGCGTTGTGGTTGCTGCTGAAGGCGGAGTTCCTCGGCATCACCCTGGTGCTGGTGTACCTGGGTGCGGTGATGGTGCTGTTCCTGTTCGTCGTGATGATGCTCGACATCAACATGGACGGTGTACGCAAGGGTTTCTGGAAGCACTTTCCGCTCGCTGCCATCCTCGGCGGTTTTGTGGCGGCCGAGCTCATCGCCGTGCTGTTTGTCGGCTTCCCGAGTCTTGCGGCCAACCCCGATGCAGTGAACACCGGCATCAACGCGGCCAACTACTCCAACACGCGTGAACTTGGCCTGCTGCTCTACACCGAGTACCTGTACCCCATCGAAGTGGCCGCTGTGATCCTGCTGGTGGCCATGATCGCCGCCATTGCGCTCACCCTGCGCCAGCGCAAGGACAGCAAGGCCATCAACCCCGGCCTTCAGGTGCATGTGCGCGCCCGGGACCGTCTGGTGGTGCTGCCGATGAACGCCACGCAGAAAGCCGCACCCGCCGTCGAAGCGGTGAACACCGAGGAGGGGAAACCATCATGAGCGTGTCCCTGGGCCATTTCCTCGCTGTCGGCGCGATCCTGTTCGCGCTGTCGGTGGTCGGCATTTTCCTTAACCGCAAGAACCTGATCGTGCTGCTCATGGCCATCGAGCTGATGCTGCTCGCGGTCAACATGAATTTCGTGGCGTTCTCGCACTACCTGGGTGACATGCACGGCCAGGTGTTCGTGTTCTTCATCCTGACCGTGGCCGCTGCCGAATCGGCGATCGGCCTGGCCATCCTTGTGCTGCTGTTCCGCAACAAGAATTCGATCAGCGTCGAAGAGCTCAACACGCTCAAAGGCTGAGCCCCAGCCCCCAGACAAGAACACCATGAGCACCACCCTCTCTGCCAGCACCCTGCTCGCCGTCCCCATGGCGCCGCTGATCGGCGCGGCCCTGGCCGGCATCCTCGGGACCACCTTCGGCGGCAACGTCATTGGCCGCCGCGCCTCGCACACGATCACCATCCTGGGTGTGTTGATCGCTTTCATCCTGTCGGCGATGACGCTCAAGAGCGTGGCCATGGACGGTGCCCGCTTCAACGAGACGCTCTACACCTGGATGGTGGTCGGTAGTCTGAAGATGGAAATCGGCTTCCTGGTCGATGGACTGACCGCCATGATGATGGTGGTCGTCACCTTCGTTTCGCTCATGGTGCACCTCTACACCATCGGCTACATGGAAGAAGACAAGGGCTACAACCGCTTCTTCGCCTACATCTCGCTGTTCACCTTCTCCATGCTCATGCTGGTCATGAGCAACAACCTGCTGCAGCTGTTCTTTGGCTGGGAAGCGGTGGGCCTGGTGTCCTACCTGCTGATCGGTTTCTGGTTCAACAAGCCCACGGCGATCTTCGCGAATATGAAGGCCTTCCTGGTCAACCGCGTGGGCGACTTCGGCTTCATCCTGGGCATCGGACTGATCGTGGCTTATGCCGGCACGCTGAACTACACCGAGGTGTTTGCCAAGGCACCTGAACTCGGCGCCATGGGCTTCCCCGGCACCGACTGGCTGCTGATCACCGTCATCTGCATCTGTCTGTTCATCGGCGCCATGGGCAAGAGCGCGCAGTTCCCACTGCACGTGTGGCTGCCCGACTCCATGGAAGGCCCCACGCCCATCTCGGCGCTGATCCACGCGGCCACCATGGTCACGGCCGGCATCTTCATGGTGGCGCGCATGTCGCCGCTGTTCGAGCTGTCCGACACGGCGCTGAACTTCATCATGATCATCGGCGCCATCACCGCGTTGTTCATGGGCTTCCTGGGCATCATCCAGAACGACATCAAGCGCATCGTGGCCTACTCCACACTTTCGCAGCTGGGCTACATGACGGTGGCGCTCGGCGCATCGGCCTACTCGGTCGCGGTGTTCCACCTCATGACCCACGCCTTCTTCAAGGCGCTGCTGTTCCTGGCGGCTGGCTCGGTGATCATGGGTCTGCACCACAACCAGGACATCCGCTGGATGGGTGCCGTGCGCAAGTACATGCCCATCACCTGGATCACGTCCTTGCTGGGCACGCTCGCACTCATCGGCACACCCTTCTTTTCGGGCTTCTACTCGAAAGATTCCATCATCGAGGCGGTGCACTTCAGCAACCTGCCGGCGTCGGGTTTCGCCTACTTTGCGGTGCTCGCCGGTGTGTTCGTCACCTCCTTCTATTCGTTCCGCCTCTACTTCCTGGTGTTCCACGGGAAGGAGCGTTACGACCAGAACCCGGACGCCCACCACGACGACCATGGTCACCATGATGACCACGGGCATGGCCATGACAGCAAGCCGCACGAGTCTCCCTGGGTCGTCACGGTGCCGCTGGTGCTGTTGGCCATCCCTTCGGTGGTGATCGGCTTCATGACCATCCAGCCCATGCTGTTCGGTGACTTCTTCAAGGACGCGATCTTCATCAACGCCGCGGCCCACCCCGCCATGGCGAAGTTCGCCGAGATATTCCACGGCCCGTTGGCCATGGTCTCCCATGCCTTGTTCACGCCGCCGCTGTACCTGGCCCTGGCCGGTGCGGTGAGCGCGTGGTACATGTACCTGATCAACCCGGCCGTGCCGGCGGCCATCGGGCGCGCCTTGCGTCCGCTGGTCGTGGTGCTGGAGAACAAGTACTACCTGGACTGGTTCAACGAGAACGTGCTCGCCAAAGGCGCGCGCGGTCTGGGCATCGGTCTGTGGAAGGGCGGCGATCGGGGGGTGATCGAGGGCGGCGTGGTCAACGCCAGCTGGAAGCTGGTGGGCCTGGTCTCCGGCGTGGTGCGCCGCGCGCAGACCGGGTACCTGTACCACTACGCGCTGATGATGATCGTGGGTGTGCTGCTGTTCATGACGTACTTCGTCTGGCTCGCCAAATAAAACAAGAGGAAGAAGAACATCATGGGTTTGCTGAGCCTTGCCATCTGGACGCCCATCGCTTTTGGCGTCGTGCTGCTGGCCCTGGGCCGTGACGACCAGGCACCCATGGTGCGCTGGATCGCGCTGGTGGGTGCGGTGGTAGGCCTGGCGGTCACGGTGCCGCTCTACACCGGCTTCGAGGTGGGCTCGGCTGCGCTGCAGTTCGTTGAAAAGGCCCCCTGGATCGAGAACTTCAACATCCACTACCACCTGGGTGTGGACGGCATCTCGCTGTGGCTGGTCCTGCTGACCGCGTTCATCAACGCGGTGGTGATCGTGGCCAGCTGGGAGTCGATCACCAAACGCGTGAACCAGTACATGGGCGCCTTCCTGATCCTCTCGGGTCTGATGATCGGTGTCTTCAGCGCGCAGGACGCGATGCTGTTCTACGTATTCTTCGAAGCCACACTGATCCCGATGTACCTGATCATCGGCATCTGGGGCGGCCCGAACAAGATCTACGCGGCCTTCAAGTTCTTCCTGTACACCCTGCTCGGCTCGCTCCTGATGCTGGTGGCGTTGATTTACCTCTACACCGTGTCCGGCGGTAGTTTTGCACTGGCCGACTGGTACCAGCTGCCGCTGAGCGGCACCGCCCAGACCCTGCTGTTCTTCGCCTTCTTCGCGGCCTTCGCGGTGAAGGTGCCGATGTGGCCTGTGCACACCTGGTTGCCCGACGTGCACGTGGAAGCCCCCACCGGTGGCTCCGCCGTGCTGGCGGCGATCATGCTCAAGCTCGGTGCCTATGGCTTCCTGCGCTTCTCACTGCCCATCCTGCCCGACGCCTCGCAAGAATGGGCATGGCTCATGATCGCGCTGTCGCTCGTGGCCGTGATTTACGTGGGCCTGGTGGCCATGGTCCAGCAGGACATGAAGAAGCTGGTGGCTTATTCGTCGGTGGCGCACATGGGCTTCGTCACGCTGGGCTTCTTCGTGTTCAGCGATCTCGGCGTGTCGGGCGGCATCGTGCAGATGATCGCGCACGGCTTTGTGTCGGCCGCCATGTTCCTGGGCATCGGCGTGCTGTACGACCGTGTGCATTCGCGCGAGATCGCCGACTACGGCGGCGTGGTCAACACCATGCCCAAGTTCGCGGCGTTTGCGCTGCTGTTCACCATGGCCAACTGCGGCCTGCCGGGCACGGCCGGTTTCGTGGGCGAGTGGATGGTGATTCTGGCGGCGGTGAAAGCCAACTTCTGGATTGGTCTGCTCGCCGCCTCGGCGCTGATCTTTGGCGCCGCTTACTCGCTGTGGATGTACAAGCGCGTCTACCTGGGTGCGGTGGGCAACGACAACGTGAAGAACCTAGTCGACCTCAATGCGCGCGAATTCCTCGTGATGGCGGTGCTGGCGGTGGCGGTGCTCTTCATGGGCGTGTACCCCAAGCCCTTCACCGACGTGATGGACGCTTCCGTGGCGGAGTTGCTGCGCCACGTGGCGGTTTCCAAGCTGCCTCAGTGAGCCCGGCCCGCCACACGACACAAGAGAACGAACAATGATTGACAAGCTCAGCTGGGTCGCGGCCTACCCTGAAATCCTTCTGCTGACGATGGCCTGCGTGATTGCGCTGGCCGACCTGTCGGTGAAGTCGGCTCTGCGCACTGCGACCTATGCGCTCACCTTGCTGTCGCTGGGCGCGGTTGCGTTGCTGCTTGCCATGGCTGCGGTCTCGGGCACCACCACCCCTGGCTTCGGCGGCATGATCGTCAGCGACCCCATGGGCAACTGGCTCAAGTGTTTTGCCACCATCGCCATGATGGTCACGCTGGTCTACGGCCGTGGCTACGCTGGCAAGCGCGACATGCTGCGCGGCGGCGAGATGTTCACGCTGTCCATGTTCGCGTTGCTGGGCATGTTCGTCATGATCTCGGGACACAACTTTCTGGTGATCTACCTCGGCCTGGAACTGCTCACGCTTTCCAGCTACGCGCTGGTGGCGCTGCGCCGCGACGATGTGCAGGCCACCGAGGCGGCCATGAAGTACTTTGTGCTGGGCGCCTTGGCCAGCGGATTCCTGCTCTATGGCCTGTCCATGGTGTACGGCGCCACCGGCTCGTTGGCGCTGCCCGAGGTGATGCAGGCCATTGCCGGCGGTGAAGCCACCCTCAAGGGCTCGGCCCAGGTGCTCACGCTCGGTCTGGTGTTTGTGGTGGCCGGTCTGGCCTTCAAGCTCGGCGTGGTGCCCTTCCACATGTGGGTGCCCGACGTGTACCACGGTGCACCCACGGCCGTCACGCTCATGATTGGTGGTGCACCCAAGCTGGCGGCGTTCGCCATTGTCATTCGCCTGTTGGTCGAAGGCCTTCAACCGCTCGCCTTCGACTGGCAGCAGATGCTGGGTGTGCTCGCCGTCATGTCGCTGCTGGTCGGCAACTTCGCCGCCATCGCGCAGACCAACCTCAAACGCATGCTCGCGTTTTCCACCATTGCGCAGATGGGCTTCATGCTGCTCGGCCTGCTGGCCGGCGTGGTGAACGGTGATACCGGCAACATGGCCAACGCCTACAGCTCGTCCATGTTCTACGTCATCACCTATGTGTTGACCACGCTGGGCACCTTCGGCGTGATCCTGCTGCTCTCCCGCAGTGGCTTTGAATCGGAGAACATCAGCGACCTGGCCGGCCTGAACCAGCGCAGCCCGCTCTACGCCGGCGTCATGGCCATCTGCATGTTCTCGCTGGCCGGTGTGCCGCCTCTCGTGGGCTTTTACGCCAAGCTCTCGGTGCTGCAGGCCCTGCTGGCTTCCAGCGGCGTGTTCTACGTGGGTCTTGCTGTGTTCGCCGTGATCATGTCGTTGATCGGTGCCTTTTACTACCTGCGCCTGGTCAAGGTCATGTACTTCGACGCGCCCACGCAGACCGCGGAGATCGAGGCCGGACTGGACGCGCGCTCGGTGCTGTCGGTCAACGGTGCGCTGGTGCTGTTGCTGGGCATATTGCCCGGTGGCCTCATGGCCTTGTGCGCACAGGCGGTGGCCGCGCTGCTCGCCTGAAACCTCTGGGCCCGCAGCGGTGAACTTCACCGGTGGGGCCGGCTCACACCTTCACCATGAACCAAAGCTTTTCTGTCTGGCTGGTGTTGATCGCCGCACTGGTGGCGGCCAACCTGCCCTTTGTCAACGAACGGTGGCTCGCCGTGATTCCGCGCAGCTTGCCCAAGACGCTGTGGATTCGGCTGGCCGAGCTGGTGCTGATGTATTTCATCGTGGGTGCCATTGGCCTTGGGCTGGAGCAGCGCGCCGGGCAGATCGCACCCCAGGGCTGGGAGTTCTACGCGACCACCGGCGCACTCTTCATCACGCTGGCCTTTCCCGGCTTCGTTTACCGCTACCTCTACCGCCACCGGGGTTGAGTTGCTCACCCCCACGCTCATCGTTTCACGTATCGCTGCCCCCCGAGGGGGCGAGTCATTGCCTTCGGGCGGCCATGCGGCACTGACATGAGCGACGACAGCCACCTGATCGAAACGCCGCTCTTGCGCACCGAGCTGTTGCGCGGCAACTTCCTTCACGTGGTGCGCGACACGGTGCGCCTGCCCAATGGCGCCGAGGCCACACGCGAATACGTGTTGCACCCCGGTGCGGTCATGGTCATCGGCCTGCTCGACGATGGCCGTGTGGTGCTGGAGCGCCAGTTTCGCCACCCCATGCAGTCGGTGATGATCGAATTCCCCGCCGGCAAGCTCGACGAAGGCGAGGACAGCCTCATGTGCGCGCAGCGAGAACTCCTGGAGGAAACCGGCTACAGCGCGCGCGAGTGGGCCTGTGCCGGTTGCCTGGCGCCCACCGTGGCGTACTCCGACGAGACCATCGACATCTGGTTCGCACGTGGTCTCTCGCTCGGCGAGCGACAGCTTGACGACGGCGAGTTTCTCGACGTGTTCACCGCCACGCCTGCCGAGCTTCGGGCCTGGTGTTTCAGCGGTGAGGTGATCGACAGCAAGACGCTCATCGGGTCGATGTGGCTGCAGAACGTGCAGAGCGGCGAATGGCCGCTGGCATGGAAGGATGCAGCGACCTCGCTTTTGGCGGGACAATCCAGCTCATGAAGGTTCTCAACCTCCAATGCGCTCACCAGCACGAATTTGAAGGCTGGTTTGGCTCCGAAGACGACTTCGTGAGCCAGCTGGGTCGTGGCCTGGTCACGTGCCCGCTGTGTGGCGATGCGCACATCCACAAGAAGCTCTCGGCGCCGCGCCTGAACCTGCGTTCCGGGCGAGATGAGCCGGTACCGTCCATGCCGACCGGCACGTCCGTGGCGATGAGCAACCACGCCACGAGTTCCGAACTCGCTGCCCTGCAGGCCCGCATGCTCAGGGCGCTGCGCGAGGTGGTGGCGAACACCGAGGATGTGGGCGAGCGTTTTGCCGACGAGGCCCGCGCGATGCACAGCGGCGAGACCGAGCATCGCAACATCCGGGGCGAGGCCAGTCCCCAGGAAGCCCTGGCCATGCTGGAAGAGGGCATCGAGGTGATCGCGCTCCCCCTGGTGCCAGCGGTCAAGGAAACCCTTCAGTAGCGCTTTTGTAGCCGCCATCCAGACTCCATCCAACCCCGCCCTGCGGGGTTTTTTCATGGCGAAGTCACGCGCGCAGGCGCATCATGCGTTTGTCGCATGAAGCCATGGCATGGGGCCATGCAATCCTTGTCTGGGGCAGTTTTGCCCGCTGGGGCAATCCTAGAATCGCGCTCAGCCTGCCCACCCTTTGCTTGACCGGATGCCGACCATGAACCCGAGTTTCCAGGACCTGTACTTTGCCGCCGCCGATCCCGAGGAGCTGCGCAGTCGCGACCCCGCCCTGCTGCAGACCATGGCCGCTGCCCACCAGGCGTTGCTGAGCGCCTCGGCAGCGGGCGAGGTGCGCGTTCAGATCCTGGATCTGTCCCGGGAGCAGGCACCCGAGAGCGGCACGCACGTGTTGCAGATCGTGCACCCCGACCTGCCGTTTCTGGTGGACTCGGTGGGCATGGCGGTCAACCGCAGCGGGCGCACCTTGCACTGGATCGTCCATCCCTTGTTGCGCGTTGCGCGCGATGCGGCAGGCCATGTGGCAAAGATCACCGGCGCGGCGCAGGCCGGCGCTGGGGAAGGTCATGTGGTCTCGTGCATCCTGGTCGAGTGCGACCGGCTTGCCTCCGACCCCGAGGCGCTTGCGCTGCGCAAAACCATTGAGGACACCTTGCAGGATGTCCGCCTGGCCGTGCAGGACTGGCGCGCCATGCTCTCTCGCGTGCAGGTGCTCAACGCCAGCTTCACCGCACTGGACGCTTCGGTGGCCGACGAAGCCAAGTCCTTTCTGACCTGGCTCGAACAAGGCCACTTCACGTTTCTGGCGGCCGAAGACTACGAGCTCAAGGGCAAGGTGCTGGTGCCTGTGCCGGGCACGGCGCTGGGCTTGCTCAAGGCCCCTGGCACCCAGGTTCTGCCGGCCCAGCCCGCAGAGCAGTTCGTGTCCGACCCCGGTCTGGTGCTGTCCACCAAGGCGATGAGCCGCTCCACCGTGCACCGCCCGGCCTGGCTGGATGTCATCAGCGTCAAGCGCCTGGACGCCAGCGGCAAGCTGGTGGGCGAAAGCCGTTTCATGGGTCTGTATACCTCGGCGGCGTATGCCGCGTCGGTGGAGCAGATCCCGGTGGTGCGCCAGCATGTGGCACAGGTGATGGCCCATGCCGGCGTGGTCACGGGCAGCCATGCGCACAAGGCCTTGCAGGCCATCCTGGAGACCTACCCGCGCGACGAGATGCTGCAGATCGACGCCGCCACGCTGGAGCAACACGCCATGGGCATCCTGCGCTTGCAGGAGCGCCAACGTGTGCGTCTCTTCATGCGCCGCGGCGCCTTCGGCCGCCTGGCGTCGCTGCTGGTGTACGTGCCGCGCGATGTGTACACCACCGAGCTGCGGGTGAAGCTCGGGGCGATCTTCACCGAGGCCTTCGACGCGGCGTCGGTCGAGTTCACGCCTATGCTCACCGACAGCGCGCTCGCGCGCATCCACTACATCGTGCGCGCCAACGACAAGCTGCCGGCGCAGGTGGAACTGGCCGCGCTCGAAGCCCGTGTGGCCGAGGCCTGCAAGCGCTGGGTGGACGGTGTGAACGCCGTGCTGCTCGTCGCCCACAACGGTCGCAACGCCAGCGGGCTGGAGGCGGTGGTGGCCGCGTTCCCGACCGCCTACCGCGAGCACTTCGACGCCGACACCGCCGCCAGTGACGCGGCCGTGCTCTGCGGACTGAGCGAACAGCACCCCCTCGCACTCAAGCTCTACGAGCGCCAGGGGCAGGTGCGCTTGAAGACCTACGCCACGCAGAAGATCACCCTGTCGGACGCCATGCCGGTGATGGAGTCCATGGGGGCTCGTGTCCTCGATGAGCATCCCTACCACCTCGCTGCACCCGGCTACTGGATCCACGATTGGGGCCTGCAGTTTGCCCAGCCGCTGGACGTGGATCGCCTCAAGTTCCGTTTCGAGGAACTGTTCCACGCGGTCTGGCGTCAGGAGGTGGAGAGCGATGCCCTCAACCGCCTGGTGCTCTCCACCGAACTCGATGCCCGCGCCATTTCCGTGCTGCGCGCCTATGTGCGCTACTTCAAGCAACTGGGCTTCGCGTTCAGCCAGAGCTACATCGAAGACACGCTGAACAAAAACCCGGCGATCGCGCAAGGCCTGGCCGAGTTGTTCGCGACGCGCTTCGACCCGGCGAAGGCCGACGCGCGCGCGGAGCGCATCAATGCCAAAGTGCAAGTGCTGGAAGCCCAACTCGCCGAGGTGGCCAGTCTGGAAGAAGACCGCGTGCTGCGCCAGTTCCTCAGCACCCTCCAGGCCACGCTGCGCACCAACGCCTACCAGCGCGGCAAAGAGTGCATGAGCTTCAAGCTCAGCCCGCGCGACATTCCCAACGTGCCAGAACCCAAACCCCTGTTCGAGATCTGGGTGTACTCCCCGCGCGTCGAGGGTGTGCACCTGCGTGGCGGCAAGGTCGCACGCGGTGGCCTGCGCTGGTCCGACCGGCGCGAAGATTTCCGCACCGAGATCCTGGGTTTGGTGAAGGCGCAGATGGTGAAGAACACGGTGATCGTGCCGGTGGGCTCCAAGGGCGGCTTCGTGCTGAAGAAGGCACCACTCGCCAGCGATCGAGAGGCTTTTCTGGCCGAAGGCGTGACTTGCTACAAGACCTTCCTGTCGGGTCTGCTCGACATCACCGACAACATGGTCCAGGGGGCGGTGGTGCCGCCAACCGATGTGGTGCGACACGACGAGGACGACCCCTACCTGGTGGTCGCCGCCGACAAGGGCACGGCCACTTTCAGCGACATCGCCAACAGCGTGAGCGCCGCCTACGGCTTCTGGCTGGGCGACGCCTTCGCCTCCGGCGGCTCGGTGGGCTACGACCACAAGAAGATGGGCATCACCGCGCGCGGCGCCTGGGAGTCGGTCAAGCGCCATTTCCGCGGCCTCGGCGTGGACACACAGACCCAGCCCTTCACCGTGGCCGGCATCGGCGACATGTCGGGCGACGTGTTCGGCAACGGCATGCTGTTGTCCACCCAAATCAAGTTGGTGCTGGCCTTCGACCACCGCCACGTCTTCATCGACCCGAGCCCCGACGTTGCGGCCAGCTTTGCCGAGCGCGAGCGCCTGTTCAAACTGCCGCGTTCGAGCTGGGACGACTACGACAAGGGGCTCATCAGCGAGGGCGGTGGCGTCTTCCCGCGCAGCGCCAAGTCCATCCCCTTGAGCCCGCAGGCGCGCGCCGCGATCGGCACCGAGGCCACCGCCATGGCGCCCAACGAGCTGCTCAACGCCATCCTCAAGGCGCCGGTGGATCTGCTCTACAACGGCGGCATCGGCACCTATGTGAAGGCCAGCTACGAGAGCCACGCCCAGGTGGGCGACAAGGCGGGTGACGCCTTCCGCGTCAACGGCAACGAGCTGCGCTGCAAGGTGTTCGGCGAAGGCGGCAACCTCGGCTGCACGCAGAACGGCCGCATCGAATTCGCCCAGGCCGGCGGCCTGATCTACACCGACGCCATCGACAACTCCGCCGGCGTGGACTGCTCCGACCACGAGGTCAACATCAAGATCCTGCTGGGCGCCGTGCAGGAAGCCGGTGGGCTCACGCTGGAGAGCCGCAACGACCTGCTGGCGAGCATGACCGACGAGGTTGGGCTGCTCGTGCTGCAGGACAACTACTACCAGACGCAGCAGATCGAGCTGGCCGCCACCCGGCCCGTGTACCTGCTCGATGGACAGCAAAACCTGATGCGCTGGCTCGAACACATCGGCCTGCTCAAGCGCGCCATCGAGTTCCTGCCCGTCGACGAGGAACTGGCCAAACGCAAGCGCGAAGGGAAGGGCCTGACCCGTCCCGAGAATGCCGTGCTCATGGCGTACGCCAAGATGAACCTGTTTGACGAGCTGTGCGCGAGCAGCCTGCCCGACGACCCGTTCTTCGCGCGTGTTCTCAAGATGTATTTCCCCGCGGTGCTGGGCGAGCGCCATGCGGACGCCATTGCGCAACACCCGCTCAAGCGCGAAATCATTGCCACCTTCATGACCAACACCGTGGTCAACCGGGTGGGCGCGACCTTCGTCAACTTCCTGGCCAATGAGGCATCGTGCACCGCAGCCGAGGTGGTCAGCGCCTACACGCTGGCGCGTGAGGTGTTTGCGCTGGAGCCGATCTGGGACCAGATCGACGCGCTGGACAACAAGGTCACGACCGAGCTGCAGCTGAGCCTGCTCACGCAGCTGGCCACCATCGCGCAGCGCGCCAGCCGCTGGATGCTGCGCCACCGCGGCCAGGGCGACCTGCCCACCTTGATTGCCAAGTACCGACCTGCGGCCCGCATGCTGCGAGAGCACGTCGAGCAGTGGCTGCCCGCAACCGCGCTGGCCTCATGGCAAGCCGCCAGCGCCCGCCTGGTGCAGGCCGGGGTGGACGCCCAACTCGCTGAGGACCTCACCGTGCTGGACCACCTGTACCCGGTGCTCGACCTGGTGGACGTGGCGGCCAAGGCCGGCAGCACGCTGGAGCAGGCGGCGCGCACCTACTTTGCGATCGAGAACACGCTGGGCCTGGACCGCTGGCGTCAGCGCATCGGCCAACTGCCGACCGATTCGCTGTGGCAGTCGCAGGCCCGCGCCAGTGCGCGCGACGACGTGTATTCGATTGCCGGTCAGCTGGTGCACTCGCTGCTCAGCAGCCAGCAGACGCTGGCCGAGTGGCAGGAGCAACATGCGAAGGCGATCGCGCGCATCAACGACATGCACGAGAGCATCGCGAGTCTGGCGCCCGATCTGGCGCCTGTCTCGGTTGCGCTGCGCGAGCTGCGCCAGCTCGGCTAGCTGATCAGACTTGAAATTGCAGAGCGGCGAGGCCGGCGTACACGCCGCCTTGCGCCACCAGCTCGGTGTGCGTGCCCTGTTCCACCAGCCGGCCGTGGTCCAGCACCACGATCAGGTCGGCTTGCTGCACGGTGGCCAGGCGGTGCGCAATCACCAGCGTGGTGCGGTCCTTCATGGCCGATTCCAGCGCGGCCTGCACCATGCGCTCGCTCTGTGCATCCAGCGCGCTGGTGGCTTCGTCCAGCAGCAGCAGCGGTGGGTTCTTGAGCATGGCGCGTGCAATGGCAATGCGCTGGCGCTGGCCGCCCGAGAGGCGCACACCGCGTTCGCCCAGGAAGGTGTCGTAGCCCTCGGGCAACTGGTCGATGAACTCGTCGGCAAAGGCCGCTGCGGCGGCGGCGCGGACCTCGGCGTCGCTCGCGCCGGGCTTGCCGTAGCGGATGTTTTCCATCGCGCTGCTGGAGAAGATCACCGGGTCCTGCGGCACGATGCCCACGCGGTTGCGCAGCTCGTGCAGGCTCATCTGGTGGATGGGCACTCCGTCCAGCCGGATCGTGCCCAGGGCGGGGTCGTAGTAGCGCAGCAGCAGACCAAACACAGTGGTTTTGCCGGCGCCACTGGGCCCCACCAGCGCCACCGTCTGCCCGGGTTGCACCGCCAGATTGAAACCCGCCAACGCGGCCTGCGCCGGGCGCGAGGGGTAATGGAAGGTGATGTCGTCGAACACCAGCGCGCTGCCGCCTTGCGGCGTGGCCGCTTTCAACGGTTGTGCGGGTGACTGCACCGGCGAGGCGCTGGCCAGCAGCTCCATCAGGCGCTCGCTGGCGCCCGCGGCGCGCAGCAGGTCGCCATAGACTTCACCCAGCACGGCCACCGCACCGGCCAGGATGATGATGTAAAGCACGGTCTGCCCCAGGTGACCGGGCGTGATGGTGCCTGCCAGCACCGCCTGCGTGCCCTGGTACAGGCCCCACAGCAACAGGCCGGCGGTGGTGATGATGATGAAGGCCACCAGCACCGAGCGGGCTCGCGTGCGCTTGATCGCGGTGTCGAAGGCGAACTGGGTCGACTCGTTGAAGCGAGCTGCCTCGCGGTCCTCAGCCGTGTAGCTCTGCACCACTGGAATTGCGTTCAGCACCTCGGCGGCGATCGCGCTGGAGTCGGCCACGCGGTCCTGGCTGGCGCGCGAGAGCTTGCGCACGCGTTTGCCAAACCACATGCTCGGCAGCACCACCAGCACGATGATCAGCAGCACCTGCAGCATCACATAGGGATTGGTCCACACCAGCATGATCAATGCGCCGATGCCCATGACCGCGTTGCGCAGGCCCATGGAGAGCGAGGAGCCCACGACCGTCTGCACCAGCGTGGTGTCGGTGGTCAGGCGCGAGAGCACTTCGCCGGTTTGTGTGGTCTCGAAGAACTGCGGGCTTTGCCGCAGCACGTGGCTGTAGACCGCGTTGCGCAAATCGGCGGTGACGCGTTCACCCAGCCAGCTCACCAGGTAAAAACGCATGGCCGAGAAGAAGCCGAGCGCCACCGCCACGCCGAACAAGGCTGCGAAGTGGCCGCGCAGCGCCAGCGCCTGCTCGCCTCGCCCGGCTGGTGCGAGGCCACTGTCGATGAGAAAGCGCAAGGCCAGCGGAAACGCCAGCGTGGCCGCAGCGGCCAGCACCAGGAACAGGATGGCCAGACCGATCTGCAGGCGGTAGGGCCGCAGAAACGGCAGCAGGCCGCTGAGTGAGGTGGGGGTGGTGGCTTTGGGGCGGTCGGAGGGGGAGGGGGAACTCATGCGGGTGAGTGTGCCGGGTTTTGTGGACACCGGTTTTGTGCGGCCAGCGGCATGGGGCACATCTGCCGGGGGTAGGTCATTGGTACGAATTTTTGATGCTAGGATCGCGGCCAAATTTTCAACCACCAGGAGGGATGGGATGGCACAACACAGCGAGTTTGAAGCAACCGAGGTCCTGCCCGACAGCCGATTGCCCAGCAGCGAACCGGCCCACCCGCTCGACATCCGCTTCACCGGCTCGGGCAGCGAGTATTTCCGCATCTGGATCGTCAACCTGCTGTTGACCCTGGTCACCCTCACGCTGTATTGGCCGTTTGCCCGCGCGCGTCGACTCGCTTATTTCCAGAACAACACGCTGGTGGGCCGCGACCCGCTGGGGTTTCACGGCGACCCCTGGAAGATGTTCCGCGGCTACCTGCTCATGCTGCTGTTCGGTGTGTCGTACTGGGCCGTGTCGAACTTTGCGCCAGCCTTTGCATGGCTGCCCTTGCTCCTGCTCGCGGTGCTGTGGCCCGCGCTGTGGCGCGCATCGCTGCAGTTCCGCCTGCGCAACACCAGCTGGCGTGGCGTGCGCATGTCTTTCGAAGGCGACCTCAAGGGTGCTTACCTGTGCATGCTGCCGTTCTTCATCCCGGTGGTGCTGGTCGGATTCGTGATCGGTTTTGCGGCATCGGCCACGCAGGGCGCGGACGAAGGCGCAGCCGGCGCCGTGTTTGCTGCGGCCACCGGCCTGATGGTGCTGGCCATGGCCGCGCTGTCGCCCTGGCTGCTGGCGCGCATCAAGCGCTACCAGCACGGCGGCTACGTGTTCGCGCAACAGCGCACGCGGCTGGACGCCGGCCTGGGGGCTTTCTATGGGTTTTCGTTCCGCGTGATGGGCGTGTCCTTGCTGTGTTCGGCCTTGCTCGCCGGGGTGGGCGTTATCGTGGCGGCGGTCATGGGTGCTTCCTCGGGTGCGGCCGTGATCATGTTGCCCTTTCTGCTGGCCCTGGCTTACCTGGTGTTCCCGCTGGTGCTCATGCCTTACACCACATCGCGCCTGCAGAACCTGCTGTGGGGGCAGACCCGCAGCCGACGCATCCGTTTCGACAGCCAACTGAGGTTTGTTCCCCTGATGCTGCTGACAGCGAAGAACTGGCTGCTCATTGCACTCACGCTGGGTCTGTACTGGCCGTTTGCCAAGGTCAACACCGCACGCCTGCGGCTGGAGTCCATGGGCGTTTCGGTGCAGGGCGATGTGAACGCCTGGCTTGCCAAGGCGCAGGGCGGCGACAAAGGCATTCTGGGCGACGCGGCGGGCGACTTCTTCGGCATCGACATGGGCTTGTGATGAGCACAGCGCCGCGCCTGCTCAGCACCTGGTTCGACGGTCAGAGCCCGCGTGCGCAGGTCTGCGAGCTCTGCATCGAAGGCAACGAGCTTGTGCTCACGCTGGTGAGCGGCGAGCGCCGCTACCCGGTGCGCCAGGTGCGCTGGGCCGAACGCCGCTCGCACGGTCAGCGCCAGACCGAGCTGCCCGACGGCAGCCTGATCCAGCACGCCGATGCAGGGGCGTGGGACGCTTGGCGGCAGGCCAGTGGCCCGCGCGAGGCCGCGGTGGTGGGCTGGATGCAGAGCTGGCGCGCCACGCTGGTGGCCATGGGGGCCAGCGTGGTGTTTCTCGGTGCCGCGTGGGTCTGGGGTGTGCCGTGGCTGAGTCGGGCGCTGGCGCAGCAGGTGCCGCACTCGCTGGAGGCGCGCCTGGGTGAACAAGGCATGCAGCAACTGGACCGCTTGTTTCTGCAGCCGAGCATGCTGCCCGCGCAGCAACAGCAAGCCTTGCGCGAGCGTTTCGCCTCGGCCGTGCAGCGCGCCCATCCCCAGGGCGACGCGCCGGTCTGGCAGCTTTCGTTCCACCAGTCCAAAGCCCTGGGCGCGAACGCGTTCGCCTTGCCCGGCGGGTACATCGTGATCACCGACGACCTGGTGAAGCTGCTGGCCGACCAGCCCGATGCCATTGTTGGTGTGCTGGCGCACGAGCTCGGTCATGTGCACCACCGCCACGGCCTGGATTTGATGGTGCGCGCCAGCCTGATCAGTGCGCTGGTGGGCGTGGTGCTGGGCGACGCCAGCGGCTTCCTGGCCACCGTGCCCGCCACCCTGGCCACGCAGGCCTATTCGCGCGATGCCGAGCGCTTGGCCGATGCCTTCGCTGCGCAGCTGCTCGATCGAAGCGGTGTGTCCCCATCGGTCATGGTGGCGTTCTTCGAGCGCATCCGGCAACAGGAACAGGCCGACCAGGACGATGACGGCGATGACAGCGATGACAGCGCCGCGCTGCCGATCGCCATCTCCAGCCACCCCGACCACGACGAGCGCATCCGTTTTTTCCGCGAGTGGAAGACCGAGCCCGCGCGCCCCTGAACGCGCCGTTGGTCTATGTCGGTCAACGCACCGACGCAGGTGAATGGCCTGCCTAAGCTGCCTTCACACCACCCTTCGGTGGATGACACAAAGGAATCACCATGAACCATTCAAAACTGCTGTTGGCCGGCGCCCTGTCGCTCGCGCTCGCCGGTTGCATTTCGGCACCCATGGGCCCCGCAGGCCCCACCGGAGCCACCGGTGCCACGGGCTACACCGGTGACACGGGTGCCACCGGAGCCACTGGCGGCGCAGGTGCGACGGGCAGCACGGGCGCCACGGGCAGCACCGGCTACACCGGCGCCACGGGTGCCACCGGCAGTACCTCGCTGCCTTCGAGCGGCGGCACCGTGATCGTCGTCCCGCAACGCTGATCTGCTGCGCAGCGGCGCCTCACAACACCAGCCGCTGCGCGTACCCCGTCATCTCCAGGTAGCCACGGCCCACGCGCTGGCCGTTGCTCCCGAACAGGTCGGACAGACCTTCCCAATACACCGTGCCGGTGCCCTGGCGACCATCGAGTTCCTGCGGGTCGATCACGGCCCTGACCGTGTAGACATCGGCCGGCGTGCTGATCAACCATTGCACCGGGTACTTCGCCCGGGTGAGCGGACTGGTCCAGTGGCGTTGCGGTTTGAAGTCAACCTCGCCGGGGCGAAAGGGGACGATGTCGGTGGGGCTTTGCGCACTGACACCGGCCCGAAACGATCCCCCCGCCCAGACCTTGCTGCCGTCGGCACGGCGCAGCTGAAACGCGGTCAGGCTGTGGCCGTCAAACAGGTTCATGCCGATCCAGTCCCAGCCCACCGCCTCGGGATGCAGCAGCGCCTCGCTCCACTCGTGGTCGAGCCAGGCGGTGCCGGTCACTTCGAAGCGCTGTTGGCCAATGCCCAGCGTGCCCTGTACTGCGAGGTGGGGATGCGATACGTAGAAGCTTGCTTGTGAGGCGTCGGGGCCTTTGCGCGAAAAGCCCTTGTCACCCTGCAGCAGCCAGGCCTGTTGCGGTTGCGCAGTGAGATCGATGCTCAGCGTGTCACCGCCGATGCGTGTCTTGTAGTGACCATCCGCTGCGCGCTCGATGTGCCAGTCGCGCAGCACCACGCGCGTGTCGGCTTCGCTGGCGAACACGCCGCGTTCGGTTTGCATCGGCAGCTCGCCGTTCCAGCGCGCCATGCGCTGGTCGTGCAGAAGTTTGCCGCTGTTCACATCGGTGATGGCGGCGTGCGCGAACAGCAGGTGTTTTGCGGCCAGTCGGCTTTGCAGGGCCTGTGTGCCATCGACGCGGCTGCGGAAGAAGGTGACCTGGAAGCCGAACTCCCGGCCCTTCTGGTCTTTCGCGTGGCCTGTGAGGTACCACCACTCGGTGCGGGTGTCGTTGTGGGTGCCGTGGTCGCGCGGGAACACGAGGGGACGGGGTTGGAGCGCGTCGCCGGGGCGGTGCGGGGCTTGTGCGTGGAGGCCGGGAAAGGCGAGGGCGCCCGCCGATGCGATCAACAGCTGGCGGCGGCTGGTATGGGCTTCGACAGGCTCAGCCCGAACGGTTGGTTGTGTGCTTGTGGTCATGTTCACCAGTCCTCCTTCACAGCGCGTACCGCGTCGCGGCTCGCTGCGGCCTGCCCGGCCAGCCACGCGGTGAGCGTGCCGGCCACCACCACCGCCGCACACAGCGCCAGCAGCCGCGCCCAGGGCAGCACCAGGTCCATGGTCCAGTGAAAGCTTTGCGGGTTGACCACGTGCACCAGCACCAGGCTCACCGCCAGACCAAGCGCCAGACCGGCGATGGCGCCGAGCAGCGTCCAGGCGAGGCCTTCGAGCGCCACCACGCCCAGGATCTGCTGCCGCGTGAGGCCCAGGTGTGCGAGCAGGCCGAACTCGCGTTTGCGCGCCAGCACCTGCGCGCTGAAACTCGCCGCCACGCCAAACAGCCCGATGCCGATGGCCACGGCCTGCAGCCACACGGTGACAGCGAAGCTGCGGTCGAAGATGCGCAGCGAGACCGCGCGGATCTGGCCGGATGACGCGAACTCGATCAGGTCACGTGCACCTCGCTCTTCGGCCAGAGCGCGGATGCGTTCACGCACCGCCTCTTCGTCGGAACCCTCCTGCAGGTGCAGCGCCAGGTCGTTCACGCGCGCATCGCCCGTGAGGCGCACAAAGTCGGCGCGGTCCATGGCCACGCTGCCGTGCTGGCGGGCGTAGTCGCGCCAAACGCCCGCCACAAAAAAACGAACGCTGCGCACGTTCGGTTCGGCAAAGGCTTGCGCGAGGCTCGGCAGCCAGCCGCCGGGTTCGGCGCCATACAAGTCCACCATGGCTTCGCTCACATACACAGCAATCACGCTCTCGCCTTCGGCCGCAGCCGGGGCCGGCAGCGGGTTGCCCACCAGCGGCAGGCTCAGCGCCGAGCCCGGCACCATGTCGAGCGGGCGTGTGAGCAGCACCACGGCCGGGCGCACCGGGTCGAACTGCACCGGTGTGGCGCGCAGGGTGTCCACGCGCCCGACACCCTCCACGCGCGCGACCGCCACCACGAAATCGGGCGGCAGGTGGGCCGTGTCGTTGCCGCTGCCCCCAGTGCTGCGCACGTACAGCTGCGCGGGCAGCACGGCGTCGAGCCACTGCGTGACCGAGTCCCGAAAGCTCGCCACCATCACCGTGAGCGCCACCGACAGCGCCAGACTGGCGACCACACCGCTGGTGGCCACGGCGGCTGTTTCGCGCAGGCGGCGCGCGCGCTCCACCGCGAGCACCGGCAGCGCATGCCGTGTGATGTGGGGCGCAATGCGGTCCAGCAGCCAGCCCACCGCCAGCGGCAGTGCCGCGATGCCGCCCACCAGCAGCAGGCCCACCGACAGGTAGGCCGCGAGTGGAATGCCGGCCACGGGCGGTGCCCAGGCCAGGGCTGCAGCAAGTGCCACCAGCGCCAGAGCCAGCGTGTGGCGGCGCGCACCGGCGGGAGCGGGTGCGCCCAGTCCCTTCAAAGCCAGGGCCGGCGCCATGCGGGCCGTGGCGCGTGCGGGCCACCAGCCACCCACCACCGAGGCTGCCACACCCAGCAGCCCGTACACCAGCGCAGCCCAGGCGCTCCATTGCAGGGGCGGTGCCACACCCGAAAAGTAGCCGCCTCCGAGATCACCGCCCAGCAGCTTGAGCGCGAGTGCCGCCAGCGCCGTGCCCAGCGCGATGCCCAGCAGGCTGCCGAGCAGACCGAGCAAAGCCGATTCGGCCAGCACCAGGCGCAGGCGCTCGTTGCTCGAGAGACCGAGCACACCGAGCAGCGCGAACTGTGGCTGGCGCCGGGCCACCGAGAGCGAGAGCACCGAAAAAACAAGGAAGGCACCGGTGAACAGCGCCACGAGCGCAAGCACGGTGAGGTTCACCCGGTAGGCGCGAGAAAGGTTGCTCACCCGTTCGCCCGACTGTTCGGGTCGCTGCGCGATGACTTGCGCCGGCAGGTCGAGCGAGGCCAGTACCGTATCGAGCCGCGCGCCGGGCGCCAGTCGCAGGTCGAGCCGGCTCAGTTGGCCTGCACGGTTCATGAGGTCTTGCGCAGCGGCCACGTCCATCACCAGCAGCGGCGCCCCCGGTGCATTCACCCGGCCAGCCACGCGCACCGTTCGCAGCGTCAGACCGCTTTGCAGCTGCAGCGTGGTGCTGTTGCCCAGCGCTTGGGACGCGGCTGCGTTGAGAAACACCGCGTCGGGTGCAAACAGGTCGAAGCGCCGCGCTGCGGTGTTGTCGGGCGCAGCCGCGGGCACCGGCATCAGTGCGGGTGACAAGCCGGCCACCACCAGCGCGTCCACACCCAGCAGCTTCACCGCCAGGCGCTCACCACCGGGCAGCACCGCCTGGGTGGGCAGATCCAGCACGGGGCTGGCCAGTGCCACGTCAGGGTGGGCGGCCACGCGGTCGAGCAGGGTGTCGGGCAGCAGACCCTGCCGGGCGCGCAGCTCCACGTCGGGCTGGCCATTGACCGAGCTGACCGCGCTGGAGAATTCGGCGAGTGCCGACGCGTTGATGAGATGCACCGCAAACGCCAGCGCCACGCCCAGCATGACGGCCACCACGGCCGAAGCGTTGCGCCACGGGTGGTGGCGCAACTCTTGCAAGGAGAACGTTGAGAGCAGCGCGCGCATGGTGTTTGAGCTTACGCCCAAGCCCTTGCCCTGCCGCAGCGGCGGGGCAAGGTGCCTTGGCGCACAGACGGCAGCACAGCGCACGCGTACCATCAATCGATCTTTGTCTCACCGTCTCCCGGCGGGTATCCCCGCTTCCACTGGCCCCCAGGCCGGTCCATTTCTTTTTCACGGTGACCCCATGGTTCGCATCCACCTCGCCATCGACCTGCAGTACCAGGTCAACCAGCCCAGCGCCGACTTCATCTTCAACGTGCAGGCCGCGCATTCCCCACAGCAGACCGTGGTGTGGGAAGAACTGCAGGTCAGCCAGCCGGTGCCCCTGGTGTCGTACACCGACGCCGCCACGCGCACGCGCATCCTGCGACTGACCGCCAATCCCGGCCCGTTGCAACTGCGCTACCGCGCCACGCTCGACATCGTGCACCACGTGGACCAGCCCGACAGTGTGTTTGAAACCCCCATCAACCAGCTGCCCACCGATGTGCTCACCTACATCTACCCCAGCCGCTACTGCCAGTCCGACTGTGTGACCGCCATGGCCAACGAGTTGTTTGGCCAGATGCCACAGGGCTACCGGCGCGTGGAGGCGATCCAGAAGTGGGTGCAGAGCCAGGTGACGTTCGAGTCCAACACCAGCAACTCCATGACCTCGGCCATGGACACGCTCAACGACCGCAAAGGTGTGTGCCGCGACTTTGCGCACCTCATGATCACCTTCTGTCGCGCGCTCAACATACCGGCGCGCTTCACCACCGCGATCGACTTCGGCGCCGACCCGGCCCTGGGTCCGACCGATTTCCATGCTTATGTCGAGGTCTACCTGGGCCACCGCTGGTACCTGTTCGATCCCTCGGGCACCGCCATTCCCATGGGCTTTGTGCGCATCGGCACGGGGCGCGACGCGGCCGACGCGTCGTTCGCCACCATCTTCGGTCCGGTGTCGGCCCAGGCGCCGCGCATCGACATCTCCGCGCAGACCAACCCCGCCCACGGCTGGCTGATGCCCGTGCGCCGCCCGGAGGCGCTGTCCACCGACGCGTCGTTCACCTGGAACGCCGGCAACGCCACCTGACCCGCACGGGGCCTTGTGGCCTAATAGCGGGTTCCGTCACTTTCGCAACTTTCTCAGGATCCAGTCATGGGCAACAAAATCGTCACCGAAGCCGACCGCAAAGCCACCCCACGCCCCACGCCCGTCGCGGGCGTGTCCCTGACCTCCCCTGGCCGTGGTCAGCGCGTGAGCCTGGAGCGTGGCGTGGCCACCCGCAGCAAGAAGAACCCCGGCAAGCGCTCCAAAAAGGGCGGCTGACCGGTTCGGCCGAGATGGCCGGACTTGTTGCAATGCAAACAGCCCGCACCGCGGGCTGTTTGCATTTCAGCGTGTGAAGCTGAGAAAGCGCCCTTTGTAGGCCGTGCCGTCCTCCAGCTGGCGCCCGGCTGCCTGCATCGTGAGCACGAACCCCAGCATGCCCATGTCGCGGCCAAAGGCGGCTCGGTTGCCGCGGTCAGGGTCGACGATCACGATCTGCGCGCCCACCGCCGCGTGGCGGTGGATGAAGGCGGCGAGTTGCGCCGGTTGCTGGCGTTCGTAGAGCAGGTCGCTACCCACGATGAGATCAAAGCGGCCCAGCGCGGGGTTGTCGGTGGCCGCCACGCTCTCCCAGTTGCCGGCCTGGTAGGGCAGCGGCCCCAGGTCGTTCAAAATCAGGTTGTGGCGCAGGAATTCTTCCGTCAGCGGGTGCCAGTCGCTCACCGTCACATCGGCACCGCGCCGGTGCATCACCAGGCTGGCCAGCGCCAGTCCCGCACCGATCTCCAGCACGCGCAGCCCCGCCAGCGGGTGCGTGAGCATGGCCAGCGCGAGCACGCGCGAAGAAGGCCACACCTGGCCAAAATGCGACCAGCCCGCCGAAGGCAGACCGATGTCGGCCGCGGCATGGTGGGTGTCGTTGAATTGCTGGTCGTCGATCAGGCAGCGGATGTGCCAGTCGGTGCCGCCGAGCGACAGGGTCTCGGTCTTGACCTGGTAGCCTGGCATGGGATGTTCCCGAAGTGGCTGTGTCCGACCCTAGCACGTGCGCTGCACAATGTCCGTGCGATGCGCCACGCGCAAAACCAACAGGAGATGTCACATGGGATGGTTTTCCAAAGCGAAAGACGGCTTTTTCCTCAGCACCACGACGCCCGAGGGCATCGACCGCTCGCAGTACCTGGGCGTGGTCAACGGCGAAGCCATCATTGGCGCCAACATCTTTCGCGACATGTTCTCTTCAGTGCGCGACGTGGTGGGCGGGCGCGCTGGCGGCTACGAGCGCGCCCTCTCCGGCGCGCGCGACGCTGCCGTGGAAGACCTCATCGAATCGGCGCGCGAAATGGGCGCCAACGCCGTCATCGGCATCGACTTCGACTACGAGGTGCTGGGTGAGACCAACGGGATGATGATGGTCGCGGTGAGCGGCACCGCGGTGAAGCTGGGGTGAGACCTTTGCGCTCACCCGATTGATCCACCGAATGAAGCGCTGTATATTGCACAGAATTCAGTGCAACAAGGATTCACCATGGTCATTCACGTGAGCGACATCGTGGCTTTTTCCGACGCCCGGTCCCAGCTGTCACGGCTCGTAGACGAGGTGCAGCAAGGGGCAGAGAAGATCATCACCAAGAACGGCGAGCCCGCCGTGGCCATGATCGATGCCCGTCGCCTGGACCACTACCACCAACTCGAGCGGGCGCGCATTCATCTGCTGCTGCTGGAGGACGTGGCCAGCGGGCTGGATGACGTTGAGGCGGGGCGAACGGTTCCAGCCGCCCAGGCGCTGGAATCCTTGCGTCAGCGCCGAGCCTCCAAGGTCAAGCCTGCGGTCTGATGGACGTCCGGTTCACCGCCAACTTTTTGGCGAACCTCGACAGCATCGAGGCGTTCTGGAAAGAAAACACATTCCCGCGCGGCTTTGACCACTTGCTTGATGAGTTGCAGCAGCGTGTTCTTCGCCACCTGGCGCGCCATCCCCGGATGGGAAGGCGCTTCATGGCACGTCGGGTTCGCAGTGTGGAGGCACAAGGCATGCACGACGCACTGGTGCAACGCCTCAAATTGCTGTCCAGCGAAGCCGAGGTGCGCGAGTACGTGATGGACAGCTGCTTGATCCTGTACCTCGTGCTGGATCAGACCCTGCATCTGCTCTCCATCCGGCACCACAAGCAGCTGGCATTCGACATGCAGGATTTCCTCGGCACGCCCGACTGAAGCTGCTCCTCAACCGCCCCGCAAGGCCTTCAACAGCTTCTGCCCGGCGCGCCCGCTCGCCTCGTGCCCCAGCCGCTCCTGCTCCACGCGGATCGCAGCGCGGCTCTTGTCGCCCAGCATGCCGTCCACCGCGCCAATGTCGTGGCCGCGCGAGATCAAGAGGGTTTGCACTTCGCGACGCTCGGCGCGTGAAATGCCCGGGTCGTCGGTGGGCCAGGGCGTGGAGAACACGCCGCCGCCACGCAGCCGGTCGGCCAGGTGGGCGATGGCCAGACCGTAGCTTTCGGCCGCGTTGTAGCTGTAGATCGCGTCGAAGTTGCGCAGCACCAGAAAGGCCGGGCCCTGCGCCCCTGCGGGGGTCATGAGGCCGGCGCTGCCGCTGGCAGGCAGTGGCGAGCCGTCGACCCGTTTGAGGCCGCGCGCTGCCCATTCGCCCATGGCGCGCTTGGTGCGGCGGCCTTCGCCGGTGGTGCTGAAGCCCTGGGGCAGCTTCACTTCAAAGCCCCAGGGCTGACCACTTTGCCAGCCGGCCTTGGCCAGAAAGTTGGCGGTGGACGCGAGCGCGTCGCTGGTGCTGTCCATCAGGTCTGCCTTGCCGTCGCCGTCGAAGTCCACTGCGAGGCGCTCGAAGGTGCTGGGCATGAACTGCGTGTGGCCAAAGGCGCCGGCCCACGAGCCGACAAGACGCTCGGGTGCGATGTGTCCGGCCTGCAGGATGCGCAGCGTGGCGTAGAACTCGGTGCGGAAATACGCTTGCCGCCGGCCGAAGCACGACAGCGTGCCCAGCGACTGCACCAGCGGCGACTTGCCGAAGGTCTGGCCAAAGTTGCTCTCCACACCCCAGACCGCCACCACCGTGGCCGGATCCACGCCGTACTTGTCGTTCACCTTCGCGAGCGTTTCGGCGTGGCGCTCCAGCATTGCGCGGCCCTCGGCCACGCGCTCTTCGTCCACCAGGCCGGCCAGGTAGTCCCAGATCGCAGTGCGGAACTCGGGTTGAAAGTTGAGCTTGTCGATCACGCTCATGTCGGGCGCGAGGTTCTGCGTGTGCAGGGCAAAGGTCTCGTCGCGCACGCCGGCGGCACGCGCGGGCGCGCGCAGCGTGTTCAGGCAGGTGTCGAATTCGGGGTTGGCGGCTGGCGTGGGGGGCTGGGCCCAGGCCGCAGAGGACAGCAGGGCAGCGCCCAGGATGAGGGAAGGTTGGAGATTCATCGAGGTGAGAGTGGGGAGAAGCGGCCGCGTTCCATGGGCCGTGTGTGCAGGTGTGAATGCGGCAGTGTCAGGCCGCCCAGGTGCTGCCGTGCTCGGGCACCAGCGCCTGCCAGCGCAGTTCGGTTTCGATGCGGTGGCGCAGCCGGTCGGAGGCTTCCATGTCACCGTGGGTGACGAACACGCGACGTGGTGGCTGGGGCAGGGCGCGCAGCCAGGCCATGAGCTGCCCGGCGTCGGCGTGCGCCGAGGCCGACTGGAGCTGCACGATTTCAGCGCGCACCGGCAGGTCTTGCCCGTGGATGCGCAGCTGCGTGCCGCCGTTGGCCAGCGTGGCCCCGCGCGTGCCGGGGGCCTGGTAGCCGGTGAGCAGCACCATGTTGCGGTGGTCGCCCAGGTACTGCACCAGGTGGTGCAACACACGCCCGCCGGTGGCCATGCCGCTGGCGGCCAGGATCACCTTGGGGCCGTGCTGGCGTGCAATGGCCTTGGACTCGTCGGCTGTGCGCGTCATCTTCGCGACCTGCGACATGGCCTGGCATTGCGCGGCGTTCAACCGGTGCTCGCCCGGATGGCGCGCAAACAGCTCGGTGCTGTGGATGGCCATGGGGCTGTCGAGGTAGACCGGCAGGCTGTGCGGCAGCTGGCCCGAAGCCTTGAGCTGTGCGATGGCGTGCAGCAGGGCCTGCGCGCGGCCGACCGCAAACACCGGCACCACGGCCGAGCCACCTCGCGCAGCCACGCGTGTCAAGGCGGGGCCGAGTTCGGCCAGCACGTCTTCGTCGGGGTGGTCGCGGTCGCCGTAGGTGGACTCACACACCACCACGTCGGCCGTGGGCGGCGCGTCGGGCGCGAGCATCAGCGCGTCGTCGGGGCGGCCAAGGTCGCCCGAGAACAGGATGCGCCGCCCGCCCACCTCCAGCAGCAGGCTCGCTGCGCCCAGGATGTGGCCCGCGCCCGAGAATTGCGCGGTCCAGCCCTTGAGCGGTTCAAAGGCCTGGTGCATGGGCACGGTGCGAAACAGCTTGAGGCTTTGAATCGCGTCACTCTCGGTGTAGAGCGGCAGCGCTGGTGAGTGTTTGGAAAAGCCTTTGCGGTTGGCGAAGGCCGCGTCTTCTTCCTGGATGTGGCCGCTGTCGGGCAACAGGATCTGGGCGAGATCGCGCGTGGCCGGTGTGGACCACACCTTGCCATGAAAGCCCTCCTTGGCCAGCAGCGGCAAGTAGCCACTGTGGTCCAGGTGCGCGTGGGTGAGCAGCACGGCACCGATGTGGTTGGGCATCACCGGCAGCGGGTCGCGGTTGCGCAGTCGCAGCTGCTTGTAGCCCTGGAACAAGCCGCAGTCGACCAGCAGGCTCTGGCCCTCGTGCTCAACCAGGTATTTGGAGCCGGTGACCGTGCCGGCGCCGCCAAGAAATCGGATGTGTACGCTCATGCAGGTCATCTTACGCCCCGCCTCTCGGCTTCAGAGGGCCGCCGTGCCGGGCCGCTCCCAAACAAGGCCGCGCCCCTCGGGGGCAGCGACCCACGCAGCGACGGAGCGTGGGGGTCAACTCAAAACCGCATCCAACAGCAACATGAAGATGAAGCCTGCGAGCAGCGTCGCTGTGGCCATGGTCTCGAAGCCGTTGCGGTGCGTCTCGGGAATGATCTCGTGGCTCACCACAAAGAGCATGGCGCCCGCCGCCAGTGCGAGACCCAGCGGATAGAACACCGGCACGCTGCCCAGCACCACCAGACCGACGATGGCTCCCAGCGGTTCGGCCAGGCCCGTGAGCGCTGCCACGCCCCACGCCTGCGCCGCGCTGCGGCCCAGCGTGCGCAGCGCCATGGCCACGATCAGGCCTTCGGGCATGTTCTGCAGCCCGATGGCCAACGCCACCGACGCACCGGCCTGCGCACCGCCTGGCTCTCCAACACCCGCGTAAGCCGCGCCGACGGCAAGACCCTCGGGCACGTTGTGGATCAGGATGGCCAGCACCATGAGCTTCGCGCGCTGCACAGCGGCGCTGTCGTTCCGTGCGCCCCAGGCGCCGGTATGACCGAGTGCCGCTGGTGGCAGCACCGCGTGTTCGTGGGGCGTGAAGCGGTCGATCGCCAACATCAGGCCCATGCCGAGTGCCAGGCCCACACCGCTGAGGGCCGCCGCGCCGGTGGCCCCACCGGTCATGCCGGCAAACAGGGTGCGCCCGGCATCGAGTGAGGGCAACAGCAGCGCGAAGATGGCCGCGGCCAGCATGATGCCGGCCGAGAAAGACATCAACGCAGCCTCTTGCAACTTGCTCACCCGCTGTACCAGAAACACCGGCAGCGCGCCCACGGCCGTGGCCACCGCTGCGAGCAGCGAGGCCTGCACACCGGCGGCCATGGCGCTGCCGTTGTCGGCGGCCGTCCACCAGGCGCGGGTGGGCGCCCAGAAGGTGCTGAGCGCGGCCAGGCCCGCCATCACCAGCAGGCCGGCACCCAAGGCCAACAGCGCGTTGCGCAGCGCGTGGGCGGGCACCTGCAGATCGAATTCCTGCAACTGGGCCCAGACGGGTCGGACTTGTCGGATCAGGGCGGCCATGGAAACCTCACAAACGGAAAAACAGACACGGCAGTCAGTTTGACAAAAACTATCGACATAAGCCAATCGATATTGGCAATGAGGCGCATAGATGCGCAGCAGAAAAAAAGGGGCGCCGCTCAAGCGGCGCCCCCGATGCGTTCATGAAGCCGGTCTTCAGCTGAAGAACGACTTCGCTTTTTCGAACCATCCCTTGTCGTTCGGGCTGTGCTTGTGGCCACCCTTCTTGAACGACTCGTCCAGCTCCTTGAGCAGCTTGCGCTGGTGCTCGGTGAGCTTGATGGGCGTTTCCACCGCCACGTGGCAGTACAGGTCGCCGGGGTAGCTGCTGCGCACGCCTTTGACACCCTTGCCGCGCAGGCGGAAGGTCTTGCCGCTCTGGGTGCCTTCGGGCAGGTCGATGGTGGCCTTGCCTTGCAGCGTGGGCACGTCGATCTCGCCACCCAGGGCCGCGGTGGTCATGGGCACAGGCACGGTGCAATGCAGGTCGTCGCCGTCGCGCTCGAAGATGTCGTGCTTGCGCAGGCGCACTTCGATGTAGAGGTCGCCCGACGGGCCGCCGTTCTGGCCGGGCTCACCGTTGCCGGTGCTGCGGATGCGCTGGCCGTCGTCGATGCCGGCGGGGATCTTGATCTCCAGCGTTTTCTGCTTCTTGATCTTGCCCTGGCCGTGGCAGGTGGGGCAGGGCTCGGGAATGATCTTGCCGGTGCCGCTGCACTGCGGGCAGGTCTGCTGCACGCTAAAGAATCCCTGGCGCATCTGCACCGAGCCCTGGCCGTGGCAGGTGCTGCAGGTCTTGACGCTGGTGCCGGGTTTGGCGCCGGTGCCGGTGCAGGTTTCGCAGTCGTCCCAGCTCGGAATCCGGATCTGCGTGTCCTTGCCGCCAGCCGCTTCCTCGAGCGAGATTTCCATCGCGTACGACAGGTCGGCGCCGCGGTAGACCTGGCGACCGTTGCGCTGACCGCGCGCGCCACCGAAGATGTCGCCAAAGATGTCGCCGAACGACTCGGAGAAGCCGCCAAAGCCTTCTGCGCCGGCCGCACCACCGCGCAGGTTGGGGTCCACGCCGGCGTGCCCGTATTGGTCGTAAGCCGCTTTCTTCTGCGGGTCGGACAGCATCTCGTAGGCCTCTTTGGCCTCCTTGAAGCGCTCTTCCGCTGCCTTGGCCGCATCGCCCTGGTTGCGGTCGGGGTGGTGCTTCATCGCCAGCTTGCGATACGCCTTCTTGATCTCGTCGTCGCCGGCGTTCTTGGGCACGCCCAGCACTTCGTAAAAATCGCGTTTAGCCATGGTCTTTGGGGAACGGTCCCCGGGGTTCGGTTGGAACACAAACGCCGCGGCAGGTTGCCCTGACGCGGCGGATGATCGAAAGGCTCAGCCGATCAGGACTTCTTCACTTCCTTGACTTCGGCGTCGACCACATCGTCGTCGTTCGCCTTGCTGTTGCCTTGCTGCGCACTCTCGGCGCCTGCCGCGGCCGCCTGCTCGGCCTGCGAGGCGGCGTACACCTTCTCGCCGAGCTTCTGGCTGGCGGTCATCAGCGCTTCGGTCCTGGCTTCGATGGCTTCCTTGTCCTCGCCCTTGGCCGCTTCTTCCGCGTCTTTCAAGGCGGCTTCAATGGCTTCCTTCTCGGCTGCGTCCAGCTTGTCGCCGTGTTCGCCCAGGCTCTTCTTCACGCTGTGCACCATGGCCTCGGCCTGGTTGCGTGCCTGCACGAGTTCGACCTTCTTCTTGTCGTCGGCGGCGTTGAGTTCGGCGTCTTTCACCATCTGCTGGATCTCGGCCTCGCTCAGACCCGAGTTCGCCTTGATGGTGATCTTGTTTTCCTTGCCGGTGCCCTTGTCCTTGGCGCCCACGTGCAGGATGCCGTTGGCGTCGATGTCGAACGACACTTCGATCTGCGGCATGCCGCGCGGCGAGGCGGGGATGCCTTCGAGGTTGAATTCACCCAGCAACTTGTTGCCCGAGGCGATCTCGCGCTCGCCCTGGAACACCTTGATGGTCACGGCCGGCTGGTTGTCCTCGGCGGTCGAGAAGGTCTGCGCGAACTTGGTCGGGATCGTGGTGTTCTTCTGGATCATCTTGGTCATGACACCGCCCATGGTCTCGATACCAAGAGACAGCGGAGTCACGTCCAGCAGCAGCACGTCCTTGCGGTCACCCGAGAGCACCTGACCCTGGATGGCAGCACCCACGGCCACAGCTTCGTCGGGGTTCACGTCCTTGCGCGGCTCCTGGCCGAAGAACTCCTTCACCTTCTCCTGCACCTTGGGCATGCGGGTCATACCGCCGACCAGGATCACGTCGTGGATGTCGGAGACGCTGATGCCGGCGTCCTTGATGGCCATGCGGCAAGGCGCGATCGTGCGTTCGATCAGCTCTTCCACCAGGGCTTCGAGCTTGGCGCGCGTGAGCTTGATGTTCAGGTGCTTCGGGCCCGACGCATCGGCGGTGATGTAAGGCAGGTTCAGATCGGTCGCGGCCGAGCTGGACAGCTCGATCTTGGCCTTCTCGGCGGCTTCTTTCAGGCGCTGCAGCGCGAGCACGTCTTTGCTCAGGTCAACGCCCTGGTCCTTTTTGAACTCGCCAATGATGTAGTCGATGATGCGCTGGTCGAAGTCTTCGCCGCCCAGAAAGGTGTCGCCGTTGGTGGACAGCACTTCAAACTGCTTCTCGCCATCGACATCGGCGATCTCGATGATGGACACGTCGAACGTGCCGCCACCCAGGTCATAGACGGCGATCTTGCGGTCGCCCTTTTCCTGCTTGTCCAGGCCGAAGGCCAGGGCCGCAGCGGTGGGCTCGTTGATGATGCGTTTCACGTCCAGGCCCGCGATGCGGCCGGCGTCCTTGGTGGCCTGGCGCTGCGCGTCGTTGAAGTACGCGGGCACCGTGATCACGGCCTCGGTCACCGGCTCGCCCAGGTAATCCTCGGCGGTCTTCTTCATCTTGCGCAGGATGTCGGCGCTGACCTGCTGGGCCGAGATCTGCTTGCCGCGCACTTCCACCCAGGCATCGCCGTTGTCGGCCGCCACGATGGAGTAGGGCATCAGGTTGATGTCCTTCTGCACTTCCTTCTCGGTGAACTTGCGGCCGATCAGGCGCTTGATCGCGTAGAGCGTGTTGCGCGGGTTGGTCACGGCCTGGCGTTTGGCCGAGGCGCCCACCAGCACTTCGCCGTCTTCCTGGTAAGCCACGATCGACGGCGTGGTGCGTGCACCTTCCGAGTTCTCGATCACCTTGGTGGTGTTGCCTTCCATGATGGACACGCACGAGTTGGTGGTGCCCAGGTCAATGCCGATGATTCGTCCCATGTTGTGACTCCGTGTAGAAAAAAGATTGTTGAAAACGATGTGGATGAGGTGTGGATAAGTCGGGCTCTTTTCAAGAGCGCGACCGCACCGAAAACTTATTTGGGCGCGGTGACCGTGACCAGGGCCGGGCGCAACACGCGGTCGGCGATGGAGTAGCCCTTTTGCAGGACGCTCACCACGGTGTTGGGCTCCTGATCGGCCGGCACCATGCTGATGGCCTGGTGCTGGTGCGGATCGAACTTGGTGGAACCGGCCGGGTTGATCTCCAGCACGCGGTGGCGCTCCAGTGCGCTCTTGAGCTGCTTGAGCGTGGCCTCGGACCCTTCGCGCAGTTGCTCACGGGTGGCCTCGGTGATGGCCAGGCCAGCTTCCAGGCTGTCGGCCACCGGCAGCAGGCTTTCGGCAAAACTCTCCACCGCGAACTTGCGCGACTTGCTGATTTCTTCCTCGGCGCGGCGGCGGGTGTTCTCGGCCTCGGCCTTGGCGCGCAGGAACTGCTCGGCCAGATCGGCGTTTTGTGCCTTGAGGGTGGCGACTTCGTGGCTCAGGGCATTCATGGCTTCCGCCTCGGCCACTGCGGCGGCCGCCATCGCCTCTTCGGGGCTCATGGGCGCACTGGTGTCCGGGGAGGCGTTGTCAGCGGGCTGGTTGTCTTGGCTCATGGAAGTGAATGGAAAAGTTCGTGAAAAGGGTCGGCAACGCAGGCCGTAGGCGGTCACATGGGGGCGGTGGGCCCGGTTTCAAGGAGGCGACAGTGCTTGTGCTGCAAGGGGCCCACAATCGGCCCCTTTCCAACAGACGACTCAACAGGTTGAACCCATGAAACTCTTTCGCCATGGACCCGCGGGTGCCGAGAAACCCGGTCTGATTGACGCCAGCGGCACGCTGCGCGATCTCTCGGGTGTGGTGACCGACATCCACCCGGCCACCCTGGGGCGTGATTCTATGGCCCGGCTGGCCGCGCTCGACCCGACCGGCCTGCCCGCCGTGCCGCCAGGCACGCGTTTGGGCCCCTGCGTGGGCGGTGTGGGCAACGTGATCGGGATCGGCCTGAACTACGCCGACCACGCGGCCGAAGCCGGACTGAAGCCACCAGGCCAGCCCATCGTGTTCAACAAACACAGTGGTGCCATCTGTGGTCCGAACGACGACGTCTGGCTGCCGCCGGGCGCGCAGAAGCTGGACTGGGAGGTGGAACTGGGCATCGTGATCGGCCGGCGCGCCTTCCACGTGAGCGAAGACGATGCGCTGGACTGCGTGGCCGGCTTCTGCCTGGTCAACGACGTGTCCGAGCGCGCTTACCAGATGGAATATGAAGGCCAGTGGGCCAAGGGAAAGAGCTACCCCACACACTGCCCCATCGGTCCCTGGCTGGTCACGCCCGACGAACTGCGCGATCCGCAAGACGTGGACCTGTGGCTTGAAGTGAACGGGGAGCGACGTCAGACCGGCAACACCCGCACCATGATCTTCGGCGTGAAGACCATCGTGAGCTACCTCAGCCGATTCATGGCGCTGCAGCCCGGCGACGTGATTCCCACCGGCACGCCGCCGGGCGTGGGCATGGGCCACAAGCCGCCGATGTACCTCAAGGTGGGGGACGTGATGACCTTGGGCGCGCGAGGCCTGGGTGAGCAGCGCCAGGTGGTGGTGGCGAGCCCCGGCGCCTGATCAGGCGCCGGGCTGTTGCGGCGCGGCGCTGGCCGCCACCCGGGCCTGCTGGTGCGCCCATTTGCCCGCGAACTGTTGCACTTCGCTCAGGCGGCGCGCCAGCTCGGCCCCCTGGGTGGTGAGGCGGTAGCCGTGGCCGCTGTGGTC
Organism: Hylemonella sp.; assembly: GCA_030695415.1. Lineage (GTDB taxonomy): Bacteria > Pseudomonadota > Gammaproteobacteria > Burkholderiales > Burkholderiaceae_C > Hylemonella. The sequence goes on from JAUYQZ010000007.1 coordinate 44,602, forward strand.
CACCAGGCGGGCTGAGCGCAGTTCCTTGATGCGGGTGTTCAGGGTGTTGGGTGTGACGCCGCCCACGCTGTCCTGCAGCAGGCGGAAGGTCTGGGGGTGGCCGTCGGAGAGCGCCCAGATCACCCGCATGGCGTAGCGCGATTCCAGCAGGTCGAAGAGCTGGATCACGGCAGCGTTGTCTTTGGCACTCATGCGGATTCTCCTGGGGGCCTTTCGAAGGCCCGAAAGAGAACTATAGAGACGAAGGCGAGCTGCTACCAGTTTGCTAGCTGCGTGCGCTGCAGCAATGTGGCGCAAAGAACGACGCTACGGATTTACCCGGATTGTCAGGCGCTCGGGCGGCGGTAGACCTTGCGCAGCAAGGTGCTGAGCGTGTGCAGCTCGGCCGGCGTGAGGGCGTGCGTGGCTTCCTGCTCCAGTTCGGTGGCCGTCTTTTGGGCTTGGATGTGCAGTCGCTGGCCCGCCAGCGTGAGGTGCAGGCCTTGCGCGCGGCGGTCGGTGGGGTGGGGCTGGCGTTCGATCAGGCCGCGCTTGTGCAGCGCCTTGACCATGCCCACCAGGTTGGGCGGCAGGATGTCCAGCGCGACGCAGATCTGGCGCGAGGTCACGCCAGGGTTGTGCGCCACCACGGTGAGCACCGAAAAGTCGACCGGGCGCAGATCGTAGGGCGCCATGCGTCGCAGGAAGAGCGCAATGATGGTCAGCGCGGCGCGGCGCGCGTTGTAGCCCAGCAGGGTTTCCAGGTACGAGGTGTCGACCTCGGGGGCATCGCCCGCCCCGCTGCCGGTGGCGCCATCGACCAGCAGGCTCTCGCTGGTGTCGTTCTTGCGCGGACCGCGGGGGCGGCGCATGGCATTGGCGGTTGAGGTGGGCGTGGAAGTCTCGGGCATGGCGTCAGAGCATAGCCGGGGCGCTCTGCCCGGCCGTCAAAGTGGTGTTCATCATGCCCATGCGCATGTCGAATTCGGGCCATACCCAGCGCCAGAACGCGGCGTGTGCGGTGGCATCAGCGTGGGGTGCGGTGGCCAGGCGGTCCCAGGCCCAGGCCATGAGCAGCAGGGCGAGCGCGCGCAGGAAATCGTCGGCGAGCCAGAAGGGCTGGTCCGGCGCTGCGTCCGACTCGCTGGTGCGCGGCAGCACCTGTTCGCGCACGAAGGCGCTGAAGGCGTGCAGCGCCAGCCGGGTGCGGGGGTTTTGGCCGGGTTCGGCGGCGAGCTCGGCAAGCAGGGTTTGCAGGGCCGCGGCGCCATCGGGCAGGGTCTTGCGCACCAGCAGGTCGATCGCCTGGATCTCGTTCGTGCCCTCGTAAATCATGGCCACGCGCGCGTCGCGCACATGCTGTTCGATACCCCATTCGCGGACATAGCCGTGGCCGCCGAACACCTGCAGGCACGCGCTGGCGCCGGTGAAGGCCTGCTCGGTCCAGGCCGACTTGAGCACCGGGGTGACCAGGCTGCACCAGCGCGCGGCGGCTTCGCGGCGTGCGGTGTCGGGGTGGTGTTTCTGCAGGTCAAGTTCGAGCGCGGTGCGGTAAGCGATCACGCGCCCGGCGTCGATCCAGGCACGCTGGGTCTGGAGGATGCGCTGCATGGCCGGGTGCATGGCGATCACGTCGGCCGCGCCCGCCTTGCTGCTGCTGCCTGGCGCGCGCATCTGCCGACGCTCCTTCGCGTAGGCATCGGCTTTCTGCCACGCGGCCTCCAGCAGACCAATGCCTTGCAGGCCGACCAGCAGGCGCGCGGCGTTCATCATCACGAACATGGCGTTCAGCCCTTTGCCCGGCTCGCCCACGATGGACGCAGAGGCTTCGTCAAACCGCATCACGCAGGTCGGGCTGGCGTGAATGCCCATCTTCTCCTCAATGCGTTCGCAGTGAACTGAACTCCGCACGCCGTCTTCGTGAAATTTCGGCACGAGGAACAGCGACAGGCCTTTGGGCCCCGGCGGTCCGTCCGGCAAGCGGGCCAGCACGAGGTGCACGATGTTGTCGGTGAGGTCGTGCTCACCGCCCGAGATGAAGATCTTGGTGCCGCTGAGTGCAAAGCGCCCGTCGGGCAGCGGCACGGCCTTGGTCTGCACCAGGCCCAGGTCGCTGCCGGCGTGGGGTTCGGTCAGGCACATGGTGGCCAGCCACTCACCGCTGGCCAGCTTGGCCAGGTAGCGCGCTTTCAGTTCGGTGCTGCCGTGGTGGCGAATGCATTCGTAGGCGCCGTGCAGCAGGCCGGGCGCCATGGTCCAGCCGTGGTTGGCGGCGTTCAGCATCTCGTGCAGAACGGCCTCCACCACGGTGGGCAAACCCTGGCCGCCGTCTTCCACCGCGCAGGCCAGCGAAGGCCAGCCTGCTTGCCAGAACGCCTGGTACGCATCGCGAAACCCTGGCGGCATGATGACCGCGCCCGCCTTGAACTGCGCGCCCACCGCATCGCCGCTCTGGTTCAGCGGGGCAACCACCTCGCCGACGAACTTGCCGGCTTCCCCCAGCACCTGTTGCAAGAGCGCGGCGTCAAAGTCGGCGAAGGCCGGCAGGGCGGCAAGTTGCTCGCTCACCTTCAACACGCCGTCGAGGATGCGCAGGCTGGCTTCGGGCTGCGGTTGGTAGTCACTCATGGGCGCGGTTCCCGGGTTCAGGATTCGGCGGTGAAACCGATCTTCTTGACAATCGGACCCCAGAATTCGAAGTAGTGCTGCATGCTCTTGGCCATGTCGTCGGCGCTGCCACCCATCGGCACCATGCCCGAGAGGGCCAGCGAATCGATGACCGTCTTCTCCTTCAGCGCGGCATTGATCGCGGTGTTCGCGCTGGCCACGACAGCCGCGGGCGTTTTGGCCGGGGCGTAGAAGCCGAACCACTCTTCCACCACGAGGTCGGAGAACCCTTGTTCGGCAAAGGTGGGTACTTCGGGCACAAAGGGCGAGCGCGTCTTGCCCGAGGTGGCGATGATGCGCAGCTTGCCCGCGCGGTGGTTGGGCAGAAAGTCGCCGTGCGGCGTCACCATGCTGGCCAGCTGACCACCGATCACGTCGGTGATGCCGGGGATGGAACCGCGGTAGGGAACGTGTTTGAGATCCACACCGCTCTCCAGTCCGAGCAGCGCGCCCAGGAAATGGGGCGTGGATCCTGCGGCCGGCGAGCCGTAGTTGGCGTCCTTCGGGTTGGCCTTGGCCCACGCGAGGTAGTCTTTCACCGTCTTCACCGAGGCCGGCACCATCGGACCCACCGCCAGACCGTGCGTGAGCAGCGACGCCATGCACACGGGGGTGAGGTCCTTGAACGGGTCGTAGCTGAGCTGCTTGTAGATATGCGGGTAGATCGCCATCATGGAATACGGCGTGAGCAACAGCGTGGCACCGTCGGGTGCAGCGTTCTTCACCGTTTCCACCGCAATGCGACCGGCCGCGCCGGTCTTGTTTTCCACCACGGCGGCGTTTTTTGTGTAGGCGCTGCCGCCCAGCTTCTCACCAATGCGCCGGCTGGTCACATCGGCGCTGCCGCCGGCAGGAAACCCGTTGACGATCTTGACTTGCTCTAGGTTTTGCGCGTGGGCGCTCTGCAGGCCGAGCGAGCCCAGCAAAGTGGTGGCGGCGGTGGCCTGGATGAAGTGGCGGCGTGTGCTCATGGTTGTCTCCTTCTGGGTGGTTGGAAAAAGGCGGGGAAAAAACGGTCAGCTGCAAAGTGCCTTGATGTCTTCGGGCACGGGAATTGCCTTGATGCGGTCGGGCGCTTCGGGCGGGTGGATCACGAAGGCGCGGGTCTCGGTGCCTTCGCACAACACGTCGTCGCCGCGTTTCACCACATGCCTGTGCATGAACACCTTCTCGCGCCACTCGGTCACGCTGGTGTGGATCTGCAGGCGTTCGCCGTAGGTGGCGGGGCGCATGAACCTGGTGTGGATCTCCAGCAGCGGCGTGCCGACGATGCCGCGCGTCTTCACCAGTTCGCGCCAGGGCGGCACGCCGCACTTGACGAAGAAGTTCAGCGAGGACGCATCCATCCACTTCGAGAAGTTGGGGAAGAACACGATGCCGGCCGGGTCGCAGTCGCCGAACATCACTTCCACTTCGTAGACGACAACCTTGCTCATCTTGGGGCCATCCTCAAGGCGCCATCCAGGCGGATCACTTCACCGTTCAGGTGCGTGTTGGTCACGATGTAGGCGGCGAGCGATGCGAACTCCTCGGGCTTGCCCAGGCGCGGCGGAAACGGGATGCTGGCCGCCAGCGAGGCCTGCACCGGCTCGGGCAGGGTGCGAATGAGCGGTGTGCTGAACAGGCCCGGCGCGATGGTGCAGACCCGGATGCCGTGCTGAGCGAGGTCGCGCGCCATCGGCAGTGTCATGCCCACCAGTCCACCCTTGGACGCGCTGTAAGCCTGCTGGCCCACCTGGCCGTCGAACGCGGCCACGCTGGCGGTGAACACCATCACGCCGCGCTCGCCGTCTTCCAGTGGGTCGAGCTTGGCGCAGGCCGCAGCAAACAGGCGGCTGGCGTTGGAGGTGCCGATCAGGTTGACCGTGACCACCTTGGCAAAGTCTTCCAGCGGCGCGGCCGAGCCGTCCTTGCCGACCACGCGCCTGGCGCTGCCGATGCCGGCAATGTTCATGAGGATGCGGGCCGGGCCATGAGCGGCCGTGGCGGCGTCCATGGCGGCCTGCAGGCTCTCGGTGTTGGTGATGTCGCAGTGGCAGGCGATGCCATTGATCTCGCTGGCCACGCGCTTGGCGTTGTCCAGGTTCACGTCGAGCACGGCGACCTTGGCGCCCAGGCGCGCGAGTTCGCGTGCGGTGGCTTCACCGAGGCCCGAGCCACCGCCGGTGACGAGGGCGGCATGTCCTTGAATGTTCATGGTCTTGTCCTTCTTGTTTCAGGCCGAGGGGTTTTCAATGAGGAGGGCCATGCCCTGGCCACCGCCCACACAGGCGCTGGCGATGCCGTAGCGTTGGCCGCTGCGCTGCAGTTCGCGCGCCAGCGTGAGCGTGAGGCGCACGCCGGTGGCGGCCAGCGGGTGGCCCAGCGCAATGGCGCCGCCGTTGACGTTGAGGCGGTCCAGGTCCATGCCGAGTTCGCGCGCCACGGCCAGCGTCTGTGCGCCCTGGGCTTCGTTCACTTCGAAACGGGCGATGTCCGCGAGCTTGAGGCCGGTGCGCTCCAGCAGCAGGCGAATGGCCGGCGCCGGGCCGATGCCCATGATCTCGGGCGGCACGCCCACCGCCGACGCTGCGACCACGCGGGCCAGCGGTTGCTTGCCGTGTTCCTTGGCGTACGAGCCGGAGGCCACCACGCAGGCTGCGGCCGCGTCCACCAGCGCCGAGCTGTTGCCACCGGTCTGCACGCCGCCTTCAAACACCGCGCGCAGCTTGGCCAGCACTTCTACTGGCGAGACGCGCGGATGGGTGTCGGAAGTCACTTCGGTCACCTTGCCTTGAAGCTTGATGCCGCGTGGTTTGTAGCCGGCGAGTTCGAACTTCTCGCTGATCACCGAGACGATTTCCCCGGCAAGGAAACCGCTCTCCTGCGCGGCCACGGCCTTTGCGAACGACGCCGAGGCGAACGCGTCCACTTCCTCGCGCGTGATGCCGTACTTCTTCGCCAGGTTCTCTGCGGTCTGGATCATGTTGATGCCCGCCGCCGGGTCTTTCAGCGCTTCCCACATGTAGTCCTTGAAGCCGACCGGCGCGCCGAGCTTGAAGCCGGTGCGGTGGTCGAAGGCGGCGATCGGGTTGCGTGTCATGTTCTCGGTGCCCACCACCAGCGCGGCGTCGCACGCGCCGCCCTGGATGTGTTCACCCGCCTGGCGGAACAGCTCGAAGCCGGTGCCGCAGATGCGCTGCGCCATGATCGCCGGCACCTCCACCGGCACACCGGCGTACAGGCCGATGTGGCGCGGCAGGAAAAACTGGTCGAAGTCGCCAGGCGCCATGTTGCCCGCGATCACCGAGCCGATGTGTTCACCCGGCACGCCGGCTCGGGCCAGCGCTTCGCGCGCGGCCTTGATGCCGAGATCGGTGGGCGAGAGGTGGCCCAGCGCGCCACAGTAGTCGACCATGGGTGTGCGCACGCCGGCGAGCAGCCAGACGTCGTCGAAGGCGTTGAAAAATCCCTTGATCTTGTTCGTCACAGTGCATTCCATTTCATCGAATACGGTTCGTGCGCCGGGATTCCAGTCAAGGATGCCGCAGGTCCGGCTTTGCCGGTCTGCAGGCATCGCCCCCCAGTGGGGGGTGACGCTGAAAGCGGCGCGGGGGGCGTCATGTCTCGGGTTTCAGGATGGCGTGCAGGCCATCGCTGTGCAGCAGGTCGACAGTCTCGGCGCGGTGGGCCAGCACGGCGCGCTGGTTGATGGAGCCCTTGTCGGTCACCTCGCCACGGTCGATGGTGGGCGGGTCGGCCAGCAGGCACAGGCGGGCGATGCGGCTGGCGCTGCCGGTGGCGGTTTTGGCGAGTTCGGTCACCACGCGCTGGAAGTGCGCGAGCACCGGTTCGCTGTTGAGCACGTCGTGCAGGGAGGCGTCGGCCGGCAAACCACTGAGCGAGCGCACCAGCGGCGTGGGGAACACCATGGCGCCGACCTCCTTCATGTTCAGGCCGGTGATCACCACGTCCTGGATGTAGGGTGCGCCGGCCGCAATGATCTTGGCGCGCAGCGGGCCCACGCTCACGAAGGTACCGGTGGCGAGTTTGAAGTCTTCGGCGATGCGGCCGTCGAACTTGAGACCGAGGTGGATGTCGGTCTCGTCGATCCATTTCACCGCGTCGCCGGTCTTGAAGAAACCCTCGTCGTCAAAGGACTCGGTTGTCTCAAGGGGCATGCGCCAGTAGCCGGGCGTGATGTTGGGGCCCTTGTAGCGCACCTCGGTCTTGCCGCCAGCGTCCACCAGCTTGAGCTCCAGGCCCGGCGTGGGCAAGCCCAGGTCACCTGCCTTCACGTTGGGGCTGGTCACGAAGATGCCGAAGGGGCCGGACTCGGTCATGCCCAGGCCGGTGCCCATGACGATGCGCTCACCGATCTCGCTTTCCTGCACCGCGTGCAGGGCGTCCCACACCGGCTGAGCGAGCGCGGCGCCAGCGTAGAAGAACATCTGCACGCGCGAGAGCAAGGTCTTTCGCAGGGCCTCGTCGGTTTTCATCGCGTTGGCGATCGCTTCAAACCCGGTGGGCACGTTGAAGTACACCGTGGGCGCGATCTCGCGCAGGTTGCGCAGCGTCTCGTTCATCAGCGCCGGTGTGGGCTTGCCGTCGTCGATGTAGAGCGTGCCGCCGTGAAAGAGCACCATGCCGAAGTTGTGGTTGCCGCCGAAGGTGTGGTTCCACGGCAGCCAGTCCACCAGCACCAGCGGGCTCTGCGCCAGCACCGGCATCGATTCCATCATCTGCTGCTGGTTGGCGCACCACATGCGCTGCGTGTTGATCACGGCCTTGGGCATCTTGGTCGAGCCCGAGGTGAAGAGGAACTTGGCGATCGTGTCCGGCCCGGTGGCGGCCATGGCGGCGTCCACTGCCGGTGTGGGCTCGGTGGCCAGCAGGTCGGCGAACGGGGTGGTGGCGCGACCGGGCACAGTGCCTTCGGTCGTCACCAGCTCCACGCCTTCACCCAGCGTGGCGAGCATCGCGCGGCTGTAGCGGCTGGCGTCGCTGGCGAACACGAGGCCGGGCGTGAGCGTCTTCACCACGTGGTGCAGCTTGTCGAAGTCCTGGCTCACCAGCGAGTAGGCGGGGGAGGTGGGGCAGTAGGCGACGCCGGCGTAGACGCAGCCGAGTGCCAGCAACGCGTGCTCAAGATCGTTCTCGCTCAGGATCAGCACCGGGCGCTCGGCCGAGAGTCCCCGGTTCAGCAGGCCCTGGCCGATGCGGCGCGCGGCGTCAAGCGCCTGTGCAAATGTGATGTGGCGCCAGTCGCCGGTGCTGCCGTCGGCGCTCTTCGTGCGTCGGGCAAACACGGTCTGCTCGGGGCGCGCTTTTGCCCAGTGCACCAGCCGGTCGGTGATGCGTTCGGGAAATGGCGGCAGGGCCTGATCGGCGCGCAGGTAGTGCGTACCCTGGGCGCCGTCGCGCAGGGTGGCGCGGGTGACACCGAAGGTGAGCGGGCGGTATTTCGCCATCGTCGGGTTCTGGCTCATGGCGCTCAGTCCTTGCTGACCTTGTTGGCGCGGCCTTCGAGGAAAGCGCGCACACGCGTTTTCGCTTCGGGATCGCTTTGCGCGATGGCGGCCATCATGGCTTCGGTCAGGTAGCCCTGGTCGGCCGGTTGTTCGGCGATGCGCGGCAGCGCGTGCATCAGCGCGTAGTTGGTGAGTGGTGCGTTTTGTGCAATGCGCGCGGCCAGTTCCATGGCCTTCTCCAGCGCCGTGCCTTGGGGCACGAGGTACTGCGTGAGGCCGATGCGCTCGGCCTCGGGCGCCTTGTAAACGCGGCCGGTGAACATCATGTCGGCCATGCGCGCGGCGCCGATCAGGCGCGGGATGCGCACCGAACCGCCACCGCCCACGAAGATGCCGCGCGAACCTTCGGGCAACGCGAAGAAGGCGGACTCGTCGGCCACGCGGATGTGACAGGTGCTGGCCAGCTCCAGGCCGCCGCCCACCACCGCGCCGTGCAGCGCGGCCACCACCGGCACCGGGCCGTACTGCACGCACTCCAGCGCGCTGTGCCACATGCGCGAGTGGTGCAGGCCCTGGCCGGCGTCGCGCTCGCTGAGTTCGGACAGGTCGAGGCCGGCGCAGAAGTGGTCGCCGCTGCCGTGGATGACGGCGGCGCGCACGCCGTGCGGCATGGCCTGGAACATGTCGCGGATGGCCAGGATCAGACCGTCGTTGAGTGCGTTGCGCTTGGCCGGGCGGTTGAGCGTGATGACGGCGATTTCGGAAGAAGCGCCTTGCAGGCTCAGGCTGATGTCGGTGGAATGGATGGGCATGTCGGGGGTCGGCGTCGGCCGTCTCTTCTGGGGTTTTTGCGCTTGAAACGAGGGCTGATTATGGTTATAAACAATAACCAAAACAAGCCAAACCCGTCCGACCAACCCCCGTGTTTTCCCTAGGTCAGACCCACCACCGAGAGACATCCATGGACCACAAAAACCTCATCGCGATCGACATCCACACGCACGCCGAAGTGAGCTGTCGCAATCCCTTCGACAACTACGGTGAAGAGTACGACCGCGCGGCCGACAAGTTTTTCGGCAGCGACCGCCGGCCCACCATTGCCGAGACCGTTGCTTACTACCGCGAACGCAAGCTCGGCCTGGTGATGTTCACCGTGGACAGCGAATCGCAACTGGGCCGCCGGCGCATCCCGAACGAAGAGATCGCCCAGGCCGCGCGCGAGAACAGCGACATGATGATTGCCTTCGCCAGCATCGACCCGCACAAGGGCAAGATGGGTGCGCGCGAGGCCGAGCGGCTCATCAAGGAGGAGGGCATCAAGGGCTTCAAGTTCCACCCGACGGTGCAGGGCTACCACCCCTACGACAAGATGGCCTGGCCGATCTACGAGGTGATCAACGCGCACAAGCTGCCCGCCATCTTCCACACCGGGCACAGCGGCATCGGCAGCGGCAAGCGCTGCGGTGGTGGCCTGCGGCTGGAGTACAGCAACCCCATGCACCTGGACGACGTGGCGATCGATTTTCCCGACATGCAGATCGTCATGGCGCACCCGAGTTTTCCGTGGCAGGACGAAGCTTTGAGCGTGGCGTCCCACAAGCCCAACGTCTGGATCGATCTCAGTGGCTGGAGCCCGAAATATTTTCCCAAGCAGCTGGTGCAATACGCCAACACGCTGCTCAAGGACCGCATCCTGTTCGGCAGCGACTATCCGCTCATCACGCCCGAGCGCTGGATGAAGGATTTCGAGGAGGCCGGCTTCAAACCCGAGGTGATGCCCGGCATCCTCAAGGGCAACGCGGTGCGCCTGCTGGGCCTGGCCTGAGGGCAGGTCGCTTGTGCGGCCTTGTCAGGCCGCACGGGAACTGCTAAGGTCACCGGCAGTTCCCTGGAGGCTTTCATGATCAGCAATTTCGAGCAGGTCCACAACTACTACGAACGTCTGGTGTTCGAGGAAGTCCTGCGCCGCGCCCAGCGCTGGCCCAATATGACGCCCGACATGCTGGCCGATGTGGCCTGCGTGGCGCTGAACCGCCTGCCCCCACGCTATGTGCGGCATGACGTCGACCTCATGTTCTACCTGACCGAACACGAGCGCCACGCGATCGAGCTGTCGCTCGAGGCGGCGCTGGACTTCGGCTACAACTTCGTCAAGGACCGCTCCGCCAAGGGCGGCGCATAAAAAAAGGCGGCCCGCAGGCCGCCTTCATTCCGTGCCCGACCTGGCTCAGGCCTTGCCCCACACTTCCTGCGCGGTTTCCACCACCAGACGCAACTTGGCGCGCTGGTCTTCCACGGCGATGTCGTTACCGTGCACCGTGCTGGAGAAGCCGCACTGCGGCGACAGGCAGAGCTGGTCCATCGCGACATACTTGGCCGCCTCGTCGATGCGGCGCTTGAGTTCGTCCTTGGTCTCCAGCTTGCCGAACTTGGTGGTCACCAGCCCCAGCACCACGATCTTGCCCGGCGCCAGGAAGCGCAGGGGGCGGAAATCGCCGCTGCGGTCGTCGTCGTACTCCAGGAAATAGGCGTCCAGGTTCATTTCCTTGAGCAGGGCCTCGGCCACCGGCTCGTAGTTGCCCGAAGCCGCGTGCGTGCTCTTGAAATTGCCGCGGCACAGGTGCATGGCCAGGGTCATGCCGGCGGGCTTCTGCGCCACCACCTTGTTGATGAACATGGCATAACGGTGCGGCAACTCATTCGGGTCGTCACCGCGCTGGCGGGCGGCTTCGCGCATCTTGTCGTCGCACAGGTAGGCCAGGTTGGTGTCGTCCATCTGCACATAGGTGCAGCCCGCGGCGGCAAGGCTGCGCAACTCATCCCCGTAGGCCTTGGCCACGTCGTCGTAGAAGGCCGGATCCAGCTCGGGGTAATGCTCCTTGCTGATGCCGGCGCGGCCGCCGCGGAAGTGCAGCATGGTGGGCGAGGGGATGGTCACCTTGGCCACGGCGCCGCGGCCCGGGGCGATCTGGCTCTTGAGGTACTGGAAGTCAGCGAGCTGGATGTCCTTGATGTGGCGCACCTTGTCGATCACGCGCATTACGGGCGGGGCCAGTTCCTTGGTGCCATCGGGCTTGATGATGGTGACCGGCACATCGGTGCGCACGCCGCCGATCTGCTCCAGGAAGTCGATGTGGAAGTAGGTGCGGCGGAACTCGCCGTCGGTGATGCTCTGCAGGCCCACGTCCTCCTGGAACTTCACGATCTCGGTGATCGCCTTGTCTTCCACCTTGCGCAACTGCTCGGCGGTGATCTCCCCCTTGGCCTTCTGCTCGCGCGCTTCAAGCAGGTATTTGGGGCGCAGGAAACTGCCGACGTGGTCGGCACGGAACGGGGGGGTGGTGCGTAAGCTCATGGCGAATCTCCTCGGCAGGTTGGTTGTGGCGGGACTGCAGGGCAGTCATTCAGGATACGGATTATTCATCAAATCGGTGGTCGGTCATGTCGGTTATCGCAGCCTGGCATATCTAACAGACCGGATTTGAACTGGCTTGGGTCGGCCACGTCCCGCAAACTGCCCCGCAGGATATGGGCCAGTTTCTAAGCAGAAAGAACAATCATGCGAGTGAATCAGTCGGTTGCCAAGTGGCTTGGCGCGATAGCGTTGTTGGCTGGAGGCCTGCTGCCGCTAGCCGGTGCGCAGGACATCGTGATCGGCCAGATCGGCCCCTTTACCGGGCTGCCGGCGCCTGATGCGTCGCAGCTCAACCAGGGTGCCAAGGCCTACTTTGCCCAGCTCAACAAGGCGGGTGGCATCAACGGGCGCAAGGTCTCCTTCTTCGAGCTGGACGACACCTACAAGCCCGACGGTTTCGTGGCCGCGTTCGAGCAGGCCATGCAGCGCAAGCCGGTGGCCCTGATCTCACCGGTCGGCTCTGCCTCGCTGCAGCGCATGTTCGCCGACAAGCTGCTCGACAAGCATGATGTGGTCATCATGAATGCCGTGCCGGGCGCGGAGCCCTTCCGCAATCCCGGGCACCCGCGCCTGTTCCATGTGCGGGCCGGCGACAAGCAGCAGATCGAGAAGATCGTCAACCACGCCCGCACCCTGGGCATTGTCAAGCTGGCTGTCCTGCACCAGGACATCCCCATGGGGACCGGGGGCGTCAAGGTGGTGACCGACGAGGCGGCCCGCCTCGGGGGCATGGACGTCAAGGGCTACCAGTCCGTTTTCAAGCCCGAAGACCAGGCCAAGGCCGCCGAGGAGGTTTTCAAGTCCAACCCGCAGGGCGTGATCGTGATCGGTGCCCCGCCCTTTGCCGCGGGCAGTGTCTCTGCCTTGCGCAAGGTCGGGGTTTCGCAATCCATCTTCATCTTGGCCGACACGGCGCCTGGCATGCTGGCCAGGGTCGCTGGCGCTGACCTGGCGCGCGGCGTCGGCATTGCCCAAATCTATCCCAATCCCAATGGCCGTACCAAGACCCTGGTGCGCGATTTCCAGGCAGCCATGCAGGCAGCCCATCCGGATATCAAGGCCTATGCCGCTTTCCACATGGAAGGCTATGTGTCGGCGCGCATCCTGGGCGAAGGAATGCGACGCATCCGCGGCGAGATCACACCCGCGGCCCTGGCCAGGAGCCTGCAGTCCATGGGCGAAATTGACTTCGACGGCTACCGCATCGATTTCTCCAAGAGCAATGCGGGCAGCCGATTTGTCGATATCGCCGTGATGGACCAGGACGGCAAGCTGCGCTATTGAAACTGGAGCGCCGTGCGCCGGTTCGAGCGTCGATCCGGCCCTTCCCGGGTCGGCTCGGGTTTTGTTCTTTTTTGTAGGTGAGTGCCCGAGATATTTCAAACGGTTATATCTATCAGTCAGAAATTTGACTTGCGCATGATCTGGTTTGAGGCGAAAGTAACGCACCTTCGCCACATTGATTTAGTCTGCACCGAAGCGGGCCGGGTGCGCGAAGCGACAACATCTATATAGGAGCCTGACATGAAAAAGCGTGAGTTTCTGAGCGCATCGATCCTGGCGCTGGCGGCGGTTTCCTCCTCGGCCGTGCTGGCCCAGGACAACACCTTCAAGATCGGCCTGATCCTGCCCATGACCGGCCAGCAGGCTTCCACTGGCCGCCAGATCGAAGCCGCCGCCAAGCTCTACATGGCCCAGCACGGCGATACGGTGGCAGGCAAGAAGGTTCAGCTCATCGTGAAGGACGACACCAGCGTGCCGGACGTCACCAAGCGCCTGGCCCAGGAGCTGGTGGTGAACGACAAGGTCAATGTCCTGGCCGGTTTCGGCATCACGCCCTCGGCCTTTGCCACGGCGCCGATCGCCACCCAGTCCAAGACCCCGATGGTCGTGATGGCGGCGGGTACGTCCAGCATCACCCAGTCTTCGCCTTACATCGTGCGCACCAGCTTCACGCTGGCACAGTCCTCGGTCGCGATGGCCGACTGGACCACGAGCAAGGGCGGCATCAAGAAGGTTGTGACTCTGGTCAGCGACTACGGTCCGGGCCACGACGCCGAGAAATTCTTCAGGGATCGCTTCATCTTCAACGGCGGCACCGTCGTCGAATCCCTGCGGGTGCCCATGCGTAACCCCGACTTCGCCCCCTTCCTGCAGAAGGTGCGTGATGCCAAACCGGACGGCCTGTTCGTCTTCGTGCCCTCGGGCGCCGGCGCGGCCGTCATGAAGCAGTTCCTGGAGCGCGGCCTGGACAAGGCTGGCATCAAGCTGATCGGCCCGGGCGACATCACCGACGACGACCAGCTCAACAGCATGGGCGACGGTGCCCTGGGCGTGGTGACTGCGCACTTCTACTCGGCTGCCCATCCTTCGGCCACCAACAAGAAGTTCGTCGAGGCCTTCAAGAAGGCCAACAATGGCATGCGCCCCAACTTCATGGCCGTCGGCGGCTATGACGGCATGCGTGTGATCTACGAAGCGCTCAAGGCCTCCAAGGGCAAGGGCGGCGGCGACGGCCTGCTGGAGGCCATGAAGGGCCAGGTCTGGGAGAGCCCGCGCGGCCCCATGTTCATCGACGCGCAGACCCGCGACGTCGTGCACAGCATCTACCTGCGCAAGGTGGAGAAGCAGGGCGGCGAGCTCTACAACGTGGAATTTGACGCCATCAAGGACGTCAAGGACCCCGGCAAGACCAAGTAAGTACGTTTCAACAGACTCCTTCCCCCTTTGGGGGAAGGTCGGGATGGGGGCTCGAAGCGCCCGGCCCCCACCCTAACCCTCCCCCAGCGGGGGAGGGGAGACTCAAGACCCATCTTCATGCTGACGATACTTTTTGACGGCATTGCCTACGGCATGCTGCTATTCATCCTGGCGGTCGGGCTGTCCGTCACCATGGGCCTGATGAACTTCATCAACTTGGCCCACGGCGCCTTCGCCATGGTCGGTGGCTACGCCACCGTCATCCTGATGCAGCGCTACGACGTCCCCTTCCTGTGGTGCCTGCCCATCGCTTTCATCGGCGTGGCCCTGCTGGGGGCCGTGCTGGAGCGCACGCTCTATCGCCCCATGTACAGCCGGCCCCACCTGGACCAGGTGCTGTTTTCCATCGGGCTGACCTTCATGGCCGTGGCGGCCATGGACTACTTCATGACCTCCAGCCAGCAGATCATCCAGCTGCCCGAGTGGCTCAAGGGCCGCACCGAGATCGGCGCCGATCCCTGGATGCTCGGCATGGGGCACTACCGCCTCTTCATCATTGCCATCTGCGCGGCGCTGACCATCGGCCTGCAGTACATCCTGACCAGGACACGCTTCGGCAGCCGCCTGCGCGCCTCCGTGGATGACCAGCGCGTGGCCGCCGGCCTGGGCATCAATGTCAACGTCGTGTTCCTGCTGACCTTCGCCGTGGGCTCCGGCCTGGCCGGCCTGGGCGGGGCGCTGGGGGCCGAAGTGATGGGCATGGACCCGAGCTTCCCGCTGAAGAACATGATCTATTTCCTGATCGTGGTGGCCGTCGGGGGCACCTCGTCCATCACCGGGCCGCTGCTGGCCGCCCTGCTGCTGGGCATTGCCGACGTGGCGGGCAAGTACTACATCCCGCGCTTTGGCGCCTTCATCGTCTACTTCCTGATGATCGTGATCCTGATCTGGCGCCCGCAAGGCCTCTTCGTGCGCAAGGGAGGCAAGGCATGAACAAGGCCCAACTTTCCCTGCTCGGCCAGCAACGCTGGAAGCTCTGGGAGCCGCTGCTCTGGCTGCTGGCCCTGGGCTCGCCGTTCGTGCTGGGCGGTCACGCCCTGATCGTCAACGAGATTGCCATCGTCGCCTTGTTCGCCATCTCGCTGGACCTGGTCCTGGGCTACGCCGGCATCGTGTCGCTGGGGCATGCGGCCTTCTTCGGCATGGGCGCCTATGCAGCGGCCCTGTTTGCGAAGCACGTCATGCCCGATCCCCTCGTCGGTCTGGCCTTCGCCATCGGGGTGTCCACCGCGCTGGGCGCCTTGTGCTCGCTGACCATCATGCGCGGGACCGACCTCACGCGCCTCATGGTCACCATGGGCGTGGCCATGATCCTGATGGAGCTGGCCAACAAGCTCGACATCACGGGCGGCGCCGACGGCCTGCAGGGCGTGGTCATGGGCCCGCTGCTGGGCACCTTCGAGTTCGATCTCTACGGGCGCACCTCCGCCTTGTACTCGCTGACCGTCCTGATCGTGTTTTTCTTCCTGGCGCGCCGCCTGGTGCATTCGCCCTTTGGCGGAACCCTCAAGGCGCTGCGCGACAACCGCCTGCGCGCCATGGCCATCGGCATTCCGGTGAGCTCCCGCCTGGCCGCGATCTACACCATCGCCGCCGGTGTGGCCGGCGCGGCCGGCGCCCTGCTGGCCCAGACCAGCAGCTTCGCCTCCGTCGATGTGTTCGAGTTCCACCGCTCGGCCGACCTCATGCTGCTGCTGGTCATTGGCGGCACCGGCTGGCTCTACGGCGGCGTGGCAGGCGCTGTGATCTTCAAGCTCATGCAGGACTGGATTTCCTCCATCACCCCCCAGTACTGGACCTTCTGGATCGGTCTCTTCCTGGTCGTGCTGATGCTGGTGGGGCGTGAGCGCCTGATCCGTCCCTGGACCTGGTGGGGGGGGCAGAGTAAATGAGTTCATCCGAAATCGTTCTGTCTGCGCAGGGCCTGGTCAAGCGCTTCGGCGGCATCACCGCCACCGGCAACGTCAGCCTGGACCTGCACAAGGGCGCGCGCCATGCGCTCATCGGCCCCAATGGCGCCGGCAAGACCACACTGATCAACCTGCTGACCGGTGTGCTCGAACCCACCGAAGGGCGCATCCTGCTGGAAGGGCAGGACATCACCCAGCTGGCGCCGCACCAGCGCGTGCGCCGCGGCATGGTGCGCACCTTCCAGATCAACCAGTTGTTTGACACGCTCACGCCGCTGGAGACCCTGGCCCTGACCGTCTCGCAACACAACGGGCTGGGCACGCGCTGGTGGCAGGCCCTGGGTCGCAACACCCGGGTCACCGAACGCTGCGAGCAGTTGCTTGAGCAGTTCCACCTGAGCGAGGTGATGAATCAGAAGACCCATGTGCTGGCCTACGGCAAGCGCCGCCTGCTGGAGATCGCCATTGCCCTGGCCTGCGAGCCGCGCGTGCTGCTGCTCGACGAGCCGGTGGCCGGTGTACCTGCGGGGGAGCGTGAAGAGTTGCTGCAGACCGTGGCGGCCCTGCCGGCCGATGTGTCGGTGCTCCTCATCGAACACGACATGGACCTCGTCTTCAGCTTTGCCAAGCGTATGACGGTGCTGGTCAATGGCAGTGTACTCACCGAAGGTGACCCCGAGACCATCGCCAACGACCCTCAGGTCAAGGCCGTGTATCTCGGCTATGGCGAGGAGGCGGCGCATGGCTGAACTCCTCAAGGTTGAGAACCTGAGCGCCGGCTACGGCGAAGCGGTGGTGCTGAACAATGTGTCGCTGTCCCTGAACCCGGGCCAGACCCTGGCCCTCCTGGGTCGCAACGGCACCGGCAAGACCACCTTCATCAACACCCTGGCCGGCACCACGCGCCAGCATGGCGGCACCATCACCTTCGATGGTGTGGCCCTGCACAAGGTGCCGCTGCACCAGCGCGCCCATGCCGGCATCGGCTGGGTGCCGCAGGAGCGCAACATCTTCAAGTCGCTCACGGTGGACGAGAACCTCAGCGCCGTGGCACGCCCGGGCCCGTGGACCCCGGCGCGCGCCTACGAGATGTTCCCGCGCCTGGCCGAACGCAAGACCAACCTGGGCACCCAGCTCTCGGGCGGCGAACAGCAGATGCTGGCCGTGGCGCGCGCCCTGGTGCTCAATCCCAAATTGCTGCTGCTGGATGAGCCGCTCGAAGGCCTGGCGCCCATCATCGTGCAGGAATTGCTGCGTGCCATCCGCCGCATCACGCGCGAGGAGGGCCTGTCGGCCATCATCGTGGAGCAGCATCCGCAGGCCATTCTGGCCATCTCGGATGTGGCCGCTGTGCTGGACCGCGGCACCGTGGTGCACTCGGGCACGGCGCAATCGCTGCTGGACCAGCCCGAGCTGCTGGACCGTCTGCTGGGCGTGGCGCGCTGATCACGCCAGCTTGATTTTTCAAGGAGACTTCGTCATGCATCTGCTGAATCGCCGTGCCCTCGTCGCCGTGCTGGCCGCCACCCTGGCATCCGCGGGCTGGGCCCAGTCCTTCCCCAGCAAGCCCCTCAAGATCATCGTCCCCTTTGGGCCCGGTGGTGTGGCCGACCTGACCGCCCGTACCGTGGGCCAGAAGCTGAGCCAGACCCTGGGGCAGCCGGTCGTGATCGAGAACAAGCCGGGTGCCGGCGGCATCGGCGCGGCGGATACCGTGGCCAAGTCGGCCCCGGATGGCTACACCCTCTTGCTGATGTCCAATGCCAGCGCCGTGACGGCCACGCTGTTCAACAAGCTGCCCTATGACACGGTCAAGGACTTCACGCCCGTCAGCACCCTGGGCTTCTTCGACATTGCCGTCGTGACCGCGACCGAGTCCCGCTTCAAGACCCTGGGCGAGGTGCTGGCCTACGCCAGAGCCAATCCCGGCAAGCTCAATGTGGGCAGCATCAATATCGGCAGCACCCAGAACCTCGCCGCCGAACTGTTCAAGTCGAATGCCGGCGTGGACATGCAGATCGTGCCTTTCAACGGCACGCCTGCAGTCGTCAACGCGCTGCGCGGCGGTCAGATCGACGTGGCCGTCGAGATCGTCTCGCCCATCATGGGGCAGATCAAGGGCGGCGCCCTGCGGGCCCTGGCAATCACGGACACGGAGCGTTCGGCCCTGCTGCCCGACGTGCCCACCAGCAAGGAGGCGGGCCTGCCCAATTACCAGGCCTCGTCCTGGAATGGGCTGGCCGTGCCCGCCGGCACACCCAAAGACGTGGTGGCCCGCCTGCACCGCGAAATCGCTGCGGCGCTGCAGGATCCCGAGGTCAGCAAGAAGCTGCGCGACCTCAACATCGAGCCCCGCTCCAGCACGCCCGAGCAGACCCAGGCCTTCCTGCAGAGCGAGATCAAGCGCTGGGGTGACGTGATCATCAAGGCGAACATTCCGCGCCAGTAAACGGCAGGCTGAGGCCGGGCTGGAGGCGCGGTCCCAAATGAAAAAGCGGTCCAAGGGACCGTTTTTTCATGGGGCTCGCTCCTCGCGCCGGACGCTCAAGAGACGTCGGCCCTATGAGGTCGCAAGCAAGAAGTCAGGATGTCAAGGCGGCTTCTCGGCGTCCGGTCTTTTTGTTTCGGCCTGCTGGATGGGGGTGTCGGCTGCATCGCTCAAGCCAAAGACGCGTAGTGCATTCTTGTAGGCCACTTTCTCGGCAGTCCCGGGTGTCAGTTGTGCCAGAACGCCGCTGCGTATCGCAGCAACCACCTCATCGTAGGTTGACCAACGATGCACATCGTCCATGGCCACCATGAAACGGTCCGGATAGTCCTCGATCAGCTGTTTCCATTCAGGCTTGATACCCGGCTTGGAAAAGAGGCTGTCGCCCCAGAAAATGGTGCGGGCCGGGTCCCTGGCACTTTCGGCCGCACCCTGGGGCGGGCTGCGAAAGCCGAGGTCACAGAGCACATTGGCATGTTTCTCGAAGAGGAGGCGTATATCCGCCGCGTTGGTCGTCTTGCCGCAGTGCGAGAGCAGGACCACGCCACGTGCATCGGATGCCAGCAATTTGCCCAGTTCCTCGACCGACTGGGGGTGCCATTGCATGTGCATGGGCAAAGGCACCTTGTATTTGATGGAAAGCCTGTAGAGCTCGACAAATACAGGGGAGTCGGTTGCCACACGTCGGGCTAAAAGTCGTATCGTGGTGGAGGTCTCTGCATTCGGGAAGGTCTCCGAAATGACATGGCGCCCCGCCCCCAGGCGTTCATCGATCAGTTGGAGGACCACATGACGACGCGCATTGGGTTCGCCGGCGTAGAGCTGTGTACCCGCGTCAGATTCTGCTTCCTGAAGTTCCTGCCAACCTACAGCGGGCAAGAAGCGGTCGCCCAGCACTTTCTTGTACTCCAGATCCCGTGCAAACGACGAGTCCTTCTTCATGAAGGCCGCCGGGCCGGCTGCTCCAGCGCTCACGACCCAGCGGATGTTGTGCCTATCCAGTCGGGCCTTCAGATCCTCAGCGGTCATGAACGGCATTTGATGGAAATGCACATCCGCGATAGGCAGTGTCGCCGCGTGGGTCGTTGCAGGCTGTGCCTGGGCCAGCTTGGCCATGCACAACACCAGGGCCGGCAGCACGAACTGGCTGGACAGTCGTAGAGGTTTCATGTGGCTAATCAGAGTTGGCAGTTGTTCTATTTGACATGTCCGGATTCGCCGCGCTACCCATGGTTTACCCGATCGTGTCCTCCACCATGCGCCGCAGTTCCGGCGTCACCTCGGGCAGCACGCCGAACCAGTGCTGGAAGGCCGGACGGGCCTGGTTGAGCAGCATGCCGAGGCCGTTGACGGTGGCGTTGCCGCGCTCACGTGCAGCAGCCAGCAGCGGGGTCTCCAGCGGCACGTAGATGATGTCGCAGACCAGGGCGTGCCTGGGCAGCCGCTCCAAGGAAATCTCCAGGGGCTCCTGCCCCTTCATGCCCAGGCTGGTGGTGTTCACCAGCAGGGCTGCGCCCTCCAGCGCGTCTTCGCGCTGTTCCCAGGGGTAGGCGCGGATCGGCCCACCGAACTCGGCGGCCAGGGCCTGCGCCTTGTCCGGGCTGCGGTTGCACAGGCGGATTTCTCTGGCCCCGCGTTCGGCCAGCGCGACCAGGATGGCGCGCGCCGCGCCGCCCGCACCCAGCACGGTGACCGGGCCGGCATCGGCGCGCCAATCGGGCTGAGCGTCCAGCAGGCTCTGGATGAAACCATAGGCGTCGGTGTTGTAGCCACTCAGGCGGCCATCCTTGTCGACAACCACGGTGTTGATGGCGCCGATGCGCGCGGCCAGCGGGTCGATGCGGTCCACCAGCGCCATCGCCGCCACCTTGTGCGGGATGGTGATGTTGCAGCCGGCAAAGCCCAGAGCCGGCAGGCCGCGCACGGCGTCGGCAATCCGTTCGGGCTGCACGGGCAGCAGCACATAGTGGCCGTTCAGCCCGTAGTGGCGGATCCAGTGGCCGTGGATGGCGGGCGAGCGCGAGTGCGCCACCGGCCAGCCCATCACGCCGGCGAGTGTGTAGGGGGTGTCAGTTGCCATGGTTAGTCTGCGTGTTCATGCGGTGGTCGGGATGGCGCCGAAGACCTCACCCGTCACCTGCTGGATCAACTCCAGCATCGCCTGCTGCGTCATGGTGGTGGTGCGGCCGGCGGCCGTGGCCAGTGCCAGGCGGCTGGCCAGGCGGGGTTTGTCGATGGCGCGCGCCTGATAGGCCTCGGGCTTCTGCATGGTGGCCAGCGCGTACTTGGGCAGCACGGCGTAGCCTGCACCG
Source organism: Hylemonella sp. (assembly GCA_030695415.1). Taxonomy (GTDB): domain Bacteria; phylum Pseudomonadota; class Gammaproteobacteria; order Burkholderiales; family Burkholderiaceae_C; genus Hylemonella. The sequence continues at coordinate 65,583 of JAUYQZ010000007.1, forward strand.
TCGGCCACCAGGTCCAGGATGGCGGCCACGCCGTCGATCTCCAGGCTGATCTCGGGTTTGCAGCCGATGCCGGCCATCTCGGTTTCCACCACCATGCGGATCGCGTTGGGCCGGCTCGGGATGACCAGGGGCAGGGCGCTGACCTCCTTCAGGCTGATGGGCTGCGTCTTGGCCTTGCTGCGTGGCGGGCGCGGCCCGATCAGGAACAGCTCCTCGTCCAGCAGCGGCAGGGTGTTGAGCTCGGGGCTGGCCGGCGGGTTGTAGAGCAGGGCGATGTCCAGCCGTCCGGTCAGCAGGCTTTCCTGCATGGAGATCGTCAGCCCCTCGCTGATGGACAGCGCGGCACTGGGCAGGCGCTTGCGGAAGGCGCGCGTGAGCGGCACCGTCAGCATGCGGGCGATGCTCGGCGGCAAGCCCAGGGCCACGCGGCCGGCCAGGGCACCGCGCACGCGGCCCAGGTCTTCGCGCGCGCGCTCCACCTGGTGCAGGATGCCGCGGCCGTGCTCCAGCAGCAGCTTGCCGGCATCGGTGGTCGTGACGCCGCGGCCGTTGCGCAACAGCAGGTTCTGCCGCAGCTCCACCTCCAGCAGGCGCACCTGGCGGCTGAGCGCCGGCTGGGCAATGTTCAGCACCCCGGCGGCGCGCGTGAAACTGCCCAGTTCGGCTACACGCACGAAATATTCGAGTTGTTTGAGGTCCATGCTTTGCGGGATAGCTTCGACTTCATTATGCCGAAATGCGATACCTGCTAGAAACGGCTCCGCCTTGGCACGGCGGGGCCGGGTGGCCACAATCGCTGCTTAAGCCCAGCAACGCAAACTGCCTGTTTCCCTCATGAGCACTCCCATCCTGGGCATTTCCTCCATGGCCACCCGCCAGGTGCTGGCCGAGCTGGTGGACGCCTACCAGCAGCACGCGGGCCAGCGTGTGGCCATCGAGTCGGTGGGCGGCGTGGATGCGGCCCGGCGCGTGCAGGCCGGCGAGGCTTTTGATGTCGTGATCCTGGCCTCCGATGCCATCGACAAGCTCATCGCCTCCGGCCATGTGCTGGCCGGCAGCAAGGTGGACCTGGTGCGCTCGGGCGTGGCCGTCGCTGTGCGCGCCGGCACCCCGAAGCCCGACATCTCCAGCGAGGACGCGGTACGCCAGGCCATCCTGGCGGCGCGCAACATCAGCTACTCCACCGGACCCAGCGGCGTGGCGCTGGCGAAATTGTTCGAGCGCTGGGGCATCGCCGAGCAGATCGGGGACCGCATCGTGACCCCCCCGCCGGGCATCCCCGTGGGCAGTCTGGTCGCCAAGGGCGAGGTGGCGCTGGGTTTCCAGCAGCTCAGCGAGATGCTGAACATCGAAGGCCTCAGCGTGCTGGGCCCGCTGCCACCGGCCATCCAGATCATCACCACTTTTTCGGCCGGCGTTTGCGTAACGAGCCAGCAGGCCGGTGCCGTGCGCGCCATGCTGGCCTATATGGCCTCGCCCGCTGCGTCAGAGGCGAAACGCCGCCAGGGCATGGACCCGGCCTGAATCGAATCTGAATCCCAGGAGACCGTTATGAAAAAACCCATGATCATCGACATCCACGGCCACTACACCACCGCCCCCAAGGCGCTGGAGGCCTGGCGCAACCAGCAGATCGCCGGCATCAAGGACCCGGCCCTCATGCCTAAAGTGGCGGACCTGAAGATCAGCGACGACGAACTGCGCGAGTCGATCGAGGCCAACCAGCTCCGGCTCATGAAAGAGCGCGGCTCCGACCTCACCATCTTCAGCCCGCGCGCCAGCTTCATGGCGCACCACATCGGCGACTTCAATGTGTCCAGCACCTGGGCCGCCATCTGCAACGAGCTTTGCTACCGCGTGAGCCAGCTGTTTCCCGACTCTTTCGTGCCCGCGGCCATGCTGCCGCAAAGCCCCGGCGTCGACCCGGCCACCTGCATCCCCGAGCTGGAAAAGTGCGTTCAGCAATACGGCAACGTCGGCATCAACCTGAACCCCGATCCGTCTGGCGGCCACTGGACCAGCCCGCCGCTGACCGACCGGCAGTGGTACCCCATCTACGAAAAGATGGTCGAGTACGACATCCCGGCCATGATCCATGTGTCCACCAGCTGCAATGCCTGCTTCCACACCACCGGCGCGCACTACCTGAACGCCGACACCACGGCCGTCATGCAGCTGATCCAGGGTGACCTGTTCAAGGACTTCCCCACGCTGAAATTCATCATCCCGCACGGCGGCGGCGCCGCGCCCTACCACTGGGGCCGTTTCCGCGGCCTGGCGCAGGAGATGAAGAAGCCGCTGCTGAGCGAGCACCTGCTCAAGAACATCTACTTCGACACCTGCGTCTACCACCAGCCCGGCATCGACCTGCTGACCCGTGTGATTCCGGTGGACAACATCCTGTTCGCCTCCGAAATGATTGGCGCCGTGCGCGGCATCGACCCCGAGACCGGTGCCTATTACGACGACACCAAGCGCTACGTGCAGGCCACGCCGCACCTCAACGAGGAACAGCGCTTCAAGGTCTATGAGGGCAACGCGCGCCGTGTGTTCTCGCGCCTGGACGCGCAGCTGAAAGCCAAGGGCAAGTAAATACGCAACAGACCGATCCCTCGTTCGGGCTGAGCCTGTCGAAGCCCGTCCTGAGCTTGGCGAAGGGCCCTTCGTCAGGCTCAGGGAGAACGGAAAACCAACAAAGGAAAACACCATGAGCGTCAACGCACCCCTGGGCATCGTCAAGCGCAACATCGTGCGCGCCGATGCCGCCGCTGTCGAGAAAATGGGAAAGTACGGTGTGGCCACCGTGCACGAGGCCCAGGGCCGCATCGGCCTGATGCAGACCTATATGCGCCCCATCTATCCCGGCGCCCGGATTGCTGGCCCCGCCGTCACTGTGCTGCTGCACCCGGGCGACAACTGGATGCTGCATGTGGTGGCCGAGCAGATCAAGCCGGGCGACATTGTCGTGGCGGCCCTGTCTTCGCCCAACACCGACGGCTTCTTCGGCGACCTGCTGGCCACCAGCTTCAAGGCGCGCGGCGCACGCGGCCTGATCATCGACGGCGGTTGCCGCGACATCGCGGAACTCCAGGCCATGGACTTCCCGGTCTGGAGCCGTGCCATCAGCGCCAAGGGCACCATCAAGGCCACGCTGGGTTCGGTGAACATCCCCGTGGTCTGCGCCGGCATGATCGTCAACCCGGGCGACGCCATCGTGGCCGATGACGACGGCGTGGTCGTCGTCAACGCCGCCGACGCACAGAAGGTGGCCGATGCCGCCGCAGCCCGCGAGTCCTTCGAGGGCGAGAAGCGCGCCAAGCTGGCGTCCGGTGTGCTGGGCCTGGACATGTACAAATTCCGCGAGCCGCTGGAAAAGCTGGGCCTGAAGTACATCGACTAAGTTCTCCGTCTACACGCCACAAGAGGGGACAAGTATGAACATGTTGCGCAGAAGCGGCTTCCTGGGCTTGCTGGCCGCGGTCACGCTGCTGGCCGGCTGCGCCGTCACGCCGCCCCCGGCACCCACGCCCCAGGTGCGCGCCGCACTGGCACCCGATGGCAAGCTGCGCGTCGGCGTCTACTCGGGCAGCCCGACCTCGATGGTGACGGACAAGAACGGCAAGGTGACGGGCGTGGCCTACGAGCTGGGCAACGAGCTGGCACGCTGGCTGGGCGTGTCGGTTGAATTGGTCGAGTACAAGCGCATTGCCGAAGTGATCGAGGCCATGAAGATCGGCGAGGTGGACTTCACCTTCACCAACGCCACCGAGGCGCGTGCGCGCGATGTCAACTTCACCCTGCCCCTGGTCAGCCTGGAGCTGGGCTACCTGGTGCCGGCCGGCAGCCCGCTGCAAAACACCAGCGAGATCGACCGCGCGGGCATCAAGGTTGGCGTCAGCCAGGGCAGCACCTCGCAGGGCGTGCTCACGCGCAGCTACAAGCAGGCCCAGGTGGTGCCACAGCCCACCCTCAAGGCGGCGTCCGAGCAATTGGCCGCGCGCAAGCTCGATGCCTTTGCGACCAACAAGGGCATCCTGTACGAAATGGCCGACGGCCTGCCCGGCGCGCGCGTGCTGGACGGCCGCTGGGGCCTGGAGAACCTGGCCATTGCCATTCCCAAGGGGCGTGAGGCCGGGCTGTCCTACCTGAGCAGTTTCGCGCTGGCCGTGCGCCGCGACGGCACCCTGCAGTCCGCCATCGACCGTGCCGGCCTGCGCGGCGCGGTCGAGCCGGCCCTGCGGTGAAGTCAACATTCAAGAATTACCCGAGAGAACCATGAGCAAACCCACCACGGGCCCCTTCGAGAAAACCACCGGCTGGATGGACTGGTACACCGGCCCCAGCAAGCCGCGCTTCCAGCTGCCCGCGGGCGCGGTGGACGCGCACTGCCACGTCTTCGGCCCCGGCGCCGAATTCCCCTATGCCCCCGAGCGCAAGTACACCCCGTGTGATGCCAGCAAGGCGCAATTGTTCGCCCTGCGCGACCACCTGGGCTTTGCGCGCAACGTCATCGTGCAGGCCACCTGCCACGGCGCCGACAACCGCGCCCTGGTCGATGCCTGCCTGTCCAGCAACGGCCGTGCGCGCGGCGTGGCCACCGTCAGGCGCAGCGTCACGGATGAAGAGCTGCAGAAGCTGCACGCCGCCGGTGTGCGCGGTGTGCGGTTCAACTTCGTCAAGCGCCTGGTGGACTTCACGCCCAAGGACGAGCTGCTGGAAATCGCCGGCCGCATCCACAAGCTGGGCTGGCACGTGGTGATCTACTTCGAGGCCGTGGACCTGCCCGAGCTGTGGGACTTCTTCACCGCCCTGCCCACCACCGTGGTGGTGGACCACATGGGTCGCCCCGACGTGAGCAAGCCCGTGGACGGCCCCGAGTTCGCGCTCTTCCTCAAGTACATGCGCGAGCACAAGAATGTCTGGAGCAAGGTCAGCTGCCCTGAGCGCCTGTCGGTCGCGGGCCCCAAGGCCCTCAACGGCGAGCAGAATGCGTATCGCGATGTGATTCCGTTTGCCCAGCGCATCGTGCAGGAGTTTCCCGACCGCGTGCTCTGGGGCACCGACTGGCCGCACCCCAACCTGAAAGACCACATGCCCGACGACGGCCTGCTGGTGGACTTCATCCCCCACATCGCGCCGACGGCCGAGCTGCAGCGCAAGCTGCTGGTGGACAATCCCATGCGCCTTTACTGGCCGGAGGAGAAATAAATGTCACTTGAGAAACCCTATCTGGACGTGCCCGGCACGACCATCTTCGACGCCGAGCAGTCCCGCAAGGGCTATTGGCTCAACCAGTTCTGCATGAGCCTGATGAAGGCCGAGAACCGCGAACGCTTCAAGGCCGACCAGCGCAAGTACCTGGACGAATGGCCGATGACGGAAGCGCAGAAGCAGGCCGTGCTGGCCGCTGATCTGAACAAGGCCATCTCCCTGGGCGGCAATATCTACTTCCTGGCCAAGCTGGGCGCCACCCATGGCAAGAGCTTCCAGCAGATGGCGGGCTCCATGACCGGCATGACCGAAGAAGAGTACCGCGACATGATGATCAAGGGCGGCCGCAGCCCCGAAGGCAACCGCGTGGTCGGCGAAAACGGCAGCGCCCAGGCGCAGAACCAGCCGCAGGGCCATGGCACCGGCACATTGCTCTGAACGCTCAACGCTGAACCGAAAGACCGACATGGCAAAAATCACCGCATCCGTCTACACCTCGCACGTGCCCGCCATCGGCGCGGCCATCGACCTGGGCAAAACCACCGAAGCCTACTGGCAGCCCCTGTTCGCCGGCTACGAGCCCACCAAGCAGTGGTTCAAGCAGAACAAGCCCGACGTCATCTTCCTCGTCTACAACGACCACGCCACGGCCTTCAGCCTGGAGATGATCCCCACCTTTGCCATCGGCACCGCGGCTGAATACCAGCCGGCCGACGAAGGCTGGGGCCCGCGCCCCGTGCCGGTGGTCAAGGGCCATCCGGACCTGGCCGCACACATCGCGCAGTCCGTCATCCAGCAGGACTTCGACCTCACCATCGTCAACAAGATGGACGTGGACCACGGCCTCACCGTGCCGCTCTCCCTGGTCTGCGGCACGCCAGCGAAGGAGAACTTCGCGTGGCCCTGCCCGGTGATCCCCTTCGCCGTCAACGTGGTGCAGTACCCCGTGCCCAGCGGTCGCCGCTGCTTCGAGCTGGGCAAGGCCATCCGCCGCGCCGTCGAGAGCTACGACCAGCCGCTGAACGTGCAGATCTGGGGCACGGGTGGCATGAGCCACCAGCTGCAGGGCCCGCGCGCCGGCCTGATCAACAAGGCCTGGGACAACGCCTTCCTCGACGAGATGATCGCCAGCCCCGACACCCTGGCCAGCAAGCCGCACGTCGACTACGTGCGTGAAGCCGGCAGCGAAGGCATCGAGCTCGTGATGTGGCTCATCGCGCGTGGTGCCATGAGCGATGTGGCGGGCCAGGGCGCGGCGCCCAAGGTCGCGCACCGCTTCTACCATGTGCCCGCGTCCAACACCGCCGTGGGCCACCTGATTCTCGAAAATCAATAAACCTCCCGTTCGGGCTGAGCCTGTCGAAGCCCTGCCTTTCGACAAGCTCAAGGCGAACGGATCACAAGGAGTAAACACATGACCATCAAAGTAGCCCTCGCCGGCGCCGGTGCCTTCGGCATCAAGCACCTGGACGGCATCAAGAACATCCACGACGTGGAAGTCGTCTCCCTGATCAGCCGCGATATCGAGAAGACGAAGGAAGTGGCCGACAAGTACGGCATCAAGCACGTCACCACCAAACTGGAAGACAGCCTGGCGCTCAAGGAAGTGGACGCCGTCATCCTGTGCACGCCCACGCAGATGCATGCGGCGCAAGCCAAGGCCTGCCTGCAGGCTGGCAAGCACGTGCAGGTGGAGATTCCCCTGTGTGACGTGCTGAAAGAGGGCGAGGAAGTCGTCGCCCTGCAGAAGAAAGCCGGCCTGGTGGCCATGTGCGGCCACACCCGCCGCTTCAACCCCAGCCACCAGTACGTGCACAAGGAAATCACCGCCGGCAAGTTCAACATCCAGCAGATGGATGTGCAGACCTACTTCTTCCGCCGCACCAATATGAACGCGCTGGGCCAGGCCCGCAGCTGGACCGACCACCTGCTGTGGCACCACGCCGCCCACACGGTGGACCTGTTCGCCTACCAGGCCGGCAGCCCCATCGTGAAGGCCAACGCCATCCAGGGCCCGATCCACCCGGCGCTGGGCATTGCCATGGACATGTCGATCCAGCTCAAGGCGGCCAACGGTGCCATCTGCACCTTGTCGCTCTCGTTCAACAACGACGGCCCGCTGGGCACCTTCTTCCGCTACATCGGTGACACCGCCACCTACCTGGCCCGTTACGACGACCTCTTCAACGGCAAGGACGAGAAGATCGACGTCAGCAAGGTGGACGTGTCCATGAACGGCATCGAACTGCAGGACCGCGAGTTCTTCGCCGCCATCCGCGAAGGCCGCGAGCCCAACGCCAGCGTGGCGCAGGTGCTGCCCTGCTACCAGGTGCTGCATCAGCTCGAGCAACAACTGAACGCGGGCTGATCCGCTACCATCGGCCAGCCCCCTGGGGTCGGACCACTCGCCCTCGGCGACGTGATCTGACCCCAGCGCATTTCTGCAAGGACTCAAGATGCAAGAACGCAAACTCGGACCCTTCCAGGTCTCCGCCCTCAGCCTGGGCTGCATGAGCCTGAGCTACGCCTACGGCGTGCCACCCGCCCCCGAGCATGGCGAACGCGTGCTGCTCAGCGCGCTGGACGCTGGCGTCACGATGTTCGACACAGCCGCCCTCTACGGCTTCGGCGCCAACGAGACCCTGGTGGGGCGCGTGCTCAAGGCGCACCGCAGCCGCATCAACCTGGCCAGCAAGGGCGGCATGGCCGGCGTGGACGTGGCGGGCGACGGCAAACTGGTGCGCGTGATCGACGGCCGCCCCGAGGCCATCCGCAGGAACTGTGAAGACAGCCTGCGCCGCCTGGGCACCGACGTGATCGACCTCTATTACCTGCACCGCTGGGACAAGAAGGTGCCCATCGAAGACAGCGTGGGCGAGCTCTCGCGCCTGGTCGAGCGCGGCCTTGTGCGCGCTCTCGGCCTGAGCGAAGTCTCGGCTGCCACCCTGCGCCGCGCGCACGCCGTGCACCCCATTGCCGCCGTGCAGACCGAGTATTCACTCTGGACCCGCAACCCCGAGATCGCCGTGCTGCAGGCCTCCCGCGACATCGGCGCCACCTTCGTGGCCTTCAGCCCGGTGGCACGCGGTTTTCTCACGGGTAGGCTGCGTGACGTGAAAGCGCTGGACGCCAAAGACATCCGCCACGGCATGCCGCGTTTTGAACCCGCCAACTACGCGGGCAACCTCAAGCTGCTGCCGGCCTATGAGGCGCTGGCGCATGAAGCCGGCTGCACCCCGGCCCAACTGGGCCTGGCCTGGCTGCTGCACAAGGCCCCGCACATCATCCCGCTCTTCGGCACCACCAGCCTCGAACACCTGGCCGAGAACGTGGCCGCTGCCGACGTCAAGCTCAGCCCCGCGCTCATGGCGAAAGCGGAGGGCCTGATCAACCAGCACACCGTGGTGGGCAACCGTTACAGCGAGCAGAGCAACCGCGAAGTCGATACGGAAGTGTTCTGAGATGCCCCCCACCCTCATGCTCCTGCCCGGCCTCAACTGCGATGCCGCCGTCTGGGCCGCGCAAGTGACTGCGCTCAAAGGCCAAGCCAACTGCCTCATCCCCGCCTGGGGCCTGCGCGACACCCTCACCGCCATGGCCCAGCAGGTGCTGGCCGAGGCCCCCACTGATCGCTTTTGCGTGGCGGGTCATTCCATGGGCGGCCGCGTGGCCCTGGAAATCATGCGCCTGGCCCCGCAGCGCGTGGAGCGCCTGGCGCTCTTGAGCACCGGCACGCACCCGCTGGCCGCCGGTGAGGCCGGCGAGAAGGAGAAAACCGGCCGCATGGCCCTGCTCAAAATCGCACGCGAGCAAGGCATGCGCGCCATGGCCCAGGAGTGGGCCAGGGGCATGGTGCACCCGGAGCGCATAGCCACACCAGTCTTCGGAGAAGTATTGGACATGATCGGGCGCGGCAGCGCCGCGCAGTTCGCCGCGCAGATCCACGCGCTGCTGAACCGCCCCGACGCCGCGCCCCAGTTGAGCGGCATCCAGTGCCCCACGCTGGTCCTGACGGGTCGTCAGGACAGCTGGAGCGGCCCCGCCCAGCACGAAGCCATGGCGGCTGCCATTCCTGGCGCCGAGCTCCTCATCGTGGAAAACAGCGGCCACATGTGCACCATGGAGCAGCCGCAGGCGGTGAGCGCGGCGCTGGCGGGGTGGCTGCAGCGCTGAGCGCTTGCCGCGCCAGCCTTGTGCAGTGCTCATTTGCTATCAAAACAGTAGCTTTCGATGAGAGCGCCGCAGACGCCCGCTACCGGTCTTCTGGTGATTCCCTTGAGGCCCATGCCGTGCGTGATTGACCTGTATCGGCACAAGCTCCGCACTGGATGTGCGATGCTTGCGCCATGAGCGCTGCATCTTCTGCCACGCCGGGCTTTCTGCTGGCCCCCACGCGTTTTCTGTTTTTCACCGGCAAGGGCGGGGTGGGCAAGACCTCGCTGTCCACGGCGGCGGCCATCGCGCTGGCCGATGCCGGCCAAGGTGTGCTGCTGGTCAGCACCGATGCGGCGTCCAATCTCGACGAAATGCTGGGTGTGCCCCTTTCCAATCACGCCACGCCCGTGCCCGGTGTGCCCGGCCTGAGCCTGCTCAACATCGACCCCGATGCCGCCGCCGAGGCCTACCGCCAGCGCGTGCTGGCGCAAATGGAGATCAGTGCCACCCCACAGGAACGGGCCACCGTGCGTGAGCAGCTCTCGGGCGCCTGCACCACCGAGATCGCCGCCTTCGACGAATTCGCCGCCCTGCTGGCAAACGAGGCCAAGGAAGTGCCAGCGGGGCAGGGCGATGCCCCGGTGTACGACCACGTCATCTTCGACACCGCGCCCACCGGCCACACCCTGCGCCTCTTGAGCCTGCCCAAGGCCTGGACCGGCTTTCTGGCCGGCAACGACCGCGGTGCCTCCTGCCTCGGCCCGCACTCGGGCCTGAAGATGCAGGAGGCGCGTTTCAACGCGGCGCTGCAGGCCTTGAGCAACCCCGCACTCACGACCGTGGTGCTGGTCACCCGGCCCGACCCGCGGCCCATGGCGGAAGCTGCACGCACCTCCGAAGAACTGCGCACCCTGGGCCTGGCCAACCAGCGGCTGGCGATCAACGGCGTGTTCCACGCCAGCCAGGCAGGCGACCCCACCGCCACCGCCATCGAGGCACTGGGCATGGAGGCCATGGCCTGCATGCCCGACGCGCTGGCCCGACTGCCGCGTGATGAAGTGCCGCTGCGTGCCTTTGACACCGTAGGCTTGCCAGCCCTGCGCGCGCTGCTGGACGGGGGCACACCCGCGCCCACACCATCGAACGCGGCCCCGCAAGCCACCTTGCCGGCTGAGCCATTGAGCCGCCTGGCCGACGAGCTGGCCGCCGTCGGACACGGCCTCATCATGGTCATGGGCAAGGGCGGCGTGGGCAAGACCACCATCGCTGCCGCGCTGGCCGTGGGTCTGGTGCAGCGCGGCCACAGCGTGCACCTCACCACCACCGACCCCGCCGCCCACGTGGCCAGCGCCCTGAACGGCAGCCTGCCCAAGTTGAAGGTCGGCCGCATCGACCCCAAGGCCGAGACCGACGCCTACATCACCAAGATCATGGCCACCAAGGGCCGCGAGCTGGACGAGCAGGGAAAGGCCCTGCTGCTGGAAGACCTGCAATCGCCCTGCACCGAAGAGGTGGCCGTGTTCCATGCCTTCAGCCGCGTGGTGAACGAAGCGCGCAGCGCCTTTGTGGTGCTGGACACCGCGCCCACCGGCCACTCGCTGCTGCTGATGGACGCCACCGGTGCCTACCACCGGCAGATGACGCGCCAGTTTGAAGGCAGCACCGCCCACATCATCACCCCGCTCATGCGCCTGCAGGACGCGGAGATGACGCGCGTCATCCTCGTCACCCTGCCCGAGGTGACGCCGGTGAGCCAGGCCAGCGCGCTGCAAGACGACCTGCGCCGCGTCAGCATCGAGCCCTGGGCCTGGGTCATCAATAAAAGCGTGGCCGCCACCGGCACCACCGACCCATTGCTGCAGGCCCGCCTGGTGGGTGAGATCCGCCAGACCGAGCGCATCGCCCAGGGCCTGGCCCGCCGCACCTTCGTGCTGCCCTGGCTGCCCGAGCCACCGGTGGGGGTGGCCGCTCTGGGCGCGTTGACGGCGCCTTGAGCCATGGCTCCGCACAAGTCCAAGCCTTTTTTGCGGAATCTGCCGGCGCTGCACTTCATGGCGACCAAGCTGGAAGTCTTCGAGGACCGGGGTAACAATAACGTCCACTTGAATGAAAACCACCATCCACACCCTTGTCCAGACGCTCTGGATCTGGTCCAGCGTGCCGCACACCCGCCTGCCGGTCGAGGTCTTTGATGCCTAGCGCTTCCAGGCCAGGCCTGCCGGGTTTCGATCTCTTCATCGGTATCGACTACTCGGGCGCCGAGACGCCCACCTCCCCGCTCAAGGGTCTGCAGGTGGCGGCGGCCCGGCCGGATGGCGAGTTGCCTGTGTTGTGGACGGGGCCCCGGCGTTCCAGCAGCGGGCGACCGGTGAACTGGAGCCGGCGCGAAGTGGCCGAGCGGCTGCTGCAGGAGCTGCGCAGCGGCACGCGCTTTGTGGCGGGCATCGACCACGGCTTCTCGTTTCCCCTGGCTTATTTCGCCCGCTACGGGCTGAGCACCTGGCCGGATTTCCTGGCGGACTTCGTGCACCACTGGCCTACGCACCGCGACCACGTGTACGTGGATTTTGTGCGGGACGGCAGCCTGTACCGCAGCGGCGATGCCCCGGCGCCGGGCTCGCGCGTTGGCGAGTCGACCGAGCTGCGCATGACGGAGCGCTGGACGAGTTCGGCCAAAAGCGTGTTCCTGTTCGACGTGCAGGGCTCGGTGGCCAAGTCCACCCACGCCGGCCTGCCCTGGCTGCACTGGCTGCGCGAGCAGGCGGGCGACCGGCTGCACGTCTGGCCTTTCGACGGTTGGGCCGTGCCGGCCGGCAAATCGGTGGTGGCGGAGGTCTACCCCTCGCTGTTTCGGCACCGTTACGCGCGTGAGGGCCGCACGGCCGACCAGCAGGACGCCCATGCCACGGCGCGCTGGCTGCAGGAGATGCAGGCCCGCGGTGCGCTGCCGGGCTACTTCGATCCGCCGCTGACGCTCGCCGAGCGTTCGGTGGCGGCCCTGGAGGGGTGGATTCTGGGCGTGCAGTGAGCCCCTGCCGGGGGTAAGATAGTTTGCATAGTTGTCTGGCCTGACCATGCCCCTGCCCACCCAGCGCCATTTCGAAAGTCTGCTCACTGGCATCGACCAGGGTGTGCAGGCGCATCTGGCTTGGAACCAGCGGCTCATGCGCTGTGCCCTGCTGCACGAAAGCCCAGGCGAAGACATGATGCAGCCCGACGCGCACCGGCGCTGCATCTTCGGCAAATGGTTTCTCACCGAACAGCCTGCGCTCGCCGGCCTCGACGCACAGACCACCACTGAGCTGGAGCGCCAGCACCGGGCCATGCATGATGCCGTGCGCGCCTTGTGCACCCAGTCGTCGCAGGGGCAGCCCGCCAGCGAGCCGGATCTTCATGCCTACGAGTTGGGTCAGACGGCCATGATGGCCTGCCTGAACACGCTGCGCCAGAAAGTGGGCGAATCGGTGCTGCAGCACGATGTTCTGACCGGCTTGCCCTTGCGCCATGGCCTGAGTTACGCCTTTGACCTGCGGCAGAAAGACGCCATGCGCAACGGCTGGCCCCTGCACCTGGCCATGGTGGACGTGGACCACTTCAAGGTGGTCAACGACACCTGGGGCCACGCGGTGGGCGACCTGGCCTTGCAGCATCTGTCGCGCCTGATGAGCGACTGCCTGCGCGAGACCGACATCGTCATCCGCTTCGGCGGCGAAGAGTTCCTCTTCCTCCTGCTCGGCAGCGGGGCCGAAGCCGTCATCACCCGGTTGCTGGATGAGGTGCGCAACCACCCCATGCCCATGGACAACGGGCAAAGCCTGCGCATGACGGTCACCGCCGGCATCACGCCGGTTCTTGGTACCGACACCCTGGAGGCGGCCGTCAACCGCGCCGACCATGCCATGCTCGAAGGCAAGCTGCACGGGCGCGACCGCTTCGTCATCGCGCAGGCGCCAAGCGGCTGATCTTCCTTACTTCGGCAGCAGTCCGCTCAGGTCAAACGTCGTATCGCCCGCCTGCTGTGGCGTGGGCGAGATGCCCGCATCCATGAGCTTGCGCACCAGCAGGTGGTCCTTGCTGGCGTTCACGCTGTCGGCGCCGGACAGCTTGCTGCCCTGGTAGTGGAAGAGGCTGAAGCTGCCGCTGGTCATGTCGCCGCGAACCACGTGCTGGTCCGCGCCGGCCGACAGGCCCGCCATCTGCAGCTTTTTGTCGTACTGGTCGCTCCAGAACCAGGGCGTGGCGGTGAAGGGGCGCTCCTGCCCCAGCAGCGCGGCGGCGGCACTCTTGCCCTGTTCGGTGGCGTTCTGCACGGACTCCAGGCGCAGCAGGCGGCCATCGCTCAGGCGGCGTGCGGTGCAGTCGCCCGCGGCGACTATTGATGAGTCGCTGGTGCGGCCGCAGGCATCGACCACAATGCCGCGCTCGCATTCCAGCCCGGCGGCGCGCGCCAGTTCGTCGTTGGCGTTCACGCCGATGCCCACCACCACCAGACCGGCCGCGACCACGCTGTCATTCTTCATGCGCACGCCGGTGACGGTGTTGGCGCTGTCGTGTTCAATGGCGGCGATCTGCGCGCCCAGCAGCAGCTGCACGCCGTGGCTGCGGTGCAGCTCGGCATACCAGTCCGACAGCACGGGGGCCAGCACGCGGCCCAGCAGGCGCGGTGCTGCCTCCAGCACGGTGACGGGCAAACCCTTCTTGCGCGCGGTGGCCGCCACCTCCAGGCCGATGAAGCCGCCGCCGATCACGACGAGGGGCAGCTTCTGTTCGATGCACACGGCCATGCGCGCGGCGATGGCGCTGGCGTCGTCACGCCCTCTCAAGGCGAACACGCCCTGTGCCGTGCTGCCGGGCAGGGGCAGCGTACGCGGGGTGGCGCCGGTGGCCAGCACCAGGCCGCTGTAGGGCAGGGTGCTGCCGTCGGCCAGCGTCACCGTCCTGGCCGCGCGGTCGATGGCGCTGACCCGGGTGCCGGTGCGCAGCTCGATGGCCTTGCGCGCCAGCATCTCCGGTGCGCGCATCACCAGTTGCGCGGCCTCCATCTCGCCGGCCAGCCAGGCCTTGGAGAGAGGGGGCCGGTGGTAGGGGCCGTGGGCTTCGTCGCCCAGCAGGGTGATGGGGGCTTCAAAACCGCCGGCCCGCAGGGCTTCGGCGGTCTGCACGGCGGCCTGGCCCGCGCCAATGATGAGGATGGGGTGCGTCATGCTAACGATCTTACGGATAAACGGCTGGGTGAACGCCTTCTTGCCGTTCGCCCTGAGCTTGTCGAAGGGTTCCTAGTGATGGTCAGTCAAGGGCTTCGACAGGCTCAGCCCGAACGGCCTTTCGCTACTCCTGCGTGGCCGGCAGGCGCACGATCAGACCTTCGAGCTTGGGCGAGGCCTTGATCTGGCAGGCCAGGCGGCTGTTCGGTTGGCGCTCGCAAGCCACGTTTTCCAGCATGGCCAGCTCGTTCTCGCTGGGCGGCGGCAGCTCGCCCAGGCGCGACTCGTCCACGTAGCAGTGGCAGGTGGCGCAGGCGCAGGAGCCACCGCATTCGCCCAGGATACCGTCGATGCCGTTGGTGGTGGCGCCCTGCATCAGGCTCCAGCCCTCGGGCAGGTTGATGGTGGTCGACTGACCGTTGGCTTCGACGTAGGTGATATGGGCCATGGATGGTTCTCCGGGTGTTTCGAATCGCGACTGCCTGCACGGGCAGGCGGCCGGTTTGTGGGCATGCGCTGCTTATTGAACCACGAGGTCCAGGCGCAGCGGGCTGCGGAAGGTGGACGAGGGCATCCAGGCCAATTGGTCGGCCAGGCGCTTGTAGTCGGGCACGATCTGGTGGAATTCCTCGAAGGCGATCTTGACGGCCAGGCGCGCGATGGCGGTGCCAAGACACGCGTGCACACCACCGCCAAAGCCCAGGTGACCGCGCGGCTTGCGCGTGATGTCGTAGGCGTCGGGGTTCGGGTACTGGCGCTCGTCGCGGTTGCCCGAGCCGTAGGCCAGGCAGACGAAGTCGCCTTCCTTCATGGTCTGGCCGTGGATCGTCACGTCCTTCATGAGGCGGCGGCGGAAGCGCTGGGCCGAGGTGTTGAAGCGCAGGCTCTCTTCGATGGCGTCGGGCAGCAGCGCCGGCTTGGCCACCACCGCCTTGCGCGCCTCGTCGAAGCTGGCGAGGTTGTAGGCGAACATCATCATGAAACCGCCGAGCGACTCGACGCCGGCCATGATGAGCGTGGTGGTGGTGAGCAGCACCTCGCGCTCGTCCAGGCGGTCGCCGTCGATCTCGGCCAGGCTGAAGTGGCTGATGAGGTCGTCTCTGGGTTCCTTGCGGCGCATGGCGATGACCTTGCCCGCGTAGTCCTGCATCCAGTTGTAGGCGGCGATGTGCTCCGGGCCCTTGGCGCGGGTGCGCGAGTCGCTCTGCACCATGAGCACGGCGTTGTCGCGCACCTCCTGCTCGGGCACGATGGCCTCCTCGCCCATGGGCAGGCCCAGTGCCGCCATCAGCACCTTGACGGTGAACTGCGAGGACACGTCCTTGAAGTCGAAGGTCTGTACGCCCTTCAACTGGCCGAAGACCTGCTGCGCCACGGCGCGGATGGGCTCCTCCAGCGCCAGCAGGTTGCGCTTCATGAAGGCGTGCTGGATCAGGCCGCGCAGGCGGTCGTGCTTGGGTGGGTCGGAGCTGCCCAGGGTGGCGCCGGCGCGGCCGGGCAGCTCGGTCATGAGGTTGCCGCTGGCCGAGGAATAGGTCTGCCAGTCCTGGCCGGCCGAGACGATGTCGGCGTAGCGCGAGAGCACCCACATCTGCGCCTCGGGGCTCCAGAAGCAGGGGTGTTCGTCGCGCAGGGTCTTGTAGTAAGGAAAAGGGTCCGCGTCGATGGCGGGCGAGTAAGGGTCGAAGCTGAACATGGGACGGGTCTCCGTGGTGGTTCTCTGCTTGAACTTTAGGGGTGTTTGCTGTGCATGCCATTGAATAAAAGCATCAATAGTCTGGTACTTTTCGATCAGAATGCTGGAATGAAACCGTCGACTATTCCAAGCTTCTCCCTCTACGGCGAAGCCGCCGCGCCGGGGCAGGAGTTGCTGCACGTCGAGGCGGTAGCGTCGCGCAGCCGCCTTTACCACTGGGAGATCGCGCCGCACCTGCACCAGGGCCTGTACCAGGTGGTGTGGCTGCAGCGCGGCGCGGCCGAGGTGGCGCTGGACGAGTGGGTGCAGCGGGTGCAGGGGCCGGCGGCCATCGTGGTGCCGCCCGGGGTGGTGCACGGTTTTCGCTTCGCGCCCGACACCGAAGGCCTGGTGCTCACACTCAGCGCCCGCTTCCTGGTGGAGGGCGAGTTCCAGGCGGTGGGCGAGGCCTTCCGGGCGCTGTTCGTGGCGCCCGGCGTGCTGGACTTCAGCCACGATGCGGCGTCATCGGACCGGCTGCACGCCTTGCTGCGCGAACTGCTGGCCGAATTTGCCCAGCCGGCTTCGGCGGAGTCACCGGTGGCGGGCTGGCTGGCGCGGGCCGTGGTCTGGCGCCTGGCGCAGGCCCGCGCGCAGGGCGCGCAGGCCGGGGGCGAGCGTGCCCACCGGCACCAGGCCCTGTTCACGCGCTTCCTGCTGCTGGTGGAGCAGCATTTCCTGGAACACTGGCCGCTGGAGCGTTATGCCTCACGGCTGGGCCTGTCCACCCAGCGCCTGAACCGGCTGACGCGCGCGGAGAGCGGGCGCAGCGCGCTGGAGCTGGTGCACGAGCGCCTCACGCGCGAGGCCTGCCGTCGTCTGGTCTACATCGCTGCGCCGGCGGCCAGTCTGGCGGCCGAGCTGGGCTTTGAAGACCCGGCCTACTTCTCGCGCTTCTTCAAGCGCCGCACGGGCCTGAGCCCGCAGCGTTACCGCGAGGCGCACCGCGCGCAGGTTTAGTCAGCCTGTGGCCAGCGCAGGTGCCACCACGGCCTCCAGCTGCGCGCGCAGCCAGCGGTGCGCAGCGTCCTGCTGGTAGCGCGCGTGCCAGATGGCATACATGGGCATGGTGGGGCAGTGCACCGGCGGCGGGCAGTTGGCCAGGCCGGTGAAGGTCTGGCGCGCCAGCAGGCCGGGTACGGTGGCCAGCAGCGGCGTGCCGCGCAGGAAGGCGGGCAGGGCGCTGAAGGACGGCACCATCACCGCGAAACGGCGCTGCAGGCCCTTGGCCGCGAGGTGCTGGTCCAGGTCCAGGCTGCGGCGGGGTTCGTAGACCACGGTGGCGTGGTCGCTGGCCAGGTAGTCGGCTTCGTCACGCGGGGCCTCGCGCACGGCCGGGTCGTAGAAGACGCGGTAGGGGTCTTCGAACAGGCGCTTTTGCACGATGTCGCTGCCCTCTGGCGGACGCGGGCTGATAACCAGCTGGCATTCGTCGTTGCGCAGCATCTCCAGCCGCGGGATGGCCGAGGGGATGACGCGCAGGGCCACGCCCGGTGCGCTCTGTCGCAGGCGGGCGGCCAGGGCGGGCAGCAGCAGGTCGCGCTGGAAATCGTTGGCGGCGATGGTGAGGGTGGCCTGCCAGCGTGCCGGGTCGAAGTCTTCGCTGCGGGCGAAGTGCTGCAGGTGGCGCAAGAGCTCGCGCGCCTCGGCGGCCAGTTCCTCGGCCCGGGCCGTGGCCACGATACCGCGCCCGCTTTTGACGAAGAGCGGGTCACCGGTGATGGCCCGCAGCTTGTCCAGCAGATGGCTCACGGCCGACTGGGTCACGCCCAGGCGCTGGGCCGCGCCGGTGACCGAGCCGGCCTCCACCACCGCCAACAAGAGCCGTAGCAAATGGCCGTCCAGGTCCAAATGATCGAATTTGCTCATGAGTTTGATCATGATTGATGTGTTTATTTTGGTCAATGGCTGACGAATACTCGCTTCCAGCCCCTTTTTGACCCCAGTCAACCCAGGAGACCCTCATGAGCACCAGCGGCGCAGAAAAGCCCATTCCCGGCACCACGCTGTTCGACGCGAACCAAGCCCGCAAGGGCTACGCCCTGAACAAGATGTGTTTTTCCTTCAACTCGGAAGAGAACCGCAAGGCCTTCCTGGCTGACGAGGAGGCCTATATGCGCCAGTACGGCCTGAACGAAGAGCAGGCTGCTGCCATTCGCGCGCGCAACGTGCTGCAGCTGATTGCGGCGGGCGGCAACGCCTACTACCTGGCCAAGTTCGCCGGCATCTTCCATCTGGACATGCAGGACATCGGTGCGCAGCAGACCGGCATGACAAAAGAAGCCTTCCGGGCCAAGCTGGTCGCGGCCGGCCAATAAGCAGATTCAAGGAGTACAGACATGGCAAAACTCATCGGTGGCCTCGGCACCTCGCACATCCCCGCCATCGGCGGCGCCATCCACAAGGGCCTGCAGAACGAGCCCTACTGGAAACCCTTCTTCGACGGCTTTCCGCCCATCCGAGAATGGCTGGGCAAGAACAAGCCCGACGTGGTGGTGATGTTCTACAACGACCACGGCCTGAACTTCTTTCTCGACAAGATGCCCACCTTCGCCGTGGGCGCCGCACCGCAGTACAACAACGCGGACGAAGGCTGGGGCATCCCCACGCTGCCGCCTTTCCAGGGCGAGCTGGACCTGTCCTGGCACATCATCAACACGCTGGTGGAGAAGGAGTTCGACGTGGTGACCTGCCAGGAAATGCTGGTGGACCACGCCTGCACGCTGCCGCTCAAGCTGTTCTGGCCCGAGGGTGATTGCCCGGTCACGGTGGTGCCGGTCTGCATCAACACCGTGCAGTTTCCGCTGCCCAGTGCCAAACGCTGCTACGCCCTGGGCAAGGCCGTGGGTGAGGCCATCAAGTCCTGGGACAGCAGCAAGAAGGTGGCCGTGATTGCTTCCGGCGGCCTGAGCCACCAGCTGGACGGCGAGCGCGCCGGTTTCATCAACAAGGCCTTCGACCTGAAGTTCCTCGACAGCCTGGTGTCCAACCCCGAGTGGGCTACGCAGTTCAGCGTGCACGAGCTGGTGGAGAAGACCGGCACGCAGGGCGTGGAGTTGCTGATGTGGCTGGCCATGCGCGGTGCGCTGGCGTCGGGCGGCGGTGCCAGCGTGCGCCGGGTCACGGGTAACTACCATATCCCGATTTCGAACACCGCCACGGCGGCGCTGGCGCTGGAGACGGTGGACTGAGGGGGACAATGCCCACGAAAAAGATGAGGGTAGGCATTGGCGGCCGCTACCGATACCCGTATACTGAATTCAGGGAGCGGCGCATACATTTGTGCGCCACGGACGTCATGAAGGCAGTATCTCTCTCACATCCAGAGCAGAACCAGCTGGTCCAGGCCTTGCCACCAGCGGTCTTGCAGCGCTGGCTTGGGCTGCTTGAACCGGTCGAACTGGCGCTGGGGCAGGTGCTCTATGAGTCGGGCGGCCGGCTCAGCCACGTGTATTTCCCCACCACGGCCATCGTGTCCCTGCTCTATGTCACCGAGGAAGGTGCCTCGGCCGAAATCGCCGTGGTCGGTCGCGAGGGCCTGGTGGGCATCTCCCTTTTCATGGGTGGGCAGACCACGCCCAGCCGGGCGGTGGTGCAGAGCGCCGGTCACGGCTTCCGACTGCGGGCCCAGGCCATGCTGGACGCCTTCGAGGGCGAAGTCCAGGTGCAGCGCCTCTTCCTGCGCTACACCCAGGCACTGATCACCCAGATGTCGCAAACCGCCGTTTGCAACCGCCACCACACCCTGGACCAGCAATTGTGCCGTTGGCTGCTGCTGAGCATGGACCGCTTGCATGGCGCCGAACTGGTGATGACCCAGGAGCTGATCGCCAATATGCTGGGGGTGCGCCGCGAGGGGGTGACGCAGGCCGCCCTCCAGCTCCAGAATGCCGGCCTGATCCGCTACGCGCGAGGCCACATCTTCATCCTGGACCGTCCCGGTCTGGAGCGACGGACCTGTGAGTGTTATGCCGTCGTCAAGAAGGAGTACGACCGCCTGCTGGACCACGATCACGAAGCTCTGCCGGGCTATCCCAACCTGCGCAGCCCGGCGTCCCGGATGCGCTAGCAGGGCGGTTCAGAGCCCGGTCGCGCTGAGCCGACCTTCCCCCCCAAGGTCAGCAACATGCGCTGACGCACCCGGTTCACAATGGGGCTCCTGCCCATTTGCCTGAACCGACGAGAACCATGGTCACCCGAAAGAAAAGCAGCACCAAGAACGCGGCAGCCCCGCGCGCGCCAGCGGTCAGCGGCTTTCCCATCGTCGGTATCGGTGCTTCGGCGGGCGGACTGGCGGCTTTTGAAGCCTTTTTTTCCGGTATGCCCGCCGACATCGATCCCGGCATGGCCTTCGTGCTGGTGCAGCACCTGGCGCCTGATCATGAAAGCCTGCTGCCCGACCTGATCCAGCGCTACACGCGCATGCAGGTGTTCCTGGTGGTGGATGGCATGGCGGTGCAGCCCAATTGCGCCTACGTCATCCCGCCCAACCACGACATGGCCTTCATCAACGGCACCTTGCAGCTGCTCACGCCCTCGGCGCCGCGCGGCCAGCGCCTGCCGATCGACTACTTCTTCAGTTCCCTGGCCCAGGACCAGGGCGAGCGCGCCATCGCCATCGTCCTGTCGGGTACCGGCAGCGACGGCACCCTTGGCCTGCGGGCCATCAAGGACGGTGGCGGCATGGTGATGGCCCAGAGCCCGGACACCACCGAGTTCGACGGCATGCCGCGCAGCGCCATCGACACCGGCCTGGTGGACTACCAGTTGCCGCCGGCGCAGATGCCCGCCAAGCTCATGGCCTATGTGGCGCAGGTCTTCGGCAAGGCCCGTCGCGCCCAGGTGCCGCCGGCGCACGGGATCGATGGCGCCTTGAAAAAGATCTTCTTGCTGCTGCGCGCCCAGACCGGTCACGACTTCACACACTACAAGCCCAGCACCATCCACCGGCGCATCGAGCGGCGTATGGCGGTTCACGAGGTCGCTTCGATGGACAGCTACGTTGAGCATCTGCAGAAGAACCCCGCGGAAGTGGAAGCCCTGTTTCGCGACCTGCTGATCGGCGTGACCAATTTTTTCCGCGATCCGGAGGCCTTCGCCGCGCTGGAGGCGAAGGTCATCCCCCTGCTCTTCGCCGACAAGCCGGCCGATGCGGTCATTCGGGTCTGGATCACGGCCTGCTCGACCGGCGAGGAAGCGTATTCCATCGCCATCCTTTTGCAGGAGTACCTGCACGCGCACAAGCTGGGCCACCGGGTGCAGATCTTTGCCACCGACATGGACAGCCGCGCTGTGGCCACGGCGCGCGCCGGCGTCTACCCGGCCGGCATTGCCGATGACATCACGCCCGCTCGGCTGGCACGCTTTTTCACCGCTGAATCGGACGGCAGCGCCTATCGCATCCACAAGAGCATCCGCGACATGCTGGTGTTCTCCGAGCATGACCTGATCAAGGACCCGCCCTTCTCCCGGCTGGACCTGATCAGCTGCCGCAATCTGCTGATCTACCTGGACAAGGACCAGCAGCGCAAGCTCATCACGGTTTTCCATTACGCCTTGCGCCAGGGCGGGGTGCTGTTCCTGGGGGCCTCGGAGAGCGTGGGGGATCTGGTGGATCTTTACTCTGTGCTGGACGCCAAATCCAAGCTGTTCCAGCGCAAGGAAGATTTCCAGGGGCCGCAGCGCGCCGCCCTGGGGCGTTTCCTGCGGCCCATGAGCACGGAGCCGGCCCATGCGGCCTTGCCGCAGGCGGCAGCCAAGGCCGCCGTCAGCGCGAAGCTGCCCTTGCGCGAACTGACCGAACAGGCCCTGCTGCGCCAGCTGGTGCCGGCGGGCGCGCTGGTCAACGACAAGGGCGACATCCTCTACCTGCATGGCCGCACCGGCATGTACCTGGAGCTGGTGCCGGGCGAAGCCGGCATCAACAACATCCTGAAGATGGCGCGCGAGGGACTGCGCCGCGAGCTCACCACGGCCCTGCACAAGGCGGTGGTCAGCAAGCAGCCCGTGCGCGCGAACGGCTTGAGCGTCAAGACCAATGGGCACTTTACGTCGGTGAATCTAACCATCAGCCCGGTGGCGGTCGGCGCGGCGGTGGGCGGTGAGCCCGCGCTTTATCTGGTGATCCTGGAGGATGTGCCCGTGCCGGAGCCCGGCCAGGAGGTGTCGCCGGTGCCGGCCGGTCAGGCCGCCAGCCAGCCGGTGGACGCCCGCATCACGGCCCTGCAGCAGGAGCTGCGCGCCAAGGAAGAGTACCTGCAGGCCGCCAACGACGAGCTGGAAAGCTCGAACGACGAGCTGCGCTCGGCCAACGAGGAAATGCAGTCGGTCAACGAGGAGCTGCAGTCCACCAACGAGGAGCTTGAAACCTCCAAGGAGGAGCTGCAGTCGGTCAACGAGGAACTGGCCACCGTCAACACCGAGCTGCAGACCAAGGTGTTCGACCTGTCCCGGGCCAACAACGACATGAACAACCTGATGGCGGGCACCGGCATCGGGACGGTCTTCCTGGACCACGATCTGCGCATCCTGCGCTACACCCCGGCCACCAATGCCATCATCAACCTGATCCCGGGGGATGTGGGGCGCCCGATCGCCCATGTGGTGTCCAACCTGAGCAAGTACGACAACCTGGTCGCCGATGTGCAGGCCGTGCTGGACACCCTGGTGCCCAGGGAGGTGGATGTACAGAGCCGTGCCGGCGCCTGGTACACCATGCGCATCCTGCCCTACCGCACCCTGGACAATGTGATCGAGGGGGCGGTGCTCACCTTCATCGACATCACGGAGGTCGTGCGCACGCGCGAGTCGCTGCGCGAGGCCAATGAGCTGCTGCGGCTGGCCGTGGTGGTGCGCGATGCGAACGATGCCGTGACCGTACAGGATCTCGACGGCCATGTGCTGGCGTGGAACCCGGCTGCGGTCCGCATGTATGGCTGGACCGAAGCCGAGGCCTTGGTCATGCATGCCCGCGACCTGGTGCCGGAGGACTTGCGGACGGGCGCGCTGGAGCAGTTGCAGCAGCTCAGCCGCGCGGAAGTGCTGGCGCCTTTCCAGACCCGCCGGCTGACCCGGGACGGGCGCACCGTGGCGGTCTGGATCACGGCCAGCGCGCTGGTGAACGAGGCGGGCAAGGTCTACGCCATTGCCACGACCGAGCGCCTGGGATCGTCTGCGGCAGGGCGCTAGCCCCATGAGCGGCAAAGCCAAACCGACCGGGCAGCCCGCCCCTGCGCCCGGCGCAGAATCCACCTTGCGTCAGCTGGCCGAGGACGCCCTGCAGGGCCAGGGCTGGCGCCCGCCCTCGGCCCTGAAGGACCTGACGGTCGAGCAGACGCAGCGCATGCTGCACGAGCTGGGGGTGCATCAGGTCGAACTGGAGATGCAGAACGAGGAGTTGCGCCGCACCCAGGTGGAGCTGAGCTCGGCCCGGGCGCGTTATTTCGATCTGTACCAAACGGCGCCGGTGGGGTATGTCACCCTCCGCAAGGACGGCCGCATCGAGCAGGCCAATCTGGCGGCGGCCGGCATGCTGGGCTTGAGCGCCGGCACGCTGCGCGATCGGCCGCTGACCGCCTTCATTTTCAGTCAGGACCAGGACCTGTACTACCTGCACCGCAGGCAGCCGGGACCCGCCGGGGACTCCCGCTCCTGTGAACTGCGCATGGTCAGGAGTGATGGCGCCCTGCTGTGGGTTCAGCTGGCCACCATGGGCGCCGAGGGCGTGGACGGCACGCCGGAGGTGCGTGTCGTGATGACCGATGTGACCCAGCACAAGCAGGTCGAGGCCGACCTGCGCGAGAGCGTGCAGCAGTCGCGCCGCCTGTCGCGCCGTGTGCTGGAGGCGCAGGAGACCGAACGCCGCCGGGTGGCCATGGAGTTGCACGACGAGCTGGGCCAGGCGCTGACCGCCATCAAGATCAACCTGCAGGTGGGCGAGCGTTTCCGGCAGCAGACGACGAGTGAGCTCAATGTCGAGAACATCCGGATCGTCGACGAGGCGCTGCTGCAGATGCGCCGGCTGGCCTATGGCTTGCGCCCCTCGATGCTGGACGATCTCGGCCTGGCCCCGGCGCTGCGCTGGATGGCGGAGCAGACGGCGCAACGCAGCGGCCTGGTGCTTCGTTTCGAGCCGGGTGGGGCCGAGGTACGGCTGGCACCCGATATCGAGATCGCCGTTTTTCGCATCGCCCAGGAAGCGCTGAACAATATCGTGCGCCACGCCCAGGCCCACACCGTGCAGATGACCCTGAGCCGTGAGGGCGGGACATTGGTACTCAGCGTGCAGGACGACGGCCGCGGTTTCGACCTGGCCGCGATGCGGGCCAGGGCCGTGGCCGGTGGCAGTCTGGGCGTGCTGGGTATGGAAGAGCGTGCCATGCTCATCGGGGCCGAGCTGCTGATCGAATCTGAACCGGGCCAGGGTACCCGTCTGCGGCTGCGCTGTCCCATGCAAGCGGCGCGAGAGCTGCCGTGAAACCCGTGCGCGTCCTGCTGGCCGACGACCACACGCTGGTGCGTGCCGGTCTGCGCAAGCTGCTTGAGTCCATGCCTGCCGTGACCGTGGTGGGCGAGGCCGACGACGGTCTGGCCCTGCTGGCACTGGCCGAGCAGTTGCAG
Source organism: Hylemonella sp. (assembly GCA_030695415.1). Lineage (GTDB taxonomy): Bacteria > Pseudomonadota > Gammaproteobacteria > Burkholderiales > Burkholderiaceae_C > Hylemonella. Next base: position 90,507 of record JAUYQZ010000007.1, read on the forward strand.
CCGGATCTGGTTCTCATGGACATCGCCATGCCCGGGCTCAACGGCATCGAGGCGACGGCCCGGCTGCTGAAAGCGCTGCCAGGCGCCCGCGTGCTGATTCTTTCCATGCACCAAAATGAGGAGTACGTTCGGCAGGCCTTGCGCAACGGTGCCAGCGCCTATCTGCTGAAGGACGCCGCACCCGCGGAGCTGGAACTGGCCATCCAGGCCGTGCAGCGTGGCGAGACCTACCTGAGCCCGGCGGTGTCACGCGGTGTGATGAGTGACTATGTGCAGCGCCTGCGTGGCGATTCGGCGCCGGCCGCCATGCTCACTCCGCGCCAGCGAGAAGTGCTGCAGCTGGTGGCCGAGGGGCACAGCAGCAAGGAAATTGCCCGCCGCCTCGACCTGTCGGTGAAGACGGTGGACACGCACCGCAGCCAGCTGATGAAACAACTGGACATCCATGAAGTGGCGGGCCTGGTGCGCTATGCCCTGCGCTCGGGCCTGATCTCCTCCGACAGCTGAGACAGGGCCGGTTCGCGCCGGGCGCTCAGGTGTTTCACCCGCCGGATTCAGGTATCGGCCCGATAGCCATGTCGCCCCAGGCTTCTTAAAGTCAGGATGTGTGTCCAAAGTCGCACTTTGTTTCAAATCAAAGCCCGCCAGGACCTGACAGTTGTTAAAGTCCATTCGCGCGGTCAAACCGACTGCTGCCCGGAGGTTCCTTATGAAGACCAAAATCTTGCTGGCTGACGACAACCAGACCTTTGTCTCCTCGGTCAAGCTCTTCCTGAGCATGGTGCCCAATGTGGAGGTGGTCGGCGTGGCGCACGACGGCCTGCAGGCCGTGACCGAGGCGGAGCGCCTGCAGCCTGACGTGGCCCTGCTTGACATCGCCATGCCCAAGATGAATGGCATGGAGGCTGCGCGCCACCTCAAGAGCCTGCCCCGACCGCCGAAGATCGTGTTTCTGTCAGTGCATGACACGGAAGAGTACCGGATCGCGGCCGCCAGCCTGGGCGTTGACGGGTTTGTCGACAAGTCAGACTTCGTGAACGAGCTGTTCCCTATCGTGACGCGATTGGCGGACGGGACGCGCGACGCCGATACCCTGCATTGATCCGGCGGCGAACCCGCCCAATCGCCCCCCAGACCCCATGTCCGCGCCAACGGGCATGGGGTCTTGTCATTGGGGGCGCCAATGACCGGTCTCAGTCCCTCAGGCGGAAGATGAGAGTCATCGGAGAGGGCACCACGCCCTCTTCGTTGCGCGGCAGCGTGTCGGTCTTGTCGATGGCCTTGAGCACGGCCTCGTCCCAGTTGGGCACGCCGCTGCTCTTGATCAGCTTGCGCCCGACGATGGTGCCGTCAGGCGAGGTGCGCACCTCCACCTCGGCGGTCGGGTTGCTGGCCAGCTCCTCGGAGAAGACGATATTCGGCTTGACGCGCGCACGGATGCGGCCAGCGTAGCTGGACGAGACGCCGCCGGAGGATTTCTGGGCCGTGCCGGTGGCGCTGGGCGTACCCGTGGCGCCGGCCAGGCCGGCCATGCGCTTGATGGCTTCCTCGCGGCGTTGCTTGGCTTCGGCCTCGTCCTTGCGCTTGGCCTCCAGTTCCTTTTTCTTCTTCTCCTCGGCCAGTTTCCTCTCGCGTTCCTCTTTGTCGCGCTCCAGCTTCTCGCGGGCGAGTTTCTCGCGCGCAAGCCGTTCCCGATCCAGCCGCGCCTGCTCCAGCTTCTCCCTGGCCTGGCGCTCCTTCTCGCGGGCCAGCGCGATGTCGGCTTCGCTCTGGCCTGGCTCCTCGGCCTTGGGCGGCGGTGGCGGCGGGGGGGCGGGCTCCGGGGCGGGTTCGGGTGCGGGCTCGACCTGCGGGGGCGCGGCCTGTTGCGGCACGGCAGACCAGAGTTCGGCTTCGACGGAGAGGCTGGTGTCGCTGCGGCGCCAGCTCACCCCCCAGGTGAGGGCGACCAGCAGCAGGCCGTGGATGAGCACGGCCAGGCCGTAGGCACGCAGCAGGCCCTGGCGGGGCCGGGGCGGATCGAATTCGAAGCGGCTGGCGGTGTGCATGCGGGACCTGCAGCGAGCGTCAGTTCACCATCTGCACCGACAGGCCCACGCGTTGCACGCCGGCACGCTGCAGCGTGTCCATGACCCGGACCACGGTCTCGTACTTGACGCTCTTGTCCGCGCTGATGATCACCGCGCTGCTGGCGTCCTTGCCGGCGGCCGATTGCACGCGCTGGACGTTGGCGGCCAGCTCACCGAGCTTGAGACGGGTGCTGTTGTCCTGCGTCTTGAGTGTCAGGGCCTCGTCCTTGCCGACGATGACTTCGATCACCTGGTCGGGCTTGCGCGCGGCCTTGCCCACGCTGGGCAGGTCCACCACGCTGGGGGTGATGAGCGGGGCCGTGACCATGAAGATGATCAGCAGCACCAGCATCACATCGATGAAGGGCACCATATTGATCTCGTTGATGGTGCGCCGTCCGCGCCCGCGACTGACCAGGGTGGGCATGGTGCACTCCTTAGGGTCTGTTCACACGGATTTCTCCAGTGCGAACGTGGTTAAAACCGCGCCAGTCTAGGCGCGCGACGACGCCCAGGCTGGCTGCCTGGGCTAGGAGTGCAACAACGAGTGGCGCGGTTTTAACCCCGTTCCCTAGGGGTTGCGGCCAAAAAAGCCATGTGGGGTGTTGCGCGGACTTGCCGGAGATTACTCCGGCGGCGTCCACGCGCCTACCGCAAGACATTTTTGAGCCGCAACGCATCTGGAGAAATCCGTGTGAACAGACCCTAGAAGGTGGAGGCCTGCGCCGCAGCTTGCGCCGCCGCCGGCTGCGCGCCGGTGTTGCGCTGCAGGATGTTGGAGAACTCCTCAATGAAGGTCTCCATCATGATGGCCACGCGGTCGATCTCGCGTGCAAAGCGGTTGTAGGCCACCACGGCCGGGATCGCCGCGAACAGGCCGATGGCCGTGGCCACCAGGGCTTCCGCGATACCGGGCGCCACGGTGGCCAGTGTCACCTGCTGCAGCGAGGCCAGGCCAATGAAGGCGTGCATGATGCCCCACACCGTGCCGAACAGGCCGACATAAGGCGAGACCGAGCCGACCGATGCCAGGAAGGAGAGGTTGGTTTCCACCACGTCCATCTCGCGCTGGAAGCTCGCGCGCATGGCACGGCGCGCGCCGTCGAGCAGGGTGCCGGGATCGGTGATGCGACGCTCGCGCAGCTTCTGGTACTCGCGCAGACCGGCCACGAAGATGCGTTCCATGGGGCCGCCGGTCTGGGCCTTCTGCGCGGCCTGGGCGAACAGGGTGTTAAGGTTGGCGCCGGACCAGAAGTCGCGCTCGAACTTCTCATTGAGTTCGCGCACGCGCCGCAGCGAGAACAGCTTGCTGAAGATGGCAGCCCAGCTGGCGATGGACACCAGCAGCAGCAGCAGCATGACGGCCTGCACGACCCAGCTCGCGTGCAGGACCAGTTGGATGATGGAAAGGTCTTGGTTCATTGAAGTTTTTCCAGAACAGTGCTCGGAATTCTTTCAGGTTTCATGCTGGCTGCAGCCACCCAGCCGATGCGGATGCTGCCCTCGCACAACAGTTCAGGCTCGCCTCCGGTCTTGCGCCACGCCTGCTGCGAGATTGTGAGGGATGCGCGACCGCTTTCCCGCAGGCTGGCTGTAACCAATAGTTGATCGTCCAATCGCGCGGGGCGGTGGTATTTGAGGGTGGTCTCGCTGACCACGAACATGCCGCCGGTCTGCTCGCGCAGGGCCTGCTGGCCGATGCCCAGCGAGCGCAGCCATTCGGTGCGGGCGCGCTCGAAGAACTTGAGGTAGTTGGCGTAGAAGACGATGCCGCCGGCATCGGTGTCTTCCCAGTAGACGCGGATCGGCAACTCGTAAACCATGCGGTGCTCAGCGTAGAATTTTTTGCAGCCGTTCCACCGCGGCCTGCAGCTGGGGCAGGGCGCTGGCGGTGGAGAAGCGGATGTAGTGCTGTGTTTCGGCGCTGCCGAAGTCGCGCCCGGGGGTGACGGCCACATGGGCCTGCTGCATGAGCGCGAAGCTCAGGTCCCAGCTGTCCTTCACACCCAGCTTCTGGCAGGCTTGCGTGCAGTCGGCCCAGGCGTAGAAGGCGCCGTCGGGCATGACCGGCACCTTCAGGTCCAGCGCGTTCAGGGCCGGGATAAAGTAGTCGCGCCGAGCCTTGAACTCGGCACGGCGGCGCTCGTACTCCGCCAGGCTGTCGGCCTCGAAGCAGGCCAGCGCGGCGTGCTGGGCGATGGTGCTGGGGCAGATGTAGAGGTTCTGCGCCAGGCGCTCGACCACGGGTACCAATTCTTCCGGCAGCACCAGCCAGCCCAGGCGCCAGCCGGTCATGCTGAAGTACTTGCTGAAGCTGTTGATCGAGATGATGTCCTCGCTGATGCCCAGCGCGCTGTGGCCGTAGCGTTCCTCGTAGCTCAGGCCGAGGTAGATTTCATCGACCAGGGTCACGCCATCGTGTTCCGTCACCACTTCATGGATGCGGCGCAGCTCGGCCGGGTCGATGGAGGTGCCCGTGGGGTTGGAGGGCGAGGCCAGCAGCACGCCGCGCGTGCGTGGCCCCCAGGCCTCGCGCACCTGGTCGGCGCTGAGCTGGAAGCGCTCGGCCGGGCCGCAGGGGATGAGCCGGGCCGTGCCCTCAGCGGCGCTGACGAAGTGCCGGTTGCAGGGGTAACTCGGGTCCGGCATCAGGATCTCGTCGCCTGCTTCGACCAGGGCCAGGCAGGCCAGCTGCAGCGCGGCCGAGGCGCCGGCGGTGACGACGATGCGGCTGGCGGGCACCGCAAGGCCGAAGCGCTGCGCATACCAGCCGCTGATGCGCTCGCGCAGGGCGGGCAGGCCGGTGGCGTCGGTGTACTGGCTGCGGCCGGCGCGCACGGCGCGTTCGGCCGCTTCCTGCACCAGCGGCGGCGCCGTGAAATCAGGCTCGCCGATGTTCAGGAAGATCATGGGCGCGCTGCCCTGGGACGCTTCGCGCGCCAGGGCAGAGGCGGCCTTGGCCACCTCCATCACGTAGAAGGGTTCGATCTTCTGCGCGCGGGACGCGATTCTCATGCGCGCAATCAGTCCCGGACGCTCTTGGCCTTGCCGCTGGCGCGGTCAGATGCCACCTCGGGGGCACGCAGGGTGGGCGCCAGGCCGTTGAGTACGCCGTTGACGTACTTGTGGCCATCGGTGCCGCCAAAGGACTTGGCCAGCTCGATGCATTCGTTGAGCACCACGCGCCAGGGCACGTCCAGGCAGTGCTGCATTTCGTAGGCGCCGATCCACATGACGGCGCGTTCGATGGGCGAGAGCTCGGTGAGCTTGCGGTCCAGCAGCGGCGTGATCAGGCGGTCGAGCTCGTCGGCCTGGGCCACGCAGCCGTGCAGCAGGGCATCGTAATGCGCGGCGTCGGCCTTGGAGAAGCCGGCCAGGTCGCGGGTGAAGGTATCGATGTCGCCGGTCTCGTTGCGGCCGACCAGGTGCTGGTACAGGGCCTGCAGCGCAAACTCGCGGGCGCGGCTGCGGCCGGACTTGGCGGCCGGTTTGCGCGGGGCGGTGGAGGTGCTCATCCGATGTGTTCCATCAGGTTGGCCATTTCCACGGCGACGCGGGCGGCGTCGCGGCCCTTGTCGGTCTGGCGCGCCACGGCCTGATCCATGGTTTCCACGGTGAGGATGGCGTTGGCGATGGGCAACTGGTAGTCCAGGGCCACGCGGGTGACCGCAGCGCCCGACTCGTTGGCCACCAGTTCGAAGTGGTAGGTCTCGCCGCGGATGATGCAGCCCAGCGCGATCAGCGCGTCGTAGCCGTTCTTCTCGGCCAGCGCCTGCAGCGCCAGCGGCACTTCCAGCGCGCCAGGCACCATCACATGGTCGATGTTCTTGGTCAACACGCCCAGTGCGGCCAGCTCGGCGCGGCAGGCGACCGCCAGGGCGTTGGTGACGGACTCATTGAAGCGGGCCTGCACGATGCCAATGGCCAGCTTGCGGCCGTCCAGGCGTGCGTCGGTGGGTTCGAGATTGCCTTTGTCGGCGCCAAACATGGTGATGTCCTTCGGGTTTTATTTACTGAGGTAGCCGGCCACTTCGAGTCCGTAGCCGGTCATGCTGGGCAGCCGGCGCGGGTTGCCCATGAGGTTCATCTTGTGCACGCCGCAGTCGCGCAGGATCTGCGCGCCCACACCATAGGTACGCAGGTCCATGCGGCCGCGTTCGGGCGCGTGGCTGGCGCGCGCCGTGCCCTCGAACTGGGCCAGCAGCTGGGTGGCGCTTTCGCCGGCATTGAGCAGCACCACGACGCCACGGCCTTCGGTGGCGATGCGCGAGAGGCAGGCGTCCAGGCTCCAGGAGTGCATGGCACGGCCGACCTCCAGCGCGTCCAGCACCGACAGCGGTTCGTGCACGCGGGCTGGAATCGTGTCTTGCGGCGTCCACTGGCCACGCACCAGGGCCAGGTGCAGGCTCTGGCTGGGCTTGTCGCGGTAGGCATGGGCCGTGAAGTCGCCAAAGGCCGTCTTGATCGGACGGCTGCCGATCTTTTCGATCAGCGATTCGTTGCGGCTGCGGTGCTCGATCAGGTCGGCGATGGTGCCGATCTTCAGGCCGTGTTCGGCGGCGAAGGCCTGCAGGTCGGGCAGGCGCGCCATGGTGCCGTCGTCCTTCATGATCTCGCAGATCACGGCGGCGGGCGAGCAGCCCGCCATGGCCGAGAGGTCGCAGCCGGCTTCGGTGTGGCCGGCGCGCATGAGCACGCCGCCGTCCACCGCCTGCAGCGGGAAGATGTGGCCGGGTTGCACCAGGTCTTCGGGTTTTGCGGTCGAGGCCACGGCGGCCTGCACCGTGCGCGCGCGGTCGGCGGCCGAGATGCCGGTCGTCACGCCCGTGGCGGCTTCGATGGAGACGGTAAAGGCCGTGCTGTAGACCGTACCGTTGCGCGTGGCCATGGGGGGCAGGCGCAGGTACTCGCAGCGCTCGCGGGTGAGCGTCAGGCAGATCAGGCCGCGGCCGAAGCGGGCCATGAAGTTGATGGCCTCGGGCGTGACATGGTCGGCCGCCAGCACCAGGTCGCCCTCGTTCTCGCGGTCTTCCTCGTCGACCAGGATGACCATGCGACCGGCGCGCATCTCGGCGACGATGTCTTCGACCGGCGAGATCGCCACGGGTGTTTGAGCGCTCATGCGGATGCTTTCTGCGGGAGGGTGCCGGCGGCGAGCATGCGCTCGACGTAACGCGCCACCGTGTCGATTTCGAGGTTCACGCCCACGCCCGCCTTGAGCAGGCCCAGGCTGGTGTTCTGCACCGTATGGGGAATCAGGTTGATGCTGATCTCGCAACCCTCGGCCTTGTCGCTCACGCGGTTGACGGTCAGGCTCACGCCGTTGACGGTGATGGAGCCCTTGTAGGCCAGGTACTTGGCCAGTTCGGCCGGCGCCTGGATGCGCAGCTCCCAGCTTTCGCCGACCTGCGCAAAGTAGTTGACGCGACCGACCCCGTCCACATGGCCCGAGACGATGTGACCGCCCAGGCGGTCGCCGGCGCGCAGGGCCTTTTCGAGGTTGATCGGGGCACCGATCTGCAGGCCGGTGGTGCGGGCCAGCGATTCGGCCGAGATGTCGATGGTGAACTGCTTCTGTGGCAGATCCAGGCTGGTGACGGTCATGCAGGCGCCATTGAGGGCGATGCTGTCACCCAGGCCGACGTCGTCGAGGTAGGCGGGCGGGCAGGCAATCGCGAGGCGCTTGCCATGCTGTAAAGAGCTTCCCAGGTCGTGACTGGCGACGATGCGCCCCACGCCGGTGATGATTCCGGTGAACATCCGGCTATTTTCGCAGGGAAACGGTCAGAAACCGTCGCGCCCGGGAATTCTTGCCAGAATGCGCAGATCGGGACCGACCCGGGTGGTGTCGCGGAATTCGAGCGCCACGGCCTGCGCCAGCGCCGTCAAGGGCCCGATGTGGACCATGCCCTGGCCCGCCCCCAGCAGCTTCGGCGCCAGGTAGACGAGGAATTCGTCCACCAGGCCCTCGCGCACCAGGGAGCCGTTGAGTTTGTGGCCGGCTTCCACGTGCACTTCATTGATCTCGCGCGCCGCCAGGTCCCGCAGCATGGCGGCCAGATCGACCTTGCCGCCCGGGCCGGGGCGAAGGATCACCGTGGCGTCTTGGGCCTCCAGAGCGGTCTTCTTGGCCTCGTCCACCACGGCGGCGTAGATATAGAGCTGGCGCCCGGGGATGAAGAGCTTCGCGTCCAGTGGCGTCTCCAGCCGGCTGTCGACCACCACCAGGTGGGGTTGGCGCGGCGTGTCGACCAGACGCACATCAAGCCGCGGGTCGTCCTCCAGCACGGTGCCGATGCCGGTCAGCACGGCGCAGGCCCGGGCGCGCCAGGCATGGCCGTCGGCCCGGGCCGGCTCCGAGGTGATCCACTGGCTGGCGCCATTTTCCAGAGCCGTCTGGCCATCCAGAGAGGCGGCGATCTTCATGCGCACCCAGGGCGTCTGGCGCACCATGCGGCTGAAGAAACCGATGTTCAGCTCCCGCGACTCCTCAGCGCCCGGGCCGATCTCCACGGCGACGCCGGCGGCGCGCAGACGCGCAAAGCCCTGGCCGGCCACCTTGGGGTTGGGGTCCTGGATCGATGCGACCACCCTGGCGATGCCCGCGGCCACCAGCGCATCGCAGCAGGGCCCGGTGCGCCCTTGGTGGGCGCAGGGCTCGAGCGTCACGTAGGCGGTCGCGCCCTGGACGGAATGGCCCTGGGCCGCAGCGTCCTGCAGCGCCACGATCTCCGCATGCGGACCGCCGGCGCGCTGCGTGTGGCCTTGTCCCAGCACCCGGCCATCCGGGCCGACGATGACGCAGCCCACGCGCGGGTTGGGGGAGGTCAGGTGCAGGCTTTTCGTGGCCAGGCTGAGCGCCTGGGACATCGACGAGTCCGCGGGCGTGGGATGGGGAACTGTGACCATGAGGGAATTATTGAGGCAAAAGCAGGCCCAGTCCCGTTTCAGGGCCGCTGGCCTGGCGCCGCCTCGTGGCTGATCTCCAGTTTCAGCACGCTTCTGACCCTTTGCCCCCGAATTTCACCGGGGGCAAAGCGCGTGGCGCTGAAGGCTTCGGCCACCGCTGTCGTGTACTCCTCAGGCAGGTCGGGGGCGTCGACCTTGAAGGAGCTCACCTGGCCCTGTTCGTCGATCCAGAGGGTCAGGAGCAGTCTGCCGGGCAGGGTGAGAAGTCGTGCTTCCGGGATGTTCAGGTCGACGGCGACCAGCGGTCGGGCTAGACGGGTCAGTTGCTCGGCGCTGTAATAGCCCTGCGGATCCGCTTGCGGCTGGGCCGGCGCGGGGCGCTGCTGGCTGGTCGCATCGGGAGCGGCGTCAGAGGGCAGGGCGTTGGCGGGCCCGGGCAACCGGGTGGTCAGCACGAGAGGGGGCTCGGCGGAGCCTTGCAGCCTAGGCTGCGGCGTCGGACCCAGCAAGCTGGGCAGCAGCCAGGCCGCATGCAGCAGCAGGGAGAGCAGCAGGGCGAGGTACAGGCGTCGGCAATCGTGAAGTGCGGGCATGACAGCCAGGATCGGTCGTAGATGTGAAAAAGTACCGCACGAGCATACCGCTCAGTCAGGCCAGGCTGCCGTTTATCGAACAGGGCGTGCAAAGCCAGTCTGGCTGGCTAGGATGACCCTATCCATATTCCGTCGATGCCCACCACCATGGAAGCTCATATGAAAAAGCAGGCCGGTTTTACGATCATTGAATTGATGATCGTCGTTGCGATCATCGGTATCCTGGCTGCCGTGGCCTTGCCGGGTTACAACAACTACCTGATCCGCGGCCGTATTCCGGATGCCACGTCCACCCTGGCGGTCAAGCGGGTGCAGATCGAGCAGCATTTCCAGGATGCGCGGACCTTTTTGGGTGCGCCGGCCTGCAGCGTCGACACCACGACCAGCAAGTACTTCGATTTCGGCTGCGCGGCTACTCCGGACGCGACCAGCTACACCCTGCAGGCAGTGGGCAAGGGGACCATGGCTGGATTCACTTTCACGGTCAACCAGTCGAATGTCAAGACGACGGCGGCTGTGCCGACGGGTTGGACGGTCCCCAGCCCCAACAATTGCTGGACGTCGCGCAAAAGCGGCGACTGTGTCTGATGTCGTGTCGGAACATCTCTTGAGTATTTTCATGTTCACGAAACGCCCCCCCTACCTGCTGCGAGGCAAATTTCCCTGGGCCATGGCGCAGCGGGGATTGACCATTATCGAGCTGATGATCGGCATTGCCATCGTCAGCATGTTGCTGCTGTTCGCGGTTCCCGGCATGACCACGTGGCTGCAGGGCAGCCAGATACGCAATGCCACGGAATCGATCCAGGGAGCCATGCAGCTGGCGCGGGCTGAGGCGGTGCGCCGCAACACCAATGTGGAGCTGGTCTTGACCTCCGTGGCCGGAGGAGGCAATGCCACCGACTGGGTGGTCCGTTGCTTCACGTCCTCGGCCACCTGCCCTGGCGCCGGACAAACGGAAACGTCGATCCAGGAGCGCTCGGGACGCGAGGGCTCGCTCAATGCCACGCTGACCCTGAACCCGCCCATCTCGACCATTGTTTTCTCGGGCACCGGCCGCATCACACCCGTGCCGGCGGGCAACATCGTCATCGACGTGAAGCACACGACGGACACGATTGCCACGCCGACCTGCCTGGACACCTCTGGTGGCGGTACCTACCGCTGCCTGCGGCTGGTGGTGGCGCCCGGCGGCCAGACCCGCATGTGCGACCCGTCACTCGTGGCGCCCAATCCCCGGGCCTGCTGAGGTACAGACATGAAGCAGCACAAAAATCACGCAAGCCGGCAGTCCGGCGTCATGCTGATCGAGGCCCTGATCGCCATCCTGATCTTTTCGGTGGGAGTCCTGGGCATCATCGGCCTGCAGGGTTCGGCCGTGAAGGTATCTACCGATGCCAAGTACCGAAGCGAGGCTGCGCTGCTGGCCAATGAACTGATCGGCCGCATGTGGGCCAGTGACCGCACCCAGGCGACCTTGCAGGCCGCCTATGCCAGTGCCACCAATGGTGCCGGCTATCAGCAATGGGCCTGGATCGGCGCGGTCGCCGCCGCCCCCGGCACGCAGACGGCGCCTGCGGCCGGCACCGTGCTGCGCACCCTGCCGGGTGCCATGGCCAATCCGCCTACCGTGGTCGTCGCCCCCAGCCCCGCCGCGGCAGCGGGCGGCACCATCGTGCCCAGCAGCCAGGTGACCGTCACCATCCGCTGGCAGGTGCCTGGCGAGGCCTCCGTGCACAGCTACACGATCATGGCGCAGATCGGAGGCTGACGTGAACAAGTCACTACGCCTCAATCGCAAGCGCTCGGCCGGCTTCGGCCTGGTCGAGATCATGGTGGCCATGCTGATCGGTCTGTTCGGCGTGCTCATCATGCTGCAGGTGCTCACCGTTTCCGAGGAGCAGAAGCGCACCACCACCAGTGGCAACGACGCCATGAACGAAGGCGTGCTGGCCCTCTACGCCATGCAGACCGATGTGCGCATGAGTGGCTACGGCATCACGGATGCCAAGATCCTGGGCTGTGCCCTGACCTTGCGTGCCGGTGGCACGGTGGCCAATGGGGGCGCACTGGCCAGCCTGTCTCCGGTCTCCATCAACTCCGGCAACATCATCGGCGCCGACGCCAACACCGACACCCTGCTGGCTTTCTCCAGCAACAGCTATGGCACGCCCCAGGGCGATGTGGTCATCGGCGCCGGCAACACCATGCAGACGCCTTCTGCGTTCGTGATCAATGATTGGGTGGTGGTGGGGCCCGTGGTCCGCCCGGCGCCTTGTACCTTGACCCTGGACCGCGTGGCCAACGTGGCCGGGGCCACCGTGACCCTGGCTTCCGGCGCTGCCATGGCCGTGGGCGACACCCTCTTCAACCTGGGTCAGAGCTACCGGGCCATCGGTTATGCGGTGCGCAACAGCAACCTGACCACCTGCGACTACACGATCGCCGCGGTGAACTGCGCGGTGGCCGGCTCCTGGACCGCCATCTCCAGCAACATCGTCAGCCTGCGGGCTCAGTACGGCCGCGACACGACAGCACCTGGCATGGATGGCTTTGTCGATGTCTACGACCAGGCTACGCCCAACACCCTGTGTGGCTGGTCACGCGTCTCGGCCGTGCGCATGGGCCTGGTGGCACGCAGTACCCAGATGGAAAAGGACGACGTGACGACGGTGGCACCGGTTTGGGAAGGCAGCACGGCCGGCAATCCGGTCGGTAGCACGGCCGCCACGATCGTCCTGACCGGCAATGCCGACTGGAAAAAGTATCGCTACAAGGTCTTCCAGACCCTGGTGCCGATCCGCAACATGTCCTGGATGGGAGCGGTGACGGGATGCTAAGCAAGACTATTTCTCCGCGTGTGCAGCTGCCGCAGCGCTCGCGCCAGGGTGGTGTCGTGATGATGGTGGCCCTGGTGGTGCTGGTGGTCATGACCCTGGCCGGCATCTCGCTGATGCGCTCCATGGACACCACCAACCTGATCGCCGGCAACATGGCCTTCAAGCAGGCGGCCACGGCCTCGACCGACTCCGGTGTGGAGACGGCGATTGCCTGGCTGGAGGCCAACAATACCGGCGCCTTTCTGGACAGCAGCGTGCCGCTGGTGGGTTACACCGCCTCCTCACCCAATAACGCCGCCTTGCCCCTGGGCGAAGCCTTCTGGACCAGTCTGGCGCCCGGCGGCGTCTGCAACCTGCCCATGGCCGGCAGTGTCTGCAGTGGCACCGCTGTGCCCAATGCCTCGGGTAACCAGGTCAGCTTCATGATCCAGCGCCTGTGCGCTTCGGCCGGCAACCGCAACGGCGCGGCCTGCTCCATCGTGACCGGCTCGCTCGTTTCGACCGGCAACAACGAAGGCGCGGGTGAAGAGGGCCTGTCGGCCAACGCCACCGCCGTGTATTACCGCATCACCGTGCGCGTGGTCGGCCCGCGCAACGCCGTGAGTTACGTGCAGGCCGTCGTTGCGATGTGACGCCTCCTGCAAGCCATCGAATTTTGAATCGTCTGATGAATCAACCGGAGATTGTCATGCGCAATCGAGCACACCCAGCAAGCATTTTCCTTAACCGCCTTCGCGCGCCCGTGGCGCTGGGGCTGGCCGTGCTGGCCGCCACCTTCTCGCCTGGCTTCAGTGGCTGGCAGGACGCACATGCCCAAGTGACGGACATCGCGACCCTGCCGGTGTTCTCCAGCACACCGCCCACAGTGGAAGTCAAGCCCAATGTGATGTTCATCCTGGACGACTCGGGTTCGATGGAATGGACGCACATGCCAGACCAGGCGGACGATTTTGCCGGGCGCTACGGCTTTGCCAGCAGTCATTGCAATGGCATTTATTACAACCCCAACACCACCTACACGCCACCTGTAGATGCCGCGGGGACCAGTTACCCGAACCAGGTGTTCACGGCGGCCGCCGTGGACGGCTATGGACTGATCTCCGGCACTGTAGACCTCTCGGTGAGTTTCCGTGCGGCGGTGAGCAGCCGGGTTCAGAAGACGATCACGTCCGATGCAACCGAAGCGGCCTATTACTACGTCTACACCGGCACGCAGACCACCGAAAAGCTGAAGAACTACTACGACGTCAACACCACCTTTTACAAGGAGTGTGTCAGCAGCATCGGCTCTACGCCCGGCAGTGGTGTCTTCACCAAGAAGGTGGTGAGCAGCACCTCGGGCCCTGGCGGCACGGATGAACGCACCAATTTTGCCAACTGGTACAGCTACTACCGCTTCCGCCTGAACATGATGAAGACCGCCACCGGGCTGGCCTTCAAGTCGCTGGACGACAAATTTCGCGTGGGTTTGATGACGCTGAACACCAACACGTCTACCTCTTTTCTGAACATCGCCGATTTCACCGCCACGCAGAAAACCAGTTTCTACACTGGCCTGTACAACAGCACTCCTAATAACGGTACGCCCCTGCGGGCGGCTCTTGCCAGTGCCGGGCGCATGTATGCGGGCAAACTCTCAACTTACAAGAGCGAGAACTCCACCCGTACCTTCACCGTCACCGACCCGGTGCAGTACTCCTGCCAGCAGAACTACACCATCCTCTCAACCGACGGCATGTGGAATGGCGGCGCAGGCGTGCAGCTCGACGGCAGCACCTTGGTCGGCAACGCAGACGGCGGCCTGGCGCGCCCCTACAACGACGGCAGCAAGGTGACCACCACGACCGTCACCCCGTACACCAGCACCCAGGACCGCACCACCACCATCAATGCCGGCACGTTGTCCCGAACCTGGAGCCGTACCAGCACGGTGGTCGGGGCGGCCTGCTCCACCCTGACGCCGCCCAGTGACACCGCTTCAGCGCCGATGGATGTCCGAGAAGGGACCACGACCCGTGACGCTGCGCTTTATCAGCAAGCGAGCGACCCGGATGGTAGCGAGGATCGTTGCGAACAGCTCGCCAGCGGGGCCTGGATGTGCCGAAGCGGTCAAAGCGATGCGCTGCCCGCTGGTGGACAGCAAACGGCCACCGATGCCAGTGGCGTCACCTGGTACCTGGTGTCGCGCTCGTCTGCCCTGCCCTCGTCATGCAAGTCGGCGAAGGGCTTCTGGGGCAATGGTTTCTTCGACTCGCGCGGCGCCTGCCCAGGCACGGGTGTGACTGGTAACCGGGTCACCGTCACGCCTCAAACGCAGACCGAGAGCGTGAGCAGCTACCAAAAAGTCGTTACGGACCGCTACCTGGCGACCCAGACCACGACCCAGGTCATCACTGAAGGCGTTCCCGGCTCGGTGGGTGCCCTGACCCCGACGACGCCCGCCTACAACATTGATACGGGCACGCCCCAGGTGTCCAGCGAAAGTGCGGGAAGCCGTACCTGTGGCGGCGTCTCGGTGGCCTACCCCGGCACCTGTGAGGCTTCGGGTACCTGGACCAATGGAACCCCGACGACCAACAATGTGTGTACTGCCTCGACGACCCTGCCCACGGCCGGCTTCTCCAGCGCCGTGCCCGGCACGGCGGTGACCACCGGCTATACCGAGATCACGGCGACGCCCACCCAGCTCACCACCCAGGTGGCCGGCACCGCCACCTCGACATCGGTGGGCACGGACGGCGTGTCCAACACCCTGGCCGATGTCTCGGCCTATTACTACAACACCCCACTGCGCACCACGGCCTTGGGCAATTGCACGGGCCCCGTTATCGCGCCCTCCACCACGGCCAATGACCTGTGCGCCTCCAATGTGCCGGCCAACGACCCGGACACCGCGACCTATCAGCACATGACCACCTACACCCTGGGCTTGGGGGTGCGCGGGCGCATGGTGTTCTCGCCGTCCTACCTGGACGATAAGAGCGGCGACTTCTTTGACGTGCTCAAGGGCAGCACCCCGACCGCGACCGACTGCACGTGGCGCGACACATTGACTGTCGCCGGCGTCAAATGCAACTGGCCTGTTCCGGGCTCCGACAAGGTGGAAAATACGGACGACCTCTGGCATGCCGCTGTGAACGGCCGCGGCAACTATTTCAGTGCCACCGATCCGGGTAGCCTGGCGTCCGGCCTGACCAGTACGCTCAAGGCCATCGTCAATGTTCCCAAGCCGGGTACGGCCTCGGCCGCGGCGACGACGAACCCGAAGATCACCTCGACCAACAACTTCCAGTTCAGTTCCTACTTCAAGACGGTGGAGTGGTCGGGTGAGCTGATCCGCCAGACCATGAACCTGACCAACGGCAGCGTGCCCTATTACGACCCGTTCAAGCCGGATCCGGCGACCTACGACTGGTCAGCCCAGACCCTGCTGGACGCCAAGACCTACACCACGCGCAACATCTACACCAAGAGCGGCACTGCGCTGGTGGCCTTCACCTGGGCCAACCTGGACGCCACCCAGAAGGCCTACTTCAAGGCGCCGCACATCAGTACCACGCCACCCCAGTACCCTAATGTGTTGACCGGCCTGTCGCAGTTCTGCAGTTCCGGCGCCAACTGCCTCAACGCGACCAATCAGACGGCAGCGGAGGGCGAGGCCCTGGTGAACTTCCTGCGCGGCGACCGCAGCAACGAGGAGGTCACGGCGAAGACACCTGACAACGCCAAGTTCTACCGCTACCGCAAGTCGGTGCTGGGGGACATCGTGTCGGCGCAGCCACAGTATGTGGGCGCGCCCAGCCGCTTCTACTCCGACAGCGGCTATGCCGCGTACAAGACCCTCCAGGCCAGCCGCACACCCATCGTCTACACGGCGGCCAACGACGGCATGTTGCACGCCTTCAATGCGGACACCGGGGCAGAGGCCTGGGCCTATGTGCCGTCCTTTGTGCTGCCGCGCATGTACACCCTGGCGGACAAGGCCTACGCCGACAAGCACCAGTACTTTGTGGAAGGCACGCCGATTGCGGGTGACATCTGCCCCAAGGCGCCGACATTGACCTGTGCCGATACGGAATGGAAGACCATCCTGGTGGGCGGCCTGAATGCCGGCGGCACGGGCTACTACGCGCTCGACGTCACCGATCCGGCCAGCCCCAAGCTGCTCTGGGAGTTTTCTCATGCCGCCATGGGCTTCAGCTTCGGCAAGCCCCAGATCACCAAGCTGGACAATGGCCAGTGGGTGGTGTTGCTGACCTCGGGCTACAACGACTGCCCGCGTGGCACCGGTGCCCAGGCGAACTGCGCCCTCAACGGTACCGGCGATGGCCAGGGCCGGCTGTATGTGCTGGATGCTGGAACAGGTGCGCAATTGACCGGCTCGCCGATTGCGACCGGTGCGGGAAGCGACACAAATCCCAGCGGTCTGGGCCAGGTCGTGGCGCAGGCGGACTCCAACAACGTGACCAAGCGGGTTTATGCGGGTGACCTGCTCGGCAATGTGTGGCGCTTCAAGCTGCTGGAAACGGCGACGCCACCGACGACGGCTGGGGCGAACTTCAGCGTCCACAAGCTGGCGACCCTTATGGACGGTGCGACACCGGCCAAGCCACAACCCATCACGGTGCGGCCGCAGGTCACCACCATCAATGGCTACCCGGTCGTTTATGTCGGCACCGGGCGTTACCTGGGCGCGACGGATGTCGGCACGTCCGTGCAGAATTCCTTCTACGGCATCAAGGATGATCTGACGATCACGACCACCTACAACAGCCCGCGGACCTACACCACCTTCATTGGCCAGAGTGCGACCGACACCACTTGTCCTTCGGGAACGGACGTCTCCATCTGCAAACCGGGCCAGGTGGTGCGCACGGTGACGCAGGTGACAGGAGCCGCCAGCGACAGCCTGACGAACATGAATGGCTGGTACGTGGACTTCCCCGCGGGCTCGAACGAGATTGCATTCACCGATCCCAAGCTGACGCTCGGGACCCTGGCCTTCTCCACCAGCGTGCCCAAGGCGCCGACGTCCGAGACCTGCACGTCCAAGACCGGCGCCAGCGATGGCGATGCCCTAGCCTACATGCTCGACTACCTGACGGGCGGCGCGGTGGGTACCACCAGCAACGTGATCGCAACCAACATCGGGGCTGGGGTGGCTACCGCGCCGCAGATCGCCCAGCTGCCCAACGGCACGGTGATCGCCAAGTTCCGTTTGTCCACGGGCCAGGAGGTCAGCGCTCCCCTGCGCTTCAACGCCAGCGGTGGCGCAACCCGCCGCGTTTCCTGGCGCGAACTGGTCAGTGAGTAAGCGCTAGGCTGGGGCCAGCGCCCTAGCATCCCCGTACAAGCCGGGCGTCCGACAGGAGGCCCGGCTTTTTTCTGCTTGCGCCAAGCGGCAAGGCCTCCCATGAACGGGTGATCCCCCCATGAACGGGTGATGCTCTGGATCAGCTGTCTCCCTTAGTCTCGCTTCACGTCACACCGGTGGTCGGTCTGAGGCGGCAAGCACAAGGAGCGCGTCATGCATCTGCAGGCACTGCAAAAGGGTTACTCGCTGATCGAACTGCTGGTCGCCCTGAGTCTGGTGACGACGCTGATGGCCTGGGCTGTGCCGACCTTGTCGGATGTCATCCATTCCGTTCGTGTCAACACGGGCACGCAGGCCCTGGCCACCAGCCTGGCGCTGGCACGCAGCGAAGCCGTCAAGCGCAATGCCAGGGTCGTGATGTGCAAATCAGCCCAGGGGACGGCTTGCGAGCCTGATGCAGCTTGGGAGCAGGGCTGGATCGTCTTTCACGATCTCAACAGCAATGGAGTCGTGGACGCTGGAGAGCCCGTGGTGCATCGCGAGGCCGCCATGCCGCCGACCTTGCGCATGTCCGGCAACACGCCGGTGAGCCACTATGTCCTTTACACGCCCTATGGACGGACCAAGCAGCTGTCGGGCGCCTTTCAGGCCGGAACGTTCACCGTGTGTGCTGCCGCTGGCAAGCGTGTGCAGGCGCGGCAGGTCGTCATCAACAGTGTGGGGCGTGCTAGGGTGGCGAATGCCGGCCTGACGCAGTGTGTCTAGGTCGGCGACCTAGCGCCTCACCTCATCCACCAGCGTCTTGAATTCGTCGATGTCCTCGAAGCTGCGGTAGACGCTGGCAAAGCGCACGTAGGCGATCTTGTCGAGTTTCTTGAGTTCGCGCATGACCAGCTCGCCGATGCGGTTGGAGGGTACTTCGCGCAAGCCGAGGTTGAGCAGCTTTTCCTCGATGCGTTCGATGGCGCTGTCGATCTGCTCGGTGCTGACCGGGCGCTTGCGCAGGGCCAGCTTCATGGAGGCGATCAGCTTGCCGCGTTCGTACTCGATGCGCCGGCCGTCTTTCTTGACGATGCTCGGGAAGTTGACGTCCGGCCGCTCGTAGGTGGTGAAGCGCTTTTCGCAGGCGCCGCACTGTCGGCGCCTGCGGATGAAATCCCCGTCCTCCGAAATCCGGGTCTCGACGACCTGGGTTTCAGAGTTTCCGCAGAAGGGGCATTTCATGGCCTAGACACGCTCAGGTGTGAAAGACAGGGTTTTATTCGAGGGCACCCGTGGCATCGGCTTGGCCGGGCCACCGGGTGCGTCCCCCTGCCACCGAAGGATGGCGTTCAGGGGGCTGAGGGCTGCGGCTCCAAGCCTGCTTGCGCAGGCTTGGACAGCCCGAAGAATCATTGCCTCTGGCAATGGGTGCCGGGGCGCGCAGCGCCTCAGGGGGGAGTTCACTTGTACACCGGGAAGCGCGCCGTCAGTGCGTTGACCTTGGCACGCACGGCGGCGATGTTGGCTTCGTCACGCGGCTTGTCCAGCACGTCGGCGATCAGGTTGGCCGTCATGCGGGCTTCCTCGTCCTTGAAGCCGCGGGTGGTCATGGCGGGGGTGCCAACGCGCACGCCGCTGGTGACCATGGGCTTTTCCGGGTCGTTCGGGATGGCGTTTTTGTTGATGGTCATGTGGGCGGCGCCCAGTACGGCCTCGGCTTCCTTGCCGGTGATGCCCTTGGAGCGCAGGTCGACCAGCATGAGGTGGCTCTGGGTGCGACCACTGACGATGCGCAGGCCGCGCTGGGTCAGCGTCTCGGCCACGATCTGCGCGTTCTTCACGACCTGCTGTTGGTAGGTCTTGAAGCCCGGGTCCATGGCTTCCTTGAAGGCCACGGCCTTGGCCGCGATCACGTGCATCAGCGGGCCACCCTGCAGGCCGGGGAAGATGGCGCTGTTGATGGCCTTCTCATGCTGGGCCTTCATCAGGATGATGCCGCCACGGGGGCCGCGCAGGCTCTTGTGGGTGGTGGATGTCACCACGTCGGCGTGCGGGACGGGGTTGGGGTAGACGCCGGCGGCGATCAGGCCGGCGTAATGCGCCATGTCCACCATGAAGATGGCGCCCACGTCTTTCGCCACTTTGGCGAAGCGCGCGAAGTCGATGTGCAGGCTGTAGGCCGAGGCACCGGCGATGATGAGCTTGGGTTTGGATTCATGCGCCTTCTTCTCCATGGCGTCGTAGTCGATCTCTTCCTTGGCGTTGAGACCGTAGGACACGACGTTGAACCATTTGCCGCTCATGTTGAGCGCCATGCCGTGGGTGAGGTGGCCGCCTTCGGCCAGGCTCATGCCCATGATGGTGTCGCCGGGCTTGAGAAAGGCCAGGAAGACGGCTTCATTGGCGGAGGCGCCGCAGTGCGGCTGCACATTGGCGGCATCGGCGCCAAAGATGGCCTTGACGCGGTCGATGGCCAGCTGTTCGGCCACGTCCACGTGCTCGCAGCCACCGTAGTAGCGCTTGCCGGGGTAGCCCTCGGCATACTTGTTGGTGAGCTGGGTTCCCTGTGCCGCCATGACGGCGGGCGAGGCGTAGTTCTCGCTGGCGATCAGCTCGATGTGGTGTTCCTGGCGGGCGTTCTCGGCCAGGATGGCGGCCCAGAGTTCGGGGTCGGTTTGTTCGACGAGGATGTTGCGGTTGTACATGGCAGTCGGAAAAAACAGGTATCCCCCGGCGGGGTGGGGGCTGCCCAGGCGAACGGCTGAACACGCAATGGCGCCGGTGGGCCCATTCCGTGGCACGCTTCCCGGTGGTCTGTCCACGTCAGCAGCACCTGGCCCGGAGGGCCGGCGCGCCTATCGCCAGTCGCGTGCCCGGCTAGTGTAGCGGAGAGCAGCGACTCGCCGGAGCGGAAGGGTTCAGTCGCTCAGGAACTCAGCAGGACCAGGGTTGCGGTCGGGGCCGGTTTGGCCGGCGCAGTCACCGGAATGGGCTGGGCGGTCTGGGTGGGCACGGCATGGCCCTCGGCCACCTGCAGCAGCCTGGCATGCTCGGCCAGTACCTTGGCGGCATACCCACCATCGTCGGGGAGGTTGGCGGCGCCCACGTAGTAACGCAAGCCACCCTCCACCGATCCGGTGCGGCGGATGTATTCCTGCAGCACCAGGGCGCCGACACGCAGGTTGGCCAAGGGGTCGAAGGCCGCCAGCTTGCCGCCGAAGGCCTCGTATTTGTCGCTGTGGACGCGGGTCATGACCTGCATCAGACCTTGGGCGCCCACCGGGCTCTGGGCAAACGGGTTGAAACTGGACTCGATGGCCATGACCGACAGCAGCAGCAGCGGATCGATGTCGGTGCGGCGACCGACTTCATAGGCTTCGACGACCAGCGCTGAAAGTGGCTCCGGCGCGACGCGGTACTTCTTGCTCAGCCAGTAGGCGACCGCGGCCTGCTCCTTGGGCAACTGGTGCGGGTGGGCTGCAGTGGCGCGCTCCACGGCCACCGGTTCGGCCTCGATGCCTGAGGATTCGATCTGACGGTCTTGCAGCCAGCCCATCAGCTGGGCTTCACCGGCCTGACGCAGCTCCGGGCGTGCCACCAGGGCAATGGTGGCAAAAAGGATGGACAGCCCCAGCAGCGCAAAGCTGTTGTGGACGGTGGCGAAAAAGACCTGGGAGACTTGGCGTGCGACGGATCGCAAGCCCTGACTCATTTCTTGAAACGCTGTCATAGCAGTTCCTCATCTCGCGTGGTGCCGGGGCTGGGGCTGTGAGGTGTTCACAGAACCAGACCGCAGTCAGCACGTCTGGGTTGGTACGCCATCTGGATCCGCTGGGCGACGTGTTGCCAGCGCGTGATCCGATGTAGCCGGGGTCGGCAGCGGATTGGGGTAATCCCTAGTGCGGGGTGCAACGAATTGTAAGACCCCATATATACACAGTCAATAATATAGATTGTCTTATATAGATTGATAAGGTATATAAACGGGGCTTGAATCTGGAAGTCCGTGGAGCTAATCTATATGAATCATAGACTTACGCAATTCATATCAAAATCAGCATTAGCTCTACTGTATTTTGTAACAGTGCCATGCAGTCGTTTTCAAGCACATCTGGGAGGGCGTGAACCGAGCCTCAATCAGCAAGGCGGGTCTCATTGATACGGTGATTTGAATCCAGCGCCGGGCGGACTAGACTGAAACTGCCTGAGTTATCAGGCATTTCTGCTGGAAGTAGCCGGCACACACCCTCAGGGTGCAGGTGCCAGCGCCAAACTGGCAATCAACTGGAAGCAATCTCTTGCTTCCTTCGCATTGCGGGACTCGACTCTCCCCTTTGCGATACCCAGACGGCATGGGCTTGCAGCCCGCCGTCAGGCCCGGCGGGCTGGCTCATGGCCTCCCGACCGGGCTTTCTGCTTTTGGTGCCAAATATCCGCAAGACCGGTGCAAATGACGGCGACAATCAGCCTCTTCATTTGCCACCCAGAGTTCGTGCCGTGCCCCCGTCTTCTTCTCCCCAACGCAACGATACCCAAGCCCTCGATGAACTGACAGGCGGTGCTTTTTCCGCACCGACGGCGGGGGAGCGCGCGGCCCGCGTACGGACGTGGCTGCAGAGCATGCCCGCCGCCGATCAGATGCAGCTGGTTTACAGGGAGCTCAGTGTCAAGGACAAGGGGGCCGCCAAGCTTTTGCGCGAAAAACTGGATGAACTCAAGCGCCAGCGCGATCAGGAAGGGATGGCGGCCGACTGGGCCCAGAAGGCGCAGGCCTTGCTGGATGCCGCCAAACTCAATGTGGCGGATGCCATGGCCTGGCAGCGTGATGCCGCCAAGGCGGGGGCACCCTTGAGCCGTGAGCCGCTGGCGACCCTCAAGACCAAACTGTCTGAGCGCGTCAAGGCCATCGAGGATCTGCAGCACCGTGCCCAGGTGCAGCGCGAGGTCGCGGTGTTGCTGGCCCAGCGTATCGAGGTGCTGTCCACCAAGTCCTGGCTGGATGCGCAGACGGCGGCCGAAACGCTGGCCACCGATGTGAACCATTGGCAGGCTGAGGCCGCCGCGCTGCCAGCGGACCCGCATTGGGCCGGTATCGACCTGCGTTTCGCTCCGCAACTGGAGGCTTCGCGCGCGCAGCTGGCGATGGTCTGGGAGGCCTTCAGTGCGGCCCTGGCCCAGGCCCGTGCCGCGGCGACCGATCCCGCAGCGCCGCTGCCGCAAGTCCCGGTCTGGGCCGATGAACTGCGCCAGGCGCGCGGTGTGCCGCTGGAGGCCGCCGTGCCCGCGAGCAAGCCCAAGGTGGATCCGGAAGTCCGTGCCCAGGCGACAACGGCGGTGCGCGAGGTGCTGGCCCGGCTGGAAGCGGAGGTGGCGCTGGGCCACGGCAAGGCCAGCACGGGTGCGGCGAACGCGTTGCGACTGGCCCTGAAGGAGCACGGACGTCATATCGATGGCCAGCTGGATCGGCAGGCCCACGCCGCCCTGGCCGCCGCCGGGGAACTGGAAGGCTGGCAGCGCTGGCGTGCCGACCAGTTGCGCGAAGAACTGGTGGCCAAGGCCGAGGCCTTGCTCAAGCGCCCGGAAGGCCAGGCGCTGGGTGGACGCAAGATGCAGGAGTCCTTGCGCGAACTGCGCGATCTCTGGAAGCAGACCGATCAGGGCGGGGTGCCCAATCACGCGCTGTGGAAGCGCTTCGATGAGGCCTGCAACCAGGCCCATAAAGTGGTCGAGACCTGGCTGGACAAGGTTCGGGCCGAGTCGGCCGAGCACCGGGCCAAGCGTCTGGCGCTGATCGATGAACTCAAGGCCTGGGCATCAGCGCATGCAGCGGCAACTGATTTGAAGGCCTGCAACCGCGAACTGCACCAGTTCGCAGAGCGCTGGCGCGATGCCGGGCACCTGAGCGAAAAGGCGTTTGCCGAATTGCAGCCGCAATGGAAGGCCGCGATGCAGGCCGCGGCGGCCCCCCTGGAGGCGGCCCAGAAGCTGAGCCTGCAGAACCGGCAGGCCATGATCGAGGAGGCGACGGCACTGGGTGCGGCCCCGATGCTGCGCATTGACGCCGTCAAGGCCCTGCAGCAGCGCTGGCAGGCCGAGGCCCATGCCGTGCCACTTGACCGTCGCCAGGAGCAGAAACTCTGGGACGCCTTCCGCAAGCCCATCGATGAGGCCTTTGCGCGCAAGAGCGCGTCGCGTGAGCAGGCGGTGGGTGCCATGAGTGAGCACGACAGGCTGGTTCTTCAGGCTTCACAGGCGCTGGATGCCGCCAATGCCAGCGGCGACGCGCAGGCCATCCGTGCCGCCATGGCGGCGCTGGAGGCGGCGCTGAAAGCGCCCGGCGCCACACCGCAGCCGGCTGCTGCGCAGGAACAGGCGCCCGTGGCAGCGGGCGAGGAGGCCGCACCACCCGTGCAGCCGCGCAAACCGGTGGTGGCTGTTCGTGGCGATGACCGCCCGGGCATGAAGCGCACCGAACCCGCAGCGCCTGGCGGGCGGCCGCGACCCGGGGAGCGACGCGATGCCCCGCGCCGCGATGAACGCCGGCCCGAACGCGAAGGTCGGCACGAATTCGGGCGTGAGCGGGAGGGCCCGCGACTGGGCGATGCCGCCTTCCGCGCCCAGCGCGATGCGCTGGACCATGCGCAGGCGGCCTTGAAGAAGCTGGCGGTGCAGGCGCATGGCGAGGCGCTCACGCAATTGCTGGGAGCCTGGGAGCAGCGTGACGCAGCCGGGCTGCCCACGGCGGCCGATATCGGCGGGCGTGTGACGCCGGCCGTGCGCAGCCTGTGGGCCCAGGCGCTCACGGCCGCACCTTCCACACCGGCGCAAGAGAGTCTGCTGCGCCTGGAAATCGCGGCCGAGGTGCCGACGCCGGCCGAGCAGCTCGACGCACGCCGTGCCCTTCAGCTACAGCTGCTGACGCGGCGCAACGATCCCGCACCGGCGCAGACCTGGGGGCAGGACGTGGCGCGGGTGCTGGCTTCTGCTTTTGAAGCCGGCCAGGCGCGTCGCCTGCAGCAGGCGCTCAAGGCCTTGCTCAAGCGCTGACGAGGCGCCCGGACCGGCTCAGCGACCGGGCCGGAAATAGGCATCGAACAGGGGCAGCAGTGTTTCGAATTCGCGACCAAAGCGGTCGCGGTTGACGAAATAGGCTTCACTGGTGACGGCGAAAAATTCGTCGATGGCTTCGGCTCCGTAGGGGTCGAGCCAGGTGGGGTCTGCGCCAAAACGGTCCGCCTTGATCACCGCTTCATGGAAGGCGTCGTAAGCCGCCTGCAGCGTGGCCAGCCAGAGCGCGCGCGCCGCGCGGGCGCCGGGCTGGCCCATGAAGCCCGGCGGCAGCGGCGGGCAGCCGTCGGGCACGCCGTCGCGCAGGTCGAGCTTGTGGACAAACTCGTGGATGACCACGTTGTAGCCGGTCTCGACAGACGTGGCTGTCACGTCGCGCCAGCTGAGCATCACCGGCCCCTCATGCATGGCCTCACCCGCCAGCGCTTCCTCGTACCGGTGCACCACACCGTGTTCATCCACCACCTCGCGCTGCGCCACGACTTCATCAGGGTGCACCACGATGCCGATGAAGTCGTCGTACCAGCGCAGGGGCTCGGCATCCGGCCCGAAGTGCAGCACGGGCAGGCAGGCCTGGGCTGCGATGGTCAGTGCCATGGCATCGGTGATGACCAAGCCCTGGGCGCCATGAAATTCCTTGTCGGCAAGGAAGAGGGTGCTCAGCTCCCGCAGCCTTGTGAGCTCGGCAGGCGTGAGCAATTCCAGAAAGGGGCAGTGGGCCAGGGCCTGCTGCCAGAGTGGATCGGGGATGACCCGGTGTGGCTGGCCTTGAACGGGCCAGAGGCGGGCGAGCCAGGCCCTCATGGTCAGGCGATCTCGCTGGCGGGCAGGCGCCGGACCTGAATCGTTCCCGCCGAATCAGGGCGCTGAAGACGCAGTACTTCGGTGCGCGGTGCCCGGGCGGCAGCATCCCAGTCGCTGAGCACGCAACGGTGCAGGCCCGCGCCCAGATCGTGGTCGGCCGGTTTGTGGGTGTGGCCGTGGATGAGTTGTGATGCGGCAGCGGATTTCAGCCAATGGCGTGCCAGCGGTGCATCGACATCGGCATAGGCGAGGCCGCTGAGCTTGCGGTCCTCGCTTTGCTGGCGCAGCCCACGAGCGATGGCGCGGCGTTCGGCCAATGGTTTGGCCAGGAAGGCCTGCTGCCAGGCCGGTTGGCGCACCTGGGCGCGAAACTGCAGATAGTCGGTATCGTCCAGGCACAGCGCGTCGCCGTGGGTGAGCAGCCAGCGCTGGTCACCAAAGACCAGCACTGTGGGGTCATCGAGCAGCACGAAGCCGGCAGCGCTGGCACAGGCAGACCCGAGCAGGAAATCGCGGTTGCCATGCATGAAGTGCACGGCACACCGGGCGGAGACCGCCTTCAACACGTCGACACAATGCCGCTCGAAGCGGGCGTCTTCGTCCAGGGCCTGCAGCCCGTCATCGCCGACCCAGACCTCGAACAGGTCGCCCAGGATGAAGAGGGCGTCGGCGCGAGTCTGCGCCAGGTAGCGTTCCCAGGCCTGGACGGTCAGCGGCTCGCTGAGCTGAAGATGCAGATCGGAAATGAAATCGACCGTCCGCCAGTTCGCCGGGGCATGCAGCTCGGCGAACCGGGGAGCGGTCAATGTCATGGCTGTCGTGGTCAGACCGCGACAGCCTTTTCGATCACCACGTCGTCCTTGGGCACGTCGCCGTGGCCGCCCTTACTCCCAGTCTTGACGGCGGCAATCTTGTCCACCACGTCGGTGCCGGCCACGACCTTGCCGAAGACGGCATAGCCCCAGCCCTGGGCTGAGGGAGCGGTGTGGTTCAGGAAGCCGTTGTCGGCCACGTTGATGAAGAACTGCGCCGTGGCCGAGTGCGGGTCGTTGGTACGCGCCATCGCCAGGGTGTACTTGTCGTTCTTCAGGCCGTTGTTGGCCTCGTTGTTGATCGGCTTGTCGCTGGCCTTCTGGTTCATGCCCGGCGCGAAGCCACCGCCCTGGACCATGAAGCCCGGAATCACGCGGTGGAAGATGGTGCCGTCGTAGTGGCCCTTGTTCACGTAGGCCAGGAAGTTGGCCACGGAGTTCGGCGCTTTGGCAGCGTCGAGTTCGATCTTGATGATGCCGTGACCGGCGATGTGGAGTTCGACGTGGGGATTGCTCATGGTGGTTCTCAGGGCAGCACGGTGGCCGCGTTGATGGTGATGGGGGTCAGGGGCACGTTCTGGTGCATGCCCTTGTTGTCGGTGGGTACGGCGCTGATCTTGTCGACGATGTCCATGCCTTCCACGACCCGGCCGAAGACGGCGTAGCCCCAACCTTGCTGCGTGGGCGCGGTGTGGTTGAGGAAGGCGTTGTCGGCCACGTTGATGAAGAACTGCGCGGACGCCGAATGCGGCTGTGAGGTGCGCGCCATGGCCAGGGTGTACTTGTCGTTCTTCAGCCCGTTGTTGGCTTCGTTCGTGATGGGCTTCTCGGTAGGCTTCTGCGCCATGGAAGCATCAAAGCCGCCGCCCTGGATCATGAAGCCGGGAATGACGCGATGAAAGACCGTCCCCTTGTAGTGACCCTTGCCGACATAGGCCAGGAAGTTCTCGACGGTTTTTGGGGCCTTGGCGGCCTCCAGTTCGATCACGATATCGCCGGCACTGGTGCTCAGCTTGACACGCGGCGATTTCGCCTGTGCCTGCACGGCGCCGGTGAACAGCAGGCAGGCGCCGGCCAGGATCAGGCCGCGACGCAGCCCGGAATAGCGAAACAGACTCATCCGATGATTCCTTCAAAGAAAATTTTCCATTCACTGCCCTGGCGGACCCAGTACTGGCGCTTGATTGGTCCGCTGCGCGCGCCGTCGGCCACTTCGCCGAAAGTCACGACCATGGTGTCGGTGGTATCGGTCCAGCGCAGGTAGGACAGGTCCTTGAGCTGGATAGGCTTGCCGCGAGCCTGGTCCACCTCGCTGCGCAGCGCCGGCACCCACTCGACCAGCGACTTGTCGTAACTCTTGAAATCAGGGGTGTAGAAGCGCAGCAGCTGGTCCAGGTCGCCGCGCGACTTGGCGCTGCGCCAGGCGTCCAGCACATCCTCGAAAGGTTTGCGTTCCGCCTGTACGCTGTGGGGTGCGACCCAGTCGATTCGCGGAGAGATGACGACCGGCGTGGTGCGGATCTCGACCGTGCGACTGATGTATTCCAGATCCGGATTGGACAGGACGACACAGCCGTCGGAGGCCAGGGGCGCGCGCGAAAACTGGTTGGGCGGCGTGCCGTGCAGCCAGATGCCGCGCCCGGTCTTGCCGCGCTTGCTGTCGAGCACGTTGGGGTAGTTGATGGGCAAGGCCCCCGAGCCGTAGAAGTTGCTCAGCGACTTGGGGTCGAGGTTGCTGATGATGAAGTACACCCCCAGCGGGGTGCGGGCGTCACCCTCGACCATCTTTTCGATGCCCGACTTGCCGACCGAAATGTAGAAGTCGGCCACCAGCTTGAGCTGCTGCGCCGTGTTCTCGAACAGGTAGAGCCTCGAACGGGACGCGTCGATGGCAATGGCGTGGCGGTTGCGTGGTGACAGGGCCAGGAACTGCGAGGGAATGGCGCCCTCGGGCGGACGCTCGCTCAAGGCCTTGATGCGCATCTGCGATTCGTGGCGCAGCTCGCTCAGGATGGTGCCGGCGTTGCCGGCAGTCTGGGTCGGCGGAACATCGCCGAAATTCCGCATCGGCCGGGCCTGGGTGGTCAGCAGGTCGCCATAGACCAGCTGGGCCAGCTGGAAGTTCGGGTGGTCCTGCACCAGGCCTTCAGCGCGTTGCAGGGCATCTCGCGTCTGGCCGGCACCGGCGAGACGGTAGACCTCGATGAGACGGGCCTCTGCGGCGCCACTGGCAGGGCCGGCACGGTCTGCCAGTGCAGCTGCCGGTGCCAGTGCCGTGTGCATGACCATGGGCATCGGTGCCGAGGCCATCGCCACGGTTTCAGTCTCACGCGTGCCCTCGCCACGGTCGCTCGCAAGCGCCACAAGCACGATGGTGGTACCCAGCAGCAACAGCAAAGGGCGAGAGCCTAGTTTCATGTCGGAACGGAATGTATCCAGCGCAATGACGCAAGGCCTGCGCGCAAAGTCCTTAGCCGCCGCTCGATTCCTTGACGATCAGCCAGCGGTCGCCGGTCTTGACCAGTTCGAGCGACTTGCGACTCAAAATCGCCAATGCGTCAGCCTTGTAATCCTGCCGGAATTTTGCCACGGCTCGCTTGTCTTTGACAGTGATCTGCAATTCCAGCAGATTCACCGAGATGCGCGACTTGCCAGTGATACGCAGCGTGCGGTCCTTTTCCCAGGCGATACGGCTTTGCTGGCCCGGCGTTTCGAAGGCCTTGTCGTAGGCGGCGAGGTACTGGGTCATGTTCTTGTCGGACCAGGCTCGCGCCCAGGCGCGCACAGCCTGTTCCACCTCGCGGTCGGCGACGCCAACGGCCGGGGCAGGGGGCGGCGGGGGCAGGGCGGGGGGCAAGGGCGTCGCCGCCGCTACGGTGGCTGCCGGTTTTGTGGGGGTGGGTGCCGAGGCCACGATGGCCGGTCGCGCTGGTACGGGCGCGCCGGAGGTCGCTGCCATGACCGGCCGGGCCGGGCTGACCGGCGCCGGGGAGAGTTCGCGAATCAGCGCCAGTCGGGCCGGGCCGGCCTGAGGGGCACCTTCAAGCTGCAGTGCCTTGCTGTAGGCCTGGCTGGCCAGGCGGGCGTAGACGTCAGCCAGGTTCTCATGCGCCGTGGCATAGCTGGGATGGGTGCGCAAGGCCTTTTCCAGTGCGATGCGAGCCTTGTCGTATTGCCCCTGGGCGGCGTGAATGACTGCCAGGTTGTTGTACGGCTCGGGCAGTTCGGGATGGTCTTCGCTGAGTCGGGTGAAAGTGGCCATGGCCTCGGCCGGGCGGCCGGACTCACGCTGAATGACCCCTTTGTACAGGCGCATCTGGGGGTCGCGTGGCTTGGCAGCGAGATGGCGCTCGACCCGGCTCTGAGCCTCGACCAGCTTGCCATCGCGCAGCAACTGGGCGACATCACTGTAGTCGTCGGCGTGCGCTGCACCCAGAGTCAGGCCGACGGCCAGAGCCAGCAGGCGGAGCAGCTTCACAGTGGGGGAATGGGCACGACCGGGGTTCATGAACTGGAGGAATTGTAGGGGACAGGCCCCGAATGATGGCAAACAGCGGGCGCGTCAGTCGCCCGGGAACGACAAGGGTCAAGGGCAGGCAGCACCCAGGGCGGCCAGCTTGGGTTTCAAGCTGCTGCTGTTGGTGTCCAGTTTCAATGCCCTGCAGTAAGCCTGGCTGGCCAGCCGGGCGTGGATGTCGCCCAGGTTCTCATGGGCGGTGGCATAGCCGGGATTGGCGCGGAGGGCCATTTCCAGAGCGTCACGTGCCTTGTCGTAATCGCCCTGCGCGGCAAGGAGGACGGCCACGCTGTTGTGTGGTTCGGGTAGTTCCGGGTAGTCTTCGGTCAGCTTGGTGAAGGTGGCGAGCGCCTCGGCCGACTGGCCCGATTCACGCTGGATGACGCCCTTGAAATAACGCATCTGGGGATCCCGCGGCTTGCTGGCGAGATGGCGATCCACGCGGTCCTGGGCCTCGGCCAGTCGGCCTGCGCGGAGCATCTTGCTGACCTCGCTGTACTCATCGGCCATGGCCAGACCCGCGCACAGGCCAGTGGCCAGCACAAGCAGACGAAGCAAGGGAAGAGGGTGAGCGCGACCGGGCTTCATGATGGCTGTTCCAGGGCTGGGGCATACCCGGTCCAAGGGGGCTGGCCGGGGCTTTATACTGCGTTCGATTGTAGCCCCCCGTTCCAGTTCCCCGTTGGCGCGCCAGCCCTTGCGCGCCGATTTCTGATTGATCCATGAGTCTGCGCATTTACAACACGCTGTCGCGTGCGCTGGAGCCTTTTTCCCCGCTCGAAACCGGCCATGTCCGCATGTACGTCTGCGGCATGACGGTCTACGACCTGTGCCACCTTGGCCACGCCCGGGCCATGGTGGCCTTCGACGTGGTGCAGCGCTGGCTCAAGGCCGGGAATCTGCGCGTGACCTATGTGCGTAACGTTACCGATATCGACGACAAGATCATCAGGCGCGCCCTGGAGAACGGTGAAACCATCCGTTCCCTGACCGACCGCATGGTCGACGCCCTGCACCAGGACGCCGATGCCCTGGGCATCGAGCGCCCCACGCATGAGCCGCGTGCCACAGAGTACGTGCCGCAGATGCTCGGCCTGATTGGCGCCCTGGAGCAAAAAGGCCTGGCCTACCGCGCCGGCAATGGTGACGTGAACTACGCTGTTCGCAAGTTCCCCGGCTACGGCAAGCTCTCGGGCAAGACGCTGGACGAACTGCGTGCCGGTGAGCGTGTGGCCGTGCCGGACGGCAAGGACGACCCGCTGGACTTCGTGCTCTGGAAATCGGCCAAACCGGGTGAGCCCGTCGAGGCCAAGTGGGACAGCGCCTACGGCCCCGGTCGCCCGGGCTGGCACATCGAGTGCTCGGCCATGAGCTGCGAAATGCTGGGTGAAACCTTCGACATCCACGGCGGTGGTGCCGACCTGCAGTTCCCGCACCACGAGAACGAGATCGCCCAGAGCGAAGGCGCCACCGGCAAGCCGCTGGCCCGTTACTGGATGCACAACGGCTTCGTGCGCGTGGACAACGAGAAGATGTCCAAGTCCCTGGGAAATTTCTTCACCATCCGCGAGATCCTGGCCAAGTACGACCCGGAGACGGTGCGCTTTTTCATCATCCGCGCGCACTATCGCAGCCCGCTGAATTACAGCGACACCCATCTGGACGACGCGCGTGGCGCGCTCAAGCGTCTGTACACGGCCTTGCACGCCGTCAGGCCCGCAACCGTGCAGATCAACTGGCTGGACGCCCATGCCGCGCGCTTCAAGGCGGCGATGGACGAGGACTTCGGTACGCCCGAGGCCGTGGCCGTCCTGTTCGAACTGGCGACGGAAGTGAACAAGAGCGGCTCGGCCCAGCTGGCCGGCCTGCTCAAGGCCCTGGGGGGCTGCCTGGGCTTGTTGCAGGACGATCCTGAAGCCTTTTTGAAGGCGGGCTCGGCGCTGGACGAGGCATCGATCCAGGGGCTGATCGGGCAGCGCGCCGCAGCCAAACAGGCGAAAGACTTCGCCGAGGCCGATCGTATCCGCAAGGCGCTGCTGGAGCAGGGCATCGTGCTCAAGGACTCGGCCGCCGGCACCACCTGGGAGGCTGCCCAGTGAACCCCGCACTCGCCCCCAAGGTGTACACACCTGACTATTGGGAAGAGGCCTGCAAGCACCTGATGAAGAAGGACCGGGTGATGAAGCGGCTGATCCCGCAGCATGGCGACGCCTGCCTGCAGACCCGGGGGGACGCCTTCACCACGCTGGCGCGCAGCATCGTGGGCCAGCAGATTTCGGTCAAGGCGGCTCAGACCGTCTGGGTCCGCTTTGCCGAACTGCCCCGGCGCATGACGGCGGCCAACGTGCTCAAGCTCAAGGTGGACGATATGCGCGCCGCGGGCCTGAGCGTGCGCAAGGTCGAGTACCTGGTGGACTTGGCCCTGCATTTCGACAGTGGCGCCGTCCGTGCCACGGCCTGGAAGGACATGGACGACGAGGACATCATCACCGAGCTGGTCGGCATCCGCGGTATCGGCCGCTGGACCGCTGAGATGTTTTTGATCTTCCACCTGATGCGGCCCAATGTGTTGCCGCTGGACGACGTCGGCTTGATCAACGGTATTAGTCGTAACTATTTCTCCGGTGAATCCGTCAGCCGCAGTGATGCGCGCGAAGTGGCCGCCGCCTGGGCACCGTTTTGCAGCGTCGCAACTTGGTATATTTGGCGCTCGCTCGATCCGATACCCGTCGAGTATTGAAGTTTGGGCCCCGGGCTTGGGGAGCGGGCACACAGAACAAGGAGTTACTCCATGGCCAAGAAGACATTTCTCGATTTCGAGCAGCCGATCGCCGAACTCGAGGCCAAGATTGAAGAGCTGCGTTACGTGCAGACCGAATCAGCCGTCGACATCAGCGAAGAGATCGATCAGCTCAGCAAGAAGAGCCAGCAGCTGACCAAGGATGTCTACAGCGACCTCAATCCCTGGCAGATCACCAAGATCGCCCGTCATCCCGAGCGGCCCTATACGCTGGACTACGTGAACGAACTGTTCACCGACTTTGTCGAGATGCACGGTGACCGCCACTTTGCCGATGACCTGAGCATTGTCGGTGGCCTGGCGCGCTTCAACGGCACCGCCTGCATGGTGCTCGGCCAGCAGAAGGGCCGTGACACCAAGGAGCGCGGCTTGCGCAACTTTGGCATGAGCAAACCCGAGGGCTATCGCAAAGCCCTGCGTCTCATGAAAACCGCCGAGAAATTCGGCCTGCCGGTGTTCACCTTCGTCGACACACCTGGCGCCTACCCCGGCATCGACGCCGAGGAGCGCGGCCAGTCCGAGGCCATCGGCCGCAACATCTTCGAGATGGCGCAGCTGGAAGTTCCCATCATCACCACCATCATCGGCGAAGGCGGCTCCGGCGGCGCGCTGGCGATCTCGGTGGGTGACCAGGTGCTGATGCTGCAGTACTCGGTCTACTCGGTGATCAGCCCCGAGGGTTGTGCCTCCATCCTCTGGAAGACCGCCGAGCGCGCGCAGGACGCGGCCGAGGCCCTGGGCATCACGGCGCACCGCCTCAAGGCCCTGGGTCTGATCGACAAGATCGTCAACGAGCCCGTGGGCGGCGCCCACCGCGACCCCAAGCAGATGGCGGCCTTCCTCAAACGCGCCCTGGTGGATGCCTACCGACAGGTGGCCGACCTCAAGGTCAAGGAGCTGCTGGAGCGCCGTTATGAGCGCCTGCAGAGCTATGGCCGTTACACCGACACCAAGGCCAGCGGCAAGTAAGCCCCTGGCGCGCGTGTCCGGCGGCCGGGTGCGACGATGAGCCGCACCTTCGCGCTGGCCATGCAGGACTTCCAGCCCGGCCTGCCCCTGGCCGTGGCCTTCAGCGGTGGTGCCGATTCCTCGGCATTGCTGCTGGCCTGTGCCGAGCGCTGGCCAGGCCAGGTCAGCGCCATCCACATCCATCATGGTTTGCAGGCTGCGGCCGACGGCTTTGAGCAGCATTGCCGGGATGCCTGTACTCGCCGGGGAATTCCGCTGCGGGTGCAGCGTGTTGACGCCCGCCATGCCCCCGGCCAGAGTCCCGAGGAAGCCGCACGCAGTGCGCGCTACGAAGCCTTGCGCCGTTGCGCCGAGGCCTCGGATCCGCCGGTACGGCATATTGCCCTGGCCCAGCATGCCGACGATCAGGTCGAAACCCTGCTGCTGGCGCTCAGTCGCGGCGCCGGCCTGCCGGGGCTGAGTGCCATGCCGGCTCGCTGGGAGCGCGATGGTCTCCAGTACTACCGACCGCTGCTCGACGTGAGTGGGGAATCATTGCGGAACTGGCTGCGTGAGCGGGACATCTCCTGGGCGGAAGATCCGACCAATGCCGACGAGCAGTACACCCGCAACCGGATCCGTGCCCGCCTGCTGCCGGCACTGGAGGCAGGCTTTCCGCAATTCCGTGACACGTTTGCCCGCAGCGCCGCGCATGCCGCACAGGCCCAGCGCCTGCTCGACGAAGTGGCCGCCGAAGACCTGGTGCGCATCGGCCTGCCGCCGCAGATCCAGCGCTTGCAGCAGCTCACCCGGGAGCGTCAGGGCAATGTCCTGCGTCACTGGCTGCGCAGCACCCATGCCACGGCGCCCAGCGCGGCCCAGTTGGAGGAGCTGCTGGACCAGCTGACGGCATGCACCACCCGGGGACATGGCATCCGTCTCAAGGTGGGTGCGGGTTACGTCGAGCGGCAGGGGCAAGTACTGACTTGGTACAATCGTCCGGTTTTGCTCCCCTGAAAAAGCAGCTCAGGGCAGCGCGTTCCACTCTGTAGACACCGGTCGCTGCGGCAAGCGCCTGCAGAGGCCACCTATCCAATATTTTCAATGGCACTGATCGTTCACAAGTACGGCGGCACGTCCATGGGCTCGACCGAGCGCATCCGCAATGTCGCCAAGCGCGTCGCCAAGTGGGCCCGCGCCGGCCACCAGATGGTGGTGGTCCCCTCGGCCATGAGTGGCGAGACCAACCGCCTGCTCGGCCTGGCCAAGGAGCTCGCACCTCCCAAGTCCAATGACGCCACCAACCGTGAGCTCGACATGCTGGCGGCCACCGGCGAGCAGGCCTCCAGCGCCCTGCTGGCCATCGCCTTGCAGGCTGAAGGCATGCCCTCGGTCAGCTATGCCGGCTGGCAGGTGCCGATCAAGACCAATAGCGCCTACACCAAGGCCCGCATCGAGTCCATCGACGACCAGCGTGTGCGCGCCGACCTGGCCCAAGGTAAGGTGGTCATCGTCACCGGTTTCCAGGGCATCGACGAGCAGGGCAACATCACCACGCTGGGCCGCGGCGGCTCCGACACCTCGGCCGTGGCTGTGGCGGCGGCCATGAAGGCCGACGAGTGCCTCATCTACACCGACGTTGACGGCGTCTACACCACCGACCCCCGTGTCGTGCCCGAGGCACGCCGCCTGCACACCGTGAGCTTCGAGGAGATGCTGGAGATGGCCTCCATGGGCTCCAAGGTGCTGCAGATCCGCTCGGTCGAATTCGCCGGCAAGTACAAGGTGCCGCTGCGCGTGCTCTCCAGCTTCACGCCCTGGGACATCGACATCAACGAGGAAGCCAAGTCCGGCACCCTGATCACCTTTGAGGAAGACGAGAAAATGGAACAAGCCATTGTTTCCGGCATTGCATTCAACCGCGACGAGGCCAAGATTTCCGTGGTCGGCGTGCCCGACAAGCCGGGCATCGCCTACCAGATCCTGGGCGCGGTGGCCGAGGCCAACATCGAAGTCGACATGATCATTCAGAACATCTCGCGCGATGGCAAGACCGATTTCAGCTTTACGGTCAACCGCAACGACTATGCGCGCGCCATGGATCTGCTCAAGGACAAGGTCGTTCCGGCACTGGGCGCCAAGGAAGTGCTGGGTGACACCAGGATCTGCAAGGTCAGCATCGTCGGCATCGGCATGCGCAGCCACGTGGGCATCGCGAGCAAGATGTTCCGCGCGCTGAGCGAGGAGGGCATCAACATCCAGATGATCTCCACCAGCGAAATCAAGACCTCGGTCGTGATTGACGAGAAGTACATGGAGCTGGCCGTGCGCTCTCTGCACAAGGCCTTCGACCTGGACCAGCCAGCCGCCTGAAATCGCGCTCATCACCGACGGTGTTTCATGCGATAATTCGGCTACCTTTTGGAGACGTGACCGAGTGGCCGAAGGTGCTCCCCTGCTAAGGGAGTATGGGGTGTAGAGCCTCATCGAGGGTTCGAATCCCTCCGTCTCCGCCAAAAGAAAAGCCCCGCCTAGTGCGGGGCTTTGCTTTTGGCGCAGTCGGGAGGGTGAGAACCCTCCTGGGTTCGCTCAAGAACAGTCCGGGGGACTGTTCTTGGACGCGCGTAGCGCGGGGGCGAAGCCCCGAGAAATTCGCGCAAGACGAATTTCGAGCAATCCCACCATATCAAGTGGATCAACTCCGCATCGGCTGTTTTGCAGAGAGGCATTCACGAATCGGCCGATGCACTCCACCGCTCACCCCACCCGGCCTTGTCCATCTGCCGTCGATCCCGTTTGGTCGGCCGCCCCTGATCGATGCTCAGCGCAGGTTCCGCCGCCAGTCGCCGCTGCTCGGCGGCGGCTTCGCGCGCCAGCCGGCTGGCTTCGGTCTCCTCATACAACTGCTGCGCCACCGGGGCCGGGCCGCGCTGGCCGCTCAGCCCCTTCACCAGGACGATGCGAACGACGGTGCCCTGTCGGACGGTGACCCGATCGCCAGGACGCACTTCGCGTGCAGGCTTCACCGCCTGCTCGTTGACCAGCACCCGGCCTTTGCCGATGTCTTCCACGGCCAAAGAGCGCGTCTTGTAGAAGCGGGCCGACCAAAGCCATTTGTCAATGCGCAGAGAGACCATATTGGCTTGTCACTTTAGCACTGGTAAACCGGCGACCCGGTTGTGCCCGCAGCTAGGGAAGGTCTGAACAAGTCCCGCCATGCGCGTTCGAGTCAAAAACGGGATGATTTGACCGCCAACATTGCGCGTCGTGTGCCCGTAGGCACACGCAAGCGATTTGGTGGGCAAAGGGCCCGTCGGCACATCCGGTCGGATGTGCCCGCCGGTCCGGCCGTATTGGCCCGCAAACGCTACCGCGTTTGCTCTGGGCCGAACCCCTTCGGGGGCACGGTTTTGCGGGCGATCCGCGGCGTTGCAAAACCAGGCAATCCGTCCAGGATTGCCTTGGGTTTTGCGCCTTGCGGCTCATCCCGCAAAAGCCGCGCCGCGCTCGGCGCGGCTTGTTCAGACCTTCCCTAGGCAGAATGCGGGGATATCCAAGGAGAGTGACACCATGGCATTGACGATCTACGGCATCCAGGCATCCCGGGCTGTCCGCCCGCTCTGGGTGGCGACCGAACTCGGTTTGACGTTCGAGCACGTGCAGACCGACTACAAGGCCGGCACCACGCGTACGCCGGACTTCCTGGCGCTTAACCCGAACGGCCATATCCCGGTCGTCGTTGACCACCGGCCCGAGGGTGATGTGACCGTCTGGGAGAGCATGGCCTGCGCGCTGTACATCGCGCGCCAGCATGGTCAGCCTGATGGCGTCAACCTGGTGCCGGCCACGCCGCGCGAGGATGCCGATGCCCTGCGCTGGAGCTTCTGGACCGTGACCGAGGTGGAGAAAGATGCGCTCACCGTGCTCATGCACCGGCTCGCCATGCCGGAAGACCAGCGCAAACCCGAGCTCGCCGAAGCCGCCGAGCAGCGCCTGAAGGTGCCGCTGCGCGTGCTGGAACAGCATCTGTCGCAGCAAAAGGCCCGCGGTGAGGCGCACATTGCCGCGCCCCGCTTCACGCTGGCCGACCTTTGCGTGGCCAGCGTGCTGCTGTGGGTGCGCGCCGCGCGGGGCCTGATGGCGGAGTTTCCGCTGACCAGCGCCTGGCTGCACCAGTGTCTGGCTCGCCCCGCCTACGAAGGGCTGCGACACCCTCGTAAGGCCTGAGATGGCGGGCGGCGCGACGTCGACGACTCTCGCCCCGCCCCAACACGCGGCGTGCCTTCGCGGCGGCTTTGGCGATGGTGAAAAACGGTGGTAAGTTCATCCTGTCGTGACAGGCTCAATGGCCAGGGGATCCGGTGAAACGCAGTTCCAGGTTTGTTCTCAGCGTCGGCTTTTCTTTGATGCTGCTGTTTCTGGTCCTGATCATTGGCACAGGGCTGCGCAACATGCACCAGATCAAAGGGCGCATGGACGATATCGTGAATGTGAGCAATGTCAAGAGCACGCACATTGCCAACCTCCGCTCCATCGCGCGGGAGCGCTCCCTGCTCATCTACCACATGATCATCGCGCGCGATCCCTTCGTGATCGATGAGGATGTGCAGCAGGCGGCCCGGCTCGCAGGCGAATTCGTCAGGATCCGCGATGCGTTTCGTGAGCTCAGCACCAGCGTTGCCGAGCGGCAGCGGTTCGAGGAGATGATGGACATCGTGGCGCGCTCCAGCGCGCTGCATCAGCAGATCATGGACCTGTTGCAGCGCGGTCAATATGACCGCGCCAACCGGATCCTGCAGTTGGAATCCCTGGGTGTCCAGAGCCAGTTGCTGTCGTTTTATGACCGCATCCTGGACGAGCAGCGCCGTGTGACCGAGTCGGCTGCGGCGGCCGCCGGTAGCGAGTACCAGCGCTCGTTCTACCTGATGCTGGTGCTCAGCGGTCTGACCGTTCTGTCCGGCCTGTTCATTTCCTTCTACACCATCCGCCGGACCTCGGAGGCCGAAGGCAATCTGCGCGATGCGAACAGGACGCTCGAGGAACGGGTCGGGCGCAGAACGGCCGATCTCCTGCAGGCGAACCAGGAACTCCAGCACACCATCCGTTCGCTGAACGAAGCGCGCGATCAATTGGTGCAGTCGGAAAAGATGGCCTCGCTCGGCGGCATGGTGGCCGGCATCTCGCACGAGATCAACACGCCGCTGGGCATTGCCGTTACGGCCTCGTCCAGCCTGTCCGAAGAGGTACGGAAGCTAAGCCATATCTTCGAAAGCGGCGCCATGAGGCGATCTGATCTGCAGCACTTCATGGACCATGCCGCCCAGGCGGACGACATCCTGTCCTCAAATCTCAGCCGCGCGGCGGAGCTGATCCACAGCTTCAAGCAGATCGCGGTGGACCAGTCCCGGGCTGACTGGCGCACGGTGGAGGTCCGCAAATACTTCGACGAAATCCTGCTGAGCCTGCAGCCCGAATACAAGCGACGGCCGGTCCAGGTCATCAACGAGGCGCAGGCGGACCTGGTCTGCTCCTGTCAGCCTGGGGCACTGTCGCAGATCGTGAGCAACCTGGTGCTGAACGCGCTCATTCACGCCTTCGAGCCCGAACAGCAGGGGGTGATACGCCTGGTGGCTCGGCGCGACGGCGAGGAAGTCGAGATTCGCTGCGAGGACGATGGCAAGGGGATCGCGGCCGAGCACATCATCCATGTGTTCGAACCCTTTTTCACGACCCGGCGCGGGCGCGGAGGCACCGGCCTGGGTCTGAACATTGTCTACAACCTGGTCACCTCCCAACTCCAGGGGCGCATCTCGGTGCAGAGTGAGCCCGGTCAGGGCACGGTGTTCACGATCCGGATGCCGGCCCAGCGGCCTGCCGGCGCCGCCGGCAGCCTCGCTACTGTTTAGCGCCCAGTGCCAGCGCAGCGGTGCGCGATGCCGTCAGCGCTGCTGTATCCGCGTGCTCGCGGGTCGGCCAGCCAGCCAGGTGCCGCTCGCTCAGCCGGCCCATGGCCTCAATCCAGTCCGCACTGTCGTTCAGACAGGGGATGTAGTGGAAGTCCTGGCCGCCGGCATGCAGGAAGGCCTCGCGCGCTTCCTGCGAGATTTCCTCCAGCGTTTCCAGGCAGTCGCCGGTGAAGCCCGGGCAGGCCACGTCGACGCGTTTCACGCCGGACTGCGCCAACTGGATCAGCGTGGGCTCGGTATAGGGCTCCAGCCACTTGGCCTTGCCGAAACGCGACTGGAAGGTCACCTGGTACTGTTCCTTGCTCAGACCCAGTGCCTGCCCCAGCAGGCGCGCGGTCTTGTAGCACTCGCAGTGATAAGGGTCGCCCAGATGCAGGGTGCGCTCGGGCACGCCGTGAAAGCTCAGGACCAGCTTGTCCGGCTGGC
The DNA here is from genome assembly GCA_030695415.1 of Hylemonella sp. GTDB lineage: Bacteria > Pseudomonadota > Gammaproteobacteria > Burkholderiales > Burkholderiaceae_C > Hylemonella. The sequence continues at coordinate 130,555 of JAUYQZ010000007.1, forward strand.
CATGCTCCTGCCAGTAAGCACGGATGCGTTGCGCCAAGGCGGCGATGTAGCCGGCGTCGTCATGGTAATGGTTGATGAAGCGCAGTTCGGGGATGGTGCGCGTGCGGGCAGCCCAGTGGTAGACCCCGTCAAATACGCTGGCCGTGGTGGTGCCCGAATACTGCGGATAGGCGGGCAGTATCAGGACGCGCGTGGCGCCTTCGGCCTTGAGGGCATCGAGTTGCGAGGCAATGGATGGATTGCCGTAGCGCATGGCGTAGCGCACGGTCACCTGCTGGCCCTGCTGTTGCATCCAGGCTTGAAGACGCTGCGCCTGTTTCTCGGTCCAGACCCTGAGCGGCGATCCTTCGGGCGTCCAGATCGTGGCGTATTTGGCGGCCGACTTGGCGGGTCGCAGGCGCAGGATGATGCCGTGCAGGATCAGCCACCAGATCAGCTTGGGGATCTCGACCACGCGGTGGTCGCTCAGGAACTCGGCCAGGTAGCGGCGCAGTGCCGCGGGCGTGGGGGCGTCGGGCGTGCCCAGGTTGCAGAGCAGGATGGCCGTGGTCGGCGCCTGGCCATGGGTGTACGCGGGTTCTTTTTGGAAGGCCATGCGGTATTCTCGCTCACCTATGTCATCCACGCTCGATGCTTCCCGGATCAAGGCGATATCCCTCGACCTCGACGACACCCTGTGGCCGATCTGGCCCGTGATTGCGCGCGCCGAGCAAGCGCTGCAGGACTGGCTGCGACCGCACGCCCCGAACACTTCCGTGTGGCTGGCCGATGCCGAACAGCGCCTGGCCCTGCGCCGCGAGGTGCAGGCCAGCCAACCTGCCATTGGCCACGATCTGCGTGCCCTGCGCCAGGAGCTGATCCGGCGCGCCCTGCAGCGCCATGACGAGGACACGGCGCTGGTGGAGCCGGCCTACGAGGTCTTCATTGCCGAGCGCATGCGCGTGGAGCTCTACGATGACGCGCGCCCGGCGCTGGCCTGGCTGGCGCAGCGCTACCCGGTGGTGGCCCTGTCCAACGGCAATGCCGATGTAAAGCGCATCGGCCTGAGCGAGTTCTTCCATGCCGGCTTCAGTGCCCAGGACTTCGGCGTGGGCAAACCCGATGCGCGCATCTTCCATGCCGCGGCCGAAGCCGCAGGCGTTTTGCCCCAGGAGGTGCTGCACGTGGGCGACGATGCGGCGCTGGACGTCGTGGGGGCACTGGACGCCGGCTTGCAGACGGTCTGGGTCAACCGTGGCGGCCACGACTGGGCGCACGAAAGCCATCGCCCGCACGCCACCGTGGTGGACATGCAGCAGCTCTGTGCACTGCTGGGCGAGCCGGCTTAAGGCGCCGGCTGCAGCAGCAGCGTGCTGCGTGTGGCGTTCTTCACGTCCGCCGGGTTCAGGTGCATGGGCTGGTAGCGTCCAGCAATGAAGTCCTGCGCCTGGTCGGCGTAGTGGGGGTCGAGGAGCGCGCCACTCTGGCCCACCGGGTTGATGCCCAGCGCCTTGCCGGCATCCGCGAAGTCGATCAGACGGCGTGTCGAGGGGCCGTAGACCACGCTCCAGGGCGCGGGGCCCAAGGCGTGGGCCAGGTTGTTGGGGATCTCGCGCCCGCCGGGCACCTCCAGCGGGCCCACGTTGAACAGCTTGTCCAATGGCTTCAGACGCCCCAGCGGGTGGCCGTGGGTCAGGGTGTGGTTGCTCCCCCAGGTCCAGCCTGGCAGGGAGATGCCGCGCAGGTCCTGCAGGTGTTTGATGGTGGCGCGCCAGGCCTGCTGCAGGATGTCGTTGCGGTTTTCTTTCTGCTTGGTGCGGCGGTTGTCCCACCAGGGTGATTGCGGATCGGCGACCAGGCGCGGCAGGGCGTGGTCGATGGCGCGCGTGCGCAGCAGATTGCCGAACTGCACTTCGCCCATTTCGTCGGCCATGGCGGCCTTGGCAAGTTCGTAGAGAAACTGGTTGAAAACGGTGGGTGAGATGCTGCTGGTGTTGTGGCGACCATCCCATTCGGCCATCTGGTCAATCAGCGAGCGCTCGACCGAGTCGGTGGTGAGTTCCCGCAGGAGCGGGAGCAGCGGGCGCAGCACGCGCGGCCCGTAGTCGGTCTGCTCGTCAAGCTGCAGGGCCTGGCTGTTCTGCAGGTTCCAGAAGGTGTTGGCAGGGCGCAGCAGCTGGTCCAGGCGCCGCGCGCGGTCGGGCAGGTTGTAGTAGCCGGGAACCGGGACGCCGCTGCGCGGCACGGGCTGGTGGTTGGCCGAAACGATGTAGCCGCGCGCCGGGTTTTCTTCCTGTGGGTTGTCGGCAAAGCGGTAGTAGCCAGGCTTGTCGGCCTGCCCGCTGCCGCCATCGAGGATGAAGCTCGGGTTCACGCCGGGGGGGCGCTGCACGAGCCTCGCCGCAGCCCACCAGCCGATGTCCCCGGTCGCATTGGCCCAGACCACGTTCAGGCCTGGGGCGTGGATCTTGCTGGCGGCGTTGCGCGCCTTGGCCAGGGAGTCGGCACGGTTGAGTTCGTAGAAAGCGTCAAGGACCGGGTTCTCGGTGTCCAGAAAGGCCCACCACAGGGCGATCGGTGCCTTGCCCAGGCTGTCGGGGAAGGCCTGGTTGATCAGCGGGCCGTGGGGCGAGCGGGTCAGGGTGATGCTGACCGGATCAGCGCCTTTCACGACGATGGTTTCGGTGCGGTTTTCCAGTGCCACCCACTGCCCCTGGTGCCAGACCTGGCCGGGCTTGTCCGGGTTCACCTTCAGGGCCACCAGGTCCATATCGTCGTTCTGGAACATCGTCAGGCTCCAGCCGAAGTCGCGGTTGTGTCCCAGCAGGGCGAAGGGATTGAGCGCCTGGTGGTGGCCGTAGAGCTCGAAGCCGGGGGCGCTGAGATGTGCCTCGTACCAGACCGCCGGCAGCGAGTAGGCAATGTGCGGGTCGCCAGCCAGCAGGGGTTTTCCGCTGGCGGTGCGCCGCCCGGACACGGCCCAGGCATTGCTGCCTTCAAACAGGGGCACGCCGGCCAGTTCCATGGCCTGCTGGCTGACCTCGGCCACGCGTGCCAGTGCCTGCCAGTCGGCTGCGGCCAGCTTGCGCGCAGAGCTGTTGTTCGCCATCGGACCGACCACTCCCAGAGGCTGCCATTCCAGATCGAAGACCTGCAGGTAGTCCGGTCCGAGCTGATCCCGCACATAGGTCAGCGCGGGTTCGGTGCGCAAGGCGGCGGCGAAGCTGTAGGCCAGGTAGCCGGCCACGGCCAGGGTGTCGACCGGCGTGTAAGGCTGGGGCTGGATGCGCAGCAGCTCGAACTCGACGGGCAGGGGACGGGTGTCCTGGAACTCGTTGACGCCGTCCAGATAGGCCAGCAGGCCTTGCCACGCGGGGCTGCTGCGGTCGACGGACTTGATTCTTTGTTCGGCGTTGGCCCGCAGTTCCAGCGTGCGGAAGAGACGATCGGTGTCGAGCAGCTTGGGCCCCAGGATCTCGGCGAGTTCACCGCGGGCCAGGCGCCTGACCATTTCCATCTGGAACAGACGGTCCTGCGCGTGCAGGAAACCCAGGGCGCGGTAGAGGTCGGTCTCGTTCTGCGCCTGCAGGTGCGGCACACCACGCTCGTCCCAGCTGACCTGGACTGGTGTCTTGAGCTGGCTCAGCACCAGCGTGCCGCTGCGCTGGGGCAGTTTGTCGCGGGCATACCAGACCCCTGCCGCCACGGCAATGGCCAACATGGTGAGCAAGACGATGAACAGGACAAAGAAGACCTTGAAGGTACGTTTCATCTCGGCGGGGTCTCCTGGTTTGAGTGAGGAACTGTTGATCCTGGTGCGACGATGGCGCAACATGCATACGCAACGCTTTTCCTCATGGCTGCCTTTGTATCACCTCGTCAGGGCCTGCACAGCCGCCACGCCGCTGCGAACGGCGCCTTCCAGCGTGGCCGGGTAGGGGCCTGCGATGTAATCGCCGCAGGCCAGCAGGCCGGGCGCAATCGCGGAGGGCGGGCGCTGCAGGCCGGGGGTGCAAGCGAAGGTCGCGCGTTTTTCGACCACGGTCTGTACGGCCTGCAGGTCCAGGCCCAGTTGGCTGCGGGCCTGTTGCAGGACCTGGGCCTGAATCGTCTCGCGCTCCCCCTGGCTGGCGCTGACCACGAAGGCCAGCAGGCCGGGTGTTCCGCCGAGCTGGCCGCGGTCGAAGACGAACTGCGCCGGATGCTGTGCGTCGTGGCGCAGGGCCAGCATGGGGGTCTTCAGTCTGGCGCTCCCTGCCCAGGCGTAGACGGTGGTGATGGCTTCGAAGTGCAGGGCGGCTGCCGTGGCCGCCCAGCCAAGCAGTGCCCTTGAATCCGGCATGGCGTTTGCTGCGCCAGCGACGAGGCGCGCTGCCTCGGTCGAGGGGCAGGCCAGCAGCACCTGGTCGAAGGCCTGGCCATCAATCAAGCAGGTATGGCCCACGGGCTGCAGTGACTGGATGCGCGTACCCACATGGACGCTTGCCCCCTGCTGCGCCAGCCAGCGGGCGGCCGCCTGCGGAAACAGGGCGGACAGGTCGATGCGGGGCAGCAGCAACTGTGAGCCGCCGGGCACGCTGAAGAGGGCATCGCGCAGCACGTGAAGGAAGACTTGTGCGCTGGCCTGGTGGGCGGGTGTGTTCAGGGCCGACACGCACAGCGGCTCGATCAGCTCCTGCATCACCTGGGGGCCAAGCGAGCGGCACAGGTCGGCCACCGAGAGTTGCACCTCGCATTCGAACCCCCGGAGTTTCCAGCCCAGGGCTGCGCGCAACAGGCCCAGGCGCTCCCGCAGCGGCCAGCTGCGGGTGCCCAGGATGCCCGCCAGCACGTCCAGCGGAACGGGCAGGCGCGGCAATTGCAGGCCGGCCCCATCGGGGAATTTCAGGGTCAGCGGCAGTCCTTGCAGCGCGGCCTCCGTGTCCACACCGACCTGTCGCATCAGGCGCAGCGTCTCGGTGTAGGCGCCGATCAGGATGTGCTGGCCGTTGTCCAGCGCGACGACGCGTCCATCAGGCAGGTGGCCTTCCAGGCCTCGTGCTCTTCCGCCGAGGATACGGGCGGCTTCAAACACGGTGACCTCATGGCCGGCCTGTGTCGCGGCCACCGCTGCGGCCATGCCGGCCCAGCCGGCGCCGACGATGGCAACTTTCACATCTTCCCCAGCGCCTGCACTCGCCAGGCCAGCCATAGCTTGCGCAGGGGTGTGAGGCTGATGCGCTGGTGCAGCACCTGGAAGTTGTCGCGCTCGATCTCGCGCAGCAGGGTGCGGTAGATGCTGGCCATCATCAGCCCCGGCTTTTGGGCGCGGCGGTCGGCCTCGGGCAGCAGGGCCAGCGCCTCGTCGTAGAGGCGGTGGGCGCGTTCCGCCTGGAACTTCATCAGCGCTGTGAAGCGCTCCGAGGGCTGGCGCTTGAGCAGTTCGTGCGCCTTGACCTCGAACTGCTGCAGTTCGTTGACCGGCAGGTAGATGCGGCCGCGCAAGGCGTCCTCGCCGACGTCGCGGATGATGTTGGTCAGCTGGAAGGCCAGGCCCAGGGTGTGGGCGTAGCGTGTGGTCTGTTCCTCGGTCTGGCCGAAGATGCGCGCCGCCACTTCGCCCACCACGCCGGCCACCAGGTGGCAGTAACGCTGCAGGGCAGGGTAGTCCAGGTAGCGGGTCTGCTGCAGGTCCATCTGGCAGCCTTCGATCACGGCCAGCAGATGGCGGGCCTCGATACCGTAGATGGGGGCATGCGGCATCAGGGCCTGCAGCACCGGGTGGGTGGGCTGGCCGGCATAGGCGCGAAGCACTTCGGCCTCCCACCAGGCCAGCTTGGTCTGGGCCACGCCGGGGTCGGACACCTCGTCCACCACGTCGTCCACCTCGCGGCAGAAAGCGTAGAAGGCGGTGATCGCGGCGCGCCGGGGCTTGGGCAGGAAGAGGAAGGCGTAATAGAAGCTGCTGCCGGAGGCGACGGCTTTTTGCTGGACGTAGGTCTCGGGCGTCATGGGTTTGATTGTCGCTGCATCAGGGGCCGTCGCTTCACATCCACAGGCTGCGCCACAGCAGCCGCGGGGCGTCGGCCGCGCCGACCGTGGGGCGATGCTGCACGCTGTTGAAACCCAGGGCCTCGATCTTGTCGAGGATGCGCAGGCCGCCTTGCACCACCAGGCGCAGTTCCCAGCCGGCGCGGCCCGGGATGCGGTGCACCAGCGGTGCGCCCTGCTGCATGAGGGCGCGCGCGGCCTGTACCTGTGCAGCGATCAGGGCCAGGATGCGGGGAGTGGGTGTGAGGGCGGCCAATTCCTCGCGCCGCACGCCCTGCGCGGCGCAGTCCGCGTCGGTCAGGTAGTGGCGCCCGCGCGGGATGTCGCGGCTCAGGTCCTGCCAGAAGTTGATGAGTTGCAGGGCGCTGCAGATGGCATCACTCTCGCGCAATGCGGTTTCGTCCTGCACGCCATAGAGGTGCAGGAGCAGGCGGCCCACCGGGTTGGCCGAGCGGCGGCAGTAGTCCAGCAGTTCGGCATGGTCGGCATAACTGGCCCCGTCACGGGTTTTGCGGACGTCCTGCGCAAAGGCGTCGAGCAGGTCGTCCAGCAGCGGCACGGGCAGGCGGAAAGCGGCCTGCATGGCCTTCAGTGGGTCGAAGACCTGGGGCCATCGTCCGCTGTGGGCCTGGCCCTGGGCCACGGCCAGCAGGTCGGCCCGGTAGGCGCCCAGATCGTCCAGGCGCTGCTGGGTGGAGGCGTCTCCCTCGTCGGCGATGTCGTCGGCCGTGCGGGCATAGTGATAAATCGCGGCGATGGGCGGCCGAAGCCGCGGCGGGCATAGCCAGGAGGCGACCGGGAAGTTTTCGTAGTGCTCGACCGGCGAGATGGGGATGGGCTTGTTCACCTCGGGGATTCTCGCCCGGCTTGACATAGATCGGGTTTTTACCTAGATTACTGACCAGTCGGTTATTAATTAAAAACTCATTCTGGAACCTCCCGCCATGCCCCATTCCCGCCCCGTCTGGCCCATGCGCGCCGCCCTGTCGGCACTGCTACCGATGACGGCCTTCACGCTGATCGCCTGTTCCCCGGCAGCGCCGCCCGAAGAGCCGGTGCGGGCCGTCAAGGTCATGACCGTGCGTGCGGCCAGCCTGAATGCCGTGCAGGAGTTCTCGGGCGAGGTGCGGCCGCGCATCGAATCGCGCCTGGGCTTCCGGGTGGCGGGCAAGCTGGTGCGCCGGGAGGTTGAGCTGGGCCAGCGGGTCAAAGCGGGCCAGGTGCTGGCCCGGCTTGACCCGCAGGATTACCGGCTGGCGGGCGATGCCGCCCAGGCGCAATTCGGCGCCGCCGTGACCAACCGGGACCTGGCGGCCGCCGATTTCAAGCGTTTCAAGGAATTGCGCGAGCAGAACTTCATCAGCGGCGCCGAGCTTGAGCGGCGCGACGCGGCGCTCAAGGCGGCGCAGGCCCAGGTCGACCAGGCCCAGGCACAGCTGGCATCCCAGCGCAATCAGGGCAGCTACACGACCCTGGTGGCCGATGCCGCCGGCGTGGTGACCGCGGTCGAGGCCGAGCCCGGCCAGGTGGTCAGCGCCGGCCAGCCCGTGGTGCGGGTGGCGCAGGATGGCCCGCGCGATGCGGTTTTCTCCGTTCCCGAAGACAAGCTGGCCGCCATGCCCCTTGGCAGCGCAGTGGACGTGCGGATCTGGCCGGGCCAGACCCTGCAGGCCGGCCGCGTGCGCGAGGTCTCGGCCAGCGCCGACCCGGTGACGCGCACCTACCAGGTCAAGGTGGCGCTGGAAGGCAGGCAGTCGCCGCCCCTGGGCGCGACCGTCACGGTCTTCCCCAAGCTGCGCAGCGAACAACGCGTGGCGGCCATCAAGCTGCCCACCAGCGCCTTGCGCCAGGACGGCCAGGCCACTGTGGTCTGGGTGCTGGATCCCAAAACCATGACCGTTGCGTTGCAAGCGGTTCAGATCGCCACGGCCGACGGCAATGAGGCTGTGGTGGCTGGCGGTTTGCAGGAAGGCCAGCTGGTGGTTTCCGCGGGCGTGCATGTGCTCTCACCCGGCCAGAAGGTGACGATCTACCGCGAGAAGACGAATGCCACGCTGACCAGCGCGCCCCAGACCGCCGTGGACGCCACGATCGGCAGCGCGACCATGCCCACCCGCAAGTGAGGCGCGCATGAGTTCATCCGATCAGAAGTCCTCAAGCTTCAACCTCTCGCGCTGGGCCATCGAGCATCCGGCACTCACGCGCTACCTGCTGGTGGTGCTGATGGTGCTGGGCTTCGCGGCCTATTTCCAGCTGGGCCAGGACGAGGACCCGCCCTTCACCTTCCGTGCCATGGTGGTGCGCACCTACTGGCCCGGTGCCACCGCCCAGCAGGTGGCCGAGCAGGTGACCGACAAGATCGAGCGCACCCTGCAGGAAGTGCCGGGGGCGGACAAGATCCGCAGCTACTCCAAGCCGGGTGAATCGCAGATCATCTTCCAGCTCAAGGATTCGACCAAGGCCGCCGATGTGGCCAACACCTGGTACACGGTGCGCAAGAAGATCGGCGACGTGCGGGGCACGCTGCCCGGCGGCATCCAGGGCCCGTTCTTCAACGACGAGTTCGGTGACGTCTATGGCGTGATCTATGCGTTGCAGGCGGATGGCTTCAGCAACGCCGAGGTGAAAGTTTTCGCCGACGATGTGCGCCAGCAACTGCTGCGCGTGCCCGATGTGGCCAAGGTCGAGCTCTTCGGTGTGCAGGACGAGAAGCTGTACATCGAGATCTCGCAGAAGCGTCTGGCCCAACTGGGCCTGGACCTGAACCAGGTGCTGGCCCAGCTGGGCCAGCAGAACGCGGTGGAGAGTGCCGGCGCCGTGCAGACCCCGCTGGATGTGGTTCAAGTGCGGGTGGCTGGCCAGTTCGAGGCGGTCAGCCAGTTGCGTGCGATGCCCATCCGTGGCAGCACGGGCAACCAGCTGCGTCTGGGGGACATCGCCGAGATCAAGCGCGGCTATGTGGACCCGGCCAGCATCAAGGTGCGACACCAGGGCCAGCAGGTCATCGCCCTGGGCATCTCCATGGCCAGGGGGGGCGACATCATCGCGCTTGGCAAGTCGCTGCAGCGGGTGAGCGACCATCTCAGGAAGACCCTGCCGGCCGGCATCGAGCTGGTGCAGTTGCAGGACCAGCCGCGGGCGGTGACGACCTCGGTCAACGAGTTTGTCGGCGTGCTGATCGAGGCGGTGCTCATCGTGCTGGCAGTCAGCTTCATCAGCCTGGGACTGCACAAGCACCAGGGCGCTGCCCACCTGCCGATCTGGAAGCGTTATTACGTGGACATGCGGCCCGGCCTGGTGGTGGGCATCACCATCCCCCTGGTACTGGCACTGACCTTCCTGGGCATGCAGTACTGGGGCATTGGTCTGCACAAGATCTCGCTGGGTTCGCTCATCATCGCCCTGGGCCTGCTGGTCGACGACGCCATCATTGCGGTGGAGATGATGGTGCGCAAGATGGAGGAGGGCTACGACAAGGTGCGGGCTGCGACCTTCGCTTACGAGATCACGGCCATGCCCATGCTGACCGGCACGCTGATCACCGCCGCCGGTTTCCTGCCCATCGGCATGGCCAAGTCGGCTGTGGGCGAGTACACCTTCGCCATCTTTGGCGTGACCGCCCTGGCCCTGGTGCTGAGCTGGATCGTCTCGGTCTACTTCGTGCCCTATCTCGGCACGCTGCTGCTCAAGGCACAACCACACCATCAGCCGGCTCAGGGAGGACCTGCCGACGGCCCGCACGAACACTTCGACACGCCTTTCTACAAGCACTTTCGTACCGTCGTCGACTGGTGCGTGCAGCACCGCTGGCTCACCATCGGCGCCACGGTCCTGATCTTTGCGCTCGGCATCGTCGGCATGGGCAAGGTGCAGCAGCAGTTCTTTCCCGACTCGAGCCGGCCGGAAATCCTGGTCGATCTCTGGTTCCCTGAGGGCACGTCTTTTGCAGCCAACGAAGAAACTACACAGCGCGTGGAAAAGCGGCTGTTGGCATTGCCGGGCGTGAATGCGGTCAGCACCTGGGTGGGTTCGGGTGTGCCACGCTTTTACCTGCCGCTGGACCAGGTCTTCCCCCAGACCAATGTCTCGCAGTTCATCGTGCTGCCGAAGGACCTCAAGACGCGTGAGGCGCTGCGTGTCCAGTTGCCGACCCTGCTGGCCCAGGAATTCCCGGAAGCGCGCGGTCGAGTCAAGCTGCTGCCCAATGGCCCGCCGGTCCCCTATCCGGTGCAGTTCCGCGTGGTCGGCGTCGACCCGGGCGTGCTGCGCGAGCGTGCCGACGAGGTCAAGGCCGTGATGCGCGAGAGCACCAGCACACGCGGTGTCAATGACAACTGGAATGAATCGGTCAAGGTGCTGCGGCTGGAGATCGACCAGGCCAAGGCGCGCGCCCTGGGCGTGAGCAGCCAGTCGATTGCCCAGGCCTCGCGCACCCTGCTGGCCGGGCAGAACGTGGGTCAGTACCGCGAAGGCGACAAGCTGATCGATATCGTGCTGCGTCAGCCGCTGGACGAGCGCAATGCCATTACGGACCTGGCCAACGCCTATCTCCCGACCAGCAGCGGGCGCTCCATCCCCTTGACGCAGATCGCCAAGCCGGTATTCACCTGGGAGCCCGGGGTCATGTGGCGCGAGAACCGCGAGTTCGGCATCACGGTGCAGTCCGACGCCGCGGAGGGCATGCAGGGCGCCACCGTCACCGCCGAGTTGCTGCCATCCCTGCGGGCGCTGGAGTCGAAATGGCACGCCAGCGGCCTCAACGGCTACCGTATCGAGGTGGCCGGCGCGGCGGAGGAAAGCAGCAAAGGCCAGGGTTCGATCGCCGCCGGATTGCCATTGATGCTCTTCATCACGTTCACGCTCCTGATGTTGCAGTTGCAGAGCTTCAGCCGCGCCATGCTCGTCTTCCTGACCGGTCCGTTGGGCCTGGCCGGGGTGGCCGCAGCCCTGCTGCTGCTCAACCGGCCCTTTGGCTTTGTGGCGCTGCTGGGTGTGATTGCCCTGATGGGCATGATCCAACGCAATTCGGTCATCCTGATCGACCAGATCGAGCAGGACCGCGCCGCCGGCGTGCCAGCCTGGGACGCCATCGTGGAATCTGCGGTGCGTCGCCTGCGCCCCATCGTGCTGACCGCGGCCGCCGCCGTGCTGGCCATGATCCCGCTGTCACGCTCGGTGTTCTGGGGGCCGATGGCGGTGGCCATCATGGGTGGCCTGATCGTCGCCACCGTGCTGACCCTGCTGGCGCTGCCGGCGATGTACGCGGCATGGTTTCGCGTGGAGCGAGAAAGCCGCTGAAAGCCTCACGCTGAACGCTCAACCGGGTCGGGCAGGAGCCCGGCTCCCGGCAGGTTAAAATTCCCGGTTGACCGATTTCATCGGGGAGGTCTGCCCGTGACCTCCCCATTTTTGTTCCCGCGCGGGTGGCGAAATTGGTAGACGCATCGGGCTTAAAACCCGCCGCCCACCCGGAAGGGAGCGTACGGGTTCGAGTCCCGTCCCGCGCACCATGAGACCCCATGGCGACCGTTTCCGAACGCCATTGGCGCTGTTCACGCGTGGCACGGCTCTGCAGCTATTCCATGGTTTGCCGCGCTTGAAAGGTCGCCGCACCACTCATTTGATCTTTGTTGAGCTGAGTCAACGCCTTTCGGCTCACCAAGGCCAACAATGGCGGGCTGTCACAAAGGTCCCAGTGCTTGCATCACTCACATACATGTCTTCCGCTGTCGGTATGCCGACCCAAAGCGAGATTGACCATTTGCTCACGCGAGCGCGCGCCAGGAACTTCAGCGAACATGTGACTGGCATCCTGCTCCATGCTGAGGGCAGTTTCCTGCAGGTCATCGAGGGCCCCACAGAAAGCATAGCGCGCGTTTACAGCAGGATACTTTCAGACCCCATGCACCACAACATCTTGGAGCTTCTTCATGAACCTATCGTGAAGCGGGAGTTTGCCCAGTGGTCTATGGCGTACCGGGTGGTTGGTCTTCGTGGGATTGACCCAAGAGACGAGCTATCAGCAAAACTTGATGCTCCGCCTGGCGACCTTTCTGCAGTCCATCACTTAATTGCTGCATTTTGGAATCGGGGCCTCGGCCCACGGTATGGATCAGTTATGCACGAGGCAACTCGGCACCCTTAAGAGATTTGGAAATGGACGATTGGGAGAAGAAGCTTTCCGAGATTTCAGTTGCAACCAGCGACTATGCGGACGACGAGCTGCCCGAGGTGCTTGGCTCCTTGCTGCACTCCATACGCGAAAGCCTCAACATGGACGTCGTGTTCGTGTCCAAGTTTGCAGACGGGCATCGCAAGTTTGTTGCCGCGGACTCTGCACCTGACCACGATTTCATTCGGCCCGGCATGTCTGACCCGCTAGAGCAGAGCTGGTGTCATCGCATCGTGCAGGGTCGGCTACCCGAGCTGATACGTGACGGCAAAATGCTGATTGCCAGAGGCCAGGTTCCATTTACCCCGCTGGAGATCGGTACACACCTAAGCGTCCCGGTAGTGCTTCCTGATGGCTCGGTTTACGGAACGCTTTGTACATTCGCCTTCTTCGTAGACAACCAAATTGATCAGCATGATGTCGAGCGCCTGCGCGAAACCTCAAAGTTGATCGCACGGCGGTTGAGACGCCCTGGCCCTTGATATTTGCACTGACTTTCTACGATGGGATACCAGGTCCCCTAACAATTTCACCATCGAGGCTGGCGCAATTCGAGTGTGATTGTGATCGCGATCGCCGGCCGGCTAAAAAAAAGCCCCGACGAACTCGCCGGGGCTTTCTAAAAATGCTGGAGGCGCGCACCGGAGTCGAACCGATCTAGAAGGATTTGCAATCCTCTGCCTAACCGCTTGGCTAGCGCGCCGACTGATCTCGCAAAAATCACGCAATGATCACACAAGAAAAAGGGAAGCATTTGCTTCCCTTTTTCGAAATATGGAGCGGGAAAAGAGTCTCGAACTCTCGACCTCAACCTTGGCAAGGTTGCGCTCTACCAACTGAGCTATTCCCGCATTTCGAGCCTCGAATTATAGCGCAATTTTTAGCGCCATCTCAAGGTTCGGATTCAACTTCTTAATGCTTCACCGATGCCGGTGGACGAACCGCCGGCGCACCCTCGGCCACAGGCGCAATGGGCGCCGCCACCGTGCCTGCGGACTCATCTTCCGACAGCGGCGTCGGCAGACGTTCCAGCGCAACCTCTAGAACCTTGTCGATCCACTTCACCGGCACGATCTCCAGACCGTTCTTTACGTTCTCCGGAATCTCCTGCAGGTCCTTGGTATTTTCTTCGGGAATGAGCACTGTCTTGATGCCGCCGCGAAGCGCAGCGAGCAGCTTTTCCTTCAGGCCACCGATGGCAGTGACTTCACCGCGCAGCGTGATTTCGCCCGTCATCGCCACGTCGGCCCGCACAGGAATGCCGGTCAGTGCAGAAACGAGGGCAGTCGTCATCGCAGCGCCAGCGCTCGGGCCATCCTTGGGCGTGGCGCCGTCGGGCACGTGGATGTGGATGTCTTTTTTCTCGAACACATCATCGGCAATGCCAAGGCGACGTGCGCGGCTGCGCACCACCGACCTGGCGGCCGAGACCGACTCCTTCATCACGTCGCCCAGCGATCCCGTGGTGGTCGTGACGCCCTTGCCGGGCATCAGGGCCGCCTCGATGGTCAGCAGGTCGCCGCCGACTTCGGTCCAGGCCAGGCCGACCACCTGCCCCACCTGGTTCTGGGCCTCCGCGCGTCCGTAGGTGAACTTGCGCACGCCCAGGAAGTCGTTGAGGTTTTCTGCAGTCACCGTGACCAGCGGCGTGTACTTCTTGAGAAGCAGGCCCTTTACAACCTTGCGGCAAATCTTGCCCAGGTCGCGCTCGAGCGAACGCACACCGGCTTCACGCGTGTAGTAGCGAATGATGTCGCGCACCGCGTCTTCGGTCACCAGCAGCTCGGTTTCCTTCACGCCGTTGTTCGCCATCTGCTTGGGCAGCAGATAGGTCAGCGCGATGTTGGCCTTCTCGTCCTCGGTGTAACCCGACAGGCGAATGACTTCCATCCGGTCCAGCAGGGCCGGCGGGATGTTCATCGAATTGGACGTGGCGACGAACATCACGTCCGACAGGTCGAAATCAACTTCAACGTAATGGTCGCCGAACTTGTGGTTCTGCTCGGGATCGAGCACTTCCAGCAGCGCACTTGACGGATCGCCACGGAAGTCGGTGCCGAGCTTGTCGATTTCATCGAGCAGGAACAGAGGGTTGCGCGTGCCGGCCTTGTTCAGGTTGGAAAGCACCTTGCCCGGCAGCGCGCCGATGTAGGTGCGCCGATGCCCGCGAATCTCGGCTTCGTCGCGCATGCCGCCCAGAGCCATGCGAACGTACTTACGGCCCGTGGCCTTGGCGATCGACTGTCCCAGCGAGGTCTTGCCCACACCCGGAGGCCCTACCAGGCACAGGATGGGCGCCTTCACCTTGTCC
>JAUYQZ010000013.1 GCA_030695415.1 Hylemonella sp.
GAAGACCGTGGACGGCCCTTCCAACAAGGACTGGCGCGGCGGGCGCGGCATCCTGGAAAACATCATCCCCAGCTCCACCGGTGCGGCCAAGGCCGTGGGCGTGGTCATCCCCGCCATCAAGGGCAAGCTCACGGGCATGGCCTTCCGCGTGCCGACCAGTGACGTGTCGGTGGTCGACCTGACCGTCGAGCTCGAGAAGGAAGCCGACTACAAGGACATCTGCGCCGAGATGAAGGCCCAGAGCCAGGGGGCCCTGAAGGGCGTGCTGGGGTATACGGAGGAGAAGGTGGTGGCCACCGACTTCCGCGGGGAAGTCTGCACCAGTGTGTTCGACGCCGAGGCTGGTATCGCCCTGGACAAGACCTTCGTCAAGGTCGTGGCCTGGTACGACAACGAGTGGGGCTACTCCAACAAGTGCCTGGAGATGGCGCGCGTGGTCGGCAAGTAATTTCTGGCCCGTTCAGGCTGAGCCTGTCGAAGCCCTTCGACAGGCTCAGGGCGAACGGAACCTAACGAATTCATTTCAACAGCCCTATGAACTTCATCCGATTCCAGACCCTCTGCGAGCAGGGCAAGGCCAAGAGTCAGCGCGTCTTCATCCGCGCCGACTTGAACGTGCCGCAGGACGATAGTGGCGCCATCACCGAAGACACCCGCATTCGCGCCTCCTTGCCCTGCATCCGCATGGCGCTCGATGCTGGCGCCGCCGTCATGGTTACCTCGCACCTGGGCCGGCCGACCGAAGGCGAATTCAAGCCTGAGGATTCTCTGGCCCCGGTGGCCAAACGCATGGCCGAGCTGCTCGGTCGTGACGTCCCCCTGGTCGCCAACTGGGTCGACGGCGTGAGCGTGGCCCCCGGGCAGCTCGTCATGCTGGAGAACGTGCGCGTCAACAAAGGCGAGAAGAAGAACAGCGAAGAGCTGAGCAAGAAGATGGCCGCCCTGTGCGACATCTTCGTGCACGACGCCTTTGGAACCGCCCACCGCGCCGAAGCCAGCACCTACGGCATCGCGCAGTACGCCAAGGTGGCGAGCGCCGGCCCGCTGCTGGCCGCCGAGATGGACGCCATCTCCAAGGCGCTGAGCAGTCCGAAGCGCCCGCTGGTGGCGATTGTGGCCGGCTCCAAGGTCTCCACAAAACTCACCATCCTCAAATCCCTGGCCGACAAGGTCGACCAGCTCATCGTGGGTGGCGGCATTGCCAACACCTTCATGCTGGCCGCCGGTCTGAAGATCGGAAAGAGCCTGGCCGAGCCCGATCTCCTCAAGGAAGCCCAAGCCGTCATCGAAGCCATGAAGGCCCGCGGCGCCGAAGTGCCGATCCCCACCGACGTCGTGACTGCCAAGGAATTCAAGGCCGATGCCAAAGCCACGATCAAGAAGGCGACCGAAGTCGAGGCCGACGACCTGATCCTGGACATCGGTCCCGAGACAGCGAAGAAGCTGGCGACCCAGCTCAAGGCGGCTGGCACCATCGTGTGGAATGGTCCGGTGGGCGTGTTCGAGTTTGCTGCCTTCGAGAACGGCACCCGGGAGATTGCCAAAGCGATCGCCGACTCCAGCGCCTTCTCCATTGCCGGGGGCGGCGACACCCTCGCGGCCATCGCCAAGTACGGCATCGAGCAGCAGGTGGGCTACATCTCCACGGGCGGGGGCGCCTTTCTGGAAGTGCTGGAGGGCAAGACCCTGCCGGCCTTCGAGATCCTGGCCAAGCGTGTTCAGGGCTGATTTTCAATTTTCAAACTAGACAGGACGACATCATGGCTTTTGCTTCCCTTCGCCAGGTTCTCGATCACGCCGCCGAACACGGCTACGGCGTGCCGGCCTTCAACGTCAACAACCTCGAGCAGGTGCTCGCCATCATGGAAGCTGCCCAGGAAACCGACAGCCCGGTGATCCTGCAGGCCTCCGCCGGCGCGCGCAAATACGCGGGCGAGGCCTACCTGCGCCACCTGATGCTGGCCGCGGTCGAGTCCCACCCTGACATCCCTGTGGTGGTGCATCAGGACCACGGCACCTCGGCGGCAGTGTGCCAGCAGTCCATCCGCTCCGGCTTCACCAGCGTGATGATGGACGGCTCGCTGATGACGGACGGCAAGACCCCGGCCAGCTACGATTACAACGTGGACATCACGCGTCGCGTCTGCGAGATGGCGCACCCGGTGGGCGTCTCGGTGGAAGGCGAGCTGGGTTGCCTGGGCTCGCTGGAAACCGGCGAGGCCGGCGAGGAAGACGGCGTGGGCGCCGAGGGCAAGCTCACGCACGACATGATGCTGACCGACCCGGTGCAGGCCAAGGACTTCGTGGCGAAGACCGGCGTCGATGCGCTGGCCATCGCCATCGGCACCAGCCACGGCGCCTACAAGTTCAGCCGCCCGCCCACCGGCGACATCCTGGCCATCAGCCGCGTCAAGGAAATCCACAAGCGCATCCCCAACACCCACCTGGTGATGCACGGCTCCTCCTCCGTGCCGCAGGAGCTGCTGGCCCTCATCAACCAGTACGGCGGCAAGATGAAGGAAACCTACGGCGTGCCCGTGAAGGAAATCCAGGAAGCCATCAAGCACGGCGTGCGCAAGATCAACATCGACACCGACATCCGCCTGGCCATGACCGGCGCGGTGCGCAAGTTCCTGGCCGAGAACCCGGACAAGTTTGACGCCCGCGAGTGGCTCAAACCGGCGCGTGAGGCGGCCAAACTGGTCTGCAAGGCGCGTTACCTGGAGTTCGGTTGCGAAGGCCAGGGCGCCAAGATCAAGGGCCAGGGCTTGCCGGTCATGGCGAGCAAGTACGCCCGTGGCGAGCTGGCCCAACTGGTGAACTGAAAGGTCACGGCCCCCACGGTCGCTCAAGTCGTGTAGCTCCCTACCCCCCGAGGGGGCCCTCGCGCCTTCGGACGGCCGTGCGTCGCTCGATCCCTTTCTTGCGATAATTGCAGGCCCGGCGTTTCAGCGCCGGGCTTTTCTTTTTCAGGCCGCACCATGACTTCAGCCCTGCACACCTCTTCCCTCACCTCCCTGCCGCTGCTCGCGCGCGGCAAGGTGCGCGACAACTACGCCGTGGGCGAGGACCGCATCCTCATGGTCGCCTCTGATCGCATCAGCGCCTTCGACGTCATCATGGGCGAGCCGATTCCCGGCAAGGGCGAGCTGCTCACGAAAATGGCGCTGTTCTGGTTCGGCCAACTCGGCCATATCTGCCCCAACCACCTGACCGGTGAAAACCCCGAAAGCGTGGTGACCCCGGCCGAGGTGGCGCAGGTGCGTGGCCGCGCGATGCTGGTGCAGCGCCTCAAACCGATCCCGGTAGAAGCCGTGGTGCGTGGCTACCTGGCCGGCAGCGGCTGGGCCGAGTACCAGGCCAGCCAGTCGGTCTGCGGAGTCAAGCTGCCGGTCGGGTTAAAGAATGCGAGCAAGCTGCCCGAGCCCATCTACACGCCCGCGGCCAAGGCCGAAGTCGGCGAGCACGACGAGAACATCACCTTCGAGAAGACCGTAGAGATGATCGGCCCCGAGCTGGCCGCCAGGATCCGCGACATCTCGATCGCCATCTACAAGGCGGCCAGCGAGATCGCCTTGAAGAAGGGCATCATCATCGCCGACACCAAGTTCGAGTTCGGCCTGACGCCGGGCGGCAAGCTGGTGCTGATGGACGAAGTGCTCACGCCGGACTCCTCGCGCTACTGGCCCGTGGAAGGCTATCTGGTCGGCGCCAACCCGCCCAGTTACGACAAGCAGTTCCTGCGCGACTGGCTGGAGACCGCAACGGTCAACGGCCAGCCCTGGGGCAAGAAGGCGCCTGCTCCCAAGCTGCCGCAAGACGTGATCGAGAAGACCGCGGCCAAGTACCGCGAGGCGCTGACCCGGCTCACGGCCTGAGCGAGAGTGGTAGGCGGGGGATAAGCCAGGGCACCCGCGGAACTGGCTTTGCCAGGCCGCAGGGTGCGCCCCCCTTGAGGGGGGAGACGCGAAAGCGTCTCGGGGGGTGCTTTAGTTCAGTGCCATGCTGAGCTTGCGCCGGTAGGACGCGACCAGCGCCGCCTGTTCATCCTGCTCCACGTTGGCGGGGCCCGCCAGTTCGATGCCACCGGCGCTCTTGCCGCTGGCTTCGGGGCCCGCGCTCTTGGGCTTGGGCGGCGTCAGCAGTTCCAGGATGCCGACAAAGGTCTTGCGCGGCGCTTCCCCGTCCCACTTCTTGTCGCGCATGATGATCTCCAGCAGCTCGTCCAGCGCGCCCACCCACTCGTTGGCCACCATCAGCAAACGGGCTTTGGCGAAGCGGGTCTCGAAGTCGCGCTTGTTGGCGGCGATCAGCGCGTCAAACTTCTCCAGGGGCCACTGGCCGCGCGGGTCGGTGCTGACGAACTCCAGGGCGTTGAGCCATTGCTGCAAGGCCTCGAAACGCAAGGGCACCGGAATCTGCGCGAGCGCCGGGGCCATCGCAGCAGCGGCCTCGGCCAAGTGGCCGGTGCCGATCAGCAGCTTGACGTAGTCGTAGCGCAGCTCGTCGTTGGCCGGCTCGGCCAGCAGGGCCTCGTTCATGCGGGCGATGGCGCTGGCGATGTCGCCCGACTCAAGAGCTTGCTGTGCCTCATTGATTTCTTCCGGCGGTGCCTGCAGCTGGCCCTCGCCACCCAGGTGCTTGTCCAGGAACTCGCGCAGCTTGCCTTCGGGCAGGGCGCCCATGAAACCGTCCACGGGCTTGCCGCTCATCATCAGCACGCAGGTCGGGATGCTGCGGATGCCAAAGGCACCGGCCAGTTCCTGCTGCTGGTCCGAGTCGATCTTGGCGAGCACGAAGCGGCCCGCGTAGGCGGTCTCCAGCTTTTCCAGGATGGGGCCCAGCGACTTGCAGGGGCCGCACCAGGGCGCCCAGAAGTCGACCAGCACGGGCACGGACATGGAGGCCTGAATGACCTCAGCTTCGAAGTTTTCGGTGGTGATATCGATCATTTGGGGCGATCCGGAACGGGAAAGTAAAATTCGGGGATGAAAACACTCATCGGCGTCGTCATGGGCTCCAGCTCGGACTGGGACACCATGCAACAGGCAGTCCAGATTCTCCACCACTTTGGCATCGGCCACGAAGCCAAGGTGGTGTCGGCGCATCGCATGCCCGACGACATGTTCGCCTACGCTGAAGGCGCGGCCGGCCGGGGGCTGAAAGCCATCATCGCCGGTGCCGGCGGTGCGGCCCACCTGCCGGGCATGCTGGCCGCCAAGACCACGGTGCCGGTGCTGGGTGTGCCGGTGCCCAGCAAACACCTGCAGGGTGTGGATTCGCTGCACAGCATCGTGCAGATGCCCAAGGGCATCCCGGTGGCCACCTTCGCCATCGGCGCCGCCGGTGCGGCCAATGCCGCGCTGTTTGCCGTGGCCATGCTGGCCAATGAGGACCCGGCCTTGCGTGCCAAGCTCGACGCCTTCCGCGCCGAGCAGACCGCCACTGCGCGCGGCATGAGCCTGCCGCCCGCGATATGAGCCACCCCCCACTCTCCGGCCGCATCCTGCCCGGCTCCATGGTGGGCGGTCAGCCAGCCACCCTGGGCGTGATGGGCGGCGGCCAGCTCGGCCGCATGTTCGTGCACGCGGCCCAGCGCATGGGCTACTTCACCGCCGTGCTCGACCCGGACGCTGCCAGCCCGGCCGGCCTGGTCAGCCACCACCACATCCAGACCGCTTACCTGGACGAGCAGGGCCTGGCGCAGCTGATGCAGCGCTGTGCCGCCATCACCACCGAGTTCGAGAACGTGCCGGCGCCCGCCCTGTTCACCCTGGGCGCGCACCGCCCGGTGGCGCCCGGCGCCGACGCCGTGGCCATCGCGCAGGATCGCGCCCAGGAAAAGGCGCACTTCACGCGCTGCGGCGTACCGGTAGCGCCCAATGCGGTGATTGAGACGCCCGAACAATTGACGGCCGTGCAGGATGACCTTTTGCCGGGCATCCTGAAGACGGCGCGCATGGGCTACGACGGCAAGGGTCAGGTGCGCGTGAAGACGCGCTCCGAACTGGCCGCGGCCTGGGACGCGCTGAAGCACGTGCCCTGTGTGCTGGAAAAGATGCTGCCGCTGGCGGCCGAGTGCTCGGTCATCGTGGCGCGCGGCTGGGACGGCCAGATGGTCAACTTTCCCGTGCAGCGCAATCTGCACCGTGAGGGCATCCTGGCCGTGACCGAGGTCTTTGAGGGCAATGTGCCGCCCGCGCTGGCCGCGCAGGCCATCGCCGCCACGAAGTCGATCGCTGAGGGCCTGCGCTATGTGGGCGTGCTCTGCGTGGAGTTCTTTATCCTGCAGGACGGCTCCCTGGTCGTCAACGAAATGGCGCCGCGCCCGCACAACAGCGGCCATTACAGCATCGACGCCTGCGACCACTCGCAGTTCGACCTGCAGGTTCGCACCCTGGCGGGCCTGCCCCTGGTGCAGCCGCGCCTGCACAGCCCCAGCATCATGCTCAACCTGCTGGGCGACATCTGGCTGGCCTTCCAGGACGCACCGCCCTGGGACCAGGTGCTGGCCCTGCCCGGCACCCACCTGCATCTCTACGGCAAGCTCAAGGCCAGCCAGGGTCGCAAGATGGGCCACCTCAACATCACCGGCCCCACCGTGGACGAGGTGCGTGTCACCGCATTGGCGGCCGCCAGCATCCTGGGCATCGAGCCCTTCTGAACAGGGGCACCCGGTGATCCTCGACGGACGGGATCCGGCCTCGGTCAGCGCCGCGGCGCAGGCCTTGCGCGCCGGCGAGCTGGTGGGTCTGCCGACCGAGACCGTCTACGGCCTGGCGGCCGATGCCGCCAGTGACAGCGCTGTCGCGAAGATCTTCAGCGCCAAGGGCCGGCCCAGCGACCATCCGCTGATCGTGCACGTGGCCGATGCCAGCGGTGTGGACCACTTCGCGCGCGAGGTGCCCGCCTTCGCCCACAAACTCATGCAGGCTTTCTGGCCCGGCCCGCTCACGCTGATCCTGCCGCGCCGCGCCGAGGTGGGCGCGGCCGCCGCCGGTGGCCAGGGCTCGATCGGTCTGCGCTGCCCCGCGCACCCCGTGGCGCATGCCCTGCTGCTGGCCGCCCGCGAACTGGGCGTGCACGGCGTGGCTGCGCCCAGCGCCAACCAGTTTGGTCGCGTCAGCCCGACCACGGCGGCGCACGTGCGGGGCGAGTTTGGCGACAGCTTGCTGGTTCTCGACGGTGGCGCCTGTTCCGTGGGCATCGAATCCACCATCGTCGACTGCACGCGCGGCGTTCCCGTGCTCCTGCGCCCGGGCCGTATCACCCGTGAACAGGTGCAGGCGGCCTGCGGCCTGCGCCTGCTGGCCAAAGAGGATGTTGCGTCGCCGGCGCCACGCGCCTCTGGCACGTTGGAGGCGCATTACGCACCGAACGCCAAGCTGCGTCTGATGGACGGCCGCGCGCTGCAGACGGCGCTGGACGTGCTGGGCAAGGATTTCGACGGCGCCACCATTGCCGTCTACGCGCGCAGCCTGCTGCGCGTACCCTGCGCGAAAGTGCTGTATCGCCGCATGCCCGACGACGCGGCCGCCACCGCGCAGCAGCTGTTCGCCGTGCTGCGTGACTTCGATGCACAGCGTGCCCATTTGATCTGGGTCGAGACGCCACCGGCGACAGCGGACTGGGAAGGTGTGCGCGACCGCCTGACGCGCGCCGCGGCCAGCTGAAGCCGAGCGCGCTTCAGCGGTAGCGCAGCTTCATCACCAGGATCGCCAGCGCCAGGGCGAGCGTGACCGAATTGGCCACAATGAGCGGCCAGGCCCCCAGCAGCAGGCCATAGACCAGCCACAGCGCCACGCCCGCGGTGAACATGGTGTACATACCGAGCGAGATGCCACTCACGTCACGCGTGCGAAAGGTGTGCAGGGCCTGGGGCAGAAAGCTCAGCGTGGTCAGGCTGGCGGCGATGTAGCCGATCAGGTCGCTCATGGTCAGTTTCCTGCGACCGATCGCTGGGGGTCGTAGACGGTCACGCGGTTGCGTCCTTCGGCCTTGGCCTCGTAGAGCGCGCGGTCGGCGTTGCGGATCAGCAGCGCGGCCGTGGTGCCGTGGCCCGGGTAGCCGGCGATGCCGGCGGACAGCGTGGCTTGGATGGCGAACTCGCCGAAGCCCACCGTCGCAGCCGCAAAGTCCTCGCGCCAGCGTTCGGCACGCTCGCACGCCACGCCCAGGGGCATGCCGGGCAGCAACATCAGGAACTCCTCGCCGCCATAGCGGCAGGCGACGTCGCTCCCGCGCGCGTGCGAGGCCAGCATGTCCGCCAGCTGGCGCAGCACTTCGTCGCCGGCGGGGTGTCCCCAGCTGTCGTTGATCAGCTTGAAGTGGTCGATATCGATCAGGATCAGGCTCAGGGGCTGGCCCTCGCGCTGGCAGCGCGCCAGCTCGCGCTCCAGCGTGCTGTCGAGGTAGCGCCGGTTGTACAGCCCGGTCAGCGGGTCGCGGTTGGCCTGTTCGCTCAGCCGGGCCTGCAGCACCTGGATCTCGTCGAGCTGCCCGTGCAGGGCGTCATTGGCCGACTGAAGCGCCTGCTCGCTGCGGCGCAGGGCCTCGCGCGTATCGCGCAATTTGAGCGTGCGCTGGAAATTCATGCGCGTGACCATCAGCAGGAAGACGGCCAGGCCAGCCATGCTCAGGCCGGTGGTGAGTGCACTGGTGTGCAGGTTCGTCGGGGTGCCCGTCACCCACAGCAGAGCCAGGCCCGGCAGGACAAAGGTGGCTGTGGCCAGCAGGGCACCGCGCAGTCCCTGGTACAGCATGACCGAGATGGTGTTGCAGACGACCAGGGTGAAGGTGATCCATAGCGGGTAGCCCAGGCTGGCCGACCACAGGCCCAGCAGCAGGCCGTCGAGCAGAAAGTTGTACAGGCCCGCGCGGATCGGGTCGCGCGCGCGCAGGGCCCAGGCGTGGACCAGATGCGGATAGACCAGGAAATGCAGGACCAGCAGCACCCAGGCTGTGACGCTGGCGTGGCCAGCGGCCAGATGCGAGCCAACGATGGCAAAGCCCATCACCGAGCCACCGGCCCGTATCCGGTGGATCATGCGCAGCAGCGACTGCGCATGCGCCGGCAACGACGCCCGGGTTGGCCCGGAGTCAGGGACTGCCGGTGCGGTTTCAGAGCTCATGCCGGCTCATTCTGGCATGGGGCGCCCGCGGCGCCGCTGCCCGGGCTGACCTTGCTGTGCCACCCACTCGACGAGAGCTTCCATGGCCGCGCGGGTGGCCCCAGCGTTGGCGTGGTTGACCATGGCCACCAGCACATAGCGTCGTCCACCCTCGGCATGCACGATGCCGGCGACGGATGCCACATCACGCAGGCTGCCGGTCTTCAGATGGGCGCTGCCCTTGGCGCGCCAGCGGGCGGGGCGCAGGGTGCCGTCCTGCCCGCTGATGGGCAGGGAGCTCATGAGCTCGGGCATCAGCGGCGAGGCCCAGGCGTATTGCAGCAGGCGCGCCAGCGCGCCGGCCGTCATGCGGTCCTCGCGCGACAGGCCCGAGCCGTTGACGATCCGTGGCACCTCGCTGGCGCCAAAGCGCTGGCGCCACCAGTCCTGCATGAGTTCGCGCGAGCCGGCCATCGTGCCGCGCCCGTGCTGCTGCAGGCTCAGGGTCAGGAAGAGCTGCTGCGTCATCACGTTGTTGCTGTACTTGTTGATGTCGCGCACGATTTCGGCCAGCGGGGGTGAATCGAGTGCGAAGGCCGGCGCCAGCGTCTCGGGCACGGCGCCGTAGCGCACCTTGCCCTGGAGCTGGCCGCCGATGGCGCGCCACATGCCCTCGATGGCGCGCACGCCATAGCTGGCCGGATCGGCATAGGCCAGGGGCCAGACCTTTTCATGGCAGGCTGCCGGGTAGCGGCCGGCGAAGCGCGGCTGCGCCGGATCGGAGAAGTCGGCACGCAGCGTGCCGCGGTAATCACCGCACTCGGTTTCGCGCAGCGGCACGTGGCTGGGCCAGGACACGCCAGCCAGCGGCGGCTCGACATGCACGTGCGCCGCGTTGGCGCTGCGGTCTGGCACGAAGGTCATCAGCACCGACTTGAAGTTCAGCAGAAGGGCGTCCGGTGCGGCGTTGTAGGGGCGCAGCGGCTCACCGTCGAACTCGGCCGGGTCCGACGCGACGACTTCGAAGGCGCTGCGGTCGAGCACGATGTCGCCGGCGATGTTGCGGATGTCCAGACCCTGCACGCGGCGCAGCAGCAGCCACAGGCGTTCGACCACCAGCTTGGGGTCGCCCTGGCCCTTGATGTACAGATTGCCGTAGAGCGTGCCCTCGCGCGCCGCGCCTTCCACATAGACCGGGGTGGCCCAGCTCCAGGTCGGGCCCAGGGTCTCCAGCGCGGCCAGGGTGGTGACCAGCTTCATGACGGAGGCCGGGTTCATGGGCACGTTGGCTCGGTGGCTGAGCAGGGGCGCCGCGGCACCGACTTCCTCGACCACGACACTCACGGCCTCGGCCGGCACCTTGGCGCGTGCGAGCGCCTGGGTCACGGAGGGCGGCAAGGCCGGCTCGCGCGCCAGCGCGGCCCCACCGACCAGCAGGGCCAGGCCAGCCAGCCAGAACATCAGGAGAGGGCGGGGCAGGGGCATGGCGTTGAGTTTAGGGCCTGTTCACGGCGGCGCCGATAATGCAGGCATGCATTTTCTCAAGGGCTTGTCGCCGCGGACCATCGGCATCGTGGCGGCGGTCATCACCGTGGGCATCTGGGCCGCTTTCATTGTCATTGCCCGTGCCTCGGCCCAGGGCACGCTCACGCCTTTCGACATCGCGCTGGCGCGCATCTTCGGCGCCAGTGTGGTCCTGCTGCCGCTGGGCTGGTGGCTGGTGCGGCGCGACCGCGCCCAGGGGGTAGCCGCGGCCTCGTCCTTCTTCGGCCTGTCGCCGCTGGCGCTGCGCGTGACCGCGCTGTGCGGCGTGTTTGGTGGCTTCGGTTATGCCTTGCTGGCCTATGCCGGTTTCTTCTACGCGCCGGCCGCGCATGCCTCGGTGCTGATGCCCGGCAGCCTGCCGCTGTGGACCACGCTGCTGGCGGCGCTCATCCTGCACACACGCATCACGCCGGCGCGCGCCATCGGCCTGGCCTGCATCGTGGGCGGTGGCCTGCTGGTGGGAGGCGCCAGCCTGCTGAGCGCCTTCGAGGGCGGTGATGTCTGGAAGGGTGACCTGCTTTTCATGAGTGCCGCGCTGAGCTGGTCGGCATACAGCGTGCTGGCGCGCCACTACGGGCTGGACGCTGTGCGCGCCACGACCGCCGTGACGGTGTTCGCGCTGTTCAGCTATGTGCCCTTCTACTTTCTCCTGCAGGGCTTTGATGTCATCCAGAGCCGGCTGCTGGTCGCCCCGCTGGGCGAAGTGCTGTTCCAGGTGGTCTTCCAGGGCGTGGGCTCGGTGGTGATCTCGGGCATGACCTTTGTGCGCATGATCCAGTACTTCGGCCCGGTACGCTCCACCATGATCACGGCCCTGGTGCCGGGGCTCTCGGCCCTGGGCGCTGTCGTCTTCCTGGATGAACCCTTGCACTGGAACCTGCTGGCCGGTCTGGTGCTGGTGACCGTGGGCATCACCTTCGGGGTGCGCAAGACACCATGAAGCTGCTGGCCTTCGACACCAGTACCGAACTGATCTCGATCGCGGTCACGCGCGAGGTCGACGGCATGGCGCACGTGTGGCAGCACACCGGCGCCGGCGGCGCCCAGGCGTCCAGCGCGCTGATCCCGGCCATCGAGACCCTGATGGCCGAGGCCGGGCTGAAATTCGAGGAACTCGACGCCATTGCCTTCGGTCGCGGGCCGGGCTCCTTCACCGGTCTGCGCACGGCCTGCGCCGTGGCCCAGGGCCTGGGTTTCGGCGCCAATGTGCCGCTGCTGCCGGTGGACACGCTGCTGGCGGTGGCCGAGGAGGCGCGTGCGCAGCAGGCGCCGCAAGCGCAGAGCCTGCGCCTGCTGGCCCTGCTGGATGCCCGCATGGGTGAGCTCTATGCCGCTTCTTATGTTTACACCGAGGGCCGTTGGCAGCAGCAAGCCGATTTCAGCCTGCTCAAGCCGGAGCAAGTGGCGTTGAGCGATGCCCAGGCTCTGGCCGGCAATGTGTTTGCCGAGTACGGCGAGCGCCTGGCGCTGCCGCCGGACTTGCCCTGCTGGCCCGCTCTGCCCACGGCAGCGGCCATGTTGCGGCTGGCGCCGGCCCTGTTGGCTGCGGGCAACGCGGTGGCCGCGGCGGATGCCCTGCCGCGCTACATCCGCGATAAAGTGGCCCAGACCACCCAGGAGCGAGCCGCTGTCAAGGCGGGCCACTAGGGCTGTCGTACACCCATGAGTGCCGTCCTCGAACCCGTCGAAGCCCGCCTCGAGCCGCTGGATGCCACGCTGCTCGAACAGCTGCTGCCGATCGAGCAGCGCGCCTACCCGCACCCCTGGACACGCGGTAACTTCCTGGACGCGCTGCGTTCGGGCTACCACGCCCGGGTGCTGCTGGCCGGTGAGGACGTGCTGGGGTATTACGTGGCCATGCAGGGCGTGGACGAGGTGCACCTGCTCAACATCACGGTAACGCCTGAATACCAGCGCCAGGGCTGGGGGCGCGTGATGCTCGATGCCCTGGCTCTGTGGGCGCGCGGACTGGGCGCGCAATGGCTGTGGCTGGAGGTGCGCGTGAGCAATACGCGGGCCATTGCCATCTACGAGTCGCACGGCTACCGCCGCGTCGGCGCGCGCAAGGCCTACTACCCCGCCGGCAATGGCCAGCGCGAGGATGCGGTGGTCATGAGCCTGCGTCTGTGACAATGCCGCCATGAGTCTGCAACTCGACGCGCGCCAACGCGCAATGCTTGCTGAAATGGGGGTCCGGGTTTGGCAACCCGAACCCCCGGTGGGGTCTGTTGTTGCTCCCCCCCCCGGCCCCCCTCGAGGGGGGGAGGCCGCCTTGCCGGCGGCCGCTGTGGCCGTGGCGCGCCCAGCCACAGGTTCGGCGACATCTGTGGTCGCGAGGGTCGTTGCTCCCGTTTCGCGCGCCATGCCGGCCAAGATCGCGGCCATGGACTGGGATGCCTTGCAACAGGCCGTTGCCGGTTGCCAGGCCTGCGGGCTGTGCCAGAGCCGCAAGCACACGGTGTTCGGTGTCGGCGACAGGCAAGCCCGCTGGCTGGTGGTCGGTGAAGCCCCGGGCGAGAACGAGGACATCCAGGGCGAGCCCTTCGTTGGCCAGGCCGGCCAGTTGCTGGACAACATGCTCAAGGCGATCGGACTGAACCGTCAGGGCACGGGGACGCAGGGCGTCTATATCGCCAATGTACTCAAGTGCCGCCCGCCGGCCAACCGCAATCCGCAGCCCGAAGAGGTGCTGCAATGCGAGCCCTACCTGCGCCGTCAGGTGGCACTGCTGCAGCCGCAGATCATCCTGGCGCTGGGTCGCTTCGCCGCGCAGTCGCTGCTGCAGCACAGCGTGCCTGGCGTGGCCACGATGCCGCTGGGCAAGCTGCGTGGCCAGGTGCACAGTTATGAAGGTGTGCCCGTCATCGTGAGCTACCACCCGTCCTACCTGCTGCGCACGCCGCAGGACAAGGCCAGGACCTGGGCCGACCTGTGCCTGGCCATGGACGTGATGCGCGCCGGCGGACCGGTCTGAATTTTCAACACGGGAGAACTGGCATGCAAGCCAAACTGATACGAGCACTTCTGACCTTCCTGGCCGTCCTGGTCCTGTTGGCCATCGCCTGGGTCTGGATCGCCCTGAGCTGGAGCTATGCCGACGGTGAGCGCGCGGGTTACCTGCAGAAACTGTCGCGCAAGGGCTGGCTGTGCAAGACCTGGGAGGGTGAGCTCGCCATGGTCACGATGCCCGGCGCCATCCCGGAGAAGTTCGAGTTCTCTGTGCGCGACGAAGAGGTGGCGCAGAGGATCAACCTCCTGGCCGGCAAGCGCGTGGTGCTGGACTATCGCCAGTACAAGTTCATCCCCTCCACCTGCTTCGGCGAGACCGAATACTTCGTCGACGGTGTGCGGGAGGTGGTGGACCCGCCTGCACAAGCTGCCCCGCAGCCGCTGGCCCCCGCCGTCTCACCCGGCCAGCTGACGCCGGTGCGTTGACACACCGGCCGTCCCCGCCGGCTGGAGGGCTGATGCCATGTACGAATCGAGAAAAGAAGCACCCCTGCCGCACGCCAGTTTTGTCCGGCGTCTCTTGCTGCACCTGTTTCTCGCGTTGGCTCTGGTGGCGCTCTCACTGCTGGCAGGCATGGTCGGTTACGCGTATTTCGAGCGGCTGGATTGGGTGGATGCCTTCCTTAACGCCGCCATGCTGCTGGGGGGCATGGGGCCAGTCCATCTGCCTTTGACGGCCGAGGGCAAGCTGTTTGCCGGGTTTTATGCGCTGTACGCCGGGCTGGTGTTCATCGCCACGGCGGCCCTGATGTTCACGCCGGTCATGCACCGCCTGCTGCACAAGTTTCACTGGGACTGACTTCGAATTCATTCACAAGAGGAGACGCGCATGAGACAAGCACTTCAAAAGACGGGCTGGCACATGCTGGCCCTGGCTCTGGTCCTGCTGGCGGGGAGCAGCCTGGCCAGCGCGGCCGACTATCCGGCCCCCAAGCCGGGCACCTGGGTCATCAAGAATTTCCGCTTCAACACCGGCGAGGTGATGCCGGAGCTGAAGGTGAACTACCACACGGTCGGCGAACCGACCGGTGAACCGGTGCTGATCCTGCACGGCACGGGCGGCTCCGGCCGGGGGCTGCTCAGCCCGGGTTTTGCTGGCGAACTGTTCGGGCCCGGGCAGCCGCTCGATGCCGCGCGCCACTACATCATCCTCCCGGATTCCATCGGCGCCGGCGGCTCGTCCAAGCCTTCGGACGGCCTGCGCATGGCCTTTCCGAAGTACAACTACGAGGACATGGTGCGGGCCCAGCATGCGCTGGTGACCGAGCATCTCGGGATCAGGCAGCTGAAGCTGGTGCTGGGCAACTCCATGGGAGGCATGCACACCTGGCTGTGGGGCGTCATGTACCCGGATGCCATGCGCAACCTGGTGCCCATGGCCTCGATGCCGGTGGAGGTGGCCGGGCGCAACTGGATGACGCGTCGCATGCTGATGGAGGTGATCAAGCTCGACCCCGACTGGAACAACGGCAACTACACGCGCCAGCCGCGCGGGCTGCAGGTCGCGCAGCTGTACTTCAGCGTGGCCACGCTCGGGGGCAACCAGGGCCTGCACCAGATCGCGCCGACGCGCGAGAAGGCCGACCAGTACGTCACCGACCAGCTGGCCAGGGGGTCTGCGAGCGATGCCAACGACATCCTCTACCAGTTCGATGCCCTGCGCGACTACAACCCG
Organism: Hylemonella sp.; assembly: GCA_030695415.1. Classification (GTDB taxonomy): domain Bacteria; phylum Pseudomonadota; class Gammaproteobacteria; order Burkholderiales; family Burkholderiaceae_C; genus Hylemonella. The sequence continues at coordinate 15,340 of JAUYQZ010000013.1, forward strand.
GCACCCCGGCTCGAAGCCATTCGCGCCCGCCTGCTGGCCATCAATGCCGCCGACGACGAGCGCAACCCGCCCGAACTCGGCGTCATGGAGCGCGAACTCAAGCGCGTGAAGAACGGCAGCCTCTACCTCATACCCGCCAGCCCCAACACCCGCGGCCACGGCACCACGGGGCAGGCCAAGTGGTGGACGGCCCAGTTGCAGGCCTGGCTCGCTCAGGATGCAGCAAGACGTTGAAACGCCCGCCCAGGCCCGGCTGTTCCTGGCTCTGGTGCCGGAGGGGCCGGTCCGGGCCGAGCTGAGTGCGCACACCCAGGCCTGGCGCTGGAATGAGGGGGCCCAACGCTACGCCCCGCCCGACTGGCACGTGACCCTGCACTTCATCGGTCCGGTGCCTCGCAGTCGCTTGGACGCGTTACGGACCGGCCTGTCCCAGCCCTTTACCCCTTTCGAATTGCGCTTTGGCGAGCCTGTGCTTTGGCCGCATGGGCTGGCGGTGCTCTTGCCGATGGCCACGCCGCCCGCTTTGCAGTTGCTGCATGACCGCCTGGGCGCGCAGCTGCGCCGGCTGGGCTTGCGTACCGACGAGCGCGCCTACCGGCCGCATCTCACCCTGGCGCGTCGCGCCGCACAGGCGGTCCCGCCCGCGCCGCCGGCCTGGGGATGGATGGTGCGGGGCTATGTGCTGATGGAGTCGACCGGCCACCCCGAGGCGCGCTACCGCGAACTGTGGCGCTACGGTGCGGACGAAGAGGGCGGGATCGCCCAGGCTTGACGCACAATCCGCGTCAGTAACGCGTCAATTCCCGAAACCGCCATGACCACCCAGACCGCCTCCGCCCCCTTGTCCATCGAGATCTATGACGAGCCGGGTCACCTGATTCGCCGTGCCCAGCAGATCGCCGTCTCCAAGTTCCATGAGGTGCATGGGCGCCACGTCACGCCCATCCAGTACGCCATCCTGCGCACCCTGCACGAAACCCCGGGCATCGACCAGGTCACGCTGGCGCAGCTGATTGCGCTGGACACCTCCACCACGGCCGATATCGCGGCGCGGCTGGAGACCAAGGGCTGGATCCTGCGCGAAGTGATGCCACGGCGCCAGCGCCGCCTGTCCCTGACCCCGGAGGGTGAAGAGGTGCTGCTGGAACTCAAGCCCGGCGTCGACGTGCTGTACCACGGCATGATGAGCAGCCTGGAGCCGGCCGAGCAGAAGGAGTTCATGCGCCTGCTGCGCAAGTTTGTGCACTTGCACGATCCCCAGCACCAGTCCGCGGTGCGCAAGATCCGTCTCGCCGCCAAGGCCTGAGGCGGCGGCCCGAACCGACCGCTTGTCGGGAGACTCCCTGAATAAGGGTCAGCACGGAGCCGGCGGATTTGACACGGACTGCTCATTCCGTACAATGAATGACATTCAGTATGCGGAATGAAGATTTCCGCATGTTTTATCCCTCACAAGGAGTCCGCCATGTTTCCCAAGAACACCTGGTACGTCGCCGCCACGCCCAACGAGATCGACGAAAAGCCCCTGGGCCGCACCGTCTGTGGCGAGCGCATCGCCTTCTACCGCGGTGCGGAGAACAAGGTTGCGGCCGTGCAGGACTTCTGCCCGCACCGCGGCGCGCCCCTTTCGCTGGGCTATGTGAGCGAGGGCAAGCTGGTCTGCGGTTACCACGGCCTGGAAATGGGCTGCAACGGCAAGACCGTGGCCATGCCGGGCCAGCGTGTGGGGGGCTTCCCGCCCATCAAGAGCTACCCCGTGGTGGAGCGTTACGGTTTCATCTGGGTCTGGCCCGGTGAGCCGACAGCGGCCGACGAGAGCAAGATCCCCGTGCTGGAGTGGTATGACCATCCCGAGTGGGCTTACGGCGGCGGCCTGTACCACATCGCCTGCGACTACCGCCTCATGATCGACAACCTGATGGACCTGACGCACGAGACCTATGTGCACAGCACGTCCATCGGTCAGAAGGAAATCGACGAGACGCCCTGCAAGACCGTGGTCGAGGGCGACAGCGTCGTCACCAGCCGGTTCATGAACGGCATCAAGCCTCCCCCGTTCTGGAAGGCCGCGCTGCGCGGCAGCAACTTGCCTGACGACCAGTTGGTGGATCGCTGGCAGATCTGTCGCTTCACGCCGCCCAGCCACGTGATGATCGAAGTGGGCGTGGCCCTGCAAGACCATGGCGGCTACGACGCGCCGAACGACAAGAAGGCCTACAGCGTGGTGGTGGACTTCATCACCCCCGAGACCGAAACCTCGATCCACTACTTCTGGGGCATGGCGCGCAAGTTCAACCCGAAAGACAAGGCGCTGACCGCCACCATCCGCGAAGGCCAGGGCAAGATCTTCGCCGAAGACCTGGAAATGCTGGAGCGCCAGCAGCAGAATCTGCTCACCTATCCGGACCGCAAGCTGCTGATGCTCAACATCGACGCCGGGGGCGTACAGTCGCGCAAGATCATTGACCGCCTCATCGCCGCCGAGCTGGCGGCGCCGGCTCCCGCCACGAACTGAGGAAGCACATGAGTTCTGCCCCGACCCTGCAGGTGCGCGTGGCCCGCAAGGCCCAGGAAGCACTGGACATCGTCACGCTCGAGCTGGTGGCGGCCGACGGCCGCACGCTGCCTGCCTTCTCGGCCGGTTCGCACGTGGACGTGCAGCTGCCGGGGGGTATCACGCGCCAGTACTCGCTGTGCAACGACCCGAAGGAAACCCACCGCTACCTGATCGGCGTGCTGCGTGATGTCGCCTCGCGCGGCGGCTCCGTGGCGGTGCACGATGCCGTACGGGAAGGCGATCTGCTGACCATCAGCGCGCCGCGCAATCACTTCGCCCTGGCCCACGACGCGACGCAGCATCTGCTGCTGGCCGGCGGCATCGGCGTCACACCCATCCTGTGCATGGCCGAGCGCCTGGCCATCACGGGCGCCGCGTTCGAGATGCATTACGCCACGCGGGCTCCCGAGCGCACGGCCTTCCGCGAGCGCATCGCAGCCTCGATCTTCGCGGAGCGTGTGCACTTCCATTACGACAACGGCGACGCGGCGCAGAAGCTGGACCTGAAAAAATTGCTGGATAAGCCGCAGGCGGGTACCCACCTCTACGTGTGCGGACCCAAGGGTTATATGGACGCCGTGCTGGGCACCGCGCGCACCCAGGGGTGGCCGGAAGAGCAGTTGCACTATGAGTTCTTCGGTGCGGAGGTCGTGAAGTCTGACAGCGACGCCGGCTTCGAGATCAAGCTGGCCAGCTCCGGGCGCATCATCATGGTGTCCAAGGACCAGACCGTCACCCAGGCCCTGGACGCCGCCGGCGTGGAGGTCATGGTGTCCTGCGAGCAGGGTGTGTGCGGCACCTGCCTCACGCGCGTGCTCGAAGGCGTACCCGACCACAAGGACAGCTACCTGACGCCACAGGAGCAGGCCGCGAACGACCAGTTCACGCCTTGCTGCTCGCGCTCCAAAACGCCGCGTCTGGTGCTCGACCTCTGAGCGCGCTGCAAGAGGGGGCCCTGCGCCCCCTTCTTACAATAGCGGCATGACTTTCCTCGACATGCTGCGTGCCGCCGAGCGGCAGAACCATTCCATGCTTTGCGTGGGCCTGGACCCGGACCCGGCGAAGTTCCCCGCCGCCATGAAGGGCGATGCCAGCAAGATCTACGATTTCTGCGCCGCCATCGTGGAGGCCACAGCCGATCTGGTGATCGCCTGGAAGCCGCAGATCGCCTACTTTGCCGCGCACCGCGCTGAAGACCAGCTCGAAAAGCTCATGGTCCATATGCGCCGAGTCTCGCCGCAGGTCCCCGTGATCCTGGATGCCAAGCGCGGTGACATCGGCAGCACGGCCGAACAGTACGCCAAGGAGGCCTTCGAGCGCTATGGCGCCGACGCCGTGACCCTTTCGCCCTTCATGGGCTTCGATTCCATCCAGCCTTACCTCAAGTACCACGGCAAGGGTGCCTTCCTGCTGTGCCGCACCTCCAACCCGGGCGGCGACGACCTGCAGGCCCAACGCCTGGCCAGCGTGCCCGGCGAACCGCTGGTGTACGAACACATCGCCCGCCTGGCCCAGGGACCCTGGAACACCAATGGCCAGCTGGGCCTGGTGGTGGGTGCTACCTACCCGGCCGAGATCGAGCGTGTGCGGGCCGTGGCGTCTACCGTGCCCTTGCTGATCCCCGGCGTGGGTGCGCAGGGCGGTGACGCCGCGGCCACGGTCAAGGCCGGCTGGCGCGCCAGCGGCGGCGAGACCACGGCACCGATCGTCGTCAACTCCTCGCGCGCCGTGCTCTACGCCTCGCAGGGGGCTGACTACGCCGTGGCGGCACGCGAGGTGGCCCGGCAGACGCGGGACCAGCTGCACGCAGCGCGCGGCTGACGACCGCCCAGCCGGAAACAAAACGTAGCGGGCGGGCACGGGCCCATCGCCGGAGGCACAATCAATGACGTGTTTTTTGCAGCCCACGCTGCGCAGGAGTAGCTCGTGATCAAGATTCTCAAATCATTGCCGATGTACGCCGTGGTCGCTGCCATGGTCCTGGGCGGCTGTTCCGTGGTGGCCGAGGCCCCCGGCGCCAGTGGTCCAGGTCGGGACAAGGACCGCTACGAGCGGCGCGATGACCGCCGGGATGAGCAGCGCGACAGCCGCCGCGACGATAAACACGATCGGCGTGACGATCGAAAGGATGCTCGGAAGGACGACCGGCGGGAGGATCATCGTGACGATCGCCGCGGTGGATCAGCCGTGCAGATCCAGATCGGCGGCTATTTTGGCGAGCGCCAGCGCGCCTCGGTCTACGAAGCCTACGGCCAGCCGTCGCGCGCCAACTGCCCGCCCGGCTTGGCCAAGAAGAACAACGGCTGCCAGCCGCCCGGACAGGCCAAGAAGTGGAAGATGGGCCAGCCCCTGCCGCGTGACGTGAGCTATCGACCCGTCGAGGCCGACATCCGCGTGCGCCTGGGTACGCCACCGGCCGGCCACGAGTTCGTGCGCGTGGCGCAGGACATCCTGCTGATCGCGGTGGGCACCGCCATCGTCATCGACGCCATCGAAGACCTGCAGCGCTGAGCAGGCGGCAGCCGCAGTCATGTCCACAGGCCAGACCGGCGGTGCGCGCGAACGCGGCAAGCGATCTGAGTTCACCCGCAGCCTGCGCATCGCGCTGGTGCTGGTCGTTGCGCTGATCGCGGCTTTTGCCCTGTATGTCGAGACCGAGCGCCGGATCGACCGGGCCAACGAGCGGCTGCACCTGTCGCACCAGCTGGCCGACCAACTGCGCATGTCGTCCGAAGACCTGACGCGTGCTGCCCGCAGCTACGTGCAGACGGGCGAAACGATCTACCGCCAGCAGTTCGACGACATTCTCGCCATCCGCGAGGGCCGTGAGCCGCGGCCTGTGAACGACCACGGCAGCTACTGGGAGCCGGTTACCGTTGAAGGCAAGCCGGTGCAAACCGATGGTGGGCGGCACGAGAGCCTGCTGGAGCTGATAGGCCGATCGGGCATCAGCGAGCCGGAGTACCGTCAGCTGGAGCTGGCCAAGAACAACTCCGATGCGTTGACCCGCATCGAATATGCGGCCATGGCACTGGTGGACACGCCTGGCCCCAACATGCCTGAGCGGCGCCAGACGGCTAGCCAGATGCTGCACGATGGTGTCTACCGGCAGGCCAAGGCCGACATCATGCGGCCAATTGCGAGCTTTCACGACCAGATGGACCAGCGCACCCGCCGCGAGGTGACCGAGGCTACACAGATCGCGACCTTGACGCGCCTTGTTGTGATGGGCCTGGGCGTGGCCGTGCTGCTGGCGCTGTGGGGCAGTGTGCGCAAGCTGCGTACCCTGCTCGGCGGCACGCCGGATGAGGTGCACGCCCACATAGCCCGCCTGGGCCAGGGCAACTTCCGCGAGGAGATCAAGATCGAGCCCGGCCGGAAGAACAGCGTGCTGGGCTGGCTGAGCCAGACGCAGCAACAGCTCCATCAGCTTGACCTGGGCCGACGCGAGGCCAGCGCCCAACTGGCGCAGCTGGCGGATTTCGATCCGCTGACCGGGCTGCCCAACCGTCGCCTGCTGCAGGATCGCGTGGACACGGCGCTGAGCCACGCGGGCCGACATGGCGAATCCCTGGCCCTGATGTTTCTCGATCTCGACCGGTTCAAGAACATCAATGACACGCTGGGCCATCACCTGGGCGACGAGTTGCTGGTCCAGGTGGCGCAGCGCCTGAAGTCGACCTTGCGTGAGGAGGACACCGTCTGCCGCCATGGCGGCGACGAGTTCGTCTTGCTGTGCCGCGGCACCGATGCCAATGGCGCGGCGCAGGTGGCGCGCAAGGTCCTGTCCCTGGCTGCCGAGCACTACCGCGTCGGCTCGCACGACCTGGCGGTGACCTGTTCGATCGGTATCGCCATCTATCCTTCGGACGGCAATTCGCTGGAGACCCTGTCCATGAGCGCAGACACGGCGATGTACCGCGCCAAGCAGGCCGGCCGCAACGACTTCCGCTTTTTCAAGGCAGAGATGCAGACCCAGTCGGCGCGAACGCTGCAGCTGGAAAACGGCCTGCGCCGCGCGCTCGAACTTGGGCAGATGTATCTCGAATACCAGCCCCAGTGCAGCCTGCACAACGACGAGATCACGGGGGTGGAGGCGCTGCTGCGCTGGAACCATCCTGCGCTGGGGCCGCTCTCCCCGGTCGAGTTCATTCCCGTTGCAGAGGACAGCGGCCAGATCCTGGAGATCGGCGAGTGGGTGCTGCGCACGGCCTGCCGGCAGCTTCGGGCCTGGCAGCTGGCCGGGCTGGCCATTCCCCGCGTGGCCGTCAATCTGTCAGCGGTGCAGTTCCGGCTGGCCAATCTGCCGGAGCGGGTGAGCGAATTGCTGGAGGAGGCCGGCCTGTCCCCATCGTGCCTGGAACTGGAGCTGACCGAAAGCGTGGCCATGGAGAATCCGGAGAGCGCCATCCAGGTCATGGAGAACCTGTCGCTGCGTGGCGTGCAGATGTCCATCGACGACTTCGGCACCGGCTACTCCTCGCTCAACTATCTCAAGCGCCTGCGGGTCTACAAGCTCAAGATCGACAAGTCCTTCGTGCAGGACATCGCCAGCGACCAGGATGACCGGGCCATCGTGCGGGCCATCGTGAGTCTGGCCCGCAGCCTGGGCTATCTCACCATCGCCGAAGGCGTGGAGACCCCGGCGCAACAGGCCTTCCTGCGCGACAACGGCTGCGACGAGATGCAGGGCTACTACTACAGCAAGCCCCTGCGGGCCGACGGGCTCGAGGCCTTTGTGCGTAGCCGACAGCTGGACACGCGGGCTGCGCCGGATCGGGCCAAGTTCTGAGGCCCGAAGTCATGCGCGCCCTATAACAGCGCTTTCAGGTAGCGCCCCGTGTGGCTGGCCGGGTTCGCCGCCAGTTCCTCGGGCGTGCCTATCCCCACCACGGTGCCGCCGCCGGCGCCGCCTTCGGGTCCCATGTCGATCAGCCAGTCGGCCGTCTTGATGACGTCCAGGTTGTGCTCGATCACGACGATGGTGTTGCCCGCGTCGCGCAGCTGGTGCAAGACCTTGAGCAGCAGGTCGATGTCGGCGAAGTGCAGTCCGGTGGTCGGCTCATCCAGGATGTAGAGCGTGCGCCCGGTGTCGCGTTTGGACAATTCGAGGGCCAGCTTGACGCGCTGCGCCTCGCCGCCCGAGAGCGTGGTGGCCGACTGGCCCAGTTTCACGTAACTCAGGCCCACGTCCAGCAGGGTCTGCAGCTTGCGGGCGATGGCTGGTACCGCCTTGAAGAAGGCGTAGGCCGCTTCCACCGTCAGGTCCAGCACCTGGGCAATGTTCTTGCCCTTGTACAGCACCTCCAGCGTCTCGCGGTTGTAGCGCGCGCCAAAGCAGACGTCGCAGGGCACGTAGACGTCGGGCAGGAAGTGCATCTCTACCTTGACCATGCCGTCGCCCTGGCAGGCCTCGCAGCGGCCGCCGGCCACGTTGAAGCTGAAACGCCCCGGGCCATAACCACGCTCGCGGGCCATCGGCACCTCGGCCATGAGATCGCGGATGGCGGTGAACAGGCCGGTGTAGGTGGCCGGGTTGGAGCGCGGCGTGCGCCCGATGGGCGACTGGTCGACGTTGATGACCTTGTCGAAGTGCTCGATGCCCTCGATCTCACGGACCGGCGCCGGCTCGTCGTGGGCACGGTAGAGCTGGCGCGCCACGGCCTTGTAGAGCGTGTCGTTGACCAGGGTGGACTTGCCCGAGCCGGAAACCCCGGTGACGCAGGTCAGCAGGCCCACGGGCACGTCCACCGTGGCGTCCTTCAGATTGTTGCCGGTCGCCCCGATGATCCGCAGGCGTTGCAAGTCGCCGCGGTCCACGCCCTTGCCGGCAGGCGGTGACCTGTCATCGGCGCGCTGGGGCAGCCAGGGCGTGCGGCGAGCTGGCACGGCGATGCGCCGGATGCCCGACAGGTACTGTCCGGTCAGGGAATCCGGGTGGGCCTTGACCTCTTCGTAGGTGCCCTGGGCCACCACGCGGCCGCCGTGCACGCCCGCGCCGGGCCCCATGTCGATCAGGTGGTCGGCCGCGCGCATCATGTCCTCGTCGTGCTCCACCACCAGCACGCTGTTGCCGATGTCGCGCAGATGCCGCAGGGTCTCGATCAGGCGGTCGTTGTCGCGCTGGTGCAGGCCGATGCTGGGCTCGTCCAGCACGTACATCACGCCCGTCAGGCCGCTGCCGATCTGGCTGGCCAGGCGGATGCGCTGCGCCTCGCCGCCCGAGAGCGTCTCGGCGCTGCGGTCCAGGCTCAGGTAGTTCAGGCCCACGTCGTTGAGGAACTTCAGGCGCAGCCGGATCTCGCGCACCACCTTGTCGGCGATGCCGGCCTTGGCGCCGTGCAAGCGCAACTGCTCGAAGTAATCGAAACACTCGCGCAGCGTCAGGTGGCTGACCTCGAAGATGGCGCGGGCCTGCGCGCCTTCGCCCAATCTCACGTGCCGCGCTTCGGGACGCAGGCGCGTGCCGGCGCAGGCCGGGCAGGGCTGGGTGCCGCGCAGGCGCGCCAGGTCCTCGCGCACCAGGGCCGAATCGGTCTCGCGGTAGCGCCGCGTCATGTTGGGGATGATGCCCTCGAAGGGGTGGGTCTTGCTGACCTTGCGGCCCTTGGAGGCGCCCGAGTCCATCACGTAGCTGAACTTGATCTCGTCCTCGCCCGAGCCGTGCAGGATGACCTGCTGGATCTCCGGCGGCAGCTCCTCGTAGGGGTCTTCCAGCTTGAATTTGTAGTGCTTGGCCAGGCTCTCCAGCATCGCGAAGTAGTACGCGTTGCGCCGGTCCCAGCCCTTGATGGCGCCACCGGCCAGGCTCAGGCTGGGGAAGGCCACCACCCGCGCCGGGTCGAAGAACTCCTGCTGGCCGATGCCGTCACACGTGGGGCAGGCGCCCTGCGGCGAGTTGAAGGAGAACAGGCGCGGCTCCAGCTCGCTGATCGAGTAGTGGCACAGCGGGCAGGCGTAGCGGGCGTTGAACAGGTGTTCGGTGTTGGCGTCGGTTTCCAGCGCGATGGCGCGGCCCTGGGCAATGCGCAGCGCGGCCTCGAAGCTCTCGGCCAGGCGCTGGCGCAGCGCGGCGTGCTCGGGTTCGTCGGCGCCGCGCACCTTGAGGCGGTCGATCACCACGTCGATATCGTGCTTCTCGGTCTTTTTCAGCGTGGGCAGTTCGTCGAAATTGACAGCCTGGCCGTCGATGCGAAAGCGCACGTAACCCTGGGACTGCATGGTCTCGAACACGTCGCTGAACTCGCCCTTCTTCTGGCGCGCCAGCGGCGCCAGGATCATCAGGCGTGTGTCGGCGGGCAGGGCCAGCACGGCGTCCACCATCTGGCTCACAGTCTGCGCCTGCAGGGGCAGATGGTGCTCGGGGCAGTGCGGTGTGCCGGCGCGCGCATAGAGCAGGCGCAGGTAGTCGTGGATCTCGGTCACCGTGCCCACGGTGGAGCGCGGGTTGTGGCTGGTGGCCTTCTGCTCGATCGAAATGGCCGGCGACAGGCCCTCGATCAGGTCCACGTCGGGCTTGTCCATCAGCTGCAGGAACTGGCGCGCGTAGGTCGAGAGGCTTTCCACGTATCGGCGCTGGCCCTCTGCGTACAGGGTGTCGAAAGCCAGGCTGGACTTGCCCGAGCCGGACAGGCCGGTGATCACCACCAGCTGGTTGCGCGGGATGTCCAGGTCGATGTTCTTGAGGTTGTGCGTGCGCGCCCCGCGGATGTGCATGGCCTGCTGCTGCAGGGCGCGGGCCAGATAGCGCCCCTGGCCCTCTTCGGCGTGGACGGGAGGACGGAGGCCTTCAGGAGTGGGGTTCAAGGACGGGCAATCGGCAAAACCACTGATGATAGAGCGTTCCACGCAGCGAGGCTTGCCCGCCGGCCCGATCGGGGACAATACACACCTGCCCCGCATTCACGCGGGTCCCGTCCTTTCCGGTGTCATCCCCCCCTTGTCCTCCTCCGCTGCGATTCTCCCCGTCAGTCCCGACGCCTACGCCATGACCGCGCGGGAGCGGCGCGCCAGCGCCTCCCTGGCGTCTATTTTTGCCTTGCGCATGCTGGGCCTCTTCCTGGTGCTGCCCGTGTTTGCGCTGGAGGCGGCGCGTTACCCCGGGGGTGAGGACCCCATGCTCGTCGGCCTGGCCATGGGCATCTACGGCCTGACCCAGGGCCTGCTGCAGATCCCCTTCGGCATGGCCTCGGACCGGCTCGGACGCAAACGCGTCATCATCGCCGGCCTGGTGGTCTTCGCCTTGGGCAGTTTTTTGGCGGCATCGGCTGGCAGCCTGACCTGGTTGATCATTGGCCGCTCCCTGCAGGGCGCTGGCGCCATCTCGGCGGCCGTCACTGCCCTGCTGGCGGACCAGACGCGTGACGAGGTGCGCACCAAGGCCATGGCCTTGGTGGGTGCCAGCATCGGCCTGATGTTTGCGCTCTCCCTCGTGGTGGCGCCCCTGCTGGTGTCCCACATCGGCCTGGCCGGCCTGCTTGCGCTGACCGGCGCTTTGGCCCTGGGCGGCGTGGCCGTGGTGATCTGGTGGGTGCCGGCCGAGCCCCTGCAGCACAAGAACCAGCCGCGCGGCAAGCTCTCTGAGGTGCTCACGCATGCCGCCTTGCTGCGCCTGGACGCCGGCGTCTTTATCCTGCACGCCGTGCAACTGGCCATGTGGGTGGCCATCCCCGCCCTGCTGGTGCAGGCCGGCCTGCCCTCGGCGCAGCACTGGTGGGTCTATCTGCCGGCCGTGCTGGCCTCCTTTTTTGTCATGGGCGTCACCCTGTTCCCGCTGGAGCGGCGCGGTTACCTGCGCGCCGCCTTTCTGGGGTCGATCGCCCTGATGGGTCTGGTGCAGCTGGGCCTGCTGTGGGCAGCGCACGCGCCGCAAATCGCCTGGCTGGCCTTCATGCTCTTTCTCTTTTTCTGCGGCTTCAATGTGCTGGAAGCCAGCCAGCCCAGCCTGGCCTCGCGCGTAGCCCCGCCCCATGCGCGGGGCGCCGCCCTGGGCGTGTACAACACGCTGCAGTCGCTGGGCTTTTTTGCCGGCGGCCTGGCGGGCGGCTGGCTGGTCAAGACGCAGGGCGTGCCGGCACTTTTCATCGCCTGCGCGGTCGGCATGGGGCTGTGGCTGCTGCTGGCCTGGCCCATGACGGCGCCTGGCCGCAAGGCCTGAACTGACTCCCCATGTGCATTGACGCCTGAGCTTGATGCGTCCATAATGGATCTGTTTTGGATCCAAAGTAGCGCCATGCCCCATCTTTCCATCAAGGACGTCCCGGCAGCCTGGGCGGAAGCCCTGCGCCAGCGCGCGCTCCAGCACCACCGATCCTTGCAGGGTGAGTTGATGGCTATCCTGGAGCAGGTGCTCACACAGCCGCCAAGCAGCCCTGCACCGGCTGGGCCGGTCGCTGGCCCTGGCCTGGACCGGACCGGTCGGCCTGTGCTGCGCCAGGGCAGCAAGACGCTGGCGCAGGTGCGTCAGGAGCTGCTGGCCCGGTATCCGCAAGCCATCACGGCGCAGGCGTCCAGCGTCGCGCTGATCCGCGAGGGGCGTGAGAGCCGATGAGCCAGCTGCACATTGCCGAACCCCCGGCGCATTACCAGGCCCGTCCGCCCATCGTGGTGGATTGCAGCGCGCTGGCCGGTATCGTCTTTCGTGAGCCTTGGGGTGAACAGGCATGGGAGCGGCTGGAGGCGCGCAGCCTGCACGCGCCCTATCTGCTGCAGGTCGAAATCGCCAGCGTGGCCGTCAAGAAGCTGCGTCGCGGCGAGGAGCATGCCGCCTACGGACTGGGGCTGGCAGCCGAGATGGACATCGACCTGCACGCCGTCGACCCGGTGGCTGTGACCACCCTCGCGCAACGCTATCAGCTCAGTGCCTACGATGCGGCCTACCTGTGGCTGGCCTCCGAGCTGCGCTGCCCGCTGGCGACCTTCGATCAGCAACTGGCCCAGGCGGCTCACAGCCACCTCGGCAGTCTGGCCTGACACCGCCCCATTTGCGGCACAATCTTTCCATCTGAGCAAGAGAGAACACACCATGGCATCCGTCAACAAAGTCATCCTGGTCGGCAACTGCGGCCGCGACCCCGAAATCCGCTACCTGCCCTCGGGGCAGGCCGTGGCCAACGTGAGCGTGGCCACCAGCAGCAAGCGCAAGGACAAGAATTCCGGCGAAATGATCGAGGACACCCAGTGGCACCGCGTCACCTTCTATGACCGCCTGGCCGAGATCGCCGGCGAGTACCTGAAGAAGGGCCGCCCGGTCTACGTTGAGGGCCGCATCAAATACGGCAAGTTCACGAACAAGGATGGCGTCGAGCAGAACACCTGCGACATCATCGCCACCGAAATGCAACTGCTTGGCGGCCGCGAAGGCATGGGTGGTCCGGAGGAGGAGGGTGGTGGCCAGCGCCGTGCCGCCCCCCCGGCCCAGCGCCCGGCCGCCAGCGCCGCCCCGCGTCCGCAGGCTCCGGCCAAGTCGGCCAGCGGCTTCGAGGACATGGACGACGATATTCCGTTCTGACCCCGGGAGGGTCGTTGCGGACCGATTGAAGCCCCGCCAACCGTACGGTCGGCGGGGTTTTTTGTCCCCCGGGCCTTGTACTCCTGGGGGTATGTCAGGTATACTGCACCGAGTATATGGAGAAAGCCATGAAATCGATCCACGCCCTCGCCTTTGTCGTTTCCCTCGCCGTCCTGGCCGGTGCGCCTGTTCTGGCCCAGGGCGGCGTCACCGTGCCGACGGTCCAGATCGGCGCGCGAGACGTCTCTACCGGTTATGAGATCGATGGCGTCATCGAGCCGGTCAAGCAGAGCGTGGTCTCGGCCCAGGCTTCCGGTCGCGTCGTCAAGCTGCTGGTGAAGATGGGCGATCGCGTCAAGGCGGGCCAGCTGCTGGCCACCATTGACGACCAGGAAACCGCGGTGGGAGTGCAGCGCAGTCAGGCGCACGTGGCCCAGAGCGAGGCCGAGCTGCGCAACGCCCGCGTCAACTTCGAACGCACGCGGGACCTGCGCGCCCAGGGCTTCGTCAGCCAGGCTGCGCTGGACGTGGCCGAAACCCAGTACAAGGCGGCTCAGGCCGGCAACGCCCAGGCCTCGGCCGGCGCGCGTGCCTCGGCCCTGTCGCAGGGCTACACGCGCGTGACGGCGCCCTATGACGGCTGGGTGCTGCAGACACACGCCGAAGCCGGCGATCTGGCCGTGCCGGGCAAGCCCATCGTGACGGTCTACGCACCGCTGCCGCTGCGCGCCGTGGTGCAGGTGCCGGCCTCCCTGGCCGACAGCACCCGCGCGGCCAGGGAAGTGCTGGTGCAACTGAGTGAGGCCAATGGGGACACCCGGTGGGTCGCGCCGGTCAAGCGCAGCGCCATGCCGGCCGCCGACCCCGTGTCGCAGACGGTGGTCTGGCGCCTGGACCTCTCGTCCCAGGCGGCGCAGAATCTGCTGCCGGGCCAGCAGGTGCGTGTGCGCTTTGTCGGCGGCCAGGTCAGCCGCACCGTGGTGCCTGCTGCCGCTGTGCTTCGCCGGGGTGAGTTGACCGCCGTGTATGTGGCCAGCGAGCGTGGCTTCGTGCTGCGCGCCGTGCGCCTGGGGGCCGATCACGGGGCCGAGGGCGTGGAAATCGTGGCCGGGCTGGCCGCCGGCGAGCGCGTCGCGCTCGACCCGGTCAAGGCCGGCCTGGCTGGCGCCGTTGCCGCCAAACCTTGAGGTCCAGCATGAAAGACAGCCAGGAGCAGCGCATGGGAATTTCCGGACGCATCGCGGCGGCCTTCCAGGCCAACGCCATCACGCCTTTGCTGGCCCTGGTGGCCCTGCTGCTGGGTCTGTTCGCCGTGCTCGTGACGCCGCGCGAAGAAGAGCCGCAGATCAACGTGACCATGGCCAATGTGCTGATCCCCTTCCCCGGGGCCAGCAGCATCGACGTGCAGAACATGGTGGCGCGCCCGGCCGAGCAGGTGCTCAGCCAGATCGCCGGCATCGAACACACCTATTCCGTGGCCCGTCCGGGCCTGGCCGTTCTGACGGTGCAGTTCAAGGTCGGTGTGCCGCGTACCGAAGCGCTGGTGCGCCTGTACGACGTGCTCAACGCGAATCAGGACTGGATGCCGCGCGACCTGGGCACGCTGAGCCCCATCGTCAAGCCCATGGGTATCGACGATGTGCCGGTGCTGGCCGTGACCCTGTGGAGCAAGGAAGGGGCCCCTGCGCATGAGCTCGAGCGCGTCGCGCACGAGGTGGAGACCGAACTCAAGCGCGTGCGAGGCACCCGCGAGGTCGAGACCATCGGCGGCCCCGGCCGTGCCGTGCACGTCTGGCTGGAGCCCACGCGCCTGCGCGCCCGTGGCATCGACGTGCTGACGCTCAAGCAGACTCTGTCGGCTGCCAACTTCGGCATGCCCGCGGGCAGCGTGCTCGATACCAAGGCCAGGAAGGCCAGCGGCGCCTCGCAGATGCTCAGCGTCGAGACCGGCGAGTTCCTGACGTCAGCGAAGGACGTGGGCAACATCGTGGTCGGCGTGCACCAGGGCGCGCCGGTGTACCTGCGCGAAGTGGCCCGCATCGAGGCCGGCGCCCAGCAGCCGCAACGTTATGTCTGGTTCACGCCGGGTGCCGCCATGGCCAAGGCCGCGGGCGCCGACACCAGCGCCGCCGCCGGCCAGGTCTACCCCGCCGTCACGCTGACCGTGACCAAGAAGCCGGGCGAAAACGCGGTGGACGTGGCGCGCGCCGCCAACGAGCGCGTGCAGGCCCTGCGCAACACCATCATCCCCTCCAATATCGAGTCGACCGTCACCCGCAACTACGGCGCGACCGCGGCCGACAAGGCCAACAAGCTGATCCAGAAGCTGGCCTTCGCCACCGGCTCGGTCATCCTGCTGGTCGGATTTGCGCTGGGCCGGCGCGAGGCAGTCATCGTCGGTGCAGCCGTGATCCTGACGCTGATGGCCACGCTGTTCGCCTCCTGGGCCTGGGGCTTCACGCTGAATCGCGTTTCGCTGTTCGCGCTGATCTTCTCCATCGGCATCCTGGTGGACGACGCCATTGTGGTGGTGGAGAACATCCACCGGCATCAGCAACTCACGCCCGATGCACCGCTGCGCGAGATCATCCCGCGTGCCGTCGATGAAGTGGGCGGCCCCACCATCCTGGCCACGCTGACCGTGATCGCCGCCCTGCTGCCCATGGCTTTCGTGTCTGGTCTGATGGGCCCCTACATGAGCCCGATCCCGATCAACTCCAGCCTGGGCATGGCGCTGTCACTGGCCATCGCCTTCACCGTCACGCCGTGGCTGGCGCTCAAGCTGATGAAGGAGCACGGTCCTGCCCATGGCGGACCCGACGCGCACGCCAGCGGCGGCATCGGCGCCAAGCTGCAGACCGTTTTCACCCGTGTGCTCACGCCTTTCCTGACCAGCTCGCGCCAGCGCATGCTGCTGCTGGCCGGCATCCTGGGCGCGCTGCTGCTGTCGGTGGCGCTGACCCTGGTGCCTTCCTCGTTTGTCGGCGTGGTGCTCAAGATGCTGCCCTTCGACAACAAGAGCGAGTTCCAGGTGCTGGTCGAAATGCCGGCCGGCGCCCCGCTGGAGGACACGGCCGCGACCCTGCACGAGCTCGGCGCCTATCTGGCGCAGCAGCCCGAGGTGCAGGACCTGCAGGGTTACGCCGGTACGGCCTCGCCCATCACCTTCAACGGCCTGGTGCGCCAGTACTACCTTCGTGCTGAAGCCGAGCAGGGCGATCTGCAGGTCAACCTGGTGGACAAGCAGCACCGCAGCGACAAGAGCCATGCGATTGCGCAGCGCCTGCGCCCCGATCTGGAAAAGATCGGCTTGAAGCACGGTGCTCGCGTCAAGGTGGTCGAAGTGCCGCCGGGCCCCCCCGTCATGAGTCCGCTGGTGGCCGAGATCTATGGTCCGGACGAGGCCGGTCGCCAGCAACTGGCACAGCGCGTGGCCCAGGCCTATAGCGCGACGCCGGACATTGTGGGTGTGGATACCTCGCTGAAGGAAGACGCGCCGCGCGCCTGGCTGCGCGTGCGCCGCCAGCGCGCCGAGTCGCTCGGCATCCCGGTGGCCGCCGTGGCACAGACCGTCTCGGCCGCGCTCTCGGGCACCGACGCCGCCTGGCTGCACGACGCCCAGTCCAAGTACCCCGTGCCGGTGCGCCTGCAGTTGCCGCGCGACAAGCAGGTGGGCCTCGACGCGCTGCTGGCCCTGCCCATGCGCGCGGCCAACGGCCAACTGGTCCCCCTGTCTGAACTGGTGCGCGTGGAGCGCGGCGTCATCGACAAGCCACTCTTCACCAAGGACCTGACCAACGTCAGCTATGTGTTCGGCGACATGGCCGGCCAGCTCGACTCGCCCCTGTACGGCCTGTTCGCCATTCGCCCGCGCCTGGCAGACGCTGCGCTCAAGGACACGGGTGAATTGAACGAATACTGGATCAGCCAGCCCACCGACACCTACCGCCAATACGCACTGAAGTGGGACGGCGAGTGGCAGATCACCTATGAGACCTTCCGAGACATGGGCGCCGCCTATGGCGTCGGCCTGATCCTGATCTATCTGCTGGTGGTGGCGCAGTTCCGCTCCTACACCACGCCTTTGGTCATCATGGCGCCGATTCCCTTGACCATCATCGGCGTCATGCCGGGCCACGCCCTGCTGGACTCACAGTTCACCGCCACGTCGATGATCGGCATGATCGCGCTGGCCGGCATCATCGTGCGCAACTCCATCCTGCTGGTGGACTTCATCGAACTGCAGGTCAGCCAGGGCATGAAGTTCCGCGAGGCCGTGGTGCAGTCGGCCGCCGTTCGCGCCCAGCCGATCGCGCTGACCGGCCTGGCCGCCATGATCGGCGCCTTCTTCATTCTGGACGACCCTATCTTCAATGGCCTGGCCATTTCGCTGATCTTCGGCATCCTGGTCTCCACCCTGCTCACGCTGGTGGTGATCCCGGTTCTGTACTATTCTCTATACCACCGGAGGTATGAGAACGCCGATGGCACGCCCCTCCAATCCGCAACTGTTTCCGCAAACTGAACTCAAGGAGTCTGAAATGACCGTAGAACGCTATATCCGCATCATGGCCGGTTTCTTTGTCATGCTGTCGCTGGCCCTGGGCGTCGAAGCCAGCCCGATCTTCGTGAGCCCCTGGTTCCTGGCCTTCACCGCCTTCGTCGGCTTCAACCTGTTCCAGTCCGGCTTCACCGGTTTCTGCCCGCCCGGCATTCTGCTGAAGAAGCTGGGCGTGCCTGAAGGCGGCGCCTGCGGCACCAAGTAAGCCAACAGGACCAGACCGATGAGCGAAGGGATGCCCCGCGTCACGCTGCGTCAGCAGCGTGACTATCAGTTCGAGATTGACTTCGGTGCCGAGCTGCCCAAGTTGCTCGGTGACGAGCATCCGCCGCTGGGCCAGGGCGCCGGGCCCACGCCTGGGCAGCTCCTGGCCGCCGCCGTGGGCAACTGCCTGTCGGACTCGCTGCTGTTCGCCTTGCGCAAGTTCAAGCAGGCACCGGAGCCCATCAGCTGCGAGGTCACGGCCGAGATCGGCCGCAACGCCGACAAGCGCCTGCGCGTGCTCGGCTTCGACGTGCAACTCAGGCTGGGCGTGGCCGCCGACACGCTGCAGCACCTGGACCGCGTGCTCGAGCAGTTCGAGGCCTTTTGCACCGTCGCCAGCAGCGTGAGCCAGGCCATCCCCACGCGCATCGCCGTGTTCGATGCCACGGGCCGTCAACTGAAGTGAAGGTGTGTCGTGACTGCTGAAGCCAAAGTGAAAACCACCGCCAAGGCGGCCACGTCGCCCGCGGGCTCGGAGACCTGCCACCCCACGGTGCTGACCGACGCCGACTCGCGCACCGAAATCCTCAACCGCCTGCGCCGCGCCGAAGGTCAGCTGCGCGGCATCCAGCGCATGATCGAAGATGGCGAGAACTGCCTCAAGATCGGCCAGCAGTTCAGTGCCGTGCGCAAGGCGCTGGACAGCACCTACCTGCGCATGACGGTCTGCTTCATGGAGCAGGAACTGGAAGCGCGCCTCTCGCCCGGCGAAGAGAAGAAGGCCGACCTCTCGGCCATGATGAAAGACATGGAAACGCTGCTGGCCCGTATGGGCTGATCCTGCCGCGCCGCGGCCTCAGCGTGCGGCCTGCTCGAAGCTTGCGTCGAGCGCAGCGGTCCATCGCTGCTTCAAGCGCTCCTCGGCAAAACTCGCTTCGAAACTGTTGCGTGCCAGCGTATAAGCCTGGCGGGCATTCAGCCCGGTGGCCGCGAAGGTCTGCGTGTAGTTGTCGTTGACGTAACCGCCGAAGTAGGCCGGGTCGTCCGAATTGACCGTGGCCACCAGGCCGGCATCAAGCAGGGCGCCCAGGTTGTGCGCGGCCAGCGTGGGGAAGACACAGAGCTTCAGGTTGCTCAAGGGGCAGACCGTGAGCGGGATGCGGTCCTGGGCCAGGCGGCGCATCAGTGCGGCGTCGTGCACGCTTTGCACACCGTGGTCGATGCGTTCCACCTTCAGCACATCGAGTGCGCTCCACACGTAAGCCGGCGGACCTTCTTCGCCGGCATGGGCGACCAGGCGCAGGCCCAGTTCGCGGCAGCGCGCGAACACCCGGGCGAACTTCTCGGGCGGGTGGCCCAGCTCGCTCGAATCCAGGCCCACGCCGATGAACTGGTCGCGGTAAGGCAGGGCCTGCTCCAGCGTCTCAAAGGCCTCCTGCTCGCTGAGGTGGCGCAGGAAGCAGAGGATGAGCTCGGCGCTCACGCCCAGGGCGGCGGCGTCGCGGCAGGCCCGGTGCAGGCCTGTGATCACGGTGCCCATGCTCACGCCGCGCGCGGTGTGGGTCTGCGGGTCGAAGAAGATCTCGGCGCGCACCACGTGGTCGGCCGCCGCGCGCTTCAGATAGGCCATGCCCATGTCGTAGAAATCCTGCTCCGTCTGCAGCACGCCGGCCCCGGCGTAATAGATGTCCAGAAAACTCTGCAGGTCGGTGAAGGCATAGGCCGCGCGCAGCGCCTCCACGCTGGCGTAGGGCAGGCTCAAGCCATTGCGCTGCGCCAGGGCGAAGATCAGCTCGGGTTCGAGCGAACCCTCGATATGGATGTGCAGTTCGGCCTTGGGCATGGCGCGCAGCAGATCAGGCAGACGCTGTGCATCGATGTCGGGGATGGAAGGCATGGTCCGTTCCTACAGGTTCTACAAACGAGAAGGGGCTGCCGAAGCAGCCCCTGATCATCCGCGCGCGGGTTTATTTGCCCCCGGGGATCTTGCCTTCCACGCCCTTGACGTAGAAGTTCACGCCGCCAAGGAACTTGTCGTCGGCGACTTCGTCCTTCTTCAGCACTTCTTTGCCGTCCTGGCCGACGATGGGGCCCTTCCAGATCGAGAAGCTGCCGTCCTTCAGGCCGGCCTTGATCTCGTCGATCTTCTTCTTGCTGTCTTCGGGCACGTCGGCGGCGATGGACACCATGTCGATGGCGCCTTCCTTCACGCCCCACCAGGCCTGCCCGGTGGTCCACTTGCCCTCGAGCGCATCACGCGTGGCCTTGGTGTAGTAGGGTGCCCAGTTGATGATGGCCGAGCCCAGGTGGGCCTTGGGGCCGTAGGCCGTCATGTCGCTGTCCCAGCCAAAGGCGCGCTTGCCCATCTTCTCGGCGGTCTGCAGCACGGCCGAGGAGTCGGTGTTCTGCATCAGCACGTCGGCGCCGCCGTTGATCAGCGCGGTGGCGGCTTCGGTTTCCTTCGGAGGGTTGAACCACTCGCCCACCCACACCACCTTGGTCTTGACCTTGGGGTTCACCGACTGTGCGCCCATGGTGAAGCTGTTGATGTTGCGGATCACCTCGGGGATCGGGATCGAGCCCACCACACCCAGGGTGTTGCTCTTGGTCATCTTGCCGGCGATCACGCCGGCCATGTAGGCGCCCTCATACGTGCGGCTGTCGTAGGTGCGCATGTTCTCGGCGGTCTTGTAGCCGGTGGCGTGCTCGAACTTCACGCCCTTGTTGTCGGCGGCGACCTTGAGCATGGGCTCCATGTAGCCGAAGGTGGTGCCGAAGATCAGGGTGTTGCCCTGGCCGGCCATGTCGCGGATCACGCGCTCGGCGTCGGCGCTTTCCGGCACCTTCTCGACGAAGCTGGTGACGATCTTGTCGCCGAATTCCTTCTCGATGGCCTTGCGTCCGTTGTCGTGCGCGAAGGTCCAGCCGCCGTCACCGACGGGGCCCACGTAGGCGAAGGCGATCTTCAGCGGCGCGGCCTTGGGGGCGGGCGTGGCAGCCGGCGTGGCGGCAGCGGGCTCCTCCTTCTTGCCGCAGCCCACGAGGGCAGCGGCAGCGATGGCGGAAATGGCGGCAGCCTGGAACAGGCGGCGTTTGGTCAGGTCGGTCATGGGTGTCCTCACTGGGTTGAAAAAACGGGTGGAAGAGACGTCGGGATTATGAGCCGGGCGTGAATGTCTTGCCCAGCGATGCGGGCATGTTCACACGGATCCAGGCGGGATTGCGCGAAATCAGTGCCAGCACCACGATGGTGGCCAGGTAGGGCAGCATGTCCAGGAACTGGCTGGGCACTTCCACGCCCGTGCCCTGCAGGTGGAACTGCAGCATGGTCACGCCACCGAAGAGGTAGGCGCCCAGCAGCACCCGCGCCGGCCGCCAGGTGGCAAAGGTGGTCAGGGCCAGCGCGATCCAGCCCTTGCCGGCCACCATGCCCTCCACCCACAGCGGGGTGTAGATAATGGACAAATAGGCGCCGGACAAGCCGCACAGCGCGCCGCCGGCGACCACCGCGGCCAGGCGGATGCGCCGCACCGGGTAACCCAGGGCGTGCGCCGACTCGGGCGATTCGCCCACGGCACGCAGGATCAGGCCGCTGCGGCTGCGACCCAGCCAGACGATCAGCGCCACGGTCAGTGCCATGGTCAGATAAACCAGGGGATGCTGGCGGAACAGCGCCGGGCCCAGCCAGGGAATGTCGCCCAGCAGCGGCACCACCCACTGCGTGCGCTCGGGCAATTTGGCCTGCACATAGGCGATGCCCGCAAAGGCCGAGAAGCCGGCACCGAAAAGGCTCAGCGCCAGGCCGGTCGCATAGGGATTGGTGTTGAGCCAGATCACCAGCCAGCCGAAGAGCGCGGCCAGCAGCGCCCCGGCGCCCATGCCGGCCACAAAACCCAGCCAGTCGTTGCCGGTGTGCACCACGGTGGCGAAGCCGGCGATGGCCGCGCAGAGCATCATGCCCTCGGCCCCCAGGTTGACGATGCCCGACTTCTCGTTGAGCAGCAAGCCCAGTGCGGCCAGCGCCAGCACCGTGCCGGCATTGAGCGTGGCCGCGAGCAGTAGCGCGTAGGACTCCATCATCCCTCCTTGCCCCAGCGCAGCCGGTAGTTGATCAGCGTGTCGCAGGTCAGCAGTGTGAACAGCAGCAGGCCCTGGAACACCCCGGTGATGGACTTGGGCAGGCCCAGGCGCGACTGCGCCAGTTCACCGCCGATGTAGAACATGCTCATGAGAATGGCCGAGAACACCATGCCCACGGGGTGCAGCCGCCCCACGAAAGCCACGATGATGGCCGCAAAACCGTAACCGGCGGGCACATAGGGCGTGAGCTGGCCGATGGGCCCCGCCACCTCCAGCGCCCCGGCCAGGCCGGCCGCGCCGCCGGAAACCAGCAGCGCCGTCCACAGCGCGCGGCGCGAGGAGAAACCCGCGTAACGCGCGGCGGCCGGTGCCAGGCCCCCGACCTGCAGCGCAAAACCCGCGCGCAGGCGGAACAGGAAGACCCAGAGCACCCCTGCGCCCAGCAGCGCCAGGATCAGGCCGATGTTCATGCGCGAGCCACTCATCAGCCGCGGGATCTGCGTCACCGCCTCGAAGGTCCTGGTCTGCGGAAAGTTGTAGCCTCCCGGGTCCTTCCACGGGCCGTGCACCAGGAAGTTCAGCAGCTGGATGGCCACGTAAACGAGCATCAGGCTCACCAGGATTTCGTTGGCATTGAAGCGATCGCGCAGCAGGGCCGTGAGCCCGGCCCACAGCATGCCGCCCAGCACACCGGCGATCAGCAGCGCCGGGATGATCCAGGGCCCCGTGCCCTTGTCGGCCAGCAAGGCCACGCCGCCCGCAAACACCGCACCGATGACGAACTGCCCCTCGGCACCGATGTTCCAGACATTGGAGCGAAAACACACCGCCAGGCCCAGCGCGATGATCAGAAGCGGCGTGGCCTTGACCATCAGTTCACCCAGGGCGTAAGTCGATTTGATCGGCTCCCAGAAGAACATCTGCAGACCGCGCAAAGGGTCCTTGCCCAGCGCGATGAAGAGGATCACGCCCAGCAGCACCGTGAGCGCCAGCGCCAGCAGGGGCGAACCCAGGCTCCAGGCGCGCGCGGGCTGGGGACGGGCTTCAAGCCGCAGCATGGGCGGCCTCCTGTTCGTGCAGGTGCTGCTGCACCTCGGTGTGCCACAGGCCGCTCATCCACTCGCCGATGCGTTCGGTGGTGGCCTCGGCCCGGGACAGTGAGGGCGAGAGCCGACCCTTGGCCATCACGTGCAGGCGGTCGCTGAGCTCGAACAGCTCGTCCAGCTCCTCGCTCACCACCAGCACGGCGCAGCCCGCGTTGCGCAGCGCCAGGATCTCGGCGCGGATCTGCGCGGCCGCACCCACGTCCACGCCCCAGGTGGGCTGCGAGACGATCAGCAGGCGCGGGCCCGCGTCGATCTCGCGGCCCACGATGAACTTCTGCAAATTGCCGCCCGAGAGACTGCGCGCTGCGGCATGTTCGTTCGCCGCCTTGACGTTCAGACGCGCGATGATGCCGCGGGCCTGTGCGGCCAGGGCGCCGGTACGGATCCAGCCCAAGGGGCCCAGCGATTCGTGTCGCGTGAGCAGCAGGTTGTGCGCCAGGCCCATGGCAGGCACGGCGCCGCGGCCCAGGCGTTCTTCAGGCACGAAGTGCAGGCCCAGGGCGCGCCGGCGCGCCGGGTCCAGCCGGCTCGCGTCGTGCTCGCCCAGGCGGATGCTGCCGCTCGCGCTGCGCAGGTCTTCACCCGACAGGGCATACAGCAGCTCGCGCTGCCCGTTGCCCGACACGCCCGCAATGCCCACCACTTCGCCCGCGCGCACCTGCAGGGCCACCGTGTCCAGGTCCACGCCAAAGGGGTCCAGCCGCGGCAGGCTCAAGTCCCGAACGTCCAATTGCACCGCGCCGGTCTGGGGCGGCGTGTGCAGCAGGGCCGGCGGCTCGGCGCCGATCATCAGGCGGCTCAGCGAGGCATTGCTTTGCTCGCGCGGGTCGCAGGTGCCGGTGACTTCACCGCCGCGCAGCACCGTGCAGGCCGTGCACAGGGCGCGGATCTCGTGCAGCTTGTGGCTGATGTACAGGATGCTGCAGCCCTGCGCGGCGAGCTGGCGCAGCACCTCGAAGAGCTTCTCAACGGCCTGGGGCGTGAGCACCGAGGTCGGTTCATCCAGAATCAGCAATTGCGGCTCGCCCAGCAGGGCGCGGATGATCTCCACGCGCTGCATCTCGCCCACACCCAGGCTGTGCACCGGGCGTTCGGGGTCGATGTCCAGGCCGTATTGCCGTGCCTTGTCGCGGATGCGTTGGGTCACCTCGGCCAGCGTCAGGCTTTTGTCCAGCCCGATCCAGACGTTCTCTGCCACGGTCAGTGAATCAAACAGGCTGAAATGCTGGAACACCATGCTGATGCCCAGGGCCCGCGCCTGCTGCGGGTTGCGGATCTGCACCGCCTGCCCGTTGTAGACGATCTGGCCTTCGTCAGGCTTCACCGCGCCGTAGACGATCTTCATCAGGGTGGACTTGCCCGCACCGTTTTCGCCCAGCAGTGCATGGATTTGGCCCGGGAGCACCGTCAGCGAGATGTTGCGGTTCGCCACCACGCCGGGATAGCGCTTGGTGATACCCAGCAGCGACAGGCGAGGCGGGGCTTCTGCGACCGACGTGCTCATGATGTCAAAAGGGGTGATCGTGGGTAAGGAATCCGTGTGAGCCACACTAGCTTAAGCTATAACTGTGCCAAGCCCTGCATACCAATATTGCATACAAACCGCTGTGTGTCGACCCCCGCGGGTATGACGTTTGCTTCGGAGACCGAGATGGAAGAACAAGCGCTGCAATTTGTCCGCCGTGGCGAGATCGTCTCGCTCACGGGCGTGACCCCCACCCGCACGCTGCTGGAAGTGCTGCGCGAGGACCTGCAGTGCACAGCCGTCAAGGAAGGCTGCGGCGAAGGCGATTGCGGCGCCTGCACCGTGGTGCTGGCCGAGCCTGCAGGCCAGGGCCTGGCCTACAAGGCCATCAACAGCTGCATCCGCCTGGCGCATTCGGTGCACGGTATGGCGGTCTGGACCGCGCAGGATCTGCCCGCTTCGGAGGGGGCCCTGCATCCCTGCCAGCAGGCGATGGTGGACTGTCACGGCAGCCAGTGCGGTTTCTGCACCCCCGGTTTTGTCATGAGCCTGTTTGGCATGTACCAGAACCGGGTGCTGGCCGGCCAGACCATCAGCCGCGAGACGGCGCAGACCGACCTCTCGGGCAATCTATGCCGCTGCACCGGTTACCGCCCCATCTTCGACGCAGCCCAGCAAATGGGCATCCTGCCGCGTGTCGCGGTGGACGAGCCCGCCGTGCGGGCCCAGCTGCGCCAGATTCCCTCTGCCTCCGTGGCTGCCTACAGCGCGCCCACAACCTTGGCTGAGCTTCTGCGGCTACGTGCCGAGTTGCCGCAGGCTCAGCTGGTGGCCGGCTGCACCGACGTGGGGCTCTGGGTCACCAAACAGCACCGGCAGTTCGCCCACGTGCTTGATGTGACCCGTGTGGCGGAGCTGCGCGAGCTGCGCCATACGCCTGACATGCTGAGTATCGGCGCGGCTGTCACCCTGCACGAGGCCTACGCCGCCTTGGTGGCGGACCGCCCGCAACTGCAGCGTTTTGCCGAACGTTTTGCCGGCCTGCCCGTGCGCAACAGCGGCACCCTGGGCGGCAACGTGGCCAACGGCTCGCCCATCGGCGACAGCATGCCCCTGCTGCTGGCCATGGGCGCCACGCTGGTGCTGGCCAGTGTGCGCGGGGAACGACGCGTGGCGTTGGACGCCTTCTATACCGGCTATCGCAAGAACCTCATGGCGCCCGATGAGGTGCTGGCCTGCATAGAAGTGCCGCGCCCCGTGGCTGATGAGCACCTGCGCGTCTACAAGATCTCCAAGCGCCAGGACGACGACATTTCCGCCGTCTGTCTGGCCCTGAACCTCACGGTGCGTGAGGGTCGTATTGCCAGCGCCCGCATCGGCGCCGGCGGTGTGGCGGCCACGCCCGTGCGCGCACCCAAGACCGAAGCCGCCTTGTCGGGCCAGCCCTGGGCCTCCGCCACGTTTGAAGCTGCCGCCCCCGTGCTGTCGGCCGAGTTCACGCCCATCTCTGACATGCGCGCCAGCGCCGCCTACCGCAGCAGCGTGCTGGGCCGCCTGCTCTTGCGTTACTGGAGTGAGGAGCAGGGTGAGTTGCAGCTGGAGGCATTGACATGAGCGCCACCGAGCTCATCCCCGCCAGCGGCCAGTCGATCGCCCACGAAAGCGCACGGCATCAGGTCCAGGGCCTGGCGCCTTATATCGACGACCTGCCCGAACTGCGCGGCACCCTGCACGCCGCGCCCATCCTCTCGCCCGTGGCCCACGGCAAGCTCAAGGGCGTGGACACGACGGCGGCACGCGCCATGCCCGGCGTGGTGGACGTGGTGCTGGCCGCCGACATCCCGGGTGACCCGCTGCTGGCCACCTTTGTGCACGACGAACCCATCTTCGCGCACGATACCGTGCAGCACGTGGGCCAGGTCATCGGCCTGGTACTGGCCGAGACCGTGATGCAGGCGCGCCGCGCCGCGCGTGCCGTGAAGCTCGACATCGAAGCCCTGCCCGCCCTGCTCACCGCCCGCGCTGCCCATGCCGCGCAGAGTTATGTGCTGCCGCCCGTCACTGTCAAACGCGGCGAACCCGAGCAGGCCCTGCAGGCAGCGAAGCATCGCTTAAGCGGCAGCTTCGAAGTCGGTGGCCAGGAACACTTCTACCTTGAAGGCCAGATCGCCTACGCCATCCCGCAGGAGCAGCAGCAGTGGCTGATCCACAGCAGCACCCAGCACCCGGGTGAGATCCAGCACTGGGTGGCCCATGCCCTGGGGCTGGACAACAGCCGCGTGCGCGTCGAGTGCCGGCGCATGGGCGGCGGTTTCGGCGGCAAGGAGACGCAGGCCGGGCATCTGGCCGTCTGGGCCGTGCTGGCCGCGCTCAAGACCGGTCGCCCGGTCAAGCTGCGTCTGGACCGCGACGACGACTTCATGGTCACCGGCAAGCGCCATCCCTTCGCCTACGACTACACCGTGGGTTATGACGACACGGGGCTCATCACCGCCTTGCAGCTCACCCTGCTGGCCGAATGCGGCTTCAGTGCCGATCTCTCGGGCCCCGTGGCCGACCGTGCCGTCTTCCACAGTGACAACGCCTACTTCCTGAGCGATGTGCGCATCGACAGCTACCGCTGCCGCACCAACACGCAGAGCCACACCGCCTTCCGCGGCTTCGGCGGCCCGCAGGGCGTGATCGCCATCGAGACCATCCTGGGCGACATCGCGCGCCAGTTGGGCCGCGACCCGCTGGATGTGCGCCTGCGCAACCTCTACGGGATCACCGAGCGCAATGTCACCCACTACCAGATGACGGTGGAAGACAACATCCTGCAGCCGCTGATGCAGAAACTGGAGAGCACCTCGCGTTACCGCGAGCGCCGCGCCGAGATCGCCGCCTGGAACCGCGAGCACAGCGTGCTTAAGAAAGGCCTGGCCCTCACGCCCGTGAAGTTCGGCATCAGCTTCACCGCCACCCTGTTCAACCAGGCCGGCGCGCTGGTGCACGTTTACAACGACGGCAGCGTGCTGGTGAACCACGGCGGCACCGAGATGGGCCAGGGCCTGCACACCAAGGTGGCGCAGATCGTGGCCGACGAGCTGGGCCTGCCTTTTGACCGCGTGCTGGTCAGCGCCAGCGACACGGCTCGCGTGCCCAATGCCAGCGCCACCGCCGCCTCCAGTGGCACCGACCTCAACGGCCGCGCGGCCCAGTTCGCCGCGCGCCAGGTACGTGAGAACCTGGCCGCCTTCGTGGCCGGCCTGCAGGGTTGCGGCGCGGGCGAGGTGCGTTTTGCGAATGGCATGATCCACGCCGCCGGCAGCACACGCGACTTCCGCGAGGTGGTCAAGGCCGCTTACGCCAACCGCATCCAGCTCTGGAGCGATGGCTTCTACCGCACGCCCAAGATCCACTACGACAAGACCACGCTCACGGGCCGGCCCTTCTACTATTTCGCCTACGGCGCGGCCTGCTGCGAGGTGGCCATCGACACGCTCACGGGCGAGAGCCGTGTGCTGGCCGTGGACATCCTGCACGACGTGGGCCGCAGCATCAACCCGGCCATCGACATCGGCCAGGTCGAGGGCGGTTTCATCCAGGGCATGGGCTGGCTGACCACCGAGGAACTGGTCTGGAACGCCGACGGCAAACTGGCCACCCACGCGCCCAGCACCTACAAGATCCCCGCTACCGGTGACATCCCCGAGAAAATGCGCGTGGATTTCTGGCCCGAACCCAACCGCGAGGACAACGTCTTCGGCAGCAAGGCCGTGGGTGAGCCGCCTTTCATGCTGGGCATCGCCGTCTGGGAAGCCATCCGCGATGCCGTGGCTGCCACCCGCACCGATGGCCGCGTGGCCATGAACGCCCCCGCCACTCCCGAGCGCGTCTGGCGCGCTCTGCAAGACTGACCACACCATCTATGACTACCTTGCTCATCAGGGACGCCCGCTGCATCGCCACCCAGGACGACGTGCGCACCGAACTGAAAGACGCCTCGATCTTCATCCGTGACGGTTTCATCGAGCAGGTCTTGCCCGCTGGCAGCGATCTGCGACCGTGGCAGGAGCAGGCCGACGAGGTGATCGATGCGCGCCGCCATGTCGTCATCCCCGGCATGGTCAACACGCACCACCACATGGTGCAGTGCCTCACGCGTGCGATACCCGGTGTGCAGAACGCCGAGCTCTTCTCCTGGCTCAAGGGCCTCTACCCCATCTGGGCCGGCCTCACGCCCGAGATGGTCAAGGTCTCCAACCAGGTGGCCATGGGCGAGCTGCTGCTCAGCGGTTGCACCACCAGCAGCGACCACCTCTACATCTACCCCAATGGCGTGCGCCTGGACGACAGCATTGAAGCCGCGCACACCATCGGCATGCGCTTCACGGCCACCCGCGGCAGCATGAGCGTGGGCGAAAGTCAGGGCGGCCTGCCGCCCGACCGCGTGGTGGAAAAAGAAGACTTCATCCTCAAGGAAACGCGCCGCCTGATCGAGACCTGGCACGACACAAGCCCCGGCGCCATGCTGCAGGTGGCCGTCGCCCCCTGCTCGCCCTTCACCGTGAGCCAGGATCTGATGCGCGAATCGGCCAAGCTTGCGCGTGCCTACGGCGTGCGCCTGCACACCCACCTGGCCGAGAACGACCACGACATCGCCTACACCCGCGAGCATTTCAACTGCACACCGGCCGAATACGTGGAAGACCTGGGTTGGGTGGGTGAAGACGTGTGGCACGCCCACTGCGTCAAGCTCGACGAGCACGGCAGCTATCTGTTTGCGCGCACAGGCACCGGCATCGCCCACTGCCCCTGCAGCAATATGCGCCTGGCCAGCGGCATCCTGCCGCTGCGCAAGTTGCTGAACCTCGGTGTGCCCGTGGGCCTGGGCGTGGACGGCAGCGCCAGCAACGACGCGGGCCATCTCTTGAATGAAGCGCGTCAGGCCATGTTGTTGGCGCGTGTGGGCAAGGCTCTCGAACCCTTCGGTTGTGACACCGGCCCGGCCGAGATGACCCCGCGCGACGCGCTCTGGCTTGCCACCCGTGGTGGTGCCCGTGTGCTGGGCCGCAGCGACATCGGCCAGATAGCACCCGGCAAATGCGCCGACTTGGCCATGTACCGCACCGACACCCTGAGCATGGCCGGCGCCGCCGTGCACGACCCCGTGGGCGCGCTCATGCTCTGTTCCAGCGACAACGCCGACTACACGGTGGTCAATGGCAAGGTCGTGGTGCGCCAGGGTGAGCTCACTACGGTGGACACGGGTTTGTTGATCGAACGCCAGAACACCCTGGCCTGGCAACTCGCGCAGCAGGCAGGCACGCGCTGAATCAGCCCGGCAGGCGCTGCAGCAGCTGCGCCGCCACCGCCACCGCAATCACCTCGGGCTGTTTGCCCACGATGCCCGGCACGCCAATGGGGCAGGTCACCCGCGCGAAATCCATCTCGTCGTAGCCCCGTGCCTCTAGCCGGTGGCGAAAGGTGGCCCACTTGCTTTTGCTGCCGATCAGGCCGATGTAGGGCAGGTCATCCTGC
Source organism: Hylemonella sp. (assembly GCA_030695415.1). Lineage (GTDB taxonomy): Bacteria > Pseudomonadota > Gammaproteobacteria > Burkholderiales > Burkholderiaceae_C > Hylemonella. The sequence continues at coordinate 45,346 of JAUYQZ010000013.1, forward strand.
TCACGTGCGCGGCGCAGGCACAGGGCCAGGATCTCCAGGTCTTCCGCATGGCTGAAGCTCATGATGAGCACAGAGGAGCCCGGGGCGATGTCGGCCACGGCCGCCTGCACCGGGTCCGAATGCTCACAACGGATGTTGGGCGCCGTGTCCGCAGGAAAGATCTCGTCGCGGCTGTCGATCCAGTGCAACGCAAAGGGCAGGTGGGCGAGCTGCCGCGCAATGGCCTGGCCCACATGGCCGCCACCGAAGAGAGCCACGGGTGCGGCAGGAGTCTGCAGGCGCTGCGCCAGCCTGGCTGCATCCTGCGGGCCCAGCAACTCGTAGTTCAGAAACACCACGCCGCCACAGCACTGACCCATGCTGGGGCCGAGGGCTACGCGTTGGGGTTCGGTGGGGACAGGAGCGCCTGCAAGCATGGCGCGGGCACGTGCGATGGCATCGAACTCTAGATGGCCACCGCCGATGGAGCCGATCACGTGTGTGGGTAGTACGGCCATCCAGGCGCCAGCCTCGCGCGGCGCCGAGCCTTCCGTGCGCCCGACGCGTACCAGAACGGCCCGGGCTTTGGGTAGCGTCGCCTGAAAATCGAGGAGGGCGGAGGTCATGCGCTGCGGCGCCCGTGGCACGGCCTGCGTCAGGCTCGGGCAGCGTCGATCACGCCACCGCCCAGACACACCTCGCCGTCATACAGCACGGCCGACTGCCCCGGCGTCACCGCCCACTGCGCCTCCGGGAAAACCAGGCTGAATCCTGCACCTTCGATGTCGCTGATCGTGCAAGCCGCATCCGCCTGCCGGTAGCGTGTCTTGGCCGCCAGGGCGCCGGGCTTGGGCGGTTCGCCTGCGACCCAGCTCGCATCCTGAGCGTGGAGCAGATAGCTCTGTAGCAACGGGTGCTCGTGCCCCTGCACCACCCACAGCGTGTTCTTCTCCATGTCCTTGCGTGCGACGAACCAGGGCGCGTGCTCACCGCCGCCCTTTTGCGCGCCCTTGGCCTTGATGCCGCCGATGCCCAGGCCTTGCCGTTGGCCCAAGGTGTAGAAGCTCAGGCCTTCGTGTTTGCCGATGGTGCGGCCATAGGCTTTATCGCCCGGCGCGGGGGTGCCGTCCTTGATGGGGCCGGGTTCCTTCTGGATGTAGCGGTTGAGGAACTCGCGGAAGGGCCGCTCGCCGATGAAGCAGATGCCGGTGCTGTCCTTCTTCTTGGCGTTGGGCAGGCCGATCTCGGTGGCGATGCGGCGCACCTCGGTCTTGTGCAGCTCGCCCACGGGGAAGAGTGTCTTGCTCAGTTGCGCCTGGTTGAGACGGTGCAGGAAATAACTCTGGTCCTTGCTCGGGTCCAGGCCTTTGAGCAGTTGGTAGCTCAAGCGGGCGCCATCGCGCGCGGTCGCGTGCGATGTTCCATCTTGCCCAAGGGGCTCGCCTGTGTCGGCTGCAACGCAGCGGACACGGGCGTAATGCCCTGTCGCGATCTTCTCCGCGCCCAGACGCATGGCGTGGTCCAGGAAAGCCTTGAACTTGATCTCGGCGTTGCAGAGGATATCGGGGTTGGGCGTGCGGCCGGCCTGGTATTCACGCAGGAACTCGGCGAAGACGCGGTCCTTGTACTCGGCGGCGAAGTTGACGTGTTCGATCTCGATGCCGATCACGTCGGCCACGGCGGCGGCGTCCACGAAGTCAATGTTGGACGAGCAGTATTCGCTGTTGTCGTCATCTTCCCAGTTCTTCATGAAGATGCCGATGACCTCGTAACCCATTGTTTTAAGCAGATGCGCGCTGACCGCAGAGTCCACGCCCCCGCTCAAACCCACCACCACCCTTTGTTTGCCTTTGCTTGCCATAGGTATGCGATTATCCCAGCCATGACGAACAGTGATCGCTGACAGGCTTTTATGGAACTCAGGCAACTCCGTTATTTCATGCGTGTGGTCGAGCTCGGCAGCATGAGTCGCGCCGCGCTGGAGCTCGGCATGGTGCAGTCGGCGCTGAGCCAGCAGATCAGCCGGCTCGAGGGCGAGCTCTCCACCCGGCTGCTGCAGCGCAGCAGCAAGGGCGTGACGCCCACCGAGGCGGGGCTGGCCTTTTTCCGCGAGGCCCAGCTGACCCTGCGCCATGCCGAGCAGGCGGTGCGTGCGGCGCAGCAGGCGCGGCTGTCGGGTTCGGTCAGCGTGGGGCTGGCGCCCACCACGGCCGCCGTGCTGGGCATGCCCCTGCTGCTGGCCATGCGCGAGCGTTACCCCGACGTGCGCCTGCACCTGGTGGAAAGCCTCTCGGGCCACATCTCCACCATGCTCAATGCGCGCCAGCTGGACCTGGCGGTGCTCTTCAACACCGACCCCGCGCGACGCTGGAGCGTGATGCCGCTGCTGGAGGAGAAGCTCTATTTCATGCGCTCACGCAAGGGTCTGGGTGCCAAGGTGCCGGCGAAGGTGCGCGCGGCCAGCCTCAAGGATGTGCCGCTCATCATGCCCACCGGGGGGCACGGCCTGCGCAGCGCGCTGGATGCCGTGTTCGCCCGGGCCCATATCCAGCCCAGGATCGTGGCCGAGATCGATTCCCTGGCCATGCTGATGGAGGCGGTGGACGCCGGCATCGGGGGCACCCTGCAACCCTGGTCGGCCGTCGGCCGCTACAGCGACGCGACCGAGCGTTTCGCCCTGTCGGAGCTGGCCGAGCCGCAGGCGCGCCGCCGTAATGCGCTGTGCAGCCTGTCGGACGACGAACTCTCGCCGGCCGCGTTGGCCACGCGCGTGGTGCTGGCCGACTGCGCGCGCGAGCTGGTGCGTTCGGGGCGCTGGGTCGGCGCCACCCTCATCGATTGAACCTCAGAGCAGGTTCACGCCTTTCCACGTCCCGCTGTTTACCAGCTGCTTGACGGTCTCGCGCAGCTCGCCGCGCACGGCGGCGGCGGCCGGGGTCAGGCGCTCGGGGTCCACCGAGTAGAGGAAGTTGGGGCGTTTCATCTCGGCGTCGGAAAACCCCAGGGTGCGCCAGCCTTCGCGCATGCGGCCTTCGAGCAGGGCGGCCGACATGGGCTTGATGGTGGCGCCCATGCCATCGCGCACGCAGGTCATCAGCAGCGAGAGCGAGTCGATCTCGGCCACCACGTGCAGGGCCAGGTTGCGCTGCTCGAACTCGGCGGAGATGCGGCGGCGCAGGCCGTGGATGCCGGTGGGCAGGATCAGGGGCAGGTCGGCCGTATCGGTGCAACTCAGCTTGATGCGACGTGGCGGTACCAGGTCACTGTCCTCGGGCAGCATGACAAAGAGTTCTTCCTCCACCAGCGCCTCGGCCGGCAGGTCGGGTACGGCGTCGCGGCTGAAGAGGATGGCCAGGTCCAGCTGGCCCATGCGCATCATCTGCGCGAGGTGGCCGCTCATGCCCTCGACCACATTGAGAACGATCCCTGGGAATTTCTCGCGGATGCGGCGCATGAAGGGGACGCCCACGGCGCAGACCGTGGTGGCCGCCAGACCCACCGAAACCATGCCGTGCACGGTGCCCGGTTCCTGCCGCGCGATGGACAGGGCCTGGTCCAGCTGGCGCAACATGAAACGCGCATGGTGGTGCAGGGCGGTGCCGTTTTCCGTCGGTGTTACGCCCTTGGCGGTGCGGATCAGCAAGGGCTTGCCGACCTCGGCTTCGAGCTTGGCGATGTGCTGGCTCAGCGCGGGCTGGGCGATGAACAGCTGGCGCGAAGCCTTGGCCAGGCTGCCACTTTCCACGATCTGTACGAAATACCGGAGTTGTCGCAGGTCCATCGCCGCATCCTATAAGTTTTTGAGGATGGCCCCCTATAAGAAATAGCTATACCCCATCTCGGAAAACAGTATTTTTCAGAGTGGCGCGCCCTTCCTATCATTGGCCCTGCATTCCATTGCACAGATAAACCAACAGGAGACAAACCCATGGAATCCGAGCGGAACAAGGCTGTAGACCAGGCGCTATCCAGCCAGCGCCGCAGCCTGCTGCAGGCCGGCGCCCTGGTGGCCAGTAGCGCCGCCCTGGGTTTCCCCGGGCTGGCAGGTGCGCAAGCGGGCCCGATCAAGATCGGCCACCTCACGCCCATGACGGGTTTCCTCGGTGCGCTGGGCGAGTACGCCGCCCAGGGCATCAAGATGGCGGCCGAGGAGATCAACGCCGCTGGTGGCGTGATGGGGCGCCCGCTGGAAGTGATCAGCGAGGACTCGGTCAACCCACAGACCGCCGCGACCAAGGCGCAGCGCATGGTCGAGCAGAACAAGGTGGCGGTGCTGATGGGCGAGATCAACTCCGGTGCGGCGCTGACCATCTCCCAGGTGGCCGCGCGCAACAAGATCCTGTTCATGAGCATCGGCGCGCGCTCCGACGCGCTGCGCGGCAAGGACTGCAACCGCTACACCTTCCACGTGGATATCCCGGTCACGGTGATGGTCAACGCCGCCGGCGAGGCGCTGGTGCGTGAAGGCCACGTCAAGGGCAAGAAGATCTTTGCCCTGACCGCGGACTACCTGTTCGGTCACGATCTGTCGAAGGCGGCCAAGCGCTTCTTCACAGCCAATGGTGGCACCGTGATCGGCGACGAGCTGGTGGCCACCGACGTGACCGACTTCAGCCCCTACCTGCTGAAGATCCGCCAGGCCCGCCCCGACCTGGTGGCCACCAATTTGGCCGGCAACCAGGTGACCAACTTCGTCAAGCAATACGCCGAGTTCGGCCTTCCCTTCCCGGTGGCGGGTTTCAACCTGAACACGGCCGACGCCTGGGCCGCCGGCGAGGGCAACCTGGGCGGCATCTGGCCCACTGTGTGGCACCACGAGCTCAAGACCCCGGGCTCGCAGGCCTTCGTGGCCAACTTCACCAAGAAATACGGCCGCATTCCTGAGAACCACGCCTGGATCGAGTACGTGTCCCTGCAGATGATGGCCCAGGCCATGAATGCCACCAAGTCCACCGACACCGATAAGCTCATCGCCTACTTCGAGACGGAAGCGCAGTTCGACATTCTGAAGGCACGCAAGGCCTACTTCCGCAGCTGGGACCATCAGCTGATGCAGGAGGCTTACCCCTTCACCGTCAAGCCCAAGGGCCAGGCCAGGAACAAGCAGGACTTCCTGCTCTTCGGCGAGGCCGTGCCGGCAGCGAACCAGCCGCTGGACTCGCTGGCTCCTACGAAGGCGGAGAGCGCCTGCAAGATGTAAGGGCGGTCCTGAGCCAAAAGGTTGCGGGGCGCCGCCATGGTGGCGCCCCGCAACCGTCCCGCACCCAGCGAGGTGCCGGTCTGACCCACCAGCTCTCCCATTCTGGAATTCCATGGAAATCGTGTTCTTGCTCGAGCAGGTCGTCAACGGCCTGGTGCTCGGCGGCTATTACCTGCTCCTGGCGCTCGGCCTGTCGCTGATCTTCAGCGTGGGCGGTATCGTCAACCTGGCGCATGGCGCCTTCTACGCACTGGGCGCCTATGTCTCGCTGGAGGTGATCAAGCACGCCGGCTTCACCGGCAGCATCTTCATCACGCCGGCGCTCGTGGGCCTGCTGGGGATCCTGTTCGAGCGCTATCTGCTGCGCCGCTTCTACACGGCCGATCCCATCCTGAGCCTGCTGGTGACCTTCGGCCTGGCCATGGTGGCCGAGCAGGCTCTGCGCATGATCTGGGGCTCGGCCCCGCTGGCCTCCACCATGCCGTCCGAGTTCAAGGGCCAGCTCATCATGGGCGACATGATGTTCTCGAGGTACCGCCTCTTCATCCTGGGCGTGGTGATCGTCGTCATGTCCGGCATCTGGCTGCTGCTGCACAAGACCTCCTTCGGCCGCGTGGTGCGCGCCGGCGTGCAGAAACCCGACATGGTCGCGGTTCTGGGCATCAAGCTGCAGCCCTATATGACGGCCGTCGTCATGCTGGGCGTGGCCACCGCCGCGCTGGGCGGCGTGCTCTTCGGCCCCATCACCATCGTGCACCCGGCCATGGGCACCGAGATCATGACGGTGGCCTTCGTGGTGGTGGTGATCGGCGGGCTGGGCAGTTTCTGGGGCGTGGTGCTGGCGGCCTTGCTGGTGGGCGTGGTGCGCGGCATCACCATCCATTTCCAGCCGGCGGCCGGCGAGGCCTCCATGTACGTGCTGATGTTCCTGGTGCTGATGTTCCGGCCGCGCGGCCTGTTGGGTGAGCGCATCGAGCGCTTCGAGTGAGTAGAAGAAAATGTCTGCGACCCTGAATTCCAAATACCGGCCCCTGTGGGTGGCCGCGGCGGCGCTGGTGCTGCTGCCCCTGGTGTTCCAGGCCATCGGCCTGACGCTGGACGCAGCCACCGTGGTGGTCATCCTGGCCATGGCAGCCATGGGCCTGAACCTGCTGGTGGGCACCACCGGCCTGGTGTCCTTCGGCCACAGCGCCTGGTTCGGCATCGGCGGCTATGCCGCGGCACTGGCGCAGCTGCACTGGTTCAAGGACCAGATCGTGCTGCCCTTCGCCTTCTCCATCCTGTTCACGGCGTCCCTCTCTCTGCTGGTGGGCTTCCTGATCCTGCGCCGCCGCGGCGTCTACTTCTCACTGCTGACGCTGGCGCTGACCGCCCTGACCTTTGCCATTGCCTTTCGCTGGACCAGCCTGACCGGCGGCGAGGGGGGGCTGGGCGGCATCGAGCGTGGTGGTGTAGCTCTGCTCGATCTCAACAGCCACCTGGTCTATTACGTGCTGGTGGCCCTGATCGGTTTTGGGGTGCTCTATGCGCTGCTGCGTGTGGTGCGTTCGCCCTTCGGTCATGTGCTGGTGGCGATCCGCGAGAACGAGCAGCGCGCCACCTTCCAGGGTTACAACATCGACCGCTACAAGCTGCTGGCCTTCGTGATTTCGGCCACGGTGACCGGCCTGGCCGGCGCGTTGATGGTCTTTCTTCATCGTCTGGCGGCGGCCGAGTCGACCACGGTGGCCTTCTCGGGCGAGTTGCTGGCCATGGTGGTGATCGGCGGCATGCACAGCTTCCTGGGTCCGGCCCTGGGAGCGCTGTTCTTCCTGCTTTTCCGCGAACTGTTCTCCATCTACACCGACAACTGGCTGCTCTATTTCGGCCTGATCTTCGTCGGCTTCATCATCTTCTCGCCGGCCGGCCTGACCGGGATCTGGGCCCAGCTCAAGCGGTGCTGGCGTCCCGCGCCTGAGGATGGTGCCGCCATGAGCAAGCGCAAGATTTTCGAAGGCCTGCCTTTGCCCGAGTTCCTGCGTCCGAAGCGTGTCGAGGGTGCCGTGCTGGAAGCGCAGGGGATCAGCAAGCGTTTCGGCGGCATCCAGGCCGTGCGCGAGAACAGCCTCAGCGTGCAGGCCGGGCAGATCCATGCACTGATCGGCCCCAACGGCGCGGGCAAGACGACCACCTTCAATCTGATCTCGGGTATGTTCATGGCCGACACCGGCACGGTGCGCCTGCACGGGCACGAGATCCAGCACCTGGCGCCGGACCGCATCTGCCAGCACGGCCTGGCGCGCTCCTTCCAGATCACCAACCTGTTCAAGGGCCTGACGATCTACGAAAACCTGCGCCTTTCGCTGCAGGCGCGGCACGCGGCGCGCTTCAACGTCTGGCGTGACATCGACAGCTACCCCGAGGTCCATACCGAGACCGCCGAGCTCATGAAGTTCCTGGGTCTGCAGGGCATGGAACAGGTGGGTGGCGCCGACCTGTCCTACGGCGGCCAGCGCCTGGTGGACCTGGGGATCGCCTTGGGCTCCAAGCCACAGGTGTTGCTGCTGGACGAGCCCCTGGCAGGCCTGGCGGCGGCCGAGCGCGAAAGGGTCTCGCGTCTGGTCACTACGATTGCCAGCAATATCCCCGTGCTCATCGTGGAGCATGACATCGACCGGGTGCTGTCCATGTCGCACCGCGTGACGGTGATGAACCAGGGCGAGGTCCTGATGAGCGGTACGCCCGACGAGGTCCGCCGCGACCAGCGCGTGCAGGAGATCTACACGGGCACAGGCACGCCGCCCGTCACCGGCCGAACCGGCGTCGCCACCGGCGACCGCCCCCTGGTGCTGGACTTCGAGAAAATCAACGCCTTCTACGGCAAGAGCCACATCCTCAACGATGCCAGCCTCCAGGTCCGCGAGGGCGAGATCGTGGCCCTGCTTGGACGCAATGGCGCAGGAAAATCAACCTTGCTGAAGAGCCTGGTGGGCCTGCTGCCGCCGGCCAGCGGCCGCGTGAACTTCAACGGCCGCGAGATCGCGGGCCTGAGCGCGCCCGACATCGCGCGTCTGGGCATCGGCTATGTGCCGCAAGGCCGCGGGCTCTTTGCCGGCATGACTGTGACCGAGAACCTGGCGCTGGGCCGGTTGGCACGGCCTACGGACGGCAAGACCGGCGTGGTCTGGGACGAAGCGCAGATCCTCGAGTACTTTCCGCGACTGAAGGCGCGCATGAACGTTGCGGCCGACTACCTTTCAGGTGGAGAGCAGCAGATGGTGGCCGTGGCACGCGCGCTGTCGGGCAACGTCAAGCTGCTGCTGCTGGACGAACCCTTCGAGGGCCTGGCGCCCACCGTGGTGCAGGAGTTGTTCACCGTATTCGACCAGCTGCGCCAGCATGTTTCCATCGTCATCGTCGAGCACAACCTCGACCTGGTGTTGGCGCTGGCCGACCGCGCCTACGCGCTGGAGCGCGGCGCCGTCTTCCACGAAGGCCCGGCCGCACCGCTGCTGACCGATCTCGATTACCGCAAGAAGATCTTGTGGCTGTAACACCCAAGGGAGAAATGATCATGAGCAAGAAACCCGAACTGCGACTCCTGCTGGAGAAGATGGCCAATATGCCCTGGAAGGAGTACCCGGGCCACTTTGGCGGCGCCCTCTCCAAGGAGCTGGCAGGGCCCACGACCACCGGTAGCTCGCGCGTGGATTTCCGCATCTCTCGCTACGCACCTGCGGCCTATGTGGGTGAACACGTGCACAAGGTGCAGGAGCAGGTCTATTACGTGCTCGAGGGCGAGGGCATACTGACCCTGGACGACAAGAAGCACCTGATGCGCGCGCACGATTACGTCTATGTGCCACCCGGCATCCGCCACAGCTTCACCAACACCGGCACCGATGGCCTGGTGTTCCTGGTGATCACCACGCCGGCCGATGACGAAGAGGAGACGCGCTGATGGACCGCAAGGTATCTGCCGTGATCGACACGGCCACGTCCGCCGCTCCGGCCGTCTACGGCCTGCTGGTCAATGGCCAGTGGATCGCAGGCGCGGGCCCGCGCGTCTCCGTGCGCGACAAGTACAAGCTGCAGCCCTGCGCCACCCTCACCACTGCCGATGCGGTGCAGGTGCGCCAGGCCGTGGAGGTGGCGCACGCCGCCTTCCGCCAGGGCGCGCCGGTCGCCTATGAGCGTGGTGTCGTGCTGGACCGCGCCGCCCAGCTGCTGGAGGCGCGCAGCGAGGAGTTCGTGCGCGCCATGCAGCTGGAAGCCGGTTTCACCGAGTCCGACGCGGCCGGTGAAGTGCGCCGCTGCCTGCAGACGCTCAGGCTCTCGGCGGAAGAGGCGCGCCGCCTGGCCGGCGACGTGATTCCGCTGGCTGGCGCGCCCGGCGCGGCCGGCCGCCTGGGTTTCACCCTGCGTGTGCCCCTGGGCGTGGTGGCCGCCATCACGCCCTTCAATTCGCCGCTCAACACGGTCACGCACAAGGTGGCGCCGGCCTTTGCCGCCGGCAATGCCGTGATCCTCAAGCCCTCGTCCTTCACGCCCATCACGGCCTGTCTGCTGGCCGAGGTGCTGCTGGATGCCGGGATCCCGAAGGGCTTTCTCAGCGTGCTGCACGGCAGTGCCGAGGTGGTGCAGGCCCTGCAGGCCGACGAGCGCGTGCGCTTTTTCGCCTTCACCGGCAGCACGGAAGTGGGCCGCAAGATCCAGCAGGCCGCCGGCCTGCGCCGCACGCAGATGGAACTGGGCTCGATCGCCTGCACCATCCTGTGCGACGACGCCAAGCTGGACGTGGCGCTGCCCAAGGTGGTCAATGCCGGTTTCCGCAAGGCAGGCCAGGTCTGCACCTCGGTGCAGCTTCTGCTGGTGCACGAGTCGCTGCTCAAGGATGTGGAGTCGCGCCTGGCGCAACTGGTCAAGGAGTTGAGCTACGGCGATCCGCAGGATCCCAAGACCTTCGTCGGCCCGGTCATCAGCGAAGACAATGCCATCCGCATCGAGGGCTGGATCAACGAGGCCCTGACCTCGGGCGCCAGGCTGCTGGCTGGCGGCCCTCGCCAGGGCGCGCTGGTGCCGCCCACCCTGCTGACCAACATCAGCGACAGCATGAAGGTGGGCTGCAACGAAATCTTCGGCCCGGTGGTCTGCATCCTGCCCTTCAAGACCCTGGCGCAGGCCATCGCGCGCGTCAACGCCACGCCTTTTGGCCTGGCCACCGGCATCTTCACCAACCGCCTGGGTGACGCACTGGCCGCGGCGCAGCAGTTGGAGGTGGGCGGTGTACACGTCAACGAGACCTCGAGCTCGCGCGTGGACCTCATGCCGTATGGCGGATCGAAGGACAGCGGCTTCGGCCGTGAGGGCCCGCATTACGCGGTTCATGAAATGACAGAAGAGCGTATCGTCACCATCACGACGGTCTGACAGCAGAGAGGAAAGAGTTAGCTATGCCCAAGATGAAAGGTGGCGAACTGATCGCCCAGTACCTGGTCCAGGAAAAAGTGCCGTATATCTTCGGCATCTGCGGCCATGGCAATGTCGGCATTCTCGATGCGCTGTACGACGTCAAGGATGATCTCAAGCTGATCTCGCCGCGCCATGAACAATGCGCCGGCCACATGGCCGACGCCTACTTCCGCGTCAAGCACAAGCCGGTCGCCACGTTGACCTCCACCGGCCCGGGCTCGGCCAATATGGTCATGGCATGCGCCACGGCACTGTCGGACTCCTCAGCCTTCATGGCCATCACCTCCAACGTGCCGACTTCGCAGCACAACCGCGCGCCCTTCCAGGAGCTGTACAAACACAACCAGGCTGACTTCGCCCAGGTGATGCGCCCGGTGGTCAAGCGCGCCTTCCAGCCCACGCGCGTGGACATGCTGCCCCTGGCCCTGCGCCAGGCCATGGACACCATGGTCACGGGGCGCCCCGGCCCGGTGAACCTGGACATCCCCTACAACGTCTACCAGGAAGAGGCCGACGTCGAAGTGCCGCCGGCGTCAAACATCCACCGCACGCACCGACCCGGCGCCAACGACGCCGACATCGCCACCACCCTGGACCTGCTGGCCGCAGCCCATCAGCCGGTGCTCTTCATCGGCCACGGCGCCACCCTGTCCGAGGCCGGCCCCGAGATCACCGAGCTGGCCGAGAAGCTGGGCATCCCGGTGATCACCTCGCCCAACGGCATGGGCGCCCTCCGCGGTGACCACCCTCTGGCCCTGGGTTTCATCGGCCGCAACGGCGCCTACCCGGCCAACGAGGCCGGCCGTCGTTCCGACCTGGTGATCACGCTGGGTACGCGTTTCGACGACCGCAGCTCGTCGAGTTGGTTCGACGGTTATTCCTGGAACTTCCCCAAGACCAAGCTGGTGCACGTGGATATCGACCCGCAGGAGCTGGGCCGCAACTACGCGCCCACGCTGGGTGTGATCGCCGACGTGAAGGTCTTCACGCGCCAGTTGCTCAACGCCATCCCGGGCCGCAAGGAGATCACGGCCACGCGTTATGCGCCCTGGATGGCCCAGGTGCAGGGCTGGCAGGCCCAGTGGGAAGCTTTTGTACGCCCGCACTTCGGCGATTCCACCAGCCCGCTGCGCCCCGAGTTCGTCGTGGGCACGCTGCAGAAGGTGCTGCCCGACGACGTGATCCTCGCGCTGGACTCGGGTGTGCACCACAACTGGTTCATGCAGTTCTGGCAGGCTAAACGCCCCCAGAGCATGCTCAACAGCTGGGGTTACTCCAGCATGGGCTTTGGTGTCTGCGGCGTGATGGGCGCGGCGTTGGCCGCACCGGACCGTCCCTGCGTGGCCGTGGTCGGCGATGGCGGCTTCACCATGGCGCCCTATGTGCTGTGCACCGCAGTGGAATACAACCTGCCGGTCGTCTGGATCATCTGGAACAACTTCGCCTGGGGCGCCATTCGCGATCTGCAGTACGGCCTGTTCGACGGCCGCGAGATCGGCACGGCCTTCTACCACGGAGAAACCGGCGCGCGCTACAACCCCGACTTCGCCGCCTGGGCTCGCGCCTGCGGTGCCGACGGCTACACCGTGACCCGCCCGCAGGACCTGGGCGCCACCGTGCAGCAGGCCCTGAAGAACAAGCGCCCCTGCGTGATCGACGTGCACGTGGACGCCGAGGTGCGCCCGCCCTCCACCGGCACCTGGCAGCTGCCGCCCATCCCTTACAAGGAGCCGATCTACGGCAAGCCGTGGAAAGGGTAACCCCCTGAGTCGCTTCGCGCCTTCCCCCAGGGGGACGCCACCAGCAGCCCGGCAAAGTCGGTTCTGCGGCGGCCCACGATAAGACATTGAGACAGACGAACCTTTGGAGTACTTATGAGCAAGAAGATTGCACTCGTTTTCGGTGGCACCCGCGGCATCGGCGCGGCCACGGTCCAGAAACTGGCCGAAGGCGGCTACGACGTGGCTTACACCTATGTGAGCAGCGCGCCCAATGTGCCGGCCAAGATCGGCAGCGCCACGACCCGGGGTTACAAGGTCGATATCCGCGAGCCGGCCCAGGTGGCCCAGGTGTTCACCGATGTGGCCATGGACTTCGGCAGCATGCCCCACTGCGTGGTGGCCAATGCCGGCATCAACGTACCCATGGGCCCGATGGCCACTTTCGACGCCGAGAACTTCCGCAAACTGGTTGAAGTGAACATCGTCGGCGCCTTCAACGTGCTGAGCGCGGCGGCGAAAAACGTGGTCGATGGCGGCAACATCATCGGCCTGACCACCTCCATGGTCCGTGTGGCCATACCCGGCGGCGGTCCCTACACTGCGAGCAAGGCCGCGGTGGAAAGCCTGCTGCGTTCCATGTCCAAGGAATTGGCGCCGCGCAAGATTCGCGTCAACGGCGTGGCCCCGGGCCCCGTTGACACGGACCTGTTCCGCGCCGGCAAGGACGAGGCGGCCATTGCCCGCTCGGCCGGCATGAGCCCCTTCAACCGCGTGGGCCAGCCGGACGAGGTGGCCGAGGTCGTGGCCTTCCTGGCCTCCGACAAGGCTTCGTGGGTGCATGGCCAGATCATCCAGCCGAATGGCGGCATGGTCTGATCACGCAAGCCGGATCATGAGACTCGCGGTCTTCACCAAGAACTTTACGAACCCGGCCTACGGCGCGGCGCGCCTGGGCGCGGAGCGTGCGGCCGCGGTCTTCGGTGACGAGGTGCTGCACTTCGTTCCCCAAAAGGGTGATGACCCGGTGGAGCAGAGCGCGCTGATCGAGCAGGCGCTGGCTTTGCAGCCGCGCCCCGATGCCTTCGTGTTTTCGCCCGTGCATGCGAGCAAGGTGGACGCGGCGATCGGCCAGGTGGTCGCAGCCGGCATCCCCATGATCGGCTTCGTCAACCCGATCGCAGCCGCGCCCATGGTGAGTTACGTCAGCTCGGACGATGAGCAGCTGGCGCAGGCGATCGCAAGCTACCTGTTCAAACATCTGCAAGGCAAGGGCAGGGTGCTCGTCGTGACGGGCCCCGAGGAGTCCTACACCAGCCTGGAGCGCCTGCGCGGCTTCCGTGAAGCCGCGTGCGAAGTGCCCGGCATCGTGTTGGTGGGTCAGGTCGCGGGTGACTACGTGCGCGAGACCGCCCGGGACCGCACGGCGGCCTGGCTGCAGGCGAACGCCGCACCCGATGCGGTGCTGGTGGCCAACGACATCATGGCCATTGGCGTGCTGGATGCACTGGACGCCGCGGGCCAGACTGCGGCCGTGGTGGGCGTGAACGCCATCCCCCAGGCCATAGCGGCCATTGCCGCCGGCCGCATGCTGGCCACCGCCGATTTCAATGCCATGCAGATGGCCTACCTGGCGGCCGAATGCGCGGCGCGCCATCTGCGTGGTGAGACGGTGCCGGCTTCGGTGGAGCTGCCTGTGCAGATCGTGGACCGAGGCAATTGCGCGCAGTGGAACCTGCCGTACGAGCAGCGCCCGGTCATCACACTCGAACAAATGAGGAGACAAAAATGAAGAGAAACTTTCTGATGCAGCTGGGTCGTGGTTTGCTGGCTGCCACCTTGGCCTGCAGTGGCGTTGCCATGGCTCAGGACTACCCGAACAAGCCGATCCGTCTGGTGGCGCCGTTCGCGCCCGGCGGAGCGGTCGACATCCTGGCGCGCATCATCGGTGAACGCCTGAGCGCCCAGTACGGGCAGAGCGTGATCGTCGACAACAAGCCGGGCGCCAGCGGCCATCTGGGCGCGCAGCTCGTGGCCACGTCGCCCGGTGACGGCTACACGCTGATGGTGGGCACCATCGGCATCCACGCAGCCTATGCCAGCTACAGCAAGCTGACCTACAACCCGCCCACCCAGCTGCAGCCCATCATGGTCATCGGTGAGTCGCCCAATGTGGTGCTGGTGCCGGCGAACTCGAAGTACAAGACCTTTGCCGACTTCCTGGCCGACGCGAGAGCAAATGCCGGCAAGATCAACTACGCCACGGCCGGCGCGGGCTCCTCGGTGCATATGGTCACCGAGCTGTTCCAGCTGGCCATCGGCCAGCGCATGAACCATGTGCCCTACAGGGGTAGCGGCCCGGCGCTGATCGATCTGATCAGCGGTCAGGTCGACGTGATGTTCGACAACATGTCGTCAGGGCTGCCCCACGTGGAGAGTGGCAAGTTGCGTGTGCTGGCCGTGACCGGCTCCGCGCGCGATCCGCGCCTGCCCAATGTGCCGACCATCGCCGAGACGGGCGTCCCGGGTTACAGCGGGACCTCCTGGTTCTCGCTGGCCGCACCGGCCAGCATGCCGGCTGCACTGGTGGCCAAGCTCAACCAGGACGTGCAGCGCGCGCTGGCTTCGCCCGAGGTGGTGGCGCGTTACGACAAGTTGGGCATGAATTACACGCCCAACAGCCCGGCCGAGGCCGCGGCATTTTTCAAGAGCGAAACCGTCAAATGGACCCGCGTGATCGAAGCGGCCAAGATTCAACTCGACTGACCCAAGCAACCAACCAACCAACCAACCAACGAAGGAGACAGGCATGTTGAAGAAACTGATCCCTACCTTGCTGGCAACCGGCCTGCTGGCCGCCAGCGTCTGTGCCCAGGCCCAGGACGTTTTTCCCTCCCGCCCGGTCAAGATCGTCGTGCCCTATGCGGCCGGCGGCCCGGCCGACCTGCTGGCCCGTGGTGTGGCCGAGAAGCTGGGCCCGCGCCTGGGCCAGCCCGTGGTGGTGGAGAACAAACCCGGGGCCGGCGGCCACACGGGCGCCGAACAGGTGGCCAAGGGCCCGGCCGATGGCTACACCCTGGTGCTGGCCACGATCGCGCACAACGGCGCGGTGGCGTTGTATCCGAAGCTGCGCTATGAGCCCATGAAGGAACTCAAGCCGGTGATCCTGCTGGCCGAGGCGCCCAGCATCCTGATCGTCAAGCAGGACCTGCCCGCCAGGTCGGTGCAGGAGCTGCTGGCGCTGGCCAGGGCCCAGCCCGGCAAGCTGACCTATGGCTCGGCCGGTAATGGTTCGGCCATGCACATGGCGGCCGAGTTGTTCCGCTACATGAGCAAGGTGGATTACGTGCACGTGCCCTACCGCGGCGGCGCGCCGGCCATGGCCGACCTGCTGGGCGGCCAGATCGACATGCTGTTCGAGAGCCTGGGCACGGCGCACCCGCAACTCAAGAGCGGCAAGGTGCGCGCCCTCGCGGTGACCGGCACCAGCCGCAGCCCCAGCCTGCCCGATGTGCCCACGGTGGCCGAAGCCGGCGTGCCCGGTTACTCCTCGGTGCCCTGGTACACGCTCTCGGTGGCCAGCGGCACGCCGGAGCCCGTCGTCAACAAGCTCAATGCCGAGCTCAACCTCGTGCTCAAGGACAAGGAACTGGTGCAGCGCTGGGACGGCCTGGGCATCATGGCCCTGGGGGGCAGCCCGGCGGATGCGCAGAAGCGCAACGAGGCCGAGACGAGCAAGTGGACGGCTGTGATCAACGCGGCGAATATCAAGCTGGATTGATATTTCGGCATGCAAAGAGAAGAACAGACGTACGACGTGGTGGTGGTCGGCGGCGGCGGCGCCGGCCTGGCTGCGGCCATCGAGGCCCGTGAGCGCGGGCGCAGCGTGCTGCTGCTGGAGAAGAACCCGACCCTGGGAGGTTCCACGGCCTGGTCCATCGGGTCGGTGACGTCCAGCGGCACGCCGCATCAGAAGCAGCGCGGCATCGTGGACAATTCCGCGGACCACTGGGCCGACATGCCGGGGTTTGCGGGTGAGCTCGATGCACGTGACAACCCCGAACTGCGCCGCATCCTCTGCGACGAGATCCCCGCCACCTTCCAGTGGCTGCTTGATTCCGGTGTGCGTTTCATGGGCCCCATGCCCGAGCCGCCGCACCGGCAGCCGCGCATGCACAACGTGCTGCCCAATTCGCGCTCTTTCATCTACCACCTGGGCCGGCGCGCGCGCCGTGCGGGCGTGGAGATCCGCACCAGCATGCGCGTGACTGCGCTGGTGCAAGAAGACGGCCGTGTCACCGGCGTGGACGCCGAGGGTGACAGCGGCCTGATGCGCTACACGGCGCGCGGCGGCGTGGTGCTGGCCGCGGGCGACTTCACCAACGGCCCCGAGTTCAAGGCCCGTTTCATGGGCGCGCAGGAGGCCAAGGTGGAGGGCGTGAACCTCACCGCCACCGGCGACGGCCAGCGCATGGCCGAGAGCCTTGGGGCGCGCATCGTTAACGGCGACCTGGCCCTGGGTCCCGAGATCCGTTTCATCGCCCCGGCCACCGAGACCTTCGTGCGGCGCCTGCCGCCCTGGCGCTGGCTGGCCGTCTTCATGCAGTGGTCGCTGGACCACCTGCCGCAGGCCATCCTGCGGCCCTTCATGATGAAGTTCCTGACCACGGCACTGGCGCCCTCGACCACCCTGTTCGAGCAGGGGGCCGTCCTGGTCAACCAGCGCGGCGAGCGTTTCGGCAACGAACTCGACAAGCCGGCCTGGCGCCTGCCCGACCAGCCCGGCAAGCTGGGCTACATCGTGATCGACCAGGCGCTTGCCGCACAGTTCTCGGCCTGGCCGCACTTCGTGTCCACCGCGCCGGGCATCGCCTATGCCTACATCCCCGACTACCGCCAGAACCGGCCCGACGTCTACGCCGAAGCGCCCACGCTGCCGGAACTGGCGCGCCAGCTGGGCATGGACGCGACGGTGCTGGCGAGCAGCGTGGCGGCGGCCCCGGTGCGCCCCCTGGGCGCGGGGCCCTATGTGGCACTGGGCCCGGTGCGTTCGGTCTTCGTGCACAGCGAAGGCGGCCTGATGGTGGACGTCCAGCACCGCGTGCTGGACGTCCACGCCCTGCCCGTGGCGGGCCTGTACGCCGCAGGCTCCACCGGCCAGGGCGGCCTGCTGCTCAAGGGCCATGGCCACCACCTGGCCTGGGCCTTTGTCTCGGGCCGGCGTGCAGGTCGCCTGGCGGCCCAGGCCGTGCGCTGACCTGTCCTGGTCATCACAATTTGTGATGACCCCCTTGCGACGAGGGGCTCGCCCAGGCCGTACGCCCGGTATACAGTTCACATCCTCAGTTTTGTGGACACCAAAAACCATGGATTTCCAACTCAAGGACAAGACGGCTCTGGTCACCGGCGCGAGCGTGGGTATCGGCCGAGCCATTGCCAAGACCCTGGCCGCTGAAGGCGTGCGCCTGGCCATCACGGCGCGCCGCGTGGACAAGCTCAAGGAGGTGGCCGCCGAGATCGTGGCCGCTGGCGGTCATGCCCCGGTGCTGATCGAGCAGGACATGTACGCCGAGGACGCCGCGAAGAGCCTGGCACAGGCCGCCGTCAAGGGCCTGGGGCACGTGGACATCCTGGTCAACAACGCCGGCGGTTCGCGCAGCTTCAAGGACCTGCACGTGAGCGAAGAGCAGTGGCAGGAGGCGATCACGCTGAACTTCCACCGCCCGCGCCAGCTGGGCGACGCGCTGATCGACCAGATGATCGAGCGCAAGTGGGGCCGCATCGTCTGCATCACGGGCAAGAGCGAGCCCGAGCACATCAACGGCGCCTTCTGCGCCAAGGCCGGCATCCACAGCTGGGCCAAGGGCCTGTCGCGCATGGTGGGCCAGCACGGCATCACGGTGAATTGCGTGCCGCCCGGGCGCATCCTGTCCGAGCAGATCATGCGCAACTACTCGCCCGAGTACCAGAAGTGGCAGTGCGAGAACGAGATTCCCGTGGGCCGCTACGGTGAACCCGAAGAGCTGGCCAATCTCGTGACCTTCCTGGCCTCGCCGCGTGCCGCTTACATCACGGGCGCCGTCATCCCCGTGGACGGCGGCTTGCGCAAATACCAGTTTTGAAGCACCCCCAGGCTGCGCGCCCTACGTGCGCTCCGCCACCCCCCTCGAGGGGGCAACGCCAGTGGACCGGCAAAGCCGGCTCCACGGCGTTCCCCGATAAGCCCCGTTTCATGCGCCGCGGGTCGCGTACTTCGCAATAGAGCAACTGATATGAGTCTGGATGTTTTGGTGATCGGCGGCGGCAACGCGGCCCTGTGCGCGGCCCTGATGGCCCGCGAGGCCGGGGCCAGCGTGATGCTGCTGGAGTCCGCGCCCAAGGAATGGCGCGGCGGCAATTCCATCCACACGCGCAACCTGCGCTGCATGCACGACGAGCCGCAGGACGTGCTGCAGGAGGCCTACCCCGAAGAAGAGTTCTGGCAGGACCTGCTCAAGGTCACCGGCGGCCTCACCAACGAGCACCTGGCCCGCCTGACCATCCGCGCCTCCTCCACCTGCCGGCCCTGGATGATCAAGCACGGCGTGCGTTTCCAGCCCTCGCTGTCGGGCACCCTGAGCCTGTCGCGCACCAATGCCTTTTTCATGGGCGGCGGCAAGGCCCTGGTCAACGCCTACTACCGCAGCGCCGCGAAGCTGGGCGTGCAGATCCGCTACAACGCGGCCGTGGATCGCCTGGACATCCAGGACGGAACGTTCAAGGCGGCCTACATCGGCAACGAGCGCATCGAGGCCAAGGCCTGCGTGCTGGCGGCCGGCGGCTTTGAATCCAACCGCGAGTGGCTGCGCGAGGCCTGGGGCCAGAACGCCGACGGCGAGTGGCCGGCCGACAACTTCCTGATCCGCGGCACCCGCTTCAACCAGGGCGTGCTCATCAAGGACATGATGAGCCACGGCGCCGACATGATCGGTGACCCCTCGCAGTCGCACTGCGTGGCCATCGACGCGCGTGCGCCGCTGTACGACGGTGGCATCTGCACCCGGCTGGACTGTGTGTCCCTGGGGGTGGTCGTCAACAAACATGCTCAGCGTTTCTACGACGAGGGCGAGGACTTCTGGCCCAAGCGTTACGCGATCTGGGGCCGTCTGGTGGCGCAGCAGCCGGGGCAGATTGGCTATTCCATCATCGACAGCAAGGCTGTGGGCCGATTCATGCCACCGGTGTTCCCCGGCATCCAAGCCGACAGCCTGCCCGAACTGGCACGCAAGCTGGGCCTGGACGAGGCCGCTTTCATGCAGACGATGAACGCCTATAACGCGGCCTGCCGCGTCGGCACCTTCGACCACACGACGCTGGACGATTGTCACACCGAAGGCATTGCGCCCGCCAAGACCCACTGGGCCCTGCCCATCGACAGCGGGCCGTTCTACGGCTACGCGCTGCGCCCGGGCATCACCTTCACCTACCTCGGGCTCAAGGTCAACGACCGGGCTGCCGTGCATTTCGGCGGCCAGCCCAGCGACAACCTCTATGTGGCTGGCGAGATGATGGCCGGCAATGTGCTGGGCAAGGGCTACACCGCAGGTGTGGGCATGTCCATCGGCACGGCCTTCGGCCGCATCGCCGGCACCGAGGCGGCGCGTGCCGCCCTGAGCAACAAGACGACGGAGAAGCAACGTGCAGCAGCTTGAGACTTTGACCCGCGAAGCACGGGCCCTGGCCAACGGTGACGTCGTGCCCGGCAGCGCTGAGGCCGAGGTGGCGCGCCAGCTGCAGATCTGCAATGCCTGCCGCTATTGCGAAGGGTTCTGCGCCGTCTTCCCGGCCATGACCCGCCGCCTGTCCTTCAACGCGGCCGACGTGCACTACCTGGCCAACCTGTGCCACAACTGCGGCGCCTGCCTGCATGCCTGCCAGTACGCGCCACCGCACGAGTTCGCGGTCAACGTGCCGCAGGCCATGGCCAAGGTGCGGCTGCAGACCTACACGGACTTTGCCTGGCCCAGCGCGTTGGGCAAGCTCTACCAGCGCAACGGCCTCACGCTCTCCCTGGCGACGGCGGGGGCCCTGGCCTTTTTCATGATGCTGACCCTGTGGCTCAAGGACACGCTGTGGCGCGTGCCGGCATCTGCGGACTTCTACGGCATCTTCCCGCACAACCTGCTGGTGAGCCTGTTTGCCCCGGTGTTTCTGTTTGCCGTGCTGGCCCTGTCTTTGGGATTGCGCCGTTTCTGGCGTGAGGTGACGCCGGGCCGCGACTACGAGGCCCCGGTGATCGCCGCCGTGCAGGGCGGTGCGGCGCTGGAGGCCACGCACGACGTGTTGCGCCTGAAGTACCTGGACGGTGGCCATGGCGAGGGCTGCCACAACGAGGACGACGCCTGGACGAAAAAGCGCCGCGTCTTCCACCACGCCACCTTCTACGGTTTCATGCTGTGTTTTGCCGCCACCAGCGTGGCCACGCTCTACCACTACCTGTTCGGCTGGGTTGCGCCCTATGACCTGCCCAGCCTGCCCAAGATCCTGGGCGCCGTGGGCGGCGTGCTGCTGCTGATCGGCACGGCGGGCCTGTACTGGCTCAACCTGCGGCGCCACCCGCAGCATGGCGACGCGGCGCAAAAGCCCATGGACCGCGGTTTCATCGCCCTGCTGTTCTTCACCAGCCTTACCGGCCTGGGCCTGTGGGCCGCACGCGGCACGACGCTCATGCCGGCCACGCTGGCCCTGCACCTGGGTTTCGTGATGGCCCTGTTCCTCACGCTGCCCTACGGCAAGTTCGCGCACGGTTTCTTCCGCAGCGCGGCCCTGCTCAAGTGGGCCATCGAGAAGCGCCTGCCCAGCAAGCTCAAAGTGGGCGATGACTGAGAGCCAGGCGTGAGAAATCTGCGATGCATCGCCCCGGCGGTGAATCGGCTTTAATCTGAAATTGTCAGGAGAGAATTGCCATGGTGCAAGAGACAAGCAGCCCGACCGGCGAAACCTGGGACGAGACCCTGGTCCGCGTCTTCAAGGCGAACGAGATCAAGCTCATCACCTATGTGCCCGACAAGGTGCTGGCCCCGCTGATCAAGCGCCTGCATGCCGACGACTACTTCACCGTGGTCTGCCCGGCGCGCGAGGAAGAGGCCGTGGGCATTGTGACCGGTGCCTATATGGGCGGCCTGCGCGGCATCGTGCTGATGCAGACCAGTGGTTTTGCCACCTTGCCCAATGCCCTGGCCTCGTTGACCGTGCCCTACCAGATCCCGCTGCTCATGCTGATCTCGGAGCGCGGCACCCTGGGTGACTTCCAGCTCGGCCAGGTCATCGTCTGCCGCACCATGCGCCCCATCCTGAATTCGCTCAACATCGAGAACTACGCCATCGAGCGACAGGACGATGTGGAGTTCATCGCCGATCGCATGATCAAGCAGGCCTACGCCACCCAGGCGGCCGCTGCCATGATCCTGTCGCCGCTGCTGACCGCACGTGTTACGAAGAAGTGAGAAATTCATGAACGCACAACTGCTCAATTCCGTGGGCCGCGAAACGGCCAAGGTCATGAACCGCTCCGACCTGACGCGTCGCCTCGTGGCCAAGCTTAAGCACGAAGAGGCCGTGGTCGGCGGCATCGGCCACACCCACTTCGACCTCTGGGCCGCCGGCCAGCGCCCGCAGAACTTCTACATGCTGGGCACCATGGGCCTGGCCGCACCCATCGCCGTGGGTGTGGCCCTGGCCCAGCCGCAGCGCAAGGTCTTTGCGCTCGAAGGTGATGGTTCGCTGCTGATGCAGCTGGGCACCCTGGGCACCATCGCCAACCTCAAGCTCAAGAACCTGGTGGTGATCGTCTGGGACAACGGTTCCTACCAGATCACCGGCGGCCAGCCCACGCTGACGGCCACCAATGTGGACCTGGTCGCGATCGGCAAGGGCTCAGGCCTGGGGCAGAGTGTCTGGGCGCGGGACGAGGCCCACTTCGAGGCCCTGGTCGAGGCTGCGCTCACGAGCGAAGGCCCGCTCTTCATCTGCGCGCGCACCGACAACGCACCGCCGGCCGGCGTGACCGAGCGCGACGCGGCCAAGATCCGCAACAAGTTCATGGAAGGCCTGAAGGTCAACACGCGCGGCAACCAGCAGACCTACGCCGGAGCCGCATGATGAAACAGCTGCTGATCGGCGGACAGTGGATGGCCGGTGTGTCCAGCCAGGCCCTGCGCGACAAGTACGACGGCCAGGTCTACGGCGAGATGGCCGTCGCCTCGCCCGAGCAGGTCACGGCGGCTGTGGCTGGCGCCGTGCTCGGCCAGCAGCAATCCACACTCTCGCCTTACCAGCGCTACAAGATCCTGCTGGCCGCGGCGCGCATCGTCGAGTCGCGCATGGAGCCGCTGATCGAACTGATGCGCCACGAGGCCGGCTTCACCCGCGCCGACGGCGACAACGAGGTGCGGCGTTGCGTGCAGACGCTCGAGCTGTGCTCCGAGGAGGCCAAGCGCCTGAACGGCGAGATGGTGCCCATGCAGGCGGCCGACGGCGTGAAGAACCGCGTGGGTTTCACCATGCGCTCGCCGCGCGGTGTGGTGTGCGTGATCACGCCCTTCAACTCGCCGCTCAATGTGCTCATGCACAAGGTGGGCCCGGCCCTGGCCGGCGGCAATGCCGTGGTGATCAAGCCCTCGGAGTTCACACCGCTCACCGCCGTCGAGCTTTGCAGGATCCTGATCGAGGCCGGCCTGCCCGCCGACCTGCTGGCCCTGGTGCACGGTGATGGCGCCGCGGTGGGCGGTCAGCTGGTGGCGGACCCGCGCATCGCCTTCTACGCCTTCACGGGCAGCACCCGCGTGGGTCGCGAGATCCAGCGCGGCGCCGGCCTGCGCCGTACACAGATGGAGCTGGGCAGCATCGCCAGCACCATCGTCTGCCATGACGCCGACACGGACCTGGCCATCCCCAAGATCCTCAACGCGGGTTTCCGCAAGGCGGGCCAGGTCTGCACCTCGGTGCAGCGCCTGTATGTGGACCGCCGCATCGCCGCGGCCTTCGTGCCCAAGCTGGTGGCGGCAGCGCAGAAGATGAAAGCCGGTGACCCGGCCGATGCGGCCACCATCATCGGCCCCATGATCAGTGAACACCATGCCAAGCGTGCCCAGTCCTGGGTGGACGAGGCGGTGGCGGCAGGCGCGCGCCTGCTGACCGGCGGCCAGCGTGTGGGCAACGTGATCCCCCCCACCATCCTGAGCGGTGTGAAGCCCGAGATGAAGGTGGTCTGCGAGGAGATTTTCGCGCCCGTGATGTCGGTGATCGAGTTCGACGGCATTGATGAGGCCGTGGTCCAGGCCAATGCCCAGCCCTTCGGTCTGTCGGTGGGGCTGTTCACGGCCGACCTGCACACGGCCTTCACGGCGGCCAAAGCCCTGCGTTTTGGCGGCGTGCACGTGAACGAGGCGTCCAGCGCGCGCATCGACGCCATGCCCTTCGGCGGCGTCAAGGATTCCGGCTTTGGCTGGGAAGGCCCGGCCTACGCCATCCGCGAGATGACTGAAGAACGGCTGATGACCATCAGCTACTGAAGCAGAGACCAGAGCTCACCACCATGATCGTCGACGCACTCGCCGAGTATGCCCAGAGCGAATCGGCCCGCCCCCTGCCCGCCGAGGTCACGCACCACGCCAAGCGCGCGCTGATCGACTGGTTCTCGGCCCTGTTCCCGGGCATCGCCCTGGCGCCGGGCCCGCAGCTCATGCGCACCCATGCTGACGAGCTGGGGCACGGCAAGTCCAGCCTGCCGGGCCAGCGCACCACGGCCTTCGCCGCCACGGCGGCCTGGATCAACGGCAGCATCTCGCATGCGGCCGAGTTCGATGACATCTTCCGCGACGCGGTCTACCACCCGGGCTGCCCGACCATCGGCGCCGCGCTGGCGGTGGCCGAGGAGCGCGGCGCGAGTGGCGCTGACCTGCTCAAGGCCATCACCATTGGCTACGAGATCTCCACCCGTATCGGCGTGGCCGTGCAGCCCTCGCACTACCGCTTTTTCCACACCACGGGCACCATCGGCTGTTTCGGCAGCGCGGCGGCCACGGCCGCCCTGGTGGACGGCAACAACCCTGAGGTCATGCGCCATGCACTCGCCACGGCGGCGACCTTCGCCTCGGGCCTGCAGCAGGCCTTCCGCTCGGATGCCATGACCAAGTGCCTGCACGCCGGCCACGCGGCCTGGGTGGGTGTGAACGCCGGCAAGGGCGCGGCTAATGGCGTGACAGGTGCGCTCGATATTCTCGAAGGCGCCGCGGGTTTCGGCGCCGCGATGTCGCTGAACCCGAACTGGGCCGAAGCCACGCGGGACCTGGGCACGCGCTACAACATCCAGGTCATCACGCAGAAGAATCATGGCTGCTGCGGCCACACCTTCGCGGCCATTGACGCCATGCTGGACATCCGCCAGTTGCACAAGGTGGACCCGGCGCAGATCGCCTCCATCCGCATCGACACCTACCAGACCGCGCTGGACGTGACGGGCAACTTCGAGCCGCGCACCGCCTTCGAGGCCAAGTTCAGCCTGCCCTATGTGGTGGCCCATGCCCTGCTCTATGGCGCGGTGCGCCTGAACGCCTTCGAGCCGCAGCGCCTGGCCGACGCCGGCTTGCGCGCACTGATGGCCAAGACGCAACTCGTGGCCGACCCGCGCTTAAGCGCCGGTTTCCCGGCCCTGCGTGCCGCGCGCATCGTCATCACCCTGACGGATGGCCGCGTGATCGAGCAGTACGCACCCTGCCGCAAGGGCGACCCGGAAGCGCCGCTCTCCGACGCGGACATCAACGACAAGTTCACCGAGCTGGCCTCACCGGTCATCGGCGCCGAGGCGACGGCCCGGCTGCTGGCGCAGCTCTGGCAGATGGAGCGGCTGCAGGTGGCGGACCTGCGCCTCACCAGCCTCTGAACATGAGCGCCAGCCTCCTGATCTCCCGGCAGATCGCCGTCGAGCACGAGGCGGCCCTGGCGCAGATCCTGGCAACGGCGCCGCGCCGGCTGGAATTGCTGCACTTCGACCCGGAGGTCGCCTACAGCAGCGGGCAGATCGCCAGCATCGAGGTGGCCTTTTATTCGCGCGACATCTGGGAAGGCACGCCGGCCAAGCACCGCAGCCCGCAGGGGCAGGCCTTCTGGTCCCTGGTCGATGCGGCGCCGAATCTCACATGGCTTCAGCTGGTGTCGGCCGGGCTGGATCACGCGGTCTACCAGCCTTCGAAACAACGTGGCATCCGCATCAGCACCGCCGCGGGCACCAACGCCGAGCCGGTGGCCCTGAACGCGCTGACCGGGCTCCTGATGCTCGCGCGCGGCTTCCCGCACTGGCTGCGGGCGCAGCAGCGGGGCGAGTGGGCGCCGATCCAGGAAACGCAATTGCCCCGGGACCTGGGCGGCCAGACGGCGGTGATCGTGGGCGTGGGCCACATCGGCACGCGGATTGCCCGTGGGCTGCAGGCCTTTGGGGTGCACACCATCGGCCTGCGCCGGCAGGCGCAGCCCGCCGAGTATTTCGACGAGGTGCTGGGCCTGGAAGCCATCGACACCTTGCTGCCGCGCTGCGACTGGCTGTTGCTGGCCTGCCCGCTCACCGAGCAGACCCGCCGCCTGGTCGACGCGCGCCGCCTGGCCCTGCTGCCGCGAGGTGCGGGGCTGGTGAACATCGCACGTGGTGAGATCGTCGACGAAGCGGCGCTGATCGAGGCGCTCACGCGTGGCCATCTGCTGGGCGCCTACCTGGACGTGTTTGCGAAAGAACCGCTGCCGCCCGAGTCCCCGCTGTGGACGATGCCCCATGTGCTGATGACGCCGCACAGCGCCTCCGCTTCCTTGGGCACGCGCCAGCGCGGGGCGGAGCTGTTCCTGCGCAATCTGCGGGCCTATCTGCAGGGCGCGCCGCTGGAAAGCGAAGTCCCGCGCAGCTGAGGGCAGCGGCCCCTCAGCGCTGTAGCAGTTGGACCGTGGTGTCGGTGTAGACCGACTCCAGCGGATAACGCTGGCCGCGCAGATGGTCTTCCATGCAGCGCACGAGCAGCGGGCTGCGATGCCGTGCGGCGCTGGCGCGGATCTCGTCGGGTGTCAGCCAGACCGTGCGCACGATGCCGGTGTCGAGCTGGCGACCCGGTACCAATGCGCCCAATTCACCCGTGTAAGCAAAACGCAGGTAGGTGATGTCTTCCACGCTGCCATCCGCCTGCGGGCGCTGGAAGCGCGACAGGTAGATGCCCAGCAGATGCGTGGGCGTGAAGTGGTGGGCGGTTTCCTCCAGCGCCTCGCGCGCGCAGCCGTCCGCGGGTGACTCGCCCGGGTCCAGGTGTCCCGCGGGGTTGTTGAGTTTCAGGCCCTCGGGGGTCTCCTCTTCCACCAGAAGAAATCGGCCTTCACGCTCGATGATGGCGGCCACGGTGACACTGGGTTTCCAACGCAAATTCATAGCCACCGATTATGGATCGCGCCCGAAATTGTTATAGAGCTTATTCCCGGTGGGAATGGGTTTCTCGGGTAAGCTTGCCCGCTTGCAGGCCGCCCTGTGGGGGTATAGCCTGCGTGACCATCAAGACAATCATGTTCAGGAGTTGATTTATGCAAGCTGGCACAGCTCAACCGGCGCAGCGCATCGGCGTACCGCGGGAGGTCTTCCCGGGTGAAAAACGTGTGGCCACGGTGCCCGAGGTGGTGGAAAAGCTCATCAAGCTCGGCTTCAAGGTCTCCGTCGAATCCGGCGCGGGCGACGCCGCCAATTTCAGCGACGACACCTACCGTGCGGCGGGTGCCGAGATCGTCAACGGCGCTGCGGCACTGTGGGCGGGTTCGGACATCGTGTTCAAGGTCCGTGCCCCCATGTCGGACGAAGTGGCGCTGATGCGCGAGGGCGGTAGCCTGGTCAGCTTCATCTGGCCTGCTCAGAATCCCGAGCTCATGCAGCAGCTGGCCGCCAAGAAGGCGACGGTGCTGGCCATCGACGCACTTCCGCGCACACTGAGCCGGGCCCAGAAGATGGACGCCCTGACCTCCATGGCCGGCGTCAGCGGTTACCGTGCCGTCGTCGAGGCTGCCAACGCCTTTGGCCGTTTCTTCAATGGCCAGATCACGGCCGCGGGCAAGGTTCCGCCGGCCAAGGTCTTCATCGCCGGCGCTGGCGTGGCTGGCCTGGCCGCCATCGGCACCGCGGCCAGCCTGGGCGCCATCGTGCGCGCCAACGACACCCGTGCCGAAGTGGCTGACCAGGTTGTGTCCCTGGGCGGCGAGTTCGTCAAGGTCGACTACGAGGAAGAGGGTTCGGGCGGCGGCGGCTACGCCAAGGTCATGAGCGAAGGCTTCCAGCAGGCGCAGCGCGAGATGTACGCCAAGCAGGCCAAGGAGGTGGACATCATCATCACCACCGCCCTGATCCCGGGCAAGCCGGCGCCCAAGCTGATCAGCGCCGAGATGGTGCGCTCCATGAAGCCGGGCAGCGTGATCGTCGACATGGCCGGCGAGCAAGGTGGTAACTGCGAACTGACCGAGCCGGGCCAGGCGGTCGTGAAGCACGGCGTGACCATCATCGGTTACACCGATCTGGCTTCGCGCCTGTCCAGGCAATCGTCCACCCTCTATGCCACCAATCTGTTCCGTCTGGCCGAGGAGCTGTGCAAGGCCAAGGACGGCCATGCGATCGTCAATATGGAAGACGATGCCATCCGCGGCCTGACGGTCGTGAAGGACGGCAGCATCACCTGGCCGGCTCCGGCACTCAAGCCGGCCGCGGCACCCGCACCGAAGCCGGCCGCTGCGCCGGTGGCCGAGAAGAAGGGTGGCCACGGCCACGGTAGCAGCGCGCCCGTGCCGGCCAAGACGCTGGCCATCATCTTCGCCGTGGGTGCACTGGCGTTCTGGTTCATCGGCGCTTACGCGCCGGCAGCCTTCCTTGGCCACCTGACGGTGTTCGTGCTGGCCTGCTTCATCGGCTACATGGTGGTGTGGAACGTGACCCCCGCCTTGCACACGCCGCTGATGAGCGTGACCAACGCCATCTCCAGCATCATTGCCATCGGCGCCCTCGTGCAGATCCTGCCGCCCGAAGCCGGTACGGGCGGTCGCCCCGACGCGCTGATCCGCTGGCTGGCTTTTGCCGGCATCATCCTGACGGCGGTCAACATGTTCGGCGGCTTCTCCGTGACCCGCCGCATGCTCGCCATGTTCCGTAAATAAAAAAGCGAAGAAAGACAACCATGTCCCAAAGTCTCGCTACGGTCGCCTACCTGGGCGCCGCCATTCTCTTCATCATGAGCCTGGGTGGCCTGTCCAACCCGGAAACCTCGCGCCGCGGTAACCTGTTCGGCATCATCGGCATGGCCCTGGCCGTGCTGGCCACGGTGTTCGGTCCGCGCGTCAGCCCGGCCGGCATCCCGTGGATCATTGCTGCGCTGGTGATCGGTGGCAGCATCGGCCTCTATGCCGCCAAAGTGGTGAAGATGACGCAGATGCCCGAACTGGTGGCGTTGATGCACAGCCTGGTGGGCCTGGCCGCCTGCCTGGTCGGCTTCGCCAGCTACGTCGATACCTCGATCCAGTACCAGGGCGTGGAAAAGGTCATCCACGAAGTGGAGATCTACATCGGCATCCTGATCGGTGCGGTCACCTTCTCCGGCTCCCTGATCGCTTTCGGCAAGCTCAACGGCAAGATCGGCGGCAAGCCGCTGCTGCTGCCCGCCCGCCACTGGCTCAACCTGGCCGGTTTGCTGGTGGTGATCTGGTTCGGGCGCGAGTTCGTCCTGGCGCCCACCGTGGCCGACGGCATGGTGCCGCTGATGGTGATGACTGCCATCGCGCTGCTGTTTGGCGTCCACATGGTGATGGCCATCGGCGGCGCCGACATGCCGGTGGTGGTGTCCATGCTCAACAGCTATTCCGGCTGGGCCGCCGCGGCGACCGGTTTCATGCTGTCCAACGACCTGCTGATCGTGACCGGCGCGCTGGTGGGCTCCTCCGGCGCCATCCTGTCCTACATCATGTGCAACGCGATGAACCGCAATTTCATCAGCGTGATCGCTGGCGGCTTCGGCTCCGGCGGCGGTGCCACCCCGGCCAAGTCGGGCGAGGCCGCCCAGCCCCAGGGCGAGGTCGTGCCGGTGAGCGCGACCGAGACCGCCGAGCTGCTGCGCGACGCCAAGAGCGTCATCATCGTGCCGGGTTACGGCATGGCCGTGGCGCAGGCCCAGCACACGGTGTACGAGATCACCAAGACCCTGCGCGACAAGGGTGTCAAGGTGCGCTTCGCCATCCACCCGGTGGCGGGCCGCATGCCGGGCCACATGAACGTGCTGCTGGCCGAGGCCCGGGTGCCCTACGACATCGTGATGGAGATGGACGAGATCAACGAGGACTTCCCGGACACCGATATCGCCATCGTCATCGGCGCCAACGACATCGTCAACCCCGCCGCGCAGGACGACCCGGCCAGCCCGATCGCCGGCATGCCGGTGCTGGAGGTGTGGAAGGCCAAGACCTCCATCGTCATGAAGCGCTCCATGGCTTCGGGCTATGCCGGTGTGGACAACCCGCTGTTCTACAAGGAAAACAACCGCATGCTGTTCGGCGATGCCAAGAAGATGCTGGATGAGGTCTTGAGCGCTCTCAAGAGCTGACCCTGCTCGACGGTGGGTCCGGGGCCCGGGTCTCGCGAGTGCCAACAGCAGGTTCTGACAAGGCATAATCCCGCCACGGGAAAAAGCACGACCGTGCTGGAACTTCCAGCGCGGTCTTTTTTTGTTCCGCTACAGTCAGAACCGAAAATACAGGAGACAAGACATGAGCGACCGCATCTGGCTCAAGAGCTACCCCGAAGGAGTGCCCTCGGACCTGCCGCCTTCGCCCTACACCTCGCTGGTCGGGCTGATGGAGGAAAGCTTCCGCCAGTACGCCGACCGCCCGGCCTACAGTTTCATGGGCAAGGAGCAGACCTTTGGTGAGACCGACAGCCTGAGCCGCGCCTTTGCTGCCTACCTGCAGGGCTTGGGCCTGGCCCAGGGCGACCGCGTCGCCATCATGATGCCCAACGTGCCGCAGTACCCGGTGGCGGTCGCCGCCATCCTGCGCGCCGGTTATGTGGTGGTCAACGTCAACCCGCTGTACACGGCGCGCGAGCTTGAGCACCAGCTCAAGGACTCCGGTTCGAAAGCCATCGTCATCATCGAGAACTTCGCCCACACGCTGGAGAAGTGCATCGCCGCCACCCCGGTCAAGCACGTGGTGCTGTGCGCCATGGGCGACCGCCTGGGCCTGCTCAAGGGCGCCTTGGTCAACTTCGTGGTGCGCAAGGTCAAGAAGATGGTGCCGCCCTTCAGTCTGCCGCAGGCCGTGCGCTTCAATGACGCCATCGCCAAGGGCGAGCGCGGCACCCTGCGCCAGCCCGCCATCAAGCCCGATGACGTGGCCGTGCTGCAGTACACCGGCGGCACCACCGGCGTCTCCAAAGGCGCGGTGTTGCTGCATCGCAATGTCATTGCCAATGTGCTGCAGTCGCAGCTCTGGAACGAGCCGGCCATGAAGAAGGTGCCGGCCGGCGAGCAGTCCACGGGTGTGTGCGCGCTGCCGCTGTACCATATCTTCGCCTTTACGGTGGGCATGATGCTGTCCATGCGCACCGGCGCCAAGCTGATCCTGATTCCCAATCCGCGCGATCTGCCGGCCGTGCTCAAGGAACTCTCCAAGCACACCTTCCACAGCTTCCCGGCCGTCAACACCCTGTTCAACGGCCTGGCCAACCATCCGGACTTCAGCACGGTGGACTGGAGCAACCTCAAGGTGTCGGTCGGTGGCGGCATGGCCGTGCAGGGCGCGGTCGCCGAGAAGTGGCTCAAGCAGACCGGCTGCCCCATCTGCGAGGGCTACGGCCTGTCGGAGACCAGCCCCTCGGCCAGCTGCAACCCGGTGACCAACACCGAGTTCACCGGCACCATCGGCGTGCCGATTCCCGGCACCTGGATGAAGATCATCGACGACGAGGGGCGCGATGTGCCGCAAGGCCAGCCCGGCGAGATCGCCATCAAGGGCCCGCAGGTCATGGCCGGCTACTGGCAGCGTCCGGACGAGACGGCCAAGGTCATGACGGCCGATGGCTGGTTCAAGAGCGGTGACGTGGGCATCATGGACGAGCGCGGCTACTTCCGCATCGTCGACCGCAAGAAGGACATGATCCTGGTCAGCGGCTTCAACGTCTACCCCAACGAGGTTGAGGACGTGGTGGCCAAGCTCGACGGCGTGATGGAGTGCGCCTGCGTCGGTGTGGCTGACGCGCAGACCGGCGAGGCCGTCAAGCTGGTCATCGTGAAGAAGGACCCGGCCCTCACTGAAGAGAAAGTGCGCGCCTGGTGCCGCGAGAACATGACCGGCTACAAGCAGCCCAAGGTGATCGAGTTCCGCACCGACCTGCCCAAGACCCCGGTGGGCAAGATCCTGCGCCGCGAACTCCGGGACTCGAAATAAGGCCCCTTGCCGTTCGCCCTGAGCCTGTCGAAGGGCTCGCGTGGCTTCGACAAGCTCAGCCTGAACGGCGACCATGAGGCCAGCGACCACGGCCATCCTCAGCGCGTTGGCCGAAGAACAGCAGGGGCTGATCGGCCTCTTGCGCGAGCCCCAGCGCGTCGCCCGCGCCGGGCGCGAGTTCTGGCTGGGTGAGTTGCACGGCACCCCCGTCGTGCTGGCGCTCTCGCGCATGGGCAAGGTGGCGGCAGCCACCACCGCCACCACCCTGATCGAGGCCTTCGGCGCGCAGCGCCTGGTTTTCACTGGCGTGGCCGGCGGCATCGGCCCCGGCGTGCAGGTTGGTGACGTGGTGGTCGCTCGCGAGTTCATGCAGCACGATATGGACGCCTCGCCGCTGTTTCCGCGTTACCAGATTCCCCTCTACGACCGTGAGCGGTTTGCCTGCGACATCGTCCTGGGTGACGCGTTGCTGGCGGCGTGCCACACCGGTTTGCGGAGCCTTGATCTGCAAGCCGCGGTCCACCACGGCCTGATCGCCAGCGGCGATCGCTTTGTCTCGGCCGCTGAAGAAGCCCGACTGTTGCACGCTGCCCTGTCCGACGCCGGCCACCCGCCGCTGGCTGTGGAGATGGAGGGGGCCGCCGTGGCCCAGGTCTGCCACGACTACGGTGTGCCCTTTGCCGCCGTGCGCACGATCTCCGACCGTGCCGACGACACGGCCCACGTCGATTTCCCGAAGTTCGTCACCGAAGTCGCCAGCCGCTACGCCCTGGCCATCATCGACGAGTTTGTACGCAGCCTGAACAATAGCAAAGCCTGAGGGGTGTTAAGCGGGGAACGCCGCGGAGCGGGCTTCGCCCGGCCGCTGGCGTTGTCCCCCCTTGGGGGGAAGGCGCGTCAGCGACTCAGGGGGACTTCACTTCAACCAGCCCCGCTTGCGGAAGTACCACATGGGCACCAGCGCACTGGCGACCATCAGCGCCAGCGCATAGGGGTAGCCCCAGGTCTGGGCGAGCTCGGGCATGTACTGGAAGTTCATGCCGTACAGGCTGGCGATCAGCGTGGGCGGCAGCAGGGCGACGCTGGCCACCGAGAAGATCTTGATGATCTTGTTCTGGTTGATGTTGATGAAGCCGACGGTGGCGTCCATCAGGAAGTTGATCTTGTCGAACAGGAAGGCGGTGTGCGAATCCAGCGAGTCGATGTCGCGCAGGATCTGGCGCGCGTCCTCGAACTGTTCGGTGCTGAGCATCTTGCTGCGCATCATGAAGCTGACTGCG
This sequence comes from Hylemonella sp., assembly GCA_030695415.1. GTDB lineage: Bacteria > Pseudomonadota > Gammaproteobacteria > Burkholderiales > Burkholderiaceae_C > Hylemonella. Next base: position 78,450 of record JAUYQZ010000013.1, read on the forward strand.
CGGCGCGTGTCCATGACGTTGCGCCGGATGCGGCCGTTCAGGTCCTCCTGGCGGGCGATGGCGCCCAGCACCTCACCGGCCAAGGCGTCGGTCACGTCGCCCGAAAGCACCAGCTTGCCGGCTTTTTCCAGCTCGTCGTAGATGCCTTCGAGCGTATCGGCCGAATATTCGGCGTCGGCATCGAAGAGCTTGAGCAGGACTTCCTTGGCGTCCTCGATCAGGCCGGGGGCGCGACGTGCGCGCATGCGCAGCAGGCGGAATACCGGGACGTCCTCGTCATGGATGGAAAACAGCACGCCCTTGCTCTTGAGGGCGTCGTTCACCAGGTTCAGGATAAAGGCCACGCGCACCGTGCGCGGCTCATCCTCGTCGGCGATCAGGAAGTCGCTGCGGATATGCAGCTCGCCATTGTCCTCTTCATAGAAGCGGGCGGATTCCTCGATGTCCTCGTCCATCGCATCTTCCGGGATGGACAGGCCGTAGTACTGCTTGACCCAGCGTTTCTCTTCGAGCGTGGGCGATTCCAGATCGACCCAGATCGGGTGGAACTTGGAGAGCTCCTCCAGCGACTCGATCTCTTCCTGGAAGAGCCGGCCGTTGGCGAGCGTGAAGATGTTGAGCATGGCTCACTCCCTCTGGGTTGGGGCATCGGGCGAATGGGGGTGGGGTGCGGCTTCCAACCCCCGATGCCGGGAGTCGAAAGCTACCGACTAGGGCAGGTTTCCAAGGAGCAATCTCCGGAGTAACGACAGGCGCAATTATGGCACTGTGCCGGCTTGCAGAAGGGGGGGTGCGGCCCCGCAGGAGGCGGGCTTGCACAAACAGCGAGTCGGTGCGATCAGGGGGCGAGCATGTGCTGGAATCCCCTGATTCTCACGGGCATCCGCGGGGCTGGCAAGCCCCTGCGCGACAAACGGCTTTCGCCGGGTCTGCGGGGCCCGTGTCATCGTGAAAATTTGCACGACATCGGGCCCGGGGGATTGCATTTCGTACGGCCCGGGCGCATAGTGAATCTGTCTGCAGCAGTCCAGCCCGAAGTCGTCGTCGGGCTTTCTGGTGCGGGCAGCAGTCCCAATCCGAGAGCAACAGGAGGCTACTCATGAACCTGACGATCAGCGGTCATCACCTCGAAGTCACCCCGGCCCTGCGCAGTTATGTCACGACCAAGCTTGATCGCATCACCCGGCACTTTGACCAGGTTGTCGATGTCAAGGTGCTACTTACCGTTGAAAAACTGAAGGAAAAGGAACGACGGCAACGTGCCGAATGCAATATCCACGTCAAGGGCAGTGACCTGTTTGCGGAAAGCTCCCATGAGGATCTCTACGCTGCCGTGGATGAGCTGGTCGACAAGCTCGACCGCCAGGTGGTGCGCCACAAGGACCGCCTGCAGGACCATCATCACGAAGCTGCCAAGCGCCTGATGTGAAATCTGCACGGGATCGGGAACCGGCTGCCGGCATCCCGTCCCTCCCGACAAGCCGCGGGCACTCCGCGGCTTTTTTGTGTGCATAATCTGCCCACTCAAACGCCATGAACCGCCTTGCTTCCATCCTGCCGACCGCACAAGTACTTGTGCATGTCGATGTCACGAGCAAAAAACGTGCATTCGAAGAGGTAGGCTTGCTGTTCGAAAACCTGCACGGCCTGAACCGCGCCCTGGTCACCGACAGCCTGTTTGCGCGCGAGCGTCTGGGCTCGACCGGTCTGGGTCATGGCGTGGCCATCCCGCACGGACGCATCAAGGGCCTGAAGTCGCCCATGGCCGCCGTGGTTCAGCTGGGTCAACCCATCGGCTTCGATGCTCCCGACGAGCAGCCGGTCAGCCTGTTGATCTTCCTGCTGGTGCCCGAAGCGGCCACGCAGAAGCACCTTGAGATCCTGTCCGAGATCGCCGAGCTGTTGAGTGACGCCGCGCTGCGCGCCAAGCTCAACAGCAGCGCCACCGCCACGGAGCTGCACGCGCTGATCGCCAGCTGGCGTTCGGCCCAGCCGGCCTGAGCACGGCTGGGGGCCTGCCATGAGACCCACCGTCGTCAGCGCGGAAGTCCTGTTCGAGGAGTTCCGCGGCAAGCTGAAATGGGAATGGGTGGCCGGCCTGGGGGCTTCCGAGCGCCGTTTCGATGAGGTGGCCGTGCGCGCCGCCCGCTCGGGCGCCGACCTGGTGGGCTACCTGAACTACATCCATCCCTACCGCGTGCAGGTGCTGGGCGAGCGTGAAATCGCCTACCTGACCAGTGCCGCGACGCCCGAGGATTGCGAACGCCGGATCTCGCGCATCACCACGCTGGAGCCGCCGGTGCTGGTCCTGGCCGATGCCCAGAAGGTGCCGCCGGCTCTGCTGGCCATGTGCGAGGAGGCCAACATCCCCATGTTTGCCTCGCCCGAGTCCTCGGCCTACGTGATCGACGTGCTGCGCAGCTACCTGTCGCGCCACTTTGCCGACCGTGCCTCCATGCACGGCGTGTTGATGGACATCCTGGGCCTGGGCGTGCTGATCACCGGTGAGTCCGGCCTGGGCAAGAGCGAGCTGGGACTGGAGCTGATCTCGCGCGGCCACGGCCTGGTGGCCGACGACGCGGTGGACCTGTACCGCGTGAACCAGGACACCATCGAGGGCCGCTGCCCCGAGCTGCTGCGCAACCTGCTGGAGGTGCGCGGCATCGGTCTGCTCGACATTCGCGCCATCTTTGGCGAGACCGCGGTGCGGCGCAAGATGCGACTGAAGCTCATCGTGCACCTGGTACGGCGCGAGACGCTGGAGCGTGACTACGAGCGCATCCCCTATGAGCCGCTGACGCAGGACGTGCTGGGCATCCCGGTGCGCAAGGCGGTGATCCAGGTGGTGGCTGGGCGCAACCTCGCTGTGCTGGTGGAAGCGGCAGTGCGCAACACCATCCTGCAGCTGCGCGGCATCGACACCTACCAGGAGTTCGTGGAGCGGCACCGCAAGGCGATGGGCGAGAGCTGAGCCTCGCGGCCGCCGGGTCTCAATGACCTGGGTTGTTGCCGCGTGCGCCCTGGGCGCGGTTCGGGCACGGGTCCTTGGTGCAGTGGGCGTACAGGCTTAGCGCGTGTTCGGCCAGTTCGAAGCCGCGCGTCCTCGCCACAGCGTTCTGCCGGTTCTCGATCTCGGCATCGAAGAATTCCTCGACCTTGCCGCAGTCCAGGCAGACCAGGTGGTCGTGGTGCTGGCCCTCGTTGAGTTCGAAGACGGCCTTGCCGCCTTCGAAGTTGCTGCGGGTCAGGATGCCGGCCTGCTCGAACTGGGTCAGCACGCGGTAGACCGTGGCCAAACCCACGTCGGAGCGGTCTTCCAGCAGCACGCGGAACACGTCCTCGGCGCTCATGTGGCGCTGGGCGCCTTTCTGGAAGATTTCCAGCACCTTCAGGCGGGGCAGCGTGGCTTTCAGGCCGGTGCTCTTGAGTTCGTCGATGGTGCTCATGGATGTGCTTTCGATGCGTGCTGTTCGGGGTGCTCGCAGGCTCAGCCTGTACCTCAGCCAGTACAATGGGCCGATCATATCGCTAGCGCCAGTCTCATGTTCATTTTCCATCGTGCCCCCGGCCGTCTGGGGCTGGCTCTGCTCTTCGGCGCAGCCCTCTCAGCCTGCAGCTTCCTGACGCCCTACCGGGTTCCGGTGGTGCAGGGCAATGTTGTCACGCGCGAACAGGCGGGGGCGCTGCGTCCGGGCATGAGCCGCATCCAGGTGCGCGACATCCTGGGCACGCCGCTGCTGGCCAGCGTCTTCCACGCCGATCGCTGGGACTACGTCTTCACCCTCAAGCAGCAGGGCGTGGAGCCGCAGGCGCGCCGCGTTACCGTCTATTTCAAGGGCGACGTGCTCGAGCGTTTCGAGGCCGATGCCCTGCCCAGCGAGACCGAGTTCGTGGCCTCCCTCGGGCGACAGGTCACTCCCAAGGTGCCCGTGCTGGAAGCTGCACAGGAGAAGCTGCAGGAATTCCCGGCGCCGGCTCCGGCGCCCCAGGCACAGCCCCTGCCGCCCCTGCCCGCCAGCTATCCGCCGCTGGAGCCGACCGCCCGCTGAGATGGACAAAATCATGACCGTACAAGCGCCCCACCCGATCGCCATCGCCGGTGCTTCCGGCCGCATGGGCCGCATGCTGATCGAAGCCGTGCATGCGGCGGATGACTGCCAACTCGCCGGCGCCCTGGATGTCGCTGCCAGCCCGGCCGTTGGCAGCGATGCCACCGCTTTCCTGGGGCACGCTGGCGGCGTGCACATCACGGCCGATCTGAAGACGGGCCTGCAAAAGGCGCGCACCTTGATCGACTTCACGCGCCCCGAGGGCACCATGGCACACCTGAAGGTCTGCCGTGAGCTGGGCGTCAACATGGTGATCGGCACGACCGGCTTTACCGAGGCGCAGAAGGCCGAGATCGCCGCCGCGGCGAAAGACATCGCCATCATGCTCTCTCCCAATATGAGCGTGGGCGTGAACGTCACGCTCAAGCTGCTGGAGATGGCGGCCAAGGCCCTGTCCACCGGCTATGACATCGAGATCATCGAGGCGCACCATCGCCACAAGGTCGATGCCCCTTCGGGGACGGCGATCAAGATGGGCGAGGTGATCGCCGGTGCCCTGGGGCGCGACCTGAAGGACTGCGCCGTCTACGAGCGTTACGGCCACACCGGCGAACGCGACCCGTCCAGCATCGGTTTTGCCACCATCCGCGGTGGCGACATTGTGGGTGACCACACCGTGCTCTTTGCCGGCATCGGTGAGCGCATCGAAATCACGCACAAGTCCGCCAGCCGCGTGACCTACGCCCAGGGCAGCCTGCGCGCCGTGCGCTACCTGGCCGCGCGCCGCAGCGGCATGTACGACATGTTCGACGTGCTCGGGCTCAAATGAACTGAATCGTCAGCCATGCAAGAGAAATACAACCCTCTCGACGTCGAGAAGTCCGCGCACAGCCACTGGGTGGCCCGTGATGCCTACCGCGTCACGGAAGACGCCGGCAAGAAGAAGTTCTACGCCTGCTCCATGCTGCCCTACCCCAGTGGCAAGCTGCACATGGGCCACGTGCGCAACTACACCATCAACGACATGCTCACGCGCTACCTGCGCATGAACGGCTACAACGTCCTGATGCCCATGGGCTGGGACGCCTTCGGCCTGCCGGCCGAAAACGCCGCGCTGAAGAACGGTGTGCCGCCGGCCAAGTGGACTTACGACAACATTGCCACCATGAAGGGCCAGATGCAGGCCATGGGCCTGGCCATCGACTGGAGCCGCGAAGTCGCCACCTGCGACCCGACGTACTACAAGTGGAACCAGTGGCTGTTCCTCAAGATGCTGGAAAAAGGCATCGCCTACCGCAAGACCCAGGTCGTGAACTGGGACCCGGTGGACCAGACCGTGCTGGCCAACGAGCAGGTGATCGACGGCCGAGGCTGGCGCACCGGCGCGCTCGTGGAAAAGCGTGAGATCCCGGGCTACTACCTGAAGATCACCGACTACGCCCAGGAGCTGCTGGACCACGTGCAGATCGGCAACGACAAGGCCACCCTGAACGGCTGGCCTGAACGCGTGCGCCTGATGCAGGAGAACTGGATCGGTCGCAGCGAGGGCGTGCGCTTCGCCTTCACACATCAGATCAAGGGCGAGGACGGTCAGCTCATCGGTGATGGCCGCATGTACGTCTTCACCACACGTGCCGACACCATCATGGGCGTGACCTTCTGCGCCGTGGCGCCCGAACATCCGCTGGCCCTCTATGCGGCGGCGTCCAACCCCGCGCTGGCGGCTTTCCTTGACGAATGCAAGGCCGGCGGCACCACCGAGGCCGAGCTCGCCACGCAGGAGAAGAAAGGCATGGCCACGGGCCTGTCCGTCACCCATCCACTGACGGGCGCCCAGGTCGAGGTCTGGGTCGGCAACTATGTGCTCATGAGCTACGGCGACGGCGCCGTCATGGGCGTGCCGGCGCACGACGAGCGTGACTTTGCGTTTGCGCAGAAGTACGGGATTGAGATAAAGCCCGTCATCGTGCCTTTAGGCTGGCCTGCAGCTGAGGTTACGCGGAGCCCAAATCTGTTTCATTGGAATGACGGCAGTGGCGAAAAATCAGGGCCGATACTGCAAGCGCCTGGCGCAGAGCCAGACAAGTCGGAGAAATTGCGAACGATTCACTGGGCCAGTTGGCGGGACAGCCACGCTGAGCGCGGAATTTGCGTGTTGAGTGGACCTCTGAACGGGTTGGCATTTCCAGCTGCCGTGGACACGGTGATTGAGCTGCTTGCTGCCAAAGGCCTGGGCGAGAAGAAGACCACCTGGCGCCTGCGCGACTGGGGCGTTTCGCGTCAGCGCTATTGGGGCACGCCGATCCCCATCATTCACTGCGAAGAACACGGCGCGGTGCCGGTGCCCGAGAAGGATCTGCCCGTCGTGCTGCCGCAGGACTGCATCCCCGACGGTTCGGGCAACCCGCTGCACAAGCATGAAGGTTTTCACGCCGGCGTGGTCTGCCCGGTGTGCGGCAAAGCCGCGCGGCGCGAGACCGACACCATGGACACCTTCGTGGATTCGTCCTGGTACTACATGCGTTACTGCGATCCGACCAACCCGGACAAGATGGTGGCCGAAGGCGCGAACTACTGGATGCCGATGGACCAGTACATCGGCGGCATCGAACACGCCATCCTGCACCTGCTGTACGCGCGTTTCTGGACCAAGGTCATGCGTGACCTGGGCCTGGTGAAGATCGACGAACCGTTCACCAAGCTGCTGACGCAAGGCATGGTGCTCAACCACATCTACTCGCGTCGAACGGACAAGGGCGGCAAGGATTACTACTGGCCGCATGACGTGGAGCATGTGCTGGATGCCGACGGCAAGATCACCGGCGCACGCTTGAACAAGGCGGTGGGCGGCCTGCCCGCGGGCACGGCCATCGACTACGAGGGCGTGGGCACCATGTCCAAGTCCAAGAACAACGGCGTCGACCCGCAGGACCTGATCGGGAAGTACGGCGCCGACACCGCGCGCCTGTACACCATGTTCACCGCGCCGCCCGAGGCCACGCTGGAGTGGAACGACGCCGCGGTGGAGGGCTCCTACCGCTTTCTGCGCCGGGTCTGGAACTTCGGCGTCAAGCTGAGCGGCCTGGATCACACCACCGCGCTGGCCAGTGTGGCCGGCGTGAAGAATCTCCAGGACGTGAGTTTCGGCAAGGAAGCCAAGGCCCTGCGCCTGGAAATCCACAGCGTGCTCAAGCAGGTCGACTACGACTACCAGCGCATGCAGTACAACACCGTGGTCTCCGGTGCCATGAAGCTGCTCAATGCCCTCGAGGATTTCAAGGCCGCAGGCACGCCGGGCGCCGAGGTCGCGCTGATTGAAGGCTTTGGCATCCTGCTGCGCTGCATCTACCCGGCCACCCCGCACATCGCGCATGCGCTGTGGAGCGAGCTGGGCTACGCCGGCGTGCTGGGCGAGCTGCTCGACGCACCCTGGCCCCAGGTGGATGCGTCGGCGCTGCAGCAGGACGAGATCGAGCTCATGCTGCAGATCAACGGCAAGCTGCGCGGCGCCATTCTGGTGCCGGCCGGCGCTTCCAAGGAAGCCATCGAGGCCATCGCCGTGGCCAGCGAAGCGGTGCAGGCCCAGGCTCAAGGCGGGGCGGTCAAGCGCGTCATCGTGGTGCCGGGTCGGCTGGTCAACGTGGTGGTCTGAGGCCATGAAGCGGCGCCTCCCGATCTGGCTGCTGTGTGCCCTGGCATTGGCGCTGGCCGGCTGCGGTTTCGGCTTGCGCCAGCCGGTCAGCTTTGCCTTCAACTCGCTGTACAGCGGCGTGGCGCCGAATTCGCCGATGGGCGTGGAGCTCAAGCGCCAGTTGCAGTCCAGCGGCCAGCTGGAGTACATCACCGATGCCGCCCGCCAGCAGGAAGCGCAGGCGGTGCTCGACATCCTGTCCGAGCGGCGTGTCAAGACCGTGGTTGGCGTCAGCGCCACCGGCCAGGTGCGCGAGTTCCAGTTGCGCCTGATCCTCAAGTTCCGCCTGCGCACGCCGCAGGGCAAGGAACTCATCCCCGAGACCGAGCTGGTGCAGCAGCGCGCGCTCAGCTACGACGAGGTTTTTGCGCTGGCCAAGGAAGCCGAGGAGGTGCTCCTCTACCGCAATATGCAGAGTGACATGGTGCAGCAGATCCTGCGTCGCCTCGCCGCGGTCAAAGAGCTATGAGTGCCGCCCCCCTGAGGCGCGCGAGCGCCTTCCCCCGGAGGGGGACAACGCCAGCGGCCCGGCGAAGCCGGCTCCACGGCGTTTCCCGCGGGGGCTCTTTCATGCGTGGCGAATTGCACGCCGGCTAAGGGAGCAGCTGATGCAAGTTGCCGCCGCCCAGATCCAGGCCCAGTTGCAGCGCGGACTCAGGAGCCTGTACACCGTGCACGGCGACGAGCCGCTGCTGCAGCAGGAGGCGGCGGACGCCATTCGCGCCGTGGCGCGTGCCCAGGGCTATACCGAGCGCACCGTGCACACGGTGGCCGGGGCGCATTTCGACTGGAGCGAGGTGCTGGCCGCCGGCGGGTCTTTGAGCCTGTTTGCCGACAAGCAGATCGTCGAGATCCGCATCCCCTCCGGCAAGCCGGGCAAGGACGGCAGCGTGGCGCTGCAGCAGTTGGCTGAAGCGGCCCAGGGCAACGACAGCACGCTCACCCTGGTGCTGCTGCCTCGCCTGGACAAGGCCACCAAGACCGGCGCCTGGTTCGCGGCTCTGGAGAGTTTTGGCGTGACGGTGCAGGTCGAGCCGGTCGAGCGCAGGGCCCTGCCGCAGTGGATCGCGCAGCGCCTGGGGGGCCAGGGCCAGCGCGTGGCTTCGGGCGAAGAGGGCCAGCGTACCCTGCAGTTCTTTGCCGACCGGGTGGAGGGCAATCTGCTGGCCGCACACCAGGAGATCCAGAAACTCGCCCTGCTTTTTCCTGAGGGCGAATTGAGCTTCGAGCAGGTCGAAGGCGCGGTGCTCAACGTGGCGCGCTATGACGTCTTCAAGCTGTCCGAGGCCGTGCTGGCCGGGCAGGCGGCGCGCGTGCAGCGCATGCTCGATGGGCTGAAGGCCGAAGGCGAGGCCGAGGTGCTGGTGCACTATGCCTTGAGCGAAGACATTCGCGCCCTCAAGCGCGTCAAGGACGCCATGGCCGCGGGCCGCCCCCTGCCCATGGCCCTGCGTGAACAGCGCATCTGGGGCCTGAAGGAGCGCCTTTACGAGCGCGTGTTGCCCCTGTTGAGCGCAAGCGACCTGGCTCATCTGCTGCAGGCGGCGCACCGGGTCGACGGCATCGTCAAGGGTCTCAAGGTGCCGGATTGGCCCACCGATGGCTGGCAGGCGCTGCAGCGCCTGGCCCTGCAGCTTTGCGGGCACTGCGCGATGGTGCCCGCAACAGGCCCTGGCGTGAGAAAATGAAACGATGAACGCGCCCGACTCCGCCGCCCGCATCTCCGAGATCACCCAGACGCTGGGCCGGCAGGCGCGCGCCGCCGCCGCCCTGATGGCCAAGGCGGGGACCGCACAGAAGAACGCTGCGCTGCGCCGCCTGGCCGAACTGCTGCGCGCGAACGCCGACGTCCTCGCCGTGGACAATGCGAAAGACATCGCCCGGGCCGAAGCGGCCGGACTGGCTGCCCCCATGGTGGATCGCCTGCGCCTGACCCCCAAGGTCATCGAGACCGTGGCGCTGGGTTGCGAGCAGCTCGCGGCCATGGCCGACATCATTGGCGAGATCATCGGCATGAAGCAGCAGCCCAGCGGCATCCGCGTGGGCCAGATGCGCGTGCCGATTGGCGTCTTCGGCATGATCTTCGAGAGTCGGCCCAACGTCACCATCGAGGCGGCCAGCCTGTCCATCAAGAGCGGCAATGCCTGCATCCTGCGCGGCGGTTCCGAAGCCATCGAGTCGAACAAGGCACTGGCCAGGCTGGTGCAGCAGGCGCTGCTCGACGCCGGCCTGCCGGCCGAGGCCGTCCAACTGGTGCAGATCACCGACCGCGAGGTGGTGGGCCAGCTCATCGCCATGCCGCAGTACGTGGACGTGATCATCCCGCGCGGCGGCAAGTCGCTGATCGAGCGCATCAGCCGTGAGGCCAAGGTGCCCGTCATCAAGCACCTGGACGGCAACTGCCACACCTATGTGGACGATCCCTGCGATCTCGACATGGCCGTCAGGGTGGCCGACAACGCCAAGACCCACAAGTACAGCCCGTGCAACGCCACGGAGAGCCTGCTGGTGGCGCGCGGCGTGGCGACCGAATTCCTTCCGCGCATCGGTGCCGTTTTTGCGGCCAAGGGCGTGGAGATGCGCTGTGACCCCGAAGCCTGGGCCATTCTGGAAGGCATCCCTGCCGCCAACCTGAAAGAGGCGAGCGAGCAGGACTGGTACGAGGAGTATCTGGCGCCCATCATCGCCGTCAAGGTCGTGGCGGGGCTGGATGAGGCGATTGCCCACATCAACCAGTACGGCAGCCACCACACCGACGCCATCATCACGCGCGACCACATGCACGCGCAGGCCTTCCTGCGTGAAGTGGACTCGGGCAGCGTGATCGTCAACGCCAGCACGCGTTTTGCCGACGGTTTCGAATACGGCCTGGGCGCCGAGATCGGCATCAGCACCGACAAGTTCCACGCCCGCGGCCCGGTCGGCCTCGAAGGGCTGACCTCGCTCAAGTACGTGGTGCTGGGCGAAGGCGAGGTCCGGGCATGAGCCTGCGCCGGCTCGCCGCCTGCCTGCTGGGCCTGGCGCTGCCCCTGGCCGGCCAGGCCAGTTCCTCGCTGGCCAGCGAGATGGGGTGCTACAACTGCCACGGCTTGCCGATGCGGGCCGATGCGCCGAGTTTCGAGCGGCTTTCGGCCAAGTTTGCCGGGCGTAGCGGCCAGGCCGGTGCAGAGCAGCATGCGGTGGACGAACTGCTGCAGGGCGAAGGATTCCGTCATATCCCCGCGCATGAGCACCTCAGCCCCGAGACGGCCCGCAAGCTGATCCACTGGCTGTTCGAAGGCGGTAAATAAACCCGCCTGGGTCACCCGTCCGGCTTGAATCGGCCGGGGCGACCCTCACGCCCTAGAATTGCCGCAACAACAATCGCGAGGACTGCATGGTTCCCCATCTCATCACGGCCCTGACCGGTCCGATCAACGAACTGGAGCAGCGCATTCTCGACTCCATGCCGGCCATCGAGCGCTGGTTCCGCCTGGAGTGGATGGAGCACACGCCGCCGTTCTATACCTCCGTCGACATCCGCAACGCCGGCTTCAAGCTCGCGCCGGTGGACACCAACCTCTACCCCGGCGGCTGGAACAACCTCACGCCCGAGATGCTGCCGCTGGCGGTGCAGGCGGCTATGGCGGCAATCGAGAAGATCTGCCCCGAGGCGCGCAACCTTCTGCTGATCCCCGAGAACCACACCCGCAACACCTTCTACCTGAGCAATGTGGCTCAGCTGCGGCGCATCTTCCACATGGCCGGCCTGAACGTGCGCATCGGCTCCATCAGCCCGGAGATCAAGAAGAACACGACCATCGAGCTGCCTGGCGGCGAGACGGTGACGCTGGAGCCGGTCATCCGCAGCAAGACGCGCCTGGGCCTCAAGGATTTCGACCCCTGCACCATCCTGCTCAACAACGACCTCTCGGCGGGCATCCCCGGCATCCTGGAGGACATTCACGAGCAGTACCTGCTGCCGCCGCTTCACGCGGGCTGGTCGGTGCGCCGCAAGAGCAAGCATTTCCAGAGTTACGAGGAAGTCTCCAAGCGTTTCGGCAAGCTGCTGGGCATCGACCCCTGGCTGATCAATCCCATGTTCAACCGCTGCGGTGAGGTCAACTTCGCCGAGAGCGCGGGCAACGAGTGCCTGACCAGCAACGTCGATGCCTTGCTCACCAAGATCCGGCGCAAGTACAAGGAATACGGCATCAAGGAAAAACCTTTTGTGGTGGTCAAGGCCGACAACGGCACCTACGGCATGGGCATCATGACCGTGCGCGATGTCAAGGAGCTGGAAGACCTGAACCGCCGCACGCGCAACAAGATGAGCGTCATCAAGGACGGACAGGCCGTCAGCGAGGTCATCATCCAGGAAGGCGTGCTGACCAACGAGCGCATGAATGACGCCGTGGCCGAGCCCGTGGTCTACATGATGGACCGCTATGTGGTGGGCGGCTTCTACCGCGTGCATGCCGAGCGCGGCGTGGACGAAAACCTCAATGCGCCGGGCTCCAGTTTCGTCCCCCTGGCCTTCGAGAACAGTACCCACCTGCCCCAGCCCGGCGCCAAACCCGGCGCCAGCGCCCCCAACCGCTTCTACATGTACGGGGTGATCGGCCGCCTGGCCATGGTGGCGGCCAGCTACGAACTCGAGGCCACCAATCCCGAGGCCGAGGTCTACGAATAGGTCGGCAAGCCGGAGTTGCTGCGCTGCAACAATCCGGCTTGCCGACGGGGTCGCCGCCCGGCTTTGTCTGGTGGCGCTCTCTGGGGCGGAGCACAATAGCGCATCTGTCTTGATCGAACCCCGCCCCTAGGCGGGATCCATTTGTGTCCGCATCCAAATCCTCGCTTGCAGCCCTGACCCTGGGCGCCGTCGGTGTCGTGTACGGCGATATCGGCACCAGCGTGCTGTATGCGGTCAAGGAAGTGTTCGGCTCCGGCCACGTCGAGTTCACGCCGGACAACGTTTACGGCATCCTTTCCATTTTCTTCTGGACCCTGACGGTCATCGTCTCGCTCAAGTACGTCTCGCTGGTGCTGCGGGCCGATAACAACGGCGAGGGCGGTCTGGTGGCCATGCTGGCGCTGGCCTCGCAGTCCGTCAAGGACAAGCCGGCCCTGCGCCGTGTGCTGCTGCTGGTCGGTATCTTCGGCACCTGCCTCTTCTATGGCGATGGCGTCATCACCCCGGCGATCTCGGTGCTGTCGGCGGTGGAGGGCCTGGAGGTGGTGTCGCCGGCCTTCAAGGGCGCGGTCATTCCCCTCACGCTCGTCATCCTGTTCGGACTGTTTGCCGTGCAAAAGCGCGGCACCGCCGGGATCGGCAAGTTCTTTGGTCCCATCACCCTGGTCTGGTTCGCGGCCATCTCCCTGCTGGGCCTGGTGCACATTGCGGATAACCCCGCCATCCTGTGGGCCATCAGTCCGCACCACGCCGTCGGCTTCATGTGGCACAACCCGGGCACCACCTTCATCATCCTGGGGGCGGTGGTCTTGTGCGTGACCGGAGGCGAGGCGCTCTACGCCGACATGGGCCACTTTGGCAAGAAGCCGATCCGTCTGGCCTGGTTCTCGGTGGTCATGCCGGCGCTCACGATCAATTATTTCGGGCAGGGCGCGCTGCTGCTGAGCAAGCCTGAAGCGGTGAAGAACCCCTTTTTCATGATGGCGCCCGACTGGGCCCTGCTGCCTCTCGTCGGTCTCGCCACCATGGCCACCGTGATCGCCTCGCAGGCCCTGATCTCTGGCGCCTTCAGCGTGACCAAGCAGGTCATCCAGCTGGGCTACCTGCCGCGCCTGCAGGTGCGGCACACCAGTGTCAAGGACACCGGTCAGATCTACATGCCCTTCGTGAACTGGGGGCTGTTCGTGGCCATCGTGCTGGCGGTGCTGATGTTCCGCTCGTCCAGCAACCTGGCCGCGGCCTATGGCATCGCCGTCACGCTGGACATGTTGATCACCACCGTGCTCACCTTCTTCGTCATCCGCTACGGCTGGAAATACCCGCTCTGGCTGTGCATCGCGGCCACCGGTTTCTTCTTCGTGGTGGATCTGGCCTTCTTCAGCTCCAACCTCATGAAGCTGCACCATGGCGGCTGGTTCCCGCTGGCCATCGGCGGCGCCGTCTTCATCCTGATGACGACCTGGAAGCAGGGGCGCGCCCAGCTCAACGCCGCGCTGCGCAAGGACGCGCTTGACCTGCCCAGTTTCCTGGAAGCCGTGTTCATCAGCCCGCCGGTGCGCGTGGAGGGCACAGCCGTGTTCCTGACGGCCGAGACCGGCAACGTGCCCAATGCGCTGCTGCACAACCTCAAGCACAACAAGGTGCTGCACGAGAACAACCTCTTCGTCACCGTGCGCAACCACGAGGTGCCGTGGATCGGGCTGGACAAGCGCATCGAGATCGATTCGCTGGGCCACGACTGCTGGCAGGTCATCGTGCACTACGGCTTCAAGAACGATCCCGACTTGCCCGCCGCGCTTCAGCAGGTCCGAACCCAGGGCTGCGCGCTCAATCCGATGACGACGAGTTACTTCCTGTCGCGCGACATCGTCATTCCGACCATGAGCCACGGCATGTTGCCCTGGCGCGAGAAGCTGTTCGCACAGATGCACCACAACGCGAGTGCCGCAGCCGAGTTCCTGAATCTGCCGAACAATGCGGTGGTGGAGCTGGGGTCGAAGATCGAGATCTGATCTTCTTGCTTCTTTGATCTGCTGATTTGCTTGCGTGGCTTTGTCGGGATGTGCCCCCGACAGGGCAGTAACTTTCTTTTGCTTCGCCAAAAGAAAGTTACCAAAGAAAAGGCGAGCCGGATTCGTCGACCCTCCGCTTGCGCTACGGGCACGCTGCGTTGCTCGGTCTGAGCGGGGTGCACGCAAACTCGCTGCGCTCAAACATGCGCGCCCCTTTTTCCGCTCAGCCCTGCGCTACTCGCCTCCTCATGACGGCGGGGGAACCGAATACCAAAAACCCAAGACAACAAGGACGCGCCATGGCGCGTCCTTGTGGAGTTCGGCTGTTGGGTCCCCCCTGCCGTCTGGCAGGGCTGAGCAGCGCAGCAGCGGGCGGATAAGGGCGGGCGTTGTTTGAGCGCAGCGAGTTCAGCCCGACCCCGACCGATGCGAGCAGCGCAAGGTACCCCGCAGGGGCCCTGACTTCGGCTCGCCTTTCTTTTGGGTACTTTGCTTTGGCGAAGCAAAGAAAAGTACCTCGCCCGCCGGGGCGAGACCCGGCTTGCCACGCACACAACAAAACAAGGTAGAAAAAGAAAAGCCCGCTCGAAAGCGGGCCTCGGCAAGAGAAGGCGAGAGAAAGATCAACGTCCCTTGCGCACTTCCCCCACCAGATAGTCCACCACCTGCAGCGAACGCTCCATATTGCGCGTCAGCGTGCCGTCGGTGTAGAAGCGGCCGGCCACGCCCATGGCGGGTACGCCTTCGACCTTGTAGGCGGCGGTCAGCTGGCCGGCGCGGGTGACCTTGGAGGCTACGCTGAAGGAGTTGAACTGCTCCATGAACTTGGCCTTGTCCACGCCCTGCGTGGCGATCCAGTCGGCGATGACCTCGGGATTCTCCAGGCGCTTGCGCTCGACGTGGATGGCGGCGAAGACCTTGGCGTGCAGCTTGTCGACCAGGTTCATGGCTTCCAGGGCGTAATACAGACGCTGCTGGCCCTGGTAGGCGCTGCTGAAGGCGACCGGTACACGCCTGACCACCACGTCCTTGGGCGCGCGCTTGATCCAGGCTTCCAGCGCAGGCTCAAAGGAGTTGCAGTGCGGGCAGTTGTACCAGAAGAACTCGACCACCTCGATCTTTCCGCTGGGCGTGTCGATGGGGGCCGGCTTGTCCAGCGGCAGGTAGTCCTTGCCGGCGTCGAAGCGCTGCTGGGCATAAGCGGGCAGCACTGTGGCGCCGGCCAGGGCCGCACCGCAGGCGAGAGAGAAGTCACGACGTTTCATCATTTGCGTTTGCTCCATGAAGATGCCGGGGTGGGACACATCCCGGCGACACAAGTTCCGTTCAGGCAACTCAGCGCTGCACGCGCACCAGGGCCGTCTCGTGCCCGGCGGCCTCAATCTGACCCTTGACCTTCTCGGCCTCATCCTTCTTGTCGTAAGGGCCGACGCGCACGCGATAGATCTGTCGGCCAGACTGCTCACGCTCGGTCACCTTGGCTTCCACGCCGGTGAGCGAGAGCTTGGCGCGCTGGGCCTCGGCGTCCTCAGGGGTGCGGAAGGCACCGACCTGGATGAAGTAGGCAAAGGGATCGGCAGTACCCGCCTTGGCCTTGGCCAGGTCGCCCAGCGGGTCGGCCGAGGGCTTGCTCTCGGCCTTGGCCGGCTCTTTCACGGCGGGCGCCGGTGTAGCTGGCTTGGTCGGGGCTTTGGGCGCCGAAGCGGCAGCGGCCGGCGGCTTGGCCTTCTTGGCGAGCGGCGCGTTCGGGTCCCAGTCCTTGTTGCGCTTTTCCTCGGCGGCATCCTGGTCAGGGGTGCGGTTCTGTCCCTTGTTCAGGAAGGGCACCGGGGTCTTGGTCACGTAGAGGGCGACCACCAGCGCCACGGCCAGGCCGATGACGACGCCGATGATCAAGCCCAGGATGGTTCCGCCGCGTTGCTGTTTCATGCCTTGCCCTTGTCTCGCCAATCTGGATCTCCGATACCGCATCGCTGCCGGCTACATCTTCTCCGGTGCACTCACGCCCAGCACCGCCAGGCCATTGTGCAGCACCTGCGCGGTGGCGGCCACCAGGGCCAGCCGCGCGCGCTTGAGCGCCTCGTCCTCCACCAGGATGCGCTCGGCATCATAGTAGCTGTGGTAGCTGGCGGCCAGCTCGCGCAGGTAGAAGGTCACGTCGTGCGGCGCGAAATCCTGCGCGGCGGCGGTGAGCATCTCGGGGTATCTGGAGAGCTGCAGCATCAGGCCCTGCGCGGCGGGGCTGTCCAGCAGCGCCAGGTCGGCGTCCTTGAGCGTGCTGCGCTGGCCGTTCTCTTTTTCGCGCCAGGCGTTGATCACCGAGCAGATGCGCGCGTGCGCGTACTGCACGTAGTAGACCGGGTTTTCGTTGTTCTTCTGGATGGCGAGATCGACGTCGAAGGTGTACTCGGTGTCGGGCTTGCGGCTGAGCAGGAAGAAACGCACCGCGTCCTTCGAGGTCCACTCGATCAGGTCGCGCAGCGTCACGTAGCTGCCGGCGCGTTTGGAGATCTTCACCTCCTGGCCGCCGCGCACCACGCGCACCATGGTGTGCAGCACGTAGTCGGGGAAGCCCTGCGGGATACCCAGGCCCACTGCCTGCAGGCCGGCGCGCACGCGTGCAATGGTGCCGTGGTGGTCGGTGCCCTGGATGTTCACGACCTTCTCGAAGCCGCGCTCGAACTTGGTGATGTGGTAGGCCACGTCGGGCACGAAGTAGGTGTAGCTGCCGTCACCCTTGCGCATGACGCGGTCCTTGTCGTCGCCGTACTCGGTGGTCTTGAGCCACAGGGCGCCGTCCTGCTCGTAGGTCTTGCCGGCCTCGCGTAGCTTTTGCACGGCCGCGTCGACCTTGCCGCTGGTGTAGAGGCTGGACTCGAGGTAATAGTTGTCGAACTTCACCGCGAAGGCCTGCAGGTCCAGGTCCTGCTCGTGGCGCAGGTAGGCCACGGCAAACAGGCGCATGCCGTCCAGGTCGTTCACGTCGCCGCTGGCGCTGAACTCGCGGTCGTCCGACCGGACCGATTTCTTTGCCATGAAGTCGGCCGCGATGTCGGCGATGTAGTCGCCGTTGTAGGCCGCTGCATTTTCACCACTGGGCCACTCGGCGTCGCCCGGCTTGAAACCCTTGGCGCGCAGCTGCACGCTATGTGCCAGGGTACCGATCTGCACGCCGGCATCGTTGTAATAGAACTCGCGGCAGACCTCCCAGCCTTGCGTCTGGAAGAGGTTGCAGATGGCGTCGCCCAGTGCGCCCTGGCGGCCATGGCCCACGTGCAGCGGCCCCGTGGGGTTGGCCGAGACGAACTCGACCATCATGCGCCGGCCCTTGGCCAGCTGGTGGCCGTACTGCGCCCCCTGCGACAGCACTTCGCGCACCACCTGTTGCTTGGCGGCGGGTTTGAGGCGGATATTGATGAAGCCGGGCCCGGCGATCTCCACCGCCTCGACCCAGGTCGAGAAGGCCGGCGTGGCCAGCAAGGCGCTGCGCAGGCTCTCGGCGACCTGGCGAGGGGCCTGTTTCAGGGGCTTGGCCAGCTGCATGGCTGCCGTGGTGGCCAGGTCGCCGTGCTCGGCCACTTTGGGGGATTCAAAGGCCGCGCGCGCACCGGCGCCGGGCAGCAGCTGCTCCAGCACGATGCCGAGCGTCTGGAGCAGTTCGTTTTTGACAGTCAACATGGCTCCGATTCTACTGACCGGGGCTGCGCCGCCTGCCGATGCGCCGTGTGCGCCGGGGTAACCGTTTGTCAGCAGGATTGCCGGCGGTACCGTTGTATGCTCGAATCGCTGACGGCTTTTCATCCATCCATCCCTGTCACCTCAAAGGAGTCACCATGAAAAAACTGCTTTCCCTGCTCGCCCTGGGCCTGTCCCTGAGTCTTGGCGTTGCGCATGCCGATGAAGAGAAGAAGGCGCCGACTGCCCAGCAGAACAAGATGGGCGCGTGCAACAAGCAGGCCGGCGACAAAAAGGGTGATGAGCGCAAGGCCTTCATGAGCGAGTGTCTCAAGGCGAAGCCGGCTGCTGCTGCCGCCGCTGGAACGCCGCAGCAGGAGCGCATGAAGAAGTGCAACGCCGACGCCACGGGCAAGAGCGGCGACGAGCGCAAGAAGTTCATGAGCCAGTGCCTGAGCAACAAGTAAACGGGCTGCAGCTTCGGCCAAGAAAAAAGAGGGGCGCCGCAGGCGCCCCTTTTCCATGCGCAGGACGGTTTCAGCCCAGCATGGCACGCCACATGGATTCGCCCCACTCGCGCGCGCCCTTGCCCGAGGCCGCGTTGTACTGGGGGTCGACCTCGAACTTCATCTTGGGCGGCTGCCCGACTTCCACGGTAGCCGAGACGTTGATCATGATGGCATCGTCCTTCGTGACCTTGGCCCAGCAGATGCCGGTCGGCAGTCCGATGACGTCGCCGGCCGCCGGCCTCACGGCCTTACCTGCCACGGTGGCCAGGATGTCGCCCGCCACCTGCTGCCCGGCCCCGAAGGCCACGTGACCGCTCTTGGGCAGGGCGGTGCCCTGGGCATCGCCCACGACATAGACCCGCTCGTCCGCTTCGCTCTGGAAGGTGGGCAGTTTCACGTTGGCCCAGCGCTCGCCCAGCCCGGCCTGCCGGATCAGCGCCGGCGCGCGCATGGGCAGCACGATGTTGGCCGCGGTGTAGCCGATGTCGCCTTTGCTGGTCGTCAGCACCTTGCGTCCCGCGTCGATGCGGGTCATCTCGGTGCCGGGCATGTACTCGATCTGCTGCGCATAGAGCGACTTCATCGCATGCAGGATCGGCTTGGCGATCGGTGGCGGCATGGGAGCCGGATTGGCGTCCACGAAAATGATCTTGCCCTTGGTGCCGCGCTGCTTCATCTGCTCCGCAATCAGGAAGGCCCGCTCGTAGGGCGCTGGCGGGCAGCGGTAGGGGGGCTTGGGTGCCGCGATGACCAGATTGCCGCCCTGGGCCAGAAAGGCATCGACCTGCTGCTTGACGGCGCTCTGCTCGAAGGCGCGAAACCCGACCGGGAGCTGGGCGCGGCCCTCGGCATAGCCCGGCAGGGCTTCCTCCATGTAGTCCACGCCGGGCGACAGCACCAGGAAGTCGTAGCTCAGCTTGCGGGTCGGCGTTTCGACCACCCGCGCGCTGCGGTCGATGGCCGTGGCGCGTTCGCGCACGCGCTGAACGCCCAGATCATCGAGTGTCTTGTAGCTGCGCTGGAAATCGCTGGCGGGCTGGTGGCCGGCGATGTAGAGAACGCTCAGGGGGCAGGACATGAAGCTGTCGTTGGGCTCGAGCAGCGTCACAGCCACCTTGCCGCTTTCGGCCAGCGCACGGGCCGCGCCGATGCCACCCCAGCCGGCGCCGACCACCACAACCCGGGGCTTGGCAGCCGACAGTGTCGAGGCACAGCCGGCCGACAGAGTTGCCAGTCCGGCAACGCCGGCCTGCAGGACCAGGCGCCGCGCGGGAGAGTTGGGATGCGAGGATTTCATGGGAAGAGGACTCCGGGTTGAATCAGGCGCCAGACCCATCAGGTCGGACAAGCCATCCGCCATTTCGCTGCAGGACAACCCGAATACCCTGCGCCGTAAGGTATTCACGCCGCAGAATACCGGTTACCCATGAGGCTGCCATGGGTAATTACCCGCAAACCCGCATGCGCCTCAGCCGCGCGACCAGAAATCCGGCTGGCTGTAGTGGTGCTTGAGGAAGTCCACCCACAGGCGCACGCGCAGCGGCAGGTGCTTGCGCTGCGGGAACACCGCATAGATGCCGTTGGGCGGCGCGGCGTAGTCCTCCAGCAC
Organism: Hylemonella sp.; assembly: GCA_030695415.1. Classification (GTDB taxonomy): domain Bacteria; phylum Pseudomonadota; class Gammaproteobacteria; order Burkholderiales; family Burkholderiaceae_C; genus Hylemonella. The sequence goes on from JAUYQZ010000013.1 coordinate 98,667, forward strand.
GGCCACCAGGCGCCCGGCGGCGATCTCCTCTTCCACCTCCCAGGAGCTGCGCCAGGCGATGCCGTAGCCGGCCAGGCACCAGTTGTGCAGCACCTGGCCATCCGAGCAGTCCATCGGGCCGTTGGGGCGCAGGTGGATGACCTCGGTGCCGTCGTCGCTGGCAGACGCCGCACCCGATCGGGCGCTTTCATTTTGCCGCCCTTGGGTGTCGCGGGACGCCGCACCCGCCAGGGTGCTTCTATCGTGCGGCCTTGGGGCGTTACGTGGAACACGGAACGCCCAACCCCGCGTTTGCGAGGCGTCGCTGGACAGCACCAGGCAGTCGAAGCGGGCCAGGTCCTGCGGCTGCTCGGGCGTGCCCTTGCGCTGAAGGTACTCGGGGGTCGCCACACACAGCCGCCGGTTGTCGGCCATGCGCACGCTGACCAGCGAGGAATCCGGCATGTCGCCCACGCGCACCGCGCAGTCATAGCCTTCGCCGGCGATGTCGATCACACGGTCGCTGAGGTTCAGGGAGATGGTCACATCGGCGTGCAGTTCGCGGAACTTCGGGACCAGGGGCGCCACATGGCGCCGTCCGAAGCCGGCCGGTGCCGTGATGCGCAGGTGCCCGCTGGCCTTGACGCCCCCGGCCGAGACACTGGTTTCGGCGTTGGCCACATCGGTGAGCAGACGCTGGCAATCTTCCAGGAAGGCGCTGCCCTCATGGGTCAGGCTGATGCGCCGCGTGGTGCGCACCAGCAACTTGACGCCCAGGCGCTCCTCCAGCGCGTCCAGACGCCGGCCCATGATGGCCGGCGCCACGCCTTCGGCGTGCGCCGCGGCCGTCAGGCTGCCGCGGGTCGCCACCGAGACGAAAGACTCCATTTGCTTGAGCTTGTCCATCGCTTAATTATGTCTGTGCATGTCTCTAATTGGCGAAAATCGAGACGGATTTGTTCATTTTTGAGAAAATCCGAAACCAACTACCTGCCTGCCCGTGGACACCTCGCCTGCCTCCCGTTACCCCGAAAACCTGCCCCGACTGGAGGAAGAGGTCATCCAGGCGCGCATGCTGCGCGAGCTCTTCGCGCGCACGCGTGAGTCGGCGCTGGTCGGTTTCCTGCCGGTGTTCCTGATCGTCTGGTCCCACTGGACGGCCCAGCCGCGGGAGCAGTTGCTGCTGTGGGCCGGCTGCGCCGTTTTGGTGCTGGCCTTTCGCGTCCTGCTGGCCCACCTCTTCCTGGTCGCCCCGCCGCAGACCCAGATCGGGCGCGGGCGGCTGTGGTTCAGCCTGGAGTGGCTGGGCTCCATCGGCCTGGCTGGGGTCTGGGTTGGCAGCATCACCATGGTGGGCACGGGCCAGGTCGATGTGCTGTTCTTCCTGCGTCTGATCTTCATCGTGGCCCTTGTGGCCTTCGTGCTCAGCGCGCTGGGCATCGAGATGCGGCTTTACGCCAGCTTCATGACCGCCATCGTGGCCGGCACCCTGTGGCAGCTGCATCGGCACTACCCGGTCTTCGTCCAGGAGCTGCCTGTCGTCAACTGGGCCTTCGTGGTCTACGCGATCATGCTGCTGGTGCGTAGCCGGGGCGAGCACCGGCGCACGCGTGAATGGGTGCGCGCGCGCCTGACCCAGCGCAAGCTGCTGGACCAGCTGCACCAGAACATCCAGAAAGAGTTGCATATGCATGAACTGCTGCGCAACCGCACCCAGGAGCTGGAGGCCAGCAACCGCAAGCTGGGCGAACTGGCCATCCGTGACGGCCTGACCGGTGCGTTCCGCCGCGGCCACATCGAGGAAGAGCTGCGCCGCCAGGTCAAGGCCTGGGAGCGCCGACCCGAGGATTTCTCCATCCTGCTGCTGGACATCGACAATTTCAAGCGCGTCAACGACGACCATGGCCATCCCGCCGGCGACGAAGTGTTGCGGCGCCTGGTGGCCCAGCTGCCGGAGACCTTGCGCGGCAGCGACCTGTACGGCCGCTGGGGCGGCGAGGAGTTCATGGTGCTGCTGCCCGGCGCTGCTCTGGTCCAGGCCGTGGAGACCGCCGAACGCCTGCGTCTGGCCATTGCCGCCCTCACGTTCAAGGACGAGGCCGACCGGCGCTTCTGCATCACGGTATCGATCGGCGTGGCGCATCTGGAGCCGGGCGCCACCGCCGATACGCTGACCGAGCGTGCCGACAAGGCGCTGTACGCCGCCAAGCACGCGGGGCGCAACCGCGTCGTGGCCTACGAGCCCGGGCAAACCCAGTTCGCCCCGCTCTGACGGGCGCGTTAAGGGCTGGCTAACAGGCCCTTGGGGAAATGCAAATGGCCGGTCCGGTCCGGCGGGCGCATGATGGACGCCCATGAACACCCCCGACCTGAATCACCTGCGAGACTGGATCGGCCGCAGCGAAACGCGCCAGGACCTGCTCACCGCCACCCCGGTCGCGGCGCTCTCGGCTACGCTGGACCGCGACGACCCGGCCCCCGTGCCCGGCACCGCGCTGCCGCCCTTGTGGCACTGGCTCTACTTCACGCCGCTCACGCGCCACAGCGAGATCGGCGAGGACGGCCATGCCAAACGCGGCGGCTTCCTGCCGCCGGTGCCGCTGCCGCGCCGCATGTGGGCCGGCGGGCGGCTGGACTTCCTGCAGCACCTGCGCGTGGGCGAGTCCGTGCAGCGTGTGTCCACCATCAAGGATGTGACAGTGAAAGAGGGCCGCAGCGGCGCCCTGGTCTTCGTCTGCGTGCGCCATGAACTCAGCAGCACCCGGGGCCTGGCGTTGAGCGAAGAGCACGACATCGTCTACCGCGATGCCCCCGCGCCTGGCGCCCCCGCGCCCGAGCCGACCGCCGCACCGCGCGACGAGCAATTCAGCCGCGAGATCGTGCCGGATCCCGTGCTGCTGTTTCGCTACTCGGCGCTCACCTTCAACGGCCACCGCATCCACTATGACCGCAGCTACGTCACCGGCGTCGAGGGCTATCCCGGCCTGATCGTGCATGGACCGCTGATCGCCACCCTGCTGCTGGACCTGTTGCGCCGAAACCTGCCCGACGCCAGCGTGAAGCGCTTCAGCTTCAAGGCCGTGCGCCCCACCTTCGACATCCACCCCTTCACGGTCTGCGGCAAGGTGGACGGCAAGACCGTCACGCTGTGGGGCCGCGACCACGAGGGCTGGCTGACCATGCAGGGCAGCGCCGAGATCGAATAAGCAAGAACACACAACATGAACAAGACCGACCAATACCAGGACATCCGCGACGCCGTGCGCGCGCTCTGCGCCGAGTTTCCGGATGAATACCACCGCAAGGTCGACGCCGCGCGCGCCTACCCCGAAGAATTCGTCGACGCCCTGACCAAAGCCGGCTGGCTGGGCGCGCTGATTCCGCAGGAGTACGGCGGCTCCGGCCTGGGCCTGACCGAGGCCTCGGTCATCATGGAAGAGATCAACCGCAGCGGCGGCAACGCCGGCGCCTGCCACGGCCAGATGTACAACATGGGCACGCTCTTGCGCCACGGCTCGAAACAACAGAAGGAGCTCTACCTGCCCAAGATCGCCTCTGGCGAGTGGCGCCTGCAATCCATGGGCGTGACCGAGCCCAGCACCGGCACCGACACCACCAAGATCAAGACCACCGCAATCAAGAAGGGCGACCGCTACGTGGTCAACGGCCAGAAAGTCTGGATCTCGCGCGTGCAGCACTCGGACTTCATGATCCTGCTGGCACGCACCACCCCCCTGGCGGACGTGAAGAAAAAGACAGAAGGCATGTCCATCTTCATGGTGGACCTGCGTCAGGCCGAGAAGTCGGGCCTGACCGTGCGTCCGATTCCGAACATGGTCAATCACGAGACCAACGAACTCTTCTTCGAGAACCTGGAGATCCCGGCCGAAAATCTGATCGGCCAGGAAGGGCAGGGCTTCAAGTACATCCTGGACGGCCTGAACGCCGAGCGCACCCTGATCGCCGCCGAATGCATTGGCGACGGCTACTGGTTCGTGGACCGCGTGACGAAATATGTCAAAGACCGCGTGGTCTTCGGCCGCCCCACGGGCCAGAACCAGGGTGTGCAGTTCCCGATCGCCGAGAGCTATATCGAAGTGGAAGCCGCCAACCTCATGCGCTGGAAGGCCTGCGAGCTGTTCGACGCCCACCAGCCCTGTGGCGCCGAGGCGAACATGGCCAAGTACCTGGCGGCCAAGGCCTCCTGGGAGGCGGCCAATGTCTGTCTGCAGATGCACGGCGGCTTCGGCTTCGCCTGCGAATACGACATCGAGCGCAAGTTCCGCGAGACACGGCTGTACCAGGTGGCGCCGATCTCCACCAACCTGATCTTTTCCTACGTGGCCGAGCACCTGCTGGGCCTGCCCCGGAGCTTCTGATGAAACCGCTTGATGGTGTCACCGTCGTCGCGCTGGAGCACGCCATCGCCGCGCCCTTCTGCTCGCGCCAGCTGGCCGACCAGGGCGCGCGCGTCATCAAGGTGGAGCGCCCCGGGGTGGGCGACTTTGCACGCGGCTACGACAGCCGCGTGAACGGGCTGTCCTCGCACTTCACCTGGACCAACCGTTCCAAGGAAAGCCTTTCGCTCGACCTCAAACACGAGAAAGCGGCGCAGATCATGGACAAGCTGCTCAGCGGTGCCGACGTGCTGGTGCAGAACCTCGCACCCGGTGCGGCCGCGCGCATGGGCCTGTCTTTCGAGGCCCTGCACGAGAAATACCCCCGGCTCATCGTCTGCGACATCTCGGGTTATGGTGACTCAGGGCCTTACCGTGACAAGAAGGCCTATGACCTGCTGATCCAGAGCGAGGCCGGTTTCCTGTCCGTCACGGGCACCCAGGACGAACCCTCCAAAGCGGGCTGCTCCATCGCCGACATCGCTGCCGGCATGTACGCCTACAGCAACATCCTCACGGCGCTGATCCAGCGCGGCAAGACGGGGCTGGGCCGGCGCATCGACGTCTCCATGCTGGAGGGCATGGCCGAGTGGATGAGCTTTCCCATGTACTACGCGTTTGAGGGTGCCGCGCCGCCGCCGCGTGCCGGCGCCTCGCACGCCACCATCTATCCCTACGGCCCCTTTGCCGCCGGCGACGGCAAGAGCGTCATGCTGGGCCTGCAGAACGAGCGCGAGTGGGCCGTGTTCTGCGAGCAGGTCCTGCAGCAGCCCGCGCTGACCCAGGACGCACGCTTCGATGCCAATGCCAAGCGCTCGGCCGCGCGCGCCGAGCTCAAGGCCTTGATCGAAGCGGCCTTTGGCAAGCTGAGTGCCGCCCAGGTGATCGAACGACTGGAAGCCGCCGGCATTGCCAATGCCCAGGTCAACACCATGGCCGACCTCTGGGCCCATCCCCAGCTGGCCGCGCGCCAGCGCTGGACCGAGGTCAGCACGCCTGTGGGGCCCGTGCCCGCCATGCTGCCGCCCGGCGCACCCGACGAGTCGCATGTGCGCATGGACCCCATCCCCGCCGTGGGCCAGCACAGCGCGGCCATCCTGCGCGAGCTGGGCTACAGCAGCGAGGACATCGAGCAACTCAGGCAAGACAAGGCCATTTGACGCGCACTCACCACGTTCCGTTCGCCCTGAGCTTGTCGAAGGGCCTGCAAGGGCTTCGACAGGCTCAGCCCGAGCGCCAAGTTACTTCCTACGATCATGACCACACCCTCCACGCAAGCGCTGGCCCAATTCGCCGCCACGCTGAAGTTCGAATCCATCCCCGCGCCGGTGATCCGTCGCACTGAAGACCTCTTGCTCGACTGGTTCGGCTCCTGCCTGGCGGGCAAGAACGCGCGCGCCGTCGAGATCCTGGCCGCTTTCGTCGAGAGCATGGGCCCGGTCGACGGCCCCAGCGAAATCCTGATCCACCGCAGCAGCAGCAGCCCCCTGCTGGCCGCCATGGCCAATGCCGCGGCCTCGCACGTGGCCGAGCAGGACGATGTGCACAACGGTTCGGTCTTCCACCCGGCGACGGTGGTTTTCCCACCGGCGCTGGCCGTGGCGCAGGCCCTGGGCCGATCCGGCCAGGAGCTGCTCACCGCCTGTGTGGCGGGGTATGAGGTGGGCATCCGCGTGGGCGAATTCCTCGGCCGCTCGCACTACAAGGTCTTTCACACCACGGGCACGGCCGGCACCCTTGCCGCCGCTGCCGCGGTGGGGCATCTGCTCAGGCTGAACCCGGAACAGATGCTGCACGCCTTCGGCTCGGCCGGCACGCAATCGGCCGGCCTGTGGGAGTTTCTGCGCGACGCGGCGGACTCCAAGCAGCTGCACACGGCGCATGCTGCGGGGGCGGGTCTCACGGCGGCCTACCTGGCGCAGAAGGGCTTCACCGGCGCGCGCCGCATCCTCGAAGGTTCGCAGGGGCTGGCCGCTGGCATGTCGAGTGACGCCGATCTGAGCAGGCTCACCGATGGCCTGGGCACGCGCTGGGCCACGGCCGAGACCTCCTTCAAGTTCCACGCCTCCTGCCGCCATACCCATCCGGCCGCCGACGCGCTGCAGCAGGTGCTGGCCACGCACGGCCTCAAGGCTGGCGACGTCAAGCGCGTCACCGCGCTGGTGCACCAGGGCGCCATCGACGTGCTGGGCCCGGTGACGGACCCGCAGACCGTGCACCAGAGCAAGTTCAGCATGGGCACCGTGCTGGGCCTGGTGGCCGTGCTGGGCCGCGCCGGCCTGTCCGAGTTCGACGCCAGCTTCAAGGCCGGCGAGGTGACGGCCTTCCATGACAAGGTCGTCATGGCGCTGGACCCGGAGGTCGACAGCGCCTACCCCGCGCGCTGGATCGGCAAGGTCGATGTGGAAACTACGGATGGCCGCGTGCTGCACGGCCGCGTGGACGAGCCCAAGGGCGACCCCGGCAACACCCTGAGCCGCCCCGAACTGGAAGACAAGGCGCTGCGCCTGGCCCTGTACCACGGGGGCGCGACCGAGAGCGAGATGCGCGTGGCCATGGCCCGGCTCTGGGCCATCGCCGAGTCGCCCAAGGTCGCCCGGCTGCTGCCCTGAGGCGTGCGGGGCAGCAAACCCCCAGAGTTCCTGGGCCTTAGGGATGACCCGGCTTGCCTCACTGCGGCAGATGAAAGACGATAGACTCCGGACGACTGGGGCGCTTCCCCCTTTACAGCCAGAACGAGGACAAACAACCATGAACCTGAACCGCAGAATCTTTACCGCCGCAGCCGTGGCCTCCACCCTGGCCCTGGGCAGCACCGCCGCCCTGGCGCAGGCCTACCCGACCAAGCCGATCAGCCTGGTCGTGCCGTTTGCCGCCGGTGGCCCGACGGACATCGTGGCCCGCACCCTGGCCGCCACCATGACCAAGTCCCTCGGGCAGTCGGTGGTGGTCGAGAACAAGGCGGGTGCCGGTGGCACCATCGCCGCTTCCTACGTCATGAAGGCCGCGGCGGACGGCTACACCTTCCTGATCCACCACAACGGCATGGCCACGGCCCCGGCCCTGTACCGCAAGCTGGCCTACAACCCCGTGAGCGACTTCGAGCACGTGGGCAATGTGGTGGACGTGCCCATGACCATGCTGGCGCGCAAGGACATGGCGGCCAGGAACCTGGGTGAGCTGATGAGCTACATCAAGGCCAATGCCGACAAGGTCAACCTGGCCAATGCCGGCCTGGGCGCTGTCTCGCACCTGTGCGGCACGCTGTTCCAGCAGGCGATGGGCGTGAACCTTGTCACCATCCCCTATCAGGGTACCGGCCCGGCGCTCAATGCGCTGCTGGGCGGTCAGGTCGACCTGCTGTGCGACCAGACCACCAACACCGTGCCGCACATCAAGGCCGGCACCGTCAAGCTCTACGGCGTGACCAGCAAGCAGCGCATCAAGGCCCTGCCCGACGCTCCCACTCTGAGTGAAGGCGGTCTGAAGGACTTCGAGGTCATCGTCTGGCACGGCGTCTACGCGCCCAAGGGCACGCCCTCGGCCGTGCTGCAGAAGTTCGGCGACGCCATGCGCGAGGCCCTCAAGGACCCGGCCTTCGTGCAACGCATGGCCGACCTCGGCGGCGAGATCCCGCCGGCCGGTCGCCAGACCTCCGACGGCCAGCGCGCCTGGCTGACCGCGGAAGTTGACAAGTGGGGCAAGGCCATCCGCGCGGCCGGCCAGTTCGCCGACTGATCAGCGCTTCACGCGCCAGTAAGAACGCCGGGCTTGCCCGGCGTTCTTACTGGTGGCCCGGCGACGACCGCGTTCCTCCGCGTTCTTGACAGTTGCGACACTTCTCGCCAGCATCGGTCTTTCATCCACACGCTGCGATCCAGTCCGCCCGTCCATGACCGATCTTGTTGTCCGCCGCCTGCTCGTCGACATGGACGCGCCCATGGCACGCCACTGGTGCGCCGGGGACCCCTTTCGCACCGCCTTTTTCAATGCCCTGTCCATGAGCTTTCCGGTGGGGGAGCAGTTCTTCATCGACTCCGTGCGACAGGGCTACCAGGCCCTGCCGACCGAGATGCAGGCGCAGTTCAAGGTGCAGGTACAGGGTTTCGTGGGCCAGGAAGCCACCCACCGTCGCCTGCACGAGCTCTACAACCAGCATCTGGTCCAGCAGGGCCTGGACAACCGCTGGGGCCCGCGCGCGCAGGCGCGCCTCAAGCAGCTCGAAAACCTCGATCCGCGCCATCCCCTGGCCATCACTGCGGCCAACGAACATTTCACGGCCATCTTTGCCGACTGGCTGCTGAAGAACCCCGGCATGCTGGGCAGCGAGGACCGCCGGCTTGCCACCCTGTGGCTGTGGCACAGCGCCGAGGAGTCGGAGCACCGCAACGTGGCCTTCGATCTCTACCAGGCACTGGGCGGCAACGAGGCCTGGCGCCTCACGTGGTTCCGCCGGGTGACCGTGTTCTTCCTCGCCGACCTGCTGCGCCAGACGGTGCTCAACCTGCGGCGCGATAGAACCCTCTGGCGCTGGCGCACCTGGGCCGGCGCGGCCAGCTTTCTCTTTGGCAAGCAGGGCCTGGTGCGCTGCACCTTCAAGCCCTGGCGCGACTACCTGCGCCGCGATTTCCACCCGGCCCAGCATGACGCGCATGCGGCCGAACAGTGGCTGGCAGACAACCGCAGCGCCTACACACCCGTCGGCAGCTGAGCGGCTCGCCGGCTGCGCTGCGCCGGCCCGGTGCCGCACGAGTTTTGTTCGCTATCGAACAGAACTCGTGCGGGACGAAACCTAAAGTGTCAAGGATGCGAGCGAGCACCCGGGCTCGCTCCTCATTCCGCGAGCATCAAAATTTCCGTCAAACCCCCCTCCCAACCCCAGCAGAACCATCTGCTGGCCGCCTTGTCGCCCGAGGTTCAGTCTCGTCTGTTTCCCTACCTGGAGCTGGTGCCACTGCCCCTGCGCGCGCTCCTGTATGAATCCCGGCGCCCCATGCGCCACGTCTACTTTCCCACCGACTCCATCGTTTCGCTGCAGTACTTGATGGAGAACGGCGCATCGACGGCGATCTCCGTGGTGGGTAACGAGGGGTTGTTGGGCATCACCCTGTTTCTCGGCGGCGAGAGCACGCCAACGCGGTCCCTGGTACAGAGTGCCGGTTATGCCTATCGCCTGCCCAGGCTGCGCGTTAAAGAGGAGTTCAACCGCCACGGCCAGCTGCTGATGCTGATGCTGCGCTACACGCAGGCGCTGATCACGCAGGTCTCCCAGACGGCCGTCTGCAACCGGCACCACTCGATCGACCAGCAGCTCTGCCGCTGGCTCCTGCTGTCCATGGACCGCCTGTCGCACAACAACCTGACCATGACGCAGGAGTTCATCAGCCACATGCTCGGCGTGCGCCGCGAAGGCGTCACCGCGGCAGCGTCAAAGCTGCAGCAGCTCGGCGTGATCTCCTACCACCGCGGATTGATCAAGGTGCTCGACCGGCCGAAGCTTGAAACGCTGAGCTGTGAGTGCTACGCCGTGGTCAAGAAGGAAACCGATCTCTTGCTCGATTACATGCCGCAGCGCCAGGTGATCAAGGATCCGGAGACCATACCCACGGTGACGCTTCAAACAGCCTAGCCGCTCAATCGCCGGCGCTCCCCGCCTGGCGTCTCAGGTGGCCGCTTGCCGCGCATCCTCCACCAGCAAGTCCACCAGCTCCCTGGCATACGCCGGCAGCGCGTCCAGGCTGCGCACCACGATCTGCAGGGCGCGCTCGGCCCAGGGATCGCCCAGGGGCACGATGCGGATGGCCATGGTCTGGGCGTGTCGGTGCGCGGCCGAGCCCGGCAGGATGGCCACGCCCACGGCGGCTTCGACCATGCGGCAGGCGGCCTCGAAGTTGCTGACCTGGATGCGCTGGCGCATGGGCCGGCCCAGCCCCTCGCAGATCTGCTGCAGGAAGGCGCGGATCGCGCTGCTCTCGGCCAGGCCGATGTGGTCGAAGTCCAGCGTGTCGGCAAAACTGATCGATGTGCTGTTGGCCAGCGCGTGGCCGCGCGGCAGCACCAGCACCAGGCGGTCGCGCCGGTAGGGCAGCACCTGCAGCTTCTCGGTGCGCACCAGGCCGGCCACGATGCCGATGTCGGTCTGGCCTTCGGACACGGCACGCACGATGTCGTGGCTCAGTCGCTCCTGCAGGTCCACGGTCACGTCCGGGTGGGCCAGCAGATAGCGGCGCAGCACCGGCGGCAGGAATTCGCCTAGGGCCGTGGTGTTGGCGTGCACCCGCAGGTGGCCGCGGATGCCGCGCGCGTACTCCTGCAAGTCGGCACGCAGGTGCTCCAGCTGGCCCAGCACCAGGCGGGCGTGGTGCACAAAGGCCTGGCCCGGCGGCGTGAGTGTCACGCCCTGGGAGCTGCGGTGCAGCAGCTTGACCCCCAGGCTTTCCTCGATGGCCTTGATGCGGGTGCTCGCGGCCGGGGCCGACATATGGGCCGCCTCGGCGCCTTTGGTCAGGCTGTCGGCTTCGGCAATGCGCACCATGAGGCGCAGGTCGACCAGGTCGAAGGGGATGGACATGAATAGCAGCCAGTACGCAGCAGATGCCGCAGGAAAGCCGGCGGGTTGCTCCATTCGCCGGGAATGCTCCAAATTATGCCTGCCGGCGACTCAAAAAAAGATTCGATACTTTTTGTTCGCAATTTACGCATTATTTTGCTATTAATGGTTTTGAAAGTATCAAATAAAGTGGGGGCATGGAAAAAACGCGCGCACCTGCCACGTCCCAGCCCAAAGCGGTGCTGTTTGACGCCTATGGCACCCTGTTCGACGTCTACAGCGTCGGCCTGGTGGCAGAGCAGCTGTTTCCCGGCCAGGGCCAGGCCCTGGGCCAGATCTGGCGCGAGAAGCAGATCGAATACACGCGCCTGGTCACCACCAGCAACGACGGCGCGCATTACCAGCCCTTCTGGCAGCTCACGCAGGCCGGCCTGCGTTATGCGGCCAAGCGCCTCAAGCTCACCCTCACGCCCGAGGCCGAGCTGCAGTTGATGAACCAGTACCGTCACCTGAGCGCCTTCCCGGAAAACCGCGACGTGCTGCAGGCGCTGAAGGCGCGGGGCATCACCACCGGCATCCTTTCCAACGGCGACCCCGAGATGCTGGGCATCGCCGTGCGCAGCGCGGGCCTGGAAGGCCTGCTGGACCACGTGGTCAGCGTGGACGCCGTGCGCAAGTACAAGACCCACCCCGAGGCGTACGCGCTGGGCGAGCAGGCGACCGGCCTGCGCGCCGCGCAGATTGCCTTCGTCAGCAGCAACAGCTGGGACGCACTGGCCGCCACCTGGTACGGCTACCGGACCCTGTGGGTCAACCGCTACGCGCTGCCCTTTGAGGAGCTGGGGACCCAACCCAGCCGCACCGGCAACACGCTCAACGACGTGCTGGGTTTCTTCCCGGCCGAATGATTTTTGAAACTTGGAGTTAAGACCATGACGCAACGCACCCCCGCCCATCGGCTGCAAGTCGCCACCCAGCTGTACCGCTTCATCGAAGACAAGGTGTTGCCGGGCACCGGCATCCCCAGCGCCACCTTCTGGAAAGGGTTCGACGCCATCGCCCACGAACTGGGCCCCAAGAACGCCGCCCTGCTGGCCGAGCGCGACCGCCTGCAGCTGGAACTGGACGCCTGGCACAAGGCCAACCCGGGCCCGATCCGCGACATGCCGGCGTACCGGGGCTTCCTGAAAAAAATCGGCTACCTGGCCCCCGCGCCCGACGCCGTGAACTGCGACACCACCGGCGTGGACGAAGAACTCGCCAAACTGGCTGGCCCGCAACTCGTGGTTCCGATTCTCAATGCGCGCTATGCACTCAACGCCGCCAACGCACGCTGGGGCTCGCTCTACGACGCCCTGTACGGAACCGACATGATCAGCGAAGCCAATGGCGCCGACAAGCGCGCGGCTTACAACCCGGTGCGCGGCGCCAAGGTCATTGAATATGCGCGCCACGTGCTGGACCGCGTCGCCCCGCTGGCCCATGGGTCGCACCGCGACAGCACCCTTTACAGCGTGCAAGGCGGCAAGCTCTGCGTCAAGCTGAAGGACGGCTCGACCGCACATCTGACCCAAAGTGGCAAGTTCGTCGGCTACCAGGGCAGCGCTGCGGCACCGTCGTCCATCTTGCTGCGCAACAACGGCATCCATCTCGACATCCAGATCGACCGCCGCCATCACATCGGCAAGACCGATGCGGCCGGCGTCAGCGATCTGGTGGTCGAGTCGGCACTCACCACCATCCTGGATCTGGAAGATTCAGTGGCTGCCGTGGATGCCGAGGACAAGGTTCTGGGTTACGACAACTGGCTGGGCATCCTCAAGGGCACGCTGACCGAAAACGTGGCCAAGGGAGGCAAGACATTCACCCGCCGCCTCAACGAGGACCGCGTCTACCACCGCCCGGCAGGCGGAGAGCTCACGCTGCAAGGACGCTCCCTGCTGTTTGTGCGCAACGTCGGTCACCTGATGACCAACCCGGCCATCCTGTACGGGGATGGATCCGAGATCCACGAAGGCATCATGGACGCCGTCATCACGGTGGCCATTGCCCTGCACGACCTGAAGCCCGCCAAGGGCCGTAACTTCCGCAACTCGCGCACCGGCTCGATCTACATCGTCAAGCCCAAGATGCACGGCCCGGACGAAGTGGCCTTTGCCACCGAGCTGTTCTCGCGCGTGGAGGCGCTGCTGGGCCTGAAGGAAAACACCGTCAAGCTGGGCATCATGGACGAAGAGCGTCGCACCAGCGTGAATCTGGCGGCCTGCATCGATGCCGCCAAACACCGCGTGGCCTTCATCAACACCGGCTTTCTGGACCGCACCGGCGACGAAATCCACTCCGCCATGTATTCCGGGGCGATGGTGCGCAAACCCTTGATGAAGAATTCGACCTGGCTGCGCGCCTATGAACTGAACAACGTCCAGATCGGCCTGGCCTGCGGGCTGCGTGGCCGGGCCCAGATCGGCAAAGGGATGTGGGCCATGCCGGACCTGATGGCAGACATGATGAAGCAGAAGATCGCGCACCCGCAGGCGGGCGCCAACACCGCGTGGGTCCCGTCGCCCACCGCCGCCACGCTGCATGCACTGCACTACCACCAGGTCGACGTGGCGTCCTTGCAGAAGAGCATGGACATCTTTGTGCGCAATGAAAAATCGCTCGCGATGGAAGAGAACCTGCTGGACGCGATCTTGCAGATCCCCACCGCGCTGGTGCCTTTCTGGACCGATGCCGAGATTCAGCAGGAGCTGGACAACAACGTGCAGGGCATTCTGGGCTACGTGGTGCGCTGGATCGACCAGGGCGTGGGCTGCTCCAAGGTGCCCGACATCCACAACGTGGGCCTCATGGAAGACCGCGCCACGCTGCGCATCAGCAGCCAGCACATCGCCAACTGGCTGCTGCACGGCATCACCAATGAAAAGCAGGTGCGCGCCACCTTCGAGCGCATGGCCGCTGTGGTGGACTTCCAGAACGCAGGCGACCCGCTCTACAAGAAGATGGCGGGCAACTTCAAGACCTCCATGGCCTACAAGGCCGCCACCGACCTGGTCTTCAAGGGCCTGGAGCAGCCCAACGGCTACACCGAGCCGCTGCTGCACGCCTGGCGCCTCAAGCTCAAGGCTGCGGCCTGAGCCCGTCGCAGGGCTGCAGAAGAAACGGCGCCCGCGGGCGCCGTTTTTCATCTCGGCAAACCCCTGCGCACACGCCTGTCACGCAAAGTCCGCACAATCCGCGCATGGACGGCCTGCAGCCCCTGATCGATTTCGTCACCAAGCACCCGCGCCTGCTGGTTATCACCGGCGCCGGCTGCAGCACCGCCGCCGGCATTCCGGATTACCGCGACGAAAACGGTGCCTGGAAACAGCGCGAGCCAATGCGCTACCAGTCCTTTACCGGCAGCGCCCAGGCGCGTCAGCGCTACTGGGCCCGCAGCATGCTGGGCTGGCGCACCATGGCCCACGCCCAACCGACCGCCGCGCACCACGCGCTGGTGCAGCTGGAGCGCGCGGGCCGCATCGTCCAGCTCGTCACACAAAACGTCGATGGTCTGCATCAGGCCGCCGGCAGCCAGGCCGTGGTGGACCTGCATGGCCGTCTGGACACCGTGTGCTGCCTGGGTTGCGGTACGCGTTCACCGCGTCGTGACTTGCAAGAGAAACTGATGGCGCGCAACCCGGGCTGGCTGGCGCTCGACGCGCGTAGCCTGGCCGATGGTGATGCCGATCTCGACGGCCTGGACTTCGCGGCGTTTGACGTGCCCGCCTGCCCGCACTGCGGCGGCCTGTTCAAACCCGATGTGGTGTTCTTCGGCGAGAGCGTGCCGCGGAATCGTGTGGCTGCGGTGCGGGAGGCATTGGCACAGGCCGACGCCGTGCTGGTGGCCGGCTCGTCACTGATGGTGTACTCGGGTTACCGCTTCGTTGAGGAGGCGGTGGCGGCGGGCAAGCCCGTGGTCGCTGTGAACCGGGGACGCACGCGGGCGGACCCGGTCTTGGCGCTCAAGGTGGAGCATGAGGTAGGCATGGCACTCGAAGGGCTGGCCAGGGAAGTGACTGCCTTCGACGTTGCGCCGACTGATCTCGGCTGATCGTCGCAGCGGCAACGACATCTCGAAGGATGTCAGCATTCGACCCAGAGCGGAAGTGGCCGATCTGCAAGAGCAGACGTTCAAAGTTGGAGTTGACCGGCGCAAACGAGGCGAATGCGCGAAGCGCATGGAAGCACGTTTTCGTCCGTGTCGAAAGACCTGTTGTGCGGCAGGACTCTTTCCCTCATTGATCACCTGTATTGGCTCTGGACGTATGCGGACCCGGGGTCTGTTTATTCTCTTTTGTACGGAATAGCGAATAGATCCCGTACACGATTCCCCCTAGCACCACGAGCGGAATTCCGAACCAGACCAGCAAGACAAGCCCCATTGCGCCCAGGGCAAAACAAACGAGGGAGAACGATCCAAGGGCATCCCCGATGACTCCCCCACAGCCCCGGCAACCGCCCTCAAGACCGCACTGGCACCCAGGAACAATTGAGGGAAGCGAAAGGCCCACAACGATGGTGATCAGGAGCACGGCCAAGAACCATGCGAAGATCTTTATGAAGCCGCTATCTGCTGCACTGGCTTCTTCCGCTTCTTCGGGCATGAGCGCCCCACATGACGCGCAATCCGTGGCGCCAGGTGTCACAAGCGCATTGCATTTTGGGCAAGTTCTCATGGGGCAAAACGCTAACGTTGGCGCTGTCCGGCACGCAGCATAGGCCGCGAAGCGGCCCCCTGCGGCCGCGTGTCCGCGACGAGCAACATGTTATGCAGCATGCCCACTACCTGCATGTGAGCTTTGCAAACCACGCGAAAGACCAACGGATAGCGACATAGTAGACAAGCGAAACAAACACTGAGATGCCAAGCCCGATTACGAGGTAAGTCGTCTGCCAAGTTCCCATGACAGTCAACACGCCTTTTGCTTCGCTCGGGGAAAGAAATGCGGCAAACATCACGATAGCCAGTATTAGCGAAATAACCCACACACTCAACAATGCCTGCCAAGCGTAAGACTTCTTTTCTTCTATGGTTGGTTCGCGACCATGATCCTTTGCGAACTTCCAGGCAGCAAGGAAGCTTGAGGCAAGAGTTGTTGCTACGCTGAAACTAGCATTCGCGTTGATCTTTAGTAGTTCTGCAACGGCGAAAAATACCAGTCCGAAAACTAGATACGCGATAGAAAACACAAGCGTGTACTTTTTCACTGCAAACGACTCCGACATGTGGGTGACGCATAACTTGATATAGGCCGCAAAAGTGCGGCATAACATGGACCGAGGTTCATCCTGGCGCCTCCCCTGCTGCAAGCTAAGTGCTTGTTTTTTTAAAGAATTCGGGCCAATATAACGCAAGGCCGCACCATGAACACACCGCATAAACCCGGTGAAACTGTCGCATAACATGGCCGCTTGCGGACTAACACGACAACGGCCTCACGTCAAAACTCACGTCGTATCAACGACTTAGCGTTGCTCTGTGTTTTAGGGGCAACATTAAAAAACATGCAAAACCCGCCAGCGTCCCATGTCCGCTTTGTGCCGTTGAAGACACGGTCCGCTCTTGGCCGAATCCAGCCGCCGTCCTAAGGCCGCGTGCGACCAAAGCACGCGCATCGGCGAGACAAGCTTGCAAGCGCCCTCGGTCATACTTCCCACGGCCCCCCCTTGGGGTGCAGCGTCAACAAGGAACAACCGTGCAATCTGCCAGTGACCAGTGGTTCGACGAGGCCTACTACCAGCGCTACTACTTCGACAAGAAGACCAGCGGGGTCGACCCCGCGCATGTGGCGCGCCTGGGTGCTTTCGTGTGCAGCTACCTCAAGTACCTGCGCGTGCCGGTGCGGCGGGTGCTGGATGTGGGCTGCGGCATCGGCCTGTGGCGCGAGGCGCTGGCGCTGCACTTTCCCGAGGCGCAGTACCACGGCGTGGAGGTCAGCGACTACCTCTGCGCGCGCTACGGCTGGGAGCGCGGCTCGGTGGTGGACTACCGCAGCGCCGAGCCTTTCGATCTGGTGATCTGCCAGGGGGTGTTGCCCTACCTGAGCGAGCCCGACCTGAAGCGGGCGTTGCACAACCTGGGCACCCTGAGCCGGGGCGCGCTGTATGTGGAAGCCGTGACGCGCGAGGACTACGAGCGTGACACCATCGACCAGACACTGACCGACCCGCGCCTGTTCCGTCATTCCGGCCAGCTGTACCGGCGCGGCCTGTTGCATGGGTTCACCGAGCTGGGCGGTGGCGTCTGGCTCAGCCGCCAGGCCGAGCTGCCGCTGTTCGAACTCGAGTGCGCGGGCGGCCGCTGATTCTCACCCCGTCGCCATCGACAGCGGTCATTCGGCGCCGCCGAAAAGATCCTGAAACTTCTGCGCCGCATCGTCCCCACCGGCGCCCTTGTTCATCGGCACCCCCTTCGGGTACTCCTCCGCAATCCGGTCCTCCCAATACGTCGTCGGGTTCGGCGCGCTGCACAGCCGACGAAACACCTCCTGCGGCACTTGCTTGTAGGCCAGTACGGTCTTGCTGTCCCAATGCAGGTCCAGCTGCTGGGTTTTTTCGTCGTAGTCCGCGCGGCGGATGCGGCCGATCGTGAAGGTCTTGGTGGGCATGGCGCATTGTCCCGGGCGCGAAGCCAGGGTGCAAGTGGTTCCAAGGATGGGCTGAACCAGCCCGTTCGCGTTGAGCTTGTCGAAACGCGCTCTTGGCAAACCAAGCGATGGCGGAGGACTTCGACAAGCTCAGTCCGAACGGAGAAGCCTGTTCCGCATGCCCCTCAAACGCCGACCCGTTGCTTCGCCCCTATTTGACGGCGGGCTTGCCGGCGCCGGCCGTGCTGGCGGCGGCGCTCATGCCGGCCGTTGTCGCTGTCACCGGTGCCAGGGCCGCCGCCACGCGCGCCTGGTTGATGCGGGCGAGGCGCGGCGTGTTGCCGCCGCTGGCCTCGCCCAGGCTGTAGCTGAGGGCGGCTGTGCGCCAGGGGCCGTTGACGCGCATGGGGATGTTGATGCCCGCCAGCTCGACCAGCTCGCCCGCCGTCGCGCGCTTGAGGCCGGGCGCCACCGTGGTGTCGAGCCAGCCGTCGACCTGGCCGCTGTCCAGAGCCAGGTCGAATTCACCCTTGCTGGTGAATTGCGGTGACTTCAGCAACAGGTCTTCGCTGCGGGCCTTACCCTGCTCCACGGTCAGGCTCGCGCGGAGTTCGTTGTAGGGGGTGATTTCGGTCAGGCGCACGCTGTCGCGGCGCTCCGCGCCGGCCAGGCCCAGTTGCTCCTTGCCCAGCAGCAGGGCTTCGCCCAACTGCACACCGGCCAGCGTGCCACGCGTGAGCGCCAGGCTGGCTGTGCCGGTGAGCGACTGGCGCAGCGCGGGCAGCGTGGCGCCTTGCGCGTTCAGATCGAACAGCACGTTGCCCTTGCCGGTGAGATGGGCCTCGCTGCCGCTCAGGTCAGCCAGCAGCGCGTCGAGCTGCACGCCCGTGAGTTTCTGGCGCACAGCGAGTTGCGGTGTCGCGCCGGCGCTCAGGCTCAGGCCGCCTTGCACGTGGCCGCCATAGAGCTGTGCCGCGATGGGCTCCACGCTCAGCGTGCCCGAGGCGGCGCGCAGCTCGGCGGCAAACGCACTGGCCTGCAGGCGCGCCACCCGCAGCGACTCGCTGCGCAGCTTGCCGCGCAGGTTCAGCGTCTTGAGCTGGTCGAAGTCCTGCGCCTGTGTGCTCTCCTGCAGACGGCGCCTCCAGTCGCTGACCAGGTAACGGTCCAGGTCCAGTGAATTGGCGGCGAGATCAAAGGTCCAGGCCGGCGCCTTGAAGTCCTGCAACTGCACGCGGCCGCTGAGCTGGTTGTCGTCCACGCTGGCCTTGAGGTCCAGCGTCACGTCCTGCGTGGCCAGGGCGGCCTGCAGCTTGCCGTTAGCCGTGGCCTGCAGCCGCTCGGCCAGCAGGGGATGGCTGGCGCTCCAGCTGGTTTGGAGGGCTTCGAGTTGCAGCTGGCGTTTCTCGAGGTCATAGAGCAGGGGGCTGTTGCCGCGCCCCTGCAGCACGCCACCAGCGTGTTTGAGTTCGATGCTGCCTTGCACATCGGCACTCTTCCAACTCTTGGCGCTGGCTTCGATGGCTGGTGCCTGCAGTGTGGCGAGCAGCACGGACTGTTCGCGTGTGATGCGTCCTTCCAGTGCAAGGGTGCTGGCCTGCCACAGGCCCTGCGCCAATTGCACACGCGCCACCGCCAGCTTGCCTTCGAGCTGGTCCTGCGCCAGCCGGCCGCGCGCCGCGGCGCTGAAGCGCTCCAGCACCAGCTTGTGCTGGCCCGGCCAGGCCGTGAGCCGGCCGCGCCAGTCCAGCAGCAGGTCGTTGAGACCCGCGGCATCGCCCTGCGCCTGGCCTTCCATCTGCGACAGCTCGTAGCGATGGGCAGCGTGGTCATAGAGCATCTGCGCGTTCAGCCGCAGCTGCAGGTCCAGTTGCGGCTGCGCCGATTGCAGGCGCAGGCTGGCCTGCACCTGGCCGGACGTGGCGTCGGCCAGGCGGCCGGTTTCCAGGTTGAGCTCGTGCACGAAGTAGGCCAGGCCCGAGGCCTCGTCCTGAAAGTTGAGCGAGGAGTCGAGCACACGCACTTTTTCCACCGCGAACTGCAGATCGCCCACCCAGTCGGGCGGCACCAGCAGGTCGTCGAAGTTGCTGCTGCCGTCGGGGTGGCGCAGCAGGTTGGCGTGCACACGGTCGAGCACGATGCGCTCCACCTGCACCTGCCGGGTGAGCAGCGGCCACCACGCCACATAGAGCCGCGCGTTCTCCACCGAGGCGAACCGGGTGCTGCTGTTGCGCTGGCTCAGGCTGAGCTTGCCGGTCTCCAGGCCGAGTTGCGGGAACCAGGTGATGTGGATGTCGCCTTCGAGCACCAAGTCGCGCTGCTTGTGGGTCTTGACGTAGTCGACGATCTGCGACTTGAAGTCATTGGCGTCCAGCAGATGAAAGGCCAGGCCGACGATGCCGCCGAGCAGTGCCAGCACCAGTACCAGGCTGCCCAGGGCGTGGCGCCAGTACTCCTTGGCGTAGCCTTCGGCAAACGGTGGCTTGAAGGGCAGCACATAGCCCAGCGCCATGCCGACCACGCCATACCAGCCCAGCAAGGCGAGCTTGAGCGAGCTCTGCGGTGCGGGGGCGGGCGACTGGGGCGCCGAAGGCTTCCTGGCGGGCTTGCTCATGATGGGCACAGATCGGGCTGACCATTCTTCCGCAGCTGGCGCGCGACAGGTGTAATGGAGCTGTAATTTGTCGTAACGCCACGTAGCGCACACCGCGCCAAAGCCCGGCAGAAGGGCGGCAGTGACTACCGTTTCGGGCTAGGGCTGAAAAAAGCGCGCGCGGTGGTGCAGAGCTATCCTGTGGACGACCAGGCCATCCACAGGATGGACAGGCCCGACACCCCCATCACGCCCTCCATCAGCTGCAGGAAGCGGTGCTCGGGCAGGTGCAGCACCAGGCGCTTGGACAGGGTGGAGCCGATCAGCACGAAGACGCCGATCAGCAGGCCCTGGCCGATGGCGCGGCCGTCGATCACGCCCAGTTGGTGAAACGTTGCGCCCTTGGCAAGGAAGACGCTCAGGGAGCTGGCGGCTTCGGTGCCGATGTAGGCACCCTTCACCAGGCCATAGGACAGGAAGAAGGGCGTGTTGATGGCGCCGGTGGAGGCCACGATGCCCGTGAGGTAGCCAATGACCGCCCCCACCAGCGCCATGTGGCCTAGATGGGGTTTCCAGTGCATGCGGCGCAGCCAGCGGCGGACGGGAATCATCAGCAGCAGGAAGCTGCCCAGGATGAGCTCGATGAGCCTTGCGTTGAACTGCACCAGCGTGTGGGCGCCCAGCACCACGGCAGGCACGGCCGTGGCGCTGTAGACGGCGCACAGGCGCCAGTCGATGCTGCGCCACCACAGGCCCACGCGCGTCAGGTTGGCGACGATGGCCACCAGGGCGATCACCGGCACGGCGGTCATGGGGCCGTAGAAATGGACCAGCGGCGGCATCAGCAGGATGGTGGTGCCGAAACCGATCACGCCGCCCAGCACGCCGGCACCCAGGCCGACGACGCAGACGATCAGCATGGGCCAGACTTCGTTCATGCTCAGTGGCGCACGGTGCTGTCGACGACGAAGCGCCGCACAAGGAGCGGGGCGTCGCCGATGTGGAAGGCCCGGGCGCGCTCGCGCAAGGCTACGTCGTCCGCTGTCATGCGCTCGAAGCGGCGCAGATGGTCGGTCCAGGATTCGTCGATGATGTGCTCGATGTAGACCCCGGGCTGACTGAGGTCGTGCACCAGTTCCCAATGCAGCGCGCCGCGGCGCAGGCGGCTGCGCCGGTTCTCCTGCATCACCTCCTTGAAGGCTTGCTCTTGCGCCGGATCGATGCGGTATTCGATGGTGAGCAGGACATGACCCGACTGCGGCGGCGTGGCGACAACAGGGAGCTTGTACTCGCTGGCGGGCGTGAGGTCCTCCTCCCCGTGATGACCCGCCCACAAACGGCGGGCCAGGGCCATGACCAGCACGGTCGACACGGCGGCGGCCACCAGGCTGGACTGCACGCTGCTCCAGGTCGCCACCTGCCCCCACACGGCCGCGCCCAGCGCGCCGGAGCCCATGAGGGCCATCTGGTACATGGACATGCCGCGCGCGCGCACCCAGTTGGGCAGCGCCATCTGGGCCGACACACTCAGGGTATTGGCGACCGTGATCCACGCCAGCCCACCCACGAACATCGTGGGCACCGCCACGTAGAGGTTGGGGGCAAAGGCGATCACCGCCATCGCGGCCGCCTGTACCACGACACCGTAGGCCACGCGCTGGTTCAGCGTCAGCGCCTGGCGCAGACGCGGCAGGAACATCACGGCCGTGATCGCGCCCGCGCCCATGGAGGCCAGCAGCACGGTGAAGGTGCCGGCGTCACCGTTGGGCAGGCCCTTGGCCACCAGCGGCAGCAGGGCCAGCAGCGCGGTGGAATGGCCGTAGAACAGGGCAATGCGCAGCAGCACCACGCGCAGGCGCGCCGAGTGCGCGACGAACTGCAGGCCCACCCGCATGGCGCTGAAGAGCTTCTCGCGCCCCAGCGGGCTGGGCTTGTGCTCGCGACGCCAGCGCATGATGACGAAACCGGCCATGACGGAGAGCACCGCATTGAGCGCGAAGACATAGACGGTGCCGGCGCTGGCGATCAGGGCCCCCGCGACCAGCGGGCCGACGATGCGCGAGCCGTTCATGGCCGCGCCATTGAGCGCCAGGGCCGCGGGCAGCTGCGGGCGCGCCACCAGCTCGGGCACGATGGCCGCGAACACCGGCCAGCGCATGGCCAGGCCAATGCCATTGGCAAAGGTCAGCAGCAGGAGCAGGGGCGGCGTCATCCAGCCCGCCAGCAGGGTCACGCACATCAGGATGGCCACGGCGGCCACCCAGAACTGGGTCAGGATGTAATAACGGCGGCGGTCGAGGATGTCGGCCATGGCGCCGCTGGGCAGGCCCAGCAGGAAGACCGGCAGGGTGGAGGCGGTCTGCACCAGCGCCACCCAGATCGGCGTGGTGGTCAGCGAAGTCATCATCCAGGCGGCGGCCACATCGCTCATCCACATGCAGATGTGCGCCACCAGCCAGGTGCCCCACAGCATGCGGAACACCGGCTGGCTCAGGGGCGCCAGGGCGTTCATCGAGGGCTCAGCCCCGCCGGCGACCGCTGGCGCTGCGCCTGATGTCCTGGAGCGGGAGAAAAATCCCATGGCGACTATTGTCTAGGGTTGCGCCAGCCGTCGGGCCGTCTGCGCAGGGCCCCGGCCGCTGCTGATGCAGGTCAGGCCCAGCGCAGGCGCCCGGCCTGCAAAGGCCTCCAGCGTGAGGTCGGGGTCCCCGACGGCCCATTGCACCGTGTAAAGCTGGCCATCGTCCAGCGCGACCACCCCTTTCAGGCGCAGCAGCGCATCGTCGTGCAGGGCATCGAAGCGGGCCTTCAGCTCGTTGAGCGCCAGGGCGCCCGTCAGAGGCGCGAAGCGGGCGGCGGCATGGTGATGGTGGCCATGGGTCTCGTGCCCGGGCACGGGCGCGGAAGCGGCCGCGCGGTGCAGCAGTGCGCCGACCTGCGGCCAGGTGAGGGAAGCCTGGGCCGATTGCGCCAGAACCGCATGCGGGTTCAGGGCGTGCAAGGCCGTCGCCAGCGGCGCACCATTGGCCTGGTCGACCTTGGTGATGATGAGCAGATCGGCCGCCTGGACCTGCGCCCGTGCTTCGGCCTGCGCCTCGATCAGGGCCAGGCCGGCCGGGGCGCTGGCCGTGACCAGCACGCCGGCCAGTTCGTAACGCTCCTGCAGGAAGGGGACCGTTCCGAAGGCGGTGATGATGGGCCGGGGGTCCGCCAGCCCGGTGGTCTCGATCACCACGGAAGAGAATGCCGGGCGGCGCCGATGCAGGCGATCCCACCAGAGTTCGGTCAGCGCCTCCTCGAGCCCCGGCAGGCCGGTGCAGCAGACACAGTTGTTGGACAGCAGCATGGCGCTGTCCACGGCGCTGGCCAGCATGCGGTCGTCGAAACCGACCTCACCGATCTCGTTGACCACCAGCGCGGCATCGGCCAGCGCCGGATCGCGCAGCCAGTGTTTCAGCAGCGTGGTCTTGCCGCTGCCCAGGTAGCCCGTCACGAGCCAGACAGGGATCCGACGGGTTTTCATCAGGATGGGTGACCCAGGCTTGAGGAGATGGCGTGGCCTGCTTGCACCACCAGGACGGAGAACTTGCGCAAGCCGGCCTTGGAGACCCGCTGTGTGGGCCCGGCCAGCCCCACGGCGGCGACCACCGCGCCACTGGCATCGAAGATGGGCGCGGCCACGCCGCGCATGCCGTTCTCGGATTCCTCGTCGTCGATGGCATAGCCCTTGGCGCGTACTTGCGCCAGCAGCTTGGTGAGACTGGGCTTGTCGGTCACCGTGTGCTCGGTGCGTGGCTGCAGCCGCGTCCGCAGGATGTGGGCCACCACCAGCGGCGGGCTGTAGGCCAGCAGGGCCCGGCCCTCGCTGGTGCAATAGGCCGGCATGCGCACGCCGAGGTAGGAGCGCGTGCGGATGGCGTGCGGGCTGTCGATGTTGCGCAGGTAGAGGATTTCAGCATCGTGCAGCACCGCCAGGTGCACGGTTTCGCTGGTGGCGGTGCTCAGTTCGTGCAGGTGCGGCACCGCCTGCTCCGACACGTCCATGCGCCGGCGCACCTGGGCGCCCAGCGAGAACAGCAGCAATCCGAGCCGGTAACGGCCATCGACCGGGTTCTGTTCCAGGAAGCCTTCGGCCACCAGCGTGCTCGCCAGCCGGTGGGCCGTGCTCTTGGCCACGGCCAGGCGTTTGGCCAGGGCGGTGATGCCCAGCTCCGGTTCTTCGGGGGTGAAGGTCTTGAGCAGGCGCAGGGCACCGCCGACGGATGACAGGCGGCGCGACGGACTTGCGATGTCCACGTTCGTCATTGATCCGGCTCGATGGTCATGTGGATGGGGCCTGTCACACCTTCGCCGACCAGCGAACGCAGCGCCAGATCGGTCTCCTCCAGCGTGAAGGTGTGGGTGCTCATGGCGGTGACGTTGTGGCGATTGCCGGCGATGAGCTGCAGCGCCAGTTCCACCGACTCGTAGGAATGCCCGCGCATGCCCTTGACGGTGAGGAAGTTGGCGATGATGCGATCGCTGTCGAAGGCCGGGATCTTCTGCCGCTTCTGCCCGCCCAGGATCACGCGGCCGCGCTTGCGCGCCAGTTCGATCGCGCTGACCACCGAGGCCGGCCCACCGGCCGCGCAGTCGATCACCAGGTCGGCCATGCGCCCGCCGGTGAGGTCGGCCACGGTCTCCAGCAGGTCCTGTGCCTCGATGTCGATGGTGTGGTGCGCGCCCAGCTGCCGGGCCAGCGCCATGCGCTGGCGGTCGGTCTCGCTGCCCAGGCCGGTGAGGATGATCTGCTCGGCCCCCGCCTCGCGCGCGGCCACCACGCAGGCCAGGCCCTGCTGGCCGGGCCCCTGGATCAGCACCGTCTGCCCTGGCCCGGCGCCACCTTGCAAGTAGGTCCACTCGATGCCATTGGACAGCGGCAGGGCCAGGGCCGCATGGCGCGCCGAGACGCCGGCCGGTACATGGTGGAACACCGTGTTGAAGTGCAGGTGCTGCTGCTGCGCAAAACCGCCCCACAAACCAGGCGCCACCGACAGCCCGGTGGCGCCGTAGCGCAGACCGCCCAGGCGCCAGTCGGTGGCATTGCACAAGCGGAATTCGCCCGAGCGGCAGTACTCGCAATGGCCGCAGGGCAGGTATTCCTCCAGCGCGACGAGGTCGCCTTCCTTCACGTTCCAGTGCCGCGCCGCGAACTCGCCGATCTGCTCGACGTGGCCCACGGTCTCATGGCCCAGGATCAGCGGGCCGCGCGAGGGCGGCAGGTTCTGGTAGTAGCCCCAGTCGCTGCCGCAGACGCCGGTGCACGACACACGTAACACACCGGAGGCCGCGTCCGGGGCCGGCACGGCCAACTCGCGGATCTCGGTAACACCGGGAGCGATCGCTACCGCGGCCTTCATGCGGTGCTGCCAGTAACGGGATAGGGCCGCGTGTTCATACCGTGACGTGCGGCTTGTTGGGTTCGGCCCGCAGCGCGTCCCTGGCGGCTTCGTGGAAGGGCTGGCCTTCGGGCAGCACGATGGCCACCGAACGGATTTTCTGCACGTGCGGCTCGGTGCCGGGCGGCGGCGTGCCGTGCTCGGCCAGCGCCGTGGCCGCGGCGATCAGGCGGCGGCGGGTCTGCACGATGCCGCGGTCCGTGCCCGTGAGGTGCTCGCGCGTGCGGTCGGCGATCGGTCCCATGCTCTCCTGCAGCGAGGAGTCTTGCACGGCGATGCCTTCGATGCCGCTGTAGAGCTCGCCGGAGCGCTGCTTGTCGCGGTCCATCAGATAGTCGTTCGACTTGTTGGCCAGCGGGATGTAGGTGCCAGGCACGTACTTGCAGTGGATGCCGTGGCCCTCCTGCATGGCCTGGCGCTCGGTGGCGCTGAGTGCGCGCGTGGGGTGGTAGTCAAAGCTCCAGGCCCAGCAGTTCTCGTCGTCGATCGGCACCCAGAAGTGGCCGTGTACCGGATGGTCGCCGCGCGGCGGCACCATGGTGAACATGGGCATGATCCACGGCGTGATGCGCCAGTACAGCTTGCCGGCCTCGGCCTTGCGGCTCACCCCGATCAGCAGCCCGCCCTCGGCCTCGGCCACCTCGAACTGCGGTCGCAGGTCCTGCATGTTGTAGTCGTTACCCTTGGCGCCCTTGAAGAGCGGGTCGCGGCTCAGGCCGCCGCGGTGCAGGAAGGAGACGTGGCTGGAGTCGATGCCGCCTTCGAGCGCCTGCAGCCAGTTGCATTCCTGCAGGCGCTTGGACATGAAGCTCTGCTCGGCGGGCACGGTGGCAAATTCCCACTCGGGCGCGGGCGGCTGGTGTTCGGGCGGGCCCATGTAGATCCAGATCACACCGCCGCGCTCGATCAGCGGATAGGACTTGAGCTTGATCTTGTCGCACAGGCGGCTGCCTTCGGGCTCCGAGGGCACGTCCACGCACTGGCCGTTCACGTCGAACTTCCAGCCGTGGTACGGGCAGCGCAGCCCGCTTTCTTCGTTGCGGCCGAACCAGAGCGAGACCCCACGGTGGGCGCAGAACTCGTCCATCACCCCGAGCCGGCCTTGTGTGTCGCGGATGGCGATGAGGCGCTCGCCCAGCAGCTTCACGCGTACAGGCGTGCAGTCGGGTGCGGGCAGTTCCCCGGACAGCAGCGCCGGCAGCCAGTAGCGCCGGAAGAGCTTGCCCATCGCGGTGTCGGCGCCGGTGCGGGTCACCAGTTCGTTTTGTTCTGTTTTCAGCACGCTTGTCTCCTGTTCCGTATAGAGGAATGGTTTTCCTTTTGGAAGAACGAAGATAGCATGCGCCCAAGGGTTCCAGCAACCCATAAAAAAGGAGACACCCATGGTTCGTCAACTCTTTGCCGCGGCCGCGCTGCTTGGCCTGTCGACCTGCGCCCTGGCGCAGGCCCCCTCGCCCGCCGGCGACTGGCCCGCCAAGCCGGTGCGCATCGTCGTGCCCTATGCGCCGGGCGGTTCCTCTGACACGCTGGGGCGGATGATCGCGCAACAGCTGCAGGTCGCGCTGAAGCAGTCTTTCGTGGTGGAAAACAGGGCGGGCAGTGGCGGCACCATCGGCTCGGCCCAGGTCGCCAAAGCCCAGCCCGACGGCTACACCCTGGTGGTTTCAGGCATCGGTTCGCATGTCATCGCCCCGGTCGAGGTCAAGGTCTTCAACCCGATGAGCGACTTCACCCACATCGCGCTGCTGGGCGGCCCGCCTCTGGCGCTGGTGGTGCACCCTTCGGTGCCCGCGAACACGGTTCCGGAGTTCATCGCTTATGCCAGGCAGCTCAAGGAGGGTCTGAGCTGGGGCTCGCCGGGGCAGGGCACCCATGGCCACCTGGTCGGCGAACTGCTGGCCAAGCAGGCCCAGTACACGCAGACCCACATCAGCTACAAGGGCGCCGGGCCGGCCGTCAACGACCTGCTGAGCGGCCAGATCCTGGCTGCCGTGATGACCTACTCGTCTGCCAACGCCTTCGTCAAGAGCGGTCGGCTCAAGGCGCTGGCCACCACGGCCTCCCAGCGGCTGGCCGACATCCCGAACGTGCCCACTTTTGCCGAGCTCGGTTACCCGGGCCTCACGTCCATCACCTGGTTTTCCCTGTCAGGCCCGCCGGGCATGCCGCCGGCACTGGTGACCAGGATCAACGAGGAAGTGCGCCGCGGTCTCAAGACCGAGGCCGCACAGAAGCAGCTGGCCTTCGAGAGCATGGAAACCCAGGACTGGGACGCGGCCACCTTCACGCGTTATGTCGGCAGCGAGATCGAGCGCTGGACGCCGCTGGTGCAGTCCATCAAGAAGCCCCAGTAAACGGGAAGCGGCAGCCATGGCCAAACTCCAGCTCTCGGTCGCCATGGGCGACTACGACCGCACCCGCGCGCTGTACGACGGCCGGGTCCCCATCGACGGCGTCGACCCGGTCTACATGCTGCTCAACCCGGAGGAGATGTTCTTCCGTGCCATGCGCAGCCGTGACTTCGACATCGCCGAACTTTCGTTTTCCAGCTACCTGGTCAAGCACTCGCAGGGCGACTGCCCCTACATCGCGGTGCCGGTGTTCCTGTCGCGCGCGTTTCGCCACACCTCGATCTATGTCCGAAAGGATCGCATCAAGCAGCCCGCCGATCTCAAAGGCCGGCGCGTGGGCCTGCCCGAATACCAGCTCACGGCCAACGTCTGGGCGCGTGCCATCCTGCAGGACGACTACGGCGTGCGGCCCGAAGACATCACCTGGGTGCGCGGCGGGATCGACACGCCGGGACGGCCCGAGAAGATTGCACTGCAGTTGCCGCCGGGCGTGAAGGTGGAGGCCGCGCCGGAAGGCAGCACCATCTCGGAATTGCTGGACCGCGGGGAAATCGACGGTTTCATCGGCCCGCGCCCGCCTAACCGCGCGGCCCTGCGCAATCCGAACATCGGCTGGCTGTTCGACGACCCCACGGCCGAGGCCAAGGACTACTACCGCCGCACCGGGGTGTTCCCCATCATGCACGTGGTGGGCATCCGCAAGGAACTGGCGCAGGCCCATCCCTGGCTCCCCGCGGCGGTCGTGAAGGCCTTCACGACCGCCAAGGCGCAAGCGCTGGAGTCGCTGTCCGACACCTCGGCCACCAAGGTGACGCTGCCCTTCGTGGAAGAGCAGCTCAAGGCGGCACGCGAGTCCCTGGGCGAGGACTACTGGTCCTACGGCGTGCAGGCCGCGCGCAAGACGCTGGAGACCTTTGTACGGCACCACCACGCGCAGGGCCTGTCCAAGCGGCTCATGGCGGTGGAGGAGCTGTTCCACCCGGCCACCTACGAGACCTATTCGATCTAGTGGCGCCCCTCTGCGCCAGCAGGGGCAGCCTCACTTGCGCCAGCAGGGGCAGCCTCACTTGCGCCAGAAGCCACCGGTGAACAGCACCAGCACGCTGAGCAGCTCCAGCCGCCCCAGCAGCATGGCAAAGGACAGTACCCAGAGCTGGAAGGCGTTGAGGCCGCCGAAGTTGCCCGCCGGGCCGACCTGGCCCAGGCCGGGGCCGATGTTGTTGACGGTGGCCACCACAGCCGAGAAGGCGGTGACGATGTCCAGTCCGCTGAACAGCAGCAGGAGGGTCAGGCCCATGGTGGCGGCGCCGTAGATCAGCATGAAGCCCAGCACCGCAGTCATGACCGATGAGGGCAGGACCTGTCCGCCCAGCGTCACCGGGTTGACCACCCGCGGGTGGATGATGCGCACCAGCTCGCGCCGGGCCTGCTTGATCAGCAGCACCATGCGAACCATCTTGATGCCGCCGCCGGTGGAGCCGGCACAGGACACGAAACAGCCCAGGAAGAGCAGCAGCACCGGTGCGGCGACTGGCCACTGCGCGTAGTCGGTGGAGGCGTAGCCGGTGGTGGTGGCCAGCGAGATCACGTGGAAGGCGCTGGCGCGCAGCGCCGCGGGAAATTCGGCATAGGTCTGGTGCGCCAGCAGCATGAGGGTGAGCGTGGCGGTGGAAGCGGCCAGCACGAACAGGTAGGTGCGGATCTCGCGGTCGGAGGTGATGGGGCGCAGGCTGCGTGCGCGAATGACCATGAAGTAGCGCATGAAGCTGATGCCCGACAGCGCCATGAAGACCATCGCTACGCCTTCGATGGCCGGCGAGTTCCAGTGACCGAAGCTGGCGTCGTGCGAGGAGAAGCCGCCCAGGCCCATGGTGGAGCACATGTGCATGAAGGCATCGGCCCAGCTCATGCCGGCCCAGCGGTAGGCCAGCAGGCACAGGCCGGAGAACACGAAATACACCCCCCACAGGCCGCGCGCGGTCTCGGCGATGCGCGGGGTGAAACGGGTGTCCTTCATCGGTCCCGGGGTCTCGGCCTTGTAGAGCTGCATGCCGCCCAGGCCCAGCATCGGCAGCACGGCCACCACCAGCAGCATGATGCCCAGCCCGCCGATAAGCTGCAGGAAGCAGCGCCAGATGTTGACCGACACGGGCAGCGCGTCCAGGCCCTGCAGCGCGGTGGCGCCGGTGGCGGTCAGCGCGCTCATGGCTTCGAAGTAGGCATGGCTCCAGCTGATGCCGGGCACGGTGTACGCCAGCGGCACGGCGGCAAAGAGCGTCAGCACCACCCACACCAAGTTGACCAGCAGGAAGCCGTCGCGCGCCTGGAGTTCGCGACGGTGCCGGCGGCTGATGAGCCACAGCAGCCAGCCGCTACCCAGGGTGAGGGCGAAGCAGCCACCCCAGACGGCGCGCAGGGCCGGCGCATCCTCGGCCCAGGCCCAGGCCAGCGGCACCAGGAAGGCCAGCGAGAAGGCCATGAGGATGCGCGAGAGCAGCGCCAGGACCGGCAGGAACATCTGCATGCTGTCTTCAGCCGAAGAAGGTGGCGCTGACCTGGAACAGGCGTTCCACCTCGCGCACCATGCGCTTGCTGGGGATGAAGATGACGATGTGGTCGCCGTCCGCGATCAGGGTGTCGTGATGCGGCATCAGGACCTCGCCTTTGCGGCCTTCGCCGCGCACGATGACGCCGATGCGCGCCCCTTCGGGCAGCTTGATCTCCTCCACGCGCCGGCCGACCAGCCGCGAGGTCTTGATGTCACCGCGGGCGATGCCCTCGAGCGCCTCGGCGGCGCCGCGGCGCAGGCTGTGCACGGCCACCACGTCGCCGCGGCGGATGTGCGTGAGCAGCTCGCCGATGACGGTCTGCGCCGGCGAGATGGCGATGTCGATCGCACTGCCCTGCAGCATCTCGGCATAGGCGCGGCGGTTGACCAGCGACATCACGCGGCGTGCGCCCAGACGCTTGGCCAGCATGGCCGACATGATGTTGTCCTCGTCGTCGCTGGTCAGCGCCAGGAACAGGTCCATCTCGCCGATGTTCTCCTCCAGCAGCAGGTCTTCCTCGACCGCGTTGCCGTGCAGCACCAGCATGTCGCCGGGCAGCTGGCCCGCCAGGTAGTCGCAGCGCTTGGCGTTCTGCTCGATGATCTTCACTTGGCACTGGCCCACCAGGCTGCGCGCCAGACGCAGGCCGACCTTGCCGCCGCCGGCGATCATGAGCCGCTGCACCGGCTGGTCCAGGTTGTGCAGCGCGGCCAGCACCAGGCGGATCTGGTTGGCCGCGGCCAGCACGAAGACCTCGTCACCAGGCAGGATGCGCGTCTCGGGCGTGGCCGGCATCTCGGCGTCCATGCGGTACAGCGCCACCACCCGCATCTGGGCCGCCGGCAGGCGATCGCGGAATTCGGCGATGGTGCGGTTGGCCAGGATGCTGCTGCCGGTTACGCGCACCGCAGCCAGGCAGACGCGCCCCTCGGCAAATTCGAGCACCTGCAGCGCCTCGGGGTAGTCGATGAGTTGGTGGATGTAGCGCATCACCGATTCCTCGGGGCAGATCACCTGATCCACCGCGAAGCCGGCCTTGGACAGGAGGGCGTCGCCCCCGACGAACTCGGGCGAGCGCACACGCGCGATGGTGACCGGCACGTTGAAGACATCGTGCGCCACCTTGCACACCACCAGGTTGGATTCGTCCAGTGCGGCGCAGGCGATCAGCATGTCGGCGTCCTGGGCGCCGGCTTCGCGCAGCACCGACGGCTGGATGCCATTGCCCACCACGCCGCGCAGGTCCAGCCGCTCCTCGAGCTGGCGCAGGCGGACCGGGTCCTGGTCGATGACGGTGATGTCGTTCTGTTCGGAGGCCAGGCTCTCGGCCACGCTTTCGCCGACGCGGCCGGCTCCCAGGATGATGATGTTCATGTCGGCGATGTCGCTCGCGGGTTCAGGCAGCGGCTTCCTGGCGGGCGGCGCCGTGGTACAGGTCCAGGCAGCGCTCGCGCCAGGCGTGGACCACGTCGTCCTCGGCCAGCAGCTGGAAGGGGCTGCTCACGCGGGCCCACATGAAGCCGCCAAACGCCAGGTAGTCGGCGTAGCCGGGCTGCTCGCCAGAGATGAAGGGGCCGTGGGCCAGCGCCATGCGCATGGGCTGCAGCGACTTGCGGAAGGCGTCGACGCGCTCCTCGCGGCCGGCCTGCAGCTCTTCGAGCGTCTGCTTGTACATCTTCTCGCGCGATGCGCGGAAGTAGGCCTGGTCGGCCGGGTCCAGGCCGTCGTGCAGGTCGCGCAGGATCAGGCGCGCGATGCCGCCGTGGACGGTGTTCTGCACCCAGTACTGGAAGAACTTGAGCACGTGGCCCTCGGCACCCGCGGCGATCAGGCGCGGCGTGTCGGGAAAGGCGGCGTCCAGGTGCTGCACGATGGCCCAGCTGTCGGTGACGAGCCGGCCCTCATGCGCGAGGGTCGGGATGGTGAGCTTGTCGCCACCGCTGTGGATGCTGGGGATATCGCCGAACAGCACGTCGCGCACCTCGAAGGGCAGGCCCTTGTGCAGCAGGGCCATGCGCACGCGCCAGCTGTTGGGGCTGAAGTGGGTGCGTTTCGCGTTCACCAGGTCGTAGAGCAGCATGGGCGTTATTCCCTCAGGTTTCAGTTCTTGCGCAGGCTGCGCGATGCAAACAGCGCCAGGCAGGCGGCCAGGAAGGCCCCCAGCGCGTACTGCCAGGGCAGGTTGATGACAAAGCCCATCTCGTCGGTCCACAACACGTAGAGGCAGTACAGGCCGAACAGGGCCACGCCGCGCATCAGCCAGGCCTGCGGACGCAGATGGCGCTCGGGAATGCGCGCGGCCAGCCAGGCGCCGGTCAGCCCGCTGAGCAGGCCGGCGGCGGCGCCCACCGCCACGTCGGCCGGCCAGTGCGCGCCCACGGCGACACGCGAGCAGGCCACGCCGAAGGCAAAGACGAAGAGCCAGAGCCAGCGCAGGCGCTGCCGGGTGGCGAGCGCGAAATAGATGGCGGCGGCGCCGGCGAAGGCCGTGATGGTGTGGCCCGAGGGCATGGCGGCAATGAACAGCGGCTCGCCGATGACGTTGATGCCTTCCAGGCCCAGGACTTCCAGCGGGCGGGGGTTGTCGGCCAGGTTCTTGCCCACACGCGTGAGCACGCCGGCCAGCGGCGCAGCGCACAGCCACGAGAGGATGAGACGTGGCGCGCGCCACAGGGCGGGCGCCGTGGCGGCATAGATGGCCCAGCCGGTGCCGAAGAGCGAGAGCAGGGTCCAGACGATGTCGGGCAGCACGGAGAACCAGCGGTTGAGCGTGCGGAACACGGCGGGCTCGTACAGGCCCAGCCATAGCGGCGCGCTCAGCGCGAGGATGACGAAGGGAAGGGCCCAGTGCCAGGGGGCGATGCGGGGGCGGTCTGCAGCGTGGTCCATGGAGAGGTTCAGGAAGCGTCCTGGCGTCGCGGCGCGGGGCGACCGCCCCAGCCGTGGCACAGGAACAGGCGAAAACGTGACACAGCGCGCCCGGCGTGCTGCACGGCAAAGCTCTCGCCCGGCTCGCAGCGCTCGAACAGGCCCTCGCCCACGGGCAGTTCGTGCGCCATCTGCGACCAGTCGAGCAGCACGGCGCTGGCGCCCAGTGGCAGCGGACCCGTCCACAGCGAGAACTGGTCGAAGTCGGGCGCCAGCACGTGCACGGGCAGGGGGCGCGCGTACCAGGCGAAGCGGCTGGCCAGGGTCCAGTTCTGCACGGCCAGGTGGGGAATGTTGTGCTCACGGGCCAACTGCTGGGCGTGCGCGCCGGCCTCGTCCCAGCCGTAGAAGTCGGTGAAGGGGTTGACCATTTCCGGTTCGCCGCTGCCGGGGGCCTCACTGGCGATCCAGGGGGGGCCGGCCAGCAGCATGAGCACGTACAGGCCCGCCGTGAAGAGCGCCTGCAGGCCACCGAGCACCCAGATCAGCGTGCGCCGCCCGCCCGCCCACAGGGCCGCCAGACCCAGGCCGGCAAACGGTGCCAGCGCGACCCAGGCCGGCGCCGTCCAGTGCGGCAGGCTGGAGCCGCCGCCGGAGAGATAGGCCAGCACGGTGAAGGGCAGGGCAAAGAAGCTCAGCAGCCAGGCCTGGCTGCGGTCCAGCTCGAAGCCGCCCAGCACCTTGTGGCGCAGGCCGAAGACGCCCCAGACCAGCAGCGGGTAGAGCAGGGCCTGCGCCAGCAGGAAGACCAGCAGCGGGCCGAGCTGCCAGTGGCTGCCCTTGCCATGCTTGAGCTGGTAGGCAAAGGAGATCCAGTCGTGCTGCGCGTTCCACACGAAGACCGGCAGCACCAGTGTCACCGCCAGCAGCAGGGCAAGCCAGGGGCCGGGGCGGCGCAGCAGGCGCAGGCCGTGGGTGGCCAGCAGGCAGGCCAGCACCGGCAGCGCGGCAAAGATGGCGGTGTACTTGGAGAGGCCGGCCAGGCCCAGCAGGGCGCCCAGCAGCAGCCAGTCGGGCAGGCGCTGCGCGACGCTCTCGTCCAGCAGGCGCAGGGTCTGCCAGAGGATGGCGGCGGTGAACAGCATCAACAGCGTATCGGGCAGCAGGCCGATGCCCAGGATGTGCAGCACCGGCGCCAGGCTGTAGGCCAGCACGGCCCACAGGCCGGCGGCGTCAGCGCTGCCGGCGGCCGGCACCAGCAGGGTGTGCAGGCGGCGCGCGGTGTCGTGGATGAAGAGGGCGGTCACTGCCCAGAGTGCTTCGGGGACGAGGCGCAGTAAGCCTTCGGGCGCACCCAGCGACACCAGCGGCCACTGCAGCCAGCCCACCAGGGGCGGGTGGTCGTAGTAGCTCAGCGCCGGGTGGGCGCCGTAGAGCGCGTAGTGCGCCTCGTCGCCCGACAGCCCGAGCACCCAGCCCAGCACGAAGTGCAGCAGGCTGTGGCCCAGCAGGATCAGGGCCAGCACGTGGGAGGGGCGGGTGGTGGTGAGGGACACGGTGGATCCGAAGGGGGGAGCGTGAAGTCTAAACGAGGCAGGTGGCGCAAGGCCAACGGGCTGGTTCCCTGCCCTAAACTGCGGCGATGGATACGCCTCAGCCCGCCATCGACCCCTGCCGCTGCCCCTTGTGCGGCCAGCCCAATGGCTGTGCCAACGAGCTTGCGCGTGCCACCGGCCTGGCCCAGCCGCCGTGCTGGTGCACCACGGTGACGTTCGCGCCGGAGCTGTTGGCGCGTGTGCCAGCGCAGGCGCAGCGCAAGGCCTGCATCTGCGCCCGCTGTGCGGGATCCACGCCGCGCTGAGGGGCCCGGGGTCTGGCAGGCGGCCCTACTTGGCGCCCTCGATGATCCAGCGCATCAGCGTTTCGCATTCCTCGGGGCTGAGGCGCTCGTGTGCGGCGATGTGGGCGAAGAGGCCGCCCTCGCGCAGCTTGTCGGCCAGCCGGCGCGGGGCGTCGGCCTGGCTGCGGTAGCGCGCGTAGTCGGTGGCCAGCTGGGCCATGCTGGGCGCGTTGCGGCGCGGCGGTTCGCCGTGGCAGCTGTAGCAGCCCTTGTCCAGCGCGAGTTGCGAGCTGGCCTGCACGGGCGGCGCGCACAGCAGGGCGAGCAACAGACAGATCAGGTGGCGGTTTGTCATGTCCAGCATGGTGCCACCAAGGCGGCTTGCCTGCTAGCATCAGGCTCCCGCCATCCCCCGGACCCGCTCCCTGCCATGACCCGCAGCAACGAAGAACAACGCCAGGCCCTGCGTTCGACCTGGATCAGCGTCTGGGTCAATCTGTGCCTGGCCAGCGCGCAGGTGGCGATCGGCGTGTTTGCCCGCTCGCAGGCCCTGATCGCCGATGGCCTGCATTCCCTGTCTGACCTGGTGGCCGATGGTGTGGTGCTGTTCGCTGCGCGCCACTCCCACACCGAGGCCGACGACGAGCATCCTTACGGGCATGCGCGCTTCGAGACGGCCGCCTCGCTGGCCATCGGCCTGATCCTGCTGGCCACCGGCGTGGGCATGGTGTGGACGGCCGGGGTCAAGCTGCACGACGGCCAGAGCCTGGACGCGGTGCACCCGCTGGCGCTG
Organism: Hylemonella sp.; assembly: GCA_030695415.1. Taxonomy (GTDB): domain Bacteria; phylum Pseudomonadota; class Gammaproteobacteria; order Burkholderiales; family Burkholderiaceae_C; genus Hylemonella. The sequence goes on from JAUYQZ010000013.1 coordinate 134,654, forward strand.
GTGGCGGCTCTGGTCACGCTGATCGCCAAGGAAGGCTTGTTCCGCTATATGAAGCGCATCGGCGAGCGGCTCAAGAGCTCCATGCTCATCGCCAATGCCTGGCACGCACGCGCTGATGCGGCGTCCTCGCTGGTGGTGGCGGTGGGCATCGGGGCCAATCTGCTGGGTTACCACAGCATGGATGCGGTGGCCGCCGTCATCGTGGGCTTCATGATCTTCAAGGCCGGCTGGGACTTCTCGGTCGATGCCTTCCACAGCCTGACCGACCATGCGCTCGACCCCGAGGAGATTGCGCGCATCCAGGGCACGGCGGCGGGCGTCGACGGCGTGTTGGACGTGCACAACCTGCGCACGCGCCGCATGGGCGACTGGGCCGTGATCGACATGCATGTGGAGGTGGACACGCATCTCTCGGTGTCCGAGGGGCACTACATCGCCGAGCAGATCGTCGCGCAGGTCAAGGCCGCGCACCGGGTGGCCGAGTGCACCGTCCATATCGATCCCGGCACGGTGCGCGACCTGCCGCGGGTGCTGGCGCTGCCGCCGCGTGCGCAGGTACAGGCCTGCGTGCTCGAGGTGCTGGGCCACCAACCGGCCGCGCTGCGCCTGCACTATCTGGACAGTGGCCTGGAAGTGGAGGCGGAGCTGGCAAGGCATGTCAGTGCCGCCGAGCTGCAGCGTCTGCAGCGTGAACTGCAGGCCGCGCTGGCGAGCCTGGGGCATGTGGCCGGCGTCAGCCTGCGCGGCGCCCCGGCCGGAACGCACGCTTGACGCACCCCGCCACCCTGCCCGAACTGCAGGCGCGCTACGGCGAGCGCTACCGCTGGCTCCTGCTGCTGGCCGTGATGGTCGGCACCATGGCGTCCATCATGTCCTCGACCATCATCAACGTGGCCATCCCCGACATGAGCCAGCACTTCACGCTGGGGCAGGAGCGGGCCCAGTGGGCCACCTCCGGCTTCATGGTGGCGACCACGGTGGCCATGCTGTGCACGCCCTGGCTGCTGGCGAGTTTCGGTTACCGCCGCACCTACGTGGTGGCCATGCTGATGCTGCTGGGCGGCGGTGTGTGGGGCGGCCTGGCCGGGAGTTTCGAGGTGGTGCTGGCTGCGCGCGTGGTCGAGGGGCTGGCCGCGGGGGTGGTGCAGCCGATACCGGCCATCATCATCATGCGGGCCTTCCAGCCGCACGAGCGCGGCCGCGCTGGCGGCATCTTCGGCATGGGCGTGGTGCTGGCCCCGGCGCTCGGGCCCAGCATCGGCGGCCTGCTGGTGGACTGGTTTGGCTGGCGCTCGATCTTCTTCATGGTCGTGCCCTTCTGCATCGCTTCGATCTGGCTGGCCTACCGTTATGTACCGGTCACAGCGCCCGGCGGCGTGGCGGCGGAGCGCCAGGGCAACCGCCTGGACTGGGCCGGCCTGTTGCTGGCGGGTGTGGGCACGCTGTGCCTGCTCAACGGCATGGTCGAACTGCACGGCGCGTCTTCCGTGCAGGCCTGGAGTCTGCTGGGTGTGGCGCTGGCCTGCACGGTGGCTTTCATCGCCTGGCAGCGGCATCTGGCGCGGCGCGGCGACATGCCGCTCATGCACCCGGATCTGTTCGCCTTCCGCTCCTTTGCCATGGGCAGCCTGGTGGCCTTCATCTATGGCACGGCGCTGTTCGGCTCGACCTACCTGCTCCCGCTGTACATCCAGATGGCGCAGCAGCTCTCGGCTTCGCACGTGGGCACCATCATGCTGCCGGCTGGCCTGGTGCTGGCTGTCACCATTCCGCTGGCCGGTCGCCTGTCGGACCACTGGCCGATCCGCGTACTGATCTGCCTGGGCCTGGCGCTGCTGGCGGCGTCCTTCGCGCTGATGGTGACGGTCAGCCTGCACGCCACGCTGTGGCTGCTGGTGGCCTGGGTGGTGCTGGGGCGCATCGGCCTGGGTTTCATCCTGCCTTCGCTGAACAACGGCGCCATGGCGGGCCTGGAGCCGCGGCTGATCTCGCAGGCCTCCAGCGCCATCAATTTCCTGCGCATGCTCGGCGGCGCGGTGGGCGTGAGCCTGTGCGGCATCGTGCTGGAATGGCGCATCGCCGTTCACGGCGACAGCCTCAGCCAGCCCGACAGCAGCGCGGCGCGGCTGGCCGCGTTCGACGAGACCTTCGTGATGCTGGCGGGGGTCTGCGCGCTGGCCATGCTGGCGGCCTGGCGGATGCGCGCGCCGGCCGTGGCGAAGGTGGCGTGAAGGCCGGGGCCGGAGCCTGGCAAGGGGGCACAGGCCGACCGACCTGATATCCGGCCGATCCGGCTTTGCCTAGCGGGTCGTCAGGGCCGCTTCCAGCGCGTCAAGGAACATGGCCGCAACGTCGAAGCCGGACTGTGCCGTGATCTCCTGGAAGCAGGTCGGGCTGGTGACGTTGATTTCCGTGAGGCAGTCGCCAATCACGTCCAGTCCCACCAGCAGCAGGCCGCGCGCGGCCAGCACGGGGCCGAGCGCTTCGGCGATTTCGCGGTCGCGTGCGCTCAGGGGCTGGGCCACGCCCTTGCCGCCGGCCGCCAGGTTCCCCCGCACTTCGCCACCCTGCGGGATGCGCGCCAGGCAGTGGGGCACGGGCTTGCCGCCGATGACCAGCACGCGCTTGTCGCCCTGGGCAATGGCGGGCAGGAACTTCTGCACCATCAGGGTCTGCGCACCGTCGCGGTTCAGTGTCTCGATGATGGCGCCCAGGTTCAGACCTTCGTCCTTCACGCGGAAGATGCCCATGCCGCCCATGCCGTCCAGCGGCTTGAGGATGATGTCGCGGTGCCGGGCGTGAAAGTCCCGCACGGCCTGCGCATCACGCGTGACCAGGGTGGGCGTGGTGAACTGCGGGAACTCCAGGATGGCGAGCTTCTCCGGGTGGTCGCGCAGGGCGCGCGGCTTGTTGAAGACGCGCGCACCTTCGCGCTCGGCCTGCTCCAGCAGGTGGGTGGCGTAGAAGAATTCGCTGTCGAAAGGCGGGTCCTTGCGCATGACGATGGCGTCGAAGTCGCGCAGCGCGGCCAGGCGCTGGGCGGGTGCCAGCGGCGACTCGTGGAACCAGTGTTCCTCGTGGCCGGTCAGCTGGATGTGGCGCACATGGGCCTGCACACCGGTGGCCGCCTGCCAGGCCAGGTGCCGGGGCTCGCAGGCCGCCAGCGTGTGGCCGCGGCGCTGCGCCTCGCGCATCATGGCAAAGGTGCTGTCCTTGTAGGTCTGGAATGATTCCAGCGGGTCGGCGACGAAGAGCAGGTTCATGGCGGCGCTCGCAGCGTGATGAGGGCGGTGGGGCCCGCGCGGGCGGGGGCGGAACCGGGCTGGCCTGGGTCAGCGCCGGTGCCGGGAAGTCTCTCACGAAACCGCGAGACACCGGGTTCTGGGCGTCCACCGGATGCACGGCTACCCCACACGGAAAACGGGGCAAAAGCAAGGACTGGACCAAGCGCGCGACGCGATTACAATGCCGAGGATTGGAAGAGCAAGATTCGTGCCTTTATGAAATTACCCCTCCTTCGCTTTCTGCTGTGCGCAGCCTGCGCCCTGACGGCGGGTGCGGCCGGTGCCGAAAAGGCCGATGCCAAAAAGCCGATGAACATCGAGGCCGATGCGCTGCGCTATGACGATCTCAGGCAGATCAGCGTCTTCAGCGGCAACGTCGTGCTGACCCGGGGCTCCATCATCATCAAGGGTACCCGCATCGAAGTGCGCCAGGACCCGCAGGGCTACCAGTTCGGCGTGGTGACGGCCGCGCCGGGCCAGCGCGCCTTCTTCCGCCAGAAGCGCGACGGCGACGACGAGTACATCGAGGGCGAGAGCGAGACCATCGAATACGACGGCCGCGCCGACGTCTTCAAGCTCATCAAGGACGCCCGCCTGCGCCGCCTGCGCGGCACGCAGGTGGCTGATGTGGTGACCGGCAACATCATCCAGTACAACAGCCTGACCGACGTGTTCACGGTGGACGGCGGCCCGCAGAAAAGCGGTGAGCGCGTGCGTGCCACTCTGACGCCGCGCAATGAGACGACAGCCCCGGCCCCGGCCGCCTCGCGCCCCGGCGTGCTCCTGCGCAACGACGACAGCCTGGGCGGAGGACGCAAGTGAGCGACAGCCTGCCGGAAGTCGGATCGACGCTGCCGGGTTCGCAAGCCGATTCGGCCGCCGCCCCGGACACGCTGCCCGGCGGCGACATGAGCCGCCTGGAGGCGCGTCACCTCAAGAAGTTCTACGGCAGCCGCGAGGTCGTCAAGGACGTCTCGCTGACCGTGCGCAAGGGTGAAGTGGTGGGCCTGCTGGGCCCCAATGGCGCGGGCAAGACCACGTCGTTCTACATGATCGTGGGCCTGGTGCGCGCCAGCGCAGGCGAGATCCTGATCGACGACGAGGCGGTCGCGCACATGCCCATCCACCAGCGCGCGCGCCTGGGCCTGAGCTACCTGCCGCAGGAGGCCTCGATCTTCCGCAAGCTCAACGTCGAGGACAACGTGCGCGCCGTGCTCGAACTGCAGCGCGACGAGACCGGCAAGCCGCTGAGCAAGAGCGAGATCGAGAACCGCCTTACCGCACTGCTGCAGGATCTGCGGGTGGAGACGCTGCGCCTGTCGCCCGCCCTGGCGCTCTCGGGCGGCGAGCGCCGCCGGGTGGAGATTGCCCGCGCCCTGGCCACGCAGCCGCGTTTCATCCTGCTGGACGAGCCCTTTGCCGGCATCGACCCGATCGCGGTGATCGAGATCCAGCGCATCATCAGTTTCCTGAAGGCGCGCGGCATCGGCGTGCTGATCACCGACCACAATGTGCGCGAGACGCTGGGCATCTGCGACCACGCCTACATCATCAGCGAAGGCCGCGTGCTGGCCCAGGGCACGCCGGCCGAGATCGTCAACAACGCTGACGTGCGCCGGGTTTATCTGGGCGAGCACTTCAAGATGTGAAGGGGTTTCCCCCGCACATCGGCTAGCACTATGAAACAGGGACTGTCGCTGCGGGTTTCCCAGCATCTGGCGCTCACGCCCCAGCTGCAGCAGTCCATCCGTCTCCTGCAGCTCTCCACGCTGGAGCTCAACCAGGAGGTCGAGCAGCTGCTCGACGAGAACCCCTTTCTGGACCGCGCCGATGACAGTGTCGAGCGCGAGGCCCATGGTCTGGAGCGTGCCGATGCCCCGGTGGCGCGGGACGAGGCGGACTACGAGTACAGCAGCGGCGCGTCGTCCAGCGAGGGGCCGGACGAAAGCGCCGCGGTGACCAGCCTGGAGAGCGAAGGCAGCTGGGAAGGCGACGGCAGTGTGGACATGTCGCCCGACGACAGCGAGTGGGGTGGCGACGCGCCGGCGCGCAATGGCGCGCGCGAGGACGACGAAGCCGATGCCACCGAGCTGGCGCGCAGCCAGGAGTCGCTGCAGGACTTTCTCAGGCGCCAGGCCCTGTCCCTGCGACTGGGCGCCGAAGACCGCGCCGCGCTGGAGTTCCTGATCGAGTCCCTCAACGAGGACGGTTATCTGGAGGATCCCATCGAGGAGCTGGCGCGCAGCCTGACCGCCGAGGCGCCGGAGCACGAGGAAGCGATGATCGCGCACTTCGAAATCGCGCTGCGCCTGCTGCAAAGCCTGGCGCCCACGGGCGTGGGCGCGCGCAACATGGCCGAATGCCTGCGCCTGCAGTTGCAGGCGCTGCAGGCCGATGCGATGCGGGGCGCGGCGACCGGGTCCGAGCCGGCCGTGGTGGCGCAGGCCCTGCGCCTCGTCGAACAGGCGCCCGAGCTGCTGGCGCGGCGTGATCTCAGGAAGCTGACCCAGCTGTGCGGCGGCGGCGAGGCCCTCACCCGCGAGGCGCTGGGCCTGGTGGCACGGCTGGAGCCCAAGCCCGGTCGGCCTTTCGTCAACGTCGAGCGCAATGTGATCGTGCCCGACGTGCGGGTCCTGCGCAGCGGCAGCGGCGCGCAGACCCGCTTTCGCGTACAGCTCAATCCGGATGTCATGCCGCGCCTGCGCGTGCACGACATCTACGCTAATGCGCTCAAGGGCCATAAGGCCAGCGGCCGCGAGGGCGACAACCATGCCGCGCTGCAGCAGCGCCTGCAGGAGGCCCGCTGGTTCATCAAGAATATCCAGCAGCGTTTCGACACCATCCTGCGCGTCTCCGGCGCCATCGTTGAGCGGCAGAAGAACTTCTTCATGCACGGCGCGCTCGCCATGCGCCCGCTGGTGCTGCGCGAGATCGCCGACGAGCTGGGGCTGCACGAGTCCACCATCAGCCGCGTGACCACGGCCAAGTACATGTCCACGCCCTACGGTACCTACGAGCTCAAGTACTTCTTCGGCTCGGGTCTGGGCACCGAGTCCGGCGGCAATGCCTCCAGCACGGCGGTGCGCGCGCTGATCAAGCAGTTTGTCAGTGCCGAGAGTCTCAAGAAGCCGCTGTCCGACAGCCAGCTCTCCGAGATGCTCAAGGAGCAGGGCATCGAGTGCGCGCGGCGAACCGTGGCCAAATACCGCGAGGCGCTCAAGATCGCGCCGGCGAACTTACGGAAAGCCTTGTGAACCAGTTGCAATTGTTTCTGCCTTGCGCCGCCGGCGTCGAGGACTATCTGGCCCCCGAGATCCTGCGGACCACGGACCTGCCGCCGGGCTGCGTCACCAAGCAGCGTGGCGGGGTGGCGGTGCGCACCTCGTTTGCGCACGCCATGCTGCTCAATCTCTACAGCCGCCTGGCGCAGCGGGTGCTGGTGCTGGTGTCCTACACCGAGTACCGCAATGAGCAGGACCTGTACCGCGCGGCGATGGCGGTGCCCTGGGAGCAGTGGTTCACGCCCAAGGAAAGCATCAAGGTCGAGATCACGGCGCAGCACAGTCCGCTGACCTCGCTGAACTTTGCGGCACTGAAAGTGAAGGACGCGGTCTGCGACCGCTTCCGCGAAACCGCCGGTGGCGTGCGCCCCGATGTGGATACCCAGTGGCCCGATGTGCGCATCTACGCCCACCTGACCACCGACAGCTGCTCGCTCTACATCGACACCTCGGGCGAGCCGCTGTTCAAGCGCGGCTGGCGGGAGGACAAGGGTGATGCCCCCTTGAAGGAAACCCTGGCCGCCGCGATGCTGGCGGCCAGCGGCTGGGCCGAGGGCGACGCCGGCGGTGACCTGACACCGCTGTACGACCCCTGCTGCGGCAGCGGCACCATCGCCATCGAGGCGGCGCAGATCGCCTGCAACATCGCGGCCGGTTCCCTGCGGCGTTTTGCGTTCGAGAAATACCGGCCCTTCCGCGCCGCCGAATGGGCGGCCATGAAGGCGGAGGCTGCGCAGGCGGTGGTCAAGCCTGAGCCGGGCCAGGCCGCGCTGATCTACGGCAGCGACGTGTCGCACCGCATGGTGGATTTTGCGCAGCGCAATGCCCAGCGCGCCGGCGTGGCCGATGTGATCGAGTTCCGGGGCGGTGATGCCCTGCAGCGGATGCCGCCCTGCGCCACCCCGGGCGTGATGCTGGTCAACCCGCCCTACGGGGAACGCATCGAGGCGGGCGGCTTCGCTGGCGCCGCACGTTTTGGCGCGCGTGAACTGCCCGAGACGGAACAGGCCGGCGACGACAACGAATTCTTCAGCAAGCTGGCCAGCCACTGGAAGAAGAACTACAGCGGCTGGACCGCCTGGGTGCTCACGCCCGATCTCAAGCTGCCCAGCAAGATGCGCCTGAAGGAATCGCGCCGTGTGCCCATGTGGAACGGCCCGCTGGAGTGCCGGCTGTTCAAGTTCGAAATGATCAAGGGTTCGGCACGCGAGAAACCGGGCCAGCCATGATCGTGCTGGACACCAACATCGTGCTGGACCTGCTGGTCTTCGATGACCCGGCCACGCCCCCGCTGAGGGATGCGCTCGATAGCCGCCAGTTGCAGTGGATCGCCACGCCGTCCATGCGCGAAGAACTGGCGCGCGTGCTGGCCTACCCGCACATCGCGCCGCGCCTGGTTTATTACCGGCTCAGCGCGCACGACGTGCTGGCCGCTTTCGACCAGCAGGTACAGATCGTCGACGCCGCGCCCCGGGCTGCCTGCGTCTGCAAGGATCCGGACGACCAGAAGTTCATCGACCTGGCCCAGGCCCACCGCGCCGTGTTGCTCAGCAAGGACCACGCCGTGCTGCGCCTGAAGAAGCGTCTGGCCCCGCTGGGCGTGCTGGTGCAGCGTGCTATGCCGGCTGCAGCCTGAAGCTTGTCGCGCTGGCCTGTGCCCAGGTGCGGTAGATCGCGGGAAGCTCGGCTGAATCCGGCTTCAGCAGGGCACCGTCGGGCAGCTGTGGCAGCAGCAGTTGTGCCAGCGATTGCACCTTGTCGTCGGCGGTGCGCCGCACGATGTGGTGCGCGCCGATCTCGCCCGGGTGCTGCAGCCCGGCGGCCTGGACCAGTTCCTTGAGGGCTTTCAGCGTCTGCTGGTGGAACTGGTAGACACGCTCGGCCTTGTCGGGCACCACCAGCGCCTGCTGGCGCAGCGGATCCTGCGTGGTCACGCCGGTCGGGCAGTGGCCGGTGTGGCAATGCTGGGCCTGGATGCAGCCCAAGGCGAACATGAAACCGCGCGCGCTGTTGCACCAGTCGGCGCCCAGCGCCATGAGGCGCACGATGTCGAAGGCGCTGATGACCTTGCCGGCGCAGCCGATCTTGATGCGCTCGCGCAGGCCGGCGCCGCGCAGGGTGTTGTGCACCAGCAGCAGTCCTTCCTGCAGTGGCGAGCCCACGTGGTCGGTGAACTCCAGCGGCGAGGCACCGGTGCCGCCCTCGGCGCCATCGACCACGATGAAGTCCGGCGTGATGCCGCTGCTCTGCATGGCCTTGACCATGGCGAACCATTCCCAGGGATGACCGATGCACAGCTTGATGCCCGTGGGCTTGCCACCCGATAGCTCGCGCAGCCGGGCGATGAACTGCATCAGCTCCAGCGGCGTGGCAAAGGCGCTGTGCGCCGCCGGCGAGATGCAGTCCACCCCGACCGGCACGCCGCGTGCTGCAGCGATCTCGGGCGTGACCTTGGGGCCGGGCAGCACGCCGCCGTGGCCGGGCTTGGCTCCCTGGCTGAGCTTGATCTCGATCAGCTTGACCTGCGGATCGCGCGCATTGGCGGCGAACTTGTCGGCGCTGAAGCTGCCATCGGCATGGCGGCAACCGAAGTAGCCCGAGCCGATCTCCCAGATCAGGTCGCCGCCGTGCATGCGGTGGTGGGTGGAGATCGAGCCCTCGCCGGTGTCGTGCGCAAAGCTGCCGCGCTGCGCGCCGGCATTGAGCGCGCGGATCGCCCGGGCGCTGAGTGCCCCGAAGCTCATGGCCGAGATGTTGAACACGCTGGCCCGGTAGGGCTGAGGGGTGTCTGCGCCGATGGTGACGCGGAAATCGTGCGAGGCGATGTGGGTGGGCGCGATCGAGTGGTTGATCCACTCGTAACCCTGGGCGTGCACGTCGAGTTGCGTGCCGAAGGGGCGCTTGTCAGGTTCGCCCTTGGCACGCTGGTAGACCAGCGAGCGCTGGGCGCGCGAAAACGGCGTGGCCTCGGTGTCGCTTTCCAGAAAGTACTGGCGCAGTTCGGGGCGGATGGTCTCCAGCATGAAGCGCAGGTGCCCGATGATCGGGTAGTTGCGCAGCACCGAGCGGCGGGTCTGCAGCAGGTCGTACAGACCCAGCAGGGCCAGGGCCATCGGCAAGGGCAGCCACCAGCCACTGTGGCCCGGCAGCAGCACCGCATACAGGCCGGCCAGCGTGCCCAGCACGCTGAGGATGAAGGTCAGGTAACGCACGGGAAACAGCTTGTCGACGACATGCAGCATGGGAGCCCTCCAGGTCCAAGCACAATACCAGCCTGGCTACCGCCTGAACAGACCCTACAATCGCGCACCTTCCCATTCCCACGGACTGGTCATGAACATTCCTGCCCCCGCTGCAGTGCTGCAGCCCGAAGATTTCGACGCGCTCGACCTGCTGCTTGACGACCTGCGCACGCGCGACGAGGAGATCCCGCAATGGGAGTTCTGCGAAGGCTTCATGGCCGCGCTGGTCTGCAGCCGCCGGCCCATCCCGCAGGAGGAATACCTGCCCGTGCTGCTGGGCATGGACGATGCCACGGCCATCGCGCCTTTTGCCGATGTGGCGCAGCGCGCAGATTTTCTGGCGCTGTGGGCGCGCCGCTGGCTGGAAGTGGCCACGGCGCTCGACGCCGAGGTCGAGAACCTGGAGGACGAGGCGGCCTACCACCCCGAGGTGATGGACGTGCGCGGGGCCATTGCCGCCCTGCCCGCCGAAGAGCTGGCGGTGCTGGGCGAGGAGCCGCTGCCCTCTTTTGCGCAGGTCTGGGCCCTGGGGTTCATGTTTGCCGTGGAGAACTGGCCCGAGGACTGGACGCCGCCGCGCGACAAGGAGGCCGCCCAATGGCTGGACGCTTCCCTGGAGGCGCTGGTGGCGATGACCGAGGACGACACGGGCCAGCCCGAGATTTCACCTTTCGGCGACGACACGCCGCCTTCCGTCAGCGTGGAGCGGCTCAACGCCTTCGGTGACGCGATCTGGGCCGTGTATGACCTGCGCGAAATCTGGCGCAGCATCGGCCCGCGCGTGGAGACCGTGCGCAAGGCGGCCGAGCCCGGGCGCAATGACCTTTGTTATTGCGGCAGCGGCAAGAAGTACAAGAAGTGCCACGGCGCGACCTGAGAACTTGTGAGTAAATCTACTGCGCTGCCCGATCGCCGCGTTGGGCGGTGCTCGCCATCCTCACGTACATCAAGTACGTTCCGGTGGCTGCGCTCCGTCCGCCTTGCGCTCGGGCCGCTCGCTACGATTTCTTCACAAGTTCAGCGACGGTAGGCCTAAGCAAAGAACGTCCTCAGCGCTGCCGCCGTCTCGGCCGGCAGTTCTTCCGGGATGAAGTGCCCGGCCGGCAGCAGCTGGCCGCTGACGGTAGCGCTGCACTGGGCCTGCCAGAGTTCCAGTGGTTTGAAGAGCTTGTTGACCACGCCACGCTCGCCCCACAGCACCAGCGTGTCGCAGGCGATCTTCTTGCCCTGCGCGCGATTGGCCCCGTCGTGCTCCAGGTCGATGCCGGCGCTGGCGCGGTAGTCCTCGCAGGCGCCGTGGATGGCTTCGGGGGCGCAGAAGCAGCGCTCGTACTCGGCCAGGGCCTGGGGCTCGATGTAGGCCAGGCCTTGGCTGCCCCAGCCACCCAGCTTGGCATGCAGGTAGGTCCGTGCGTCGGCCCCGATCATCTTCTCGGGCAGGGGCCAGGGCTGGATCAGGTGGAACCAGTGGTAGTAGGCGCGCGCGAAGTCCATGTTCGTCGCGGCGTACATGTCCAGTGTGGGCGCGATGTCGATCACACAGAGCCTGGCCACCTTCTCGGCGTGGTCCAGCGCGAGGCGATGCGCCACGCGCCCGCCGCGGTCGTGGCCGCAGAGGAAGAATGTCGGACAGCCCAGCTGGTCCATCACGTCCACCATGTCCTGCGCCAGGGTGCGCTTGCTGTAATTGCTGTGGTCGGGCAGACCGCCCGGCTTGGACGAGTCGCCGTAGCCGCGCAGGTCGGGCATGACGATCCAGTAGTCCTGCTTCAGCCGCTGGGCCACGCGTTGCCACAGGGCATGGCTTTGCGGGAAACCGTGCAGCAGGAGCAGGGCAGGCTTGCCACCGCGCGGTGTGCTCGGCACGCGCGCGTGGATCTGCACGCCGTTGGCCTCGAAGCGGCGGGTCTCGAAACCATCAAACCAGTTCATGCGAGCATCTCCCCCAGGCGTTGCAATGCATGCCGAACCGTCGCATCCCGCACGGCGGCGCGGTCGCCCGCAAAGTTCATCGGCTCCGTCAGCACGCGATCGGGCAGGGCAAAGCCGAACCAGACCAGGCCGACGGGCTTGTCGGGCGTGCCGCCGGTGGGGCCGGCCACGCCGGTGACGGCCACCGCCACCTGTGCGGCGGAGTGGCGCAGCGCACCCTGGACCATGGCGCGCGCGACGGCCTCGCTGACGGCGCCGTGCTGCCCGATCAGCCCTGCAGGCACGCCCAGCAGCTCGGTCTTGGCGGCGTTGGAGTAGCTCACGAAGCCACGCTCGAACCAGGTGCTGGAGCCACTGAGGTCGGTACAGGCCCCGGCGATCAGGCCGCCGGTACAGCTTTCGGCGGTGGCCAACATCCATTGCCGTGCGATCAGTGCCGATGCCAGGGCTTGCGCCAGCGGCAGTGTGTCCGCGCTCACAGGGTTCTCCAGATGGCGAGGACGAGCAGGGTGCAGAAGGCCGCGACCAGATCGTCAAGGATGATGCCCCAGCCGGCCTTGGCCCAGCCGTGGCGCGCGTGGCTGGGGTCCATGTCGTGATACAGCCGGTCGGCCCAGCCTACCGGGCCGGGCTTGGCGGCATCGAAATAGCGGAACAGCGCGAAAGCCAGCAATTGCTCGGGCCAAGGGGCCGGCGTGATGAGCCACAGCACCAGCCAGAAGGCGAGGATCTCGTCCCAGACGATGCAGCCCGGGTCGCCGGCCTGAAGGTGGCGCGCGGTGACGCTGCAGGCCCACCAGCCCAGCGGCAGCGCGACCAGCAGCAGCAGGCCCCAGCGCGCGTCGTTCATCCAGGGCTGCAGGGCGAGAAAGGCAAGCCAGGCCCAGAGGGTGCCCACGGTGCCGGCGGCCTTGGGGCTCAGCCCTGCGCCGAAACCCAGCGCGATGGCGTGCGCCGGATGCGCCAGCAGGAAGCGGCCGGTAGGCCGGGTCATGGGTGGGCGCAGGGGGCTGGGGGCGTTCATGCGGGAATTATGGTGGAGCGCCGGGTGCGGTGCCGACGGCCTGCCAGCCCACAGCGTGGGCCGGCACGCGCTGCGGGGCGCCGCTCAGGCGAAATGATCGTAGGAGGTGTGGCGGACCTCGAGCAGGCGGCCCTGCGCGTCCACCACCCGAAGGCCAGGCTCGGCCTCCAGGCGGCCGATGCACGTGAGCGGCACATCCGCAGCGCGGCCCGCGGCTCGGACCGCGTCCTGTTGCGCAGCAGGCGCGCTGAACAGCAGTTCGTAATCGTCCCCCCCGCCCAGCACCAGGGCCAGACGCCCTGCTTCCTCCAGTGATGCAGCGCGCGTGGCTGGCAAGGTGCCCAGCACGGCGGCTTCGAGCCGCGCGCCGCAGCCCGAGGCCTGCAGCAGGTGGCCCAGATCGCCCGCCAGGCCGTCGCTCAGATCCATGGCAGCCGTGGCGATACCGCGCAGTGCCAGGCCCAGGGCCACCCGCGGCGTGGGACGCTCCAGGCGCTGGCGGGCTGCCTGCAACTGTTCGGGCGGCAGCGTGCGTCGGCCTTGCAGCGCTTCAAGTGCAAGCCGCGCGTCACCCAGCGTGCCGCTGACCCAGAGTTCGTCGCCCACCTGCCCGCCGGAGCGCAGCAGGGCCTGGCTGCGACCGTTCACCACGGGTACTTCACCGAAGACCGTGATGCAGATGTTGAGCGGGCCGCGTGTGGTGTCGCCGCCCATGAGGGTGCAGCCGTGCGCATCGGCCAAGGTGAACAGGCCGCGCGCGAAGCTGGCCAGCCAGGCCGCGTCGGCACGCGGCAGCGACAGTGCCAAGGTGAAGGCCAGCGGGCGGGCGCCGCAGGCGGCCAGGTCGCTGAGGTTGACGGCCAGCGCCTTGTGGCCCAGGGCTTCGGGATCGACGTCGGGAAAGAAGTGGTGGCCCTCGACCAGCATGTCGCTGGAGATGGCCAGCTGCGTGCCGGGCGCGGGCTGCAGCAGGGCGCAGTCATCGCCGATGCCCAAGGCTACGGCGGGGTTGGTGCCGCCCGGGCGCTGGAAGTAGCGCCGGATCAGTTCGAACTCACCCATGGCGCAGAGGCTTGGCGGCGGGGGTTTCGCGCGGTGGCCACAGGAAGCTCAGCGGCGCGTGGCGCACGCGGGCCCGGATGACCCGGTACACGCGCGCGCGGTCCACGCCCGTGACGCTGTGCGCCCGCAGGGCCAGGCGGAAGGCGAAGAAGAAGCTCACCGCGACATTGAGCACGCCCACCAGCGCGATCGAGACCACACACCACCAGAACAGCGGCAGTTGCAGGACGTCCGGCCCCAGGGTGACAGCGGCGGCGCTGAGCTGGCCGGCCGAGAGCGTGACGTGGCGCACATCCAGCCCCAGGCCGAAGAAGGCCGCAAAGGCTGGTGCCAGGCCCAGCATGAAGCCCAGCGAGATGTTGGCCGCCAGGCCCGAGATGTTGTGGCGCAGCCAGGTGGCCCAGCGGTCGGCGCGCGCCTCGCCCAGCACGGCGCTGATGCGCGGGTGATAGCGCAGGGCCGAGTCCATGCGCTGCAGCACGAACCAGTTCTCGGTCCAGCCCGCGATGATGCTGGAGGCAAAAAGCAGCACGCCGGTGAAGGCGGCAAAAAGCAGCGTCGGCCCGAAGAGCGTCAGCGACTGCAGCACATAACCAGCCTGCTCCATGCTGAGTGGGGCGTGACCTGCGACCCACCAGTAGGCGCCGCACAGCAGCAGCACGCAGGGCACGACCAGGGCCAGGTTGCCGATCACGGCAGCCACCTGGGAGCGCACGAGGTGGCTGACCTCGTCGACGAAGTCCTCGATGGCGCCAGGCGCCTGCAGGTCCTTGAGCTTGGCCGCCATGGCGGGCGCGGTCATGGCGGGCTGCTTGGTGGCCACCGTCCAGTGCAACAGCTGCACGAGCACGAAGCACAGGGCGTAATTCAGGCCGGCAGCGAAGCCACCCCAGAAGGCCGACAGACCCAGGCCCAGCAGCGCGAACTTCAGCAAGGTGGTCACCGAGAGCAGGGCGCCGCCGCCTGCAGCCTGGCGCAGCATGTCCACGTACTCGGCCCGGTTGCGCGTGATGTAGTGCTCGCCGGTCTCGGCGCTGCGTTCGGCCACCTTGGCCGCCAGCAGGGAGGAGTTGCTGGCGATCAGCGCGCGCAGGCTGCGGTTGTGCTGGCCGGCCAGGGTGAGCTGGGCCAGCAGCTTGCCGGTGCCGACGGCGTCGGAGGCCAGCAGGGCGTCAAGCAGCAGGCGGCAGCGCAGCACGCGTTCACGCAGCTGGCGCAAGCGGAACACCACGTCGACCGAGATGCCGTGTTCGTCGAGATGGGTGTAGACGCTGGCGGCGGCCTGGCGGCACGCTTCGAGCCGCTCTTTGAAGGCCTGCACGGTCTGATCCAGGGCGGTCGTGTCGAGCGGGCGCTGTTCCAGGGCGCGGCGCAGGGTTTCGAAGTCGACCAGCAGCTCACGATAGGCCGTCAGTTGCCGTGCGCTGTTGTCCATCCGCAGGCGCAGTTCGGGGGCGTAACCGATGGCGCAGATCTGGCTCACGCAGCAGGCGATGGATTCCTCCAGCGCCGCGCGCCAGGGCCGCGAGCCCGCCGCCGACAGGCCCAGCGCCGCGGCCAGGCGTCTTTCGGTCTCCTCGTCCAGGCGGCCCAGCCAGGCGGCATCGAAGTCGTACGGGAAGAGCAGGGAGTGCAGCTCGGACGCGTCGCGCGTCTGCGGGGTGGCCGGCAGCACATGTTGCAGGAGGCGGTTGATGAACTCGCTCAGAAAAACCGGGCGCTGGGCAAAACCATGGTCTGCCAGCAAGGTGGTGCCGTCCACGCCGTCCAGCAGGGCCAGCCACCAGGCCTGGGCGCGGTTGCGCAGCTCGGCGCTGTTCTCCAGCCGCTCGATCAGCAGCTGCAGGCGTTCCAAAGTGGTGCCGACCGAGCTGCGGTCACCGCGCATCCAGTCGAGCAGGGCGATCAGCCAGAGGTGGCGCTGGACTTGCGATGCGTCGGGGTCGAGCGTGTCCAGCAGGTCAGGAAGGTCACGCGGCGCCATCGGGTGTCCGGTCTCAGTGCAGCGTGCGCTTGCTGCCGCCAGCGCTCAGGGCATCGAGTACGAACATGGGGATGTCGACGTCGAAGCGCTCACCGTCCTCGGCCACGAAGAAGTAGCTGCCGTGCATGGTGCCGGTGGGCGTGCGCAGGCGCGTACCGCTGGTGTATTCGAAGGTCGCT
Source organism: Hylemonella sp. (assembly GCA_030695415.1). Lineage (GTDB taxonomy): Bacteria > Pseudomonadota > Gammaproteobacteria > Burkholderiales > Burkholderiaceae_C > Hylemonella. The sequence continues at coordinate 150,642 of JAUYQZ010000013.1, forward strand.
CCCGGCTGTAGCAGGGGCTGCTGGCCGATCACGCCCAGGCCGCGTACTTTCTCGGTGTGACCGTTGGCATCGTTCACGTTCCAGCTGCGCGAGATCAGTTGCGCGGGAATCTCGCCGGTGTTGGTGAGGGTGACGGTGTAGGCGAAGACATACAAGCCCTGCGCCGGGGCCGACTGCTCGGGCATATGGCGGGGCTGCACTTCGACAAGAATCTGATACTTAGCCATATATGGATATAGTCGAGGAAATGGTGCTCAGGCTGGTCACCTTGCGTGTCCGTTCCAAGCATCGCTCCCCGCATCGTACCTTTGAAAATACTGCCCATGTCCCAAATCTTCCGTATTGCCCCTTCCATCCTCTCGGCCGATTTCGCCCGCTTGGGCGAGGAGGTGCGCAACGTGATCGCTGCCGGCGCTGACTGGATCCACTTCGACGTGATGGACAACCATTACGTGCCTAACCTGACCTTCGGGCCCATGGTGTGCCAGGCCCTCAAGCCGCATGCCAAGACGCCCGATGGGCGTGCCGTGCCGATCGACGTGCACCTGATGGTGCAGCCGGTAGACGCGCTGGCCGAGGCCTTTGCAGCCGCCGGTGCCGATCTCATCAGTTTTCACCCCGACGCCTCGGGCCACGTGCATCGCAGCGTGCAGGCGATCAAGAGCAAGGGCTGCCAGGCCGGGCTGGTGTTCAACCCGGCGCAGCCGCTGGACGTGCTGGACTGGGTGATCGAGGACATCGACCTGATCCTCATCATGAGCGTCAACCCGGGCTTCGGCGGACAGAGCTTCATTGATTCGGCATTGCGCAAGGTGGAGGCCGCGCGCAAGCGCATCGAGGCCTCGGGCAAGGACATCCGCCTGGAGGTCGACGGCGGCATCAAGGCCGACAACATTCGCCGCGTGGCCGATGCCGGCGCCGACACCTTTGTGGCGGGCAGCGCCATCTTCGGCAAGCCGGACTACCGCGCCGTCATTCAGGCCATGCGCCACGCGCTGGCCTGAGCCGCTGGCGCCGGCCTTGCTCGCCATGAAACCGGGGAGTAGGCTTCACGGCTAGCATCGGTGCCAGTCCATGAAAAACAGCGATACCCCGCCCACCGCATCCAGCCAGCAGGAAGAGCACCGTCCTGCGCGGCCTCGCGTGCCGGGCTGGCTGCGTGGAATGCACTGGCCCGAAGGCGGCATCCAGGTGTACGGCTGGGTGCGGCTGGCCCTGTACATCGTGCTGGTGGTGGTGGGTACGCTGACCTACTGGCAGATGCGCCAGCAGCAGGAGGCCGAGCTGATCCGCCAGGCCGATGCGGAGATCATCCGGGTGGCGGCCACCCAGAGCACGCTGATCCAGCGCATGAGCATGCTCCTGACCCGCTTGCAGCACGGCGACGGCAGCGAAGAGGAAAACGTGAACGCGCTGGGTGAGACGCTGAGCCAGACACGGACCCAGTCTGCGATGCTCGACCAGCTGCTGGCGCGTCAGGGGGTCTGGCAGATCGACGACCGTCCCCAACTGCGCAGCACCATTTTCGAATGGCAGGACCGGCGCGAACGGGTTTGGTATCGCGCCCAGTCCCTGCTGTGGCTGCTCGATCAGCAGAATCCGCAGGCGCGTTCGGTAGCGGCCCAGTTCCTGCAGACCGAACTCGAGTCCTTCTGGCTGACGACGCAAAGCATGGTCGATGAGTTGCAGTTGGCCGCGCAGCGGCGATCGCAGGCGAGTCTGGACCGGATCGAGTTCTCGGGCAACGTGATGCTGGCCATCCTGGTGGTGCTGCTTTTCAGCGTGGCCGAGCCGCTGGTCGGCTTTGTGAGGCGGCAGAGCGAGGATCTGCAGCGCCAGTCGACGGAGCTCCAGCGCTTGGCCCTGGTGGCGCAGCGAACTTCCAATTGGGTGGCCGTGGTGGACCGCGGACGGCGCGTGCTCTGGTGCAACGATGCCTTCCTGCGCGGCAAGGGTGGGGTGCCGGAGCAGGTGCTCGGTCAGCATGCCGCCTTGCTGACGCCCAATGCGCACAACGATCCGGAGGAGATGGCCCGGCTGCTGACCGAGCTCGACATGGGGCTGCCGGTGCGCGTCGAGCTCATGCACCGTAACAGCCGCGGCGAGGAAGTCTGGCTCGATGTCGACTACCAGCCCATCCACGACGAGAAGGGCGAAGTCGGGGGCTTCACGCTGGTTGCCAGCGACATCACTGACAATGTCAACGAACGCCTGCGAATGCGGACCGTGCTGGATGCACTGCCTGCGGGTGTGTTGCTGCACTCGGCCAGCGGGGTGGTGCTGGATGGCAATCAGCGAGCGCAGGACATGCTGGGCCTGACGCGGCAGGCATTGATCGGGCTTGATCGCGTGAAGGACGGCGGCACGGTGGTGCGGGCCGACCTGACACCCATGTCCCAGGAGGAGCGGCCCACGATGCGTGCCCTGAACACCGGTCATGCCGTCAGCGGCGTGCTGGTCGGCTTTGTGCATCCCAACGGCGAGTTGCACTGGCACATGGTCAACACGGCACCGGTGCGTGACGCCACCGGTCATCTGGTCGGTGTGATCTCCTGCATGATCGACGTGACTGAGCAGCGCGAACAGCAGCAGCTGCTGACGCTGGCGATCGAGAGCGCCTCGCTGGGGGTCTGGCACTGGGATCTGCCCAGCGGGCGCATGGACGTCAACGATCGCATGCTGGAGCTCATTGGCTACCGACCGGGCGAATTGGCCATGACCTCGGACTCTTTCAACGGCCTGGTGCATCGCGATGATCTGGAGGGCTGGAACCGGGCGATCAAGGCGAGCCTGCGCGACCTGCACACGCCTTTGCACGAGGAGGTGCGTATCCGCCATGGCAGCGGGCGCTGGATGTGGAACCTGTTCAGCGGTACCGTGGTGTCCCGCGATGTCGGCGGGCGGGCGCTGCGCATGGCCGGGATCTGCTACGACATCAATGCCCAGAAGGAGCTGGAGGAGCAACTGCGTCAGAGTGCCCACACCGACAGCCTGACGCACCTGCCCAATCGGGTCGAGCTTCTCAAGCGCATCGAGGTTTCGCTCCAGCGCATGCGTCAGCAGCCCGGCTACTGCTTTGCGGTGCTGTTCATGGACTTCGACCGCTTCAAACAGGTGAACGATACGCTGGGTCACTCGGTGGGCGACGATCTGCTGCGCCAGATTGCCCGGCGCCTGGAGGACAGCCTGCGCCCGGGTGACGCCTTCGTGCAGACCAGTGATTTCAGCCAGATGGCGGCACGCATCGGTGGGGATGAGTTCGTCGTGCTGCTGGAAGACATCCGGGGTGATCTGGACGCGCAGGTGGTGGCCGTGCGCCTGCTGGAGGTGCTGTCCGAGCCCTACCTGATCGGCCCGCACCGCGTCAACTCCACCGCCAGCATTGGCATCGTCACCACGTCGCACATGGCCGATGACCCCGACAGCGTGCTGCGCGACGCCGACATTGCCATGTACGAAGCGAAGCGCCACGGGCGCGCGCGGTATGAGATGTTCGAACCCTCCATGCGCAAGCGCGTGCATGACGACGTGGAGCTGGAAAATGACCTGCGCCAGGCGGTCGACCGGGGTGAGATCAGCGTCGTGTACCAGCCCATGATCGACCTGGACAGCGGCCGGCTGGTGGGCATGGAAGCGCTGGCGCGCTGGCAGCATCCGCAGCGTGGGCCGGTGTCGCCCTTGATTTTCATTCCTGTCGCCGAAGCCACTGGAATGATCGGTCGGCTGGGGGAGTTCGTTTTGAAGACGGCCTGCCATGAGCTGGTTCGCCTGCGCATTCTGCTGGGCGCGCGCGCGCCAGACGCGGTCTCGGTCAACCTCTCCCGCGCGCAGTTGCGACAGGCCGGTTTTGTTGCCAAGGTTTCGGAGCTGCTGTACAGCGCCGGGCTGGCGCCGGGTGCGCTGATGCTGGAGGTGACCGAAAGCCTGGCGGCGCAGGACGAGGGCATGCAGGTCATCCTGCGTGAAATCCGGGCGCTCGGCGTGTCCCTGTCGCTGGACGATTTCGGCACCGGTTATTCCTCGCTGTCATGCCTGCACGAACTGCCGGTCAACCAGGTCAAGATCGACCGATCCTTCGTGAGCCAGGCGCTCACCAGCGACTACCACCGCGTGATGATCGACGCCACCATCAGCATGGCGCGCACACTGGGGCTCCAGACGGTGGCCGAAGGCATCGAGACGGCCGAGCAGGCTGCGCTCATGGCCGATCTGGGCTGCGGCAAGGGCCAAGGCTACTTGTTCAGTCGCCCACTCAGCGCGAGTGACCTGGAGAAGTGGGCGCTGACGCGGGCCGAGGGATCCTGGTCCGTCATCAGGACTTGAGGTCCAGCAGGGCGTTCTTGAGCTGCCAGTCGGCCGGCTGGCGGCCCAGCCAGATGCCCATCAGCGCGGCGAAGAACTCGGGCTCCTTGAAGGGGGCGCCTTGCACCTTGCCCTTGACCGAAATCACCAGACCCTGGCCGGGCACCCAATCGAGGGTGAAGTTGTCGCCCGGCATGAGCTTCTTGTGATCGGAAAAGATCTGGCTCATGCGCATGATGCCCGGGATCAGCTGGGCAAAGGCGGCGCGGTCCATATTGTCTTCCATGCCTCGCGAGAACAGCTTGCCCAGCTCGGCGGCGTCGATCTCTCGCAGCATGGTGATGCTCATGCGCTTGGGGCCGGGCGCCTTGAGAAACTCTTCCAGCGAGCCAACCTTGCGACCGGTGTAGAGACCGGCTGCGTAGACCTTGAAGATGGCCTTGTAGCGCACACCGGCACCATTGAGATCCAGCCTGTTGCCGTTGACCTCGACCTGCGGCGGGAAGTTGACGCCTGCCACTTCCACAGCGAAAGCCAGCGGGCTTGCGCCCAGCACCAGCGCAAACAGGACGGGACGTAAAAGGGAACGCATGATCGAAAACCTCCAGAAATAGTACGATCGTTCGTTCTAATTATCCCAGACCCCGGATCCGGCCCGATTCAGGGTTTTTCTGGGGGTGGGCGCCTTTGCTAAACTGGCCCCATGTTCATTCACCGCCTCATCAGCACAGGTTGCAGCGACCGGGGAGCCTGGCCCTGGCGTACCTGTCATGACCTGCGCGCCCGCTCGCGCGACTGAGGCCGCCGCCAACCTGCCCGGTCTTGCGCCACCCCGGTCCACGGGGTTCCAGAACTGAACGAATGAACATGGCACCCAGTGCCAGGCGCCTAGGGCCGCAGGCCCGCGCCGAACCGGAGTTTTCCCGTCATGACCGAATCCGAATTCAACGAACTGGCCCGCCAGGGCTACAACCGCATCCCCCTCCTGGCGCAGGCCTTTGCCGACCTGGAAACACCGCTCTCGCTTTACCTGAAGCTTGCGCACGCGCAAAACGGCGGCAAGAACACCTTCCTGCTGGAGTCGGTGGTGGGTGGCGAGCGCTTCGGGCGCTACAGCTTCATCGGCCTGCCGGCGCGCACCCTGGTGCGCTCGCGGGGCTTTGGCGAGTCGGCCGTGACCGAGGTGGTGACCGACGACGTGGTGATCGAAACCTCGCGCCTGAACCCGCTGGATTTCGTCGCCCAGTACCACCAGCGTTTCAAGGTGGCGCTACAGCCCGGCCTGCCGCGTTTTTGCGGTGGCCTGGCGGGTTATTTCGGCTACGACACCGTGCGCCACATCGAAAAGAAGCTGGTGCACAGCTGCCCGCCCGACACCCTGGGCTGCCCCGACATCCTGCTGCTGCAATGCGAAGAGCTGGCCGTCATCGACAACCTTTCGGGCAAGCTCTACCTGATCGTCTACGCCGACCCCGGCCAGCCGCAGGCCTATGCAAAGGCCCAGGCACGCCTGGCCGAGCTGCGCGCGCGGCTCAATACCTCGGTACAGGCCCCGCCCATCAAGCCCAGTCCCTCGCATGACATCGGGCGCGAGTTCGCCAAGGACGACTACATCGCTGCGGTGGAGCGCGCCAAGGAGCTGATCGCCGCCGGCGACTTCATGCAGGTTCAGGTGGGCCAGCGCCTGCACAAGCGCTACACCGAGTCGCCGCTCTCGCTCTACCGTGCGCTGCGTTCGCTCAACCCCTCGCCCTATATGTACTACTACCACTTCGGGGACTTCCACGTGGTGGGGGCTTCGCCGGAGATCCTGGTGCGGCAGGAGCAGACGCCCGAGGGCCAGAAGGTCACCATCCGCCCGTTGGCCGGCACGCGCCCGCGCGGTGCCACACCGGAAGCCGACAAGGCCGCCGAAGTGGAGCTGGTCAATGACCCCAAGGAGCGCGCCGAGCATGTGATGCTGATTGATCTGGCCCGAAACGATATCGGCCGCATCGCCAAGACCGGCAGCGTCAAGGTGACCGAGGCCTTTGTGGTGGAACGCTACAGTCACGTGATGCACATCGTGAGCAACGTCGAGGGTCTGCTGAAAGACGGCGTGAGCTCGATGGATGTGCTCAAGGCCACCTTCCCTGCCGGCACACTGACCGGTGCGCCCAAGGTGCACGCCATGGAACTGATCGACCAGCTTGAACCCAGCAAGCGTGGCATCTATGGCGGCGCCTGCGGTTACCTGAGTTACGCCGGCGACATGGACGTGGCGATTGCCATCCGCACCGGCATCATCAAGAACGACACGCTCTACGTGCAGGCCGCCGCCGGCGTGGTGGCCGACTCGGTGCCCGAGATGGAGTGGCGCGAGACCGAGCACAAGGCGCGCGCCCTGGTGCGTGCTTCTGAACTGGTCGAGCAGGGGCTGGAGTGAACATCATGGCAAAGAACATCCAATTGCTCATGGTCGACAACTACGACTCCTTCACCTACAACCTGGTGCAGTACTTCGGCGAACTCGGTGCCGACGTGGAGGTGCACCGTAACGACGAAATCACGGTCGCCGAGATCGAGCAGAAGCTGAAGGCCAGGCAGCTGGACCGCCTGGTCATCTCGCCCGGGCCCTGCTCGCCGGCCGAAGCCGGCATCTCGGTGGCGGCCATCCGCCATTTCGCCGGCAAGCTGCCCATCCTGGGTGTCTGCCTGGGGCACCAGAGCATCGGTGCGGCCTTCGGCGGCAAGATCGTGCGCGCTCAGCAACTGATGCACGGCAAGACCAGCGTCATCACGACCACGCAGGAAGGCGTGTTTGCGAGCCTGCCCAAGCAGTTCACCGTGAACCGCTACCATTCGCTGGCCATCGAGCGCAGCACCTGCCCGCCCGAGCTGAAAGTGACGGCCTGGACCGAGGACGGCGAAATCATGGGCGTGAAGCACAAGACGCTGGCCATCGAGGGTGTGCAGTTCCACCCCGAATCCATCCTGACCGAGCATGGCCACGCCATGCTGAAGAATTTCCTGGAACAAGTCTGAGGACGACACGATGCCACTAGCCCACCAGATCACCCCGCAGGAAGCACTGCAGCGTGTCATCGAGCACCGCGAGATCTTCCACGACGAGATGCTGCACATCATGCGTCTCATCATGGGCGGCGAGATGTCGCCCGTGCTGATGGCGGCGCTCATCACCGGCCTGCGCGTGAAGAAGGAAACCATCGGCGAGATCACCGCCGCCGCGCAGGTGATGCGCGAGTTCTCGACCAAGGTCAACGTGGCCGACCGCAAGCACCTGGTCGACATCGTGGGCACCGGTGGCGACGGCGCACACACCTTCAATATCTCCACCTGCTCGATGTTCGTGGCTGCTGCCGCGGGCGCCAAGGTCAGCAAGCACGGCGGGCGCAGCGTCAGCAGCAAGAGCGGCAGCGCCGATGTGATGGAGTCGCTGGGCATCAATATCAACCTCACCCCCGAGGCCATCGCGAAGTGCATCGCCGAAACGGGAGTGGGCTTCATGTTTGCGCCCAACCACCATCCGGCCATGAAGAACGTGGCGCCGGTGCGCCGTGAGCTGGGGATCAAGACCCTGTTCAACATCCTGGGCCCGCTGACCAACCCGGCCGGCGCGCCCAACATCCTGATGGGCGTTTTTCATGCCGATCTGGTGGGCATTCAGGTCCGCGCGCTGCAGCGCCTGGGCACCGAGCATGCTGTGGTGGTCTATGGCAAGGACGGCATGGACGAGATCAGCCTGGGGGCAGGCACCCTGGTCGGTGAGCTCAAGGGGGGCGAGATCCGGGAGTACGAGATCCATCCCGAGGACTTCGGCCTCACCATGGCCAGCACGCGCGCCATCCGGGTGGACACACCCGAAGCTTCGCGCACCATGCTCTTGGGCGTGCTGGACAACCATCCTGGCGCAGCACGTGACATCGTCATCCTCAATGCCGGGGCTGCGTTGTACGCGGCCAATGTGACGGACACCATGGCCGCGGGCATCGATCGTGCGCGCGAAGTCATCGCCTCCGGTGCGGCCAAGGCCAAGCTGGAACAACTCGTGACCGTGGCGCATCGTCTGGGGCAAGCAGCATGAGCGATATTCTCGACAAGATTGTGGCCGTCAAGCGCGAGGAAATCGCCGCGGCCCTCAAGAAGACCTCCTTGGCGGCTATGCGCGCCGATGCCGAGTCGCGGGTGCTGACGCGCGACTTCGTGGGGGCCTTGCGCGCCAAGATCGGCGCCGGCCAGGCCGCGGTGATCGCCGAGGTCAAGAAGGCCAGTCCGAGCAAAGGCGTGCTGCGCGAGGACTTCATTCCCGCCGACATTGCCCAGAGCTATGCCGAAGGTGACGGCCAGACCAGCGCGGCCTGCCTGTCGGTGCTGACCGACCGGCAGTTCTTCCAGGGCCAGCCCGACTTCCTGAAGCAGGCCCGCGCCTCCTGCCAGCTGCCCGTGCTGCGCAAGGACTTCATGGTCGATCCCTATCAGATCTATGAGTCGCGCGCCATGGGCGCCGACTGCATCCTGCTCATTGCAGCCTGCCTGGATGACGCCCAGATGGCCGACCTGGAGGCGATTGCGCGCAGTCTGGACATGGCCGTGCTGGTCGAGGTGCACGACGGGGCCGAACTGGACCGCGCGCTGAAACTGAAAACCCCGCTGATGGGGATCAACAACCGCAACCTGCGTACCTTCGATGTCTCGCTGGAGACCACGCTGGCGCTGCGCGAGCGTGTGCCGGCCGACCGCCTGCTGGTGACCGAGTCCGGTATCCTGGACCGGGCCGATGTGCAGCGCATGCGTGACGCCGGCATCAACGCCTTCCTCGTGGGGGAGGCGTTCATGCGCGCGCCCGATCCGGGCCTGGCCCTGGCCGAGTTGTTCGGCTGATGCCCTCGCCGCAGCCGGAACTGTTCCCGGTCGACACGGCCGTGCCAGGCCGACTCAAAGCCTGGGAGCCGGCGCACTGGCCGGTGGCGCCGGACTGGCAGCCACTGGTATCGCAATTTTTCGGGAGCGAAACCGGGCGAAGGCTGGGGCGCCACATCGCGGACCGGCTGGCTGCAGGCGCCACCATCTATCCCCCCCAGCCCTTGCGCGCGCTGGAACTGACGGCGCTGGCCGATGTGCGTGTGCTGATCCTGGGGCAGGACCCGTACCACGGGCCGGGGCAGGCCGAGGGCCTGGCATTTTCGGTGGCGTCCGGCGTGCGCCTGCCGCCTTCGCTGCGAAACATCCACCAGGAACTGGCGCGCGACCCCGCTTTGTCTCACGTTGGCCCGCCGGCCGATGGCTCGCTTCTGCGCTGGGCGCGTCAGGGGGTGCTGCTTCTGAACACCTGTCTGACGGTGGAGGATGGTCAGCCCGCCAGTCACGCCGGTCTCGGTTGGGAAGTGCTTACTGATGAAATTATCAAGGCCGTGGTTGCGCGTCCAAAACCGGCGGTGTTCATGCTTTGGGGCGCGCATGCGCAGCGCGCCGCGCTCGCGGCCGGGCTGGAGGACGCCCGGGGGCCGCATCTGGTGCTGCGGGCCAACCACCCCTCGCCGCTCTCGGCCCGGCGCGGTCCGCAGCCCTTTTTGGGGTGCGGCCACTTCAGTCAGGCCCAGCTCTTCCTGAAAAGCCGGGGGCTGGGCGACCTGGTGTGGTGAATCCGGTGGCCGGCGCGCCTCGCGACCGTCAAAATTTCATGGCATAATATGAGGCTCACCTAATGGAGAGGTGGCCGAGTGGTTAATGGCAGCAGACTGTAAATCTGCCCGCGAGAGCGTACGCTGGTTCGAATCCAGCCCTGTCCACCACCCCCTTATCCGCAAGCATCCACGAATGACCGTGGAAATCCCGGAAAACCTAGGGTATTCTGCGCTTCTTGGCCCGCATTTGTCCGCTGCTGTTTGCATGCAGCCAGAGGCTAGTGTGGGAGGGATGTGGGAGTAAGTTGGCTTACTCCCACACTGCACCCCTCCCAAGGTGGGCTTGAAAGTGTGGGAGAAAGAAATGGGCAAGCTCACGGCGGTAGCGGTCAAGGCAGCGATGGCGAATCCTGGAACCTATCAGGATGGCGATGGATTGGTGCTTAGGGTCGATAAGCGTGGTGGAGCCTATTGGGTCCTAAGGCTCCAGCGAGACGGCAAGCGACAGGATATCGGCTTGGGTAGCGCCAAGCAGATGACACTTGCAGAAGCGCGGCAAAAAGCCACGGTCTTGCGTAAGGCGGTTAAGGTCGACCACCGTGATGTTCTGGCCGAAAAAAAAGACGAGGCCGCCGCCAAGGTGACGTTCCGGGCTGCCGCGACTCAGTACCACAGCGAAAACGAAGCGGGCTGGAAAAGCACGGTCTATGCGCGCCAGTGGCTCGCCAGTCTCGAAAACTATGCCTTTCCGAAGCTGGGTGACATGCCGACGGGCAGCATCAGCAGTGCTGATATCATCGCCGTGCTGACGCCAATCTGGCAGGAAATCCCCGATACCGCCCGCCAGGTCCGCAACCGGATTTGCGCCGTGCTGGATTATTCCCACGCGAAGGGCTGGCGCTCCCGCGAGGCCCCGTCGGGCAATGGCAGCCTGAAGGCGGGTCGCGGGCTGCCACGGCAAGTGAAGGTGCGTGAGAATCGCAAAGCGATGCCCTATGTCGCGCTACCCGGATTCCTCACCGCCTTACGGCGCAAACCATCCTTCGGGCGGCTTGCGCTGGAGTTGCTCATCCTGACTGGAGTGCGCAGTCAGGAGGTCCGCCTGGCGACATGGTCCGAATTTGACCTAGAGAGCCGGTTGTGGACGATCCCCGCCGAGCACATGAAGCGAAACAAGGCGCATATCGTGCCGCTGTCTGACGAGGCTCTGGCCGTGCTTGCAAAAGCCGATGCCCTGCGGATGTCTGAGAGCGACGTCGTGTTTCCCGGCGTAGCTGGTAAGCCTATGTCTGACATGACGCTGCTCAAGGTGCTGCGGGACATGAGCGAACCTTACCACGTCCACGGCTTCCGCTCTGCGTTCACCGATTGGGCAGCAAATGAGGGCATCCCCGATGCCGTGGTAGAAGCTGCTCTCGCGCACAAGACGCCCGACGCTGTCCAGGCGGCCTATCGCCGCACAACCTATCTCGGCACACCCGACCAGCCCGGCGCCCGCGTGAAGTTGATGGCAGCTTGGGGGCGTTACTGCCTAGGGGTGGCGACGGGCGCGGACAAGGCAGCCCCGCCGGCTTGAGTGTGGGATCAGCTTACCGATGCTCTCGCGCAGCAACTGAGACGAGAGGCAAACTCTCACCTTGAGCGTCGCTCTACAATTCGGAGCGACCGCTAAAAGCGCCAATGGCGAAGCACTTCGCGGACATAGCCAGGAGTCTCGCCATTGCGGGGAATGCCGCCTGCACGCTCAACGGCGCCGGGACCTGCATTGTAGGCAGCTACCGCGAGGTGGACCACGCCAAACCTGTCGAGCATCTGCCGCAGGTATCGCGCTGCGCCGAAGATGTTGGCCATTGGATCGAAGCGATTGAAGACTCCGAGTTCTTTTGCCGTGGCGGGCATCAGCTGCCCAAGGCCCGCGGCACCCGCCGGGCTGACAGCCAAAGGGTTGTAACGAGATTCTGTCCATACGAGCGCATCAAGCAGGCCCGCGGGCAATGAGTACTTCGCCTCCGCGGCATAGATGTGAGGCAAGTAGGTTGCTCGCCGAAACCCGGATGGGGCCGGCTTGGCATTGGGTTCGTATCTGTATGGCCGGTTGACCCGCCCATCGTCCGCCACTGACAGGCGCGGTGCTGGGGCGGTCTGCGAGGAACGCCAGAGCCCATGCTCGACCAGTTGAAAGCCGTTTGATGCTTCCGCAATCCGAATGCCTTCGGAGTGGCTGGCCGCAGCGCCGTTCGTAGCTGGCGCTGTTATGTCCTGAGCACTGGCCGGGATACCAGAAGTGATCGCGATGCCCGCGATCAAGAGAGTTCTGATTGTCATTTCTCGATCCTTGTCTAGCCGAATCGAGTGAGAACATATAAAGAACAAGCGATGTAGGAAAACTGGACTGGCGCAAGTGAAGAGCGGAGGCTGCGCGGGGAGGGCACCTCAACCGGAGAAGGTCGATGCCCCCGTTAGACAAAGTTCATCAACTCGAACGCCGCGCCCGCACGATCGTCGAAAGCCTTCAAGGTACATGGAGTCGGGGCAAAGGCATGTGCTGCTGCCCCGCGCACGACGACCGCACTCCCTCACTGAGCGTGACACTGGGGCGCAAAGCGATCCTGTTTCATTGCTTCGCGGGATGCTCGAATGATGAGGTGATTGCCGCACTCGACCGCCAGGGTATTCGCAGCCGTGACCTGTTCGATGGCTCGGGGGCCGTTGCCGCTGATCGACCGGAAAAAAGGGCCTTCAATTCCAACGCGCGGCGTTTGTGGCACTCGGCGGCGGCGATCTCCGACAGCCCTGCCGAAGGATACCTCGCGCAGCGCGGGATCCTGCGTGCCTCTGATCAGCTCCGTTATCTCGAGCGCACGCCGCTCGGACCACGTGGTGCGGTCCAGTTCCTCCCTGCAATGTTGGCGGCCGTCACGACTGACATGGGCATAATCGCGATCCACAGGACATTTCTCGACGTGCCGAGCGCAAAGCTCGCCGATTTTGAGCGGCCCAAGCGTGCGCTTGGCAGCCTTGGCTGTGGTGCAGTCAGACTTGCCCCGCCGGCCGCAGGCCGGTTGGGCCTTGCCGAAGGTATCGAAAGCGCCCTGTCAGCCACGCAGATGTTTGGCGTCCCTTGTTGGGCAACGCTTGGTAACGAGCGGTTCGGCCTCGTCGCGATTCCAGAGAGTGTGCGCGAGCTTCATTTGTTCATCGACAATGATCGAGGGGGCGAGCTCGCAAATCAGCGCGCCCTAAAGGCATATTCTGCGTCATGCCGGGTGATCCAGTCGCGAGCGCCAGCGTCCGCCGGTTTCGACTGGAATGACGAACTCAAGGCAAGGCTCGCTTGTGAAACCTGATCAGCATGCCAGAGGGGAGGGGGCCTTCGGTTGATTGAGGCCTGCGAGACGCAGGACCTCGTCAGGAGGTTTCCCATGTCCAACTCTTCCTTCGCCTTCGCATTCGATCCACCATCTCCGCCGCTTGTCGTGGCGGCAGCCAAAGCAATGGCGTTGCAATTGGCAGCAGGCAGCGCGCTTTCGCGCAGCGACATCAACCGCATCATGACGGACCACTTCGGCGCAACCGATGCACTCGGGGCATGGTCAGTCCGTGATGCTCACGCTGCGCTCGAGCTGGCGCAGGTTCAACACCTGCAAGCATCAGATCAAGTCCAGCCCACAAGCACGATCGACGAGGCGGAACAGTTCTTCTGCGGTCTCGATGCCCAAGTTCCGACCCAGACCAATCGCAGCGACGAGCAGATCGAATGGCAGCAGTTTGCGACGCCGCCGCGGCTTGCCTGGCTTGCTGCCCGGGCTTGCGCGCTGGCCACTGGCGAGCTTGTGCTGGAACCCTCGGCCGGAACGGGCATGCTCGCGGTCTGGGCTGCCAAGACCGGCTCGCGCCTTGCCCTCAACGAGATTTCACCGCTGCGCCGCGACTGCCTGACTGCTGTGTTCCCCGCTTCCCGTGTGACCGGATATGATGCCGAGCTGATCGACGAATTGCTCGATCCGGCCATCGTCCCAAGCGCCGTGCTCATGAACCCGCCCTATTCTCACGGCATCGGGCGGGGCCACGATGGCCGCACCGGGGCGAGGCATCTACGATCGGCTTGGAGCCGACTTGCTCCCGGCGGAAGGCTCGTCGCGATCATGCCTGAATGGTTCGACTGCGCGCGGTTTCTGGCCAAGACAAAAGGGCCAGTGTCGTTGCGGCTCAATGCCGCGGTCGAACGTGCGTTCGTCAAGCATGGCACCGGGATCACCACGCGACTGCTGGTTCTCGACAAGGCGGAAAGCGCCAACGAGCCCGTCGCAATCCGCACGAACGACTTTCGCCAGCTGGCTGATCTTGTCGATGCTTTGCCGGCTCGCGCCAGCCTGGAGGCTGTTCCCGAGCAATCGCGCCTCCCGCTTCGTGCGCCGTTTCGCCTGGTGACGGTGCCGCGCAGGCCGCTGCCTACACCAGCGAGGATCACTCCTTCAGCCTCCGCCATCGGGTCGCTTACCTACCAGTCGCTCGAAGCCCCTGCGCCGCTTGCCCCTCAGGTCGGCCACTATCTGCCCTATCGCCCGAGCAGGATAGTTATCGATCGCGCGGCCGAGCATCCAACGCCGCTCGTTGAGTCCGCCGCCATGGGGTCGATTGCCGCACCCAAGCCCGAAGCGGTGCCGCAGCTTCCCGACGGCCTGGTTGCCAAGGGGCTGCTGTCTGTTGCCCAGGCAGAGACCCTGATCTACGCCGCCAGCGCTCACGCCCGCGATCTTTCCGGCCGGTTCGAGCCCGAGGACAAGGGCTGTTCACTCAAGGCATCTGCGGAAGGCCAGACGTACCGCCAGGGCTATTTCCTCGGGGACGGAACGGGTGCCGGCAAGGGCCGTCAGGTTGCCAGCGTCATCCTCGATCGCTGGGTGCGCGGGGAACGCCGCCATATCTGGATCTCGAAGAACGAGGCGCTGCTTGAAGATGCCCGGCGCGACTGGGCTGCGCTTGGCGGCCTACCGATCGACATTCAGCCTCTGGCTTCCTGGAAACTTGGCACCTCCATCGCCATGCGCGAGGGCATCCTCTTCGTGACCTACCCGACCCTGCGTTCGGGCCGAAACGATGCGACTCGCCTCGACCAGATCCTTGCCTGGGCGGGCGACGACTTCGACGGCGTCATCGTGTTCGACGAGGCGCACGCCATGGCCAATGCCGCTGGCGGCGAAGGATCGCGCGGTAAGGTCAAGGG
Source organism: Hylemonella sp. (assembly GCA_030695415.1). Lineage (GTDB taxonomy): Bacteria > Pseudomonadota > Gammaproteobacteria > Burkholderiales > Burkholderiaceae_C > Hylemonella. Next base: position 165,795 of record JAUYQZ010000013.1, read on the forward strand.
CTCAGAGCAGGGTATCTCCGGCGTACGCCTGCAGAACCTCCTGCCCCGCGCACGCGTGCTCTACGCCTCGGCAACCGGCGCTTCCGACGTCAACAACTTGGCCTATGCCACGCGCCTCGGTCTCTGGGGGCCGGAGACCGCCTTCGCCAATCGTGAGGCCTTCGTGGCCGACATTCGGGACGGCGGCATTGCCGCGATGGAGCTGGTCGCGCGGGACCTCAAGTCGCTCGGACTCTACACAGCCCGGGCCCTTTCATTCGCCGGTGTCGAATATGAAATCCTCGAGCATTGCCTGACCGAGGATCAGATCGCAGTCTATGACGCTTATGCTGAGGCCTGGGCAATCATCCACGCCAACCTGCGCGACGCGCTGGAAGCCACGCGGATCGTCGACAGCGAGACCGGGGGCACGCTCAACTCCGGTGCCAAGTCCGCAGCGCTGTCGATCTTCGAGGGAACCAAGCAGCGCTTCCTCGCGCAGCTGCTTCTGTCGATGAAGCTCCCCAGCTTGCTACCCGCGATCGATACGGCGATCGCCGATGGGCATGCCGTTGTCGTGCAACTCGTCTCGACGGCAGAGGCCATGCTCGACCGGCGACTTGCCGACCTGTCTGACGAGGAACGCGAAGCTCTCGAGATCGACCTCTCCCCGCGGGAAGCCATGTAATGTTGAGCTCAACATTACATATATTCTTTGCAGTCGCAGTTTATGTCGAGCGTGGCGGCGGGAGGCGCAGGTTTCCTTCGGTTTTCCATGATTTCACTCCAGATAATTACAGTTCCTTCGACCTCAACAAGTCGAAGGAAGCTACATGCGAACACGATCATCATTGCCGTTTCGAGCGGCCCCGCTCCGGGTCGAAGACCCGCCCAGTCACGGCACCCTACTCACCGCATTCCTCTCCTCTTTGTCGCTCGACGAGAGGTCAGCCTGTGCGGTTCTGTTTGGCGCTGCTGCCCGCCATTTCCTGCATTGGCTGGAACTCCATGGGATCGCGGTCCGCACGATCGACGATCGGGTTGTTCGGCGGTTCGAGAAGCACCGGTGCCGGTGCCACCGGTATTCGGCGCAGCAGCCAGTATATAAGACGGACATTGCAGCGCGGGTCAGACGCTTCGTCCGCTTCCTGGAAGATCAAGGCTACGTCGAAGTCGACGATGGGATCGGCGATCTGCCACGGCACCTCGCCGACTATTCCGATGCGGTCGATTACCTGCAACTCGCGCAGGGACCGGCGCAGTCCTATCGATCCGAGGCCGAGCATGTCGTGGCCTGGCTTCGCATTGCGCGACGGCGATGGGCCGATATCGACGACACGATCATCGACCAGTACGCCGCGCACGATTGCCGTTGCCCGGTCTGGCGCAAGCGGGGCAAGCTGGTCGCCACGGGCACCAAGCGCCGGCGGCGCTGCGCTCGGCACTTCGTCGAGTTTCTGCGGGGTCGGGGCGTCATCCCACCGGTCGAACCGGTGGTGGACGATAACCCGCACATGGCGGCATATCTTACATGGCTCAAGCAACATCGCGGCGCGACCGACGAGACGATCCGGCGTTACCGGACCGATATCACGCGGCTCATGCCCATGCTCGGCGAGCCTTCACAATGGGATGCAGCCGCTCTCAGGCGCGCGTTCCAACGACGAAGCAAGGAGACGCCGGGGTCGGCATCGCTGCTCGTCACGATAATGAGGAGCTACATTCGGTTCCTGATCGTGCAAGGCGAGTGCCGACCGGCATTGTTGCACGCGATACCATCAGTGCAACGCTACCGCCTTTCGGCGTTACCCCGTCACGTCGACCCGGCCACGATCGAGAAGATCATTGCAGCCTGTCCGACAGTTCGGCCGGTGGAAGTCCGCGACAAGGCCATCATTCTCCTGCTCGCCAGGCTCGGACTGCGAGCGGGCGATGTCCGGGACATGCGGCTTGACGATATCGATTGGCGGGGCGGGTACATCCGGGTCAAGGGCAAGACCCGAAGGCCGGACCGGCTGCCGCTGCCGCAGGATGTCGGCGACGCGATTCTGGCATATCTTGCGGCAGCCCGCCCGAAGGCCGTCGACGACCATCTGTTCCTGCGCGTGCAAGCTCCGTTCCGGCCATTCAGCTCGTCCGCGGAGATCGCAGGCATCGTCGCACGCACGCACGATCGCGGTGGGATCGAAGGGGTGCCGACCGGGTCGCACATATTCCGGCATTCGCTTGCCACCAACTTGCTGCGCGCGGGCGCAGGCCTGGAGTCCGTTGGGACCATCCTGCGTCACAGCTCGCCCGAGACCACTGCCATCTACGCCAAGGTCGATCTGCCGATGCTCATGAAGATCGCGCAGCCCTGGCCAGGAGACCTGCCATGCTGAACATGCACATTTCCAGATACGTCACCCTGCATCGCAGCCTGGGTCGCAAGTATTCCGAACAGGACCGGATGCTCCGCCAGTACGCTGCATACGCCGAGGGTTTCGGCGATCGGCACACTCAGGTCCAGCGCATCTACGACTGGTGCCACTCGTCTAGCTCACAATATGTGGCCCGCCGCAGGTTCGACACCGCACGTAACTTCAGCCTTTTCGCTCACGCCGAAGATTCAAGCCACGAAGTTCCGCCTGCCGGCGTCTTCGGTCGGGGCAAGCGGCCACGCCCAACGCCGATCATCATTGATCCAGACCAAGTGCGGGCGATCATGACTGCTGCATTGGACGTTCCACCCCAAGGCACGATCAGCCCATACACGTACCATTACCTGTTCGGTCTGCTGGCGGCGACAGGTCTCCGGATTTCCGAGGCCCTTGCGCTACAATGCAGCGATCTGGTCGAGGATGGTCTGATCGTCCGCAACGGCAAGTTCGGCAAGCAGCGGCTGATTGCCTTGCAGCCATCGACGCGCCAAGCACTCGAAGCCTATCTCGCCCTCCGCGAGAAGCACGCGGCCAGGGGCAACGACCTGTTCGTCACTATCCGGGGACGGGCACCGCACAAGGTGCGCGCCCACGTCGTGTTCGTCAGATTGGCCCGGCTGCTCGGATATCGTGGACCAACCGGTACTGCGGGCATGCGACTCCACGATCTGCGGCACACCTTCGCTGTCCGCTCACTTGAGTCATGTCCGCCCGACAGGGAGGCCATCGCTCACCACATGGCCGGTCTCAGCGTCTATCTGGGGCACGTGTCGGTCGCCAACACGTACTGGTATCTCGAGGCCACTCCGGTGCTGCTGCGCGACATCGCTGCCGCCAGCGAGCAGCTTTACCGGGGAGAAGCGGCATGACGGCGCTCGCCCCCCATCTCTCGGCATACCTGCGTGAGCATCTGCCACGCGAACGTGCCGTCAGTCCGCACACGGTGAAGACCTATGCCAACTGCTTCGTCCTCCTCGTCCGGTTCGCTGCCGATCGGCTGAAGCGTCGGCCGACCGATCTTGAGATCGAGGATCTCGGCCCTGATATGATCATGGCCTTCCTCGACCATGTCGAGACCGGGCGCGGCAGTTGCGTGCGGACCCGCAATGGCAGGCTCGCTGCGATCCGGTCCTTCTTCCGGTACATCGAGTACCGGATTCCGGCCTGCCTCGATCAGGCTCTCCGCGTCAGATCGATCCCGACCAAGAAGACCGACAAGGCGCTGATCGACTATCTCGACCGGACCGAGATCAAGGCCTTGCTTGATGCCCCGGATCCCCGGACGCGGCTTGGCACCCGCGATCGCGCGATGCTGCATCTGGCCTATGCTGGCGGGCTGAGGGTGTCGGAACTCGTAACGCTGCAGCTGCGCGATTTCCCGGACCGCTCCCTGTCCACCGTACACATCATGGGCAAGGGTCGGCGTGAACGGGTCCTTCCGCTCTGGAAAGAGACCCAGTTCGTATTGCGCGCGTGGCTTGCGATACGGCCCGACGCGCAAGCTGCCGAGATATTCCTCAATGCCAACGGGCAGCCCATGACCCGCGACGGATTTGCGTTCCGTTTGGCCGAGCACGTCAAGACCGCGGCAACGAGGCAGCCGTCGATCCTTGGCAAACGGGTTACGCCGCACGTGCTACGGCATTCCTGTGCGATGCACACGCTTGCGGCGACCGGGGACATTCGCAAGGTCGCATTGTGGCTTGGCCACGCCAGCATCCAAAGCACCGAGACCTACCTGCGGGCCGATCCCGAGGAGAAGCTGCAAATCCTCGCGGCTCACGGTGCCCCTGCCATCAAGCCCGGGCGCTTCAAGCCACCATCCGATGCCCTGATTACCATGCTTACCGACGTTCGAAGGCGGGCCTAGCCCGTCTCCCAACATTCCCCCTGACCCTCATATTATCTGGAGTGAAATCATGGAAAACCGAAGGAAACCTGCGCCTCCCGCCGCCACGCTCGACATAAACTGCGACTGCAAAGAATACGTGATCGACTATCTCGCCAAGAGCTTCCCCGTCCGCCTGATGGCGGTGTTCACCGACGAAAGCGGCAACCCTCGGTCCGAGCCGATGAGTGACGAGCAAGGCGCACCTGTGCTTTGCCGCTCCGCGCTGGCCGCGCGCGACCGGATGATCGAGCAGCTCTGCGCCTTGCCGCCCATCGCCACAGCCCTCGATGCCATCATCGAACGCTTCGGCGTTGACCAGGTGGCGGAAGTGACCGGTCGCACACGTCGGCTCATCGTCGGCCGCGATGGTCGTCAGAAACTCCAATCCCGCTCGCCGCGCGCCAACGTCGCCGAGACCCAGGCGTTCATGGACGGTGCCAAGCGTATCCTGGTGTTCTCCGATGCCGGGGGAACCGGGCGCAGCTACCATGCCGATCTGGCCGCAAAGAACCAGGCCCGCCGCGTCCACTTCCTGGTCGAGCCGGGCTGGCGGGCTGACGCCGCAATCCAGGGGCTTGGCCGGACCAATCGCACCAATCAGGCATCGGCCCCGCTGTTCAGGCCCGTGACGACAGATGTGCGCGGCGAGCGCCGCTTCATCTCGACGATCGCGCGGCGGCTCGACAGCCTCGGCGCTCTGACGCGCGGGCAGCGCCAGACCGGCGGACAAAACCTGTTCGATCCCGCTGACAATCTCGAAAGCATCTACGCCAAGGAAGCGCTCCATCGCTGGTTCGGGCTGTTGTTCACCGGCAAGCTCGAAGCGGTCAGCCTCGGTCGCTTTCAGGAGCTGACGGGGCTCCGGATCGAAGGACCCGACGGGTCTATCGTCGATGACCTGCCGTCGATCCAACGCTGGCTAAACCGCATTCTTGCGCTTCCCATCGCCCTGCAGAACGCGATCTTCGATGAGTTCATGGGACTGGTCGAAGCGCGCATTGATGCCGCCCGGCAGGCCGGTACACTCGACTTGGGCCTCGAGACCATCGCAGTCGAGGACTTCAAGGTCCTGTCCGACACGCTGCTGCGCACCGATCCGGCATCGGGCGCGACGACCCATCTCCTCGAACTGGAGATCGCCAGAGCCTTGAAGCCGCTCACACTGAAGCGGCTCGAGGAGCTTCACGGCATCATCGGGCAGCGGCAACGGTCGGTTCGAAACACTCGCTCAGGTCGGGTTGCCTTGCTCACGCCCGCCCGCAGCATCCTTACCGATGACGGTACGCGCGTGACCCGCTTCGAATTGCTGCGGCCCTTGAAGCGCAGTCACATAACCGAGGATCAGCTCGCTGAGAGCAGCTGGGAGCCAATTTCCCTCGACGCTTTCCACGAGGCCTGGGCAACTGAGGTTGAGGAAGCGCGGACCGACCACAAGCGCGAGCGCTTGTATCTTGCGACCGGCCTCCTGCTTCCGGTCTGGGACAAGCTGCCGTCCGATTTCGTGAGGGTTAGTCGCATCTCGGCGGCAGATGGCCGCTCGCTCCTCGGCCGGGAGGTACCCGTCCACTGCGTGCCCGAACTGTGCCGAGCGCTGGGTCTGGAACGCGAGCTGACGCTGTCCTCCGATGAAATCGTGCAAACCGTTCTTGCTACTGGCCGGGCTATGGAATTTGCGGGACGCGAGCAGCTCATCGTCAAACGCAGCCTGGTCAATGGCTCACAGCGAATTGAGCTCACCGGTTGGAGCGTAGCCCGCCTCGACTGGTACAAGGCCCAAGGCTGCTTCACCGAGATCATCCGCTACCAGACCCGGCTTTTCGTGGCGATCGAAGGCGCAGCGAGCGTGATTGCCAGACTGGCATCATCGGCATAGTTCCTTGCCAAATGGCATTATCTTGAATATATGCTGCCATATGGAGAACTGCCATGTTGGCTCTGCAACCCGTTGATACTGCCGTTACCGCCTTTCGGCCCGATCCGATCACCCAGGGCGAGGCAGCTGCCATGTTCCGGGCAGTCCTCAATCTGTTCGGCAAATGGGAGTTGACCGACGAGCAGGCTGCAACGCTGCTCGACATGCCAGTGCGCTCCTATCGCCGATGGAAGGCAGAAGGCCCGGGGCGCATCTCGCGTGATGGGCGCGCACGTCTTTCCAACCTCATGGGGATCCACAAGGCGCTTCGCATCATCTTCTCGGAGGCGACCCGCGGGTACACTTGGATCAAGGCCGCGAATGAAGCGTTTGGCGGAGCCAGTGCGCTCGAGGTGATGCTCGGAGGTGAGCTTACCGACATCATGCGGGTGCGTCGCTACCTCGACGCCGAGCGCGGCGGCTGGTGAGCGAAGCAGCAGAAATCCCCGTTTCTAAAGTTGAGTGGAAGGGCGCTGTCAGGATCATCCGCAGCGCCTTTCCGCCGATCGACCTGTTCGAGGACATCGCCGATCCAGCTGACTGGCCGCTGCTGATTTCGGCCGAGCAGAAGACAAATCCTCGCATCATGGCGACGATTGGCAATCTGGACCTCGTTCCACCAAGCCGGCGCGTCGGCGGCAATGGGGCTTCCTACCTTATGGCCCCATTCACCCACGTCAGCACTGACCGGCCAAGCCGCTTCACCGACGGGAGTTACGGCGTGCTCTATGTCGGGGACCGGTTCGAGACCGCATTGTTCGAGACCATCCACCATCATGCCCGCTTCATGGCGCGAACCAGGGAAGCACCGGGATGGACCTCGCAGTTCCGCGAAATCATCATGTCGGTCGATGCAGACCTGCATGATCTCAGAGCTCAGGCGGGGGAGCCGGTTCCGGCGCTAGATTCCGACAACTATTCTGCTTCACAAGCACTCGCGCGGCACCTTATGGGCGCGGGTTCGGACGGGATTGCTTACCCGAGCATCCGGCACCTCGGCGGGGAATGCGTCGCGCTATTCTACCCGGATTGCGCATCAAATCCGCTTCAGGGGCGGCACCTCGACTATCACTGGGATGGCGCGCGGGTTGATCTGGTTCGTGATGCGGGATCGGGCGCTGTCTTCCGGATTGTCGATTTGCCGCCCGATCCCGCCTGACCGAACGAGCTGGGTCTCGCGCCTGCGCTTGGCTAGGTTGCCTTCCACCAGCTGAGCATGCGTTGCCACCAACTGGCTGGCGGTCGAGGTGCGGACAGGGTCGTAGCGGGCGTCTCCTGGCTGGGCTGAGCAACATCCGAGGGATCCGCCTGCCTGAAGTAGCGAGCCTTCGCTCTTCGGTCTCGTTGTCGCTCGGCAGCGACTTGTGCTTCCGACCAGGGCGGCGCAGCGATCACCTTGCCGCGGCGGATCACATAGTGCGAACGGCACGGCAGCGTCCAGTTCCCTACCGAAGGGTGCAGACTGATCGCCTCTCCGTCGTAGGTGATGTTCCAGTCTGTTGGGGTAAGTGGCGTCACTACTTCCTCTCCGCAGCCACAGCAGCAGCTGTGCGCGACGCTGCCGTATTCCATCGATACGTAAAGAATCCCGGGGACGAGCGGCTCAGGAAAGCTCTCCACGAAGCGATGTTCGAGTTCGGTATACCGGATCATGACTGGTCCTCGTTGAGCAGCATGTTGCCGTCGAGTGTGTAGGTCGAATGATGTTCGCGCTCGAGGTCGCAGTAGAATCCGCACAGCTTCTTCCACTTGATTACCGCCAGGACAGCGTTGAGCGCATTGAGGTCGGCTACCTGGATATTCGAGGCGTAGATATCCCCGGCCCCGCCGCCGGCCAAGGGAATGCGATTGTGCTGGCTGGCCTTGGTCCTGCTCTCCAGAGTGCTGGTCGTAACCCTCAAGATGCCACTAAGGCCTTGTTCGCCGAGTTCTAGACCCATGCCTATATCGACAAAGCCGACTCCGCGTGCGTGAAGCCATTCTACGAGGGCGGCTTTCGCTTCACCTGCGTCAAGGCTTAGGAACGCGAAGTGGATGCCTTCGAGCAGATCAATGGTCTCGGCTGTAATCGCCTTCGGCACCGCAGTTATGCCGCGATGCATGCGCGAGTAGATCGCCGCAAAATAGTCGACTTTCAGCGGTGCGTCGCGCAGGTCGTCAAGGCTCGGCGCCCCAGGGGCACGAAAGGCATTGTGCTGAAGGAACTCGTCAGGATCGAAGATGCGGATTTCCGCTACCGGCGTTTTAGCCAGCATGTCGAGAATATAGCTTCCCGACCCGCCGAGGCCGATGATCGCGATGCGGTGCCCCGCGAGCTTGGCGGTGAGCGCGCCGATCCCGACCCTGTCCGACGCCGTCTCGACGTAGTGAAAAACGCTCTCAGCGTCCTCCTCATCGTCGATCACGCGGTGGGGGCGCGGCGAGAGCGTGGTGTCGATTACCGCGGCAGGTCCCGAGATGATCGAAGCATAGGTCGACATCTTGTGGTGGTAGTCACGATACCCTCCTTCAGGCTTGCTGGAGAAGGCGTGCTCCGCTGTGAGCCCATTGCCAAGCTCGAAGTGCGCGGTCTGGTGGGCGATCGCCGCGATCGGCTTTCCATCGGCGAAGCAAGGGTAGTCTCCGTCGAAATGCATGACGTGAGTGTCGGGCGGCCGGGTCTGGTCGCCGGCCAAGGCTAGACTCGAGATAAGTGTGCCCTTGCGAACCTTGCGGTGGGCATCGACGTAGGGGACCTCGCGCATGACGAGGAACCCTCCGACGATCTGGACGAAATACCCTTCCTCGCGCAGCCTAGCGAGATCGGCGTTACGACTGAACAGTGCGCGTGACATTGAAGATCGTCCCCTGCTTGATGGTTACCGAACCGTGCGCGCTCAGCTCGCCGGCGTGCGGCTTCGAGGCCGCCTTGCGGTAGGTCATGGAGAACACGACGTTGGCTTCGTGCGGACCCGGGAAGGCCAGCTCGACGATCTGCTCGAAGGTCACGGTCGGACCGCGAACCACGCGCGGACGCGTGTTAACGATGATTTCGATTTCTACCGACGGTCTCGGGGCGTTGTAGAAGCGTTCGATGCCTGGAGCGCTCAAGTCGACCAACATGGCCGGTTCGATGAGAACGTCGGTTCCGCCACGCACCTCGAGGAACACCGCCTCTTCGGGCCCGGGCTCAGCGATCTGATTGAGAATGCGGCCGCTGATTGCGGGCTTGCCCCAGCGCTGCTGGTCATCGTTGACCTCGAACTTGAATTCGCGGTCGGTGAGGAAGGCGACGAAGCGCTCGGCGCCAGCGGTGCTGAGGTCGAAAGGTTCATCGAGGCGCACGTCCTCGAAGTCGCCGGTCGGGAGGATCGCGAACAGGCTGTAACCTCGGTCGGGTTCAAGCCCCGCCGCTTCGAGCACCTGGCGGCCCAGCGGGATCGGATCGGCAACGGTGAGTGCGCGAAAGTCGAGGTTCTCGAGGGCGAACTGGAAGCGATAGGCCCGTGCCGGCCGCAGGCTCCGGCCTTCGCGGAGGGCATCGCCAACATCATCAAATTCGGGAAGTTCAGGGGTAGCCATTTTGATTTGTCCTTCGGTTTGCCGGAACAGCCCGGCTACGAAGGGACAATCGGAACAGCGGCAGCTGACCGGAAAGGCGCTTAGAAGTTTTTTTGCAGGGGGCCTGTCGGGACGGGCCCGCACACAAAGAACGCCGGACAGCCGGGGCAGACCCGCTGGTTGGGGTTGGTTGGAAATCTGCCAGCGCGAACATCCGCAAGTACGGTAGCGAGGAGTTCGCGGCGCCGACTGATAACGAGCTGCGAGAGCTCGAGCGGAGTAACGGTATCACTGGTCAGATGGACAACTTCGGCGCTCGCCCCCGTCGCGTTCTCCGCGATTGCAAGTAGCGTAGCAGCCACGCTGAGATCTTCGGTGTCTGCCTTTCGGAACACGCCGGTGCGGATACGCCGGTGGATACGACGACCTCGCGCATCGACGAGCACATCGTCGGCGCTAACGATTATTTGGTCGCTTCCTATCCCGAGCGGCAATTCAGTCGGCATCTGGAATTGATGGGCATCGCGCGATCGCCGGAACCGCATCACAAGCTTGACTGCCGTAGCCCGCAGTTCGACGAAACTTCCCGGTATGTCGAGACCGTGATCGTCGCAGGCTTGTTCGACTGTAGCCCGGAGAATTGCATCGTCGGAGATGTCGAGCCCGCTGCGCACGACTGCGCGCACGACAGTCCGGGCGGCTTCGTGCATGCGCATGTAATCGCTCTCGGTTCGGCGGCCGCCGATGCCGAGCACATGAGTGTAGAAGAAGCGCCGTTTACACTTTTCCTTGTCCAGCATTGCGACCTGAGAATCTCGTAAGCGAATAGGGCCGTCGATCAATAGTTCGATCGGCTCGGCTTCGAGCGCAGGTGGCAGCGCTTGGACGAGAGCGGGCACTCTTTCGATAACGGCAGGACCAAGTCGCGGCAGGAAGGTCGAAAGCGGGCGCTGCTTGCCATCTGTCTTCTCCGTGGCGGCATAAAGTATGAGACGATCGCGCGCGCGTGACGTGGCGACGTAAAACAAGCATTCGCGCTCTTCTGCGTCGCCGGCGCAAAGCGCAGCTTTGACGTCGCCGGTTATGCTGGCGATTACGCCTTCGGGGGGAAGGCAGGCAGGTGCCTTCGGATAACTCGGGAGTGTGTCTTGGTTGAGGCCCGGTAGATGTACGCCTCGAAACTCAAGGCCTTTCGCACCGTGGATCGTCATGAGGCGGACGGCGTCGAGTCCCTGCGCCGCTACAGGTAGTTGACGTAGGTCGCGATCGTCCCCGATAGCTACCAGCCGCCTGATACGTTCAAGTAGGCGCGGAACGGTGCGACCCTCCACGGGTGGCTGCGCGCGTAGGAAGTTCATGAACTGCCAAATCGCGATGCCTTGGCTACGTTCGGCGATGGAATCGGCTTCGGCTATTCGGGCTGCTATGCGGGTGCGGTCGAGCAGGACAGCCGCCAGAGTTCGCAACGGTGGAGAGTCGGCGTCGAATCCATCGAGAGCTGCTGCGAGCCTATCGAGCGCGGTCATTGCTTCCGCCGACACCGCTAGGCGGCGGCGCTCGGTCAGCCATTCCAAGGGTTCGGCCTCTTTGGACCGCAACGTTTCGAGGACGCAGGCGACATCGCCGAGCGGCATGGCAAAATCGGGCATGCAGCCGGTTCGGACGAGCCCCATCGCGCGACCATCAGCTAGCAAAGATAGCAGCGACAAAAGGTCCTTGATCTCGCTTCGCTCGAACAGGCTGCCCAGAAAGAGAACGGGCACGTCCATCCGTTCGAGGTCGCGGGCGATTTCGCCAAGGCGCTCATTCCCGGTACACAGCACGGCTTGGTCTCGATAGGCAATGCCGGCTGTCCGAAGCTCTTCGATGCAGTCGGCGATTGCTACCGACTGCTCTTCCTTGGCCGGGCGGAGCCTAAGTTCGATAGGGTGACCGCTGGCGCCGCGATGGGCATCCAGCTCCGCATTCGTCCTACTCGCGGCCATCTTGGCGGCGAAAGTGGAATAGGCGGTCACGATTTCGTCACTCGACCGGTAATTGATCTCCAACCGGCCTGATGCCGCGCCGGGAAAATCCTCGGACGTGAACTTAGAGGTGCTGATCGGGGAGGCACCGCGAAAACGATAGATCGACTGCCTTGCGTCTCCCACCACCCAGAGATTCTCGCCGGTCGGGCGCAGCGCCTTCAACAAGCGCACACTGGCTCGGTTGACGTCTTGGTATTCGTCAACAAGCACGTGATCGTAGGTCTGGCCAAGCTGGGCGGCGATCTCAGGGCGCGTCTCGAGAAGTTCGACGGGGAGTGAAACAAGGTCGCCCAAATCGATCATATGCCGCTGGCGTTTGAGCGTTTCGTAGAAAGCGTAAACGCGCGCGACTTCTGCCGCTTTCAGGGCTTCTGTATGACGCGGCTCGACGCCTTCGGCAGCAATGCGCATATTCTCGGCGTGGCGGGCATATTCGCCGGCGTCGACGACCTCGTCCTTTGCTCTCGAGATGGCCGCTAAAATGTCCCCTATAAGACGCGTCGGATTATAGAGATCCTGGTAGTAATCGAGCGCGAGCTTGGGAAACTCTGCCTCGAGGAGCTCGACTGCTTCTACCCGGTCCATCAGGCGCGGATCGTCGGGAAGGCCGAATTCAGCATGAAAGCGCCGCACAAGATCAAGTCCGAAGGCGTGGAAGGTACCAATCCACATGGCTGCTGCCGTGTCCGGTCGCTTCGCCGCGATGCGCTCGGCCATCTCGCCAGCGGCTTTGTTGGAATAGGTTAAGACGAGCAGCCGCCTCGGATCTACACCCTCGTCCAGTAGTTGCACCACCCGAGCAGTGAGTGTCTGGGTCTTGCCGGTCCCAGGCCCTGCTTCGAGGAGATAGGCTCGCCCGCGGTGTCCTGCCGCTTCTGCCTGAGCAGCGTTCAATGGATACTCTTCGCGAAAGCTGCTGTCGGGTTCGATGACAGGTAGCAGCAGACCGTCGAGCAATTGCTGCATGACAGCATCCAGCGAAGCATTCATGCGTCCTGCGATCTCGTGTGCAGTCAAACTGTCAACCAGATGAAGGCGGCATAGGACCTCGCGCGGCAGGAGAAGTTCACGGGCGAACAGGTCCATTTGAACCTCGCGCCGCTGTCTTCGGCCATAGTCGACGACCCGATCAATTCCGGTCGGTGAGGGCTCGGAGGGACGCGCCATGTCTGCGTGCAGCACCGTGGGTGATGCGGTTGCATCACCTAACACATGGTGGCCGATTTCATGCGCAACAAGGAATGCTTGTTCGAATCGGGAGCCCACGTTTTCGTGGATTATGAGATCGTCGGCTGGCACCAGCGTCGCGCGGCCGTTGTCCAGACTGGCCGCGCCGGGGTTTGTTGTCTCGACGTCAAGGCCGCGTGTCTTCGCGATGGCGACAACAAATGTGTAAGGATCGGTCGGATCGAGCCCGTGCATAACGGCATCCGCATGCATCTCGGCCGCCCTGCGGCGCCCCAGCTCGATCGCATCCATCTATTCGCCGCTACCTGCCAGAAGCTTCGACCGATCAGCCTCGGAAACCCCGGCATCGATCAGGATTTGCTCAAAGGTCATTTGCTCCGCGGAGCCGGGCGGGCGGCCCGACTTATAGCTTCTGCCGGTGGTCATGGGTATTGGCGGCTGGCGCATGGCTGCGATCACATGCGCGGGAGGCAAGTCGAGAGCGTCCGAGAGGTTGCCAAGGATGGTATCGGGAAGGCTCGATGCCAGGACGCGGTGCTCTCGCAGGCACGTGATGACCTGCCTCGGCACGCCGAGTTTGCGAGCGAGGTCCTTGCCGATGTCTCCAGTGAGGCGGGCCAACGGGTCTTCGCCGGCGGGTTCGCTTGGAGTAGCCGCCTTGTGCGTGATCCATGCGGCATCGATGCGCGATTCATCGGTAGCCGACAGAGGACTCTCGTCTTCGTGCTCTGGTGCCGCAAGCAACTGCGAAAAATCGATGAGCTGGATGGCATACTGCGGATAATCCTCGACGTATTGTCGAAGCACGTCGCCATCATGGACGCCTTCTGATTGAAACAAATCGAGCACAGCGTCGAGAGTGAGGGGCAGCGGGTTGGCGGTCATTGGTCGTCCCCAGGATTAAACAGGGCCCCGAGTGCTTTTAACGCTCGGTCCCGATAGTTGCGAACCGTCTTCTCAGAGCAGTTTAGAGCCTTCGCTATTGTCATCACCGAAGGGTCGCTTGAATCGATTTGCCAACCGCTCAAAAGGAGGTGAATGGTCCTTCTTTGTTCAATTGGCAGAGCCTCAATCGCTCTGTGGAAACGTGTCCGGAAAAGCGGATCGGAAAGCAGTTCAGCGTCGAGAAGACTTGTCGTGGTTGCCTGGGCTGCGTCATCGGACGTGCCGCTGCTCTCGTCGTCCAGCGACGCGGTGCGACTTTCCTCTTGCCAGACTCGGTCCTGCGCATCGAGGCGCAAGCGTTTAACGGCGAGGTCGAACCGGACCTCGAAGAAGTCCAGCTTGTCGTCGGGCTCCTTACGATCCTTCGCGAGCATCTCGACGAAGCGGTCGAAAACGGCGTTGCGGATGCGCTCGTTGCTGAGCGAAGAGGAATCCTTGGAGATTTCGGCTCGCGGTACCGATCGGAGCACCCTCTCGATAAGGATCTTATATAACTGTTCGAACCAAGCGTCCGAGTTGTCCCGGCGACTCCTCCGGACGAAATAAAGCAAGCACTCACTCGGCAGGTAATCCGGATGCTTGCGATCGCGGATGCGTGCGCGTTCAAGGAGCACATTACGCGGCAGATTGGCGAGACCTGCGAGAAGCGGTTCAATGATGTCGGGACGTTGATAAAGTGTCCCGTCGGCTTTTCGCTTAGTGAGCGGAACAATCAACATTTCCTCCCTTGTCCGCACGTTAGCATCGATGCGGCGGTCTGTTAATCGCCACTGAAAAAACAACCGGAAAGGCCGGAGTAAAAAATTTGATTTCGTTCAGTGCTCCTCGGCTGTGTTTGGTGCTGGCTATACAAATATGGCTGAGCCATGCCCTAGGCGCTCCGGAGCCGTGTGGCTTGCCCTGCCGATCGGCAGTTTCGCTGCGAACGCATTAGAGTGGAGTGGGCTTTGCCCTGATTGAGCCATTTGGACGTCGATAGTCGACGTGCCGGGCTCACAATCAGGAGTGTGTCCCATGATCAAGTCGATCCCGCTGAACAAGCTTGTCCAGTCGCCCCGCAATGTCCGCCGTCACAGCGATGCTGCTGCGGATGCCGAGCTCAAGGCCAGCATCGCTGCCTGCGGCCTTCTGCAGAACCTCATCGTCAGACCCGCCGCCAAGGGCAGGTTCGAGGTCGAAGCCGGGGAGCGCCGCCGCCGCGCCATGTTCGCGCTAGCAGACGAAAAGATCCTTGCCCGCGATCACGAAGTCACCTGCCTCGTGCTCGAGGACAGCGCCGAAGCCGCGGTCGAGACCAGCCTCGCGGAGAACTTCCACCGTCTCGCCATGAACCCGGCCGACGAAGCCCAGG
>JAUYQZ010000028.1 GCA_030695415.1 Hylemonella sp.
ACTTACTGGTTGACGGGCGACTTGGGGTCGAGCAGCAGGGCCATGATGTGCTTGACCTGCTGTTCGGTCAGCACGCCCTTGTGGCCGGCGCGCGGCATCTGCGAGCAGGCGCTGTAGGCGCGCGCATTCCAGATCTTGCCCCAGGTGTACTGGACGATGGCCGCAGATTCCGGCGCATACAGGTTGCTCACACCGCGGATCTTGCCGTAGTTGTACAGACTCGGGCCCAGGGTACCGAAGGAGATCTCCTCCTTGCTGATCTGGTGGCAGTTGTAGCAGTTGCCGCCGTTCTCGCTGCCGGCCGCGTCGCTCCAGGTCATGCCCCGCCCGCTCTGCGCGATCTTCTCGCCTTCCTTCCAGTCACCGATGTACTGGCCGCCCGCGGGCCACTTGATGCTGGCGAAGTTGGCCTCCTCGATGGCCTTGCCCACCTTCTCGTCGATGGGCTTGCCCGCCACGTCGGCCTTCATGCATTCCAGGTTGGCATCGTCCAGCACCAGGCGGTCGACCTTGGCCTGCCCCTGGTCACGGAAGGAGGCCTTGGTGATGTCGGCGGCCATCTTGTCCAGCTCGGCGCTGCTGGGCAGGCTGGAGCAGCCGGCCACCAGTGCAGCAGCCAAGGTGGCGAAGCCAGCGATGTAGAGAGTCTGTTTTTTCATGGTCTGGGTCTCCTCTTAGCGCTTGATGGCCGGTGCGATGTTCTCGGCGCCCTTGGCATTGACACCCATGTACACACCCAGGGCAATAGTGGCGTCGCTGCCGAAATGCGGGAAGGGGAAGCGCTGCTGGCGGTAGCAGTCGTTCAGGCGCAGTTGCATGCTCCACATCTGGCCGTTGGAGACGCGGTAGGCCGGCCAGGCGGCAAAGCCGAGGCCGTCACCCGGGTTCTTGGTCAGCACGGGCAGGTCCTGCAGGCGGATGCGCTTGCCCTCCTCGCCGTGGCAGGAGGCGCAGGAGAAGTCATGGGTACCCCCGCGCATGAAGAACAGGCGCTTGCCCACTTCGTACATGACCTGCTCTTGCGGGTTGCCCTGCGGCAGCTTGAACTTCATGCCGCGCGACTCGGCGGCAATCCAGGTGGCCAGCGCGGTGACATTGGTCTGCTCGCCGCGGCCAAAGGCCGTCTTGGCGATCTCGGCGCCGTTGAAGCCCTGCAGGGTCTCCATGCAGGTCACCAGGCGCGACTCCAGGTCCTGCACCTTGTTGGTGTCGGCAAAGTGGCGCGGCAGCTCGACGAAGGCGCCCTTGACCACGCCCGGGCCCTTGCCCAGATCACAC
>JAUYQZ010000032.1 GCA_030695415.1 Hylemonella sp.
GATGTCGATGGCGGTGCCTTCGCTGAGGATGATGCGCTGAATGGACTCGGTGATGGGCATCACCTGGTAAACACCCACCCGGCCTTTGTAGCCGTTGTTGCAGGCCGAACAGCCCACCGCACGGTAAGGCTTCCAGTTGCCGTCCAGCTCTTCGGGCTTGAAGCCGGCCTTGAGCAGCGAGTCGCGAGGGTAGTCCGCGGGCTTCTTGCAGTTTTCGCAGAGCTTGCGCGCCAGGCGCTGGGCCGTGATCAGCAAGACGCTGGCTGCGATGTTGAAGGGCGCCACGCCCATGTTCAGCAACCGGGTCAGCGTGGTGGGCGCGTCGTTGGTGTGCAGCGTGCTCATCACCATGTGACCGGTCTGCGCCGCCTTGATGGCGATGTCGGCGGTGTCGAGGTCGCGAATTTCGCCGACCATGATGATGTCCGGGTCCTGGCGCAGGAAGGACTTGAGCGCGGCGGCAAAGGTCAGGCCGGCCTTGTCGTTGACGTTGACTTGGTTCACGCCCGGCAGGTTGATTTCCGACGGGTCTTCAGCCGTGGCGATGTTCACGCCCGGCTTGTTGAGCAAATTAAGGCATGTGTACAGCGACACCGTCTTGCCCGAGCCAGTGGGACCGGTCACCAAAATCATCCCGTAGGGGCGGCTGATGGCCTTGAGAAGTCGTTCCTTCTCTTCCGGCTCGTACCCCAGCGCATCAATGCCCAGTTTGGCGCTGCTCGGATCCAGGATACGGATCACGATCTTTTCGCCGAACAGCGTGGGCAGCGTGCTGACACGGAAATCGATGACGCGCTCAGGGCCCACCTTGAGCTTCATCTTTCCGTCCTGCGGCACCCGCTTCTCGGAAATGTCCATCTTGGAGATCACCTTGATGCGCGACGCCAGTTTGTCCTTGATGGCCACGGGCGGCGAGGAGATCTCGCGCAGTTCGCCATCGATACGAAAGCGGACCCGGTAGTTGTGCTCGTAGGGCTCGAAATGCAGGTCGGAGGCGCGCATGCCAATGGCATCGATCAGCATCTTGTGCAGGAACTTGACGACGGGCGCGTCTTCCACCTCGGAGGTGTTGACCTCGGCACTCTCGTTCACGGCCTCGGCGGTGAACTCGTCGAACTCGATGTCGCCGCCGACGATGTTGTCTATGGCCTCGGAGGCCGAGGTGGCGTGGACCTCCACCAGCTTGAGCAGTTTGTCGTACTCGGCGATGATCCAGTCCACGCCCATCTGGCTGGCGAACTTGATCTTCTCCGCTGCAGCCTGATCGGAGGGGTCGGCCGTCGCGACCACCAGGCGGTTGTTGCGCCTGCCCAGCACCACCACGCGGTAATCCTGGCAAATCTTGTTGTCCAGCAGGTCCTTGGGCAGACGCTGGGTGTCGACGGCGTCCAGATCAATCAGCGGGGCCGCGAAAGCCGCGGACATGGTGTGGGCCAGATCCGCTGCCGAGACGACTCCCGAACCGGTGAGTTCGGCGATAAAGCTGGTGCGGTTGCTGGACGCCTTGCGGAAAAGCTCCTCGGCCGACTTCTGCTCCAGCTTGCCCGCCAGAATCAGCGCGCGCCCCAGTCCAGGCAGGGCAACGGGAGCATTTTCGCGGTGGATGGCGGTATCGACGGCGGCCATGGACTGTGGAGTTCTTCGAAAATCCGGGGGGATGAAACCCCCGGATCATCGCCGATTGCCACGCTGATGTAAACGAAACCCCGGCGCCATTTTGCAAGCAGACGTTGCAGCGCAACACGAAGAAGAAGCGGCGCGTATGCCCCGGTTTTTTCCCGCGGCTAAGTCGGGACCGAGACGCGGCGAGTTGATTGATTGGTCGGAATGAGAGGATTCGAACCTCCGACCCCTTCGTCCCGAACGAAGTGCGCTACCAGGCTGCGCTACATTCCGATATCTCGAATCGCAGGGTCTGCGTCAGGATTGACGCGCCAGCAACTGAGACGCTAATTGTATCAAACTGGCGGCGTGGGGTCCGGCAGGCAGGCGCCGTGCGGCAGCCACAGCGCGTTCTGCCTCGCGAGCCGCCGCCTGGCGCGACACATCAAGCGCACCGGTGTGCCGCACGATGGCGATCACCTGGTCCAGTGCTTCTACCGAACCGTGTTCGATGGCGTCGCGGATCAGCTTACGTTCCTTTTCCGAGCCACGCTGCATGGCGGCGATCAGTGGCAAGGTCGCCTTGCCCTCGCGCAAATCGTCGCCCAGGCTCTTGCCCATGACAACGGCATCGCCAGCGTAGTCCAGGACGTCGTCAATGACCTGAAACGCCGTACCCAGGGCCCGCCCATATTCAGCACAGGATTCCTCCAGCACGCTCTCTGCGCCCGCCAGGATGGCGCCGCAGCGGGCGCTGGCCTCGAACAGCTTGGCCGTCTTGGAGCGGATGACCTGCAGGTAGCCGGCCTCGTCCAGATCAGCGTTGTGCATGTTCATGAGCTGTTGCACCTCGCCTTCGGCGATGACGTTGGTGGCGTCGGCCAGCACCTGCATGATGCGCATGCTTTGCGCATCCACCATCATCTGGAAGGCGCGGGAATAGAGAAAGTCGCCCACCAGAACGCTGGCCGGGTTGCCGAAGGCCTCATTCGCGGTGGCGTTGCCGCGGCGCAGGGCGGAATCGTCGACCACATCGTCGTGCAGCAAGGTGGCGGTGTGAATGAATTCGACCACGGCCGCCAGGTTGTAGCGCTGTTCGCCACGGAAACCCAAGGCGCCGCTGGCCAGCAGCAGCAGGGCCGGACGCAGGCGCTTGCCGCCGGCGTTGATGATGTAGCGGGCCACCTGGCCGACCAGCGGGACCCCGGAATCCAGCCTTTGGGCAATGACGCGGTCCACCTCCCGCATGTCGTCGGCAATCAGGGCGAGCGGGTTGTCGAGGCGAGGGGCATTCACGAGGGGATGGGTAAAAACCGGGGCGGGGTGGGACGATTATAGGAAGGCGCGACGCCCTCCCGGGAGGCCTGGACGGAGGCCATGTCAGTGGTCGCAAACCGTGCTACAATCTTCGGCTCTGCGGAAATCCGTCCGCGGGGGCTCATTCAAAGAGGTCATTCATGTACGCGGTCATAAAAACCGGCGGCAAACAGTATCGTGTTGCTGCTGGCGAAAAAATTAAAGTAGAACAGATTGCTGCGGACGTAGGCCAGGAGATCGTCATTGACCAAGTTCTGGCAGTCGGCAACGGCGCAGAACTCAAGGTCGGTACGCCCCTGGTGTCCGGCGCAACTGTCAAAGCCACTGTGGTGGCTCACGGCAAGCACGACAAGGTTCGCATCTTCAAGATGCGCCGTCGCAAGCACTATCAGAAACGTCAAGGGCACCGTCAGCAGTTCACCGAACTGCAAATCGGCGCCATCTCCGCATAAGGAGCAAGAGACATGGCACAGAAAAAAGGCGGCGGCTCTACGCGAAACGGGCGCGATTCGCAGCCCAAGATGCTCGGCGTGAAGGCATTCGGCGGCCAACAGGTCAGCGCCGGCTCCATCATCGTGCGCCAGCGTGGCACCAAGTTCCATCCCGGCGCCAACGTCGGCATCGGCAAGGACCACACCCTGTTTGCACTGGTCGACGGCCACGTGTCGTTTGCCATCAAGGGCGAACTCAACAAGCATACGGTGAACGTCACCGCCGTTTGAGGCCAGCCCGGCTCCTGCACGAAACCCTGCGCCGAGCGCAGGGTTTTTGTTTTCGGGCCACTGTGTTTAACTTGCCCCTTGTGAAGTTAGCCTGCAACGCGAGCCGCCCGCGGCTTGTCATCTGGGAAAATCCCGCTCATGAAATTCGTTGACGAAGCCTTTATCGACATCGCCGCTGGCGATGGGGGGAACGGCTGCGTCTCGTTCCGTCACGAGAAGTACAAGGAATTCGGCGGCCCCAATGGCGGCGATGGAGGCCGTGGCGGCCACATCTTCGCGGTGGCCGACTCCAATCTCAATACCCTGGTGGATTTCCGCTTCACCCGTCGCTTCGACGCCAAGCGTGGTCAGCACGGCATGGGTTCGGACATGTTTGGCGCCGCCGGCGACGACATCACCCTGAAGATGCCCGTGGGCACCATCATCACCGACGC
Organism: Hylemonella sp.; assembly: GCA_030695415.1. Taxonomy (GTDB): domain Bacteria; phylum Pseudomonadota; class Gammaproteobacteria; order Burkholderiales; family Burkholderiaceae_C; genus Hylemonella. The sequence goes on from JAUYQZ010000032.1 coordinate 4,076, forward strand.
CGAGACCGGTGAGGTGCTGTACGAACTGCTGACGCCGGGAGAGATCATCACCATCGCCAAGGGCGGTGATGGCGGTTTCGGCAATATGCGCTTCAAGAGTGCCATCAACCGCGCCCCTCGGCAGAAGACCCCGGGCTGGCCAGGTGAGAAGAAGAACCTCAAGCTCGAACTCAAGGTGCTGGCCGACGTCGGCCTGCTGGGCCTGCCCAATGCCGGCAAGTCCACGCTGATCACGGCCATCTCGAACGCTCGTCCGCGCATCGCCGACTACCCTTTCACCACCCTGCATCCGAACCTGGGCGTGGTGCGCGTCGGGCCCGAGCAGAGCTTCGTGGTGGCCGATCTGCCCGGCCTGATCGAAGGCGCGTCCGAAGGTGCCGGCCTGGGCCACCTTTTCTTACGCCACCTGCAGCGCACCCGTCTGCTGCTGCATGTGGTCGACCTGGCGCCTTTCGACGACAACGTCGACCCGGTGGCGCAGGCCAAGGGCATCGTGGCGGAACTCAAGAAGTACGATGCGGGCCTCTATGAGAAGCCGCGCTGGCTGGTGCTCAACAAGCTGGACATGGTCCCGGTCGAGGAGCGCGAAGCCCGCGTCAAGGATTTCGTCAAGCGCTTGAAATACAAGGGGCCGGTGTTCCAGATCTCGGCGCTCACGCACCAGGGCTGCGATCAGCTGGTCAAGGCGGTCTACAAGCAGGTCAAGATCCAGCAGGTGGCCGAGCAGCCACATGTGGAGGTCGACCCGCGCTTCAAGGACGTCCCCCCGGACAATCCGTGATCCCCCACGCTTGCCGCCGCGTGTGCTGCGCTGCCCCTTGAGGGGCAAGTTCGCCTTGGGGCGGCCCGGCGGGACACTAGAATTCCCGGATTCCCATCCAACGCTGCCCCCACCGGTCCTGCAGCCGCTGCCTCCAACATGAATCAGAAATCCTCGACAGCTGTCATGCGCGCCGCCCGGCGCATTGTCGTCAAGGTCGGCTCCAGCCTCGTCACCAACGACGGGCGTGGGCTGGATGAAGCCGCCATCGAGGAGTGGTCGCGTCAGATCTCCGCACTCGTGCGCGACGGACGCGAGGTCATCATGGTGTCCAGCGGCGCCATCGCCGAGGGCATGAAGCGCCTGGGTTGGACGACCCGACCCAAGGAGATCCACGAACTGCAGGCTGCGGCCGCAGTCGGCCAGATGGGCCTGGCGCAGATGTATGAGACGCGTCTTCGTGCGCATGGCCTGGGCAGTGCCCAGGTATTGCTCACGCATGCCGACCTGGCCGACCGCGAGCGCTACCTCAATGCCCGCTCCACCCTGCTGACCCTGCTCAAGCTGGGCGTGGTGCCGGTCATCAACGAGAACGACACCGTCGTCAACGATGAAATCAAGTTCGGCGACAACGACACCCTGGGCGCCCTGGTGGCCAATCTGGTCGAGGCCGATGCCCTCGTCATCCTGACCGACCAGAAGGGCCTGTACACGGCCGATCCGCGCAAGGACCCGGCCGCACAGTTCGTGCACGAAGCCCTGGCCGGTGATCCAGCCCTCGAAGCCATGGCCGGTGGCGCGGGCTCCAGCCTGGGCAAGGGCGGCATGATCACCAAGATCCTGGCCGCGAAACGCGCGGCCGGCTCAGGCGCCTCCACGGTGATTGCCTGGGGACGTGAGCACGATGTGCTGGTTCGTTTGACCCAGGGCGAATCCATCGGTACCTTGCTGGTGGCGCAGACGGCCAAGACCCAGGCGCGCAAGCAGTGGATGGCCGACCACCTGCAGATGCGGGGCGCTGTCGTGGTGGATGCCGGAGCGGCGCGCAAGCTGCTCGAAGAGGGCAAGAGCCTGCTGCCGATTGGCATGACCGCCGTGGAAGGCGAGTTCTCCCGCGGCGAGGTGATCGCCGTACGCGACGAACAAGGGGCAGAGATTGCACGCGGCCTGGCCAATTACGCCAGCTCAGAGGCGCGATTGCTGTGCCGCAAGCCTTCGGGCGAGTTCGAAAAGCTGCTCGGCTACGTCGCTGAACCCGAGATGGTTCATCGCGACAACCTGGTCCTGATGCGCTGAAACTTGCGAATGAACCTGCTGCGCGACCCGCTCGCTACGGCTTCTTCGCACATTCCGAATCACTGTCCCTGAGGCTCCGTGCGGTCCTTGCTGGTTTGATCCGATTGCGGGTCGGGATCGAAGCTGGCCCCCGGGGGCAGTTCCATGCCATGGCCCTCGGCTATCGAAACGTGGTGCAGATGATCGCCCTCGCGCGGACGATGGCCCTGGCGCAGGAACCGGTTGCGGTGGTCGGTGCGCGGCAGGAAGCGCGCCAACTCCGTCAGCGCCATTTCGTAGACGCCGCGCTTGAACTCCACCACCATGTCCAGTGGCACCCAGTATTCGTTCCAGCGCCAGGCATCGAACTCCGGGTGTTCAGTGGCACGCAGGTTCAGATGCCAGTCCTGGCCCATGAGCTGCAGCAGGAACCAGATCTGCTTCTGGCCCTTGTAGTGGCCGCGTGCTTCGCGTCGGATGTAGCGGTCCGGCACCTCGTAGCGCAACCAGTCCCGGGTCCGGGCCACGATGCGCACGTGCTCGGGCTGAAGCCCGACTTCCTCATGCAACTCACGGAACATGGCCTGTTCCGGGGTTTCGCCCCGGTCGATGCCACCCTGCGGAAACTGCCACGAGTGCGTGCGTATGCGTTTGCCCCAGAAAACCTGATTCTTCTGGTTGAGCAGGATGATGCCGACATTGGGCCGAAAGCCGTCCCGGTCAAGCATAATCAAACCCCAAATTTTGAACTGTTTCCATTATGCACGGCGCCTGCTGTGCATCAAGGGGAGCAGCCTGCATCCGTCAGAAAAAGCACGCCATGAAAGCCTCCCGATTTCTCATCTCCACCCTCAAGGAAGCCCCCGCCGACGCCGAGGTGGTGAGCCACAAACTCATGATGCGCGCCGGCATGATCAAGAAGCTGGGGGCCGGCATCTACAACTACATGCCCATGGGCCTGCGCGTGATTCGCAAGGTGGAGGCCATCGTGCGCGAGGAGATGAACCGCGCCGGCGCCGTAGAGCTGACCATGCCCGTGGTGCAGCCCGCCGAGCTGTGGCAGGAGACGGGCCGCTTTGCCAAGATGGGCCCCGAGCTGCTGCGCATCAAGGACCGGCATGACCGCGACTTCGTGATCCAGCCGACCAGCGAGGAAGTGGTGACGGACATCGCGCGCCAGGAGATCAAGAGCTACAAGCAGCTGCCCAAGAACCTGTACCAGATCCAGACGAAGTTCCGTGACGAGCGCCGTCCGCGCTTCGGCCTGATGCGCGGGCGCGAGTTCACCATGAAGGACGCCTACAGCTTCGACCGCGACCAGACGTCGGCCAAGGCCAGCTACCAGGGGATGGCCCAGGCCTACCGCAAGATCTTCGACCGCTTCGGCCTCACCTACCGCGCCGTGGCGGCCGACAGCGGCGCCATCGGCGGCGACCTGAGCGAGGAGTTTCAGGTGATTGCCGCCACCGGCGAAGACGCCATCGTCTATTGCCCCGGCAGCGAGTACGCCGCCAACATCGAGAAGGCCGAGGCCCTGGCACCGCAGGCCCCGCGCGCGGCGGCCAGCCAGGCCATGCAGAAGGTCGCGACACCGGGGAAAAGCACCTGCGCCGAGGTGGCCGAGTTGCTGGGCCTGCCGCTGGCGCGTACCGTCAAGTCCATCGTGCTGGCCACCGACGAGATCACCGACAAGGAGCAGATCGGCAAGACCAGCGTCTGGCTCCTGCTGCTGCGCGGCGACCACGACATGAACGAGGTCAAGGTCGGCAAGCTGCCTGGCATGGAAGGCGGTTTCCGCTTCGCCACCGAGGCCGAGATCGTCGAACACTTCGGCAGCAAGCCCGGTTACCTGGGTCCGGTCGGGCTGAAGAAGCCCGTGCATGTGGTGGCGGACCGCGAAGTGGCCGTCATGGCCGACTGGGTCTGTGGCGCCAACGAAGCCGGCTTCCACAGCACCGGCGTCAACTGGGGCCGCGATCTGCCCGAGCCGGATCTCGTGGCCGACATCCGCAACGTGGTCGCCGGCGACCTGTCTCCGGACGGCAAGGGCGCGCTGGCCATCGAGCGCGGCATCGAGGTGGGCCACGTGTTCTACCTCGGCACCAAGTACAGCCGCGCCATGAACGCCACCTTCCTGGACGAGAACGGCAAACCGCAGTTCATGGAGATGGGCTGCTACGGCATCGGCATCACGCGCCTGCCGGCCGCGGCCATCGAACAGAACCACGACGAGAAGGGCATCATCTGGCCTGACGCCATCGCCCCGTTCACGGTGGTGATCTGCCCCATCAACCCGGACCGCAGCCCCGAGGTGAAAGCCGCCGCCGAAACGCTCTACGGCGAATTGATGGCGGCCGGGGTGGACGTGATCCTGGACGACCGCGGCGAGCGCCCGGGCGCCATGTTTGCCGACTGGGAGCTGATCGGCGTGCCGCACCGGGTCACCATCGGCGACCGTACGCTGAAGGAAGGCAAGGTCGAGTACCAGCACCGTCGCGATGCGGCTGCGACGCAGCTGCCGCTGGCGGACGTCGCCGCTGTCCTGAAGTCCAGGCTCGGCGCCTGACGATGACCGGCAAGGGACCTGCCATGCGGCGACGCACAGGTCTGCAAGCCCTGCTGGCGATCGCCGCGGGTCTGACCCTGCCCCTGCCGGCGCACGCTGGCGGCCAGATCGAAGAACCGCTGGCCGATTCGATACGCACGGCCCTGAGCGCAGCCATCGCCAACACGGCGCCTCCGGTGCCAGAGTTCACGGACACGGAGGCGCGACTGGCCTACCTGCGCTGGCTGGGAGCCATGAGCGAGCGACTGCGCAAGAACAAGACCGAGTGGCCCCAGCGCCGTGACTTCCTGCAGACGGTCTGGTACGAAAGCAGGCGCGCCGGCCTGGACGTGGCCCTGGTGCTGGGGTTGATCCAGGTCGAGAGTAACTTCCGCAAGTTTGCCGTATCGAGCGTGGGGGCCCGCGGCTACATGCAGGTCATGCCCTTCTGGTCGCGCCTCATTGGTGACGGCGATGCGGGCAAACTCTTTCACATGCAGACCAACCTGCGCTTTGGCTGCGTCATCCTGCGCCACTACCTCGAGCGTGAGCGCGGCGACCTCTTCATGGCCTTGGGTCGCTACAACGGTTCCCGCGGCAAGCCGCAATACCCGAATGCGGTGTTCGCTGCGCAGCGCAAGTGGCAGTACAGCGATGCGCCTGCGGCGCGCTAGCTGATGGCCCTGTCGGGCAGCCGCGTCACCATGACCTGGTCGATGCGGTAGCTGTCCACGTCCATGACCTCGAAGCTGTAGCCGTCCCACTGCACGCGGTCGGTACGGCGCGGCACTCGGCGCAGCATGACCATCAGGAAGCCGGCCAGCGTTTCGTAGTCCTCGGGTTGGGGCAGCGTGTCCAGGCCCAGGGCACGTTGCACGTCGGCCATGGGCGTGATGCCGTCGATCAGCCAGGAGCCCTCCTCACGCTGCACGATCATCTCCTCGTCGGCCGGCGCGACCAGGTCACCCATGACCGTGCTCATCACGTCATTGAGCGTGACCAGGCCCACCACCAGGCTGTACTCGTTGACGATGAGGGCGAAGTCTTCGTGGGCCTGGCGAAACTGTGCCAGCACCTCGGTCAGCGTGAGCCGGTCAGGCACCACCACCGCCTTGTGCAAGAGGGTGGGGTCGTCCAACCGAATAGGCTGATCTTTCAGGATCCGCTGGAACAGATCCTTGGCGTCGACATAGCCCATCACGTGGTCGATATCACCGTCGCACACCGGATAGGTGGAAAACGGTTCCGCGGTAATGCGGGCCCGAACGATGGCGTCGCTATCACGCTGGTCGAACCAGGCGATGCGGTCACGCGCTGTCATGGCGCTGCTCACCGTCCGCGTGTCCAGTTCGAAGACGTTGGCAATGACCTGCTGTTCGTCGCGCGCCAGCACACCGGCTTGGGCACCGGCTTCCGCCAGGGCCAGGATGTCGTCGGAGGTGACGCGATCGTCGCGCTGGGTCGACAGGCCCAGCAGGCCGAACAGGGCATCGGTGGTCCGGCTGTAGATCCAGACAACGGGCTTGAGGACGCGCATGCACAGTCGCATCGGGGCATTCAGCAGCAAGGCCAGACGCTCGGGCTCGGCCATGGCCAGACGCTTGGGGAAAAGGTCCGAGAAAACGATGAACAGAGAGATCACCAATGCGAACGACAGGACAAAGGCGGTCGTCGCCGCCGCCGGGGCCGGCAGCCAGCCCTGGAGCAACCGCTCCAACAAGGGGCTGAAGGCGCCCTCGCCCACAATCCCGCCCAGAATGGCCACCGCGTTCTGGCCAATCTGAACCACCGTGAAATAGTGCCCCGGCTGCTCCTGGATTCGCAGTACGGCTGCCGCGCGCGTGTCGCCCTCGTCGGCCAGTTGACGCAAACGCAGTCGGCGTGAGGCGGCCAGCGACATCTCCGCCATCGAGAAGAATGCGCTGGCGGCGATCAGCAGGGCGATGACGATCAGACTTTGCGTGAAGCTCATGACAGTGGTGCGCAACACCCCTCATTCAGGCGAAAGGCAAGTGTATCGGGCCTCCCGGTTTCCTTGCCATGGCGGCAGAAACGAAAAAACCACCGGCAGCGCAGGGCTGGCGGTGGCCGGGGCAATCCCTGGCGGGGCTCAGCCCGGGTTGCCCAGCACCTTCTGCAACTCGCCGCTTTCATACATCTCCATCATGATGTCCGAGCCGCCGATGAACTCGCCCTTCACGTAGAGCTGGGGAATGGTGGGCCAGTTGCTGTAGTCCTTGATGCCCTGGCGGATGCCGTCATCCTCCAGCACATTGACGGTCTTCACGGCCTTGGGGTCCACGCCGCAGGCCTTGAGGATCTGGATGGCCCGGCCGGAAAAACCGCACTGGGGAAAGCTGGCGTTACCTTTCATGAAAAGGAGCACTTCGTTCTGTTTGACGAGGTCGTCGATGCGTTGCTGGGCGTCGCTCATGGCATGAATCCTTGAAATTGGCGAAACGGGATGGAATCGCTCGATTATTTCATCTTCGCCGGTGGTCTGCAGGCAAAGGGGCGGCGCCCGTCCTGGCGGGGGTCCTGGAAGCGGCGGCTAGAATGCACCGAAAAAAGGGGAGGTATACATGAATGACGCAGTCATCAGAGCGTCGGCGCTCAAGCCGGCCTCGGAACTGTCGCAGGCTATTGTCAGGAACATCGAGAAGGTCCTGGTTGGCAAGCACCAGCAGGTGGAACTGGCGCTGGCCGCCGTGGTGGCAGGCGGCCATCTGCTGATTGAAGACGTGCCCGGTCTGGGCAAGACCATGCTGGCGCGGGCGCTGGCAACTTCGGTCGGACTCAAGTTCCGCCGCATCCAGTTCACCGCCGACCTCATGCCTTCGGACATCGTGGGTGGCCCGGTCTACAACCCCAAAGATGGCAGTTTCGTGCTGCGCCCCGGCCCGGTGTTTGCCAACTTCGTGCTGGCCGACGAAATCAACCGTGCCAATGCGCGCGCCCAGTCGGCCCTTCTGGAATGCATGGAAGAGGGCCAGGTCACGCTCGACGGGCAGACCTTGCCGCTGCCGCAACCCTTCGCCGTGCTGGCGACCCAGAACCCGATCGATATGGCAGGCACCTATCCCTTGCCCGAGGCTCAGCTCGACCGCTTCATGATTCGTCTCTCGCTTGGCTATCCCGACGCGGCGACCGAGGCCAGCCTCGTTCAGGTGCAGCAGTTCGCGCACCCCATCAGCACGCTGCAGCCAGTCTGCCAGCCGGAACAGTTTGCGCAGCTGGTCAACACCGCCCGGGCCGTGCAGATCTCACCCGAGGTCGCGCAGTTCATCACCACCATCGTCAGTGCCACCCGCCGGCATGCCGGCATCCGTTTCGGCGCCAGTCCGCGTGGCACGCTGGCGCTGGCTCGCGTGGCGCGTGCGCTGAGTTGCATGCGCGGCTACAACTACGTCGATCCTGCCATCGTGCGCGAACTGGCTGTTCCCGTACTGGCGCACCGTGTGATCGTGCAGGCGCAGGGCTCGGTGCAGGCGCAGAAGCCGGCCGCGGCGATGATCCAGGACATCCTGCAGGCGCAGAAAACGCCTCGCTGAAACGCCCATGGAACGCTGGCTCTCCAAGCCACGGGTGCTGCTGGCGCTGTGCGGTGTGCTTCTCATGGCCGCGCTGAACCGGCAGGACCCTATGGTTTATGCCATGTTCCTTTTCCTGGCCGTGCTCAGCGTGCTCGGTTTCCTGCTGCCCTGGCTCTCGCTGCGTGGCATGGACGTGCGTACTCAGCTGGCGGCGGGCGGTCCTGAACTTGTCGAGGGCCAGCCCTGCGGCCTGCATCTGCAGATCCACCGCCGCGTCTGGTGGCCGGCCTTCATGATCGAGATCGAGACGCACTGGCGCTGGGCGCAACACGACACCGTCCTGCGCCAGACCGTGCCGATCCTGCACGGCCGCCGCGAGCATGACCTTGGCCGCGAACTGAGCTTTCCCTGTCGCGGGGACTACCAGCTGGTCGCCGTCACGCTGGCCAGCGGCTTCCCCCTGGGCCTGATGCGCGCCAGCCTCACCGTGACACCGGGCGATTTGCGGCTGTTGGTGCTGCCGCAAGCGCAGAGCCTGCTCGAATCGCTGGACTGGAGCGTCTCGGAGGATCCGCAGGGCGAGCAGACGACGCGCCGCCTGGGCCAATCCTCGGAGCTCGGCATGTTGCGCAAGTACGAGCTGGGCGAGTTTCTGGGGCGGGTCAGCTGGCGGGCCTCGGCCCGCATCGGCGAGCTCGTCGTGCAGCACTTCCAGCAAAGCGCTTCGCCGCTCTTGCGCCTGGTAGTGCAGATTCCGCCGGCCGGCGAGGTCGGCGACCCGGCCGCGCCGTCCGAGCAGGGGCTGCGCCTGGTGGCCGGCCTGTGCCGGCGAGCACTGGCTGAGGGCGTGAGACTGCGCATTTACCTGCCACCCGGGCCCGAGCCCTTGCAGGAGATCGAGCGGATTTTGCCAACCCTGGCGCGTGCGCGTCCCGGCAGCCTGGACCTGGCGCTGGCCCTGCAGCTTGCGGCGCGGGACATGACGGCCGGCGAGCAGCTGGGGGTGGTCGTGGGCGCAAACTACCCTGCCGCGCAGCTCCTGCGCGAACTCGCGGCCGCCGGCTTGCAGAGCTGGCCGGTCCGCGTCTACATCGCCCTGCCGCCGCGGCCGAGTCCGGCGCTGCAGGCCGTGGCGCAGGCCTTGCAGGACCAGCTGCTGCAGTCCGGCATGGCCGTGCACCTGGAGGCCGCATGAGCGCCCACGCCCCGCTCACCCTGCCCGTGGAACCGCCGCTGACCAGCCGCATGGTGCTGTTCTTCACGGCTTGCAGCTACCTGTGCGTGGCGCTGTCCTTTTCCTACCTCGACCGGCGACATGGCTTTTTTGTCGGAGAGGGCGTGTTCTGGCTGGTCTGGTCGCTGCTGGGCTTCGGCACCGCGCTGTTCTATCTAGGCCGCGGCAGCCGAGCCGCCGAGACGCACTGGAAGATCATGGGTGGCCTGGCCACGGTGATCATGCTTGTGGTCTTTTTCAAGTACAACCTGTTGCGCTGGGCCGGCGTGTCACTCCTGCTGGTGCTGTCGGCGCGCGCCGTGGTGCTGCACACGCGCCGCGACTTCTACCTGGCGCTCACCGTGATCTTCGTCGTCAGCCTCATGGTGGCGACCTACTGGACCGCCGACTGGACCGTCTGGTTCTACCTCGCGCCGGCCTGGCTGTTTGCCAGTCTGGCGCTGGCCTGGGAGCACGCTGCGGGCGCAGCCGTCCCGCGCTGGGCCAAGGGCTCCATGACGCTGGGGTTCATCGCGCTGTCGTTCGTGCTGGCCCTGCTGCTGTTTCTCTTTGCGCCGCGCCCGCCCACGCTCGGCTTCGGCTTTCTGCCGCCCGGCACGGACACCCCCAACCTGAACCGGCAGGACGCGGGGGGCCAGGGCGCGCAGCGCGGCGAAGGCGGCGGCCCGGGCGCGGGCAGCGATGGCAGTGCTGCAGGTTCGGGTCAGTCCGCCGGTGCGGGCAGTGCCTGGCAGCGCATGTTCGAGCGCATGCGCCGCGACCTTCAAGACCCGAACATGCCCGAGTGGCAGCGCGAGACGCTGCAGCGCCTGACGGGCTGGGGCGAGATTGCCGCGGCGGCGCTGAGCGGAAACCTCGTGCTCGGCACCAAGCGGGTGCCCGGCGACGAACTGCCCGGCACGAGCCTGGGCGAGCTGCTGCAGCAGGCGGGTGAATACTGCGTGCAACAGATCATCGTGCCGTTCTGGCCCTGGCTGCTGTTGCTGCTGGTGCTCGCGCTGCTGGTGTACCGCTACTGGCGCCGGCGCTACCGGATCGCCGCCGCCGGTCTGCTGCTCCTTGCGCTCTGGACGGTCCGCACGCAGCCCGGGTGGTCCATGAGACTGTCGGCGCGGGCGCTGGATTGCTGCCTGCGCCAGCAGGGCCATGGCCCGCGCCGCGGCGTGTCCCTGCGCGAGCAGCTGGCTGGCGCCGCCTCGGTCCCCGACCTGCCCAGGCGCTGGCTCACCTATGCGCTGGACCTGTATGGCGAGACGCGCTTTGGTGCGGCCGCCGCCGATGCCCGCAGGGCGGCTAATATGCGCAAGGCCGTGCACGGCGCCAGCCAGATCCTCTCGGGCCTGATGCCCGAGCTGCGGCGTACCTGAGGCACCCACTCAACACGATCTCATCATGAAAATCAGCAAAGACACCGCAGTCACTATCCGCTACCGCATCACCGAAATCGCGACGGGCAAGCTTCTCGAGGACGGCAAGGAGCCGACGTCCTACCTGCACGGCGGCTACGGCAACACCTTCCCCAAGGTCGAAGAGGCGCTGGAAGGCCACGAGGCCGGCTACCAGGCCAATCTTGAGCTGCAAGCGGCCGACGCCTTCGGCGAGCGCAATGAAGCCCTGGTGCAGGTCATCCCCAAGACCCAGTTCCCGCCCGGGGTCAAGGTCGGCGGCCAGCTCGAAGGCCAGGGCGAAGACGGCCACACCCATGTCTTCACCGTGGTCAAGATCAAGGGCCCCGAGGTACATCTGGACGGCAACCATCCCCTGGCCGGCAAGGCCCTGCGCCTGAATATCACCGTGGTGGAGGTGCGCGCCGCCAGCGCCGAGGAAATCGCCCACGGCCATGTGCATGGGGCCCACGGCCACCATCATTGAGGCCTTGCGGGGCGGTTGATCTGCCTTGGTCGACCACCCATAATGGCTTGCCAACATAGGAGGCAGCGCATGGGCAAGGTGTACGTCGCAGACGATCCGCAGCGCGGCCGCGTGGAATACCGCGACCGCAAGCGCGCATGGTGGCTGCTGTCAGTGGTCTTTCCCCTGCTGCCCTTCACCGGTATCGCCTTGCACGCGTACACGGACGCGCAGATCGCCCTGGCACTGCCCCTGCTCATCAGCTACGGCCTGATGCCGCTGCTGGATTACTTTATCGGCGAGGACGAGAACAATCCGCCCGAGGCCGTGGTGCCGCAACTGGAGCAGGACCGTTACTACCGCTGGCTGACCTGGGCCACCGTGCCCCTGCACTTCGTGGGCCTGATCGGCTGCGCCTGGTGGGTGGGCACGCAGGACCTGGCCTGGTGGGCTGTACTGATACTGGCCTATGTGGCCGGCACCGACTCCGGCCTGGGCATCAACACCGGCCACGAAATGGGCCACAAGTACACGCGCACCGAGCAGTGGCTGGCGCGCCTGGTGCTGGCCGTGCCGGCCTACGGCCACTTCACCGTGGAGCATGGCCGCGGCCACCACCGCTGGGTCTCCACACCCGAAGACCATGCCAGCGCCCGCATGGGCGAGAACATCTACCGCTTCGCGCTGCGCGAACTGCCGGGCGGCATCCACCGCGCCTGGGTGCTGGAAAAGGAGCGCCTGCAGAAGGAGGGCCGCAGCTCCTGGAGCCTGCACAACACCATGCTGCAGTCATACGCGATCACGGCGGTACTGCAGTTGGGGCTCATCGCCGCCTGGGGCTGGATCATGCTGCCCTTCCTGGCCGTGCACAACGTGGTGGCCTGGTGGCAGCTGACCTCGGCCAACTACGTGGAGCACTACGGCCTGCTGCGCGACCGCCTGCCCAGCGGGGCTTATGAAACCCCGCAACCCCACCATTCCTGGAACGCCAACCACCTGGTCACCAACCTGGCGCTGTTTCACCTGCAGCGCCATTCCGACCACCATGCCTATCCCTCGCGGCGCTACCAGTCGCTTCGCCATTTTCCGGACCTGCCGCAGCTGCCCAGCGGCTACTTCGGCATGTTCCCGCTGGCCTACCTCCCGCCACTGTGGTTCAAAGTGATGGACCCGCGCCTGCTGGCCCTGCCGCATGTACGCGGAGATCTGGGCAAGGTGAACATCGACCCGGTACGGCGTGAGGCCATCGTGGCGCGGTATGGAAATGCGTACTGATCGGTAGCGGTACGCGCCTGTTCTCAGGCTTTGAGCAGCCCGCGCGTCTCGATGAACTTCACCACCTCGTCCACGCCCGCCAGGGTCTTGAGGTTGGTCATCACGAAAGGCTTGATGCCTTGCGCGGTCTTGCGCATGCGCTCGGTGTCGGCTTTCATCACGTCCAGGTTCGCGCCCACGTAGGGCGCCAGGTCGGTCTTGTTGATCACGAAGAGGTCGCTCTTGGTGATGCCGGGGCCGCCCTTGCGCGGGATCTTCTCGCCCGCGGCCACGTCGATCACGTAGATCGTCAGGTCGCTGAGCTCGGGGCTAAAGGTGGCGGCCAGGTTGTCGCCGCCGCTCTCGATGAATACCACGTCGGCATTGGGGAAGTCCACCAGCATGCGGTCGATGGCTTCCAGGTTGATGGACGCGTCCTCGCGGATGGCCGTGTGCGGGCAGCCGCCGGTCTCCACGCCCATGATGCGCTCGGCCGGCAGCGCGCCGCTCACCGTCAAGATGCGCTGGTCTTCCTTGGTGTAGATGTCGTTGGTAATGGCCACCAGGTCGTATTGGTCGCGCATGGCCTTGCACAGCATTTCCAGCAGCGTGGTCTTGCCCGAGCCGACCGGGCCGCCGATGCCCACGCGCAGGGGCGGCAGGGGTTTGCTGCGGTTCTTGATGTGGTGCAGGGCGGGGGCGTTCATGAGCGGTTCTTTCCGTGTGCTTTGCTATGAATTCAGGAGCGGAAGAGGCGTGAGTATTGGGTTTCGTGCCGGCTGGAGAGGATGGCCAGCATGGGGCTGAAGGCTTGGCGGTCTTCGTCGTGCAGGGCCAGGGCGTGCTCCACCGCGATGGGGATCTCGGTGGCGAGGCGCGCCAGGATGCGCTGGCCCGAGGTCTGGCCCAGAGGCACGGCCTTGAGCGCGGCTTGCATCAGGTTCTCGGCCCAACCGAAGGCGTAGCTCAGCAGCACGTCGCGCTCACCCGCGCCGCTGCCAGCGGCGGTGAGCGCAAACAGCACGGGGTAACTCGGCTCCAGCGCGGCGGCAAAGTCCAGCGTGGCGGGGCTGGCCAGTGGCAGGTTGCGCAACCACTCGCGCAGGGAGCGGCCCATCTGCTCGGTTTGCAGGCGCAGCTCGGCGGTCTCGCGGGTCTGCAGCAGCCAGGCGTTGAGCGCGCGCACACGGGCGTGGTCGTTGTTGCGCCAGGCGATCAGGGCCTGGGCGACCACGGGCAGGTCGGCGCGCGCCAGCGTCAGGTGCAGTTGCTGCACCAGCCAGTCGCTGGCCGTGGCTTCGCTGCTGACGTGGCCGGCGTCAACCGCGGCCTCCAGCCCCTCGGAATAAGAGAAGCCACCCACCGGCAGGGCCGGTGAGGCCAACCAGATCAGCTGCAGCAGACTGGCCGGCGCGAGCGGCTCAGTGAGGGTGCTTGTGCGCATGTCCATGGGCGTCTCCATGGTCGTGGCCGCAATCGGGACCATGTTCATGGTCGTGCGGGTGTTCGTGGCCCGGTGCATGAGCGTGGGCATGGCCGTGCTCGTGGTCATGCTCGTGCCCGTGTCCATGTCCGCCCGCGCTGTAGGCACCACCCTCGGGCTCGAAGGCCTCCTGCGCCTCGACCACCGTGAGGTGCATCGCGCGCAGCATGTCGGCCAGCACATGATCGGGTTCGATCTTCAGGTGGTCGGGCTTGAGCTCGATGGGCACGTGGCGGTTGCCCAGGTGGTAGGCGGCGCGCGTGAGGTCGAAGGGTGATCCGTGCTGGCTGCAGGCCGTGATGCGCAGCACCGCCTGGGGCGCGGCGATCACGCGGATCAGCGAGCCGTCTTCAGCCACCAGCACATCGCCCCCGCGCACCAGGGTGCCGCGCGGCAGGAAGATGCCGATCTCACGCCCCAGCGAGTCGGTGGCGGCGAAACGGCTTTTCTGACGCACGTCCCAGTCGAGTTCAACGGACGAGGCGCGCTTGAGCAACACGGAAGCCAGACCCTGGCCCTGGGGGAGCAGTTTGGAAGCGGTAATCATGGCCTGAGCTTACGCCGGATTCAGAACAGGAAATAACGCTGCGCCATCGGCAAGCTCTTCGCCGGCTCGCAGGTCAGCAACTGCCCATCGGCGCGCACCTGGTAGGTCTGGGCGTCCACTTCCATGGTCGGCACGTAGTGGTTATGGATCATGTGGCGCTTGCTGACACCGCGGATGTTCTTGACTGCGGCCAGGTGCTTGGACAGGCCGTAGCGTCGCCCCACGTCGGCCGCCAGTGCGGCCTGCGAGACGAAGGTCAGCGAGGTCTGGCGCAGTGCGCCACCGTAGGCGCCGAACATGGGCCGGTAGTGCACGGGCTGGGGCGTGGGGATGCTGGCGTTGGGATCGCCCATGGCGGCGAAGGCGATGAAACCACCCTTGACGATGAGCGCGGGCTTCACGCCAAAGAAGGCCGGCTTCCAGATCACCAGGTCGGCCCATTTGCCCGGGGCGATGCTACCCACCTCGTGGCTGATGCCGTGCGCGATGGCCGGGTTGATGGTGTACTTGGCGATGTAGCGCTTGACGCGGAAGTTGTCGTTGCGCACGCCATCCTCTTCCAGCCGGCCGCGCTGGGCCTTCATCTTGTGTGCGGTCTGCCAGGTGCGGATGATCACTTCGCCCACGCGACCCATGGCCTGGCTGTCGCTGCTCATCATGCTGATGGCGCCCAGGTCGTGCAGGATGTCCTCGGCCGCGATGGTCTCCTTGCGGATGCGGCTTTCGGCAAAGGCCAGGTCTTCGGCAATGGCCGGGTCCAGGTGGTGGCAGACCATGAGCATGTCCACGTGCTCGTCCAGCGTGTTGAGCGTGTAGGGCATGGTGGGGTTGGTCGAGCTGGGCAGGAAGTTGGCCTGGCCCACCACCTTCAGGATGTCGGGCGCATGGCCGCCACCCGCGCCTTCGGTGTGGAAGGCGCAGATGCCCCGGCCTTTCACGGCCGCGATGGTGTTCTCGACGAAACCCGATTCATTGAGCGTGTCGGAGTGGATGGCCACCTGCGTGTCGGTGGCCTCGGCCACGTTGAGGCAGTTGTCGATGGCCGAGGGCGTGGTGCCCCAATCTTCGTGGAGCTTGAGGCCGATCACGCCGGCGTCGATCTGCTCGTGCAGCGCGCCCGGCAGGCTGGCATTGCCCTTGCCCAGGAAACCCAGGTTCATCGGAAACGCATCGGCCGCCTGCAGCATGCGCTCGATGTTCCAGGGGCCTGGCGTGCAGGTGGTGGCCAGGGTGCCGGTGGCCGGGCCGGTGCCGCCTCCCAGCATGGTGGTCACGCCGCTGCACAGGGCTTCCTCGATCTGCTGCGGGGCGATGAAATGGATGTGGCTGTCGATGCCGCCGGCAGTGACGATATTGCCTTCGCAACTGATGATTTCGGTACCGGGGCCGATGATGATGTCCACGCCGGGCTGCGTGTCGGGGTTGCCGGCCTTGCCGATGGCGGCGATGCGCCCGTCTTTCAGGCCGATGTCGGCCTTGACGATGCCCCAGTGGTCGATGATGAGCGCGTTGGTCAGCACGGTGTCCACGGCCCCGCCGGTGCTGTCGCCGGGCCCCGCCTTTGGCGCGTTGGTGCGCTGGCTTTGCGCCATGCCGTCGCGGATGGTCTTGCCGCCGCCGAACTTCACTTCCTCGCCGTAGCCGCCGGCACGCAGGGTGTAGTCCTGCTCGACTTCGATGATCAGGTCGGTGTCGGCCAGGCGCACACGGTCGCCGGCGGTGGGGCCGTACATCTCGGCGTAGGCGCGTTTGGTGATGAAGGACATCAGATTTTCCTCAGAGCTTGCCGTGCACCAGGCCGCGAAAGCCGTAGACCTTGCGCTCGCCGGCGTAGTCCACCAGCTCCACCGTGCGCTGCTGGCCGGGCTCGAAGCGCACGGCCGTGCCGCTGGCGATATTCAGGCGCATGCCGCGCGCGGCGGTGCGGTCGAAGTCCAGCGCGCCATTCGTTTCCGCGAAGTGGTAGTGCGAGCCGACCTGGATAGGGCGGTCGCCAGTGTTCTTCACCACCACGGTCAGAGTCCGGCGGTCCGGGTTGAGGTTGTGTGCGCCGTCGTCGATCAGCAGTTCGCCGGGAATCAGGGCGGTGGCCATGGCAGCCCCCTTATTTGCGCAGGTGCCAGATCACCATGATCGCCAGCGCACCGAAGACGAGGAATCCCCACAGGTCGGTGGCGTGCCAGTGCATCTCGGTGGCGCCGTGGCCTTCGTGGGCCAGCGCGGTGCTGCTGATGACAAAAGAAGTAAGGGCGGTGCAGAGCTGGCGCATGGTGCTTCCTTAAACAATGGGTTGGTGCACGGTGACGAGCTTGGTGCCGTCGGGGAAGGTGGCTTCGACCTGGATATCCGGGATCATCTCGGCAATCCCCTCCATCACGTCGGCGCGCGTCAACAGGGTACGGCCTTCGCTCATGAGCTGGGCCACGCTCTTGCCGTCGCGCGCGCCCTCCATCACCGCGGCGCTGATGTAGGCCACGGACTCAGGGTAGTTGAGCTTCAGCCCACGCGCCATGCGCCGTTCGGCCAACAGGGCGGCGGTGAAGATCAGCAGCTTGTCTTTTTCACGGGGAGTAAGTTCCATATCGCTTCGCTTCAAAATCAGACCGTGCGGCCGCAAAGGCCGGCCGAACTCTTGGGGTCAGTTCCATGATCGTGTGACTGGGAGATGCTCTCTGTTATGCAATAGCCGTGCCGTCCTCCGATCCCGCGAAACGTGCATTGTTTGTGCATGGCGCGGCCAATCCGCCTGTTCCTGGTGCGTTATCTCCCATGGATGCACCAGTGACGGTCAAATGCACTATCTCTCAGCCTGAAAACCGTGCATACAGGGCGGTCAGTTGGCGCGGCAGATGCTCCGGCGTTTCCGCGATGCGGTAGTTGTGCACCCCGAAGATCTGACGCGCATAGCCAGCCGCGCCAGCGTCAACGGCCAGGCCGACGATGGGCAGCCCCAGGCGCGCGGCCTCCTGCACCGCCGCGCGGGCGTCGGCGATCAGGTAGCGCGGGTCGTGCACATCCACGTCCGCCGGCTCCCCATCCGTCAGCACCAGCAGCGCACGCCGCTGCGCCGGCTCCGCGAGCAGCAAGGCGCAGGCGTGGCGCAGCGCCGTACCCAGCCGGGTTGAGTAGGCCGCTTGCGCCGCGCGCAGCCGGGCTTCGGCCTGCGCGTCCAGGGCTTCTCCGAAATCCAGCAGCCGGTGGTAGTGCACCTTGGCACGTGTGTCCGAACAGAAACCGTGGATGGCAATGCGCTCTCCCTTGGCCTGGGCCGTGTGCGCCAGCAACAGGGCGGCTTCCTGTTCCAGCTCCAGCAGGCTGGGAGCGTGCGTGCTGGCACGTGCGCCAGTGGACCGTGAGAGATCCAGCAGCACCAGCAGGCTCAGCGGCTGCGCCTGCGGGCCTGGGCGCTGGAAGATGCGGCCCGTGGGAGCGCGCTGCAGTCGCCGCTCCACCGCCGCCTCGATGGCGGCGTCCAGGTCCAGAGTCTCGCCTTCCCATTGGCGGCGCAGGCGCCGGCCGTGCGGGGCTTGGCGACGGTTCAGCACAAGGAGCGGCCGCTGTGGCGGGGCCAGCACCGCAAGCGGGCCGGGCGGTGGACGCATGTCGTGCAGCGTGCACCAGTGGGCGCGCAGCACGCCAGTGCGTTCGTCCCACTCGGGGTAGTGGTGCACGGCGATCACGACCTGCGGAGCTTGTGCCGGGCCATCGCTCCCGGTCTGCGGTGTCTGCCGCGGCGCCTCCAGCGGCTCGCCCTGCTCGTCGCCGGCCACGCCGTGGTCCCAGAGGTAGCTGTTGTCGTCGCGGTAGGCGGTGGGCACGGCGAACTGCTGGGGCTCGAAACGCACGCGCATCTGCCCCAGGTCATTGGCCAGCACGGCGGCCAATCGGCGAAAGGCCATGTAGTCCTCCAGCCCGTGGTCCTGGCGGGTCTGGGCAAAGAGCACGCGCGCCTTGCTGACCCAGGCGTTGCCGTCGGCGTAGCCATCGTCGTGCAAGGCCAGGCCCAGGCGAGAGATCAGGGCTGTGAAGCTCAGGCCGTGCGCCTGCAGACTTTCGCGCAAACCGGCCAGAAACCAGGCGCGCACGCCCGGAAACGGCCGCATCAGCAGCTGTTCGACGCGAGCATCCTCCACGGCAGCCACCACGGCCTGGGCCAGCGGCTTGAGCGCGGCCGACGCTTGGGCAACTGGCGAGTACAGCAGATGCGCCGCGGCATGGGCCAGGGCGACGCGCTGCTGTGTCCAGTCTCCAGCGGGCAGCAGCAGATGGGTGGGTGTCAGGATGGGCCGCACCGGCAGCGCGTCAGACGGGGCGGCGGGCAGGGTCTGCAGTTGCAGCCCGCGCCCGCTCAAGGCCTGCAGCAGGAAGGCAAGCGCCGGTTGGGGCGCTTCAGGGGAAGCTGGCATCGACCAGGGCGCGCAGGGCGGCGCTCATGTCGGGGTCGTCGGTCAGGGCGCGGGTGATCGTCATGTCGCAGCTGTCGCGCGGGTCCACGCCGTCGCGGATCAGGGTACCGGCGTAGATCAACATGCGGGTGGACGCGCCCTCGTCCAGGCCGCGCTCGCGCAGCGCGCGCGAACGTCGCGCCACACCCACCAGGCGCGCAGCGAGCTCCGGGGCGATGCCGGCTTCGTGCGCCACGATCTCGGTTTCCACCGCCTCGGGCGGGTAGTCGAACTCCAGCGCCGCGAAGCGCTGGCGGGTGGAGGGCTTCATGTCCTTGGCGCGGCTCTGGTAACCCGGGTTGTAGGAGACCACGAGCTGGAAGTCCGGATGCGCCTGCACCAGCTCGCCCTTGCGGTCCAGCGGCAGCATGCGCCGCGCATCGGTCAAGGGGTGGATCACCACGGTGGTGTCCTGGCGCGCCTCCACCACCTCGTCCAGATAGCAGATGCCCCCATGGCGCACGGCCAGGGTCAGCGGGCCGTCGTGCCAGGTGGTGCCACGCTCGTCCAGCAGCCAGCGCCCCACCAGGTCGGAGGCACTCATGTCCTCGTTGCAGGCCAGCGTGACGAGCGGACGATCCAGCTTCCAGGCCATGTACTCGACGAAACGCGTCTTGCCACAGCCGGTCGGCCCCTTGAGCATGAGGGGCAGGCGGTGCGCGTAGGCGTGCTCGTAGAGCGCCACCTCGCGCGCCGCGGGGCGGTACCAGGGCTGCGTGCGGATGCGGTAGGCGACCAGCGGATCGCCCGGGCGGTCGGACAGGTTCACGGTGTGTAGCGCGCCGGGGGCACCGGCACGGTGGCTTTAACGATGCTCGGATGGCGTGTTCGGGATGCCCTCGATCGGGCACTCCGGCGTGCCGACCGTGGAGCGTGTGAAGGCCTCGACCTTCTTGCGCGTGCCCTCGGGGTCGCGGATCCACTCCCCATAGAACTCATAGGGACAGGCGGCCACGCCGGTGTCGCCTTCTCCCGAGTTGATCTTGCCCGTGTAGCCGCGATGCACCAGCTTGAAGAGGTGGTTCTCGCTCTGCCCGTTCTTGCGGAAGTCGCGGATCAGGCTCTTGGACAGGGCCGCGTACTGCACGCCGTACTCCTCCTCGCCGCATTCACCCAGGGTGCGGCCATCGAAGCCGATGAGGGCCGAATGCCCGAAGTAGCTGTACACGCCATCCCAGCCGGCCGCGTTGGCCACCGCCACATAGGTGTTGTTGGCCCAGGCCATGGCCTTGGCCATCAGCACCTGCTGGTCCTTGGCCGGGTACATATAACCCTGGCAGCGCACGATGAGTTCGGCGCCCTTCATGGCGCAGTCACGCCAGATCTCGGGGTAGTTGCCGTCGTCGCAGATGATGAGACTGACCTTGAGGCCCTTGGGCCCGTCGGAGACGTAGGTGCAGTTGCCCGGGTACCAGCCCTCGATCGGCACCCAGGGCATGATCTTGCGGTACTTCTGCACGATCTCGCCCTGGTCGTTCATCAGGATCAGCGTGTTGTAGGGCGCCTTGTTCGGGTGCTCTTCATGCCGCTCGCCGGTCAGCGAGAACACGCCCCAGACCTTGGCCTTGCGGCAGGCCTCGGCGAAGATGGCCGTCTCGTCGCCGGGCACGGTGGCCGCGGTCTCGTACATCTCCTTGGCGTCGTACATGATGCCGTGCGTGCTGTACTCCGGAAAGATCACCAGGTCCATGCCGGGCAGGCCCCGCTTCATGCCGATCAGCATGTCGGCGATTTTGCGGGCGTTGGCCAGCACTTCGGCTTTGGTGTGGAGGCGGGGCATCTTGTAGTTCACTACCGCTACGCCTACGGTGTCGTTGCTGCTGGAAATATCGCCGTGGATCATTTCTGTTTTCCTTCGGATGTGTTTGTTTCGTTTGGTCGGTTGGTTTAAGAGGGTTCTTCTTCCACCCCCTATCCCCCCCCGCCCCCTTCCCACCCTCGCCAGGGCGGGAAGGGGGAGCCGATTTGATTTCGTCGCGCCGGCCATGCTTCTACGGCGCTAGCGTCGCGGCAAGCTTCTGCGGGCCAAGATTTTGGGGCTACGGTCGTAGTAAAGGGCTCGATGGCTGGCGCGCAGCTGCCAGCTGGGTGCGCGTATATCCCTACGCGGTCTCTACGACCGCTGGCGTGGAATGCTGGCGTCCAATATGCGGTGGTGACGCTGGCGCCGTAGAAGCCTGTCCATCGACCAACCACCAAATCGGACTCCCCTTCCCGCCCTGGCGAGGGTGGGAAGGGGCGGGGGGGATAGGAGGTGGTTACAAAAGCATCCATACAAAAACGCCAGCACTAAGAAAATCAGTGACTGATCATCCAAGGCCTCTTCCCCGCAAACGACTTGCTCCCATCCGCCGCCGTCACGGTAGAACCACGTTTGCCGCTGGTAGAGCAACACCCACACCCCGACGGATGCTTGAGTCGTCCATACGACCCGTCCCGCGAAGAACGTGGTGCATGCGAAGCCCGCTCATTGGTCTCGTGCGCCGCGCGTGTGCCGCTGTCCAGGCAGGCCAGGCGCGGCCCGGCCACGAAGACGCGGGTGCTGACGGTGCCGCAGTCCGGACAGTTGCAGGGCTCGTTGCGCTGCGCCAGGCTGCGCAGGGCCTCGAAACCCCCGCAGTCCGGGCAGTCGTAGTCATAGGTCGGCATGCGGGGCTCCTGATCGCTTACTTCACGTCTTGCGAGATCGGCATCTGGATGCTGCCGTCGATCATCTTCACCGGACCGGCGGCCGTGGGATTGATGTCGAAGTCGAAGATCTCGGTCGGCAGCCACAGGGTGGCGCAGGCGTTGGGCACGTCCACCACGCCGCTGATGTGGCCCTGCACCGGGGCGGTGCCCAGGATGGAATAGGCCTGCGCGCCGCTGTAGCCGAACTTTTTGAGGTACTCGATGGCGTTCAGGCAGGCCTGGCGGTAAGCCACGTTGACGTCCAGGTAGTGCTGCTTGCCGGCCTCGTCCACCGAGATGCCTTCGAAGATCAGGTAGTCCTTGTAGTTGGGCGTGATGGGGCTGGGCTTGAAGATCGGGTTCTTGATGCCGTACTTGGCCATACCGCCCTTGATCAGGCTCACGCGCATGTGCACCCAGCCGGCCATCTCGATGGCGCCGCAGAAGGTGATCTCGCCGTCGCCCTGGCTGAAGTGCAGGTCGCCCACGCTCAGGCCCGCGCCGTCCACGTAGACCGGGAAGAACACCTTGGAGCCGCGCGAGAGGTCCTTGATGTCGCAGTTGCCACCGTGTTCACGCGGGGGCACGGTGCGCGCGCCTTCGGCGGCCACCTTTTTGGCGGCTTCGCCCGTGAGCTTGCCGAGGTGGGCGGTGGCAGCGAAGGGCGGGTTGGCCAGGCCGGGTACGCGGGTGGGGTCGGTGTCGATCAGTTCCTGCTCGCGCGTGTTCCAGGCATCGAGCATCTTCTGGTCGGGCAGGCAGCCGATCAGGCCGGGGTGGATCAGGCCGGCGTACTCGACGCCGGGCACGTGGCGGCTCTTGGTGAACATGCCCTTGAAGTCCCAGATGGACTTCTGCGCCAGCGGGAAGTGGTCGGTCAGGAAACCGCCGCCGTTCTTCTTGCTGAAGAAGCCGTTGAAGCCCCAGGGGCTCTCGTCCTTGGCGCCAATGTCCAGCAGGTCCACCACCAGCAGGTCGCCGGGCTGCGCGCCCTTGACGCCCACCGGGCCGGTCAGGAAGTGCACGATGGACAGGTCGATGTCACGCACGTCGTCGGCGCTGTCGTTGTTCTTGATGAAGCCGCCGGTCCAGTCGTAGGTTTCGAGGATGAAGTCCTCGCCGGGGTTGACCCAGGCCGCCATGGGGATGTCCGGGTGCCAGCGGTTATGCACCTGCGGGTTGCTGTAGGCGGACTGCTTGAGGTCGACTTTGATGAGGGCTTCGGCCATGGTGATGCTCCTTTGTGGACGTGGGGGAATGAAAGGGAGGATGGGGTCAGACGGAAAGGTAGGACTTGATGCGCTTCACATCGGTCTGGTCGCGCGCGGTTTCGTGCACCAGGCGACCGCCCTCGATCACGAAGAGGCGATCGGCCACGTCCATGGCGAAGGACAGCACCTGCTCCGAGACGATGATGGTGATCTCGCGCAGCTTGCGGATCTCGTTGAGCGCCTTGGCAATGTCCTTGATGATCGAAGGCTGGATGCCCTCGGTGGGCTCGTCCAGCAGCAGCACCTTGGGGTTGGTCACCAGGGCCCGCGCAATGGCCAACTGCTGCTGCTGCCCGCCTGAGAGGTTGCCGCCCTTGCGCCGGCGCATATCCCAGAGCACGGGGAACAGCGCGTAGATCTCTTCCGGGATCTGCTTGTGTTTGGCGTTCTCCAGCCCGGTCTGGATGTTCTCCTCGACGGTGAGCGTCGGGAAGATCATGCGACCCTGGGGCACGTAGGCGATGCCCTTGGCCACGCGCCGGTAGCTTTCGTCCTTCGAGACGTCCTGACCGTCGACCAGGATCTGCCCGGACTTGAGCGGCAGCACACCCATCAGGCTCTTGAACAGCGTGGTCTTGCCCATGCCGTTACGGCCCATGATGGCGACCGTCTCGTTCTTGTTGCTTTCGAAGGAGATGCCGTGCAGGGCTTCGCTCTGGCCGTAGGCCGTGTACATGTCGGTGACTTTCAGCATGTCTTGCTCCTGTGGAATCAGTGGCCGAGATAAACGTCGATCACCTTGGGGTCGGCCTGCACCGTGGCCATGGAGCCCTCGGCCAGGATCTTTCCCTGGTGCATCACGGTGACCTTGTGCGCGATCTGCTTGACGAACTCCATGTCGTGTTCGATCACGATCACCGAACGGTTCTTGCAGATGCGCTTGAGCAGGTCGGCGGTGAGCTCGCGCTCGCGTGCGCTCATGCCGGCGATGGGTTCGTCCAGCATCAGCAGCTCGGGGTCCTGCATCAGCAGCATGCCGATCTCCAGCCACTGCTTCTGGCCGTGCGAGAGCAGGCCGGCCTCCTTCTCCAGGGTGTCGGCCAGGCCGATCTCTTCGGCCACCACCTGCACCCGGGCCTTGACCTCGTCGGTGCACTTGAAACCCAGCGCACCGAAAACCGAACGTCCCTTGGGGTAGGACACCTCCAGGTTCTGGAATACGCTGAGGTTCTCGTAGATGGACGGCGTCTGGAACTTGCGGCCGATGCCGCGGCGCACGCGGATATGCTCATCCAGCTGGGTCAGTTCCTCGTTCTTGAACTTGATGCTGCCGCTGCTGGCCTTGGTCTTGCCGCAGATCAGGTCCAGCAGCGTGGTCTTGCCCGCGCCGTTGGGGCCGATGATCACGCGCAGCTCGTTCTTGTCGATGTACAGCGTCAGGTTGTCGATGGCCTTGAATCCGTCGAAGGAGACCGTGAGGTCTTCCACGGCCAGGGCGAAGTCGGTGTTGCTCATGGGGGGGTCCTGTGTCGATGGGTCAGGCGCTCTGGCTGCTCACGCCGCCAGCCTGGGTGGCTGGCGCATCGGAAGCGGCGTCGGCTGCCACGGCTTTGCGGATCGCCAGGCGTTCGGCCTGTTTGCGCTGCCACCAGGGCTTGACCTTCTTCTCCCACACGCCGGCCAGGCCGTCGGGGAAGGCCATGGTCACGCCGATGAAGAGCGCGGCCATCAGGAAGAGCCACAGGTCGGGCAGGCTTTCAGAGAAGTAGGTCTTGCCGAAGTTCACCAGCAGGGTGCCGTAGACCGCGCCAACCAGGCTCATGCGTCCGCCCACGGCGGCGTAGATCACCATTTCGATCGAGGGCACGATGCCCACGAAGGAGGGCGACATGAAACCCACCTGCAGCGTGAACAGCGCGCCGCCGATGCCGGAGAGCGCCGCCGCCAGGCAGAACACGAAGACCTTGAACATGGCCACGTCGTAGCCCGAGAAGCGCACGCGGTCTTCCTTGTCGCGCATGGCCAGCAGCAGGGTGCCCAGCTTGCTCTTCTGCACCCACAGGCACAGGGTGATGCTGCCCAGCAGGAGGAAGGTGCACAGGTAGTAGAGGAGGTACTTGGCGCTGTCGGTGCGCGTGTCCCAGCCCAGCACGGTCTTCAGGTCGGTCATGCCGTTGACCCCGCCGGTGTAGCCCTGCTGGCCGATGATGAGCACCGTGAGGATCAGCGCCACAGCCTGCGTGATGATGGCAAAGTACACACCGCCCACGCGCCGCTTGAACATGGCGTAACCGATGATGAAGGCCAGCAGGGTGGGCACCGCCACCACCGCGAACAGCGCGAAGGGCAGGTACTCGAAGGGCTGCCACCAGATGGGCAGCGCCGTGAGCTGGTTCCAGTCCATGAAGTCCGGGATGCCCGGGGTCGACTGGATCTTGGTGGTGATGGGGTCGCTGGCCTCCAGCTTGAGGAACATGGCCATGGCGTAACCGCCCAGGCCGAAGAACACGCCCTGGCCCAGGCTCAGCACGCCGCCGTAGCCCCAGAGCATGACCAGCCCCAGCGCGACGAAGCCATAGGTCAGGTACTTGCCCACGAGGTTGAGGCGGAAGATGTCGAACACCAGCGGAAAGACGACGATCAGCAGCACGGCCAGGATGAGCACGCTGCCCAGCCCCCGTTTGGCGATCCACGCGTTGAATTTGTTCATGGGGTGACTCCGAAATGAGTAAGCAGGATCAGCGACGCACCTTGCTGGCGAACAGGCCTTGCGGGCGGATCATCAGGATCACGACGATGATGGAGAGCGTCAGCACCTTGGCGTTCGATCCGCTCATGAAGAACTCGCTGATCGATTGCGTCTGGGCGATGCCGAAGGCCGAGGCCACGGTACCCAGCAGGCTGGCGGCGCCGCCGAAGGTCACAACGAGGAAGGAGTCGACGATGTAGAGCGAGCCGCTGGTCGGACCCGTGGAACCGATGGTGGTGAAGGCCGCGCCCGCCACGCCGGCAATGCCGCAGCCGATGGCGAAGGTCAGGCGGTCGGTCTTGCTGGTGTTGATGCCGATGGCATTGGCCATGGTGCGGTTGCTGACCGTGGCGCGCACCCGCAGGCCCCAGCGGCTCTTGTACAGCGCCAGCAGCACACCGCAGGTGACGAAGGTGGTCAGGCCCAGCACGAAGAGGCCGTTGATCGGGATGTCCAGCCCTTCACGCGGCGACCAGGAACCCATCAGCCATTCGGGCAGCGTGGGGCTGACTTCCTTGGGACCGATGGCGGTGCGAAAGATCTGCTGGATGGCCAGGCTCAGGCCCCAGGTGGCCAGCAGCGTGTCCAGCGGACGCTTGTAGAGGAAACGGATTAGACCCCACTCCACCAGCCAGCCCGCGATGAAGGCCAGGCAGAAGGCCACCGCGATGGCCACCAGGAAGTAATAGGGCATGAGGTTGGGGGCAAACTTCTCCACCAGCGTGGAGAAGAGGAAGACCGTGTAGGCGCCGATGGTCATGAACTCGCCATGCGCCATGTTGATCACGCCCATCTGGCCGAAGATGATGGCCAGGCCCAGGCCCATGAGCAAAAGGACGGAGAAGAGGCTCAGTCCGGCGAAACCCTGCATGAGGGTGATGTCAACGATTTCCTTGAATTCCATGGCGTCACCTACCGGTCTGTTTACGAATCACGGGTGGCGGCCCCGACCCAGCCGGCGGCCGCCACTTTCTGTCCCTCAGCGGGACGGTTACTGGTAGCCCTTCGGGAACGGATCAGGTTCGATCAGATTGGGCGACTCGGCCACCACCTTGAAGGTGCCGTCCTTGTTACCGATGGCGATGCGCGACTTGCTCCACAGGTGGTGGTTCTGGTGCACCTTGACGTAGCCCTCGGGCGCGGTCTTGAGCTCGATGCCGGGCGAGGCGGCCACGACCTTGTCCACGTCGAAGCTGCCGGCCTTCTCCACGGCAGCCTTCCACAGCCAGGGACCCAGGTAGCCGGCTTGCGTGACGTCGCCGATCACGGCGTCCTTGCCGTACTTGGCCTTGAAGGCTGCGACGAACTTCTTGTTGTTCTCGTTGTCCAGCGACTGGAAGTACTTCATCGAGCTGTAGAAGCCGGCGAAGTTCTCGCCGCCCACGCCCGTCATCTCGTCTTCCGTCACCGACAGCGTCAGCAGGAACTGCTTGTCACCGGTGATGCCCGCGGCCTTGAGCTGCTTGTAGAAGGCCACGTTGGAGCCGCCCACCACCGCTGCGAAGATGCAGTCTGGCTTGGCCACCTTGATCTTGTTGATCAGGGAGTTGAAGTTGGTGTTGCCCAGCGGGTAGTACTCTTCGCCCACCACCTTGCCCAGCTTGCCCACGCTCTCGATGTGCTTGCGCGCGATCTTCATCGAGGTGCGCGGCCAGATGTAGTCCGAGCCGACCAGGAAGTAGGTCTTGGCTTTTTTCTCCTTCGAACCCCAGTCCAGGCCGTAGATGATCTGCTGCGTCGCTTCCTGGCCCGTGTAGATCACGTTCTTGGACTGCTCCAGGCCTTCGTAGAAGGTCGGGTAGTAGAGCAGGCCGTTCTCTTTCTCGAACACCGGCAACACGGCCTTGCGCGAGGCACTGGTCCAGCAGCCGAAGACAGCGGCCACGTGGTCGTTGACCAGCAGCTTCTTGGACTTCTCGGCAAAGGTTGGCCAGTCGGAAGCGCCGTCTTCCTTGATCACCTTGATCTTGCGCCCCAGGATGCCGCCCATGGCATTGATCTGGTCAATCGCCAGCTGCTCGGCCTGGATGGAGCCGGTCTCGGAGATGGCCATGGTGCCGGAGGAGGAGTGCAGCTGTCCCACGATCACCTCGGTGTCGGTCACGGCCAGCTTGGTCGTGTTGACCTTGGCGGTCGGGAACTGCTGGGCCGCGGCCAGGGCGGGCACACCGGCCACGGACAGGGCGCCCATGGCCTGCAGGACCTGGCGGCGCTGCAGACCGCTGGCTAGCGGGTGGGAAGGGGCAGACGGTTTCTTCATGAGGCACTCCAGTAAGAAAGAGGGAACCAAGAACACCTGCGGGAGGTGCGGGCAACACCTTGTCACCACGGCCTTGAGATTAGGGAGAGGGGCGCGTACAGCCCATACGTCAATCAACGTATCGCTCGTGTCGACCCGACCGAGAACAGTTCTTGCATGCGCACCTGCATGGGTCCCGGTCTACCCAGAACGGGGCGCCGGGGTTCGAACGCACCTTTATGAAACACGCACCACAGAAAATCTTCCGCATCCGCCGCGACTACAACTCCTGGGTGGCCAACGAGACCCTGGAGGACTACGCGCTGCGTTACACGCCGCACAGCGCGCGCAAGTGGAGCGAGTGGCGGGTGGCCAACACGGCCTTTGGCGGCATGTCTTTCCTGGCGCTGGAGGCCATCGGCGGCGCCATCGCGCTGAACTACGGTTTCGAGAACGCGCTGTGGGCCATCCTGGTCATGGGCCTCATCACCTTCCTCACCGGCCTGCCCATTGCCGTCTACGCCGCCCGTTACGGCCTGGACATGGACCTGCTCACACGCGGCGCGGGTTTCGGCTACCTGGGCTCCACGGTCACCTCGCTGATCTATGCGAGCTTCACCTTCATCTTCTTTGCGCTGGAGGCGGCCATCATGGCGCTGGGCCTGAAGCTGGTGCTGGACTGGCCGCTGGTCTGGTGTTACGTGCTGTCCTCGCTGGTCATCATTCCTCTGGTGCTCTACGGCATCACCTTCATCTCGCGCCTGCAGACCTGGACGCAGCCGCTGTGGGTGGTGCTGCTGCTCTGGCCTTTCCTGTGGTTTGCCGTGGCCCAGCCCGAGCTCTACGCAGAGTTCACCGGCCTGTCCGGCCTGAGCTCGGGCAGCAGCGAGTTCGAACCCCTGATGTTTGGCGCCGCGGCCGCCGTAGCCTTCGCGCTGGTGGTGCAGATCGGCGAACAAGTGGACTACCTGCGCTTCATGCCCGAGCGCACCGCCGCCAACCGCTGGCGTTGGTGGGCCTGCGTGCTGGCCGCCGGGCCGGGCTGGATCGTCCCGGGCATGCTCAAGATGCTGGGCGGCGCCTTCCTGGCCTTCGTCGCGCTGCAGTTCGGCGCAATGCCGGGGCAGGCGGCCGATCCCACGCAGATGTACCTGGTCGGCTACATGCAGTCGCTCGACAGCCCGGTGCTGGCCCTGTGGCTCACCGTGATCTTCGTGGTGATCTCGCAGGTCAAGATCAACGTGACCAACGCCTACGCCGGCTCCCTGGCCTGGAGCAACTTCTTCGCGCGGCTCACGCGCAGCCACCCGGGGCGGGTGGTCTGGCTGGTCTTCAACGTCATCATCGCCATGCTGCTCATGACCCTGGGCGTCTTCGGTGCGCTGGAAAAGGTGCTCGGCCTCTACGCCAACGTGGCCATCGCCTGGGTCGGCGCCCTGGTGGCGGACCTGGTCATCAGCAAGCCCCTGGGCCTGAGCCCCAAAGGGGTGGAGTTCCGCCGCGCCTACCTGTACGACCTCAACCCCGTGGGCCTGGGCGCCATGGGCCTGGCCGTGGTGCTTTCGGTCACGGCCCATACCGGTTTGCTGGGAGAGTACGCAGCCGCCTTCTCCCCCTTCATCGCACTGTTCACCGCCATGCTCGCCGCGCCGCTGCTGGCCTGGGCCACGCGCGGGCGCTACTACCTGGCGCGGCACGACGCCTCGCCCTGGAAGCCCGGCGAGGTGGTGCGCTGCAGCGTCTGCGAAAACCAGTTTGAAAGCGCCGACATGGCCAGCTGCCCGGCCTATGGCGCGCCGATCTGCTCGCTGTGCTGCTCGCTCGAATCCCGCTGCCACGACCGCTGCAAGAGCCAGTCGCGCGCAGCCGACCAGCTGCGCGGGGCCCTGGCGGCCTTTCTGCCCGCCAGCCTGAACAAGAGCTACAACTTCCGGGTCGCGCAGTACTTCACGGTCTTCCTGGGCCTGTGCGCGCTGCTGGCCTTCGTGCTGGGCGTGGTCTACGTGCAGGAGAGTCTGCAGACCCCGGCCGAGCAGTTGCGCGACCCCTTCATCAAGGCCTTCTCCCTGCTGGCCCTGCTGGCGGCCGTGTGCGCCTGGTGGGTGGTGCTGGCCAACGAAAGCCGGCGCATGGGGCACGACGAGTCCGAGCGCCAGACCCAGCTGCTGCAGAGGGAGATCGACGCCCACCAGCGCACCGACGAGGCCCTGCAGGGCGCCAAGGAGGTGGCCGAATCCGCCAGCCAGGCCAAGACGCGTTACGTGGCCGGCATGACGCACGAATTGCGCACGCCGCTCAACAGTATCCTGGGCTATGCACAGATCCTGCTGCGCGGCAAGGACCTGCCGGGCAGCGCGCGCGAGGCCGTCACCACCATCCAGCAAAGCGGCCAGCACATGCACGCGCTGATCGACGGCCTGCTTGATCTGGCCCGCATCGAGGCCGGCCGCCTGCGCCTGGACCCCGCGCCCCTGCCCTTCCCCGATTTCCTCTCCGAGCTCGCGCGCATGGTGCAGCCGCAGGCCGAGGGCAAGGGCCTGAGCTTCCGGCTGGAAACACAGGGCCGCGTTCCGGCCTGGGTGCAGGCCGACGCCAAGCGCCTGCGCCAGATCCTTATCAACCTGTTGGCCAACGCCGTGCGCTTCACCGACCGTGGCGGCATCGTCTTTCGCGTGGACTGCCGGCACGAGGTGGTGCGCTTTGAAGTGCAGGACACGGGCATCGGCATCGCACCGCAGGACCAGGAGCGCATCTTCCAGCCCTTCGAGCGCGGCAGCGCGGGCCGGCGCACCAGCGAGTCAGGCACGGGCCTGGGCCTGACCATCACGCACCTGCTGACCGAACTCATGGGGGGAGACCTCAGCCTGCGCAGCGCGGTGGGCCAGGGCAGTACTTTCAGCGTGCGCCTCTACCTGCGCGAGATCGAGCCCCCCGCCGTGCCCGCGGTGCGACACCTGCGCCCCATCGTTGGCTATCTCGCACCGCGGCGCACCTTGCTGGTGGTGGATGACCAGCCCATCCAGCGCCAGCTGCTGGCCAGCCTGCTGCTGCCCCTGGGTTTCATCGTGCGCGAAGCGGCCAGCGGCCGCGAAGCGCTGGAGATCCTGCAGCAGCAGCAGCCCGACGCCGTGCTGCTCGACATCAACATGGACGACCTCAATGGCTGGCAGACCGCGCAGCTCATCCGCAGCAACGGCAAGGCTACCCTGCCCATCATCTTCGTGTCGGCCGACCCTTTCGAGAATCGCCCCGAGCTGCTGGCCGCCGTGGGCGCACAGGGCTTCGTGAGCAAACCCGTGATCGAGTCCGAGCTGCTGGACCTGCTGGCCCGCGTGCTGCAACTGGAATGGGTGCACGAGACGCAGCGCCTGGCCGCCTCCCCGACCACCCCCGACGGTGCCACCGCCCTGCCCCTGCCGGGCGAACTGCGCCAGCGTCTGATTGCCCTGGCGCGCCTGGGCAATGCCAGCGGCCTGCGCAGCCTGCTGCGCAACAGCGCCCAGGAGGCGCCCGCCATTGCCGACGTGCTGCAGGCCCTGGTGGTGCACGTGGACCGTTTCGACTTCAACACCCTGATTGCCCGCCTGAAAGAAACCGACGATGAATCCGCCTGAGCCCCTGCCCCCGTCCACCGTCTCCAGCGTGGTGCTGGTGGTGGACGACGCGCCCGAAACCCTGCGCATGCTGTGCGACGCGCTGGCCATCGAGGGCTACACCGTGCTGGTGGCACGTGATGCCATCGAGGCCATCGAGCGCTTCGAGATGGCCGTGCCCGACGCCGTGCTGCTCGACGCCATCATGCCCGGCGACAACGGCTTCACCCTCTGCCGCCGCCTCAAGGGCATGCCCTCCTGGGCCCACGTGCCCGTGATCTTCATGACCGGCCTGGCCGAGACCGAGCAGATCGTCGAGGGCTTCGCCAGTGGCGGCGTGGACTACGTGGTCAAGCCGCTGAAGATTCCCGAGGTGCTGGCGCGCCTGGCCACCCACCTGCGCAACGCCCACGTGAGCCGCCTGGCGCGCGAGGCCGTGGACGTGGCGGGCCTGGGTGTGCTGCTGCTGGACACGCAGGGCCGCATCGCCTGGCGTTCGCCGCAGGCCATGCGCTGGCTGGGCCAGGCCCTGGGCCCGGAGCAGGACGATGCCGCCCAGCGCCTGTGGCTGCAGCAGGTGGTGCAGCAGGGCGAGACCCTGGTCCCGCTGCCCGACGGCAGCCAGCTGCAGGCGCGCCACCTGGGCCAGGGCGGCCCGGGCGAGATCATGGTGCTGCTGCGACGTGTGGTCCCGGCCACCGACCCGGCGCAGCGCCGCCTCACCGTGGCCGCGCTCACCCCGCGCGAGACCGAGGTGCTCTCCTGGCTCGCCAAGGGCAAGACCAACCGCGACATCGGCGACATCCTGGGCATGAGCCCGCGCACCGTGAACAAGCACCTGGAACACATCTTCGAGAAGCTGGGGGTGGAGACACGCACGGCGGCGGCAGCGATTGCGAGCAGCTTGTTGCAGGAAGGTTAGGGGCCAGACCGGGATGGTCCTGCGCTTGGACTGATCTGGTCGCAGCCATGTGCAAGAACTTCCTGCTTGCGTCTCGGCCAAGCGCAGCGTACGCAATCGCACGGACGGAACCTCCCGGGGCCACCATAGTTCGTTCTGGTCGTCCTGGAGCGACAGCTCATACCGGCACCCCTTCCAGGTTTTGAAAGTTTCCCCATGCGCACACAAAGCCAGATCCTGGCCGCTGTTTTCTCTTTGCTGACCCTGAGCGCTTGCGACAAGGGGCCGGTACCGCTGGATGCTGCGTCTGACAAGCCGGCAAGCGCTGCGCCAGGGTTCCGTCTGCCTTCGACGGTAGACACCTCGGTGCCGCCGGCGGATTCGGTCGCCATGCCCTCGGCTGCACCCGCGGGGCCGGCGGCCGCCGTCGGGCGATCCAACAGCGCCATGACAGCACGCGAACAATCGGGCGCCATGCCCTTGCCCGGGCAGAACAATGACCACTCTGCGCCAGCCACCAGCACCAAAGCGCCCGCCAAGCCGTAGCCCAAGCCCAAGCCCGCCCACAGTTCAGCGGCTCAGTCGTTCTCGTGTGCTGCGCCACGTGGCAGACCCTCTTTGAGACGGCGTCCTCGACGGTTGCAGCCCCGGACAGTCAAGCTTCTCCAAGGTGGGACGAAAAGCGACCGTACGCTGGCGCACGGTGGAGAGGAGGGTTTTGCCGCAAGCTTGCGTTTTCACTTCTGCCGGGGATCCCATGTCCAAGAAATCCAGCCTCACCGAAACCAAGCTCATGCGCCGCGAAGCACGAAAGCACCTGGAGCAGGGTGCAGTGACGTCCAGCTATGAGGCCGATCGCACCGAGGTCATCCGCATGTTGAACCAGGCGCTGGCGACCGAACTGGTTTGTGTGCTGCGGTACCGCAGCCACCATTTCATGGCACGCGGGATCCATTCGCGCACGGTGGGCGCCGAATTCCTGGCGCACGCCAACGAGGAGCTGGGTCACGCGGACAGCCTGGCCACGCGCATCGTGCAGTTGGGCGGCGTGCCAGATTTCTCACCCCAGAGTCTGGAGGGTCGCAGCCATGCCGAGTACACCACCGGAACCACGCTGACCGGGATGATCCGCGAAAACCTGGTCGCAGAGCGTATCGCCATACAGGCTTACCGCGAGGGCATCCGGTTTCTGGGCACCCAGGACTCCACCACCAGCGACCTGCTCAAGCAGATTCTTTCTATGGAGGAAGAGCACGCTGATGACCTGGCCAGTCTGCTGAGCGGAATGCCCGAGGATTGAACACTTCATCCGCACGCTCCCGTCCACGGAGCATCTGCCCGGGTGCCTCATGGCCAGGCGGGTGGGCGGCCTGCGCCAGGATTCCATCGGTGCCATCAAGGCATTTGTGCTGTGTGGAGGGGGTTGATCTGGCGGGGCAGTTCCATGACACGCGCTGGTTAGACGAAATCATTCGTCCAGATCGGCTCGGTGACGCTGGGCCAGAGCAAGTCCCCCTTTTTGCGGCGGCTTGCCAGCCCGCCCGTGCAACATGGAGTGTCATCCGGCCAAGGCACAATGTTGCCGTATGCACCATCTACCGCCCCTGATCGCCCCGCAGGAGTTCACCGACGCGGCCGCCGCGCTGGCGCATGTGCGCCACATCTATGACAGCAGCATCGCCCATCTTCGCGCGGGCATGCAGCGTTTCGTGGCCGGCGACGACAGCGCTGGCCCGGTGCGCGCCTTCTACCCCCTGGTGCGCATCCGGACCGAGACCGTGCTGCGCCAGCCGGCCGGTGCGCAGGAGCGTCTGAGCTACGGCTTCGTGGCGGGGCCGGGCGTGTTCGAGACCACGCTCACGCGGCCCGACCTGTTCCACCACTATTACCTGGAGCAGTTCCGCCTGCTGCTGCTCAACCACGGCGCGGTGCTGGAGGTGACCACCAGCAAGCAGCCCATCCCCGTGCATTTCTCCTTTGCCGAGAACGAGCACATCGAAGGCAACCTCAGCGCCGAGCGCCGGCAGATGATGCGCGACTGGTTCGACCTGCCCGACCTGGGCGCCATGGACGACGGCATCGCCAACGGCACCTACGAGCCGCAGCCCGGCCGGCCCTTCCCCCTGTCGCTGTTCACCGCGCAGCGCATGGACTATTCCCTGCACCGCCTGCGCCACTACACCGGTACGGTGCCCGAGCACTTCCAGAACTTCGTGCTCTTCACCAACTACCAGTTCTACATCGACGAGTTCATCCGCCTGGGCCATGAAGTCATGCAGGACGCCAGGAGCGATTACGCCGCTTTCATCGAGCCCGGTAACGTGGTGACCCGTCGTGCGGGAGAGGCCGCGCAGCCCGGCGATGCGCTGGGCAAGGCGCCGCCCAGATTGCCGCAGATGCCGGCCTACCATCTGGTGCGCCCCGACGGCAACGGCATCACCATGGTCAACATCGGCGTGGGCCCGGCCAACGCCAAGAACATCACCGACCACATCGCCGTGCTGCGCCCGCACGCCTGGATCATGCTGGGCCACTGCGCCGGCCTGCGCAACGGCCAGCAGCTGGGCGACTACGTGCTGGCCCACGCCTATGTGCGCGAGGACCATGTGCTGGACGAAGAGCTGCCGCTGTGGGTGCCCATCCCCGCGCTGGCCGAAGTGCAGGTGGCGCTGGAACAGGCCGTGGCCGACGTGACGCAGATGCGCGGAGCCGAACTCAAGCAGATCATGCGCACCGGCACCGTGGCCACCACCGACAATCGCAACTGGGAACTGCTGCCCGACAACCAGCCCCAGCGGCGTTTCAGCCAGAGCCGCGCCGTGGCGCTGGACATGGAGTCCGCCACCATCGCCGCCAACGGCTTCCGCTTCCGCGTGCCCTACGGCACCCTGCTGTGCGTGAGCGACAAGCCCCTGCACGGCGAGATCAAACTGCCCGGCATGGCGAACCACTTCTACCGCGAGCGGGTGGACCAGCATCTGCGCATCGGCATGCGCGCGCTGGAGCTGCTGCGCGAAGGCGGCATCAACCAGCTGCACAGCCGCAAGCTACGCAGTTTTGCGGAAGTGGCGTTCCAGTAAGCGGCGCGAGGGAGGGCATGGGCCCGCGCCTTCTTTCAGGCATGGATCGGCCTGAGTTCCACCGGCCCGCGTTCAGCGCATCCCTTGGCCACGGTATAGTGCCCGGGGAGACCGGGGCCAAAATGCGGGTGGCTGCGATGCGGGACAAATTGTTCGCTGCAAGATGCCTGCACCATGCCTCCCAAGTGATTGACTCTTGACAGGCTTGACTGAATGGAATTCTGGCACCTTACATCGCAGGGGATCGAGGCCGGCCTGGCCGGCGTGCTGGGACTGCTGATCGGCAGTTTCCTCAATGTCGTGATCTACCGCCTGCCCAAGATCATGGAACGGCAGTGGGCTGCCGAGTGCGCCGAGCTGGCCGGCAAGGAGCCGCCCCCTGCGGAAACCTTCAACCTGCTGCTGCCGCGCTCGCGTTGCCAGAAGTGCGGCCACCAGATTCGCTGGTACGAGAACATCCCGGTGCTGAGCTACCTCTTCCTGCGGGGCAAGTGCTCGGCCTGCGGCACGCCGATCAGCCTGCGCTATCCCCTGGTCGAACTGACGACCGCCGCCCTGTTCGCCTACGCCGTCTGGCGCTGGGGCGCGACACCGGCCGGTCTGGCCTGGTGTGGCTTTGCCGCGGCGATCGTGGCCCTGGCCCTGATCGACTGGGACACCACGCTGCTGCCCGACAGCATCACCCAGCCGCTGCTGTGGGCCGGCCTGATCGTCGCGGCCCTGAAATGGAACAACGTGCCCCTGGCGGACGCTCTCTGGGGCGCCGTGGGCGGCTACATGTCCTTGTGGCTGGTGTACTGGAGCTTCAAGCTGGTCACCGGCAAGGAAGGCATGGGCTTTGGCGATTTCAAGCTCTATGCCGCCCTGGGCGCCTGGTTCGGCTGGACCGCGCTGGTGCCCATCATCCTGATGGCCTCGGTGATCGGCGCCATCATCGGCATCGCCATGAAGTTCAGCAGCGGTTTGCGCGAAGGCGGCTATGTGCCTTTCGGCCCCTTCCTGGCCGCCGCCGGGCTGACCGCCATGATCTTCGGGCCGCAAAGCATCCTGCGTTTCGTCGGGTTGTAACGATGCGCGGCGTGACGCGTCTGGGCCTCACCGGCGGCATCGGCAGCGGCAAGAGCACCGTCGCCAGCCTGCTGGCCGAGCGCGGGGCCGCCATCATCGATGCCGACGCGATATCACGCCAGAGCACGGCCGCCGGCGGCCAGGCCATCGAGGCCATCCGGCAGACCTTCGGCCCGGAGTTCATCGGCCCTGACGGCGCGCTGGACCGCGAGCGCATGCGCGCGCTGGCCTTCCGCGATCCCATGGCACGCCAGCGACTGGAGCAAATCGTGCACCCGCTGGTCGGTCTGGAAACGCAGCAGCAGGCCCAGACGGCCATCACGGCAGGGTACCGCTGCATCGTCTTCGACATCCCCCTGCTGGTCGAGTCCGCCCACTGGCGCGCCCGCCTTGACCAGGTCCTGGTGCTGGACTGCCGGCCCGAGACCCAGATCGAGCGGGTCATGGCGCGCAGCGGGCTCGGGCGCGACGAGGTGCAGCGCATCCTGGCCCAGCAGGCGAGCCGTCGCTTGCGCCTGCAGGCAGCCGACCACGTGATCTGCAACGACGGCATCAGCCTGCCCGAGTTGACTCGTCTGGTCGGCCTGCTGGCGGGCCGCTTCGGGCTATGATTCGCCGTCCGGAAATACCAGCGTGATCACCTACGAATACCCATTCAACGAGCGCATCAGAACCTATCTGCGCCTGGAGAGCCTGTTCCGCCGCCTGCTCGAACTGGTCGCGCGCGACGAGGCACTGGATCACCACTATGCCCTGGCCAGCCTCTTTGAAGTCATGGACGTGGGCGCCCGTGCCGACCTCAAGGCCGACGTGTTGCGCGACCTGGACCGCCAGAAGCAGATCCTCAACGGCTACCGGGGCAATCCGAGCATTTCCCAGGCCGTGCTCGACGAAGTCCTGCAGCAGGTCGAGCATTGCTACAGCCAGCTCAACAGCCTCTCCGGCAAGGCCGGCCACCACCTGACCGAGAACGACTGGCTCATGAGCATCCGCAGCCGCATCGGCATTCCGGGTGGTACCTGCGCTTTCGATCTGCCGGCCTACTTCGCCTGGCAGCATCAGACGGGTGAGCAGCGGCGCGCCGATCTGCAACGCTGGATCGCCACCCTGACCCCCATCGCCGATGCCATCGGGGTGCTGCTGACCTTGCTGCGGGACTCGGGCGTGGCACAGAAAGTCATGGCGCCTGGTGGCCAGTACCAGCAGCCGCTGCCCCAGGGCCGCACCTTCCAACTGCTGCGCCTGAGCATCGATCCGGCCCTGGGCCTGATTCCGGAAATCAGTGGCAATCGCCTGATCGTCTCGATCCGGCTGATGCGCCTTGAAGCCGATGACCGCCTGCATGCCAGCAACCAGGACGCTTCGTTCGACCTGACCCTCTGCTCCTGAGCCATCAGCGCCCGCAAGGCTTGCACCGCGCCATGAATCGCCCCGCCAACCCGTCTGCAGACCAGCCCCGACGCGTTACCTGCCCGACCTGTGGCGGCGACAGCATCTATGCCCCCAGCAATCCCTACCGCCCCTTTTGCAGTGAACGCTGCAAGAAAAGGGACTTTGGCGCCTGGGCCAGTGAAGACTTCCGCATGCCGGCCGAAGCCCCGCCGGACGATCAGGAATTCGGCGACCCCAAGCTGCAATAGCGTTGGCGTCGACGCTCAGGTCAAGGTGCAGGTCGCACCCGTGTAAGCGCGTTCCTCGGCCAGCCACTGCAGGACGGGAACGGTGCCCGCAAGGACAGGGGCCAGCTGGACCGGCAACTGCTGCCACGCAAAGGACTGGCCTTCACGCATCTGCAATTCGCCACGCCAGGACGTCACCTTGCAGAAATTCAGGCGCACCAGCGCGTGCGGGTAGTCGACCAGTTCGGTCTTCCAGGGCTGGATCTCCACCGCGTCAATGCCCAGTTCCTCACGTAATTCGCG
Source organism: Hylemonella sp. (assembly GCA_030695415.1). GTDB lineage: Bacteria > Pseudomonadota > Gammaproteobacteria > Burkholderiales > Burkholderiaceae_C > Hylemonella. Next base: position 42,436 of record JAUYQZ010000032.1, read on the forward strand.
TGTCAGGGCTTGCGCCACGCTTTCCCCGGCTTCCAGTTTCCCGCCCGGGAATTCCCAGTAACCGGCGTAGACCTTACCCGCCGGGCGCGAGGTCAGCAGAAAGCGGCCGTCCGGCTGGAGCAGGACGCCCACCGCCACCTCGGTCACCGCCCGGTCCGGCCCGCCCTCACGCGGACGGTCCCCGTCAGCGACCAGAGGATTGCCGCTCATGCCGGGGCTGCATGTTTGCCGGCATAGTCCTTGGCGAACTGGTAGGCCACGCGGCCGCTGCGCGAACCGCGCTCCAGCGCCCAGACCAGCGCCTCGGGCTGCGCGGCCGTGATGGCCGATGCCGATACCCCGAAGGACGACAGCCACTGCGCCACGATGCCCAGGTACTCGTCCTGGCTGAAAGGGTAGAAGCTGACCCACAAGCCGAAGCGCTCGGACAGGGAAATCTTCTCCTCCACCACCTCACCGGGATGGATCTCGCCGTCCTCGGTATGGCTGTAGCTGAGGTTGTCCTTCATGTACTCGGGCAGCAGGTGGCGGCGGTTGCTCGTCACGTAGATCAGCACATTGGCCGTGGTGGCCGATACCGAGCCGTCAAGGATCGACTTCAGGGCCTTGTAGCCCGGTTCGCCGTCTTCGAAGCTCAGGTCATCGCAGAAGACGATGAATTTTTCAGGGCGCTGCGACACCACGTCCACGATGTCCGGCAGGTCCACCATGTCGGACTTGTCGACCTCGATCAGGCGCAAACCCTGACCGGCATAGGTATGCAGGCAGGCCCGGATCAGCGAGGACTTGCCGGTCCCGCGCGCTCCGGTCAGCAGTACATTGTTGGCCGGCAGACCGCGCACGAACTGCTCGGTGTTGCGCTGGATCTTCTCTTTCTGCTGGTCGATTTCCCTGAGCTGCTCCAGCGCCATCGCCCCTACGTGGCGCACCGGCTCGATGACGCCGTGGCCGGAACTGCGCTTGCGGTAACGGAAGGCGATGGAGGCGTTCCAGTCAGGCTGGCTCAGGGGCTGGGGCAGGATGGATTCGATCCTCGCCATCAGATGCTCGGCGCGGAGCAAGAGGCGTTCGAGTTGGGACTGCATGGAGCTCAGGAACGGTAATCGGCGTTGATGGTGACGTAGTCGTGGCTGAAATCACAGGTCCAGACGGTGTCCTCGGCCTGCCCGCGCCCCAGCACCACGCGCACCGTGATCTCGCTCTGTTTCATCACACGCTGGCCATCCTCCTCGCGGTAGGATGGGTTGCGCCCGCCCTGCACGGCCACATGCACATCGTCCAGGAAAAGGTCGATATGACTCGGGTCGAGGTCGCCGATGCCGGCGTAGCCGACGGCCGCCAGGATGCGGCCCAGGTTCGGGTCACTGGCGAAGAAGGCCGTCTTGACCAGCGGCGAGTGCGCGATGGCATAGGCCACCAGACGGCACTCTTCGGCAGTCTTGCCGCCCTGCACACGGATGGTCATGAATTTGGTGGCACCCTCGCCATCGCGCACGATGGCCTGGGCCAGCTTGCGCGCCACATCCAGCATGGCCGCCTTCAACTGCCGGCCTTCGGGGCTGTCCAGCGATTCGATGACCGGGTGGGCTGCCTTGTTGCTGGCAATGACCACGAAGGAATCGTTGGTCGAGGTATCGCCGTCGACGGTCACGCGGTTGAACGAACCCTCTGCCAACTCGCGCGCGAGCTGCTGCATCACGGCCGGGCTGACGCGGGCATCGGTCGCCATATAGCCCAGCATGGTGGCCATATTGGGGCGGATCATGCCGGCCCCCTTGCTGATCCCGGTGATGCTGACCCTGGCACCGGCGATGACGATCTGCACCCCGCAGGCCTTGGCCACGGTGTCGGTGGTCATGATGCCCTCGGCCGCACGCAACCAGTTGTCTTCGCGGGCATCGGCCAGCGCGGCCGGCAGACCGGCCTCGATGCGCTCGTAGGGCAAGGGCTCCATGATCACGCCGGTGGAAAACGGCAGCACCTGCTCCGGCGCAATCTTCAGCTGCTTGGCCAGCGCGGCACACGTGCTGCGCGCGCGCATCAGCCCCTCCTGTCCGGTCCCTGCATTGGCATTGCCGGTGTTGATCACCATGGCCCGGATGCCGCGTCCTGCAGCAAGGTGCTCACGACAAACCTGCACCGGCGCGGCACAGAAGCGGTTCTGCGTGAACACCCCCGCCACGGAAGCACCTTCGTCGAGCAGCACGACGGTCAGGTCCTTGCGATTGGCTTTGCGGATACCCGCTTCGGCGACGCCGATGCGCACGCCTGCGACGGCAAAGAGTTCGGCTGGGTTGGGGGCAGACAGATTGACGGGCATAGTGCGACTCGTGAGCAGTGAGTGAGGCTGCCTCAGCTCAGCTTGCCGTGGCAGTGCTTGTACTTCTTGCCGCTGCCACAAGGGCAGGGCTCGTTGCGGCCGACCCGCGGCACGGCGGCCACCTGGGTCGCCGCGTCGACCGTGGTTTCCACTTCGCCGGTCTCGGTCGGTGCGGTATAGGTGACGTTGGCGATGTGCTCGGCCTTGCTCTCCATGGCCTCGGCGGCCTGCTCGATCTGCTCGCTGGACTGCACGCGAACCGTCAGGAGCACACGTGTCACTTCATTCTTGACGGAGTCCAGCAACTGGCCAAACAGCTCGAAAGCTTCGCGCTTGTATTCCTGCTTGGGCTGCTTCTGCGCATAGCCACGCAGATGGATGCCCTGGCGCAGGTAGTCCAGCGCACTCAGATGCTCGCGCCAGTGACTGTCGATGCTCTGCAGCAGCACCATGCGCTCGAACTGGGTGAAATTGCCGGCGTCAACCTGGGCCACCTTGGCCTCGTAGGCTGCATGCGCATGAGCCGTCACTTTCTCAAGGATATCGTCGTCGCTGATCGCGCTGGCATCCTGAACCAGATCACGCAGGGGCATATCCAACTGCCACTCGTCGTGGAGCACTTTCTCGAGGGCCGGGAGATCCCATTGTTCCTCCACCGACTCTGCCGGCACGAACTGGCGCACCAGATCGCTAAAGCAGCCCTCGCGCAGCGAGGCGATCTGGGTCGACAGAGTCTGCGCATCAAGGATGGCATTGCGCTGCTGGTAGATGACCTTACGCTGGTCATTGGCCACGTCATCGTATTCGAGCAGCTGCTTGCGGACATCGAAATTGCGCGCCTCGACCTTACGCTGGGCGCTCTCGATGCTGCGCGTGACGATACCGGCCTCGATCGCCTCACCATCCGGCATCTTCAGCCTGTCCATGATGGCGCGCACGCGGTCGCCCGCAAAGATACGCATCAGCGCGTCGTCCAGGCTCAGATAGAAGCGCGAAGACCCGGGATCGCCCTGGCGGCCCGAACGGCCGCGCAGCTGGTTGTCGATGCGGCGCGATTCATGGCGCTCGGTGGCGATGATGCGCAGGCCACCCAATCCCACGACCTTTTCGTGATCATGGTTCCATTGCACGCGCAAGGCGTCGATCTTCTGGCGCTTGGCGTTCGCGTCCAGAGCCTCATCAGCCTCCACGGCCTCGATCGTCTTCTCGACGTTGCCGCCCAGCACGATGTCCGTCCCACGGCCCGCCATATTGGTGGCAATCGTGATCATCTTGGGCCGGCCGGCCTGGGCGATGATGTCCGCCTCGCGTGCGTGCTGCTTGGCATTGAGCACCTGGTGCGGTAACTTGGCCTTCTCCAGCAATTGCGCAATGATCTCGGAATTCTCGATCGAGGTCGTTCCCACCAGCACCGGCTGGCCCCGTTCGTAGCACTCGCGGATATCGGTGATCGCCGCCTCGTACTTCTCCCGCGTGGTCTTGTAGACGCGGTCCAGCTGATCGTCCCGGCTGCTCGGTCGGTTGGGGGGAATCACCACCGTCTCCAGGCCATAGATCTCCTGGAACTCGTACGCCTCGGTGTCGGCGGTGCCGGTCATGCCGGCCAACTTGCCGTAGAGACGGAAGTAGTTCTGGAAGGTGATGGACGCCAGGGTCTGGTTCTCGGCCTGGATGGTCACGCCCTCCTTCGCCTCGACGGCCTGGTGCAGGCCGTCGCTCCAGCGCCGGCCGGTCATGAGACGACCGGTGAACTCGTCGACGATGACCACCTCACCGTTCTGGACCACATAGTGCTGGTCGCGATGGTAGAGGTGTCGTGCCCGCAAACCGGCGTAGAGATGGTGCACCAGCGTGATATTGGCCGGGTCGTATAGGCTTGCGCCCTCGGGGAAAAGCCCCGCCTGGGCCAGCAGGGCCTCGGCCTTCTCATGGCCCATCTCGGTCAGGAAGACCTGATGGCTCTTCTCGTCGACGGTGAAGTCGCCCGGCTTGATGACGCCCTCTCCCGTGCGGGGGTCGGCCTCGCCCTCCTGCCGCGTCAGCCCCGGCACCATCTTGTTGATGGCCAGGTACAGGGCCGTATGGTCTTCGGCCTGACCGCTGATGATGAGGGGCGTGCGCGCCTCATCGATCAGGATCGAGTCGACCTCATCCACGATGGCGTAGTTCAGGCCACGCTGCACACGATCCACCACCTCGTAGACCATGTTGTCGCGCAGGTAGTCGAAACCGTATTCGTTGTTCGTGCCGTAGGTGATGTCGGAAGCGTAGGCGGCCTGCTTTTCCGAACGCGACATCTGCGGCAGGTTCACACCTACCGTGAGGCCCAGAAAGTTGTACAGCCGCCCCATCCATTGAGCGTCCCGGTTGGCCAGGTAGTCATTGACGGTCACCACGTGCACGCCCTTGCCGGTCAGGGCGTTCAGATAGACCGGCAGCGTGGCCGTCAGGGTCTTGCCCTCGCCCGTGCGCATCTCCGAGATCTTGCCCTGGTGCAGGGACATGCCGCCCATGAGCTGCACGTCAAAGTGCCGCATCTTCATCACCCGCTTCGAAGCCTCCCGGACGGTGGCGAAGGCTTCCGGCAACAGCGCCTCCAGGCTTTCGCCCCGGGCAACGCGCTCACGGAACTCGGCTGTCTTGGCCTGCAAGGCGCTGTCGTCCAGCTTTTCGAATTGCGGTTCCAGCGCATTGATGCGGGTTACCACGCCGCGGAATTGCTTGAGAAGCCGGTCGTTGCGGCTGCCAAATATTTTGGTGAGAATGTTGATGCCCATGAACGCCGTACCGCCCTGCAGGTCATGACAACCGGCAGCGCCGTGCAATCCTTGTCTGTCTAGATGATGAGTGTCGCCAGCTAAGGCAACAGCAGTCCCCGGCACCTTGCGGCTCCGGGAGCGCGAAGCGCTTGATTCTACCTTTGTGCTGCTGGCAGGGCAGGCGCTGCCGGCACGGGCGCCGCCGAGGCTGCCGTCCTCTCCGCGCCAACTGCCGGTGCAGGGCTGACAGCAAGGGGGATTGGCACTGGCACCACCACCTTGGCAGGCTGCTGAGTGGCCGGGGGCGTCAGGGGCCTCGGTACGGACGGAGCCGCTGCGACGGGAGCCGGAGCCATGACCGCCACCGGAGCCGGCGCCAGTGCCAGTTGCTGCACGGGCTGGCCGCCGCGGCTGGCATTCATGAACTTGTGGGGGTCCTGGGGCACACCGCGTACCAATACCTCGAAGTGCAGGTGAGGGCCCGTCGAACGCCCCGTGCTACCCACCTCGCCGATTTTCTGGCCCCGTTTGATCAAATCACCCTTTTTCACCGTGAGCTTGGACGCATGGGCGTACCGGGTAACCAGGTCTTTGCCATGGTCAATCTCGACCATATTCCCGTAATCGGGACGGAATTCCTCGGTGACGACCACCCCGCCCGCTGCCGCCAGGATGGCTGTCCCAGGCGGCGACTGGTAGTCGACGCCGGTATGCAAGGCCGAGCGCCCGGTAAAAGGGTCGATCCGCCAGCCAAAACCGGAACCGGCGCCTCCGAACGCCACCGGGTGCTGGGTCGGAATCATCATGTTGCGGACTTTCTGCTCAAACAAGCGGGACTCGACCACCGCCATCAGGTCGGTGCGCTGCTCTGTGATCCGGTCCAGATCCGCCAGTGTCTTTTCCAGTTCTTCCATGGTGAGGGGACGCCCCGAAACCAGGGCACCGCCCTGACCCGGTTTGGACCGGATTTCGGCGGGGTTGATGCCCGCGAGGCCGGAAACACGTTCGCCCAGTGACTCCAACTGGAGCAGCTTGGCCTGCATTTCGCCGAGCCGGCGGGCCATGACGTCGAGGTTCTCTCGCATGAAGCGGTCTCGCAGGGCGAATTCGTCCTTGACCACGAGCTTGACCAGCGCACCGATAACGGGCCAGCCTTCGCGTGCGCCCTTGAGGAAAACCCAGTGGTAAAGCCCAGCGGCGACCAGCATCAGCGCAAAAGACAGGCTCAGGCCAGCCAGCAGCAGCTTGGTACCACTCAGATGTATTGCACGGCTTCTGGCCAGCCATGCATCCGTGATAATCAAATGCATCTCTATTCCTTCTCAAGCCACTTGCGAATGACAACCCGTCGCCATCAGTCAGTCACGCTGCTTCAGGCTACACAGGAATCGCCGATGCTGGCTCGCCTGAGCGAACTCAGCAAAGACTCCACCGCCCGGCTCGACGCTGTTGAGTCGATGATACCGGCGGTGCTGCGCACTGCAGTGACAGCCGGGCCGATCGACGGAACGAATTGGTGTCTGATTGTTAACAGCAGTGCTGCTGCTGCCAAAATCCGCCAACTCCTGCCGGCGATGGAAGCCCTTCTTCGCACCAAGGGATGGCAGGTTAGCGCCATCCGGCTCAAAGTACAAATCCCATCCCGACGCTAAAGAGCCCGAAAGAGCGCAAAAGCGAGATTTTTCGCCGGGGATGGTGCCGATTGTCGGAATCGAACTGACGACCTACCGCTTACAAGACGGCAAAATTTGGCATTTATCGGCATTACTCTACGAAGACAAGAAACCACAAGCTATTGGTTTTTTGAGTCATTTACCCGGATCGGGGTTTCTTGACATTACTCGGCGTTTCCTTAGTATGGCTACACAGAGGCTACACACGAGCCTCATGTCGCCACCGGAGACGCCGTGCAACGCGAACGCCTTACCCCTGAACGGATCCGCCGCTTCGCCTGTCCCGTGGGTGTGAAGCAGTCGTTCCTTTGGGATACAGACGCTCCCCGCCTTGCCGTACGCGCCACCGCCGGGGCCAAGTCTTTCGTCTTCGAGGCGAAGCTTCACCGCCAGACAATCCGGCTGACCATAGGTGACGTGCGGGCATGGAACCTCGATGACGCACGCGCTGCAGCCCGCCGGCTGCAGACCTTGGTCGACCAGGGCATCGACCCGCGCGAAGAACGCGCAGCGCGCATGGCAGAGATCACCACCAGACGTGAAAAGGCAGAGACGGCAGAATTGACCGTCGGCGAGGTGTGGAACGCGTATGTCGAGGCGCGCACGCCGAAGTGGGGAGCGCGGCATCTGCGCAACCACATGGCCATGGTCAAGGCCGGAGGCGCACCGCGCAGTCGCGGCAGAAGGAAGGGCGAATCCGATGTGGTTCAGCCTGGCCCGCTTCACGACCTGCTCTCGCTGAAGCTGAGCGACCTGGATACGAAGGCCGTGCGCGAGTGGCTTGAACCGCTGGCAGAGCGCGCGCCGACGACAGCGGCACAGACCTACCGCGCCCTGCGCGCTTTCATCGGATGGTGTGCTGCATCGGAGAAGTTCGCCGCGCTCACGCATGCGGACGCCTGCTCGCGACGCATGGCCAGCGATGTCCTACCGAAGGCGAAGCCCAAGACGGACTGCATGCAGCGCGAGCAGCTGAAGCTGTGGTTCGAGAAGGTGCGCGCCCTTTCGAATCCGGTGCACTCCGCCTATCTGCAGGCGCTGCTGCTGACCGGCGCGCGGCGCGAGGAACTGGCCGGCCTGCGCTGGACCGACGTCGACTTCAAGTGGAAGAGCCTGACCATCCGCGACAAGGTGGAAGGCCTGCGAACCATCCCGCTCACGCCCTATGTGGCCAGCCTGCTGCGCGACCTGAAGCGAAGGCACGATGCCGAGGCGAAGAGGGTGCGAACCCTGCACGGCTCGGACCAGGAGAAGGAAAAGGAACGCGCGGTGCGCGCGCTCCCTTGGGTCTTCAGCAGCCCGATGGCGGCGTCCGGCCGCCTGCAAGAGCCGCGCATCGCCCACAACAAGGCATTGACCGCGGCAGGTCTTCCGCAGCTGTCTCTCCATGGTCTGCGCCGTTCATTCGGCACGCTCTCGGAATGGGTGGAGGTCCCGGCTGGCATCGTCGCGCAACTCATGGGTCACAAGCCGTCCGCCATTGCAGAGAAGCATTACCGGCAGAGGCCGCTGGACCTGCTGCGCATGTGGCACACGAAAATTGAAGGCTGGATGCTCGAGCAGGCCGGCATCGAACAGCCGAAACCTGACGAAGGGGCGCCTGTGCTGCGCGTCGTGGCCACCAGCTGACCGATCAACACCGAGCCGGCCGGTAGCCGGCAAAAGCGGGGCCGCACGATGCGTCAACATCGCGCAGCCCCTGACCATGAAGCACCTGAAACGGAGGTAACACCATGGCTGCAGCGAACATTACCAGTACCACCAGCAGGACGCCGCCCCCTGCCCTCTTTGAGCACTTCAGCGACCGTCCGACGCAGATCACCGGCCGCATGCCTGACGGCTCCATGTCCCCGAAGATCGAAGAGGGCGATCTGCTGCAGATCGAGCCCTGCGAGCAGATAAGCACCGGCGGTTTCGTCTACGCCTTCGAGTTCAACGGCCGGCAGTACGTCCGATCGCTCATGCTTGGCATGGGCGGCGAGGTCGTCGCCCACTACGCCGATCCGGTTCGCGGATCCGACACCATCCCCGCCAGCGAGGCACACAAGATCCAGCTGATCGGCCGTGTCGTCGGCGTCCTGCAGTACCGCACCGTTGCCTGAGGGAGTGACCATGATGAGAAAAGCCAAGGTTGTTTTCTTCGTTGCACGCGATGAGCAGATCCAGGACACCAGCTGCGCGATCAACCTCAGATTGTTGAAGCCCTTCGCGTCGCGCTTTCAAGCTCGGAAAGCGAAAAAGCGCATGATCCATCGCTGGCCAGACGCCTACTGCTTGAAGTCGCGGCTCATCTGACACCGGGCCGCTGACACCGTGCCTACAGTCGATGAGGTGGCCAGCCGCTGGAGTGCCGGCGCGCTGGTCATCGTGAAGATGGACGTGGAGACGATTTACCGCGCCGCTGCATTCGTCTTCGGGGACGGCGATGGCCTCGTCTGGGTGGAGCCTCACTATCTCGACCCCTACGGCGCGGCGACACCAGCGATGCACTGCGCCCGAGCAGCCCAGGTGCATCAGTTCGGCACGGCCTTCAACATCCTGGCCAACGGCGGCACCTGGACGGTCACGCTCGCCGACTACATCCCTGAGGAAGACGGGGACCAGATCGGCGAGCAGATCGCGTTCCTGTTCGATCGGCTCGCCGCTGAAGGCACCACCTGGCACGCCGAGCGCGAGCGGGTGCGCGGTCTGGTACTGGACAACTGAGCAGCACGCCGCGCCTACTCCGACGGGAGGAAAACCGGGATCCCTTGCCCGGCCGGCGCGGCACCTCCACAAGGGGCGCGAAAGGAAGCGCGAATGTCTATCAGTAGGTTCATGACGTTGCAGAAGGCCGCACAGGCTCTGGAAACCGACGAAAGGGAAGTTCTTGCGTTGGTCGCGGAGGATCGGCTTCGGTGCGGTGTGTTTTCGAAGTGGTACGGCCAAGCCATGCCGGCAGCTGGCGGAAGGTGGGAGGGAGGTGTGTCCAAGTACCACGGCCCAAAAATCTCACGCGATGCCACGTTCCACTACGAAAATAAGGAAACCAAAGAACAGTTCTATGTCAGGCGAAGTCTGTCCTCTCAGTTCTGGTTTCTTGAGCACCACGACGCGTACTTGATCGCCACGTCGCCCGATGGGGCCGTGGAAGTTGGATTCCTTGTCCCCGAGGACGGAGCGAAGCTCCACGAACAAGATCCCGAACGCTTCCCGATGCCTGACTTCGTCCTGTGGCTTGAGACAGGAGAGGGGGCGCAAGACGAGCCACGGCGCATCACCTGCGGCGACCTTTTGTTTCGGCGGATCGACATCCAAGCGTTGAAGCTACAGGAGGCAGAGAACGACCGCGACGCCACCAGTGCCACCGGAGACCGCCTGTTCATGTCGAACGACCTTATCCGCATGAACCGCGCATCCCGGAAATGGTGGGCGAACGCCGACAGGGATGATCGAACCACACACCCCCGAAACAGCGAGGTGGAGGAGTGGTTGAAAAGCGACGGGATGTCGGAAACCAAGGCCGCGTCTGCAGCATCGCTCATTCGTCCGGAATGGGCGGTGAAAGGACGTCGAGCTGACTAATATCCGCCCCCTATTTCCCTTGTCCAGAAAGGGTTTCAGAAATACCTGACCTTTAAAGGTCAGTCCAATTGGCTATTACAGCAAGTCGTTTCTGTTGAATCTCCCCCCCACGCATAGTCACACAGGGGAATTTCAACCATGTCCGCACGCTTCTACAGCACTATCGAGGCCGCCAACGCCACGCGGTCGAGCACTTCGACTTGGCGCAAGAACTATTGCCAGAATGGCCACCATCACGGAATCAAGCCAGTAAAGCAGCCGAGTGGCCGTCTGCTCTGGCCGGCCGACCAAGTCGACCGCCTCCTCTCCGGCGAACCGATCGAAGCCATTCAAACCGCCGCGCAGCGCGTCTGAGGCCTCGCCATGAGCATGCGCATCGAGGCATCCGGCGACGGCGCGGAGAAGAAGCTGAAGGACGTGCTGGCGGCCAGCCGGTCCGCGCGGATGTACGACAGCGTCGGCGCGGGTCTGAAGACCCTGATCGACCTGGGCTTCAACTTCTCGCGAGACCCCTACGGCCAGCAGTGGGCGCCGCTGAAGTTTCGAGGCCTACGGCGCACGGACAACGGCGCCAAGATCAGCCGGACCGGCCGGCAACAGGCCGCAGCGAATCGCGCAGGCCGTGCCGGTCAGCCGCTGCGTGACACTGGCCGGCTGCAGCGCAGCATTACCTACAAGGCGGATGCGGACGGCGTCACCGTCGGAACGAATCTGCGTACCAAGAGCGGCGTCAGCATTCCAGCGGTGCACCAGTACGGCGCCGTGATCCTTCCGAAGAAGGGCAAGTACCTGACCTTCCCTGGACCGAACGGCACGCTGGTGTTCGCCAAGAAGTCAGTCATACCGCGCAGGGCATTCATGCCCCTGACCGAGACAGGCACGGTCGTCCTGCCGCAGTCGTGGGACTCAGCGGTCATCGCGCGAGTCCGGGACTTCATGCTGCGGAGCATGCGGTGAGGCTCAGCGGATCCACGCGGCAGAGAAAGCCGAAAGCCTGGGCGAAGAAGAAGCCTACGCAGACCTATGAACGTCTGAAAGAAGAGTGGGTCGAGCGTAACCCGAACGCGTCACCACAGCAGTACGCCGAAGCAATGCGCGCGATCGCCCGAAAGGCACGCACGTGAATCGCCCTTCTTTTCAGTTCTACCCGGGTGACTGGGCGTCGAATCCGAACCTCAAGCGCTGCACGTTCGAGGAGCGAGGCATCTGGCTGGAGGTCATGTGCCTGATGCACGATCAGCCCGAATACGGCGTGCTGCGCTGGCCCCTGAAGGAAATCGCACAGGCGGTCGGATGCCGAGCTGCAAACCTTCAGAGCCTTGCGCGCAAGACCGTGCTGAAGGGATCCGACGACTATCTGCACGAACCGTTCGTCTACACGCCCCGCAGCGGTCGAAAGGACGGTGAGCCTGTCACGCTGATCGGAGCGCAACCCGGCCCGATTTGGTACTCAAGCCGCATGGTGAAGGACGAACACAACCGCCTCACGCGCGGTCTGTCCGGCGGCGATCCAGATGCATCAAAGGGCACACCGAAGTCATCACCAAAGGCATCACCCAAGGGGGGCATTGGTGAATCCTTGGGTGCCCCCTTTGGTCCCCGTGGTTCTTCATCTTCACCTTCAGGTAGTGAACCGATGTCTGTCGACATCGGTGGTGCTCAGGCTGCGCCCGAACACCGCAGTCCTGACTGCCCGCATCAGGAGATCATCGGCCTGTACGCCCGGCATTTGCCGATGCTCCCACAGCCGCGGATCTGGAACGGCCAGCGAGCCGCAAGCCTGAAGGCGCGCTGGCGGTGGGTACTCACCGCCAAACGCCCCAACGGCGAAAGGTACGCGACTGACTCCACGAGCGCGCTGGCCTTCTTCGATCGATTGTTCTGCTACGTCGCCAAGTCGGATTTCCTGACAGGCCGTAACGGTGAGTGGCTGGGCTGCGACCTGCCGTGGCTTGTGAAGGATGAGAACTTCGCCAAGGTCTTGGAAGGCAAGTACGTGAACCGGCAAGAGGTCGCGGCATGAACGCCCCCGAGCTCCGATTTCCCCCGCACAGCATCGAGGCCGAACAGTCGCTGATCGGCGCGCTGCTTCTGGACAACAACGCATGGGACCGCGTCGACGGCTTGGTCACCGGCGCGGACTTTTTCCGAGACGACCACCGGCGGATCTTCACGCACATCGCCGCGCAGATCCTCAGCGGCAAGCCGGCCGATCTGGTGACGGTGCATGCCGCGATGGAACAGTCCGGAGAGGCGGAGCGCTGCGGCGGACTCGCCTACCTTGGCGAGATCGCGAACAACACGCCCAGCGCAGCGAATATCCGGGCCTACGCGGCGACGATTCGCGATCGTGCATGCCGTCGCACCGGTCAGGGCGAAGCGGAGACGCTGGCGGTCCGATACGCAGCCGGCGATGTGTCGCACGAGGCGTTCGCCGCCGGTCTGGAGCAGATCGCGGCACGAGCGATCGACACCGAGCGCGATGAGCCCCTGCTGCTGGCCGACTCAATGCGCGAAGCCTTGTTGCTGATCGACGAGCGCGCGAACCGTGGCGGCGGCATCACTGGCCTGCCATCCGGCATTCCGGACCTGGACGCGCTGACCGGCGGCTTCGAGCCTGGCCAGCTGATCATCCTTGCCGCACGTCCAGGGGTCGGGAAAACCGCGCTCGCGCTGGGCATTGCCGACCAAGCGGCCCGAGCCGACCGCCCCGTTCTCTTCTGCTCGCTCGAGATGCCCAAACGCGAGCTGGCGATGCGCGTGCTGGCGCAGCGGACTGGCGTGTCGGTGCATGCCATGCGGGCCGGCACCCGCGACGAAGGGCATTGGTCCGCGCTGACGCGAGCGGCCGGCGAAGCAGCCCGGCAGCGGCTGTTCATCGACGACAAGCCCGCCATCACCCTCGCCTACCTGCGAGCACGCGCGAAGCGCCTGGCGCGCAAGCATGGCCTGCAGCTGATCGTCGTCGACTACATCGGGCTGATGCGCGGAGAAGGCCAGAACCGCACGCAGGAACTGGGCTCGATCAGCCGCGGATTGAAGGCGCTGGCCAAGGAACTGCAGGTGCCTGTCCTCGCCTGCGCGCAGCTCAACCGCGCTGTCGAGAGTCGCAACGACAGGCGCCCGCATCTGCACGATCTTCGGGACTCCGGCGAGATCGAGCAAGACGCCGACATCGTGCTGATGCTCCACCGCGAAGAGATGACAAACAGCGCGCCCGAATGGAAGGGCGTCGGCGAACTGTTCATGCGCAAGCACCGCAACGGGCCGACCGGTGACGTCTGGCTTCGGTACATCCATCACAGAACCCTTTTCGTGCCCGGCGATGGATGCGGACCGGCACGCGACCAGGCAATACCGCGCGACGCGTTTCACCGCGCCCATCGAGACCGAGGCTTCGACGGATAGCCAACAACAACCACAGACAACCCCCACACGAAGGAACCACGATGACGACCACGAAGGAAACGAAGAAAGCCGTTCAGGAAGCTGCACAGCTGCTGGAGCTGAAGCGGATGGACGCGCAGCGCATCAGCGATCTGATCAACGCGCAGCCGGCCGCATTCGACGCCCGGCGCCTCGCCAAGGCACGCGAGAAGGCGGAAGACCTGAGCGCCGCCGTCATGCTTGGCGAGGCATCACGCGAAGCGCTCGATGACGCGCGCGCGGACGTCGCCAGCCTTGAATTCGAAGAATCCACCGCAGCGTTCGAGGCGCGCCAGTTTGCCGAAGGTCGCGCAGGCCTCGAGCGTCGTTTGTCAGAGGCGCATGGCGCGATCGAGGACGCCGAACAGGAGCTGATCGAGGCGACAGGCACATGGCTGAATGCCGAGTTGGAGGATGCGGACCGGGAATACACAAAGGCCGCGCAGAAGGCCGCCGAAGCGCTCGTTCGCGTCAAGACCATCGGCGCCATGCTGGATTACCGCAGCGCATGCCCAACGGCGACGAGTTGCAGCATCGATATTCGGCTTCCCGTGATTGGCCCCGTCAGTCTCGCCGAAAGCGCAGGAACGGTCGGCGGCGGTCTTCGCGGCGTCGTGGTCGCCTTCACGAGGAAGGATTCCGAACTGTCACGCACCCAGCTGCTGATCGATTTCAAAAACCTTGGCGCGTTGTGGCCGTTGCGGCTCGACCGGTAACCGAACCGATCGCCTGCTGCGCAAGCAGCGGGTCAGGTGCCTGAGGCCGTGGGTCTCAGGCCTGGGCATCAGTCGGCGAGTCGCCCAGTTCATGAAAGCAACCCCGACAGCCGGCGGCCTTCACCTCTTCGTCTGTACCGAAGGCGCGGCCGGCAACTTTTCCATTTCACAGCAGGAGGTTTCATGAGCGCAACAAAGCAGGTCGACCTTGATGGTCGCGTAGTGACAGTGCGAGAACTGACGGTCCGCGACGTGCGCGACTGGCTGGCAACGATCGAGAGCGGACAGCAGGAAATCGACGTGGTCGGAGAGTTTCTTTTCGAGGACTGCACTGTGGATGATCTGGTGCGCATGTCCGACATGCCGCGGGAGGCATTCGACGCCCTCACGCCCAGCCAGATCAGCCCTATTCGTGAGGCGGCGCGCGACCTGAACCCGAGTTTTTTTCGGGCCCGGGCGGCAGTCGCTGCAGCGCAAGCGTCAATCGTGCGCCAGCTGCTGTTGCCCGTGGCATCGAACGCAACGCGCTCGCCCTCGTCACCCATGGACATTCAGGGGTCTGGAACTACCCCTGGCGCGTCTATCTGACCGCACTGGAGATGCACAAGGATGGCTAAAAAAGGCGATATCGGATTCCGGGTAACCCTGGACGAGAGTGACTTCGAACAGGGATCGGCTCGCATACGGCGCACCATCAGGGGCTTCGAAGAGGACGCGAAGAGCCTGGAGCGTGCGAAGGGAAGCATCAGCGCGATCGGTACCGAGCTGTCGGGACTGCAGGCTCTGGCAGCGCGCGCGCTACCGGTGGCTGCGCTGGGCATCGCGGCCCGCGAGTACGTGCAGATCGCGGACGCGTATTCGCAGATCACAGCGCGTCTGAGGTTGGCCACGAAGGCGACCGGCGACTTCGAAGCCGTTCAGCAGGGGCTGCGCCGGGCAGCGGATGAGACGCGCGCTCCGCTTCAGGACACGGTCAATCTGTATTCGCAGATCGCACCGAGCCTTCAGGGCATCCTGAGTTCGCAGGAGATCATCGGCGTCATCACGACGGTGAATCAGGCAATCGCGCTGTCGGGATCGAGCGCCACGGCGAGCAGCGCAGCCCTCGTGCAATTCACCCAAGGCCTGGCGTCCGGCACCCTGCGCGGCGAGGAGCTGAACTCCATCCTGGAGCAGACGCCGGCACTGGCAGATGCGATTGCCGAGGGCCTGGGAGTCACGCGCGGGGAGCTTCGCCAGCTGGGATCAGACGGTGAGCTGACGACCGAACGGCTTGTGCGGGCGCTGCAGACGGTGTCCGGCCGCGTCGCCAGCGACTTCAAAGATCTGCCGGTCACGGTCGGGCAGGCCTTCGTCCTCTTGAACAACTCCGTCACCGAATTCGTCGGTGCGATCGACAGCGGAACAGGTGCGACGGCTGCACTTTCGAACGCGATCATCACGGTCGGCAGTGGCATCGACGCACTGTCCCGGTCGACGGAAACGCTGAAGTCCGTGTTCGACATCGCGATCAACACCGTCGACGTCCTGGGTCGCTTCGTTCGCGCACTGGGCGCATCGGCCGCTGGCACCGCGGCCGTAATCAGCCGCCTGCTGTCTTTCGACTTCAAGGGCGCGGCCGAGGAATACAAGAATCTGGTGCGGGAGGTCGCCGCCATCGCCAAGGAGCCTTTCGCCTCGAAGAAGGCGGACGACCAGAAGCCACAGCGCGATGCGAACACGCGCCTGGAGATCGAACGAAAGATCGCGACCGAGACGGCGAAACTCGAAAAGCTGAGGGCGGTAGCCGCCGGCAAGGCGTCGGCCGACATTCTGAAAGACGAGCAGCAAGTCGCAGAGCAGCGCAACAAGATCGCGCGCGACGCGTTGAACGAGCGACTGAAGGGTGAAGAGGCCGGCGCCAACAAGATGCGCGAGCTGTTTTCCAAGACCCTCACCGACGCGCAGACGGCGCGCGAAGACGCAACGAAGGCCCGCACGGCCGGGGCAGACGCCGGTGCGAACCTGCGCGACAAGGCAGCTTCACGGCGTGGTGCCGGCGCCAGCGAAGGCGAGCGCGAGGAACTGAATCAGCGCGCAGCCAGCAGCCTCACCGCGCGCGCAACACTTGTCGCAGGGGACGCTCAGGTTGCCGTGCGCGAGGGCGACCTGAAGAAGGCCGCAAAGCTTTCAGCGGACGCCGCGAAGCTGGCCGAACGCGCTGAGCGCGCTGCGGATGCCATCCAGGACGACGACGCAGCGGCTCGCGCTCTGGAAGAACTGGCCCGCGTGCAGGAGAAGATCGGCGAGACCAACGGTCAGGCGAAGGAAAAGGAAGCGCAGCAGCTGGAGGCCGAGGCGGTGGCACTCGAAGAGCAGATCAAGCTCGCCGAGCAGCGCATCAATACCGTGAAAACGGAGTTGGCCAAGCCAGTGACGCTGCAACTCGACATCAGCGAAGCGGAGAAGCAGATCAAGTCCCTGCAGGCGCAGCTTGCCGGGCTGAGCACGCCGAAGGTAGGTGGCCCGGCCGCATCGGGATCGACCACGCCAACGAGCGGCAGCGGATCCGGCGCTTCGGGCAGCTTCGCCGTTGGCGGCTACACCGGCCCGGGCGGGAAATTCGAGCCCGCCGGTGTCGTCCATGCTGGCGAGTATGTGCTGCGCCAAGAGGTTGTCCGGCAGCGCGGAATGCGCGGCTTCCTCGACAGCCTGAATCGTGACGGCGCGCGTGCGCTGCGCGGCTACGCGACGGGCGGCATCGTCAGCAGCATCCGACCCAATGGGCGCGTCTCCCCGGTTCGCAACGATCTCAGCGACATGAAGCGGGCGCAGTTTGTCTTTCCGGGCTTCGGGAACGTGCCGGCGATGGTGGACCGACAAGTTGCGGACACCCTGACGCGCCAGCTTCGGCGCGAAGCCAGAAAGACCGGTCGGTGAGTGCGGGCACCGGCACCAACGGGAAAAGGAGGCCGTGGCCATGCAGAGAGTCGTGAAGGAAATCGCCGCCGTAATCGGCCTGCCATCCTGCCTTGAACTCGTGAGCCGTTGGGGAGGCCGCGACCTGTACGTACCCGAGAACATCGGCCGCGAGCATCCGATCGCATTCGCCATCGGGCTCGAGGCGGCACAGAAGCTCAGCGCAGAGTTTGCTTCCTGCACCCTTTCACTGCCGATCGAGCGCAACGCCACCATCGACCTTCGCAACGAACTGATCTTCAAGGAATGGAAGGACGGCGCCAGCGTGCTGAGGCTTTCGCACCGGTGGGGACTCACCCGCCCCGGCATCGACGCCGTGCTGGCCAAGATGAAGGCAAGGGAAGCGGACGCGCGATTGCGCAGCTCCAACCCGCCAATCGATGAACGCTACCCAGGATGAACACGCCCATGAAAAGCAAGACAGGCGCGGTGGCCGTGACGACGGCTCAATCCGAAGAACAGGCACTCGACCTTCGGCGCACCGGCGCGTCATACCGGGACATCGCCAAGGTGCTGAACATGAGCCTGGGCAACGCGCACCGGCTGGTGAAACGCGCCCTGAACCGCAACTTGGCCAAGTGTGAAGAAATCGCGGTGGAGATCCGGACGCTCGAACTGGACCGGCTGGACGCGTTGCAGACCTACCTCTGGGGAAAGGCCAAGAGAGGCAATGCGACGGCCATTGATCGCATCCTGAAGATCATGGAGCGGCGCGCGAGGCTTCTGGGCCTGGACAAGCCGGAGCGGGTTGCGCTCGGGGGCGATCCTGAAGCGCCACCGGTGCGCCACGAAACCCGCGTCGCTGCGGAGTACACAGACGACGAGCTCGCCGCAATCCTCGAGCGCGGCAATCAGCTGCCCGCCAGCAAGCGGCCTCACATTGGAGACTGAGACATGACCGACACCAATACTGCCGACGCACCGGTGAAGCTCCACACGCTGGAGATCGCGAAGCCTGACCATATCGGCGCCGGCGCGAACGTCGGCAGCCGGATCAATGGCTTCATGGACGTGCTCGCGCCGACCGACACCATCATCCAGACGAAGGGCGGCGGCATCGGCCAGCTGCAGATCTACAAGGAGCTGCTGCGCGATGACCAAGTCCGCAGCACGCTGCAGCAGCGGCGCAGCGCGATCGTGTCGAAGGAATGGGTTGTGGAACCCGGCGCGCAGGACGCGCAGTCCGAAGACGCCGCCGAAGCGCTGCGCCAAGACCTGCGCGCCATCCGCTGGGACGACATCACCGACAAAGCACTGTTCGCCGTGTTCTACGGCTGGGGCGTGGCCGAAATCATGTGGGCACCGGGAAATGGGCGCGTGCAGATCGCCGACGTGAAGGTGCGCGACCGGGCGCGATTCCGCTTCGGCCATAGCGGCGCGCTCTACCTTCTGCGTGACGGCGCCACGCTCGAGCAGATGCCCGAGCGCAAGTTCTGGACGATGAACGCGGGCGGCGACAGCCACGACGACCCCTACGGCCTCGGCCTGGCGCACTCGATCTACTGGCCGGTGTTCTTCAAGCGCAACGGCGTGAAGTTCTGGCTGGTCTTCCTGGAGCGGTTCGGGCAGCCGACGGCGCGGGCAACGGTACCGGCCGGCATGATGGACGACCCGAAGACGATCGAAGCGGCGCGCGAAGTCCTCGACTCGATTGCCACCGACAGCGGCGTGATCATCCCGGACAACTTGACGATCGATCTGCTCGAGGCCGCGCGGAGCGGCACAGCGGACTACTCGAGCATGTGTGAGTACATGGACAAGGCGATCGCGAAGGTCGTGCTGTCGCAGACGGCCAGCACCGAGGGCACGCCCGGCAAGCTCGGCAGCGACGACACCCAGAAGTCAGTGCGCGACGACGTCGTGAAAGCCGATGCAGATCTGATCTGCGAAAGCTTCAATCGTCAGGTGGTCCGCTGGTGGATGGACTGGAACTTCCCTGACGCAGCGGCGCCGCGGGTCTATCGCAAGGTCGAATCTGCACCGGACATGAACACCCGAGCCGACCGCGATACCAAGCTGCACGCCATGGGGTTCCGCCCGGACGAGGCGTACATCAAGGCGACGTATGGCGAGGGCTGGAAGCCGCGGGCGGTCAGTGATTACGCCGAACAGCGGCGCGACATGCCAGCGGCGGAAAACATGGGTTACCTGGATTTTTGAATCGACGCCACGCCGATCAGTCTTGATCTTCGCCCTGATCTTTTTGCAGGACGTGGGCCTCCTCAATGAGGACTGTGTACGACCGTCCTCCACGCAGCTTCAAGTGGGGGTTCGCCTGACGGTGCTCTCTGGCTTCTTGAATGAATCTCTCGAAGCCAGGAAGACCCTGACGACGATGCCAATAGATCATCAAATCAGCGCCCAGCTCGCCGAAGTTTTCGCCGAATCGCACGATGTCGTGAATCTCTAAAACGTTTGACCGTTCGTGAAGACCCGCTGTTTGGCGTCGCAGAAGAACGAACCGAGATCCCTTCCCAACGCTTTGCACAAGTCCTTTCGAACCGTGCGCGAGTGAGTTTCGTTGCGCCGACGTTCTCCTCATTCGCTTTTCCAGCGACGCCCATTCTTCGATAGCGGCCGAATCCTGCTCGGCGTACGAAACAACCGCTTCTGTCATTCGCAATCGAGCGCCGAAGCCTTCCAGCGACCAAAACGCTTCAGCTGCGACCGTGGGGCCATCGGCAGCTGATCTTCTTGTCACGTAGAACTCGAAGATGCAGCACAAGGCGGACTCGACCGAGTACCAGTTGGTCAAAGCCTCACCAACTACGCCATCGAATTTTCCTTCCGAATCATCGGACATAACGCCTCCACGTTGAGAGAAGGCCGGCCGGGGTTGAGCGTCGCACCCTCAACGTTCGAGAACCGGCTACACCATGGCTACACGATTCCAAAAACGAAAAAGCCAGCTCTCTCGAACTGGCTTAACTCGTTGAATTCATTGGTGCCGCTTGTCGGAATCGAACTGACGACCTACCGCTTACAAGGCGGTTGCTCTACCAACTGAGCTAAATCGGCGCACTCCGAATTTTACCGTACGGCCCTGCGGCCCCGGGCCAACTTCATTTGACGCGTTTGAGCGCAGGACGAGCGCCCCCCGGCCGAGGCGGCTCAGGCGGCTCGTCACCCGACTCGCCGCGGACCGGCTCGACACTGCTCAGGACCGCAGCCGGAGCGGCGATCGGCTCAACGCCCTGCGGCAGCCCGAGCGCACCCGCATCGTCGGCCCTCGACGCTGGCACTTGCTCATCCTCATCCGGCGCGAAAGCCATACCCTGACCGCTTTCCCGCGCATAGATGGCCATGACACGGTTCAGCGGGACCATGATGTCCCGGGCCACGCCGGCGAAGCGGGCCTTGAACTCGATGTAGTCATTCCCAAGCTTCAGGGCACTGGTCGCGTCCATGCTGATGTTCAGGACGATCTCGCCGTCCTTGACGTATTCGCGCGGGACACGCACCGTGTCATCGACCCGCACGGCGACATAGGGCGTCAGACCGTTGTCGGTACACCACTCGTAAAGGGCCCGGATCAGATAGGGGCGGGTCGAAGTCGTCCCGCCGGGACTCGTCGTTGACACGGGAGTTGACCTTACTTGCGCATCACCTTCTCGGACGGCGTCAGGGCCTCGATATAGGCCGGACGCGAGAAAATGCGTTCGGCATACTTCAGCAGCGGCGCGGCATTCTTGCTCAGTTCGATGTCGTAGTAGTCCAGTCGCCACAGCAGCGGGGCGATGGCCACGTCCAGCATGGAGAAGTTCTCGCCCAGCATGTACTTGTTCTTCAGGAACACCGGAGCCAGCTGGGTCAGGCGGTCACGGATGTGCGAACGCGCCTTTTCCACGGCCTTTTCATTGCTCTTGGCGGCACGCGATTCAAGGGTGGACACGTGCACGAACAACTCCTTCTCGAAGTTGAGCAGGAACAGACGCACGCGGGCCCGGTCCACCGGATCGCCGGGCATGAGTTGCGGATGCGGAAAGCGCTCATCAATGTACTCATTGATGATGTTCGACTCGTAAAGGATCAGGTCGCGCTCCACCAGAATCGGCACCTGGCCGTAAGGGTTCATGACACTGATGTCTTCAGGCTTGTTGTAGAGATCGACGTCACGGATCTCGAAATCCATGCCCTTCTCGAACAGGACGAAACGGCAGCGGTGGGAGAAGGGGCAGGTTGTGCCCGAGTACAGCACCATCATGGTGGGAAGCTCCTAAAAATCAAAAGGTAGTTTCAGCAGGGGCCAACTTGCATGCAAGTTGGCTGGAAACTAAAAGAGTGGGCTGCATTGTCGCAAACCCACTCTACAAATAGCAAGCTTTGCACCATATTGGTGCAAAATAAGCCAAAATCAGTCGTCTACTTGATATCTTTCCAGTAGGCGGCATTCAGCCGCCAGGCGATCAACGTGAAGACCAGCAAGAAGAGCATGACCCAGACGCCGACCCGCACGCGGGTGTTCTGCGACGGTTCGCCCATCCACTGCAGATAGTTCACCAGGTCGCCCACGGCCTGGTCGTATTGCAGCGGAGTCATCGTGCCGGGCGTCACTTGCTGCCAGCCCTTGAAGACTTCGACATCGTGGCCGTGATCCTTGCGAACTTCGACCAAGGGGCGGCGCTGACCCTGCAGTTCCCACAGCACATGGGGCATCCCGACGTTGGGGAAAGCCTGGTTGTTCCAGCCGGTCACCTTGGTTTCGTCAGGATAGTAGGTGCGCAGGAAGGTGTAGAGATAGTCTGCGCCCGAACCTTTGCCCACCGCCGCACGCGAACGCGCGATCACGGTCAGGTCGGGCGGATTCGCGCCGAACCACTCCTTGGCCTGCTTCGGATCGATGGCCGCCTTCATGGTCTCGCCGACCTTGTCGGTCGTGAACAGCAGGTTGTCCTTGATCTGCTCGGTCGTGAAACCGATGTCCTGCAGGCGGTTGTAGCGCATGTAGGCCGCCGAGTGGCAACTCAGGCAGTAGTTGACAAAGAGCTTGGCGCCGTTCTGCAAGGAAGCATGGTCGCTGGTGTTGACCGGCGCCTTGTCCCAGGCGATACCGCCGCCAGCGGCATGGGCCGCGCCGCTCAGCGCGAGGAAAGTGGTCAGGGCAAGAATGAATTTTTTCATTTTTGTAGTCTCCGGCTCAGTGGGCCTCGAAGGTCACACGACTGGGCACCGGCTTGGTCTGACCCAGGCGACTCCACCAGGGCATCAGGAGGAAAAAGCCAAAGTAGAAAAGGGTACCGACCTGCGACACGCGCTCGCCGATCGGCGACGGTGCCTGGACACCCAGGTAGGCCAGGATGACGAAGTTGATCACGAAAATGCCATACAGATACTTGTGCCAGTCCGGACGGTAGCGGATCGACTTGACCGCGCAGTTATCCAGCCAGGGCAGGAAGAACAGGATGATGACAGCGCCACCCATGACGACCACGCCCCAGAACTTGGCGTCAATGGCCAGCATGAGCGCAATCATCACCACGGCCCCGGCGAGCACGGCGCCCTTGAGCACGGAGTTCAGCTTCGCCTTGGTGACGCCCAGAACGGCAGCGACCAGCACACAGGCGATCAGCGCATACATCATCTCGGTCGTGATGGCCCGCAGCATCGAGTAGTAAGGCGTGAAGTACCACACCGGAGCGATGTGCGCCGGGGTCTGGAGCGGATCAGCCGGGATGAAGTTGTTGTACTCCAGGAAATAGCCACCAAACTCGGGCGCGAAGAACACGATGGCGGAAAACACCATCAGGAACACGCCGACACCCATGATGTCGTGCACGGTGTAGTAGGGATGGAAGGGGATGCCGTCCAGTGGCTTGCCCTTGGCGTCCTTGGGCGCGTTCGGCCCCTTGATCTCGACACCATCGGGGTTGTTCGAGCCGACATCGTGCAGAGCCAGCAGGTGGGCCACCACCAGGCCCAGCAGGACCAGGGGCACGGCAATCACGTGGAAGGCAAAGAAGCGGTTCAGCGTCGCATCACCCACCACGAAGTCGCCACGAATCAGCAGGGCCAGGTCCGGACCGATGAAGGGAATCGCGGAAAACAGGTTCACGATCACCTGGGCACCCCAGTAGCTCATCTGGCCCCAGGGCAGCAGATAACCCATGAAGGCTTCGGCCATCAGCACCAGGAAGATGGCGCAACCGAAGATCCAGACCAGTTCGCGCGGCTTTCGGTAGCTGCCATAGATCAGGCCGCGGAACATGTGCAGGTAGACGACCACGAAGAAGGCGGAGGCACCTGTGGAGTGCATGTAGCGCACCAGCCAGCCCCAGGGCACATCACGCATGATGTATTCGACCGAGCCGAAGGCCAGCGCGGCGTCAGGCTTGTAGTGCATGACCAGGAAGATGCCGGTCACGATCTGGATCACCAGGACCAACATGGCCAGCGAGCCGAAGAAGTACCAGAAATTGAAGTTCTTCGGGGCGTAGTACTCCGACATGTGGACGCGGTAGGCGTCGAACGCGGTCGGGAAGCGGTTTTCCAGCCAATTGGTGACCTTGGCCACCACTGGAGCGTCGGCAGCGATTTCCTTGAATTCAGCCATGTTCTTGTTCCTCAAGCCTTCTTGTCTTCGCCGATCAGCAGCTTGCTGTCGGACAGGTAGGTGTGCGGCGGCACTTCCAGGTTATCGGGCGCCGGCTTGTTCTTGAATACGCGCCCGGCCATGTCGAAGGTCGAACCATGGCAGGGGCAAAGGAAACCGCCCTGCCAGTCATCCGGCAGCGAGGGCTGGGGGCCGGCCTGCAGCTTGTCGATAGGTGAACAGCCCAGGTGCGAACAGATGCCCACACCCACAAACAGCTCAGGCTTGATCGAGCGATGGCGGTTCTTGGCGTAGGCGGGAGTCGGGTAGGCCTTGCGATCGGAATTCGGATCGGCGAGCTGGCCTTCCACCTTTTCCAGGGCGGCAAGCTGCTCGGGCGTGCGGCGCATGATCCAGACCGGCTTGCCGCGCCACTCGACGGTCATCTTCTCGCCGGGCTTGAGCGCCGAGACATCCACCTCAACCGCCGCACCGGCCGCCTTGGCGCGCTCGGAGGGCTGGAAAGTGCTGACAAAGGGAATGACGGCGGCTACGCCACCTACTGTCCCTGCACAACCAGTGGCAATCAGCCACGTCCGTTTGCTGGGGTCCATCTGACTGTTTACGGCAAGCGTGTCGCTCATGGAAATCCTCGATCAAAACTACCGGATTTGGAATATATGAATGCTGACTTATATGATCATGCGGATCAACTGATGATTCTAGCTGACCTCACACGGGCCAAGACCGGAGTCTGGGAGCTTGCACACGGATGCGCAATACCCGAAAGCACTAACCCGAAGGGCGTAGGCGTCAATTTCAATCATGACACCCGACTCAGCCGGCGCGCCATACGGACCGCCTCGATCAGACTGGAGGCATCCGCCCGACCGGTGCCGGCGATATCGAACGCCGTACCGTGGTCCGGGCTGGTGCGCACCAGCGGCAAACCGAGCGTGACATTAACGCCTTTTTCAACGCCAAGGTATTTGACCGGGATCAAGCCCTGGTCGTGGTACATGGCGACCACCACGTCAAACGCCCCGGCCTGGCCAGGGGCAGCACGGGCGCGCATGAAGACGGTGTCGGGCGCATAGGGCCCATGCACATCCAGCCCCTCGGTGCGTGCCTGTGCCAGCGCAGGCGCGATGATGTCGGCCTCCTCCCGTCCGAAGAGACCACCCTCACCCGCATGCGGATTGAGCCCGGCCACCGCGATGCGCGGCGAGCGGCCCAGCATCGGCGCCAGGCAAGCATGCGTGATGCGCAGCGTCTGCAGGACGTTGTCAAAGGTCACTGCCTCGATGGCCTGGCGCAGCGATACGTGGATGCTGACCAGCACCGTGCGCAACTCGTCGTTGGCTAGCATCATGCGCACGGGCAAGTCGCCCACCGGCTTGCCCAGGTAGACAGCCGCTTCGGCCTGCAGCAACTCGGTGTGGCCGGGGAAGGCATCGAAGGGCGCACCGGCAGCCGCCAGCGCTTCCTTGTGCAAGGGCGCAGTCACCAGGCCGGCGATCTCGCCGCGCAGCGCGGCCTGTGCCGCCCACACCACGCAGCGCCCGGCCAGACGACCAGCCTCGGCGCTGATGCGGCCGAAAGACACGGGAGCCGCCAGTGCCTCGACCTGCAGCACCGGCAGGCAGTGCGGCGGCACCGTCCGGGCTTCGTCGGCGCTGTCCAGCAGCACGAGCGGCTGGACCGCTTCGCCCTCGCGCCGGATCAGTTGGGCGGCGCGGCGCAGCGTGGCTGCATCACCCACCACGAAACAACCCTGCGTGAGTTCGGGCGCATCGCGAAAGGCCTTGGCGATGATTTCCGGTCCGATGCCGGCGGCATCGCCCAGGGTGATGGCCAGCGGGCGAGTCATATCAGGCCGGGTTGTCGATCTCGATGAACTCATGTGCCAGCCCCAACTGGGCTGCCACGTGCCCCGCCACGGCGGGTGCGCCATAGCGCTCGCTGGCGTGATGACCACAGGCGATGAAAATGACACCGCACTCGCGTGCGTAATGCGCCTGCGGCTCGGAGATTTCCCCGGTGATGAAGGCATCGGCGCCAGCAGCGATGGCCGACTCGAAATACCCTTGCGCACCGCCCGTGCACCATGCTATGCTTTTTATAGCGCCTCGCGCTTGACCCACCATAGTGACGGAACGCCGCAGGAGCTTCTGGACGTGGTCGACCAATGCAGCCGCATCGGCAAAGACTCCGCCATCGATGCGCTGCCCCAGGAAACCCAGCTCCTGCTCGCCAAAGCGGGCCTGCGCCTGCAGGCCCAGTCGCACACCGAGCTGCGCGTTGTTGCCGAGTTCCGGGTGGGCGTCCAGCGGCAGGTGGTAGGCATAGAGGTTGATGTCATGCGCCAGCAGCAAGGCCAGGCGCTGTTTCATCCAACCCGTCACACGGCCGTCCTGACCGCGCCAGAACAGTCCATGGTGCACGAAGAGGGCATCGGCCTGCGCCGCAATCGCCGCCTCGATCAGGGCGCGGCTGGCGGTGACGCCCGAGACGATTTTGCGCACGGACAGACGCCCTTCAACCTGCAGGCCATTGGGGCCGTAGTCGCGAAAGCGCTCGGGTTGCAGCAGGGCATCGAAGGCCTGCAGAAGCTGGATGCGGTCCGTCATGGCTCCGATTGTCGGTCAGATCGCGTGTCCGGCTGACCGGGAGACACCTCCAGGCTGCAGTCACACCCCTGCCCGGCGGCAATCCAGCGGCCCGCCAGACGCCGCAGCACCGGCAGCAGCAGGAGCGCCAGCCAGCCCAGGCCCTTCGGCAGGGCCGTGCGCAGCACGTCCCGCGGCTGCGCCATGGCACCACAACGGTACTGAGCCAGGGACGCCTCCCAGCGCAGCGCTGCGCAGGCACCACGGCGCTTCCCCGACAACAGCATCCCCAGGGGACACGGCTCATGCAGGCAGCAAACACCGCAGCCGTTGCAGGGCTGGCCAAAGTCCGGCTTGGAGGGCGCCAGGGGCTGAATATGGATGATCCGAGGCAACATGGCAGGAGGCACTCTACAATTTCCCAAATGAAACGTTACTGGCTGCTGTTTTCCCAGGCTGTCACCGTCTTGCTGGCGGTCTATTTTGTCCTGGCCACGCTCAAGCCAGACTGGATCATCAGTCCGAACAGCGGCTCGCCGACCGTGGCCCTGTTCCAGGCGCCCAGCGACCGAAATGCCGCTCCGCCACCCGGCAGCTTCCGCCTGGCCGCCCAAAAGGCATCCGCCGCCGTGGTCAGCATCAGCACCAGCAAGGCCGCCCGGCGCAACCCCAATAGCAACGACCCGTGGTTTCGCTTCTTTTTCGGCGACCAGGACAACGAACCCCAGGTGGGCCTGGGCAGCGGCGTCATCGTCAGCCCCAATGGCTACATCCTGACCAACAACCACGTGATTGAGGGCGCCGACGAGATTGAAGTCATCCTCAATGACAGCCGGCGCAGCCGGGCCCGGGTGATCGGCAGCGATCCGGACAGCGATCTGGCCGTTCTGAAAGTGGAGCTCGACAAGCTGCCGGTCATCGTGCTGGGCAATTCCGATGCGCTACAGGTCGGCGACCCGGTGCTGGCCATCGGCAACCCCTTCGGCGTCGGTCAGACCGTCACCAGCGGCATTGTCAGCGCGCTGGGGCGCAACCAGCTGGGCATCAAC
Organism: Hylemonella sp.; assembly: GCA_030695415.1. Classification (GTDB taxonomy): domain Bacteria; phylum Pseudomonadota; class Gammaproteobacteria; order Burkholderiales; family Burkholderiaceae_C; genus Hylemonella. The sequence continues at coordinate 70,039 of JAUYQZ010000032.1, forward strand.
ACCTTCGAAAACTTCATCCAGACCGATGCGGCCATCAACCCGGGCAACTCGGGCGGGGCGCTGGTCGATGCGAACGGCAATCTGCTGGGCATCAACACCGCCATTTACTCACGCTCGGGTGGCAACATGGGGATCGGTTTCGCCATCCCCGTGGCCACGGCCCAACAGGTGCTGGAGAGTATCGTCAAGGAGGGTCAGGTCACGCGCGGCTGGATCGGCGTGGAGCCCAGCGATCTCTCGCCGGAACTGGCTGAAACCTTTGGTGTCAAGGCCGCTGAGGGCGTGATCATCACCGGTGTTCTTCAAAACGGCCCCGCCGCCCTCGCCGGCATCCGGCCGGGTGATGTCATCACGAACGTGGCCGGCAAACCGGTACAAAACGTCTCGGAACTGCTGTCCCGGGTGGCGGGCCTCAAGCCGGGCAGCCCGGCCAGCTTCGACGTGCGCCGTCAGGACAAGACGCTGGAGATCAGCATCACGCCTGGCGTGCGGCCAAAACCACGCCGGGTCCCGCAGTAAACGGATCGGCGCTCAGGGTTCAAGCGGTTCGGCATCCGGCGCACGCGTGTGCTTGATGAAGATCTGCGCCGCCCAGATACCCACCTCGTAGAGCAGACACATCGGTATGGCCAGCGCCAGTTGAGACACCACGTCGGGCGGGGTCACGATGGCCGCAATGATGAACGCCAGCACGACGAAATAGCCACGAAAATCCTTGAGCTTCTGGATGCTCACGATGTTCATGCGCGCCAGCACAATCACCACGATGGGCACTTCGAAGGCCAGACCGAAGGCGATGAACATGGTCAGCACAAAGCTCAGATAGGCCTCAATGTCAGGCGCGGCCGTGATGCTCTTGGGTGCAAAGCTCTGGATGAAGGCAAAGACCTGGCCGAAGACGAAGAAGTAGCAGAAGGCCACACCGATGAAGAACAGCAGGGTGCTGGAAACCACCAGTGGCAGCACCAGCTTTTTTTCATGGGTATACAGGCCGGGCGCGACAAAGGCCCAGACCTGGTAAAGCACCACGGGCAGGGCCAGCAGGAAGGCCGCCATCAGCAGAATCTTGAGTGGCACCATGAAAGGCGAGATGACGGATGTTGCGATCAGCGTGGCGCCTTTGGGCAGATGCGCCACCAACGGCGCCGCCAGGATGTCATAGAGCTCACCGGGACCCGGATAAAGAGCCAGAATGGCCGCGGCGACGGCCATGGCGATCACGGTCTTGATGAGTCGGTCGCGCAGCTCGATCAGGTGCTGCACGAAGGGCTGCTCGCTACCGGCCAGCTCGTCGTCTTTGCTTTTGGGGTCTGCCATGCGTTGTTACCGGTATTGCGGGCCGCGCTGCCCGCACCCTGCCTGTGTGCTGGGCGAGCCGGCAGGCTCAGTTCAGTTTCTGGGGCCGGTAGCGGGCCACCCGGGCCGCGCCGGACAAGGCCCGGGTACGCACGCCCTGGCGTGCCTTGTACCAGGTGGGCGTGCTGCCTCGCTTGAGACGCCAGTTCTTGCCCGGGTGCTTGTACTCGGGAGCGATAGCCAGGCTGGAGGACAGGTCGGTCGCGGACTCCAGCCCCGAGGTGGCGCCCGCCCAATCCTTCTCGAAGTCCGATGCGGTGCTCTGTATCGAGTTCTCGACCTCCTGGGCCGCACCCTCGACCGTGCTCTTCATCTTCTTGAGCTCTTCAAGCTCCATCGAGCGGTTCACCTCGGCCTTGACGTCCGACACATAGCGCTGGGCCTTGCCCAGCAAGGTGCCAATGGTGCGCGCCACGCGCGGCAGCTTTTCCGGTCCGATGAAAACCAGAGCTACCGCGCCTATCAGCGCCATCTTGGCAAGGCCGAGATCGATCATGCCTGTGGGCTACGCCGGACGATCAGGCTTTAGGCTTGGCTTCGACATCGATGGTGTTCTTGTCGGCCGCGGGAGCTGCCGTACTGGCCACCTGCTGGGGAGCGGCGGGCGCAGCCGGCTTCTCCTCGGTCGAGGAACCGTCTTTCATGCCGTCTTTGAACCCCTTGACAGCGCCGCCCAGGTCACCGCCCAGGTTCTTCAGCTTCTTGGTGCCGAACACCATCACCACGATCAAGAGCACGATCAGCCAGTGCCAGATGGAAAAGGAACCCATATTTCTCTCCTTAGGAATTCACGATTTTAATCGCCACGCCGCGCAAGTTGCCCGAAACGGGAAAATCAACCTTTCAACCAGGGGCGCGGCCCCCCCACCACATGCACATGCAGGTGGTGCACCTCCTGGACCCCGTCAGCCCCCGTGTTGCAGAAAATGCGGAAACCGCCTGCCGGGTAGGGCCGGCAGCCTTCCTGCAGGGCCAGTCTGGGCGCCAGAGTCATCATGCGCCCCATGAGAGCGGCATGCTCTGTGCCGAGCTGGGCCATGGAAGGAATATGCATCTTCGGAATCAGCAAGAAATGCACCGGCGCCCAGGGATGGATGTCATGGAAGGCATAGATGTCCTCGTCTTCATAGACCTTCTTCGACGGGATCTTTCCGGCAATGATCTTGCAGAAGAGGCAATCAGGATCGCTGTGCTTGACGTCACTCATGCGGGTAACTCCGTGGATATGGCTGTGATTCGGCGCCAGCTTTAGTGACCGCCACCCTCGCGGGCCAGCGCCTTGCGCAAGGCCTTCTCTTCGATTCCGCTGGTGCCCTCGCGACGCTCGAGTTCGACGATCACGTCAGCTGGCTTGAGGCCGTAATGGGCCAGGGCAATCATGGTGTGAAACCACAGGTCGGCCACCTCGCCCACGATCTTGGCTCGGTCACCCCCATGGTCAGCGTCCTTGGCCGCCATCACGACTTCGGTCGCCTCCTCGCCGACTTTCTTCAGGAAGGCATCCGGACCCTTGTGCAAAAGGCGAGCCACATAGCTTTTGTCGGGATCACCACCGCGGGCCGGCAGGCGGCTCTCGATCACGGCCGCCAGTCGGGCCAGTGCATCACCAGAGTTTCCAGGGTCGGACATGGTCGTCACTTGTAGATGGTTTCGGGATCCTTGAGGACCGGATCGACGGCACGCCAGGCACCGTCCTTGTAGACACTGAAAAAGCAGCTGTGCCGGCCGGTATGGCAGGCAATGCCGGGCTCATGGCCCAGTTGCGTAACCTTGAGCAGGACGACATCGTTGTCGCAGTCCAGCCGGATCTCGTGCACGGTCTGGACATGACCCGACTCCTCGCCCTTGAACCAGAGCTTGCCACGTGAGCGGCTGAAGTAGACCGCACGCCCGAGATCGGCGGTTTTCTGCAGGGCCTCGCGGTTCATCCAGGCGAACATCAGCACGTCCTTGCTGCCCTGTTCCTGGGCAATCACCGGCACCAGGCCCTGGGTATCCCATTTCACTTCGTCAAGCCAGTTCATGGCGCTATTGTCTCGCGCTTTGCGGTTCAGGCCGTGGCCTCGATACGCACCGGAATGCCGGCCTGGGCCATGCGCGCCTTGGCCTGGTCAATGGTGTACTCGCCGTAATGGAAAATGCTGGCCGCCAGCACGGCATCGGCCCCGCCCTGCTTGATGCCATCCACCAGATGGTCCAGGTTGCCCACGCCGCCCGAGGCGATGACGGGCACGCTCACGGCGTCACTGACGGCGCGCGTGAGTTCAAGGTCGAAGCCGGACTTGGTGCCGTCGCGGTCCATGCTGGTCAGCAGGATTTCGCCAGCGCCGTGTTCGGCCATCTGGCGCGCCCAGGCCACCGCGTCCAGACCGGTGTTCTTGCGTCCGCCATGGCTGTAGACGTCCCAGCCCTCCCCGCGTGCCAGCAGGTCGTCCCCATAGCGGCGTTTGGCGTCGATGGCCACCACGATGCACTGGGCGCCGTACTTGTGCGAGGCATCACGGATGACCTGCGGGTTGGCGATGGCGGCGGAATTGAAGCTGGTCTTGTCGGCCCCGGCGTTGAGCAGGCGCCGCACGTCTTCCACCGTACGCACGCCGCCGCCCACGGTGAGCGGGATGAAGACCTTGGCGGCCACGGCCTCGATGATGTGCAGGATCAGGTCGCGCCCATCGCTCGTGGCGGTGATATCCAGAAAGGTGAGTTCGTCGGCGCCCTGCTCGTTGTAGCGCGCGGCGATCTCCACCGGGTCACCGGCGTCCCGCAATTCGACGAAGTTGACACCCTTGACGACACGACCACCGGTAACGTCGAGGCAGGGAATGATACGTTTGGCCAGCATGCAGGGATTGTAGGTCGGGGCGTCCCCCCTCAGGCCACGCTCAGCCTCTGCCAGCCCTGCCAGGTGCCACCCGCAGGCAGGGCGATGGCCTGCATCACCTGGGCCGCCTCGACGCAAAGCATGTGGGCATGTCCGTCTGCTGGCAGGTCCGCCAGTTGGGCGCCTTTCTCCGCTCCCGGGTTCCAGACCACGGTATGGGCAAAGCCGGGACTTTGTTCGATGCGCAGGCGCTCCTCCCCGTCGTGCAATACCAGCGGGCCGGGAGCGGCGACATACACGCGGTCAAATTCGTCCGGGAACCGCAAGGGGCCTGCCGCCTGCCCGTGCCGGTCCGTCAAAGCATCCCACTCGGCTTGACCGTCCAGGCCATCGAGTTGTACGCTCGCGATGTCATCAACGGCCAGGTAGGTGTGCAAGGCCCCGGTGAAGCCCAAGGGCACCCCGTCCGTGTTGTGCAGGTCCAGCGTGATCAAGAGGCTGCCCGGTCGCAATTCCAGCGTCAGGTTCGCCTCGAACGCCTGGGGCCAGAACGCCCGCGTTGCCGCACTGGCAGGCAGGCGCAGGCTCTGGCGTGCCAGTTCCGGCATCAGCACGGGCGGCCCATCGGCGTGCCAGGGCAGATTGCGGAAGAAACCATGACGGGGCAGCGGGCCTCGCTGGTTGAACTGGGGAAAACAGAGGGGAACGCCACCACGGATGGCCGAGTGGCCGTCGAAGCGACTGCGGGGGCTGAGATAGAGACGCTCCCGCCCGCCGGAGACCCACGACACGACATGCGCACCGTGCAGCATGACCAGCAAATGGTCGCCGCAGGGCAGGCTCAGGGAGAGTGCTGGAAGGCCTTGGAACAGCTCGGGGCCGGGTTCAGCCATTCAGCTCGTCGGCGCGGATCTGGGCGGCTTCGAAATCGAGATCGCCGGTATAGATGGCGCGGCCACAGATCACCCCTTCCACGCCCTCGCTCTCCACAGCGCACAGGGCCTCGATATCGGCCATGTTGCTCAGGCCGCCAGAGGCGATCACCGGGATGGTCAGGGCCTGCGCCAGCTTGACCGTCGCGTCGATATTGATGCCTGAGAGCATGCCGTCACGGCCGATGTCGGTGTAGATGATGCCTTCCACGCCGTAGTCCTCGAACTTCTTGCCCAGGTCGACGACTTCGTGGCGGGTCAGCTTGCTCCAGCCGTCGGTCGCCACCTTGCCGTCCTTGGCGTCCAGGCCGACGATGATGTGGCCGCCAAAGGCGGTGCAGGCATCCTGCAGGAAACCCGGGTTCTTCACGGCAGCGGTGCCGATGATGACGTAGCGCAGGCCGGCGTCCAGGTAGCGCTCGATGGTGTCCAGATCGCGGATGCCGCCGCCCAGCTGCACGTCGATCTCGCTGCCCACCTCTTTGAGGATGCTGCGGATGGCCAGCTCATTTTTCGGCTGGCCCGCAAAGGCACCGTTCAGGTCCACCAGGTGCAGACGGCGAGCGCCCTTGTCCACCCATTTGCGTGCCATCTTCGCCGGGTCTTCGCCGAAGGTGGTGGACTGGTCCATATCGCCCTGTTTGAGGCGCACACAGTGACCGTCTTTCAGATCAATCGCAGGAATGAGAAGCATGATGCAGGAGCAAGGACGAGGGCGGATGCGCGTTCAGGCGAAGCCGTGCGGAGAATCAGGGATTCCAGTGAAGGAAGTTGCGATAAAGGGCCAGGCCGTGGGCAGCGCTTTTCTCTGGGTGAAACTGTGTTGCAAAAATATTATCGCGTGCAATCGCCGCTGTGAAGTAGCCACCGTAGTCTGCCTCGCCTGCGCTGTGGCGCGCATCCGACGGTCGGGCATAGAAACTGTGCACGAAATAGTAGTAGCTACCATCCGGAACACCGGCCCAGACCGGGTGGCGATCCTGACCATGATCCATCTGCCGCACCTGGTTCCAACCCATCTGCGGCACTTTGTAACGGCTGCCGTCGGGCTGCAGGCGGCCTGCCAGGTCGAACTTGACCACTTCGCCGTGGATCAGGCCCAGGCCCGGCGTGTCACCCTCGGCGCTATGGTCCAGCATCATCTGCATGCCCACGCAGACGCCGAACAGGGGTTTGACCGCTGCCGCTTCCAGCACAGCGTCGCGCAGGCCGGATTCACGCAGCTCGCGCATGCAGTCCGGCATGGCCCCCTGCCCCGGCAGCACCACGCGGGCCGCCGCCCGCACCTCATCGGGGCGCGAGGTGATCAGCACCTGCCAGCCGCTGCCCTGGGCCGCAGCCTGCACAGCCTGCGACACCGATCGCAGATTGCCCATGCCGTAATCCACCACGGCAACCGTCTTGGCCGGCAGTCCGGAAGTCATAGGGCTAGAGCGATCCCTTGGTCGAAGGAATGGTGCCGACCGAGCGCGGGTCAATTTCCAGCGCGGAGCGCAAGGCCCGCCCGAAAGCCTTGAACACCGTCTCGGCTTGGTGGTGCGCATTTTCGCCCTTGAGGTTGTCGATGTGCAGGGTCATAAAGGCGTGGTTCACGAAACCCTGAAAGAACTCATAGGTCAGTTGCGTGTCGAAAGCGCCGATCACGCCGCTCTTGAAGGGCACGTGCATCTCCAGGCCGGGACGACCGGAGAAATCGATCACCACGCGCGACAGCGCCTCGTCCAAAGGGACGTAGGCGTGGCCGTATCGGCGGATGCCCTTCTTGTCCCCCACGGCCTTGGCCACGGCCTGGCCCAGGGTAATGCCCACGTCCTCGACGGTGTGGTGGCCGTCGATGTGCAGGTCACCCTTGGCCTGGATGTCCAGGTCAATCAGGCCGTGGCGCGCAATCTGGTCCAGCATGTGGTCAAAGAAACCGATACCCGTCGACAGGCGCGACAGACCCGTGCCATCCAGGTTGATCTTGACGGTGATCTGGGTCTCCGCGGTGTTGCGGGCCACTTCAGCAGTACGTGGTGTGCTCATAAGGATTCTTTCAGCGCGGCCAGCATCAGCTGGTTTTCCTGCGGGGTGCCCACCGTCAGGCGCAGGCAATTGGTCAGCAGGGGGTGCAACTTCGACACATTCTTCACCAGGATCTTGCGCGCCCGCATGCCTTCAAAGGTCTTGGCCGCGTCGGGCACGCGCAGCAGGATCATGTTGGCATCACTGGTCCACACCCTGGTAGCAGGCAGTGCCCTCAGCGCTTCCAAAATAATAGCACGCTGGGCCTTGATCTCTGCAGCCTGGACCGCAAACACATCGGCATGCTCGAGCGCAAACAGGGCGCACTCGCAATTCAGTACGCTCACGTTGTAGGGTGGTCGCACCTTGTCGATCTCGGCAATCAGGGCCGCCGGGCCCATCATGTAACCCAGCCGCACACCGGCCAGGCCGAACTTGGAGAGCGTGCGCATCAGCAGCACGTGGCCGTGAATTTGCGGCTTGGCCCGGATGCGATCCAGCCAGCTGCGCGAGGCAAAGGGCTGGTAGGCCTCATCCATCACCACCAGACCGCCCTGCTCCCCCACGGCGGCGATGATCTTTTCGATCGCCGTGTCGTTCCAGAGGTTGGCCGTCGGGTTGTTCGGATAGGCGATGTAGGTGATGGCCGGCTTGTGGCGGGCGATGGCGCCCAGCATGGCCGTCACATCGAGCTCAAACTCGGACGTGAGTGGCACGCCATGGAAGGCCAGACCCTGCAGTTGCGCGCTCATGGCGTACATCACGAAGCCCGGCACCGGCGCCAGAATGGAAGCACCCGGCACGTCACAGGCCATGGCCAGCAGGGAGATCAGTTCGTCCGAGCCATTGCCCAGCATCAGAGCGTAGCCCTCGGGCAGGCCGGCGTAGCGCGCCAGCGCGGCCCGCAGGTCGCTGACGCGGCCGTCCGGATAACGGTTCAGCGCCAGCTGGCCCAGGCGCTGGCCCAGCTCGGCCTGCAGCGCAGGCGGCAGGCTGAAGGGATTCTCCATGGCGTCGAGCTTGACCATGCCCGCCGAATCCTGAACCGCGTAGGCATGCATGCCCTGGATATCCTGGCGGATCAGGCGCTGCAGCTTGGGATCGAGGGCGGTCATGGCTTGGGATCCTTCAGACGCATTTCAGCCGCGCGGGCATGCGCCTGCAGACCTTCGCCATGCGCCATCACCGAGGCGATCCGGCCCAGCGTTTGCGCGCCGGCCTCGCTGACCTCGATCAGGCTGCTGCGTTTCTGGAAGTCGTACACGCCCAGCGGCGAGGAAAAGCGCGCGGTGCCGCTGGTGGGCAGCACGTGGTTGGGGCCGGCGCAGTAATCGCCCAGCGACTCGCTGGTGTAGGCGCCCAGGAAGATGGCGCCAGCGTGCTTGAGCAGCGGCTCCCACTGGTGCGGATTCTGGCTGGAGACCTCGAGGTGCTCGGGCGCAATGCGGTTGCTGATGGCACAGGCCTCTTCCATGTTGCGCGTGTGGATCAGGGCGCCGCGCCCGTTGAGTGACTTGGCGATGATCTCGGCTCGGGGCATCTGGGGCAGCAGTCGGTCGATCTCGCGCTGCACGGCTTCGATGTAGGCCGCATCCGGGCAGAGCAGGATGCTCTGCGCCAGTTCATCGTGTTCGGCCTGAGAGAACAGGTCCATGGCGACCCAGTCGGCTGGCGTCGTGCCGTCGGCCAGCACCAAAATCTCGCTGGGACCGGCGATCATGTCAATGCCCACGGTGCCGAACACACGCTTCTTGGCACTGGCCACGTAGGCGTTGCCGGGGCCTGTGATCTTGTCCACCTTCGGCACGGTGGCCGTGCCGAAGGCCAGGGCCGCCACGGCCTGCGCGCCGCCGATGGTGAAGGCGCGAGTGACGCCGGCTACATAGGCGGCGGCCAGCACCAGCTCGTTGCGCTCACCCTTGCTCGATGCAGCTTGGTCGCCGGAGCCCCCGGTAGCAACGCTGCCGCGTACGGGCGTGGGCACGACCATGATGATTTCCTGCACGCCAGCCACATGGGCAGGGATAGCGTTCATCAACAGGCTCGAGGGATAGGCCGCCTTGCCGCCGGGCACGTAGATGCCCACGCGGTCCAGCGGTGTGACCTTCTGGCCCAGCAGCGTGCCATCTTCGTCGCGGTAGCTCCAGCTTTCGCCCGTGGCTTTCTTCTGTGCCTCGTGGTACTTGCGCACCCGGGCGGCAGCCGCCTGGAGGGCTTCACGCTGGGCCTGGGGAATCGAATCAAACGCGGCCTTGAAGTCGGCCTGGGTCAGCTCCAGCGCCACCATGCTCGGCGCGGAGAGGCCATCGAAACGAGCGGTGTACTCCAACACGGCGGCATCGCCGCGCTGGCGCACGTCGGCAAGAATCTCGGCCACACGCTGCTCGATCGCCGCGTCGGTATCGCCCGACCAGTGCAGGCGTTCCTTGAAGCGTGACTCGAAATCGCCTTGGGTGGTGGAAAGACGCAAGGGCCGTGCTGACAGGCTCATGGCTGACCCAGCGCCTTGCCGAAGGCATCAATGATCTTGCGGATGGGTTCGCGCTTGAGCTTGAGCGCCGCCTGGTTGACCACCAGACGCGAACTGATGTCCATGATGCGCTCCACCTCGACCAAGTGGTTGGCCTTGAGGGTGTTGCCGGTGGAGACCAGGTCGACGATGGCATCGGCGAGCCCGGTCAGTGGCGCCAGCTCCATGCTGCCGTAGAGCTTGATCAGGTCCACGTGCACGCCCTTGGCTGCGAAGAACTCGCGGGCGATCGCCACGTACTTGGTGGCCACGCGCAGACGCGCGCCCTGGCGCACGGCGGCGGCATAGTCGTAGCCCTCGCGCACGGCCACGCTGACACGGCACTTGGCAATCTGCAGGTCCAGCGGCTGGTACAGGCCGTCACTGCCGTGTTCGATCAGAGTGTCCAGGCCGGTAATGCCCAGATCGGCGCCGCCGTACTGCACATAGGTGGGCACATCGGTGGCGCGCACCAGCACCACGCGCACTTCCGGCTGGTTGGTGGCCAGGATGAGCTTGCGGGTTTGGTCGGGATCGTCCAGCACTTCGATACCGGCCGCTTTCAGCAAGGGCAGGGTCTCGTCGAAGATGCGACCTTTGGAAAGGGCGAGCGTGATCATCTGTTTATTTTCTCACTTGATGCGCTCAATGTCCGCGCCGATCGCAGCCAGCTTGGCTTCCATGCGGTCATAGCCCCGGTCGAGGTGATAGATGCGATCCACCACGGTCTCGCCTTCGGCCACCAGCCCGGCGATCACCAGGCTGGCCGAGGCCCGCAGGTCCGTGGCCATGATGGTCGCCCCGGAGAGCTGCGGCACGCCCTCGACAACCGCCACCTTGCCGTCGATCTGGATCTTCGCGCCCAGACGTACCAGCTCATTGACGTGCATGAAACGGTTCTCAAAGATGGTCTCCGTCACCTTCGCCGTGCCTTGTGCGATGCAATTGAGCGCCATGAACTGGGCCTGCATGTCGGTGGGGAAACCCGGGTACTCGGTAGTCCGGAAACCCTGCGCCTGCAGGCGGCCTTGCGACTGCACGCGGATGCCCGGCACGCTTTGAGCGCCATCCGCCATCTGTACGGCCGTGACCGTCGCGCCGGCAGCCACCAGCTTCTCGATCACGGCGTCCAGATGGTCGGCCCGGCCATGTCTGAGCACCACGTCGCCACCCGTGGCGGCAACGGCGCATAGGAAAGTACCTGCTTCGATACGGTCGGCCACCACGCGGTGCTCACACCCGTGCAGGGCGTCCACGCCCTGGATGCGAATGCGGCTGCTGCCGTGACCCTCGATCTTCGCGCCCATCTTGATCAGCATCTCGGCCAGATCCGGGATCTCCGGCTCCTGCGCCGCGTTTTCCAGGATGGTCTCGCCTTCGGCCAGGGTCGCCGCCATCAGCAGGTTCTCGGTGCCCGTGACGGTGACCATATCGGTCGTGATGCGTGCACCCTGCAAGCGTTTGCGGCCCTTGGGCAATTTGGCGATCATGTACCCATGCTCGACCGTGATCTCGGCGCCCATGGCCGTCAGCCCCTTGATGTGCTGATCCACCGGGCGCGAACCGATGGCGCAGCCACCGGGCAGCGAGACCGTGGCCTCGCCAAAGCGCGCCAGCAGCGGGCCCAGGGCCAGCACCGAGGCGCGCATGGTCTTGACCAATTCGTAGGGCGCTTCCGGGCTGCTCAGGCTGGACGCGTCGATGCGCACGGTGCCCTCCTGCGCCTGCTCCACCTGCACGCCCATGTTGCGGATCAGCTTGAGCATGGTGGACACGTCCTGCAGGCGCGGCACGTTGAGCAATGTCACAGGCTGCGCCGTCAGCAGGGCCGCACAGAGCTCCGGCAGGGCCGCGTTCTTGGCCCCCGAAATCGACACTTCGCCGCGCAGTTCGCGGCCACCGCGTATCAGCAATCTATCCATGGGCTTTACTTGGGTTGCGCCGCCCACTCCGCGGGCGTGTACGTTTTCATCGACAAGGCATGCACCTCGTCCGTTTGCATCCTCTGGCCCAGCGTGGCGTAGACCCGCTGGTGGCGCTGGATGGCTCGCCTGCCCTCGAACTCGGCCGAGACGATGGTGGCGTACCAGTGACGGCCGTCACCCGTGAGCTCGATGTGCTCACAGGTCAGGCCGGCTGCGATCAGGGCTTGGAGTTGGTCTGCGGTCATGTCTGTCTCGCTCTCTCAGCTGCGGATCTTGTAACCGGTTCGCAGCAGGTGTACGGCCAGGCCGCCCACGCCCAGCAGCGCGACACTCACAACGCCCAGGCTAAGCCAGGGTGACACGTCGCTGACGCCGAAGAATCCGTAGCGGAAGCCGTCGATCATGTAGAAGAAGGGATTGAGGTGACTGACGCCCTGCCAGAAGGCCGGCAGCGAGTGGATGGAGTAGAACACGCCACTAAGGAAAGTCATGGGCATGATCACAAAGTTCTGAAAGGCCGCCAACTGGTCGAACTTCTCGGCCCATAGACCAGCGATCAGACCCATCGAACCCAGCAGGGCCGCGCCCAGCAGCGCGAAGATCAGAATCCACCAAGGCGCCTGCACGCTCAGGTCGGTGAACCAGAAGGTCGCCAGAAATACACCGGTACCGACCACCAGGCCACGCAGCACCGACGAGCCAACGTAGGCCACGTACCAGGCCCAGTGCGACAGGGGCGTCAGCAGCAGGAAGACCAGGTTGCCCATGATCTTGCTCTGGATCAAGGAAGACGAGCTGTTGGCAAAGGCGTTCTGCAGCACGCTCATCATGACAAGGCCGGGGATCAGGAAGGCGGTGTAACCGATGCTGTCGTAGACCTTGACGTGGTCTTCCAGCACGTGGCCGAAGATCAGCAGGTAAAGGACGGCGGTGAGCACCGGTGCGGCGATGGTCTGGAAGCTGACCTTCCAGAAGCGCAGCACCTCCTTGTACAGCAGGGTCTGCCAGCCAGAAGCGAAGCCCCCCCCGAAGCGGCCTGTGGCCGCCTCCCCCCCCAGGGGGGGCGACACCAGCGGCCCGGCCGAGCCGGTTTCACGGTGTCCCTCGGTTTGCCTGGACTCATTCATGCTTGCTTGGCGGCCACAACGGCGCCCCTCTTGGTCCCGGATTGCATCACCTGGAGGAAGACATCTTCCAGGTCGGCCTTGGTGATCTCGACATCGTCCACGATCACCCCGGCCTCGCGCACGGCGGCCAGATAGCTTTCGATCTCGCGCGCATCATGCGCCGGGAACTGCACGATGCGACCGGTCACGCGCGCCTGCGCGGCCAGGTCGGCCGGCAGCTGGCCTTCGATTTTCATGCGCAGCACATGGCTGGAAGCGGTCTTGAGCAGCTCGCTGGTGCGATCCAGCGCCACCACCCTACCGGACTTGAGCATGGCGATCCGGCCGCACAGGGCCTCGGCCTCTTCGAGGTAATGGGTGGTCAGCAGCACCGTGTGCCCTTCGCGGTTGAGCCGGGCGACAAACTGCCAGAGCGTCTGGCGCAACTCCACGTCCACGCCGGCGGTAGGCTCATCCAGCACGATGACCGGTGGCTTGTGCACCAGGGCCTGGGCCACCAGGACCCGCCGCTTCATGCCGCCCGAGAGCTGACGCATATTGGCGCTGGCCTTGTCGGTCAGACCCAGACTCTCCAGCAGTTCGTCGATCCAGGCGTCGTTGTTCTTCACGCCAAAGTAGCCGGACTGGATACGCAGGGTCTCGCGCACATTGAAGAAGGGGTCGAAGACCAGTTCCTGCGGGACCACGCCCAGCAACTGGCGCGCCTGAGCGTAGTCGGCTTGCACATCGTGACCCAGCACCGAGACACTGCCGCGGCTGGCACGCACCAAGCCGGCCAGGACGCTGATCAGCGTCGTCTTGCCCGCGCCATTGGGCCCGAGCAGGCCGAAGAACTCGCCCTCCTCGACGTCGAGACTGACATCATCCAGTGCAGCAAAGGAGGAGCCCTTGGGACCGCGGGCGAGCGGATAGTGCCGGGTGACGGACTTGAAGGAGATGGCGGGCATGAGAACCCGCTATTTTAGGCGCTCCGGCGAGCCCCTGCGCTCACGCGCTTGGCAACAACAGTTCGGCCACCCCGTAAAGACGGGCCAGATCGACCAGGCGGGAGGAAAGATTGCGGATTTCAAAGGCCTTGCCAAGCTTCAGGCTGGCGCGCCTGAACTCCAGCAGCACGGACAGGGCCGATGAGTCGAAGCGCTGGAGCGAGACCGCATCCACCACCACCGCAGTACCTGTCTGCGAAGGCAGGCCCTGGATCAGCATGCGCAGGCAGGCTGTGGCCTGTTTGTGGGTCAGTTCAGAAGGCAGGACCAGCATGCTCAGGCCTTCTTGGCATTGACTCTGTTGCGCTCGACCAGCGCGGCAATCAGGCCATCGATGCCCTTTGCATTGACTTCCTGCGCAAACTGACCGCGATAGTTTGAGACCAACCACACCCCCATGACGTTGAGATCGTAGATCTTCCAGCCAAGCCCTTCACCCGGCGTCTTCTCCACGCGGTATTCGAGCTGCACGGGCTCGGGATTGCCTCTTCCACGGACTTCCGTGCGAACCACGACTTCATTGCCCTCGGGCGCCGCGCGCATCGGCTTGAGCGATACCGTCATGTCATTGACCTGTGAAAGGGCGCCAGCGTAGGTGCGCACCAGCAGGATCTTGTATTCCTCCTGCAGCCGCTTTTTCTGCTCGGGGGTCGCCTGCCGCCAGCCGGGTCCCACCGAGGCCGCCGTCATGCGCTGGAAATTCACGTTGGGCATGATCTTGCTATCGACCAGGGCGATCAGGCGGTTGATATCGCCACTCTTGATGGCCGCATCAGCCTTGATGCTGTCGAGCACCTCATTCGAAAGCTTCAGGATCACCACATCGGCACCTTCGTCAGCCGCCCAGGCAGGCGTGAAGAAGGGCGCCAGAAGGATGGCAGCAGCAGCACTGGCACTCAGCAGGCGATGGAAAAATCGTCGTTGCATGGGATAACTCTCCAGAACACAGACAATGGGCCGGCGGGACGCCGACCTCTCAGTAACGCCGGCCAGCTCGCGCCCGCCGACAAGGGAGACATCACTTGGCAGATCTGTTCTCCTCAGCCTCGAAATCTTCGATCATCGGCTCCTCGGGAGGGTTCCCGTCATAGACAAGGTTGCGCCGGCGCTGCAGGTAGGCATCGCGCAGGAAAGAATACTTGTCCAGTGCGGCCCCCTCGAGCAGGCCTTCCTGCTTCAGCAGGCTGCCCCGCTTGTGAATCACGCGCCCCCCGATCAGTGTGTTGCGCGTGGGCACATCCTCGATCTGGAGCACGAGGTCACCACGCCAGTCTGCTGGTAGGGCCGCCGTATCTCGAACGGTGGAAGGCCCCAGCAGGGGCAGCATGACATAAGGTCCCGCCCCCACACCCCAGAACCCCAGGGTCTGGCCGAAATCCTCGTTGTGGCGCGGGATCTGCATCTCGCTTGCCACATCCAGTACACCCGCCAGTCCGAAGAACGAGTTCACCCAGAAGCGGGTGAAACTCTCGCTGGCAGCCTGCCCCTTGAGTTGCAGCACGCTATTGACGGTGGTCCAGGCATCTTCAAGGTTGGCAAAAAAGTTCCCAATGCCCTTGCGCAGCAGTTCGGGGGTGGCCTCCTGGTAGACCGTGGCCACCGGCTTGAGCACGGCGCGGTCGACCGCATCATTGAACTTGTAGACGCCCCGGTTCCAGGGTTCAAGCGGGTCGGCCGGATTGGCCTGCGGACCGGTCGCGCAACCCGTCAGCAACAGGCCCAAAGCCAGCGTGAGCAGGCGCAGATGACCGGACGGAAAAACGTACTTGCCCTGCATGGGGCGCCCCGTCAATGTCATTTCTTGGACGCGTTCGGCCCAGCGCCTTCAGCCGACTTGTTGTAGAGGAACTGGCCGATCAGGTTTTCCAGCACGATGGCCGACTGGGTGGAGGAAATGACGTCGCCAGCGGCCAGGTTCTTCTCCTCGGCGCCGGCTTCAATACCGATGTACTGGTCTCCAAGGAGGCCGCTGGTCAGGATCTTGAGCGAGCTGTCCTTGGGAAACTTGTAGCGGGTTTCCAGCGCTATCGTCACGCGCGCCCGGAAAGTCTTGTCATCAAAGCTGATGGCCTCGACACGGCCAACCACCACGCCGCCACTCTTGACGGCCGCCTTGGGCTTGAGCCCACCGATGTTGTCGAAGCGGGCGTCGACGCTGTAGGTGGACTGGAAGCTCAAGGTCAGCAGATTCGCCGCCTGCAGCGCCAGGAACAGGATGGCGGCTGCGCCGATCAGGACAAACAGACCCACCCAGAGATCATTTTTTGAGCGTTGCACCACACCCTCCTCAAATCGTAAACATCATTGCCGTCAGGATGAAATCCAGACCCAGAACCGCCAGCGAGGCCATCACCACGGTCCGCGTCGTGGCGCTGGACACCCCTTCGGGCGTTGCCTGCGCCTCATAACCCTGCAGCAGGGCCACAAAACTCACCGTGAAGCCGAACACGACGCTCTTCACGACCCCATTGCCCACGTCGTTCCAGACATCCACGCCGCCCTGCATCTGACTCCAGAAAGCCCCTGGGTCGACGCCGATCATCACCACACCGACGAGCCACCCGCCCAGCACGCCGACCGCGCTGAACGCAGCGGCCAGCAAAGGCATGGCGATCACACCGCCCCAGAAACGCGGCGCCAGGATGCGGCGGACCGGATCGACCGCCATCATTTCCATGGCGCTGAGCTGCTCGCCGGCCTTCATCAGGCCGATCTCGGCGGTCAGCGAAGTGCCTGCCCGGCCAGCAAACAGCAAGGCCGCGACCACCGGACCGAGTTCGCGCACCAGACTCAAGGCCACCATCTGTCCAAGCGCCTCGGTCGAACCGTAATCCACCAGGATGTAGTAGCCCTGCAGGCCCAGCACGAAGCCCACGAACAGACCCGAGACCACGATGATCGACAAGGAGTGGTTGCCCAGGAAATGCACCTGGTCGCGCACCAGCCCCGGACGCTTGAAGGTCGGGCCCGCCAGTTGCACCAGCCGCAGGAACAGCCGTGTCGCATAACCCATGTCATCGAGCTTGCGCCGAACGGCGTACCCCACATCCGAGGGGCGCCACCAGCTCATGCCTGCACCTCGCCGAAATCCTCTTCCACACCAGGACCGGGATAGTGGAAATGCACCGGCCCCTCGGCCTGGGCCTGCACAAACTGCTGCACCAGGGGGTCCGTAGAGCGCTTGACCTCGTCCGGGGTGCCCTGGGCCGCAATACGGCCGTTGGCCAGGATGACCACCTGGTCCGCAATCTGGAAGGTTTCCTCCAGATCATGCGAAACCACGATGCTGGTCAAACCCATGGCGTCATTGAGGCGGCGGATCAGCTGCGCTGCGGTGCCCAAGGAAATCGGGTCGAGCCCGGCGAAGGGCTCGTCATACATCACCAGTTCGGGGTCGAGCACGATGGCCCTCGCCAGCGCCACGCGTCGCGCCATGCCACCCGAGACCTCGCTGGGCATGAGATCGCGTGCACCGCGCAAACCGACGGCATTGAGTTTCATCAGCACGAGATGGCGAACCAGCTCGTCGGTCAGATCGGTATGCTCGCGCAGCGGGAAGGCCACGTTCTCGAACACGCTGAGGTCGGCAAACAGGGCGCCGAACTGGAACAGCATGCCCATGCGGCGACGCGCCAGATAGAGCTGCTGCTGGTCCATGCGAGTCACATCCACGCCATCGAACAGCACTTCGCCCTGCTGGGCAAGATTCTGCCCGCCAATCAGGCGCAGCACGGTGGTCTTGCCGCCGCCGGACGCCCCCATCAAGGCGGTGACCTTGCCTCGCGGCACAGTCAGGCTGAGGTTGTCGAGAATGGCTCGATCACTGTAGCCAAAGGTGACGTTACGCAGCTCGACCAAGGGAGTGTCTGATGATGCAGCCATAAAAAAGCAAAAGCCGGCTTGTTCCGGCTTCTGCATCATACGGCAAAGCGCCTGTTCAGCGCGGCAGAGTACTGCTCCCCATCAGGAAGTCGTCCACTGCTCGCGCGGCCTGACGACCTTCCCGGATCGCCCACACCACCAGGCTCTGACCGCGACGGATGTCGCCCGCTGCAAACACCTTGGGTGCGCTGGTGACGTAGCCACCCTGGAAGTCCGTGCTGGCCTTGGCGTTGCCGCGGCCATCCTTGCTGACCCCGAAGGCATCGAGAATGGTCGCCACGGGGCTGGTGAAGCCCATGGCCAACAGCACCAGATCGGCCTTGTATTCCTTCTCGGTGCCGGGAATCTCGACAAACTTGCCGTCCTTGAACTCGACGTGCACGGTCTTGAGACCCGTGAGCTTGCCGTTCTTGCCCATGAACTCCTTGGTCGAAACTGCAAACTCACGCACACACCCTTCCTCGTGGCTGGAGCTGGTGCGCAGCTTGAGCGGCCAGTAGGGCCAGACGAGGGGTTTGTTCTCCTGCTCGGGCGGCTGGGGCATCACTTCGAACTGGGTCACGCTGGCCGCACCATGGCGATTGCTCGTGCCCACGCAGTCGGAGCCGGTATCACCACCACCGATCACGATGACGTGCTTGCCATCAGCACGGATCTGGTCCTTGATCTTGCCGCCAGCGTTGATGCGGTTCTGCATCGGCAGGAACTCCATGGCGAAGTGGACGCCATCAAGATCACGCCCCGGCACGGGCAGGTCGCGCGACTGCTCTGCGCCGCCGGCCAGCAGCACCGCATCGAACTCTTTCTGGAGTTGCGCCGGGCTGATCGTTTCCTTGGCCCAGTTGGTGACCTTGGAGTCCTTGGGCAGCTCGCCGACCATGACGTTGGTCCTGAACACCACACCCTCGGCTTCCATCTGCTTCACCCGACGATCGATATGCGACTTGTCGAACTTGAAGTCAGGAATACCGAAGCGCAGCAAGCCACCGATGGTGTCGTTCTTCTCGAACACAGTCACCGAGTGACCGACACGTGCCAGCTGCTGGGCGGCAGCCATGCCGGCCGGGCCTGAGCCGACGACGGCTATCTTCTTTCCGGTCTTCACAGTGGCCGGCTGTGGCTTGACCCAGCCCTGCTCCCAGGCCTTGTCGATGATGGCATGCTCAATCGACTTGATCCCCACAGCATCGTCGTTGATGTTGAGCGTGCAGGCCGCCTCGCAGGGCGCCGGGCAGATGCGGCCCGTGAAGTCCGGGAAGTTGTTGGTCGAGTGCAGCACCTCGATCGCGTTCTTCCAGTCGCC
Source organism: Hylemonella sp. (assembly GCA_030695415.1). Taxonomy (GTDB): domain Bacteria; phylum Pseudomonadota; class Gammaproteobacteria; order Burkholderiales; family Burkholderiaceae_C; genus Hylemonella. The sequence goes on from JAUYQZ010000032.1 coordinate 88,884, forward strand.
CTGGTAGACCAGGTCGTTGAAGTCCGGGATGATGTTATTGACCGGACAGCCGCTGTTACAGAACGGCGTGCCGCAGTCCATGCAGCGCGCAGCCTGCACCTTGGACTGCTGGTCATCCAGCGCAACGACGAATTCCTTGTAGTGCTTCAGGCGCTCGGGGACGGGCTTGTAGCCCTCTTCCAGGCGCTCGTATTCCATGAAGCCGGTGACTTTTCCCATGATGCGTGTCCTTCGATTGCGTTGGCTTATTTGGCGGCGACGGTGGCTTTTTTCGCCGTGGCCTGGGCCTTGGTGGTCACTTCAACCGCGTTCTTGCGGGCGTGGATTTCACCCAGCGCGCGCTTGTACTCGTTCGGGAACACCTTCACGAACTTGTCCCGCGCCTGCGCCCAGGTGTCCAGCAGTTCGCGCGCGCGCTTGCTGCCGGTCCAGCGGTTGTGCTCTTCGAGCAGCTTCTTCAGTTGCGCTTCGTCGCTCAGGCCGCGGTGCCAGATGGCCTTGTCCATGGTGGCTTCCTGCTCGGCTGCGGGCAGCACTTTCTCCATGCTCACCATGGCGGTGTTGCAGCGCTTGGCGAACTGGCCGTCTTCGTCGTAAACATAGGCCACGCCACCGCTCATGCCGGCGGCGAAGTTGCGCCCCGTCTTGCCCAGCACCACCACGGTGCCGCCGGTCATGTACTCACAACCGTGGTCGCCCGTGCCTTCCACCACCGCGGTGGCGCCCGAGAGGCGCACCGCGAAGCGTTCGCCGGCAACGCCGCTGAAGAACGCCTCACCGGTGGTGGCGCCGTACATCACGGTGTTGCCCACGATGATGTTGCGTGCGGCTTCGCCGCGGAAGTCGATGCTGGGGCGCACCACCACACGGCCGCCCGAGAGGCCTTTGCCGGTGTAGTCGTTGGCGTCGCCGATCAGGTACAGCGTGATGCCCTTGGCCAGGAAGGCGCCGAACGACTGGCCGCCCGTGCCTTCGAGCTGGATGCGGATGGTGTCGTCTGGCAGACCTTCGGGGTGCACCTTGGTCACAGCGCCGGAGAGCATGGCGCCCACCGAGCGGTTCACGTTGCGCGCCACCTCGATGAACTGCACGCGCTCGCCCTTGTCGATGGCGGCGCGGGACTTGGCGATCAGGATGTTGTCCAGCGCCTTGTCCAGCCCGTGTTCCTGTTCCTGCGTGTGCAGGCGCGGCACGTCAGCCGGCACGTTGGGCAGGGCCAGCAGGCGGCTGAAGTCCAGACCGCGTGCTTTCCAGTGCTCGATGCCCTGCTTCATGTCGAGCAGGTCGGCGCGGCCAATCAGGTCGTCGAACTTGCGGATGCCCAGCTGCGCCATGATCTGGCGCACTTCTTCGGCGATGAAGAAGAAGTAGTTCACCACGTGCTCGGGCTTGCCGCTGAATTTCTTGCGCAGCGCCGGGTCTTGCGTGGCCACACCCACCGGGCAGGTGTTCAGGTGGCACTTGCGCATCATGATGCAGCCCTCGACCACCAGCGGTGCAGTGGCGAAGCCGAATTCATCGGCACCCAGCAGCGCGCCGATGGCGACGTCGCGGCCAGTCTTCATCTGGCCATCGGCCTGCACGCGGATGCGGCTGCGCAGGCGGTTGAGCACCAGCGTCTGCTGCGTTTCGGCCAGGCCGATTTCCCACGGGCTGCCGGCGTGTTTGATGGACGACCAAGGCGAGGCGCCCGTGCCGCCGTCGTGACCAGCGATCACCACGTGGTCGGCCTTGCACTTGGCCACACCGGCGGCGATGGTGCCCACACCGATTTCGGACACCAGCTTGACGCTGATGCTGGAATGCGGCGCCACGTTTTTCAGGTCGTGGATCAGCTGCGCCAGATCTTCAATGGAATAAATGTCATGGTGCGGCGGCGGGCTGATGAGACCCACGCCCGGCACGCTGTGGCGCAGCTTGCCGATGTAGTCGCTGACCTTGCCACCGGGCAGCTGTCCGCCTTCGCCAGGCTTGGCACCCTGCGCCATCTTGATCTGGATCTGGTCGGCGCTGTTGAGGTATTCGGCGGTGACACCGAAGCGGCCCGAGGCCACCTGCTTGATTTTGGAGCGCATGGAGTCGCCCGCCTGCAGCACGTAGTCGACTTCAAAGACGTCCTTGCCCAGCAGGTCGGACATGGTGTCGCCTTGCTTGATCGGGATCCCCTTGAGCTCGTTGCGGTAACGCAGCGCGTCTTCTCCACCCTCGCCCGTGTTGCTCTTGCCGCCGATGCGGTTCATGGCCACGGCGAGCGTGGCGTGCGCCTCGGTGGAGATGGAGCCGAGCGACATGGCGCCGGTGGCGAAACGCTTGACGATTTCTTTCGCCGATTCCACTTCGTCGATCGGGATCGCCTTGGCGGGATCGATCTTGAACTCGAACAGGCCGCGCAAGGTCATGTGGCGGCGGCTCTGGTCGTTGATGAGCTGCGCGTATTCCTTGTAGGTGTTCCAGTTGTTGGCGCGCGTGCTGTGCTGCAGCTTGGCGATGGCGTCGGGTGTCCACATGTGCTCTTCGCCGCGGGCGCGCCACGCGTATTCGCCACCGGCGTCGAGCATGGTGGCGAGCACCGGGTCGTCGCCAAAGGCTGCCTTGTGCATGCGGATGCTTTCTTCAGCGATCTCGAACACGCCGATGCCGCCCACGCGGCTGGCGGTGCCGGTGAAGTACTTCTCGACCGTGGCGCTGTTCAGGCCGATGGCCTCGAACAGCTGGGCGCCGCAATACGACATGTAGGTCGACACGCCCATCTTGGACATGATCTTGGAGAGACCCTTGCCGATGGCCTTGACGTACTGGTAGATCGCTTTGTCGGCGCTCAGGTCGCTCGGCAGGCCCTTGTGGATCGCGGCAAGCGTTTCCATGGCGAGGTAGGGATGCACGGCCTCGGCGCCGTAACCTGCGAGCACGGCAAAGTGGTGCACTTCGCGTGCGGTGCCGGTTTCCACCACCAGGCCTGCCGTGGTGCGCAAACCTTCGCGCACCAGGTGCTGGTGGATGGCGGAGAGCGCGAGCAGCGCGGGAATGGCGATCTGCGTGGCGCTGATGGCGCGGTCACTGATGATCAGGATGTTCTTGCCACTCTTGATCGCGTCCACCGCACCGGCACACAACGAAGCCAGCTTGGCTTCAACACCCTCGCGGCCCCAGGCGGCCGGGTACGTGATGTCCAGCGTGTGGCTGCGGAACTTGCCCTGCGTGGCCGATTCGATGTCGCGCAGCTTGGCTATGTCGGCGAAGTCCAGCACCGGCTGGCTCACCTCAAGCCGCATCGGCGGGTTGACCTGGTTGATGTCGAGCAGGTTGGGCTTGGGGCCGATGAAGGACACCAGCGACATCACGATCGCTTCGCGGATCGGGTCGATCGGCGGGTTGGTCACCTGCGCGAACAGCTGCTTGAAGTAGTTGTAGAGCGGCTTGTTCTTGTCGGAGAGCACGGCCAGCGGGCTGTCGTTCCCCATGGAGCCAATGCCCTCTTCGCCGTTGGCGGCCAACGGGCTCATCAGGAACTTGCTGTCTACCTGCGTGTAGCCAAAGGCCTGCTGGCGGTCCAGCAGCTCGGGGGTGACGCTCTCCATGCCGCCCGTTTGCGGCTCGGTCGCGCCGATGCGCTGCTCCTGCGCTGACTCGCCGGCCACCGGCGTGTCCACGTCGTCCAGACGGATGCGCAGGTTGTCGATCCACTGCTTGTAGGGCTTGTTGTTGGCGAGGTTGGCTTTCAACTCCTCGTCGTCGATCATGCGTCCCTGCTCCAGGTCGATCAGGAACATCTTGCCGGGCTGCAGGCGCCACTTGCGAACGATCTTGTTCTCGGGCACCGGCAGCACGCCCGACTCGGAACCCATGATCACGAAGTCGTCGTCGGTGATGCAGTAGCGAGAAGGACGCAGGCCGTTGCGGTCCAGCGTGGCGCCGATCTGGCGACCGTCGGTGAACACGATGGAGGCCGGGCCGTCCCAAGGCTCCATCATGGCGGCGTGGTATTCGTAGAAGGCCTTGCGCTTGGGATCCATCAGCGGATTGCCGGCCCAGGCCTCGGGGATCAGCATCATCACCGCGTGCGCCAGCGGATAGCCGCCGGCCAGCAGCAGCTCCAGCGCGTTGTCCAGACAGGCGGTGTCCGATTGCCCATGCGGGATCAGCGGCCACATCTTGTCGAGGTCGGCGCCCAGCAGCTCTGATTCCATGCTGCGGCGACGGGCGGTCATCCAGTTGACGTTGCCGCGCACGGTGTTGATCTCGCCGTTATGGGCGATGAAGCGATAGGGGTGGGCGAGGCGCCAGGACGGGACGGTGTTGGTGGAGAAGCGCTGGTGGACCAGGGCGAGCGCGCTTTCGCAGAGCGGGTTGCGCAGGTCGGCGTAGAAGCTCTGCACCTGGGGCGCCAGCAACAGGCCCTTGTAGACCAGGGTGCGGGTGCTGAAGGAGGGCATGTAGAGCTCGGCCAGGCCGGGCTGCTGGTTCTTGGCGCCGAGGTCGCGGACGTTGTTCAGCACCTGCTTGCGGATGGTCAGGACCTTGCGCTCGAAGGCGTCCTGGTCGCGGATGGCGGGGTTGCAGGCGATGATCGCCTGGCGGATCACCGGCATGGTCTCGATCACGCGCTCGCCCAGGCCGGAGGTGTCGGTGGGCACGTCGCGCCAGCCGATCAGGGTCTGGCCCTCGACCTTGGCGATGCGTTCGATCAGGGCTTCGGCGGTGGCGCGGCTGGGCTTGTCGCGCGGCAGGAAGCACATGGCCACCGCATAGCGGCCGGGCGGCGGCAGGACGAGGTCGGCGGATTTGGCCCAGGCGCGCAGCAGGGCGTCGGGGATCTGGATCAGGCAGCCGGCGCCGTCGCCCACCAGCTGATCGGCGCCGACCGCCCCGCGAAGGTCGAGATTGACCAGGATCTGCAGGCCCCGGCGGATGATGTCGTGGGATTTGACGCCCTTGATGTTCGCCACGAAGCCGACGCCGCACGAATCGTGCTCGTTGGCCGGGTTGTACAGGCCTTGCGGCGCGGGCAGATCGGCCCAGTCGGTCATGTCCATCGCCCATTCCTCCCGTCCCCGCCGGTATGTTTCGGCGGGACAACACTCGACTCGCGGCAACAGCGTACCGTCGGCGGTTCGGATCACCGCGGGCGGGCGCGCATTGCTGCGCCGCACCCTAGGGCCATGACACGGAGGTTGCAATTTCGGCTGGCGCGCGGCCTGTTGGGGCCGGGCCAGCGAGGGGAGTTTTCGATGACCGGTGAGGAATTGACCGCCTGGGCGCTGGGCAATGGCTGGCAGATGATCGGCGGGCAGCCCTGCCTGACCAAGCCCTCGGCGCCGAAGGAGGCGATCGTGCGGATGGTGCTGAAGGCCACGGTGGTGGCGATCGAGGTGAAGAAGCCGGCGGGGAAATGGGAGAAGTTTTCCTCCGCCGCCTATGCCAAGGTGATGGCGGACGAAGACGGCGGGATTCCGATCGGCCTGGGGCTGGAGACGTTTCCCGGTTT